>NZ_MRUL01000019.1 GCF_002006995.1 Izhakiella australiensis | reverse complement strand
TCGAGGTAACAGGAGAAAGCTACAGAAAGAAAACGTCGAAAGCAGTAACCCAGCAGTCAGTTAAGAAGTAACTGAAAGGCGGCCAGAATAGTTGACGCGTACCGGCCTGAGTAGTTGACGTCTAATAGTTTTTTTAATTTTTCGCTTTTTGTTTTTAATCAATAAGTTAGATTTTTTAATCCAGCGTGGCGGAAAATGAATTGATCTGCGTCAAAGGAGTGGCGTCTGGCGGGGTATATAAAGTAATGAGTATTTTACACGAGGCCAGGTCTGAACTGTTGAGGCCGGTCCGAGCTGGAGGTAGTGATGATTACAGGTATTCAGATTACAAAAGCAGCAAAACCCGGGCTGATGAATTCATTCTGGCTACTGGATAACGAAAAGCAGGAAGCGCGCTGCGTATGCGCACGTAGCGATTACAACGAAGACCAAATTGTTGCTGTTAGTGATTTGGGCCAGTTCGAATATCGTGAAGTCCCCGTGGAAGTGAAACCACAGGTGCGGGTGGAGGGCGGTCAGCATCTGAACGTCAACGTAATGCGTCGTGAAACCCTGCTGGACGCGGTTGAGCATCCGGAGAAGTACCCGCAGCTGACGATTCGCGTTTCAGGCTATGCGGTGCGTTTTAACTCGCTGACGCCAGAACAGCAGCGTGATGTTATTACCCGAACCTTCACAGAAAATCTGTAAAGTTAAACGCTGATTAAATCTGCTGCAGCAGTAAACAAGATTTAAACTATTGATAACCCACAGGGAGTTGCTATTTCTCCCGTGGGTTTTGTTGTTATTTTGTTAATGTGGTAAACCCAGCAGCAAAAAAGTGGGTTGCTGGCTGAAAGTCCCGATTTAAATTAACAAAAACACCCTTAAACGGGTGTTTTTGTGCTTGCGTGTGCAATTATTCAGCATCATCACCGGCTGCTGTTTCGCTGGGTTTACGCCGCTTGCCAATATTTTTGGTCACACGATGGCGCTGCTTAACGCGCTTTTTAGCCTCTTCGCCCTCTTTTTTCTCTTTACGTTTTGCCTGAACCTTTTTCGATGGCTTGCCTTTTAGCTTGTCATTGGGCACCCGCGTGCTGGGACGCAGTTCATCGATGGTGCGTGATTTTAGCGGTTCTTCGATATAGCGGCTTATTTTCCCCAGCAGCAGGTGGTCGTGCGCTTCAACCAGGGAAAGGGCGGTTCCTTTGCGCCCCGCGCGCGCGGTACGGCCAATGCGATGCAGGTAGGTATCGGCGGTGCGCGGCATATCAAAATTAAACACGTGGCTGACGTCCTGGATATCAATGCCGCGTGAAGCAACGTCGGTTGCGACCAGAACCTTAACCCGGCCCTCAACCAGACGCTTTAGCGCCTCATTGCGTTTTGCCTGTACCATCTCACCTTCAAGATAGCTGGAGTTAATGCCCGCTTCGTGCAGCGATTGGCAAAGCTCGTGAACGCGTTCGCGTTTTCGTACGAAAACGATGGCTCGCGTGACTTCCGGCTGTTTTAACAGGTGAACCAGCAGCGCCGTTTTGTGCTTCAGGTCGTCGGCGCGATAATACCACTGGTTGATTTTTTTGCGTTCGCTGCGCGCTGGATCGGAATCAACCTCAACCGGGTCGTTTAGCAGCCGGCGGGAGAAGTCCTGAATAGCTTCGCCTTCCAGCGTGGCGGAAAATAGCAGGGTTTGCTTGCGCCAGCGGGTTTCTCCGGCGATGTGTTCTATATCCTGGGCAAAGCCCATATCCAGCATGCGGTCAGCTTCATCCAGAATCAGCGTCTCCACCGCATGGCAGTCGAAATTCTCTTCTTTGATGTATTGCAGCAGGCGGCCAGTGGTTGCCACCACAATGTCCTGATTTTCGCTGAACACCTCAGCATGGTTCATATAGGCAACGCCGCCGGTGATGGTGGCGATATCCAGATGAGTGTGCGCGGCCAGTTCACGTGCGTGGTCGGCGACCTGCATCGCCAGTTCGCGCGTCGGCGTGAGGATAAGAATACGCGGCGGGCCGGACTTCTTACGTGGGAAATCGAGCAGGTGCTGCAGTGCGGGCAGCAGGTAGGCTGCGGTCTTACCGGTGCCCGTTGGCGCTGAACCGAGAACGTCTCGTCCTTCAAGTGCCGGGGGGATCGCCGCCGCCTGGATCGCTGTTGGGCGCGTAAAGCCTTTATCCTGCAGGGCGTCCAGCAGGCTCTCGTCGAGTTCGAGTTCGGAAAAAGTGGTTGCCGTCATGATCTACCTCAGTTTGGGGCGCCGATTATAGACAGATTGCCCAGGATGTTCATCTGTTTGTGCCAGAGGGTCGGCTTTTCCTGCGCGAAAGATTGTCCTATGCTAACGCCGATTATTCTTCAGGTCAGGCAAATGTCACAAAAGAAAAGTCTACTACGCCGTAACGGCTTTACCTTTAAACAGTTCTTCGTCGCCCATGACCGCTGTGCGATGAAGGTCGGCACCGACGGAATTTTACTGGGAAGCTGGGCGCCGGTAGCGGGCGTTAAGCGTATTCTGGATATCGGCACCGGCAGCGGATTAATTGCTCTGATGCTGGCGCAGCGTACGGCGCCTGAGGTACAGGTCGATGCCGTAGAGCTGGACGCTGAGGCTGCAAAGCAGGCGTCAGAAAACATACAGGCTTCGCCGTGGGCTGCGCGTATCAATGTCTACCAGGATGATGTTATCAACTGGGCGGCAGGCTGCGATCGACATTACCAGCTGATTGTAAGTAATCCTCCTTACTTCTCGCCTGGCGTCAAGTGTGCCAGCAGCGCACGGGACAAAGCGCGCTATACCAGCCATCTTGACCATGAAGCGCTGCTAGTTTGCGCGGAACGTCTGCTGAGCGAAGAGGGTTTTTTAGCGGTTGTCCTGCCGGAGCGGCCGGGTGAACAGTTTATTGCCATGGCGACCTCCAGAGGCTGGCATCTGCGTTTGCGAACCGATATTGCCGAAACGGAAAACAAATTACCCACGCGGGTGCTACTGGCGTTTTCTCCCCGTGCGGGCGACACCTTTTCCGACCGGCTGACTATTCGCGACGGTGATAACCAGTATTCGCCAGCCTGGCACGGGCTGACGCAGGATTTTTATTTGTTTCGCTAACGGGGAGTTATCGGCGTGAGGATAGTGGGTTGCGCATGGGCCAGAGCCTGCGGGTAATCCAGCGTATAGTGCAGCCCGCGGCTCTCCTTGCGCTGCAATGCGCTGTGGACGATGAGCTCGGCCACCGCAGCCAGATTACGTAATTCGAGCAAGTTATTTGAAATGCGGAAGTTGGCATAGTATTCAGCGATTTCCGCCTGCAATAACTGGATGCGACGCTGCGCGCGTTCCAGCCGTTTAGTTGAGCGAACAATGCCGACATAATCCCACATAAACAGCCGGAGTTCGTGCCAGTTATGCTGGATAATGACCCGCTCATCGGAATCGTCGACCCGGCTTTCATCCCATGATGGCAGACTAGCGGGCGCGGATAAGCTGTCCAGCGTAGCGCAAAGCGCCTGTGCAGCGGACCAGCCGTAGACCAGACATTCAAGTAATGAGTTTGATGCCAGGCGATTAGCACCGTGTAAACCGGTGTAGCTGACTTCGCCAATGGCGTAAAGCCCGGCCACATCCGTCTGGCCCTGATGGTCAACCATCACCCCGCCGCAGGTATAATGCGCTGCCGGAACCACCGGGATCGGTTCACGGGTCAGATCAAGGCCGAAGCCCAGTAGCTTTTCATAAATTGTTGGGAAATGCGTGCGGATAAAGTCTGCCGGCTTATGGCTGATATCGAGATACATGCAGTCGACGCCAAGACGCTTCATTTCGTAATCAATGGCGCGGGCAACCACGTCGCGCGGCGCCAGTTCGCCGCGTGGGTCAAAGTCGGGCATAAAGCGTGAACCGTCCGGGCGCCTTAGCAGTGCGCCTTCACCGCGCAGCGCTTCGCTGAGTAAAAAGTTACGCGCTTGTGGATGGAACAGGCAGGTGGGGTGAAACTGATTGAACTCAAGGTTAGCCACCCGACATCCGGCGCGCCATGCCATCGCAATGCCATCACCGGATGCCACATCGGGATTCGTAGTGTATTGGTATACTTTCGCCGCACCGCCGGTGGCTAAGACAACGGACCGTGCGCTGCAGGTTTCAACGCGCTCACGCTGGCGATTCCACAGCCAGGCGCCGACTGCGCGCCGCGGACCGGGCAGGGCGGCTTTATCGCTGGTGATAATATCGACGGCGTTAAAGCGCTCAAGAACCTGAATGTTGGGATGCGCAAGGGCCAGGCTGACCAGCGTCGTTTCAACCGCGCGCCCGGTGGCATCGGCGCTGTGCAGGATACGGCGATGGCTGTGGCCGCCTTCCCGCGTCAGGTGATAGGGTTGCTCGCTGGGGGGATTCTGGTGTTTATCGAAAGTGACGCCGTTATCAATTAGCCACTGTACGCAATGTCGGGCATTGCTGGCAATAAATGCGACCGCATCACGATCGCACAGGCCGGCACCGGCCGTCAGCGTATCCTCAATGTGAGACTCGATGCTGTCTGCCTGGTCAAAAACCGCCGCGATGCCGCCTTGAGCATAGAAGGTTGAGCCTTCGTTGATCGGACCTTTACTGAGCACCATCACCCGATAAGACGGCGCGAGCCGTAATGCCAGCGACAAACCTGCTGCGCCGCTACCGACGATCAGAACGTCACAACTATAATCAGAAAGTTTCATTTTGTTTAGTGTACTAAACATTGGATTGGCTGAGAGTATCACTACTTACGCCGGGGGGAAATCCCCAAAACCTACAGTATTTTCCGGTTAACCACACCACAGACGCCCCGCTGACGCAAATCAACGGATGTGTTTGCTATTTTCAGCTAATGTTTATTATGGCGAACATTTTTGCTAATCAGAGATTAGCAGGTGAAAAAGCGTGCTTGTTAATGTACCCTGCGGGCGTCGTCGGGCCATTGAGGCAAGCCGGCCAAGCGTAAGCGAGTGCGGCACGACCAGACTCACATCAAACCAATCAAAGTGGCTGGTGCAAAATGTGCTGATGACAGGAGAAAAACATGCGTGTAGGAACTTTCCGTAAAATGACGAATCAAAGCCAGTGCTTGCTCAAGATAAGTGTGTCATTGCTGACGGTTTTACTACGCGTTAAAAGAAATTTGGGGAGACATTACCTCGGATGAGCGAGCAGTTAACGGATCAGGTTCTTGTTGAACGGGTTCAGAAAGGAGATCAAAAGTCATTTAATCTTCTGGTGGTACGCTACCAGCATAAAGTGGCGAGCCTTGTGGCCCGGTATGTCCCCTCTGGCGATGTACCCGATGTGGTTCAGGAATCTTTTATTAAGGCATACAGAGCGTTAGAGTCGTTTCGCGGCGATAGCGCCTTCTATACCTGGCTATACAGAATTGCCGTTAATACGGCGAAGAATTATTTGGTTGCTCAAGGACGACGTCCCCCCTCCAGCGATGTTGACGCGATTGATGCTGAAAACTTCGAGAGTGCAGGGGCGCTAAAAGAAATTTCGAACCCAGAGAACTTAATGTTGTCTGAAGAGTTGAAACAGATTGTTTTTCGCACCATTGAGTCATTGCCGGAAGATTTAAAGATGGCAATCACTCTTCGGGAGCTTGACGGACTGAGCTATGAAGAGATAGCCGCCGTCATGGATTGCCCCGTAGGAACCGTCCGTTCGCGGATTTTCCGGGCGCGAGAAGCGATTGATAATAAAGTCCAACCGCTTATTCAACGCCATTAAATGGCGGGCACAGGAAGGGTACTAAAGCATGCAGAAAGAGAAACTTTCCGCTTTAATGGATGGTGAAGCTCTGGATAACGAGGTGATAGCTGCCCTGTCCGGGGATGCAACGCTGCAGAAAAGCTGGCAGAGTTACCATCTTATCCGTGACACCCTGCGGGGTGATGTAGGCGAAGTCATTCATTTCGACATCGCTGCCCGTGTCGCTGCTGCTATCGAGCAGGAGCCAGCCAGAAGCGTAACACCTCTTATCCCTGAATCTCAGCCGGAACCCTCACGCTGGGAAAACATGCCTTTCTGGCAAAAAGTTCGCCCCTGGGCGGCGCAGATTACTCAGGTTGGCGTAGCGGCTTGCGTTTCGCTGGCGGTCATCGTTGGCGTCCAGCACTATAATCAGCCCGCGCAAAATGCCCCAGGCAGCTCTGACTCGCCGGTTTTTAACACCCTGCCAATGATGGGACAGGCGTCTCCGGTTAGCTATGGCGTGCCGCAGAATGCTGGCGCAAACGGTCAGCAGCAGGCGCAGGATCAGCGTCGTCGGGTTAATGCCTTACTACAGGATTATGAGTTGCAGCGCCGTTTACACGCTGAACAACTGCAGATTGAGCAGGCTCCTGCTCAACAGGCTGCTGCAGTTCAGGTACCAGGAACTCAATCGTTAGGAATTCAGCAGCAGTAATGAAGCAATTTTGGTATGCCGTCTCTCTTTTGACCGGCAGCCTGTTGTATCCTTCTGTCGCCCCGGCGCAAACAACGTCCGGGGCGTTATTGCAACAGATGGAGCAGGCCAGCCAGTCCCTCAACTACGAACTCGCCTTTATTAGCGTCTCCCGCATGGGAATTGAATCACTACGCTATCGCCATGCGCTGATCGACGATAAAGTCTATGCGCAGCTACTGCAAATGGACGGACCGCGGCGCGAAATTGTTCAGCGCGGTAATGAAATCAGCTACTTTGAGGCTGGCCTTGAGCCATTTACCCTCAATGGCGGGCACATTATCGATTCGCTGCCCTCGGTGATATATGGTGATTTCAGCCGTCTTAGCAGCAGTTACGATTTTGTGCCGGTCGGGCGCACCCGCATTGCCGATCAGGTGTGCGATGTAATTCGCATCGTGGCGCGTGATGGAACGCGCTATAGCTTTATTGTCTGGATTGATACCGACACTAAGCTGCCGCTGCGGGTGGATATGCTCGATCGCGATGGCGAGACGCTTGAACAGTATCGCGTGATCAGTTTTGCCGTCGATGACGGCGTTCGTAAGGTGATGCAGGGGCTGACTAAAGCCAGTATGCCACCTTCACTCTCACTGCCGCCGGTTAAAAAGCAGCAGTTCAGCTGGCGGGTGGGCTGGTTGCCCCAGGGAATGCAGGAAGTGTCGCAAAGCCGTCGCGATATTCCTTCGCTGAACAAACCGGTCGAATCACGGCTGTATTCTGATGGCTTATTTAGCTTTTCTGTAAATATCAGCCAGGCTGATAAAAACAGCGTGCCGCAGTTATTGCGTAACGGTTGGCGCACGGTGCAAACTGAAGTTCGTGACAATACTGAAATTACCGTGGTGGGAGAACTACCGCCTTCCACGGCAAAACGAATTGCAGACAGCGTATCTCTGGGAACGCAGCCATGATGAGAGAATGGGCCACGGTGGTGGCCTGGCACAACGGTGTGGCAACGCTGCACTCTGAAATCAAAACGTCCTGCAGCCGCTGCTCGGCACGCAAGGGCTGCGGCAGCCATCTGCTGAACAAGCTTGGGCCGAAAAACGCCCACGTAATGCAAATTAACAGCCCTGAACCGCTGCAGCCCGGGCAACGTATCGAACTGGGTATTGCAGAAAAGAGCCTGCTAGGTTCCGCGCTGCTGGTTTATATGACGCCGCTTGCCGGATTGTTTATCATCGCCGGCCTTTTTCAGATGCTTTTTCATAGCGACCTGGCGGCCGCCTGTGGCGCGCTGCTGGGCGGCATCGGCGGATTCATCGTGGCTAAAGGGATTGCCGCCTTAGTCGGACACCGCGCGGATTTCCAACCTGTTATTCTGAGCGTTGCCCTGCCACCGGATGCCCTGCGCGTTGAGATACCCGAAAGCTAACACACTTACGCCATTGCCTTGCCTGGCTGTGGCAGGGTGTCTTTGCGTCTTTCGGGGCTCTGCTGGCCGCGATGAAACGTATCAGGTTGATGCATTGTTATCTGCGTGAATTCTTTCGTGAAGCAGGGTAACAGTGTAAGATGCGTGCTCAATATTGATGGGAGATATAAACAACGTGGCTGAATCCGTTACCATCAACAAGTCTTCAACGTTATCTTACGCGAAAAAATTCATATAAATGAAGCACATACGTAATTTCTCTATCATCGCACATATCGACCACGGTAAATCCACGTTATCAGATCGGCTGATTCAAATTTGTGGCGGCCTGACCGAACGCGAAATGGCGGCGCAGGTTCTGGATTCAATGGATCTGGAGCGCGAGCGCGGCATTACCATTAAGGCGCAGAGCGTTACGCTCGATTACCATGCGCCAAACGGTGAAACTTACCAGCTCAATTTTATCGACACGCCCGGGCATGTTGACTTCTCTTATGAAGTTTCCCGTTCGCTGGCCGCCTGCGAAGGCGCGCTGCTGGTGGTCGATGCAGGGCAGGGCGTTGAAGCCCAGACCCTGGCTAACTGCTACACCGCCATGGAAATGGACCTGGAAGTTGTACCGGTACTGAATAAGATTGACCTGCCGGCCGCCGATCCCGACCGCGTAGCCGAAGAGATTGAAGATATCGTCGGCATCGATGCTACCGACGCCGTGCGCTGCTCGGCCAAAACCGGCATCGGCGTACCGGACGTTCTGGAACGTCTGGTGCGCGATATACCGTCGCCGGAAGGCGAGCCGGATGCGCCGTTGCAGGCGCTGATTATCGACTCCTGGTTTGATAATTACCTTGGCGTAGTGTCGCTTATCCGCATCAAAAACGGCGTTCTGCGTAAGGGCGACAAGGTAAAAGTCATGAGCACCGGTCAGGTTTATAACGCCGACCGACTTGGTATCTTCACTCCTAAGCAGGTCGATCGCACCGAGCTGAAGTGCGGCGAAGTAGGCTGGCTGGTCTGTGCGATTAAAGACATCCTCGGCGCCCCGGTGGGGGACACCCTGACGCTGGCGCGTCAACCGGCCGATAAAGCGCTGCCGGGCTTCAAAAAAGTGAAGCCGCAGGTGTATGCCGGCCTGTTCCCGGTCAGCTCCGACGATTACGAAAGCTTCCGTGACGCGCTGGGCAAACTG
This sequence comes from Izhakiella australiensis, assembly GCF_002006995.1. Taxonomy (GTDB): domain Bacteria; phylum Pseudomonadota; class Gammaproteobacteria; order Enterobacterales; family Enterobacteriaceae; genus Izhakiella; species Izhakiella australiensis. Next base: position 71,622 of record NZ_MRUL01000019.1, on the reverse strand, counting down.
AGTCTGAACGACGCTTCGCTGTTTTATGAGCCGGAAAGTTCAACCGCGCTGGGCTTTGGTTTCCGCTGTGGCTTCCTCGGTCTGCTGCATATGGAGATCATCCAGGAGCGTCTTGAGCGTGAATACGATCTGGACTTGATCACTACGGCGCCGACCGTGGTTTATGAAGTGCAGACCACCGCTGGCGAAACGGTCTACGTTGACAGCCCCTCGAAACTGCCGCCGCTGAACAATATTGAAGAGCTACGTGAACCTATCGCTGAGTGCCATATGCTGCTGCCGCAGGAGTTTCTCGGCAACGTGATAACGCTATGCATTGAGAAACGCGGCGTACAAACTAATATGGTTTATCACGGCAATCAGGTTGCGCTGACCTATGAAATTCCGATGGCGGAAGTGGTACTGGACTTTTTTGACCGCTTGAAATCGACCTCGCGCGGATATGCCTCGCTGGATTACAATTTTAAACGCTTTCAGACTTCCGACATGGTGCGGGTCGATGTATTGATCAATAGCGAGCGGGTTGATGCGCTGGCGCTAATCACCCATCGTGACAATTCGCAGTATCGCGGTCGTGAGCTGGTGGAAAAGATGAAAGACCTGATCCCGCGCCAGCAGTTTGATATCGCTATTCAGGCGGCTATCGGCAATCATATTATCGCCCGTGCTACGGTTAAACAGTTGCGTAAGAACGTGCTGGCGAAGTGCTATGGCGGTGACGTCAGTCGTAAGAAAAAGCTGCTGCAGAAGCAAAAAGAAGGGAAAAAACGCATGAAGCAGGTCGGTAACGTCGAACTGCCTCAGGAAGCATTTCTGGCGATTCTGCATGTTGGAAAAGAAAGTAAATAACGCCGCCTGGGAGTGGCACAGAGGGAAGATAGATGGCTAATACGTTCGCCCTGATCCTGGCGATTGCAACCCTGGTAACAGGGATAATCTGGTGCGTGGATAAAGTTAAGTTAGCGCCCGCGCGCCGTGCCCGGCGTGAACAGGCGCAGGCGCAGGCCGGCGGCAAGCTGGATGACGCTGCGCTGAGTAAGGTGGCTAAGCAGCCAGGCTGGATTGAAACGGCGGTATCGGTATTTCCGGTGCTGCTGGTGGTCTTTGTGGTGCGTTCGTTTATCGTTGAACCTTTCCAGATCCCGTCCGGCTCAATGATGCCGACGCTGCTCGTTGGCGACTTTATTCTGGTGGAAAAATTTGCTTACGGCATCAAAGATCCCATCTCTCAGACTACGCTAATTGAAACCGGTCATCCGAAGCGTGGCGATGTGGTGGTTTTTAAGTTTCCGAAAAACCCCAGTGAAGATTATATTAAGCGCGCTATTGGTCTGCCTGGCGATCGTATTACCTACGACCCGGTAATGAAAACGGTGACCGTTTTCCCTGGCTGCGGCAATGATGATGCTTGCCAGAAAGCCTTGCCTGTTACCTATTCTGACGTCCGCCAGAGCGATTTTGTCGAAACGTTCGGCGGTAACGGCGGGAGTGAAACCAGCAGCAATTTCTACCAGCGTCCGGTTGGGCAGGATGTCCCTGGCGGCATGCGTCTCCTTGAGCGCGATGAAACCCTGGGTGATGTGACCCATCACATTCTGCTTTCGCCTGAACCCCTGGGCCAGACCAGCGGTTATTATCACCAGCCCGGCCAGCCGCAAAACACCTGGGTGGTGCCGAAAGGCATGTATTTCATGATGGGCGATAACCGTGATAACAGCTATGACAGCCGTTACTGGGGATTCGTCCCGGAAAAAAATCTGGTTGGTAAGGCTTTCGCTATCTGGATGAGCTTTGAGAAGCAGCCGGGCGAGTGGCCGACGGGGATTCGTTTTAGCCGCATTGGCGGTATACATTAAGCTGTAAAGGGATGGCTCCCTGCGGGGAGCCACTGCAGACGAAACTGATAGTGTTGTGTGTGACCCAGCCCCGTTTCGTATGCAGATTGTTTGACGCATTGACAGATTGGTAACACATGAACCCCATCGTAATTAATCGCCTACAGCGTAAGCTGGGCTACACTTTTATTCATTACGAGCTGCTGCAGCAGGCATTAACGCATCGTAGCGCCAGCAGCAAGCACAATGAGCGACTGGAATTTCTTGGCGACTCGATTTTGAGCTACGTAGTGGCAAATGCGCTTTATCACCGCTTCCCGCGCGTTGACGAAGGGGATATGAGCCGCATGCGAGCGACCTTAGTACGCGGCAATACGCTGGCGGAAATCGCACGTGAATTTGAGCTGGGCGAATGTCTGCGCCTCGGGCCGGGCGAGTTGAAGAGCGGCGGCTTTCGTCGTGAATCGATCCTTGCCGATACGGTGGAAGCGCTGATTGGCGCTATATTTCTCGATAGCGATATTCAGAACGTCGAGAAGCTGATCCTGAACTGGTACGCCTCGCGATTAGAGCAGATAAGCCCGGGCGATAAGCAAAAAGATCCAAAAACGCGTTTGCAGGAGTATTTGCAGGGGCGCCATCTGCCGCTGCCATCTTATCTGGTGGTGCAGGTTCGGGGCGAAGCGCACGATCAGGAATTTACCATTCACTGTCTGGTTAGCGGAATGAGCGAACCGGTAGTGGGCGTTGGTTCCAGCCGCCGCAAAGCTGAGCAGGCGGCGGCTGAACAAGCGCTGATTAAGTTAGGAATTGAATGAGCGAACAAACTCCTCACTGCGGCTTCATTGCTATTGTAGGCCGCCCGAACGTGGGTAAGTCCACGTTACTGAACCAGCTTCTGGGGCAGAAGATTTCTATTACCTCGCGTAAACCGCAAACGACCCGCCATCGCATTATGGGTATCCATACCGAAGGCGCTTATCAGGCGATTTATGTTGATACTCCCGGTTTGCATATTGAAGAGAAAAGGGCGATCAATCGTCTGATGAACCGGGCGGCCAGCAGCTCGATAGGCGACGTCGAGCTGATTATTTTTGTGGTGGAAGGCACGCGCTGGAACGACGACGATGAGATGGTGCTTAACAAGCTCAAGGGCGGTAAAGCGCCGGTGCTGTTGGCGATCAATAAAGTCGACAATATTAGCGATAAGTCGATCCTGCTACCGCATATTCAGCAGATAAACCAGAAAATGAATTTCCTCGATGTGGTGCCAATCTCCGCCGAGCACGGGAAAAACGTCGATACCATTGCCGCCATCGTGCGCAAACGCCTGCCTGAAGCTGAGCATCACTTCCCTGAGGAGTATATTACCGACCGCTCGCAGCGCTTTATGGCGTCAGAAATCATTCGCGAAAAGCTAATGCGCTTTCTCGGCGCTGAGCTTCCCTACTCCGTTACCGTTGAAATTGAGCAGTTCGCGACGAATGAGCGCGGCGGCTTCGATATTAACGGACTGATCCTCGTTGAGCGCGAGGGACAAAAGAAGATGGTGATCGGCAATAAAGGCGCGAAGATTAAAACGATTGGCATTGAAGCCCGCAAAGACATGGAAGAGATGTTCGAAAGCAAAGTGCATCTCGAACTCTGGGTTAAGGTGAAGTCCGGCTGGGCGGATGATGAACGTGCGCTGCGCAGCCTGGGCTATATAGACGACCTCTGAGCCACATATGGAAGGCTGGCAGCGCGCATTCGTCCTGCATGGGCGTCCCTGGAGCGAGACCAGCCTGCTGCTCGATCTGTTTACCGAACATAACGGCCGCGTGCGCGTCCTGGCAAAAGGCGCCAGGGCAAAGCGCTCGCAGCTGAAAGGGACGCTGCAACCTTTTACCCCGCTGCTGGTGCGTTGGGGCGGGCGCGGCGAGATGAAATTCCTGCGCAGTGCGGAGGCGGTCTCGCTGGCGCTGCCGCTATCCGGCACCACCCTCTACTGCGGGCTTTACGTCAACGAACTGCTGTCGCGCGTGCTGGAACATGAAACGCCGTTCAGCGAGCTTTTCTTTGACTATCTGTACTGTATTCAGGCGCTGGCTGCCGACGATGGCTCGCCTGAACCCACCCTGCGCCGTTTTGAACTGGCGCTGCTTGGCCAGCTTGGTTACGGCGTCGATTTTCTGCACTGTGCAGGCAGTGGGGAGCCGGTTAGCGCTGGCATGACCTACAGCTACCGCGAGGAAAGGGGATTTATCGCCAGCCTGGTAATCAATAACCGCAGCTTCACCGGCCACCACCTGCACGCCCTGGCGCAGCGTGAGTTTCCCGATGCTGATACCCTCAGAGCGGCAAAGCGCTTCACGCGCATGGCGCTTAAACCCTACCTTGGTGGCAAGCCGCTCAAAAGTCAGGAACTGTTTCGCCAGTTTTTGCCGAAAAAAAGACCAGATGCGCCACCGGCGCAAGAAGAATAGCGTTCTGCCATACCGGCCAGGGACGCATCGTTGTAAACTCACTGCTCTGTCCGCCAAACGCTGAGGAAGCTATGACTGAGTTATTACTGGGCGTAAATATCGATCACATTGCGACCGTGCGTAACGCGCGCGGTACTCACTATCCGGACCCCGTGCAGGCCGCTTTCGCCGCCGAGCAGGCGGGCGCAGACGGCATTACCGTGCATCTGCGAGAGGATCGCCGTCATATTACCGATCGCGACGTGCGCATTCTGCGTCAGACAATCCAGAACCGCATGAACCTTGAAATGGCGGTGACCGATGAAATGGTGGCTATTGCCTGTGAAATAAAGCCGCACTTTTGCTGTCTGGTGCCGGAAAAGCGTCAGGAAGTCACCACCGAGGGCGGCCTCGACGTGGCCGGGCAGGCGGAAAAAGTGGCCCGGGCCGTCAGTAAGCTGCAGCAGGCCGGTATCCTGGTTTCTCTGTTTATTGATGCTGATAATCGGCAGATCGACGCTGCCGTTGATACCGGCGCGCCCTGGATAGAAATACACACCGGCGCTTATGCTGAAGCTGAAGGTGATGCACGCCTGACGGAGTTTGCGCGTATCCGCGATGCTGCGGCTTACGCCGCAGGCAAGGGGCTAAAGGTCAACGCTGGCCACGGCCTGACTTATCATAATGTGATGCCGATTGCGGCGCTGCCTGAAATGTATGAGCTGAATATTGGTCACGCCATCATTGGGCGCGCGCTGTTTTGCGGGCTGGCGCAGGCGGTGGCTGAAATGAAAACGCTGATGCGCGAAGCACGCCGCTGATGGCTATCCTCGGTCTGGGTAGCGATATCGTCGAGATCGCCCGCATCGAGGGCGTAGTCTCACGCAGCGGCGATCGCCTGGCGCAGCGCGTGCTGAGTGCCGACGAATGGCGGCAATACCAGGCGCATCAGCAGCCGGTGCGTTTTCTCGCTAAGCGTTTTGCGGTTAAAGAGGCCGCAGCAAAGGCATTTGGCACCGGTATTCGCGGCGGTCTGGCGTTCAACCAGTTCGAAGTCTACAACGACGAATTAGGTAAGCCGGGATTACGCTTCTTTGAGCAAGCGGCCGTTATCGCCGAAAAGATGGGCGTGCGTCGGGTTCATGTAACTCTGGCCGACGAACGCCACTATGCCTGCGCAACGGTAATAATCGAAGATTAATCAAGCGGGGGTAATGCCCTGCAGAATGACAAACTTTTCCCATAGCTCCGCCTGGCTCTCAGGATGCCGGGCGTCAGTAATAATGGTTTTTTCTATCGGGCAGACCTTCTGGCAGGTTGGGCTGTCATAAAATCCGATGCACTCGGTGCAGCGTTCGGCATCGATCTGGTAAATCAGATCGCCCATGCTGATAGCCAGATTAGGGCATTCAGGCTCGCACATATCGCAATTAATGCAGCTTTCGGTAATGAGTAAAGCCATTTCAATAAGTTATCTTAAAAAATAAAGTCTAAGGTTAGCTGGAGTCTGCCCCGTTAACCACGGTTAGCTGATCCGGGACTACTGATGAACATGGTAATTCAATGGCCTTAGCCGTTTTTCGCTGACAGATCCAAGCGTTGATACGATGAAGGCGGCTATTTATACAACGTCGGGCAAAAAATGGCATGTCCGACGTCAATAAAAGGCGAATAATTATCACGGATGTTAATTCAGAGCAGTTTTTTCACCAGCGCTTCGCTATGGCGAATATGATGGCCCGCGCGCTCTGGGTCGCGCTGGATCAGCGCCATAAATAGCAGGTCGGTTAATGCCAGCTGTGCGGCGGTAGAAGAAACTGCCGCGCTGCGCGTGGTTTGCTCTTCCGCCACCGTATACAGGCAGTGATGAGCGCTTTGCTGCAGCGTATTAGGGGTAAAACCGGTGAATGCTAAAACGGCGGCGCCGCAGCGTTTAGCTTCCTGCGCCGCAAGATTGATTTCCCGGCGCTCGCCGCTGTAGGAGATAGCCAGCAGAACATCGCCTTCACTTAGCGCCTGTACGCTGGCCAGCAGGGCATGCATATCCTGTTCCGCTACCGCGCTGATGCCGATCTTCATCAGCTTCCACGAAAAGTCCTTCGCCACCAGGCCGGAGGCGCCGATCCCGACCAGCACGATACGACGCGCTTCTTTAAGCAGGTGCAGGACTTCCAGCAGCTTTTCCTCGCTGTTGATATCCAGAGTTGCACGTATCGCGGAGGTTTTTTCCGTTAGCAGCTTTTCACCGACGACCTTTAACGGATCGTCGCTGAGAATATGGTTGTGGACCATTACCGCGCTTTTATCCGCCAGAGAATCGCTCAGCGCCATCTTAAGCGCCGGAAAGCCGCGATAGCCCAGTTTTTGCGCAAATTTAACCACGCTTGATTGACTGACCCCGGCCGATTCCGCCAGCCTCTGTGAACTTTGGTGGCGAGCCTCATCGGGCTGCGAGAGAAGAAAATCAGCCAGGCGGCGCTCGTTCGCGGCCAGTCGCGGATAGAGCTGGCGGATGCGTAACAGGGCACTCATGTCATCTCCTCATCAAATTATTACTTTTTCGCTGAATCGCGGCGCGCTAGCTATAGCGCAACTCAGATTGTGATACAGGATTTAATCAAAGAAAAACAATACTGCATAATGAATAAAATATTCGTATATTGATTGAAGTATAGAATTAAAAATTCCGGGAGGACAAATGAATTTGGCATCGTTGCTTTCTGAAACGCGTAACGCTGACACCATGGATCTGGACAATCTCACAACCCTTGAGATGGTCCGCTGCTTTAATCGCGAGGATGCAAAGGTGGCGCAGGCCGTGAGCCTGACGCTGCCGGCGGTGGCTCAGGCGGTGGATGCCGCAGCGCGGGCGCTTGGGGCGGGCGGTCGCATCATATACCTGGGCGCTGGCACCAGCGGTCGTCTGGGCGTGCTGGATGCTGCCGAGTGCCCACCAACTTTCGGCGTTCCTGCGGATAGGGTGATCGGTCTGATCGCCGGCGGACCGGGCGCGATACTTAAGGCGGTTGAGGGCGCAGAGGATAACGCACAGCTTGGCGCTGACGATCTGAAAGCCATCGGGCTTAGCGCCAGCGATATGGTCATCGGACTTGCCGCCTCCGGACGCACGCCCTACGTTATTGGCGCGTTACGCTATGCGCGCCAGCAAGGCTGCTCTACCGCCGCCATTTCCTGCAATCCGGATTCTGCTATCGCCGACGAAGCGGATATCGCTATTTCTCCGCTAACAGGCCCGGAAGCGCTGACCGGTTCAACCCGGCTGAAAGCCGGCACCGCGCAGAAACTGGTGCTGAATATGATTTCAACCGGGGCGATGGTGAAAAATGGCAAAGTTTATCAGAACCTGATGGTCGATATGCAGGCCACCAACCTCAAGCTGCTGGATCGTGCAAGTCGCATGGTGGTTGAAGCGACCGGCTGTGAGCCAGAGGCGGCGAAAACTGCGCTAAGTCAGTGCGAAAATAAAGTCAAAACGGCGATCCTGATGGTGCTAGCCGGGATTGACGCAGCAGAAGCCAGCGAACGTTTACAGACCCACCGCGGTTATCTTCGCGCGGCGCTGGCTGCGCAATAAAACCCCCGCAGGGGGGAGGGGGGAACAATGGATAAGCATCAGAAGCTGGCGGAAATTTTGTTGTCCGGCGTCGGCGGCGGCGAAAATATCGCCCAGTTGGAAAACTGTATGACCCGCGTGCGCATTGAGCTGCACGATGACAGCAAACTCGACGTCGCCATGCTGAAAGACGTGGACGGCATTAAAGGTTATGTGCATCAGGGGCGTCAGCATCAGTTTATTGTCGGGCCAGGCAACAGTTCGCGCATCGTCGAAATAATGCGTGCGCTGCAGACGCCTGCGTCAGGAGATGATGGCATTCAACGCAATAAGATGGCAGCAAAAGCACGCTACCGCGCGCCGCTCAGCGATTTTTTACGCCAGCTTGCCAACGTTTTTATTCCCTTAATTCCGGCATTCATCGCCTCGGGGCTGATCACCGCCATCATCAATTTATTAAAGCGGCCCGATATCGGCGGCGAGCTGGTGCTGCATTACCCTAATGCGATGGCGCTGGCCGCTTTGTTCGGTAGCGCGATATTTACCATCATGAATATTCTGGTGGGGGTTAATACCGCACGGGTATTCGGCGGTTCTATGGCGCTGGGCGGCGTGATGGCCGGAATACTTTCCAGCCCACAGCTGGCCCAGATAACCCTGTTTGGTGAGGCATTGCAGCCAGGGCGCGGCGGGGTCATTGCCGTTTTACTGGTGGTGATGCTAATGAGCTGGCTGGAACAGCGCCTGCGCCGGTGGCTGCCGGAATCCCTTGAGCTGATCCTTAACCCGCTGATGACTACACTTATCACGGCAACGATAGCGATTGTGGCGCTGCAACCGCTGGGTGGCCTGTTGTCTCAGGCGATAGCTCAGGGCGTAACCCTGGCGCTCGATCGCGGCGGGGCGCTGATCGGGGCGCTGCTGGCGGGGAGCTTTTTACCCCTGGTGCTAACCGGCCTCCATCAGGGGATGGTGCCGATTCACGTGGAGCTTATTCAGGCGCACGGCAGTAACGCGCTGCTGCCGATCCTCTCAATGGCGGGCGTCGGACAGGTAGGCGCCGCCGTTGCGGTACTGCTGAAAACCCGTAATAAGCGGCTGAAGAAAATCGTAAAAGGTGCGCTGCCGGTCGGACTGCTGGGCGTTGGCGAGCCGTTGATTTTTGGCGTGACGCTGCCGCTTGGACGGCCATTTCTTGCGGCCTGCCTTGGAGGCGCGGTTGGCGGGGCCGTAATCAGTAGTACCAAAGTCGCGACTCTGATAACGTTTGGTATTTCTGGTTTGCCGCTGGCGCTGACTATAGTCAGTGGTAAAGTGGTTTTTTATTTATTGGGGTGGGTTTGCGCTGCCGTTGCAGGGTTTATTTTTGCCTGGTTAATAGGATTTAAAGATCCTGAGGAGTAAGGCTTGAGCAGTATTGACGCAAGGCGCGTCGTTTTTTTCGACCTTGATGGCACGCTACATCGGCAGGATATGTTCGGTAGCTTCATGCGCTACCTGCTGCGTCGCCAGCCGCTTAACCTGCTGTTAGTGATACCGCTGCTGCCCGTGGTTGCGCTGGCGCTGTTTATTAAAGGACGCGCCGCGCGCTGGCCGATGAGTTTATTACTGTGGTCGATAACTTTTGGCCGCAGCGAAAATACAATGCGCCAGCATGAAGCGGACTTTGCCCTTTGGTTTCGTCAGCGAGTCGTGGCGTTTCCTGTGGTGCAGCAGCGTCTGACCGAATATCTTAACAGCACCGATGCCGATGTTTGGTTGATTACCGGCTCGCCGCAGCCGCTGGTGGAGCAGGTCTATTACGATTCGGCTTTTTTGCCGCGTGTCAGGTTGATTGCCAGCCAGATGGGACGCGCCTGGGGCGGCAGGATATTAGTCATGCGCTGCCTGGGCCATGAAAAGGTCGCGCAGCTCGAAGATCAGATAGGCACGCCGCTGCAGCTTTATAGCGGCTACAGCGATAGCAAGCAGGACAACCCGCTGCTGTTTTTCTGCCAGCACCGCTGGCGGGTAACACCCAGCGGTGAGTTGCAGCAGCTGGAATAAGCGCAATCGCTGGCCGAACAGTCACGTCGCCAGTAAGCAATGCGCGTCGCGCTTACGATAAAACCCGGCGCCGTAAGGCGCTTGGTATCCGCAGCATATCAGGTATAATCCCCGCGTTTTTTTACCGGAGCTTATCGTGACAGATCAACAAGACCAGTACTGGATGCGCTACGCGCTGCAGCTTGCTCAGCGTGCCTGGCAGGCGGGTGAAGTGCCGGTTGGCGCGGTGCTGGTTCATGACGATAGGATCATTGGCGAAGGATGGAACCGGCCGATCGGCCAGCACGACCCGACCGCGCATGCAGAAATAATGGCGCTGCGTCAGGGGGGACAGGCGCTGCAAAACTATCGCCTGCTGGATGCGACGCTGTACGTCACGCTGGAGCCTTGTACCATGTGTGCCGGCGCGATGGTGCATAGTCGCATCGGGCGCCTGGTGTTTGGCGCTAATGATGAAAAAACCGGGGCGGCGGGATCGCTGCTGAATGTGCTGGGGCACCCTGGAATGAATCATCAGGTGCAGGTCAGTTCCGGCATACTGGCGCAGGAATGTGCCGCCCTGCTAAGTGACTTTTTCCGCATGCGCCGCGAGCAGAAAAAGGCCCGGCGCAGCGCGCCACTGTGAATCAGTTCATCGCCACGTCGGGGTCAACCGCGGGATAACCGCTGCCAAGCGTTGCCTCCAGCGCTTTTTGCTGGGCTATTTTTCTTTCCTGTTCCTGCAAATAACCGACCAGACTGAGCTGATATTTGCGGATGTTTTCCACGTAGTTATATGCTTCCTGCCCGCGGGCATAGCCGTAGGTTGTCTGAGCGTAATAGCGTTTTTGGCTCAGCATTGGCAGGCGTACCTTCACATCGGCCCAGCTGTCAGGATTACCCTTCTGTTTTTCGGTGAGCTTGCGAGCATCCAGCATATGGGCATAGCCTATGTTATAGGCCGCCAGCGCAAACCAAATGCGCTCGTCCTCCGGAATGGTGGCGGGCACCTTCTCCATCATCCTTTCCAGATATTCGCTGCCGCCGCGAATGCTCTGTTCCGGATCGGTACGGTCAGCGACGCTCAGGCTGTCAGCGGTATTGCGCGTCAGCATCATCAGACCGCGCACGCCGGTAGGCGAGGTGGCCTGCGGGTTCCAGTGCGATTCCTGATAGGAAATTGCGGCCAGCAGGCGCCAGTCTATCTGGCGGGCATAGCGTTGAAACAGCGGTTTGATGTCTGGCAGGATGGCATCAATCGCGTTGAGAAAGGTCCGGGTATCAACGTAGTCAAAGGTGCCTACGTGACCAAGATACTTCTCTTCAAGGCGCGCCATCGTGCCCTCTTCCCCAAGCATATCGAAGTAATCAAGCAGCGCGGCATTGAGGCTGTCGTCACCATCGCGCGGCAGATACCAGGTAACCGGCTCTTCATCGGTCACATCGAAGGCGACGGCCAGCTGCGGGTGAACGCGTTGCAACAGGGCAATGGTCACTGAATCGCCGATGGTATAATCCAGCTTGCCGTCGGCGACGGCCTGTAGCAGCGCCTGCGGCCCCTGATCGGTGGATATAGCCCAGTCAAGATCGGGATATTTGCTCTCTTTCGCATTGCGCAGGCTGGAAAGATAAGCGGAGCCGGAAGCGACGATCAGATGCCCCTTGAGATCGCCAAGGGTTCGCGGCCGGGGGTTGCCGATACGGTAAACCAGCTGCTGCGAAACGGAATAATAGGTAGGGCCGGTGCGAAAGTGCGTCAGTCGTTCATTATTGTAAATCAGACCCGCGGCCAGGATATCGGCTTTATCATCTTCCAGATCGTCAAACAGATCGCTGAGATTGGGGCGCACGGTGACTTCCAGCCTGACGCCAAGATAGGCGGCGAAACGCTTCGCCAGCTCATAATCCAGGCCCGCCGGTGCATTATTGATTGTGTAGTAAGTCAGCGGAGAATTAATGGTACTCATTCTTAAAACTCCCCGCGATTTTATCTGCGCGATCCGGTCCTCCGATCCGCCATACCAAGGGATTGAAGGCCATAACGCAAGCGCCAGTAGCAGCGTCAGCATTCCAACCAGCAGATAATTAATTTTAAGGCGTTTCAAATAGTTATCTCTCGAAATTTTCTCAGGTTTCCACCTTTAGCGGCAGTATTAGTTGTCTATAATCTTCCTGAGCGTGGGGCATTTTGCGCAACAACGCTTAGATCCGCAACTTAATTCAGTGGCTTTTGTGTGATTTTTAGCCAATTACCTGGTGGGATAAATTCAGCGCAAACGGTTTCGTTGGCGGAGTGGATTCTCTATAATACGCCCGCTTTCCTTGTTGTTGCGCCCAATGAAGCGCCGCTCCCGGCGCTTCGAAGACGAGAGACCTTTGATGATGGAAATTCTGCGTGGTTCGCCCGCTTTGTCGGCATTCCGTATTAATAAATTACTGGCCCGCTTTCAGGATGCTCATCTGCCGGTGAGCGATATTTATGCCGAGTACGTCCACTTTGCCGATGTCAGCCAGCCGCTTAGCGATGATGAGCATCTTCGCCTGAAGGAAATCTTAAAATATGGTCCCTCGCTGGCAGAACATGCGCCGACCGGCCGTCTGCTGCTGGTAACGCCGCGGCCGGGCACCCTCTCTCCGTGGTCATCGAAAGCAACGGATATCGCGCACAACTGTGGCTTGTCGCAGGTAAAAAGGCTGGAGCGCGGGCTGGCTTTTTATATCAGCGCACCGCAGCTGACAGAGGCACAATGGCAGCAGCTTAGCGCGCTGCTGCACGATCGCATGATGGAAACGGTATTCAGCGAACTGCAGCAGGCGCAGCAGCTGTTTGCTCTGCACCAACCGCAGCCGCTGCAGAGCGTTGACGTGCTGGGGCAGGGGCGCAGCGCGCTTGAACAGGCAAACCGTAAGCTGGGGCTGGCGCTGGCGGAGGATGAAATAGATTACCTGCAGACGGCGTTTGAAAATCTGGGGCGCAACCCGAACGATATCGAACTGTATATGTTTGCTCAGGCTAACTCTGAGCACTGCCGCCATAAAATTTTTAACGCCGACTGGATTATTGATGGCGAAAAGCAGCCAAAATCCCTGTTTAAAATGATTAAAAATACCTGGGAACACACCCCGGACCACGTTCTTTCCGCTTATAAAGATAACGCTGCGGTGATGGAAGGTTCCGAGGTTGGCCGCTTTTATGCCGATCATCAGGCCAAAAGCTATGACTTTCATCAGGAACAGGCGCACATTCTGATGAAGGTAGAAACCCATAACCATCCAACGGCGATTTCACCCTGGCCCGGTGCGGCTACCGGCTCCGGTGGTGAGATCCGCGACGAGGGAGCAACCGGGCGTGGTGCCAAGCCCAAAGCTGGCTTGGTGGGTTTTTCGGTTTCTAATCTGCGGATTCCGGGATTTGAGCAGCCCTGGGAGCAGGACTTTGGCAAGCCGGATCGTATTGTCAGCGCGTTGGACATCATGCTGGAAGGGCCGCTGGGCGGCGCTGCCTTTAACAATGAGTTCGGTCGTCCGGCGCTGAACGGCTATTTCCGGACTTATGAAGAAGAAGTATACAGCCATAACGGCGTCGAGCTGCGCGGTTATCACAAGCCGATAATGATCGCCGGCGGCATGGGGAATATCCGCGCTGAGCACGTCCAAAAAGGTGAAATCAGCGTTGGTGCTAAGCTGATCGTGCTCGGCGGTCCGGCGATGAATATCGGCCTGGGCGGCGGCGCGGCGTCATCAATGGCTTCCGGCCAGTCGGATGCCGACCTTGATTTTGCCTCAGTACAGCGCGATAACCCGGAAATGGAGCGGCGCTGCCAGGAAGTTATCGATCGCTGCTGGCAACTGGGGGAAGAAAACCCGATTCTGTTTATTCATGACGTTGGCGCCGGCGGACTGTCCAATGCGATGCCGGAGCTGGTCAACGACGGCGGTCGCGGCGGGCGTTTTAATCTGCGCGATATTCTGAGCGATGAGCCGGGAATGAGCCCGCTGGAGATTTGGTGTAACGAGTCGCAAGAACGTTACGTGCTGGCGGTGGCGCCAGACAAGCTGGCGCTGTTTACCGAGCTGTGCCAGCGCGAGCGTGCGCCCTATGCGGTGATTGGTGAAGCAACCGAGGAGCTGCACCTGTCGTTGTCTGACAGCCACTTCGCTAATAAGCCTATCGACATGCCGCTCGATGTTTTGCTTGGCAAAACGCCGAAAATGACCCGCGACGTGGTAAGCCTGACCGCCAAAGGCGCAGCGCTGCGGCAGGATGACATTACCCTGGAAGCGGCGGTAAAACGCGTTCTGCACCTGCCTGCGGTGGCGGAAAAAACCTTTCTGGTGACCATTGGCGACCGCAGCGTTACCGGCATGGTGGCGCGCGATCAGATGGTTGGCCCGTGGCAAATTCCGGTAGCTAACTGCGCCGTTACCAGCGCCAGCCTCGATAGCTACTACGGCGAAGCGATGTCGATGGGCGAACGTGCGCCGGTGGCACTGCTTGATTTTGCCGCTTCCGCTCGCCTGGCGGTGGGGGAAGCGATTACCAATATCGCTGCCACCGCTATCGGCGCCATGCGCCGTATTAAACTCTCAGCTAACTGGATGGCCGCAGCCGGCCATCCCGGCGAAGATGCGGGCTTGTACGCGGCGGTAAAGGCCATTGGTGAAGAACTCTGCCCGGCGCTGGGGATCACTATCCCGGTCGGCAAAGACTCTATGTCGATGAAAACCCGCTGGCAGGAAGGCAGCCAGACGCGTGAAATGACGGCGCCTTTATCATTGGTGATAACCGCCTTTGCCCGCGTGGAAGATGTGCGACGCACCGTTACGCCACAGCTGGTTGCCGACGAAGAGAATGCGCTGCTGCTGATCGATCTTGGTAAGGGACATAACGCCCTTGGCGCCACAGCGCTGGCGCAGGTTTATCGTCAGCTGGGCGACAAGCCGGCCGACGTACGTGACGTCGCGCAGCTGGCCGGTTTCTTTAACGCTATGCAGACGCTGGTCAGCGAACAAAAGCTGCTTGCCTACCACGACCGCTCCGATGGCGGTCTGCTGGTTACCCTGGCGGAAATGGCCTTTACCGGCCACTGCGGTCTTGAGGTCGATATTGCGTCACAAGGGGCCGATCGTCTGGCCGCGCTGTTTAATGAAGAGCTGGGCGCCGTGATTCAGGTTCGTGCGTCAGAGCGCTCTGCGGTGGAACAAATCCTGGCCGCCAACGGCCTTGCTGATTGCGTGCATTATCTGGGGCAGGCTCAGGCCGGTGACCGCTTCGTTATCACGGCGGGCAGCTCTGCGGTGTACAGCGAAAGTCGCACCACGTTGCGCACCTGGTGGGCGGAAACCACCTGGCAGATGCAGCGCCTGCGTGATAATCCGCAGTGTGCCGACCAGGAACACGAGGCGAAAAAGGATGACCGCGATCCGGGCCTGAATATCGCGCTCAGTTTCGCTATAAATGAGGATGTTGCGGCGCCTTATATTGCTAAAGGTGTGCGGCCGAAAGTGGCTGTGCTGCGCGAGCAGGGGGTTAACTCCCAGGTCGAGATGGCGGCAGCATTCCATCGTGCCGGTTTTGAGGCGATCGACGTTCACATGAGCGATCTGCTGTCAGGGCAGCGCGACCTGAAGGATATGCAGGCGCTGGTTGCCTGCGGCGGCTTTTCCTACGGCGACGTGCTGGGTGCGGGCGAAGGATGGGCAAAATCGATTCTGTTCAATGCCCGCGTGCGCGATGAGTTTGAAAACTTCTTCCATCGCCCGCAGACGCTGGCCCTTGGCGTGTGTAACGGTTGTCAGATGATGTCTAATCTGCGTGACCTGATCCCCGGCAGCGAGCTGTGGCCGCGCTTTGTCCGTAATCAGTCCGAGCGTTTTGAGGCCCGCTTTAGCCTGGTGGAGGTTGCTTCCGGCCCGTCGCTGCTGCTGGAAGGCATGGCAGGTTCGCGTATACCGATTGTCGTCTCGCACGGTGAAGGCTATGCGGAAATGCGTGATGGCGCGCATCTGGCTGCGCTGGAGGCCAAAGGATTGGTGGCGCTGCGCTATGTGGATAATTTTGGCAAGGTCACTGAACGCTATCCAGCGAACCCTAATGGTTCGCCGAACGGCATTACGGCGCTGACTAACGAAAGTGGGCGCGTCACTATTATGATGCCGCACCCGGAACGGGTTTTCCGCAGCGTCAGCAACTCCTGGCATCCGGCAGAGTGGGGCGAAGACGGCCCATGGATGCGCCTGTTCCGCAATGGGCGCAGGCAACTGGGTTAACCGAAAGGCGCCTGCTTAGCGGGCGCGGGAAGCGCGATTCAAGCCCGCCGCCGGCAGATACCGGCGGCGGGTTAATTGTCTCAATAAATAAGCTGGTGGGATGTTGTCGCATAGCGACAACCTGCATTAGCGGATGTCGCCATTGGGCGACATTTAATTTATTGATTTTAAATCATATAGCTAAGTCGTCTGAGTTTTGTCGTTAATTGGTGACGTTCGCGGGTCAATGGTGCGGCGCGCTCAGTGCAGATAATGAGCGATGGCTATATTTTTTGCTTTTCAATGAACAGGTTATAAAGTTTTTTTGATTTTGGCATGGATATTGCTAATATAGCGATGT
Organism: Izhakiella australiensis; assembly: GCF_002006995.1. Taxonomy (GTDB): domain Bacteria; phylum Pseudomonadota; class Gammaproteobacteria; order Enterobacterales; family Enterobacteriaceae; genus Izhakiella; species Izhakiella australiensis. The sequence goes on along the minus strand of NZ_MRUL01000019.1, from coordinate 55,134 downwards.
TGCTCATTCGCCTGTTTATGATGCCCTGCTCCGGCGGTCAAGCGCTCATAAAAATTGAATGACGCACAAAACGGTGCCTGTCGTCCTCCAGACCGATAAGCGAGCCTCCGGGCCGTTATCAAGCATTGGACGCAACGTTGAGTTAGGCACCACCTAATTTCTCTACGTCGTCTGCGGCGGCGTAAATGCAGCGGCAGAACCTAAAGGTTCTGCCGTTTTCTTTTTTATTGCAGCTTCACTACGGCACGCCACTCCAGTAGCATCATAACGTTAACTTTGGAGGGCCGACTGTGTTCAGGCAATGGCGAATTTTTCCCCGATCACTGCGTCAGCTGGTGCTGATGGCCTTTCTTCTGGTGCTGCTCCCTTTACTTATTCTGGCCTGGCAGGCGTGGGAAAGCCTTTCTGTTCTCAGTCAGCAGGCTGCCGATACCAACCGCAACACCTTAAGCGATATTCGTCGCAGTGAGGTGATGGCGCGCACCGCGCTGGAGCTGGAGCGCAGCTATCGTCAGTACTGCGTGCTGGGTGATACGCTGCTGGCGCAACTTTATCAGACGCAATATACCCGCTATACCAACATGCTGGATGAGCATGCCGCCTCGCTGCCGGACGCAAACCAGACCGAAAAGCTACGTCAGCTGCTGTTGCAGCTTAACGAATTGCAGTGCGCCAATAATGCGCCGGTTAGTCAGATGTCACAAACGCTGGAAATGTTTTCGCAAGCGAATGCCGATCAGGTCAAGACGACCCGCGAAGTGGTTTTTTCTCGCGGCCTTGAGTTACAGCGTACTATCGCCGAGCGCGGCCAGTTCTTTGGCTGGCAGGCGCTGATCCTGTTTGCCGTTACGCTCGGGCTGGTGTTGCTGTTTACCCGTATGATTATCGGTCCGGTAAAAGGCGTTGAGCGGATGATCAACCGTCTTGGCGAAGGACGTGCTCCCGGCCAGAGCATTGCCTTCAGGGGACCGCGCGAAATTCAGTCGTTGGCACAACGCATTATCTGGTTGAGCGAGCGGCTTAGCTGGCTGGAATCACAGCGCCATGAATTTCTGCGTCATATTTCCCATGAGTTAAAAACGCCGCTGGCCAGTATGCGCGAAGGTACGGAACTGCTGGCAGATGAAGTTGCCGGCCCTCTGACTGCCGATCAGCGCGAAGTCGTGGCAATTCTTAATAACAGCAGCCGGCATTTGCAGCAGCTGATTGAACAGCTACTGGATTACAACAGAAAGCTGGCAGACGGGCCGGTCAGTCTCAGTCAGGTAAATCTGCCTGAGCTGGTGGAGATGGTGGTGTCGTCCCACAGCCTGCCGGCGCGGGCAAAACTGATTCAGACGCACATTGATCTGGCGGCAGTTCACTGCCTGGCGGAGCCAACGCTGTTAGCCCGCGTACTGGATAACCTGTACTCCAACGCAGTGCATTACGGTAAGCAATCCGCTACCATCTGGATCCGCAGCTATGAAAAAAACCAGCGGCTGTTTATCGAAGTGGCGAATACCGGGCGCCGCATTCCTGCCGGGGAGCAGGAGATGATTTTCGAGCCATTCTGGCAGGGCAGCGCCCACCGCAAAGGAGCCGTGAAGGGCAGCGGGTTAGGATTGAGTATTGCTCAGGATTGTATGCGTCGCCTGCAGGGTGAGCTGCGCCTGGTTGACAGAAAAGATGCCGACGTTTGTTTCCAGATTGAACTATCAACAGCCGGGGATGATGCGCCATGATATACCGTAAGATTGCCATCCGGCCTCTCCGACTGGTGGGCATCATATTCTCGCTGCTGAGTCTGAGCGCTTGTTCAACCCAGCCGCAGGGCGAGCACGTTGCATTGATTCAGGCGCCGATGGCGTCGGAAATCAACGTCACCAACTTTAATAATGTCCCCTGCCATGCCGTCTGGGCTGTGAGTGACAATCATGCGCTAAACGGGCCGCTTTACTGGCTGCGTGCGCTGGATTGCGCCGCACGAATGGCGCCTGCCGATGCCCGCGCCGAGGCGCATAACTGGCCGCAGTCCAACTGGCAGAGTGCTTTTAAGCAGGGCATTTTATTGGATAACGGCAACGTGACGCCGCTGGAGCGCCGGGCCTATGTCAAACATCTTGATGAATATCTGTTTGATTATCCGTCGGCCGTGCGACCGCTTATCCAGTTGTGGCACGACCGCCAGGCGGCTGAATTGCAGCTTGCCGAAGAGCGCATGCGCTACGCCCAGCTACAGCAGAAAAGCGATAGCCAGCTTGATGGGTTACGCCATCAGCAAATTGTTTTGAAACAGGAACTGGCGCAGACGCAGCGCAAGTTAAATTCGCTGGCGGATATTGAACGTCAGCTATCCGTGCGCCGCGCCACCGACAGCTCTGATAACAGCCATAGCAGGAACAGGTCCGATGGCGCCACTTCTGATAACGCCACCGGAGGCAAAGCGCAACCATGATAAAAAAGTCCGCGCGTCTGCTATTGGTTGATGATGATCCCGGCCTGCTGAAGCTACTGGGGATGCGTCTTGGCAGCGAAGGTTTTCACATTGCCACCGCCATAAATGGCATTGAAGCGCTGAGGCTGCTGCAGCGTGAAAAAATCGATCTGGTGGTCAGCGATCTGCGCATGGACGAAATGGATGGTCTGGCGCTGTTTGCTGAAATTCAGAAGCTGCATCCGGGCTTGCCGGTGATCATCCTTACCGCTCACGGCTCGATCCCTGACGCCGTGGCGGCGACTCAGAAAGGCGTGTTTAGCTTTCTCACCAAGCCGTTGGATCGCGACGCGCTGTACAAGGCGATTGATGAAGCGCTTGAGCATTCCGCCCCGGCCAGTGACGATGCCTGGCGTGAATCTATCGTTACGCGCAGCCCGCTAATGTTGCGCCTGCTGGAGCAGGCGCGCATGGTGGCGCAGTCGGATGTCAGCGTATTGATTAACGGCCAAAGCGGAACGGGTAAAGAAGTGCTGGCTCAGGCGATCCACGCGGCAAGCCCACGCGCCAGCCGCCGCTTCATTGCGATTAACTGCGGCGCGCTGCCGGAGCAGCTGCTCGAATCTGAGCTTTTCGGCCATGCCAAAGGGGCGTTCACCGGCGCGGTCAGCCAGCGTGAAGGGCTGTTTCAGGCCGCCGAAGGTGGAACGCTGTTTCTGGATGAAATTGGCGACATGCCGCAGGCGCTGCAGGTTAAGCTGCTGCGCGTACTCCAGGAGCGTAAGGTTCGACCGCTCGGCAGCAATCACGACCTCGATATCAATGTGCGTATTCTTTCCGCGACGCATCGCAACCTGGCGCGGGCGATGGAAAAAAAGGAGTTTCGCGAGGATCTCTATTATCGCCTGAACGTTGTCAGCCTGCGGCTGCCGACATTGCGCGAGCGAGCCGAAGATATTCCGCTGCTGGCGGCGCATTTGCTAAAGCAGGCCGCCGAACGCCATAAGCCGTTAGTCCGCAGCTTTTCCACCGATGCGATGAGACGTCTGATGGCGGCCAGCTGGCCGGGCAACGTGCGTCAGTTGGTCAATGTGATTGAGCAATGCGTTGCGCTCAGCTCGGCGCCGGTTATTGGCGAAGGACTGGTAGAGCAGGCGCTGGAGGGTGAAAATACCGTGCTGCCGACCTTTGTCGAGGCACGTAATCAGTTTGAGCTTAACTATCTGCGCAAGCTGCTGCAGATGACCAAAGGCAATGTTACCCACGCTGCACGGCTGGCCGGGCGTAATCGCACGGAGTTTTATAAGCTGCTGGCGCGCCACGAGCTGGACGCGGCGGAATTCAAAGAATAGTTATTTCGCCTCTGTTTTTATGCTAGTTTAATTGCCGGAAAATAAAGAGACAGCCCGCGCGGCGGAACCTGTCCGTAGTACATATACTTTGGCTATCCTTCACGATGGCGCGGGAATAAAAAGGGTCTGTTATGAAGAAGATTGACGCAATTATTAAGCCATTCAAACTTGACGATGTACGCGAAGCGCTGGCGGAAGTTGGCATTACCGGTATGACCGTGACCGAAGTGAAAGGCTTTGGCCGCCAGAAAGGGCACACCGAACTTTATCGCGGTGCGGAGTATATGGTTGATTTTCTACCCAAGGTAAAAATTGAGTTGGTAGTGGCGGATGATATCGCCGAAACCTGCGTTGAGACCATTATGCAAACCGCTCAGACCGGTAAAATTGGCGACGGTAAAATCTTTGTCTTTGACGTTGCTCGCGTGGTGCGTATCCGTACCGGCGAAGAGGACGAAGCGGCTATCTGATAGAGCGCCCTGGTGCATCTGATGTGAAAAAGGCGCGATTTTCGCGCCTTTTTGCTGTCTGTATTACCGGATATTGCGGGATGAGCGCGATGTTAGCGCGCGATTACAGAACCTTATGCGGGCCGAACACTTCATAATGCATGTGCGAGGCATCGATACCCAGTTCGCTCAGCTGCTGCGCGATAGATTGCATAAAGCCTAATGGCCCACAGAAGTAAAATTGCATTGCCGGGCCGCTAATTAATCCCTCTACTTCCAGCAGGCGCATATGTCCCTGATGCTGATAGCGGCCGCGATCGTCGGCCGCCGGCTGACTGTACCAGATGGCTTTCTCAAAACGCGTCAACCGGCCACCGGCCTCAGAAACTTCATCAGAAAAGGCATCCGACGCACCGTTTTTCGCGGCATGTAACCAGACAACCGGCGCGCCATGCTTTTCATTAGCCAGGCTATGCAACATTGCCAGCATTGGCGTCTGGCCAATCCCGGCGGAAATCAACGCGATCGGCGTATCAGGCAGCGCCTGCATAAAAAAATCACCGGCCGGCGGCGCCAGATGCACGGTATCGCCGGCCCGGGCATGCTGATGCAGCCAGTTGGAAACGGTGCCCTGCGATTCATGTTTCACTGCGATGCGGTAGCTTCTACCGTCTGCGGCGCGGGTCAGGGAGTACTGGCGAATTTCCTGGTTGCTGAAACCCGCCTCCTTCAACCAGACGGCGATATACTGACCCGGCTGATAAGCGCTAACGGGCAGGCCATCAACGGGTTGCAGTTCAACGCTTTTAATTACGCTGCTTTGTGGTTGAATTTGTGCGATGCGGAAGGCCCGTGTGCCGCGCCAGCCGCCAGGCTGATGTTCACCATGCTGGTATATTTCTTCTTCGCGCTGGATAAATACGCCGGCCAGCACCTGGTATGCTTTGCCCCAGGCCGCAAGCACTTCATCGCCCGGGTTGAGCATTTCCTCGATAGTTGCCAGCAGATGGGTGCCAACAATTTGATACTGATCGGGGCGAATAGCGAAGCTGGTATGTTTTTGCGCGATTTTTTCTACCGCTGGCAGCAGTACAGCGAGATTATCAATATTAGCGGCGTAGGCACAAATAGCGTTGAACAGCGCTTCACGCTGGTTACCATTACGCTGATTGCTCATATTGAAAATATCTTTCAGCTCCGGGTTATGATGGAACATGCGGTTATAGAAATAGGCAGTGAGATCCGGGCCGGTTTGCTGGATCACCGGAAGCGTGGCTTTGATGGTTTTAATTGTCTGAGCGTCTAACATGGCGGTTCCTCCGCGTTAATAACATGCATTTTAAATGTATGTTATAATTCCCGGCGCTACGTTGTAAATAACCCTGTAAAAAAAGCGCTCTTTTTGCTGGTTGTAAACCCGCGTTTAAACGTGAAGAAACTGCACGGCGTAAATGAATAAAAATACGGTTAATGCCCAGCGAGTAATCTCAGGCAAGCCCTTGCTGCGCCTGAAGGCAACCGTTTGCGTAAAAAGCTGGATACGATCCTATTCATCCCCTGACAAACCGTTTAAACTGTTAGCAAATTCCTTTGCGGATAGTTATTCACTGCCGTTAATTAGTTAGCTGAGCCAGGAGATGCGGATGTTAAAGCGAGAGATGAATATTGCCGATTATGATGCTGAATTATGGCAGGCAATGGAGCAAGAGAAGGTACGCCAGGAAGAGCACATCGAACTGATTGCTTCAGAAAACTATACCAGCCCGCGGGTTATGCAGGCTCAGGGCTCGCAGCTGACCAATAAATATGCGGAAGGCTATCCGGGCAAACGTTATTACGGCGGCTGCCAGTATGTTGACATCGTCGAACAGCTGGCGATCGATCGTGCTAAAGCGCTGTTCGGCGCAGACTATGCCAACGTGCAGCCACATTCTGGTTCACAGGCGAACTTTGCCGTATATACAGCGCTGCTGCAGCCCGGCGATACCATCCTTGGGATGAACCTGGCGCACGGCGGTCACCTGACCCACGGCTCGCCGGTTAACCTTTCCGGTAAACTGTACAAAGTCGTGCCTTACGGCATTGATGACAGCGGTAAAATTGATTATCAGGAGCTGGCTGAACTGGCGAAGACCCATCAGCCGAAGATGATCGTCGGCGGCTTTTCCGCGTATTCCGGCATATGCGATTGGTCGAAAATGCGTGAAATCGCCGATAGCGTCGGCGCCTGGCTGTTTGTTGATATGGCGCACGTGGCTGGCCTGATCGCCGCCGATGTCTATCCTAACCCGGTACCGCATGCGCATATCGTGACCTCGACTACCCACAAAACGCTGGCCGGTCCGCGCGGTGGCCTGATTCTGGCGAAAGGCGGTGATGAAGAGCTGTATAAGAAACTGAACTCAGCGGTCTTCCCTGGCGGCCAGGGTGGACCACTGATGCACGTGATCGCCGGTAAAGCCGTAGCGTTTAAAGAAGCGATGGAGCCGGAGTTTAAAGTTTACCAGCAGCAGGTTGCCAAAAACGCCAAAGCGATGGTCGAGGTATTCCTTGAGCGCGGTTATAACGTGGTCTCCGGCGGCACGCATAACCACCTGTTCCTGCTGGATCTGGTGGATAAAAATCTGACCGGTAAAGAGGCTGATGCCGTACTGGGCCGGGCGAACATTACCGTAAACAAAAACAGCGTGCCAAACGATCCGAAAAGTCCGTTCGTGACTTCCGGCGTGCGCATAGGTACGCCGGCGGTTACCCGTCGCGGCTTTAAAGAAGCAGAAGTGCGCGAGCTGGCCGGCTGGATCAGCGATCTGCTTGATAACATCAATGATGAAGCCAGCATCGAGCGCATCAAACAAAAAGTGCTCGATATCTGCGCGCGCTTCCCGGTGTATGCCTGATCGTACCCGTTAGCCTGTCGCTAACAACAGGGCGCCTGCGAAGGCGCCCTGTTGTTATTTATCAGGCCTCCAGCAGCGCGCGGATCCGCTGCTGGTGATAATCGCTCAGCGGCAGTTCCGCATGGATTAACGGCGGAGAGTAGAGCGGTAGCGCCGTAGCGTAGGGTGAAACGACCAGCGCAATGCCTTCAGGCGCCCCCTGACGTTGCCAGAGCTGAACGTCAAGATGCTTAATATTCAAAGGCAGTAGCGTGAGTTCGCGCAGCTGCTGTTCTACCTGCTTTTCCAGAACCTCATCCCTGCCGGTTAACAGCAGCACCTGCTTTTCCTGTAGCGTATTTTCCTGCATCAGCCAGGCGCCAAAGATTACCGCGACCAGACTGACCTCTTCATGGCAAAAGCGAATGCTGAAGTCGCGTTCGAAAGAGCTTAGCGCTTGCTGCGTTGTTCTTAGCAGCCGCGGATAAAGCGCGGTGATTTCTTCCGCCAGGCTGTCATCAATACCAATATCGAATATCACTCTGTCCAGCGCCTGGGACAGATGGGTATAGAGCTGCGCCTGCAGGCCGCTTTGATCGCTAAAATGCATCCCTGACAGCTGTTGGAAGCGGGCGGTCAGTGCGCTAATCGCCAGGTTCAGTCGCCGCTCGTTTTGGTGATTAACCTGACTAATTTGCGGCGCATATATCAGGCTGAATAACAGGGCAATAAAAGGACCATCGTCGGCAAGGGACGTGCGACGTTTATGCCAGCAGTGCATCACCTGGCGGCCAATCTGCCATTCCGGTTTGGATTGTAGCCATTGGGTTTGCTGTTCGCTAAGGGTCACATTGTCGGTGGCGCACAGGCAATACTGCAAAAATAGCTGCAGAAACTGGCTGTCGCGTGGCGAAAAGCTGCGGTTTAGCTGCTGCGCGCAATGACGAAGCAGCGCCTGCAGATTATGTTCATCATACAGGGCTTTTTCTGTTCGCTGAGCGGCGAGGTGCTGGCGTAAACCAGCGGCAAAATGTTGACGCACAAAATCAGGCGACAGGCGCAGCGCGCGGCGTAGCCAGTGCAACAGGCACAAACGTTTATTCAGCTCTTCGCCTTGCAGTCGCCAGACGCCTGAGACATCCTCTTGTACTTCAAGCTTATGGTAACGCTGGATTTCTCTGCCGACCTCCGTAATATCTTGCCGTGTGGCCTGTTGATCGCTGTGATTAACCTGACTGAGAGAGTCCAGCGTCACGCGATAGCCGGGAAGATAAAACAGCAAAAGCAAATGGCAGCGGCGTTGTGGACTGGAAAACGAAGTGATTTCCACCTCGGATAAACTCATCGCGTTATTCCAGTAAGTAATGTCAAGGCTAAGAATAGCGGGGTATCGGCATTATGAAATATAACGCGCGTGACTTTTTTTCCGGCTTTCAGGTCCGGTCACATAAAAAGTCTACTGGCTAAAGGTGGAATTGCATTTGTTATATTATAACGTTATTTTTGTCCTTCTTTTAACACTGGCAGGATTTTCGCAGACGGCGCAGGCGCATCCGCACAGCTTTATCGCGATTAAAACCACGCCGGTGGTAAAAGACGATCGGCTGACCGGGCTAAGTATGATCTGGACTATGGACGAGATTACTTCTGCTGATTTGCTGTACGATGCCGGCAACGCTAAACCTGATTCGGTTGTATGGAAAAAGCTGGCGGCAGAGGTGATGGCGAATGTGCTGGGGCAGCACTACTTCAGCGAGTTCTGGCACCAGGGCAAGCCGGTAAAGTTTGATAACCTTCCGCCGGAATACCGGCTGTACCGCCAGGGTGCTAAAGCGGTACTGGCCTTTATTTTGCCGCTGGCGAAGCCGCAGCCGCTGGCCGGACAGCAATACAAGTTTTTGACTTTCGACCCGACCTACTTTGTTGATATGTATTACGATAAGCCCGATGACCTGACATTACCTGACGCGCTGAAAAATCGCTGCCGTTTTGATTTGCACACCCCGGAGGCCAATACAGCGTTGAAAAACTATGCCCTTTCGCTGGATAAAGCCGATGCGCCGCCAGCGGATATGGATCTTGGCCGACAGTTCGCCCAGACGGTGACGCTGACATGTCAGTGATCCTGAATGCAAAACCTCAAGTGCCCGCCGTCAGGCGCTGGCCTCTGCTGCTGACGGCAGCTATCCTGGCGCTGTTGATAGCAGCGCTATGGTATTTCTGGCCACAAATATTGCTGCAAAGTATGCAATGGCAGCGCGGCCTGAATCAGCAAATGGCCGTGTTATTGCAGCAGCTTGCTGCTCACCGGCGACAGGCCGGCATGGCGTTGGTGGGTTTTAGCCTGGTATATGGCGTTCTGCACGCGCTTGGACCCGGCCATGGCAAAGTGGTGATTGGCGCGTTTCTCGCCACGCATCCTACCCGCCTGAAAAGCAGCCTGCAGCTGACGTTTGCCGCCGCGTTGGTTCAGGGCTGCGTGGCAATATTTCTGGTCACGCTGATGCTGGGCATTTTACAGCTCTCTTCGCGCCAGCTGCATATCAGCAGCTTCTGGCTGGAGAAAGGCAGCTATTTACTGGTCGGCCTGCTGGGCGTGCTTCTGTGCTTTAAGGCACTGAAGCGTCTGCAGCGGGCGCTACGCCCGGTGCGATTTCAGCGTATTGCAAGCCACCAATCCGGTCATATACACCATGCCGATTGCGGTTGCGGCCACCAGCACGTACCAGATTCAGCGCAGCTGGCGCAGGCTGTCACCCTGAAAACCAAAGTGCTGGTGGTGCTGTCGATGGGGCTGCGTCCCTGTTCCGGCGCCATTATGATGCTGCTGTTTGCCAAAGTGGTGAATGTCTACTGGTGGGGCGTCATTTCCGCGTTAGTGATGGCCGTTGGTACGGCGCTTACCGTGTCTTCTTTGGCGCTGCTGGTGCAAAGTTCGCGGGCGCTGGCGATAAGGCTCAGCAAAAAAGCGGCATCGCCTCAACCGGTTTTCGTCGCCTGTCTGGGCTTGCTGGGGGGCGCGCTGCTGATCATTGCCGCCAGCGTTCTCTGGCTCTCGGCGCAGCCGATGGCCTCTAACGGTATCCGGCCGATGTTTTAAATAAAAAAAATCCCCCCGCAGGTTGCCCTGTGGGGGGATAAAGAGATAAGTAAAAAATTAGCGTTTCAGCGCGTCGCTTAACTCATCACGCATATTTGCCAGTAGCGATTTCACTACGCGCGGATTGCCCGCCACCAGGTTGCCGGAGGTGATGAAATTATGACCGCCGGTAAAATCGGTGACCAGACCGCCAGCTTCGCGCACCAGCAGTTCACCGGCAGCAAAATCCCAGGGCTTCAGGCCGATTTCAAAGAAGCCGTCAACGCGTCCGGCGGCGACATAAGCCAGATCCAGCGCCGCTGAACCGGTGCGGCGAAAATCTGCGCACTGGGTGAAGAGCTTACTGACAACATTCATATAGCTTTGGGTATGCTGACGCACTTTGAACGGGAAGCCGGTAGCCAGAATAGTGCCATCCAGATCGCGCGCGCTGCTGCCGCGCAGGCGATACCCATTCAGCTGAGCGCCCTGGCCGCGAACGGCGCTGAACAGCTCGTTACGCATGGGATCGTAAACCACGCCTACTTCAGTGCGGCCTTTGACGCGCACGGCGATAGAAACGGAGAAGTGGGGCAGACGTTTAATGAAGTTGGTTGTGCCATCCAGCGGATCGATTACCCACTGTATATCCTGATCCTGTGCTGCCAGTTCACCGCTTTCTTCGGTGATGATGGTGTGCTGGGGATAAGATTTGCGGATCACCTCAATAATCTGGCGTTCCGCTTCATGGTCAACATTAGTAACAAAGTCATTACTGCCTTTCTGGCTGGTTTCAACGGCGTCAGGCGTTTCATAACTTCTGGCAATGACGTTTCCGGCTTTGCGCGCAGCGCGCACGGCAATGTTGAGCATTGGATGCATGGTGGGAGTCTCTCACTCGCTGAATGTTAAAGAACGTTTTTGCTGACATCTTTCACGCCGTAGCGGTGTTGGCTGCGTAATATCCCCGTAGTCACATACTGGTGTATGCTCCTACGGCTGATTTTTCTTGCCGCCTTGCTACGGGGCGCAATCTGTCCGCAAAAATAAACGGGTTGTATCTTTCACACCGAAGCGGTGCTGGCTGCACAGAATCCGACGACAGGATTTGTCATATGCGCGTTACGCGAAAATCAGGGAGTCTGTGTGTCTGTTGATTCAGCCAGCTTAGTTGCGTATGCCCGGTATTAAAACCGTCCGGCTGCGCAATCGGCGAAATTTACCGCGGCAAAGTATAGCAGCGCGTTCGGAACATGTCCTGTTTTATGTTACGATGCGCCGATTATTTCTCATATCTGCTGAAGACTATGCTGGAAAACATTCGTATCGTGCTGGTGGAAACCTCTCACACTGGCAATATGGGCTCTGTTGCGCGCGCAATGAAGACCATGGGCTTAACCAATCTTTATCTGGTTAATCCGCTGGTGAAACCTGACTCTCAGGCAATTTCTCTGGCTGCCGGGGCCAGCGACGTGATTGGCGCGGCAAAGATCGTTGATAATCTTGATGATGCAATTGCCGGTTGCAGCCTGGTGGTAGGTACCAGCGCCCGATCGCGCTCGCTGCCGTGGCCGATGCTTGATTCTCGCGAGTGTGGCATTAAAAGCGTGCAGGAAGCGCAGCAGGCGCCGGTGGCGTTGGTGTTTGGCCGTGAGCGCGTTGGCTTAACCAACGATGAGCTGCAAAAGTGTCACTACCACGTATCCATTCATGCCAATCCCGAATACAGCTCGCTGAATCTCGCCATGGCGGTGCAGGTTATCAGCTATGAGGTACGTATGGCCTGGCTCGCGGCGCAGCAGCAGGCGCAGCCAGCCTGGGAAGAGTCGCCTTATCCGCTGGTTGACGATCTGGAGCGCTTTTATCAGCACCTGGAGCAGATGATGTTGCAAAGCGGTTTCATCCGCGCCGCTAATCCAGGGCAGGTGATGAGCAAGCTGCGACGGCTCTTTACCCGCGCACGACCGGAGCGTGACGAGCTGAATATTCTGCGCGGTATGCTGGCTTCGTTTGCCAAAAAAGACCGCGAATAGTTGACTATTTCACCAGGTTAAATAGTTGAGTGTTTTACTCGGTTAAATAGTTGACCAAAACACTCAGGAATGTCAGACTGTCGTCCATTAATCACGCCCATCCGGGACATCACCGAGGTTGCGAAAATATTATGAGACTGACTTCCAAAGGACGCTATGCCGTTACCGCAATGCTTGACGTTGCGCTGCATTCCCATGAAGGTCCGGTGCCGCTGGCCGACATCTCTGAACGCCAGGGCATTTCACTCTCTTATCTTGAGCAACTGTTCTCGCGCCTACGCAAAAATGGCCTGGTAGCCAGCGTGCGTGGTCCCGGTGGCGGCTATCTGCTTGGTCGCGGCGCCGGTGAAATCGCTGTTGGCGCGGTTATTACCGCCGTCGATGAGTCCGTTGACGCGACTAAATGCCAGGGCAAAGAGGGCTGCCAGGGCGGCGAGCGCTGCCTGACCCACGTACTATGGCGTGATTTGAGCGAACGCATCAGCGATTTTCTCAATAACATCACCCTGGCCGAACTGGTTAATAATCAGGAAATTCTCGACGTTGCCGATCGCCAGAACAATGAAACCCGCCGTATTGCTCCGAAAGGACGCCTGCAGGAAACCATTACTGTTAATAATCTGCGCGCCTGAAGTTACTGATTACATCAGCCCGGCCCAGATGCCGGGCGAAATAATAAATATTGATACGTTTTGAAGTGATGTACGGAGTTTAAGAGCAATGAAATTACCGATTTATCTGGACTACTCCGCAACGACGCCGGTGGATGTGCGCGTGGCCGAGAAGATGATGCAATTTCTCACCCTTGATGGCACCTTTGGTAATCCCGCTTCCCGTTCCCACCGCTTTGGCTGGCAGGCGGAAGAGGCGGTCGATATCGCACGTAATCAGATTGCTGAGCTGATCGGCGCCGACCCGCGTGAAATCGTATTTACCTCAGGCGCCACCGAGTCGGACAATCTGGCTATCAAAGGTGCAGCCACTTTCTATCAAAAGAAAGGCAAGCACATCATCACCTGCAAAACCGAACATAAAGCGGTGCTGGATACCTGCCGTCAGCTGGAGCGCGAAGGGTTTGAAGTGACCTATCTTGCGCCGCAAAGCAACGGTATTGTCGATCTGCGGGCTTTAGAAGCCGCGGTGCGCGACGATACCGTGCTGGTTTCCATTATGCACGTGAATAACGAAATCGGCGTGGTGCAGGACATCAACGCGATTGGCGAGCTGTGCCGCGCGCGCGGTATTATTTTTCACGTGGATGCCACGCAGAGCGTCGGTAAGCTGCCGATTAATCTGGCGGAATTGCCGGTGGATCTGATGTCTTTCTCCGGCCATAAAATTTACGGGCCGAAAGGTATCGGCGGCCTTTATGTGCGCCGTAAGCCGCGCATTCGTCTGGAGGCTCAAATCCACGGCGGCGGTCATGAACGTGGTATGCGCTCAGGCACGCTGCCGGTCCACCAGATCGTCGGTATGGGTGAAGCCTATCGTATCGCGAAAGAAGAGATGACCAGCGAAGTCGCCCGGCTGCGTACCTTGCGCGACCGCCTGTGGCATGGCCTGAAAGATATCGAAGAGGTTTATCTGAACGGCGACCTGGAAAAAGGCGCGCCGAACATCCTTAATGTCAGCTTCAATTATGTTGAAGGTGAGTCCCTGATCATGGCGCTGAAAGACCTGGCCGTTTCCTCCGGCTCAGCCTGTACTTCAGCCAGCCTGGAACCTTCCTATGTGCTGCGCGCCCTGGGCATGAACGATGAGCTGGCACACAGCTCTATCCGCTTCTCCCTCGGGCGTTTTACCACCGAAGAAGAGATCGACTACGCCATTGACCTGGTACACAAGTCTATCGGTCGTCTGCGCGACCTTTCCCCGCTGTGGGAGATGTTTAAAGCCGGCGTCGATCTCAACGCTATCGAATGGGCACATCATTAATTTCAGGCATCAGGAGACAGGACAATGGCTTACAGCGAAAAAGTTATCGATCATTACGAGAATCCGCGCAACGTAGGTTCTTTTGACAACAGCGATCCCTCTATCGGCAGCGGCATGGTCGGTGCGCCCGCCTGTGGTGACGTGATGAAGCTGCAAATTAAGGTTAATGCGGCGGGTATCATCGAAGACGCGCGTTTTAAAACGTACGGCTGCGGTTCCGCTATCGCCTCCAGCTCGCTGATTACCGAGTGGGTAAAAGGGAAGTCGCTGGATGAGGCGCAAAGCATAACTAATATGGCAATTGCCGAAGAGCTTGAGCTGCCGCCGGTAAAAATTCATTGCTCTATTCTGGCAGAAGATGCCATTAAAGCGGCGGTGGCGGATTACAAGAGTAAAAAGAACGCTGGCTAATCAGGAGGCTGACAGATGTCGATTACATTAAGCGACACGGCAGCGACCCGCGTGAACGCGTTTCTGCTAAACCGTGGCAAAGGTGTTGGTCTGCGTCTCGGCGTGCGCACATCCGGCTGTTCCGGCATGGCTTACGTGTTGGAATTCGTTGATGAAGTGCGGCCTGAAGATAAAGTTTTCGAAGATAAAGGCGTCAAGGTAATCATCGACGGTAAAAGTCTGGTTTATCTTGATGGCACCGAGCTTGATTTCGTTAAAGAGGGATTAAATGAAGGCTTCAAATTCAATAATCCCAACATGAAAGACGAATGTGGCTGCGGTGAGAGCTTTAACGTCTGACGAAACCCGTCGTTCTCTATCGTTCCGGTTATCCGGAGCGATTTATCTGATGCTGAAACTGCGTTTTTGAGCCTGCTATGGATTACTTCTCATTATTTGGCTTGCCGCTGTCGTTCGAAATCGACAGTGGTCAGCTGACTACCCGTTTTCAGGAGCTGCAGCGCCAGTTCCATCCCGATCGCTTTGCCAGTCGCCCGGAAAAAGAGCGCTTGCAGGCGGTACAGCAGGCAGCGACCATTAATCAAGCCTATCAGGCGCTGAAGAAGCCGCTGCCGCGCGCTGAATATCTACTCAGCCTGAACGGCATCGATATCGATAATGAACAGCATACGCTGCGTGATACCGACTTCTTAGTCGAGCAGCTGACGATGCGTGAAGAGCTGGAAACCATTGAACAGCAGCAGGATGAAGCGGCGCTGTACGATTTTATGCAGCGGCTTGACGGTATGTCGGCGCCCCGCCATAACCAAATGCGCGACCAGCTGATGCAGCAAGACTGGACTCAGGCTGCCGATAGCGTGCGTAAGCTACGTTTTATCGCTAAACTGCGCACCCAGGCAGAAGCGCTTGAAGAGCGACTGCTTGATTTATAACGGGAAGCATAAATGGCGTTATTACAGATTAGCGAACCGGGACTGACGGCAGAACCACATCAACGTCGTCTGGCGGTTGGCATTGATTTAGGCACGACCAATTCGCTGGTAGCGACGCTCCGTAGCGGCCAGGCAGAAACGCTGCCTGACGCTGAAGGACGGCATTTGCTGCCTTCAGTTGTTCATTATCAGCATGATAACCGCCGCGTTGGCTGGGAAGCACGTAATCAGGCGGCGCTGGATCCGGTCAATACCATCAGCTCGGTTAAGCGTTTGCTGGGCCGCACCCTGAGTGATATTCAGCAGCGCTATCCGCACCTGCCTTATCAGCTGCAGCCCAGTGAAAATGGGCTGCCGATGCTGATTACCGCCGCGGGCAGCGTCAATCCGGTCAGCGTTTCCGCCGCAATACTGAATGCGCTGGCTGAACGTGCGCGCAGTTCGCTGGGCGGTGAGCTGGATGGCGTGGTCATTACCGTGCCAGCCTACTTTGATGATGCTCAGCGGCAGGGAACCAAAGATGCGGCGCAGCTCGCCGGGCTTGAGGTGCTGCGTCTGCTCAATGAACCCACCGCTGCCGCTATCGCCTATGGCCTGGACTCCGGCAAAGAAGGGGTGATCGCGGTTTACGATTTGGGCGGCGGCACCTTTGATATTTCCGTATTACGCCTGAGCCGTGGCGTATTCGAAGTGTTGGCAACCGGCGGAGATTCGGCGCTGGGCGGCGATGACTTTGACCAGCTGCTGGCGGATCACCTGCGGGAGAAAGCCGGCCTGCACGATCGTCAGGATCACCGTTTGCAGCGCCAGCTGCTCGATGCGGCAACGGCGGCTAAAATTGCCTTGAGTGACGCCGACCATACGCTGGTTGAGGTTGGCGGATGGCAAGGGGAGATAACCCGCAGCGAATTTAATGCGCTGATCGACGGGCTGATTAAGCGTACGCTGCTCGCTTGTCGTCGGGCGCTGAAAGATGCCGACGTTAGCGCGGATGAAGTGCAGGAAGTGGTGATGGTGGGTGGTTCAACGCGCGTGCCGCAGGTGCGTGACAAAGTCGCTGCTTTTTTTGGCCGCACGCCTTTAACTGCCATCGATCCCGATCGCGTGGTCGCTATCGGCGCGGCTATCCAGGCCGACATCCTGGTGGGGAATAAGCCTGACAGCGAAATGCTGCTGCTGGACGTTATTCCGCTTTCGCTGGGCCTTGAAACCATGGGCGGGCTGGTGGAAAAAGTGGTGCAACGCAATACCACCATCCCTACCGCCCGGGCGCAGGAATTTACTACCTTCAAAGATGGGCAGACGGCGATGAGCATCCATGTGGTGCAGGGCGAACGTGAAATGGTCGCCGACTGTCGCTCACTGGCTCGCTTCACGCTGCGCGGTATTCCGGCGATGCCGGCTGGCGGCGCCCATATTCGCGTTATCTTCCAGGTTGATGCCGATGGCTTACTGAGCGTCACCGCGACGGAAAAAACTACCGGCGTTGCCGCCGCTGTGCAGGTCAAACCCTCTTACGGTCTGACGGACGGTGAAATCGCCGGCATGATTAGCGAATCAATGACCCACGCGCGTGATGATATGCAGGCGCGCAAGCTGGCCGAACAAAAGGTAGATGGCCTGCGCATTCTGGAGAGCCTTGATGGCGCGCTTGCTGAGGATGAAGGATTGTTAACCCCGGCTGAGCGGGATTTAATCCGCCAGGCACAGCAGGATTTACGCGTAAAGCTCGATGGTTCTTCTGCCGCGGATATTGATGCGGCCATACAACAACTCGATAAAGTAACCCAGGATTTTGCCGCGCGTCGCATGGACGATTCAATTCGTCGCGCGCTGGCCGGGCAATCCGTGGATGAGGTCTAAGTCATGCCCAAGATTGTTTTTTTACCCCATCAGGAGCTGCTGCCGGAAGGCGGCGTGTTTGACGCCGGCAGTGGCGAAACGATCCTCGACGTTGCGCTGCGTAACGGCATTGAATTAGAACATGCCTGTGAAAAGTCCTGTGCCTGTACCACCTGTCACTGTGTGGTGCGCGAGGGTTTTGACTCGCTGGCGGAAAGTAGCGAAGATGAAGATGATATGCTGGATAAAGCATGGGGTCTGGAGCCGGAAAGCCGTCTTGGCTGTCAGGCTCGGGTAACTGATGAGGATTTGGTGGTCGAGATTCCTCGCTATACCATCAATCACGCGCGTGAACACTAAACGCAAAAATTTATCACGGGCCGGATAAATCGGCCCTTTTTTATGCACAGACGTCAGGCGTCGATGGCTTACCGGAGCTTTAACCCGGTTAATCTCATCGACGCACTGCGCATAACAAATAAGGATACGGTGATGACCAGTCAAACGATGAACGTTCAACTCTCTGACCTGGCGGCTGATGAGCGCTGGGGTGAAAAGGCCGTGCTGAGCATTGGCGACCAAGGCGTGACTATTCATCTTGCTGCCGGAGAAGCGCTGGCGGTTATCCAGCGCGCGGCGCGCAAAATTGATGGTCAGGGACTCAAGCGGGTGACGTTAAGCGGCGAAGGCTGGGACCTCGAACGCTGCTGGGCCTTCTGGCAGGGCTATCGCGGTCCGAAAGGCGCACGCCACGTTGCATGGCCGACGCTGGTTGAGCAGCAGCGCCGCGAGCTGGATAACCGCCTGCAGATTATCGACTGGGTACGCGACATCATCAACGCGCCCGCAGAAGATCTTGCCCCTGAGCAGTTGGCCAGCCGCGCCGTCGATCTGCTCAGCGAACTGGGCGGCGACGCGATAAGCTATCGCATTACCAAGGGCGAGGATCTGCGCGAACAAGGCTACATGGGGATTCACACCGTTGGTCGCGCCTCAACCCGCGTGCCCGCGCTGCTGGCGTTGGATTACAACCCCAGCGGTGATGAAAACGCGCCGGTGTATGCCTGCCTGGTCGGTAAAGGCATCACCTTTGATACCGGCGGCTATAGCCTGAAACCCAGCAGCTCAATGGATTCTATGAAATCGGATATGGGCGGCGCGGCAACCCTGAGTGGCGCGTTGGCGCTGGCGATCAGCCGCGGTCTGCAAAAACGCGTCAAGCTGTATCTCTGCTGCGCTGATAATATGGTCAGCGGTAACGCTTTCCGTCTCGGCGATATTATTCGCTATCGTAATGGTAAAACCGTTGAGGTGATGAATACCGACGCGGAAGGGCGCCTGGTGCTGGCCGATGGCCTGATCGACGCCAGCGAGCAGCAGCCGACGCTGCTGGTTGACGCCGCAACGCTGACCGGTGCGGCCAAAACCGCGCTTGGCAATGACTATCATGCGCTGTTCAGCTTCGATGACGAATTAGTCGGGCGCCTGCTGGAATCGGCCGCCAGCGAGAATGAACTTTTCTGGCGTTTGCCGCTGGCTGAGTTCCATCGTAGCCATACGCCTTCAAGCTTTGCTGACCTGAATAATATTGCCAGCGGCGCACACACGGCGGGTGCCAGCACCGCGGCCGCGTTTCTGTCTCACTTCGTTACCCGCTACCAAAAAGGCTGGCTGCATATTGACTGCTCTGCGACCTACCGTAAATCGGCGGTGGATCAGTGGTCCGCAGGAGCAACCGGTCTCGGCGTACGCACCCTGGCTAATCTGCTGCTGAAATAGCTTATTCCGGCGCGGCGCTAAGCGCTGCGCCTTTGCTGAGTGATAACCCATGACATTGACAAACGATCGTCTGGAGGAAGTGCTTAAGCTGGCTGCGACTGAGCCCGCGCACCGTCCCGAATTTTTCCAGCTGCTGATGGAATCAAGCGTACTGGTGCCAGGTGAAAGCCAGCAGGCGTTTATCGACGCCGATTCGGCGGTCGATCTGCAGCACTGGAAAAAAGAAAGTGGTGAAAGCGTCATTCCGTTTTTTACCTCAGAAGCCGCAATGGCGCAGGCGGTCAGTGAAGAACAGCCTTATCTGATTATGCCGGTGCGTACGCTGTTTGAATTAACTCAGGGCGAAACGCTGTTTCTCAACCCGGAGCTGCCCGCCGGCAAAGAGTTTTCCGCCCGTGAAATCGCCAATCTGCTGGGCGAGGAGGGCAGCGCGCTGACGCAGCTTAGCGTGCTGGAAGGTAACAACAGCCTGCTGCTGTCTGAAGTGGCCGAACCGCCGGCGCAGATGGTGGATTCGCTGACGCAGCTGTTTGCTAAATATAAGCAGGTTCGCCGCGCTTTCGTCGCCTCGATTAAAGAAAGTCGCGAGGGACCGGCAAATTTACTGATTGGTATTGAAGCCGACCACGGGATTGAAGCGGTGATTAATGCCGCCGGTCAGGTCGCCTCGGATACCCTTAACGATGACGAACTGATCGACCTGTGTGAAGTGAAGGAGGGCGAGAATGGCATCAGCCATTTCTTTACCGCCCACATCACGCCGTTTTATGAACGCCGCTGGGGCAGCTTTCTGCGAGATATCAAGGTGAAGATGGTTTAAGCCTGATTAATGCGCTCCTGCGTGGTTAAGACCACGGTGCAAGCCGGACAGCGCGCTGACCGGCATGTGCAGATTGCCCGGCTGGCGCAGCGCCAGCCAGCCTTTAGGCGCGCGATTCTTTGGTCACAGCATCAGGATTGGTGTTGGACGTCAACGCCTGGCAGGTCGCTACGGGTGCCCCATTCACCCCATGAACCATCATACAAACTCAGGTTTTCTACTCCGAGCTGAGTCAATGCCAGTAAAACCACCGCTGCTGTTACGCCTGAACCGCAGCTGCTGATAACCGGTCGATCGAGGTTCACGCCATGTTCCCGGAAAATGCGACTAAGCGCCGCATCCGCCTTCAGCCTGCCATCTTCCACCAGTTCGTTCCAGGGAACGTTCAGCGCACCGGGAATATGCCCGCGATAGAGGCCTGCCCGCGGCTCATCCACTTCACCGCGATAGCGTTCAGCGCTGCGGGCATCGGTAATTTGCGCGCCGCCTTCATGGCTTATCAACAGCACGTCATTCAGGCTTTTGATGGCCGCTTTATCGCTGACGTTGGCCTCAAAATCACTTTGTTCAGGCGCAAAGGTACCTTGATCGATGGTTAACCCCGCCGCTTTCCACGCCGCCAGACCGCCGGCCAGAATAGAAACCTTCTCAGCACCGAAATAACGCAGCATCCACCAGGCGCGCGGCGCGGAGAATAAATTACCTTCATCGTAGATGATCAGATGCTTGTCGCCATGTACGCCGAGCTCGCGCATAGCGACGGCAAAAGCTTCTGGTCGCAGCATCATATGCGGATAAGGTGAGCTGTGGTCCGACAGCGATTCAATATTAAAAAAGACCGCCTGCGGCAGATGGCCTGCTCGATACTCCTCTTCTACATCGCGAACGTTCTCTTGTCCGACCGGTAGCATGCGCGCATCAATCACCTGCAGCGCGGGCTGATGATAATGCTCCTGTAGCCAGTCAATGGATACAAAAAGAGGGTCTGTTGATGATAATGTTTGTTCGAACTGGTTGCGCTCCGACATCGGAATGATTCCTCTTCAATGCCATCAGTTAACTTTTATGATGATGAGAAAAAACCATATACTATTTTGCAAAATCATGAAATGCGGCGCTGTCCCGATAACTGAGTGGGCAGAGCTGCTCTTTGAGCAAGGTAAGGAACATCAATGTTCGGCCTGATGTTTGACTTAATGGTTTTTAGCTCAGAAATAATATAACTCTCTGTGAAGAGAGTTATATATAAAAGATTGTTTTAGCCTGAATTAAGCGCCAATGATATAACGAGAGTTGTTTTTTGTGATTAGTTTTATAATGTTAATTGGTATTACGCAGCAAATAAGTATTAACGCGAAGAGGATTAATGAATAAAAAATTGCTATCGGGCCATTTTTAACCAGTATCAGAAAGTGAGCAAAACCATCAGTCATTGCAGTTTCGGTGAATTTTTCTAATAAGATGTAATGGATGAAATACATCGGGTAGCTGATGTCCGCTAATTTACTCAAAGTGCTTGCCAGCAGTGTCGGCAATTTTATCGTTTCAAAAAGATAAAATAAAATTAGAAAAAGAATGACTTTCTGGATGGAAAAAACAAAAGCACCTGAGTAATGGCTGGAAATTGTTGTTACGTTAATGTATGAGGAAATAATTAACGTAGCACCTTCAAAAAATAAGAATAATAACAGATTGTCGCCGATGATTTTTAGTACCTCTTTGTGGTACTGTCTGATTGCCATTCCAATAATATACACGGGAATGAAATGCAGTAAATTGGACGATAGTTCAAATAGTCCAGGTCTTGCGTAGATTACGATCCATATACAGCTCAGGAATGCAGGTGCTTTTAGATCTTTTTTTGATAGCCACAGAAAAAAAGGACAAAGAAAATAAATAACTGAGATTAACGGCATAAACCATAATGTTGGTAAATGTTCTCCGCTAATCATGTAATGTAATGCTTCCATGAGGATATTAATGAAGCTATTTTCTCTTACATTAAGTAACGTAGGGAATACGAGAAAGATAACTATTGAAATGAATATGTATGGCAGGATTATATTTTTTATTTTTCTACAGTAATATTCTTTCACGCTGGTCTTGCTAGCCAGGTGCTGGAATAAATATCCGGCAATAAGTATAAATATTGTTGTGAAGTTCCCGGTGATAGCATTAGCGGTTAAAAATGAATAACTACCATACAGATTGTTTCCCCCGATATTCACCAAACAGTGTTGGTAAACAATAAAAAGCACGGCGAGGCCGCGTAAGTAATGAATCGATTTTATCACTATAAATACCCTGTCTCTGACTTCAATCGTTAATATTTTTTATGAATGCTCACTTGCCACTATCTTATAGCTGATATAACTCGGATTTAAAACGATTTTTACTGAAATTTTTCATAAGCATCATCATGCCTTCTAATTCTAAAAAATATTATTTTTATTTCTTTGAGTTATAGATAATACCAATATGGTATAAAGCTAATTTAAGATTTTTAGCTTTAAATATCTATATTACTCATTAGGTTATGCATAATTATGCTTACTTTCGTATGTAAGGAGCAAAGTAAAGCACCAGTGATGACATCTGACTTGCTGCCCACAGTAGGTAACTTCTGAACGTCGGTTTAATAAGATAACCCTGACTTACCGAAAGCGTCACTATGTAAACAATATTGTTGTGAGATAAACTATAGCTATACATTCTTACATTTTGACATTAGTGGCTTGCTGGCCAGGGAGAAACGATGCATCGCTATTATTGGTTTATGCTACGGGGATTACTGCTGAGCTGTATGCTATCGGGTCCGGCGATATTCCCTGCCGTTGCTGCGTCTGACACCGCATCTCAGGCTGCCGCTGCGACGCTTAAGCCGCTAAGTATTATCGATCTCTCCGAATTACAGTTAGACGGCGCGGCAGCGCTGGTGTTGACATTTAATAGCTCGCTGGACGAAAAGCAGAACGTTAATCAGTTTGTGCATCTGATCGATGACAAAAGCGGCAAGGTAGATGGCAGCTGGGAGCTGGCAAACAATGGTAAAACGCTGCGCTTCCGTCATCCTGAGCCGTCGAGAAAGCTGACAGTCAGCGTAGATAGCGGTCTGAAAGCGGCAAATGGTGCCGTGCTGAGCGAACGCTTTAACCAGTCATTGACCACCCGGGAGATTCAGCCGATGGTTGGATTTGCCAGCCGCGGTTCTTTGCTGCCCACGCAAATTACTCAGGGGCTGCCGGTGCTGGCTCTGAACGTGGCGCGGGTGGATGTGGATTTTTTCCGCGTCAGAGGTCCGGCGCTGGCGGCCTTTCTTGCCCAGTGGAACTATGGCAACAATCTTTCCTATTGGGATTCGCGCGAACTGCTTAATAAAGCCGATCTGGTCTACAGCGGCCGGTTTGATCTTAACCCGGCGCGCAATACCCGTGAAAAGCTCCAGCTGCCGCTCGATGGTACAGACGCGCTAAAACAGCCTGGCGTGTATTTTGCGGTGATGAAGCAGGCCGGAACGTACAACTATTCCCAACCGGCCACGCTGTTTACCCGAAGTGATATCGGCCTGTCACTACACCGTTTTCCTGAGCGACTGGATATTTTTACCCAAAGCCTCGCCAGCGGTGAGCCGCTTTCCTCTGTGCGTTTACAATTGCTGGATGAAAAGGGTGGGGTGCTGGAAAATGGTGTTAGCGATGATAAAGGCCATCTGAGCCTGAAGGCGTCAAAGGCGGGGAAACTACTGCTGGCGACCAGTGGCGAACAAACCTCACTGCTGGATCTTAACCGTCCGGCGCTGGATCTGGCCGAATTTCCGGTTGCCGGACCGCAGGGATTCGACAAGCAGCTGTTTGTGTTTGGCCCGCGAGATCTTTACCGGCCCGGAGAAACGGTGATTGTAAACGCGCTGCTGCGTGATGCCGACGGCAAACCGCTGCCGACCCAGCCGCTGAAAGCTGAGGTGGTGCAACCCGATGGCGAAGTAACGCGCACCTTTGTCTGGCAACCTCAGGACGGCCTTTATCAGCAGCGCTTTGCCTTGCCTGCTGGCGCGATGAGCGGTGACTGGACGCTGCGCCTGAATACTGGCGATAACCAGCTACGCAGCTGGCGCTTCCACGTTGAAGACTTTATCCCGGAGCGGATGGCGCTGAGCCTGCAAACCAGTCAACAGCCGGGTAAGCCGGACGCCGAGGGCATCTTTAATATCGAAGGGCGCTATTTATATGGCGCTCCGGCTGCCGGCAATGCACTGAAAGGCCAGCTCTATCTGCGCCCGGCGCGGGATGCGGTTGCCGCCTTACCGGGCTATCAGTTTGGCGACATCAACGAAGAAGGGCAGAAACGTACGCTTGATGACGTGGATGTAAAGCTCGATGCGCAGGGGAAAGCCCGGCTGGCGGTAGAAAGCCAGTGGTCAGACATTCACTCGCCGCTTAATTTGATTTTGCAGGCCAGCCTGCTGGAGGCTGGAGGCCGGCCGGTGGTTCGTCGCGCAACGCAGTCTATCTGGCCCGCTGCGGTGCTGCCGGGCATTCGCCCGTTGTTTGCCAGTAAGGCGGTCTATGACTGGCGCAGTGATAGCTATCATGATGAACCCTCTGTGGAAGAAAACAGCATCGCTGATTTCGATATCGTTTATGCCAACAGTAAAGGTGACAAGCTGGCGGCGCACGGACTCAGCGTGCGCCTGATTCGCGAGCGCCGTGATTATTACTGGAGTTTTTCTGACAGCGAAGGCTGGCAGTCGCGCTTTGATCAGAAGGACTTGATCGAGGACGAGAGATCGCTGGATATTGCCGCCGGTCACAGTGAGAAAGTCAGCTTTCCGGTGGAGTGGGGCTCCTACCGGCTGGAGGTGAAAGCCGGCGAGAAAATTGTCAGCAGCCTGCGCTTTCAGGCTGGCTACAGCTGGCAGGACAATACCAATGGTACCGGTGCGTTGCGCCCGGATCAGGTGAAGCTGAAGCTGGATAAAGCCAGCTATCGGCCGGGCGATACGGCGAAAGTACGGGTTGAGGCCCCCGCCGCGGGTAAAGGTTACCTGCTGCTGGAATCCAGCAGCGGGCCTTTATGGTGGCAGCCGCTGACGGTTCCCGCCGGCGGCACCACCCTTGACATTCCGGTCAGCGCAGACTGGCAGCGTCATGATCTTTATCTCAGCGCTATCGTGATCCGGGAAGGGGAGCGCAAAAGCGGTGAAACGCCGAAGCGCGCGGTGGGATTACTGCATCTGCCGATGAGCAGCGAAGCCCGTCGTCTCTCTCTGAGCTTGCAGGCGCCGGAGAAAGTCAGGCCCGAACAGACTGTTAAGGTCAGGGTAAAGGTTCGTCGTGAAGGCGGTCCGCTGCCGCAGCACATTCAGGTCCTGCTGTCCGCAGTCGATAGCGGGGTGCGGAGTATTACCGATTATCAGACGCCCGATCCGTGGCAGGCGTTCTTTGGTCGTAAACGCTACAATGCCGATCAATATGATGTATATGGTCAGCTCATTGAAGGCGGTGGACGGCTGGCAACGCTACGCTTTGGCGGCGGCGGTGACCAGGACCCGCTGGCGCGCGGCGGCCTGAAGCCGGTCACCCACGTCAATATTGTTGCGCAGCAGCTACATCCCGTCACGCTCGATGAAAACGGTGAGGGAACCATAAACCTGCCACTGCCCGCTTTTAACGGCGAGCTGAGGTTGATGGCTCAGGGCTGGAGTGATGACGCCTTCGGCGCCGCTGAAGATAAAATGGTGGTGGCCGCGCCGCTGGTGACCGAGCTGGCGACGCCGCGTTTTCTTGCCGGCGGCGACCAAAGCAAACTTTCTTTTGAACTGACCAATCTTACCGAGCTGCCGCAGCAGCTGAAAGTGGATTTTGCCGCCAGCGGCATGGTCGCGCTGGACGGCGCTGCCAGCCAAAATGTGACCCTTGAGAAAGGCGCGCGCGCCACGCTGAAGGTTGCGGTTAAGGCGTTGAAAGGCTTCGGTGACGGCAAGGTATCGGCAACGGTTTCCGGCCTTAATCTGCCTGGCGAGTCGATCAGCGGTAGCCATCAGACGTGGCAGATTGGCGTACGCCCACCTTATCCGGCACAAACGCTGGGCTTTGATGCGGTGATTAAAGGGAGTCAGGCCTGGCAGATCCCGGCCGCCGCATTTCAGGGGCTTGAGAAAGAGACGCTCAGCGGCAAACTTTCGCTAAGCAACCGTCCGCCGCTTAATATTGCCCGCTATATCAGCGCGCTTTATGCCTATCCATACGGCTGCCTGGAACAGACCGCCAGCGGCCTGTGGCCTTCTCTGTTTACCAACCACGCGCAGCTGAAAGCGATGGGAATCAAAAGCAGCAGTGACGAAGCCCGCCGTGAGGCGATCGACACCGGCATAGCCCGCCTTGCTGGTATGCAGCGTCATAATGGTAGCTTTGGCTTATGGGGCAAGCAGAGTGAGGAAGAATTCTGGCTGACGCCCTACGTCACTGATTTCCTGCTTAGCGCCTCCGAGGCGGGGTACGCCATTCCTGATGGCGTGATAACCCAGGCCGACCGGCGTTTGCTGCGCTACCTGCAAGATCCCGGTGAAATTCAGCGGGGCTGGAGCAACGACGAAGCGGCTCTGCGCTTTAGCGTTCAGGCCTACGCCGGTCTGGTGCTGGCGCGTCAGCAGCAGGCGCCGCTAGGTGCACTGCGCGCGCTTTATGATAAGCGCAGTCAGGCGAAGTCGGGCCTGGCGCTGGCGCAGCTGGGCGTAGCACTGAAGCTGATGGGCGATGAACAACGCGCCCTGAACGCACTCATGCAGGGCGTTACCCTCACTCGCTCCGACGATCTCTGGCTGGGCGATTATGGCAGTCAGGTGCGCGACAAGGCGATGATAATCGCGCTGCTTTCGGCGCATAGCCTGCTGCCTGAGCAGCAAAATCAGCTGCTTATTTCTCTGTCGCAGGAGGTGCATAGCAAACGCTGGTTCTCTACTCAGGAAGATAATGCGCTGTTTTTGGCCGCCCGGACGTTGCAAAACCATCAGGGAGAGCGCTGGCAGGCGCGCCTTGCGGGCAGCGACACGCCGCTAAGCAGCACGCAGCAGCTGAACAAGGCACTGGACAGCAAACAGCTGCAGCAGGGCGTTACCATGAACAGTGAAAGTCAGGCGCCGCTGTACGCCAGGCTGGATGTGGTTGGCTACCCGGTTTCCGCGCCCAAACCGCAGAGCCAGGTGCTGAAAATAAAGCGGGAGTATTTCACTCTGAAAGGTGAGACGGCGGACCTGAGTAAGATTAAAAGCGGTGAGCTGCTGCTGGTTAAACTGTCAGTATCTGCCAGCAAACGCGTCAGCGATGCGCTGGTCGTCGATCTGCTGCCTGCTGGCTTTGAGCTGGAGAATCAGAATCTCGGCGAGAGCAGCGCCAGCCTGGAACTGGGGGCGGACAAGCTTAAAGAAAGCGTGATGGACATGCAGCAGGTGGAAATTAAACACCTTGAATTCCGCGACGACCGCTTTGTTGCCGCGCTGGCAGTCGACACCTACCGGCCAGCCACTTTGCTTTATCTGGTGCGTGCGGTGACGTCGGGTGATTACCATATGCCGCCGCCGCAGGTCGAGTCGATGTATGTCCCGGCGTGGCGGGCTACAGGCAGTACGCCGGCTGAATTGCATGTCCGCTGAGTGGGTGTCTGGCGGGTGAAAGGTCACAGACTTGTCCGGCACTGGCGCTGGCTACTGCCTTTTGTTATTGCACCGCTGCTGCTTTGGGGATTGGATCGCCTGTTCCCTTTGCCGTTACAGCAGGCAAAACCCGCGCGGATAGTGGTCACGGAAGATGGCACTCCGCTGTGGCGCTTTGCCGACGGTAATGGCGTCTGGCGCTATGCTGTGACGCCGGAGGAGGTGGCGCCAGCCTATATTCAGGCGCTGCTGGCCTATGAGGACCGCTGGTTCTGGTATCACCCTGGCATCAATCCTTTCGCCGTCGCGCGCGCCGCCTGGCAGGATATTACCCATAGCAGCGTGGTTTCTGGCGGCAGCACTCTGACCATGCAAGTGGCACGCCTAATCGATCCGCAGCCGCGCTCTCTGCAAGGCAAGTTAGTACAGGCCTGGCGCGCGCTGCAGCTGGAGTGGCATCTGTCAAAACGCGACATTCTGACGCTGTATCTGAATCGGGCGCCTTTCGGCGGTACGGTGGAGGGAATTGGCGCAGCCAGCTGGAGCTGGCTTGGTAAGCCACCTTCACAGCTGACCAAAGGCGAGGCGGCGATGCTGGCGGTAATGCCGCAGGCTCCCAGTCGTTTACGCCCGGACCGCTGGCCGAAGCGCGCGCAGGCCGCGCGCGATAAAGTTTTGCAGCGTCTGGCGATTATGCACGTCTGGCCCGCCAGTGAAATTGCGGATATCCGTCAGGAACCCGTGTGGTTTCCGCCAAAACAGGTGCCGCAAATGGCGCCGCTGCTGGCCCGACGTTTACTGACGCAAAGCCGCGCCAGTCGCATTGTCTCGACTATCGATCCTGCGTTGCAGCGCGAGCTGGAAAGCGTGGCAGAGAACCTGAAAAATCAGCTGCCAGCGCGTAATTCTCTGGCGATGATCGTCGTGGATCACACTAGCATGAAAGTCCGTGGTTACGTCGGTTCGGTTGATTTTGATGACGATAGCCGCTTTGGTCAGGTTGATATGATAAGCAGCGTTCGTTCTCCGGGATCGGTACTGAAACCCTTTGTGTACGGCATGGCGCTGGATGATGGCCTCATTCATGCCGAGTCGCTATTACAGGACGTGCCGCGCCGGTTTGGCGACTACCGGCCCGGTAATTTTGATACCGGCTTTCACGGGCCGGTTAGCGCCAGTGAAGCGCTGGTGCGCTCGCTAAATCTTCCTGCGGTGCAGCTGCTTGAAGCGCTGGGGCCGAAAAGCGTTGCTGCGCGCCTGCGCAATGTTGGCCTGAATTTACGCTTCCCGCCGGCGGCGGAGCCGAATTTGTCGCTAGTTTTAGGCGGCACCGGGTCACGGCTTGATGAAATCGTTGCGGCATACAGTGCATTTGCGCGTCAGGGTAACGCCGGCGGTTTGCGCTGGCTGAGCGGACAGCCGCTTCATCAGCGTCCGTTACTTTCAGCCGGCGCCGCCTGGATCATTCGACGCATCCTGGCCGGCGAGGCGCAGCCGGACGCGGCGGGGCAGGTACCCGCGGTGGTCCCGCTTGCAGTGAAGACCGGCACCAGCTATGGCTACCGTGATGCCTGGGCTATCGGCATTAATCCGCAATATATTATCGGGGTCTGGATTGGCCGCCCGGATGCCACGCCGGTTGCCGGTCAGTATGGTCAGGTTTCGGCGGTGCCGGTGCTCAATCAGATCAATGGCCTGTTGATGGGGCGTTTGCCGGTCACTGGCGCGCCGACCGACCCGCGTCCGGCTTCCGTTAGCGTAGCCAGCATTTGCTGGCCCGGCGGTCAGCCGCTGCCTGCCGGTGATGAAAACTGCCGCCAGCGTCGTACCAGCTGGGTTCTGGATCATACGCTGCCGCCCACGCTGCTGGCGCCGGGTCAGGAGCGGCTGTCAGGATTGCATTTACACTACTGGCAAAACGGCGCTGGTTTACGCGTCGCGGCTGACTGCCCCGGTGCGCAGGCTCGGGTGCGGTTGGTCTGGCCGCTGCCGCTGGAACCCTGGTTGATGCCGGGAGAGCGGCGCGCGCAGCGTCTTCCTGAAAGCGATGCCAGCTGTCCGCCGCTGACGCAAGGGGATGTCGCGCCGCTGATTATTACCGGCGTTATCGATCGGCAGGTGGTTCAGCCGCTGCCGGGGAAAACGACGTTAACTTTTCCGGTCAGCGCGCAGGGCGGTCAGGGGAGAGAACGCTGGTGGTTTCTTAACGGCCAGCCTCTGGCTGAGGATAATCTGAATCACACGCTGACCCTGACCCTGGACAAACCGGGTCAGTATCAGCTGGTGGTGATGGACGAAGCGGGGCAGCTAGCCTCGGTTAATTTCAGTCGTGGCTAGCGTAAGATAAATTTTTGCCTGGTATGTTGCGATAGCGATCATGCTTTTTCATTAAATGGTTGAAATTCCGATAGGCAGCCCGTGCTATCGCCCCCTATAATTTGCGCCGATTCTCAGGCCGGTGGAACCGGCATAATTTTGCAGTTAAGACAGAGGTCAATATGACAATCGAACGTACCTTTTCCATCGTTAAACCGAATGCGGTGGCAAAAAACGTAATTGGTTCCATTTTCAATCGTTTTGAAGCGGCGGGCTTCAAAATTATCGCCACTAAAATGCTGCATCTGAGCAAAGAGCAGGCCGAAGGTTTTTATGCTGAGCATAAAGGACGCCCGTTCTTTGATGGTCTGGTCGAGTTTATGACTTCCGGTCCGGTAGTGGTCTCGGTGCTGGAAGGGGAAAATGCCGTTCAGCGCCATCGCGATCTGATGGGCGCGACTAATCCGGACAACGCCCTGGCCGGTACGCTGCGCGCCGACTATGCCGACAGCTTTACCGAAAATGCCACTCACGGTTCGGATTCAACCGATTCCGCCGCCCGTGAAATCGCCTACTTTTTTGGCGAAGGCGAAATCTGCCCGCGTACCCGCTAAGGTTCTGGTGAAGACGAAGGCGTCTTACGGCTAAAGATTCGTCATCTTTACAATTTATTCACGCCGGCGTCTTTCACCCAGCGCTCTACGCTTGTACAATAATGCGCCCTCGATGAGCCCGGCGTGCTCATCGAGGGCGTTTCTTTTCACGCCATTACCAGAGCCATAACGTGTAATAACGAGGCCAGAGAATATTATGTCAGAACTGATTGTAACGCCTGCGTCCACCGCATCCGTCCTTCCCGAAACAAAAAGTAAAATCAACCTGTTAGACCTTAGTCGCCCGCAGATGCGTGAGTTTTTCACCGCGCTTGGCGAGAAGCCGTTTCGTGCCGATCAGGTAATGAAATGGATTTACCACTACTGCTGCGACGATTTTGATGAAATGACCGACATCAATAAGGTGCTGCGCGGCAAGTTGAAGGATCTTGCGGAGATCCGGGCGCCGGAAGTTGCGATGGAGCAACGCTCCTCTGACGGCACGATCAAATGGGCGCTGCAGGTTGGCGACCAGCAGGTAGAAACGGTTTACATTCCGGAAGATGACCGTGCGACGCTTTGCGTTTCTTCACAGGTAGGTTGTGCGCTGGAATGCAAATTCTGCTCAACTGCGCAGCAGGGGTTTAACCGCAATCTGCGCGTGGCGGAAATTATTGGTCAGGTCTGGCGCGCCGCTAAAATCATTGGTGCAGCGCGTATCACCGGCCAGCGTCCGATCACCAACGTAGTGATGATGGGCATGGGCGAGCCATTGTTGAATCTGACCAACGTGGTGCCGGCAATGGAAATTATGCTGGACGATTTTGGGTTTGGCCTTTCCAAGCGGCGGGTAACGCTCTCTACCTCCGGCGTAGTGCCGGCGTTGGATAAGCTGGGTGATATGATCGACGTCGCGCTGGCCATCTCCCTGCACGCGCCTAATGATCTTATTCGCGATGAAATTGTCCCGATTAATAAGAAGTACAATATTGAGACATTCCTTTCAGGCGTGCGGCGTTATCTGGAAAAATCCAACGCCAATCAGGGCCGGGTAACGGTTGAGTACGTTATGCTGGATCACGTTAACGACAGCACCGAGCAGGCTCATGAGCTGGCGGCGCTGTTGAAAGATACGCCTTGTAAAATCAATCTGATTCCCTGGAACCCCTTCCCGGGCGCGCCCTATGGCCGTAGTTCCAACAGTCGGGTGGATCGTTTTTCTAAAGTATTGATGGAATATGGATTTACCACTATTGTGCGTAAGACGCGCGGCGATGATATCGATGCGGCCTGCGGTCAGCTGGCGGGGGAAGTGATCGACCGTACTAAGCGTACGATACGCAAAAAGCTGGCCGGTGAAGCCATTTCTGTGAAAGCGCTCTGAAACTGCGCAACGATTAGCCTGCCTTCCAGCAAACAGCGTTTAACCTGATGGCGCTTTGCAGTAGCATTTATTGCGGCAATGCAATGCTGGAGGCGCAATGTGTAAAGGAATTACCGGGCTGATGATGTTCTGCGCGCTGCTGGCGGGTTGCCAGCAGCGCGAACAGCGACAGGCACTGGCGGAAACGCGGTTGCAGCTGGGACTGGCACTCATGGCGCGCCATTCGCTGTCTGCGGCCGCGCTCAATCTTGATGAGGCTGAGCGCTTGTCGCCGGACGATTATCGGATCCAGCTGGCCCAGGCGCGTTATCAGCAGCTGCGAGGGAATTCCCGTCTTGCGGGGATGCGCTATCGCAAGCTGCTGAAAATTGCAGCAGGCAACGGCTATGTGCTTAATAATTACGGTGCGTTTCTCTGCGGATTAGGGCAGTATGAGGCGGCACAACAGCAATTTAGCGCTGCTTTGCAAAGCCCGCAGCCGGGCGCCAGAGCAGACAGCTACGATAATGCAGGGTATTGTTATCTGAAAGCCCGACAAATAGCGCTTGCCCGCCAGGCATTTGCTAAAGCAGTAAAAGCGGACAGGAGTAAGGGGTCTCTGATGCTGGCCGAAGCCAGTCAGCGGTTTAGTCAGGGAGACGTCGAACAGAGCCGCCTTTTACTGGATATTTATCAGCGCCAGGCTCCGGCTACGGCTGAGAGTTTATGGCTACAGATTCGTTTCGCCGCGTCAGCAGGACGCAGCCGTGATGTTCAACGTTACGCTGCACAGCTGGCGCAAGGTTTTCCACAATCGTCACAGTACCAGCAATTTTTAGCTAATGAATACTGAAGCCACTCAAGATAACTCAGCAGCACAATCCACAGGCGAACGCCTGCGCACCGCCCGTGAAAGTATGGGGCTTACCCAGCAAAATGTTGCTGAGCGTCTGTGTCTCAAACTTTCGACGATTCGCGACATTGAAGAAGATAATTCGCCTGCCGATCTGGCATCGACTTTTGTGCGCGGCTATATCCGTTCCTACGCTCGTCTGGTGCACGTGCCGGAGGAGGAGCTGCTACCCATGCTGGCAAAGCAGGCTCCGGTCAGAGCGGCCAAAGTTGAACCGATGCAAAGTTTTTCATTGGGCAAACGGCGCAAGAAACGCGACGGCTGGCTGATGATTTTTACCTGGCTGGTGCTGTTTGTGGTCATCGGCCTGACGGGTGCCTGGTGGTGGCAGAACCACAAGGCCGCTCAGCAGGACCTGATCTCGCTTGGCCAGCAGAGTGACAGCGGCAGCAGCGATAACAATCAGTCGATCTCGTTATCCGACAGCAACGCCAGCGGTAGCGCCTCTGCGCCCGCGTCGACACAGAATAGCGCGACGGATAGCGCAGCGGGCAATGCGAATCCTGCGCCAATGCCGCCAACGGTTGCCGGTCAGCCGTCGGCCAACCAGGCGCAACCCGCAGCGAATCAGTCACAGACGCCTGCAGACGCCAGCGCTAACAGCGCCGCGCCTGCCGTCGTACCGCCGAGTCAGGCGGCGATTGATAACGGCGCTGCTGCCTCAAACGCGCCGCAAAACCCGCCAGCGAACGCGAGTGATGCGGCGATGCCCAACGATCCCAACGCCGTTGTCATGGATTTCACCAGCGATTGCTGGCTGGAAGTAACCGATGCGGCAGGCAAGAAACTGTTCAGCGGTATGCAGCGTAATGGTGGTAAACTCAGCCTCGCTGGCACGCCACCTTATCGTCTTAAAATTGGTGCCCCGGCTGCGGTAAAGATCCAGTTTGAAGGTAAACCGGTGGATCTAAGTCGTTTTATTCGTAGCAACCAGGTTGCTCGTCTGACGCTGGGAGCTCATTGAGTTCCCGGTTTTTACGAGTGATTGTGGAGAACTTCTATGCATAATGAAGCGCCCATTATTCGGCGTAAATCAACGCGCATTTACGTCGGCAAGGTGCCGGTTGGCGATGGCGCCCCCATCGCCGTTCAGTCGATGACCAATACCCGCACCACGGATGTGGACGCGACGGTAAACCAGATTAAATCCCTCGAACGCGTTGGTGTAGACATCGTCCGCGTGTCGGTTCCAACCATGGACGCTGCCGAAGCGTTCAAGCTTATCAAGCAGCGGGTCGACGTGCCGCTGGTCGCTGATATTCATTTCGATTATCGCATTGCGCTGAAAGTGGCTGAGTATGGCGTGGACTGCCTGCGCATTAATCCGGGCAACATCGGCAATAACGAGCGTATTCGTCAGGTAGTGGACTGCGCGCGCGATAAAAGTATCCCTATCCGTATTGGTGTAAACGCCGGTTCGCTGGAAAAAGATCTACAGGAAAAGTACGGTGAGCCGACGCCACAGGCGCTGCTTGAGTCCGCCATGCGTCATGTTGACCACCTTGACCGGCTTAACTTTAACCAGTTTAAAGTCAGCGTTAAGGCTTCTGACGTATTTCTGGCGGTTGAATCTTATCGCCTGTTAGCAAAACAGATTGAGCAGCCATTGCATCTTGGGATCACCGAGGCGGGCGGCGCCAGGGCTGGATCGGTAAAGTCGGCCATTGGTCTTGGTCTGCTGCTGTCCGAAGGGATTGGCGATACGCTACGTATTTCGCTGGCGGCAGATCCGGTTGAAGAAGTGAAAGTTGGCTTTGATATTCTTAAATCGCTGCGCATTCGCTCACGCGGTATCAACTTTATTGCCTGCCCGACCTGCTCCCGCCAGGAGTTTGACGTTATTGGCACGGTGAACGCGCTTGAGCAAAGGCTGGAAGATATCATCACGCCAATGGACATTTCCATCATCGGCTGTGTGGTGAATGGCCCCGGTGAGGCGCTGGTTTCAACGCTTGGCGTGACCGGCGGCAATAAGAAAAGCGGATTTTATGAGGATGGCGTACGTCAGCGCGATCGTCTTGATAATCAGGATATGATCGACCAGCTTGAAGCGCGCATCCGCGCGAAAGCGTCAATGCTTGATGAGAACCAGCGTATTAATATCCATCTGCTGGAAAAGTAAGTTAGCGCCACAGCGTATGCGCGTTCTGGCGTGAGGTAATATCAGCTGCGGGCCGAAGTGATTCGGCCTGTGTTATTAACAGGTGAGAAGAACTCAGTGGCAAAGAATATTCAGGCCATTCGTGGCATGAACGACTACCTCCCGGCGGACACCGCCCTATGGCAACGGATTGAAAGCACTCTGAAACAGGTGCTGGGTAGTTATGGCTACAGTGAAATCCGCGTCCCGATTGTTGAGCAGACGCCGCTTTTTAAGCGCGCTATCGGTGAAGTGACCGACGTGGTTGAAAAGGAAATGTATACCTTTGATGACCGCAATGGTGAGAGCCTGACCCTGCGTCCGGAGGGCACTGCGGGCTGCGTGCGCGCCGGCATCGAGCATGGCCTGCTGTACAATCAGGAACAGCGGTTATGGTACATCGGACCGATGTTCCGCTACGAACGTCCGCAAAAAGGACGCTATCGCCAGTTTCATCAGATCGGCGCTGAGGTATTTGGCCTGCAGGGGCCGGATATTGATGCTGAAATGATTATCATGACCGCCCGCTGGTGGAAAGCGCTGGGCATCGCCGACCATGTTTCGCTTGAGCTGAACTCTATCGGTTCGCTGCAGGCGCGCGCTGATTATCGTGATGCGCTGGTGGCCTTTCTTGAGCAGCATAAAGATAAGCTGGATGAAGACTGCAAGCGGCGTATGTATAGCAACCCGCTGCGGGTGCTGGATAGCAAAAACGATGTAGTTCAGGAACTGTTGAACAGCGCGCCAGCGCTGCATGACTATCTTGACGAAGCGTCGCGGGAGCATTTCAGCGGCCTTTGCGCTTTGCTTGAGGCGGCCGGCATCCGCTACCGGATCAACCAGCGTCTGGTGCGCGGGCTCGACTACTACAACCGTACCGTGTTTGAATGGGTGACCAACAGCCTTGGTTCGCAGGGCACCGTCTGCGGCGGCGGTCGCTATGACGGTCTGGTTGAACAGCTGGGTGGTCGCGCTACTCCTGGGGTTGGTTTTGCCATGGGACTTGAGCGTCTGGTACTTTTAGTTCAGGCGGTGAACCCGGATTTTGAACCGACACGCATTGTTGATGTCTATGTTATCGCTTCGGGGCAGGGCGTGCAGTCGGCAGCAATGGCTTTTGCCGAGCAGTTGCGCGACGCCAGCCCTACGCTAAAGCTTATGACTAACTTCGGCGGCGGTAACTTTAAGAAGCAGTTTGCCCGCGCAGACAAGTACGGCGCACGCATTGCGCTGGTGCTGGGTGAAGATGAAGTCGCTGCGCGTCAGGTGGTCATTAAAGATTTGCGTACCGGGGAGCAGCAAACCCTGGCACAGGATGAGGCCGCTGCGGCCATCGAAACATTGTTAGAAGCATAATGCCGCACTGGCTGAGCGAAAGCGAAAGGAGAGGGTTGCGTGGAAATTTATAGCAACGAGAACGAACAGGCTGATGCGCTGCGTCGGTTCTTTTCCCAGAATGGAAAGGCGCTGGTGGTGGGCGTCATTCTTGGGGTTGGCGCACTGGCTGGATGGCACTACTGGAACAGCCACGAAAGCAGTACCTCCCGCGAAACGTCAGCCGCCTGGCAGCAGGTGATTTCGGCGATGGACAACAGCAAACCGCAAACGCTGGAAGCCGCTGCGAAGTTCGCCGGCGATAACAGCAATACGTATGGTGCGCTGGCTTCGCTGGAGCTGGCCAAGCGCTATGTCGATCTTAACCAGCTGGATAAAGCCGCCGCGCAGTTAAAAACCGGTCTTAAAGACACCAGCGATGCGGAACTGCAGTCAGTGCTTAATCTACGCCTGGCGCGCATTCAGCTGCAGCAGAAACAGCCTGACGAAGCCCTGAAAACCCTTGAACAGATTAAAGGCGACGCCTGGGCTGCAATTGTTGCTGACGTTCGTGGCGAAGTCTTGCTGGAAAAAGGCGACGTTAAGGGCGCGCGCGAAGCCTGGCTGAAAGGTACTGAAGCCAACGGCGCCTCGGCGCTGAAAGAAATGCTGCAAATGAAAATGAATAATCTGCCGAGTTAAGGCCTGGCGGGATTGGTATAAAATTGGCCTTAACGGGCACACGAGGGACTTCATGGAATTGCGTAAGATACTTCTGCCGGGACTGATTTCAGTTACCTTACTCAGCGGATGTTCATGGTTCAGCGGTGAAGAGGACGTGGTGAAAATGTCGCCGCTGCCAAAGGTAGAAAATCAGTTCACCCCGGAAAAGCTGTGGAGTGAATCCGTCGGTGACGGCATTGGTGATTTCTACTCTAATCTGCATCCGGCATGGCAGGATAATTTTATCTATGCCGCCGATCGTTTCGGTGTGGTTAAAGCATTAAGCGCCGCTGATGGCAAAGAGCAGTGGCGAGTTGATCTTTCCGAGAAAACCGGTTTCTTCTCGAAAAACCATTCGGCCATGCTGTCTGGTGGCGTTACGGCTGCCGGATCGTTTCTGTATATCGGCAGCGAGCGCGGGGTGGTTTACGCCCTTAACTCCAGTGATGGCAGCGTAGCCTGGAAAACCCAGGCCGGGGGCGAAGTGCTTTCCCGCCCGGTTGTCAGCGATGGCCTTGTGCTGATTCATACCAGTAACGGCCTGCTGCAGGGACTGGATACCAGCAATGGCACCATCAAATGGACGGTAAACCTGGATGAGCCGCCGCTTTCTCTGCGCGGTGAGTCTGCTCCGGCAACGGCGTTTGGCGCGGCTATCGTCGGCGGCGATAACGGACGCGTCAGCGCGGTGATGCTCAACCAGGGCCAGATTATCTGGCAGCAACGTATTTCGCAGCCGAGCGGCGCCACTGAAATTGACCGTCTTGCTGACATCGATATGACGCCCGTGATCGTTAACGGCGTGGTTTATGCGCTGGCCTACAACGGCAACCTGACGGCGCTGGATCTGCGCTCAGGTCAGATTATGTGGAAACGTGAAATCGGCGGCATCCACGATATTATCGTTGAAGGCAATCGTATTTACCTGGTTGACCAAAACGATCGCGTTGA
Source organism: Izhakiella australiensis (assembly GCF_002006995.1). Lineage (GTDB taxonomy): Bacteria > Pseudomonadota > Gammaproteobacteria > Enterobacterales > Enterobacteriaceae > Izhakiella > Izhakiella australiensis. The sequence goes on along the minus strand of NZ_MRUL01000019.1, from coordinate 17,246 downwards.
CGCGCTCAGCACTGACGGTGGCGTGTCCCTGTGGCGCCAGAGTGAGTTGCTGCACCGCAACCTGACTTCACCCGTGTTGTTTGACGGTTATCTGGTGGTCGGCGATGCAGAAGGCTATCTGCACTGGATGAACACCGAAGACGGTCGCTTCGTCGCGCAGCAGAACGTCGACAGCTCAGGTTTCCAGACCGAGCCGGTGGTGGCTGGTGATAAGCTGGTTATTCAGTCAAAAGATGGCAAGGTTTACGTCTTTAAACGTTAAACCCTGAGCGGCTGTTATCCTTAAACGGCTCCTGAGTTTATCAGGGGCCGTTTCGTTTTACTTACAGCGTGGTATTCTTGTCGCCATTCGCTGGTTCGCCCCGTCAACTATGAGACGTCCGCTGAGAACGACTTTGTGGGATGGCCAGGCAATTTTTATATGAGGTTTTAGTTATGATACCTGTGGTTGCGCTGGTTGGGCGTCCCAACGTCGGCAAATCCACCCTGTTTAACCGCCTGACGCGAACGCGTGATGCGCTGGTTGCAGATTTTCCTGGTCTGACGCGCGACCGTAAATATGGCCGCGCGGAAGTGGAAGGGCGTGAGTTTATTTGCATTGATACCGGCGGTATTGATGGCAGTGAAGAGGGCGTGGAAACCCGTATGGCGGCGCAGTCGCTGCTGGCGATTGAAGAAGCCGACGTGGTGCTCTTTATGGTTGATGCCCGCGCGGGATTAATGCCGGCGGATGAAGGTATCGCTAAACATCTGCGTATGCGCGACAAGCCGACTTTCCTGGTAGCGAATAAAACGGACGGCGTGGACACCGATTCGGCGGTTGTCGAATTTTATGCGCTGGGTCTGGGCGAGATTTATCCTATTGCGGCCTCCCACGGTCGCGGGGTCACCAGCCTGCTGGAGACGGTGCTGCTGCCCTGGATGAGTGGCGAAGAGGTCGAGGCGCAGCCGCTGACCGAAGAGCAAGAGAATGAGGCCTACTGGGCGGAGCAGGAAGCGTTGGAGAACGCGGATGCAGCCGAGGAGGAGGAAGACACTTTTAATCCGCAGGATCTGCCGATTAAGCTGGCAATCGTCGGGCGTCCTAACGTGGGTAAATCAACGCTCACTAACCGTATCCTCGGCGAAGACCGCGTGGTGGTATTTGATATGCCCGGTACCACGCGCGACAGCATTTATATTCCGATGGAGCGCGACGAGCGCGAATATATCCTGATCGATACCGCAGGCGTGCGCAAGCGCGGCAAAGTGACCGAAACGGTGGAAAAGTTCTCGGTAATTAAAACCTTGCAGGCCATCGAAGATGCCAACGTGGTAATGCTGGTTATTGACGCGCGCGCCGGTATCTCCGATCAGGATTTGTCACTGCTTGGCTTTATCCTCAATGCCGGGCGCTCGCTGGTGATCGTGGTCAACAAGTGGGACGGACTGTCGCAGGAAGTGAAGGATGAAGTGAAAGAGACCCTGGATTATCGCCTTGGTTTTATCGACTTCGCTCGCGTGCATTTTATCTCAGCGCTGCACGGCAGCGGGGTGGGCAACCTGTTTGAATCGGTCACCGAAGCTTACGATTGTTCAACCCGTCGCGTAAGTACTTCACTGCTGACGCGCATTATGCATATGGCGACGGACGGCCATCAGCCGCCGCTGGTACGCGGTCGCCGGGTGAAATTAAAGTACGCCCACGCCGGTGGTTACAACCCGCCGATCGTGGTTATTCACGGCACTCAGGTGAAAGATCTGCCGGATTCCTATAAACGCTACCTGATGAACTATTTCCGCAAGTCGCTAAACGTTATGGGAACGCCTATCCGAATTCAGTTTAAGGAAGGGGAGAATCCCTACGCCGGCAAGCGCAATCTTCTGACGCCGACCCAGCAGCGCAAGCGCAAGCGCCTGATGTCGCATCTGAAGAAGAATAAGCGCTAATTACTTTGACCAGGGCCGGGTTACCGGCCCTGTTTTTTTTCTACAATCAGGGTAATTCATATCCACGTTGGAGATATCCTGATGCCTTTATGCCCTCATGATAAGCAGCTGCTGGACGAATCGGCCAGCGGCTTTGACTGCCCGGCCTGCGGCCGTCATTTCGGCAGCCAGCCTTTATGCCCGGAATGTGGCGAAGCGCTCAAGGTGCTCAAAGCCTGCGGTGCGGTTGATTACTTTTGTAAAACTCACGGCATGGTTTCCCGATCGCGGGCAATCGTTTCCTGAGTCTGCCTGGTTAGGGCTGGCAGCAAGCTATCGCTTATCGCGCGCTGGGTTTAATCTGGACGGCATGCCAGTCAGCACTTACTGCACCGCGTCGCGCCACAGCGATTGCAGCGTTGCCGGGGCGTCCTGCTCCGCGATCAGCACGACAACGCTTGTACCCTGCGGGCGCGTAGTCCAGCTGATTTCAATGCGAAAGTAGCGCCGATCGCCGCTGCCCATATCACTGGCTTCTGAGGCGGGTTTAGCTAGCGCCAGCGCCGCCTGCAGCGTTTGACACACCGCAGCGCGCTTATCGGCAGAAAGCTGCGCCAGGGTTATGCGTCTTGGTTCGGCAAATTTGGGAATAAAAGCCACGCCGCCTTCGCGTGCCAGCTCGATTACCGCGTCATCGCTCAGCTCTGGCATACCGTTCATTACAGCACTCCTACCTCTTGCCACGCCGCTTCAATGGCGCTGGCCGTTTTATCATCAAAGCGTTTTTTAGCGTGATTAACCGTGAGCCGGGCGAAGGTTTTAAAGTCGGCGTCCTGGGGCAGCGCGCTGTCGCAAATCGTGTCATACCAGGCATAGCCCGCTTTTTCCCAGGCAAATCCACCGATAGCGCTGGCGGCGAGGTAAAATGCCCGGTTAGCAATGCCGGAATTAAGGTGTACACCGCCATTGTCATCGCGGGTCTCAATATAGCCGGTCATAGCGTCCGGCTGAGGATCTTTGCCGAGGAGCGGATCGTCATATGCGCTGCCGGGATGAGACATTGACCGCAACCCTTTACCTTTAATGCCCTTCGCCAGCAGGTGCTCGCCGATTAGCCAGTCCGCCTGGTCGGCAGTTTGCTGCAGATGAAACTGCTTTACCAGAGAACCAAAAACGTCGGAAACCGATTCATTCAGCGCGCCGGACTGACCGCTATAGGTAAGTCCGGCTTCCGACTCGGTTACGCCGTGGGTCAGTTCGTGCGCTACTACGTCAATGGCGATGGTAAAGCGATTAAAGATTTCGCCATCGCCATCGCCAAACACCATCTGCTGGCCGTTCCAGAAGGCATTCTGATAGTCCTGGCCGTAGTGCACGCTGCCCAGCAGCGATAGCCCCCGGTTGTCCAGCGAGTTTCGCTGATAGGCCTGCCAGTAGAAATCATAAGTAACGCCCAGGTATTCCCAGGCCTCTTTGACTGCGACATCATCGCTGCCTTGTTGCGTATCGCTACGCACCAACTCACCGGGTAAATTCTGGCTGTGATAAGCGTCATAAATTTCACGCACTGCGCTGCCGGCTTTAGCGCTCTGGCTGGCGCGAGGTTTGCTTTGCGGGGCCGCCATCAGGCTTTGTATATGAGTCAGCGTCTGACGGGCGCAGTTCTGTTGATGGCTGGCGCCGTTGCTGATGATTTTATTGAGAATATAGGGGGGAACGACCGTGCGGATCATAGCACACTTCCTTGAATAAACATTAGTGTGCTTTAAGTATAGCTGCGCGTTCAGCCCGCTGATTTTTTTCTGCTGCCGGCGCGATGTAGCCCGGTGATCTGGCTTTCAACCCAGCCGTCATCGAGGCGGGTTTTCAGCGTTTCGCCCGTTTTTAACTGTCGCACTTTCTTCACCACTTTATTGTCTGCCGTGGTGGTGACGCTGAAGCCGCGCGCCAGGGTTGCCAGCGGGCTGACGCCCTCCAGCTGACCTGCAAGGCTTGCGAAACGCTGACGTCGGCTATTCAGCTGCTGTCCGATGGCCTGACTAAGCTGATAGCGCTGCTGTTGCAGGCGCTGTTGCAGCTGGGAAATACGTGTCAGCGGCTGCTGATAGTTAAGCCGCTGCAGGGTGCGCTCATGCTGTTGACCGGCGCGTTTCAGGCGGCGTTGCACGGCGTCGGCCAGGCGACGCTGCAGCTGTAGCAGGGCGCTTTGCTGGCGCGCCAGCCGCAGCTGAGGGTGCTGCTGCTGTAAACGGTGCGTCAGCCGGGCATAGCGCTGATTCTGGCGTGCCAGATAATAATCCATCGCCATCTCTAACCGTTGCTGCTGCGACTGCAGCTGACGCAGCAGTTCAATCTGATTACGGCTCACCAGCTCAGCGGCGGCTGAAGGGGTTGGTGCGCGCAGGTCGGCGACAAAATCAGCAATGGTAATATCGGTTTCGTGGCCCACCGCGCTGACCACGGGCAGCTGGCTGGCGAAAATGGCCCTTGCTACCCGCTCGTCGTTAAAGCTCCACAGGTCTTCCAGCGAACCGCCGCCGCGACCCACGATCAGCACATCGCACTCGCCACGAAGATTAGCCAGTTCAATGGCGCGAACAATGGCGGCCGGCGCCTCAGCGCCCTGAACGGGAGTGGGGTAAATGACCACGGGCAGAGAAGGATCCCGGCGGTGGAGAATGCGTAAAATATCGTGCAGCGCGGCGCCTGTCGACGAGGTGATGACTCCCACACGGCGAGCAGGTTCCGGCAACGGCTTCTTATGTGCGGCCTCAAAAAGCCCCTCCGCGCCGAGCCGCTGCTTGAGCTGCTCAAACTGCTGCTGCAGTAAGCCCTCGCCGGCAGGCTGCATGTTTTCGATGATCAACTGATAGTCGCCGCGAGGTTCATACAGCGTGATGGTGGCACGCACCAATACCTGCTGACCGTGCTGGGGCCGGAAGGTCACGCGGCGGTTACTGTTACGAAACATCGCGCAGCGAACCTGGGCGCCATCATCTTTCAGCGTAAAGTACCAGTGCCCGGAGGAGGGCTGGGAAAAGTTTGAGATCTCGGCGCTTAGCCACACCTGACCCATTTCTTGTTCCAGCAGCTGGCGGACGGTGGTATTCAGCCGACTAACGGTAAAAATGGTGCCTGATGGAGGTTGCGACATGTGATAGAGATCAAATAGTTAATCAGAGGGTTAATTAATCGATACTACATGGCTGCTGGCGGGGATCAAGACTTTTTATAAAAAAAGCTGGAGGCAATCGGTTACGGCCTGTATAATTCAGCGGCAATATTTTATCTGTTCTCATTTACCCCCAGGTTGAGATATTGCCATGCTACGAATCGCTAAAGAAGCACTTACATTTGACGACGTCCTGCTCCTTCCCGCCCATTCCACTGTTTTGCCCAGCACTGCCGATCTCAGCACCCAGCTGACGAAAAACATCCGTCTTAATATTCCCATGTTATCCGCTGCAATGGATACCGTGACGGAAGCCAATCTGGCTATCGCGCTGGCGCAGGAAGGCGGCCTTGGCTTTATCCATAAAAATATGTCGATTGAACGCCAGGCGGAAGAAGTCCGCAAGGTGAAAAAGCATGAAAGCGGTATCGTCACCGAACCGCAAACGGTGCTGCCAACAACGCCTCTGAGCGATGTAAAAGCCTTAACCGAGCGTAACGGCTTCGCAGGCTATCCGGTCGTTAACGCCGATAACGAGCTGGTCGGGATTATTACCGGACGTGACGTTCGCTTCGTTACCGACCTGAGCAAGCCAGTCTCTGCGGTAATGACGCCGAAAGAGCGGTTGGTGACGGTAAAAGAAGGTGAGTCGCGCGAAGTCGTATTGCAGAAAATGCACGAAAAGCGCGTTGAAAAAGCGCTGGTGGTTGATAACAGTTTCCACCTGCTTGGCATGATCACGGTAAAAGATTTTCAGAAAGCAGAACGTAAGCCTAACGCCTGTAAGGATGCGCAGGGACGCCTGCGCGTCGGCGCTGCGGTTGGCGCTGGCGCCGGCAATGAAGAGCGCGTTGATGCGCTGGTGGCCGCCGGGGTCGATGTTCTGCTGATTGACTCTTCGCACGGCCACTCCGAGGGCGTGCTGCAGCGCATTCGTGAAACCCGCGCTAAGTATCCTGAGCTGGAAATTATTGGTGGCAACGTCGCCACCGGCGCCGGTGCGCTGGCGCTGGTCGAGGCAGGCGTCAGTGCGGTTAAAGTTGGCATCGGTCCTGGCTCCATCTGTACCACCCGTATCGTTACCGGCGTGGGCGTGCCGCAAATTACCGCGGTGTCCGACGCGGTTGCTGCCCTGGAAGGCACTGGCATTGCGGTCATCGCCGACGGCGGCATTCGCTTTTCCGGTGATATCGCTAAAGCCATCGCGGCTGGCGCATCGGCGGTGATGGTCGGCTCAATGCTGGCGGGGACCGAAGAGTCTCCCGGCGAAATCGAACTCTATCAAGGACGTTCGTTTAAATCCTATCGCGGCATGGGATCGCTGGGGGCGATGTCGAAAGGATCTTCCGACCGCTACTTTCAGAGCGATAACGCCGCCGACAAGCTGGTGCCGGAAGGCATCGAAGGGCGGGTTGCTTATAAAGGCCGCCTGAAGGAGATTGTTCATCAGCAGATGGGCGGCCTGCGCTCCTGCATGGGGCTGACCGGCTGCGGGTCTATCGACGAGCTGCGCACCAAAGCGGAGTTTGTCCGCATCAGCGGCGCCGGCATCTCTGAAAGCCACGTTCATGACGTGACCATCACCAAAGAGTCGCCGAACTACCGCATGGGATCCTGATCCCGTTAATTATCACGCCCGGCTCAGCCGGGCGTTCTTGCGCAGTTTTGTCTATGCCCTGGAATTGCCTTAATGACAATGGAAAATATTCATAAGCATCGTATTCTCATCCTCGATTTCGGCTCTCAGTACTCCCAACTGGTGGCGCGTCGCGTGCGTGAGCTCGGCGTATACTGCGAGCTGTGGGCCTGGGACGTCACCGAAGAGCAGATCCGCCAGTTCAATCCTAATGGCATTATCCTTTCCGGCGGCCCGGAAAGTACCACCGAACATAACAGCCCGCGAGCGCCGGAATATGTCTTCCGTGCTGGTGTACCGCTGCTGGGCGTTTGCTATGGTATGCAGACGATGGCCATGCAGCTGGGGGGCCACGTTGAGGGCTCAACCGAGCGTGAGTTCGGCTATGCTCAGGTGGAAGTGCAGACTGAAAGCGCGCTGGTGCGCGATATTGAAGATGCTATCAGCGATGCCGGCAAGCCGCTGCTGGACGTCTGGATGAGCCATGGCGACAAAGTTACCGCGATCCCCGCCGACTTCGTCACCGTTGCCAGCACGGAAACCTGTCCGTTCGCCATTATGGCCAACGAAGAAAAACGCTTCTACGGCGTACAGTTTCATCCGGAAGTTACCCATACTCGCCAGGGCCAGCGCATTCTTGAGCGCTTTGTGCGCGATATCTGCCAGTGCGAGGCGCTGTGGACGCCCGCTAAAATTATCGAAGACGCCGTCGAGCGCCTGCGCCAGCAGATAGGTGACGACCGGGTGATCCTCGGCCTGTCCGGCGGCGTAGACTCCTCCGTCACCGCGATGCTGCTGCATCGCGCCATCGGCGAGCGACTGACCTGCGTGTTTGTCGATAATGGCCTGCTGCGCCTGAACGAAGCTGAGCAGGTACTGGAAATGTTTGGCGATCACTTCGGCCTCAACATCGTCCACGTTCCGGCGGAAGCACGCTTTCTGAGCGCGCTGGCGGGTATTGACGATCCCGAAGCTAAGCGGAAAACCATTGGTCGGGTATTTGTTGAAGTATTCGATGAAGAAGCCGGTAAGCTTAAGGATGTGAAATGGCTGGCGCAGGGGACTATTTATCCTGACGTTATCGAGTCCGCCGCTTCGGCGACGGGCAAAGCGCACGTGATTAAATCACACCATAACGTCGGCGGTCTGCCCAAAGAGATGAAGCTTGGACTGGTTGAGCCGTTGAAAGAGCTGTTTAAAGATGAAGTGCGCAAAATTGGTCTTGAGCTGGGCTTGCCCTATGACATGCTCTACCGTCATCCGTTCCCCGGTCCGGGTCTCGGCGTACGCGTGCTGGGCGAAGTGAAAAAAGAGTACTGCGACCTGCTGCGCCGCGCCGATGCTATTTTCATCGAAGAGCTGCGCAAAGCCGATCTCTACAACAAGGTCAGCCAGGCCTTTACCGTCTTTCTGCCGGTGCGCTCGGTGGGCGTGATGGGCGATGGCCGCAAATACGACTGGGTGGTGTCGCTGCGTGCGGTGGAAACCATTGACTTTATGACCGCCCACTGGGCACATCTGCCCTATGAGTTCCTTGGGCGCGTATCTAACCGCATTATCAATGAAGTCAACGGTATTTCCCGTGTGGTTTATGATATTAGCGGTAAACCGCCTGCCACTATTGAGTGGGAATGATTTCGCGTCTGGCAATAGCCTGCACGTATAAGCAGTAAGACACCTCTAAGCCCGCGCCGCGGGCTTTTTTGTTTTTGTGTCTGGCATTTTCTGGCAGCGGTTAGCAACGGGAAGCACGGTTTTTTCAATGGAATTTTTGAGGGTACTCTCTGGATATGTTCAAAAGAATGGGCATGCAGCGAAATAAGAAAACAGACCTGCTCTTATTTCGCTGCATGAATTGTAGCCAGCCAGCGAGAGATATTATCCGCCAGCGCATCGTTGCTGAAGAGCGCGCTGCCGGATACCACACGATCAACGCCGCTGGCGATTATCCCGGGAAGTTCTTCCAGCTTTAGCGAACCGTCAACCGCCAGCAGAATGGCGTTTCGCTTACCGGCTGCATTGAGTAATGCGACAACCTGGGCGATGCGCCGGAGTAAGGCTGGCGTGCTGAGCTTGCTACCGTAGCCAGGGTTTACTGCCAGAATTTGTACGATTTCAACGTATTCAATGACCGGCAAAATGTGTTCCAGTGGCGTTGCGGGGCACAGGCTAATCCCTCGCAACACCGGCATCGTACCGCCGGAGACTTCAGCGCTTTGCTCACCCAGCCAATGGAGCATATGGTGCATATGCGGCGTGTTTTCCACCTGCAGCGTGACGCAGTGTGCTCCTGCCTTTACGCTGGCCTGCACCACGGGCCAGGGATTATCCACCATAAGATGGACATCCTTAATCATCTGCTGTGGCAATTGCGCGATAGCCCAGGGGCCGACGGTGAACTGAGGGCAAAAATGCCCGTCCATCAGATCCAGATGAACAACGGGTTGTTCAAGCGCGTGAAGATTTTGCTGGTACTCCCCGAGTTTGAGCCACTGACCGGCAAGAATGCCGATGCTTAACGGGTAGCGTTTCATCAGCGATACGCACTCCGCGCGATTCAATCCGGAAAAGTGGCGGTTCATTTTTAGATCCTTATGGCATCAATCCATTAAAGACGCGTTTTTTTCGTGGGCCGCTCATCAGCGATTCCAGTTTCTCAACACAGGCAAGGTAGTGGGGTGTTGTTTTATGAAACGCAACGGCGGCTTCATCTTTATAGGCTTCATAAATATAAAAGCGGCTCTTAACCTCAGGATCCTGCAATACATCAAAACGCAGATTCCCCTCTTCACGCACAGACCCCAGGTGATTGAGGCGAAATACTTCGATAAATTCGGCGACTTTATCTTCGTGGACGTTAATTTCCACCAGAGTGACATGCATATTGCTCTCCTTGAAACGCATGGGCCCGCCAGGCACGCCCATGACCTTGTTAGTTTTTCTCGCTCAGATAGCGTTCATACGCGCGGTCAGCGGTTTCATTCGCGTGTACCACCGCATGGACGGCCTTCATCATGGCGACAGGATGGTCGGACTGGAAGATGTTGCGTCCCATATCGACACCGGATGCCCCCTGATCGATGGCTTGCCAGCACATCTCAAGCGCTTCGCGTTCCGGTAATTTTTTGCCTCCCGCGATAACAATCGGCACCGGGCAACCTGCGGCGATGCGCTCAAAACCTTTATCAACATAGTAGGTCTTGATGATCTGCGCCCCCATCTCTGCGGCGATCCGGGTAGCGAGTGAGAAGTAGCGCTGGTCGCGCACCATATCTTTCCCCACGCCGGTCACCGCCATTGTCGGCATGCCGACTTTGATGCCGGCATCGATCAACTGAATGATATTTTTGATCGACTGGTGTTCGTACTCGCTGCCGATATACACCTGTGCCGCTACCGCGCAGCTGTTGAGACGCACGGCATCATCCATGGAGAGCGCGACCGCCTCATTGCTTAACTCGGTGAGAATAGAATTAGCGCCAGAAGCGCGCAGGACCACCGGCTTGTTGGTGGCGGGGGGGACCACGCTGCGCAGGATGCCGCGTGTACACATCAGCACATCGGCGAGCGGGAATAGGGGGGCGATATTGATATCGATACGCTCCAGCCCCGTCGTCGGCCCCTGAAAATAGCCATGGTCAAACGCAAGCATGACCGTTCTTCCCGTCTCGGGATTAAAAATGCGCGACAGGCGGGACTGCATCCCCCAGTCAAGTGCGCCGCACCCTTTAAGCGTGTACTGGGTATTGCGTTGCGGCGTATCGGTATGGAAATCCTTACCATCTTTTAGGTCATCTAAATCAGCCATTTTTTACTCCACAGTGACGGAAGAAAACTCAGAAATTGTATTTATCGATATTCTCTTTGGTAAACACCACGCGTTCAGGCAGAAGCACAATGCCATTGCCCTTCGCCTCGTAGCTGTAGCCCTGTACGCTGTTCGGTGAGACCTCGACCTTGCCCACGCCGGGAATGTCCAGCTTGTCACCGCTATTCATATCGCCTTTTTTCAGCAACGCGTCAGCGACGTACACCGATATTTTGCCCTGCTGGACCACGTCCCAGAGGCCGAACTCTTTCACCGTGCCGCGTTGAACATAAGGGCGCATTACGTTTGGCGTACTGAATCCGACAATGGCCACGCGGGTGTTTTTCAGGTTTTCAGCAGCCTGAGCGGCGGCGGGAAGGGCATTGGCATCGGGCGCGATGATGGCGTCGAGATCGGGATAAGCTTTAATGATGCCTTCTGCGGTTTGCAGCGATTTGGTGGCGTCGTTATAGCCAAATTGGGTCGTGACGACTTCCCAGCCCGGATGATCTTTGGTGATTTTTTCTTTTGCCTTTTTCACCCACTGGTTCTGATCGGTCACGGTCGGACTGGAATAGAAGAAGGCCACTTTGGCTTTCTCTTTTTTGACCTGATTGGCGGCCATATCGACCAGCATGCCGCCTAACTGGGCCGGCGTGCCCTGGTCGATATAGTACGAGCGACATTCCGGTTTGGTGTCAGAATCCCAGGTCAGGATTTTCACACCGCGTTGCATGGCACGCTTTAACGCCGGACATAAGCCATCAGGGGAAACGGCGGAAACCACAATGGCGTTATATCCCTGGTTAACGAAGTTATTGATGAGCTGAACCTGACCAGACACGCTGGGCTCTGTTGGACCGTCATAGGTGACATCGACGCCAAGCTCTTTGCCGGCCTCCAGGGCGCCGTTACCGCCACTGGTAAAGAATCCCACGCCAACCAGTTTCGGGATAAACGCAATTCGCTCTGCGGCATAAGCGTTGAGGGTAAACATCGCAAGGCTAAGGGTACTGATTACGGCAATTTTTTTAATGCTCTGAATAGTCATGTACTTTTCCTTTAGGGCAATGGGCTTCAGGCCTGCCGGATGGCGCGACGACGCGCCATCCAGTCTTTAATCTGCTGACGATGCAGGCTGAGGGAACGACCGACAACAACAACAATAAGTAATGCGCCGGAGAGGGCGCTGGATACCTGATTAGGCACGCCAGCCATCTGCAACCCTTGCTGCAGATAGCCCACTAACAGCGCAGCAATAGCGGTGCCGAGAATTGACCCGGAACCTCCGTAGATATTGGCGCCGCCCAGAACAACGGCCGTAATGGCCGGCATCAGGAAGGAGACCCCCAGATCAGAACGCGCAGAGCCAAAGTAAGAGACCAGCAGCACAGCTGAGACCGCCGAGGCAAAGCCGGTCATCGCGTACAGTGCGTACAGCGTCCTGTTCACCGGGATAGCGCTATACAGCGCCACGCGGGGGCTTTGCCCAATCAGGAGGACATTTCGTCCGGCGTGGGTTCGATGCATCAGCAACCAGAAAAACAGCACGCTGACGAGAAAGAAGATCAGTGGTACGGGCAGGCCCAGCACATCAAGGTTGGCAAAATCGATGAAACCCTGTGGGAAACCGCCGATACCTTCGTAACCGGTCGCTCCCGCTATCCCCGACAGCAGCAGTGCGCTGCCGCCAAACAGGTATAAGGTTCCCAGGGTGATGACCAGCGGGTTCACGCCCGTGTAGATAATCAGTCCGGCGTTGATCAGCCCGCACAGCGCGCCCAGCGCGAGCGTCAGGATAATGGCCAGCGCAAGCGGGACGCCGCCCTGGAACATCACCCCCAGCGCGATGGCGCACAGCCCCATCGTGGAACCGAAGGAGATATCGATCCCGCCGCTGACGATCACCATGGTTAAAGGCAGGGCGACAATGCCAATACAGATAAAGTCGCTGGTGCTGAACAGCAGTACGCTCAGATTCAGCAGGCGCGGATTGAGGGCGCCGAATCCCAGAATCTCAATCACCAGTAGCGCGGCGAGCGCCAGTTCCCAGCCGTAACGATGTAAACGAGTCATCAGGCAACCTCATTTTTTTTGGCGGTACGCACAGTATCTGCTGCTCTTTTTGCCGACGGACGCGGCTGGGGCGGCGGAGTGAAGCGGGCATATTTTTGCCGGCGGATATTGCGTTCCAGCGCCCGGCGCAGTCGGCCGTCAAAAACCAGCACCGCCAGCAGGACAAGACCGGCAATAAAGTCATTCCACCACGCCGGAATGCGCAGCAGGACCAGTACGCTGTCGATTTGAGTCAGGAAATAGGCGCCGAGCACGGCGCCAATGATTGTCCCAGACCCGCCCAGCAGGCTGATTCCACCCAGTACGCAGGCGGCAATGGCTTTCATTTCCAGCCCGGTTCCCGTCTGATTAGGGATAAAGCCAATCTGCGAGGCAAAGACGATCCCGGCCAGAGCCGCCATGCAGCCATTGAGCGAGAAGGCCAGAATGCGGATGGCTTCGGTACGTACGCCAAGTTGGCGCGCGCCCTGCAAATTATCCCCGGTGGCATAGAAACAGCGGCCAAAGGCGGTTTTTGCCAGCAGCCAGGCCATCAGCAGCACCAGCAGCAGAGTCAGCCAGCCGATGGCGGAGATCCCGAGGAACACGGGGGCAGAGAGTTGCTTAAGCTGCGCCGGCAATCCCTCAATCCATTTACCGCCCGTCCAGAGCAGCATGACGCCGCGATACAGGCCAAGCGTACCCAGAGTGGCGACAATCGCCGGGATTTTCAGCCAGGCGACCAGCACGCCATTGAAAAATCCCGCCAGTAGTCCAAGTAGCAGCGTCGCCACGCAGGCCATCGGCAAGGAGTATCCCGCGTTCAGCAGCAGCCCCAGAAGCACGGCACACATCCCGGTGATCGAACCGACCGACACGTCGATGTTGCGGGTCAGCATGACCAGCGTCGCACCGAGCGCCAGCAGCATGAGGATTTGAGCGCTGCTGAAGATCATCGCCAGCGTTTGAAGGTTGAGATACTGGCTGTCGAGCATCCCGGGCAGCACGAACAGCAGCAGTACGGCCAGCAGTGCGGTTGCTTCGCGGTTATTCTGGATAAATTTCAGCATGGCGCTTCCCCGGAATGTGGTGTAGTCCCTGACGTGCGATCGCCGAACGCGACGTGCATGATGGTGTCGACATTAATCTCATCGCCCAGCAGGGCATCGCTGCCCATTTCACCCTGGTGCATGACGTAAACGCGATCGGCCATCTGTTCGATTTCCTCCAGGTCGGAAGAGATGAAAAGTACCGCGACATTCTGGGATGTAATACTGCGAAGCAGCTGATAGATATCGTTACGGGCAGAAACGTCCACACCGCGCGTCGGCTCATCGACAATCAGCACCTGCGGCGAGGCTTCGAGGCATTTGGCGATCAGAATTTTTTGCTGATTACCGCCGGAGAGCGTGCGGGCTGGCTGTTCGGGATCGTTCAGCTTGATATTGAGTGCGCGACGGTAGCGTTCGAGCGTGGCGCTATCTTTTGCCGGATTGACCCAGAAACCGCTGTGGTTATGGGTCAATGCGCAAACATTCCATGCCAGCGAGGCATCCAGATTCAGTCCTGATGATTGCCGATCCTCCGGCAAATACACCAGACCATGTTGCAGACGCTCGCGTGTGGAAAGCGCGGAGATATCCTTGCCGCCGAGTACCACGCGCCCGGCCCGCAGAGGTCTTAGCCCGTAAAGCGTTTCGGCAAGTTCGGTTCGCCCGGCGCCGACCAGACCGGCCAGACCTAAAATTTCCCCGGCACGCACCTCGAAACTGACGTTCATGAATCCTTCTCCGGTCACATTCTCGAGGCTCAACACCGGGGCGCCCGCATCGCGCTGCGGACGGTTGCCGGGCAGTTCCAGCCACAGTTTCTGCGTCGCACTGAGCGCATTTGTGCGTGAAGCCGGCGTGATAGCCTGGATAATCTCGTCTGTGCTCAGGTCCGCTGTTTTACCGGAGAGCGCAATAGTTCCGTCCCGCATCACGCTAATGTAATCCGCAATCTGGCGTATTTCTGGCAGCTTGTGGGAGATAAAGACGATCCCCACGCCGGTGCTCAACAACTCACGCAGACGACTGAACAAGCGATCGGTTTCCGCCGGTGTGAGTGAGGCCGTGGGTTCATCAAGAATCAAAATTCGCGAATCGCGCATCAGCCCGCGCATAATTTCGACCATTTGTCGATCGGCGACATCCAGAGAACTTGCCGGACTGTTAATATCAAACTGACAGCCCAGAACGCCCAGCATCGCACTCATTTTTTGCGTCGAGCTCTGGTGTTTGGGCAGACCAAACAGGACATTCTCTTTTACCGTCAGGCTGGGGAAGAGTAGCGGCTCCTGCGGTACCAGGTAGATCCCCAACTGATGCGCCAGGATCGGCGTCAGTTTTGTACAGCGGGAACCCTCAATCTCAATGCTTCCACTATCCGCCGGGGTAATACCGGCGATGATTTTCATCAGCGTGGATTTCCCGGCACCATTCCCTCCCAGCAGCGCATGGACTTCGCCTTTGCGCAAGACAAAGTCAATGCCTTTCAGTACGTTGACGCCAGAGTACTGCTTACAGACAGATTGTGCGCTAAGTAGGGGGGCGATGTTTTCGCGACTCATTTACGTGCCACCTCCGTTCGGCCTGGGTAAAATCAGGTTGAACAAATGTATTGTGCGATTCGAATTGTTCATAACCTTATGACCTAACTAGCCATAAAACCGACGAACAGATCACGTTTCATGATAAAATGATTGCAGTAATAAAATGTGTTCAAATAAAAGCCACTGAAATGTGGATTTAATCACAGTTATTAACCACCGATGAATGAACAATTGCGTTCAGAAATTCGATATGTTCAAAGTGAAGACAGAATGATGACGACTAACGACCCGATGGTTTCCGATCAAGGGATGTGTGAAGAAGAGCTGGTGGCACGCATTGCGTGGTTCTATTACCACGACGGTATGACGCAAAGCGACATCAGCAACAGGCTGGGGCTGACGCGGCTTAAGGTATCGCGGCTGCTGGAGAAAGGGCATCAGTCCGGGATTATTCGCGTACAGATTAATTCTCGCTTTGAAGGCTGTCTGGAATATGAAACTGAATTACGTCGCCGCTTTGATCTGAACAATGTGCGGGTCATTCCGGGATACCCTGGAGCCGATGCGTGTGTTCGCCTGGGCATCGGCGCTGCGCATATGCTGATGGAGTCACTCCAGCCGCAGCAGATTCTGGCTGCGGGCTTCGGCGAGGCGACCATGAATACCTTAAAACGGCTCAGCGGGTTTATTTCTGCTCAGCAAATTCGCCTGGTGACGCTGTCGGGTGGCGTAGGACCTTATATGACCGGGATTGGGCAACTCAACGCGGCCTGTCCGGTCAGCATTATCCCAGCTCCGCTTCGCGCCTCTTCAGCGGAGATTGCCCGGACATTAAAAAATGAAAACAGCGTTCAGGATGTGCTGCTGGCCGCCCAGGCTGCCGATGCGGCAATCGTTGGCATCGGCGCAATCAACCAGAAAGATGAGGCCACCATTATTCGATCAGGCTATATCACTAAGGGTGAACAGTTGATAATTGGCCGCAAAGGGGCCGTGGGCGACATTTTGGGCTATTTCTTCGATGGCGAAGGGCAGGTGATTCCGGATATGAAGATCCACGATGAACTGATCGGATTAAACCTCAATACCCTGAAAACCATCCCGACAGTGATTGGCGTCGCCGGCGGCGTGAATAAAGCGGAAGCCATCGCGGCGGCAATGAAAGGGGGTTATATCAACGCACTGGTTACTGACCAGGACACTGCCGCCGCCATCGTCAGCGGGCAGTAATGCCTATCTGCCGCGCAGGCGCGCAGCAAAGGGTAACAGAATTTCCGTTTGTACCGTGGAGAACGCATTGACGCACTGACAGATATAATAAGCCGAGGACTAATACGATGGCCCGACTCTGTACCCCCTCTGAATCAGCACATTATTTGATGGCTCTGGACGCCGGAACCGGAAGCGTCCGCGCTGTTATTTTCGACCTGGAAGGCAAACAAATTGCGGTGGGACAAGCGGAATGGCGACATCTTGCCGTACCGGATGTTCCTGGCTCAATGGAGTTTGATCTGGGGAAAAATTGGCAACTGGCCTGTGATTGCATCCGTCAGGCGCTGCATAACGCCGGGATTGCACCTGAAGCGATTGCAGCCGTTTCAGCGTGTTCGATGCGTGAAGGTATTGTTGTCTATGATGCAGAGGGGACGCCTGTCTGGGCCTGCGCAAACGTGGACGCCAGAGCTGCACGGGAAGTCAGCGAACTTAAAGAGATCCACGATTACACCTTCGAAAGCGAAGTCTATCGTAGCACCGGTCAGACGCTGGCGTTGAGCGCCATTCCACGTCTGCTCTGGCTGGCTCACCATCGTTCAGATATCTATCGTCGTGCCTCGACGGTCACCATGATCAGTGACTGGATGGCCTATATGCTCAGCGGCGAGCTGGCGGTGGATCCTTCCAATGCCGGAACAACGGGGCTGCTGGATCTCAAAACGCGCGACTGGATGTAGCGGCGAAAAATTTTCTGCACTGATTTGGATGAATTTCTGCACTCGCGGGTATGGTGATGGTGAGTGCAGAAATTCGTGCAAATTAGATTAAAATACAATCAGTTCTTATAACACGGTTTCCC
>NZ_MRUL01000018.1 GCF_002006995.1 Izhakiella australiensis | reverse complement strand
TGCCTGGCGGCACTAGCGCGGTGGTCCCACCTGACCCCATGCCGAACTCAGAAGTGAAACGCCGTAGCGCCGATGGTAGTGTGGGGTCTCCCCATGCGAGAGTAGGGAACTGCCAGGCATCATATAAGACCACCCGGTGACGCGGGATGGGAGAAACACCTGAAGTCGCGCAATAAGCGGCATCAGTACAGAATCGGTGGAGCGGTAGTTCAGTTGGTTAGAATACCTGCCTGTCACGCAGGGGGTCGCGGGTTCGAGCCCCGTCCGTTCCGCCACCCTTTTTAGGGGCGTAGTTCAATTGGTAGAGCACCGGTCTCCAAAACCGGGTGTTGGGGGTTCGAGTCCCTCCGCCCCTGCCATTAATATCAATCCTTTGCATCTGCAAAGGATTTTTTTTGCCTGTCGTTTAGCCACTTCTGGCCACTTCAGTGAACCAGCGCTCTCCGTGGGCCGGTATTCCTTCCCCCGCCCCTGGCGATTACGCATTAACCGGATATTTTATTAGCTGACGAATATGCGATTGCTGGTCACTGTTTTGCAGCCAGACGGCATAAAGCGGCCTCACAGCGACGGGCGTATCAGGGATCACCAGCAGGTCGTCATATTCCTTGCCCCAGTCATCCGGCAGAAAGGCGCAGGCTCCCGTGGTATGCAATAGCTGGCGTGTCAGCAGAGCGGAGGTAGTCGTGAGCACCGGCACGTCGTCTGCACCCGCCATAAAGCTCTCATGCTGATGAAAATCGGCACCCCACTCCAGCTTGATGTAGTCGTATTTATCACGCTTCTCGCTGTGTTTTGAGCGGAACAAATTCAGCGTAATGTGGCCGATTTGCTGACTGGTCAGTTCATCCATTTTGGGCGCTTCGGTCGTAATCAGCAGATCCAGCTGCCGTTCATGGAGCTGTTTGACCAGTAGATGACGCTGAGCCACCCTGGCCTCAAGGCGCAGGCTGTCGCGGTTTTTGTAAAGCGTTTGTAGCCAGGGGGTAAGATATGCTTCCCACAAAGAGGCGCTGGCCCCGATTGACAGTTCGTGATGCTGCTGAGTATGAGAAACCTCTTTTTTGGCCATCAGCCAGGTACTCATCAGGCTCTCAGCATAGGGAAGCAGGCGTTCTCCGGCAGAGGTAAGACGGATATTGTTCCGATGGCGGGTAAACAGATTCACACCAAGCTGATTTTCAAGCTGGCGAATGCGAAAACTGACGGCTGATTGTGTCAAATAGAGCGCTTCAGCGGCCCGGCCAAAGTGGCGTGTTCTACTCACTTCGAGGAAAGTTTTCAGTAATTCCGAATCCACTGCCATCTCCTAAAAATAATTTGTCGTTATGATTTAAATGTTTTGTTTTACACTCTGTCAAGCCTATCTAATACTCCGCGCCATAAATAGCACGGCCATTGAAGAGTCAGGAGCGTGTAAAATGGCGGATAGCTTCGCAACAAGTAATCGTTTTTTTGATAATAAAAATTATCCACGCGGCTTTTCCCGCCATGGTGATTTCACCATCAAGGAGGCTCAGCTGCTGGAGCGTCATGGTCACGCGTTTAACGACCTGGATTTAGCTAAACGCGAGCCGACCACGGATGAAGAGCGGCAGTTCCTTGACGTTTGTCGCGGCCTGCGCGAACCGCAAACCGAACCCGAGCGCGTGTGGAGCAAATACATGGCACGCATCAAGCGCCCTAAACGCTTCCATACGCTGTCTGGCGGCAAGCCTCAGATGGAAAGCATAGAAGATTATTCTGACAGCGACGATTAACTGTCATTAAACGAAAGGGGCGCAAAGCCCCTTTTTTACAGGCTCTGCTCAAGAAGGTGAACAAACAGCCGGTCAACCGCGCGGTAGCTAATCGCCTCCAGTAAATGATGGCGCTCAATGCGCTGATCAGCCGCGAGATCCGCCAGCGTTCGAGCCACTTTAAGCAAACGCTGCCATGCCCTGACTGATAATCCCAGCTGACTAAATATCTCCTCAAGCCAGATGGCATCATCGCTGCTGATGGCGCAATACTGGCTAACGTCCTTATTATTCATTGCGGCGTTAATTTTGCCGCCGCGCGCTAGCTGATACTCTCTTGCTGTTTTAATCCGATCGCGCACCGCTTCGCTGGTCTCTCCCTGCTTAGCCTGGTTGCTCAGCATGCCGGGCGGAAGCAGTGGAACTTCGAGCGACAGATCGAAGCGATCCAGTAATGGACCAGACAAACGCGACAGGTAGCGTAAGGTTTGCTGCGGCGATGCGCGATTGTGCTGTCCCGCATAATGCCCGGTCGGACTGGGGTTCATGGCGGCAATCAGCTGAAAGCGTGCGGGATAGGTTACTTTGGCGCGCGCGCGTGAAAGATGAATTTCGCCTGACTCCAGCGGTTCGCGCAGCGAATCCAGCGTACTGCGGCCAAACTCCGGCAGTTCATCAAGGAACAGTACGCCGTGATGCGCCAGTGAGATCTCGCCAGGGCGAGGAATCGCACCGCCGCCGATTAAGGCGTAACGGGATGCCGTATGATGAGGTGCTCTGAAAGGCCGCTGACGCCACTTTTGCCAGGGGGACGTGGCGCTGACCAGACTGTTAATCGCCGCGCTCTCCAGAGCCTCCTGCTCGCTTAGCGGCGGCAATAATCCTGGCAGACGCGTTGCCAGCATCGTTTTACCTGTGCCAGGCGGCCCCAGCAACAGCAGGTTATGGCCGCCCGCCGCAGCCACCTCCAGCGCGCGTTTGGCCTGCTGCTGGCCGATAATATCGCTCAGGCAGGGAAAGGCGTTAATATTTGCTGTATCAAGGGCTGGCATTTCTGCTTGTTCCAGCGTCTGGCTACCGTGAAAAAATCCGCTTATTTGCTGTAAATGACCGGCAACCAGGCTATGTCCGCTATTAATTAACCCCACCTCTTGCTGGTTTTTGACTGACAGGATTAGCTGGCGGTCAGCAGCCAGCGCGGCCATTGCTGCCGGGATTGCCCCCTGCACGTTACGCAGCTCACCGGTGAGGGCCAGCTCGCCGACAAACTCGTACTTATTGAGGCGATCGGCTGGTATCTGGCCGGATGCGGTAAGGATCGCCATGGCAATTGGCAGATCATAGCGCCCGCCTTCTTTCGGCAGATCGGCCGGCGCCAGATTCACGGTGATGCGCTGGGCGGGAAAGGTAAATCCGCTATTGATAATGGCGCTGCGTACCCTATCCCGCGCTTCTTTCACGGTAGTTTCTGGTAAGCCGACCAGGGTAAAGGCGGGCAGACCATTACTGATATGCGCCTCAACCACAACCTCTGGCGCATCAATGCCGATGGCCGCCCGGGTATAAATTAGTGCTAAAGACATGCTGCGACTCCTTTTCGCCAGACTGACGCAAAAGTAGTCCGGAGCACAGATGCGGTTAAGGTTTTTGCGAGTCCGCCCGCAACGGTTGCCTGGGCGGCCGCATGATTGCCGTTTTTTATGGAGGCTGGTTTCCCGTTTCCCTAAAAGGGGGCAGAAATTGATTGCCAGGCGGGCGTATTGAGAAAAATTCAGCGTCGGCGTTTTTCTTTGTTTTGTCAGGGGTTTTACGCTGGCGGTGCATAATTAAATCAAAAAAAAGTTGAATCCAATATTAAATCTGTGATAACTCTGTAGGCATTACTTCGAACATATGAGTTATTCGAGTTAAAATGAAAGCCGTTCTACGAGTCGTCAGCCTAGTCGTCATTAACGTCGTCGTGATTATTATCACGCCGTGCGGGGCTACGCTCGGAGGAACAAAGGCTTAATAAACAAGCCGATTTTCTAAAGAACCCCCGCACCGAAAGGTCCGGGGGTTTTTTTATAGTTCAACTTCAGTAATAAGGAACGCATCATGATTACTAGCATAAAATGCTGTTGTTCCCGCAGAGAGACGGGAGAATAGCCATGACAGGAGCACAGTGGGTAGTACAAGCATTGCGAGCGCAGGGTGTCGAAATCGTGTTTGGTTATCCGGGCGGCGCAATAATGCCTGTCTATGACGCGCTATACGATGGCGGCGTCGAACACCTACTGTGCCGCCATGAGCAGGGTGCCGCGATGGCTGCAATTGGCTATGCACGCTCAACTGGCAAAGTTGGCGTGTGTATTGCAACCTCCGGGCCCGGTGCCACCAACCTGATTACCGGTCTGGCCGATGCGCTGATGGATTCAGTGCCCGTTGTGGCCATTACCGGGCAGGTTGCTTCTCCGTTTATCGGCACCGATGCGTTTCAGGAAATGGATATTCTCGGCATGTCGCTGGCCTGCACCAAACACAGCTTTCTGGTTCAGTCCCTTGATGAGCTGCCTGTGGTAATGGCGGAGGCCTTCGCTATCGCCACCTCGGGGCGCCCAGGTCCGGTGCTGATTGATATCCCGAAAGATATTCAGTTAGCCACCAGTGACCTGGACCCGCATCTGATACCCGTCGAAGAACAGCCTGAACCCCCTCATAACGAACTGAAATCCGCACGTGAAATGCTGGCCAAAGCGCAAAAACCCGTTTTGTACGTTGGCGGCGGCGTCGGCATTGCCGGAGCCGTTCAGGCGCTGCGGGATTTCACTGCGATCAGCGGAATTCCGACGGTCGCCACGTTAAAAGGACTCGGCGCG
Organism: Izhakiella australiensis; assembly: GCF_002006995.1. Taxonomy (GTDB): domain Bacteria; phylum Pseudomonadota; class Gammaproteobacteria; order Enterobacterales; family Enterobacteriaceae; genus Izhakiella; species Izhakiella australiensis. The sequence continues at coordinate 81,525 of NZ_MRUL01000018.1, read as the reverse complement.
CCGGACCCTGCTGATGCCTGCTACCTCGGCATGCTTGGCATGCACGGCGGCAAAGCGGCTAACCTCGCGGTTCAGCAGTGCGATCTGCTGATTGCCATCGGCGCCCGCTTTGACGATCGGGTGACCGGAAAGCTGGATACTTTTGCTCCCCATGCTGCGGTTATTCACCTCGATATCGATCCCGCAGAACTGAACAAGTTACGCCGCGCCCACATTACGATTCGGGGTGACCTGAACGACTTATTGCCAGCGCTGGCGCAGCCGTTATCAATCACCGAATGGCGCAACGCTACGCAGGCGCTGAAAAAACAGCACTGCTGGCGCTACGACCATCCCGGCGACGCAATCTACGCGCCGCTGCTGCTTAAACAGCTGTCTGAGCGCAAGCCGGATTCTGCCGTCGTGACCACCGATGTCGGGCAGCATCAAATGTGGGCGGCTCAGCATATGCGCTTCACGCGCCCGGAAAATTTTATTACTTCCAGCGGGCTCGGCACCATGGGATTTGGCCTGCCCGCTGCGGTTGGCGCGCAAACTGCACGTCCGGATGATACGGTGATTTGCGTATCCGGCGACGGTTCTTTCATGATGAACGTGCAGGAACTTGGCACCATTAAGCGCAAGCAACTGCCGGTAAAAATCCTGCTGTTAGATAATCAGCGCCTTGGCATGGTGCGCCAGTGGCAGCAGCTGTTTTTTTCTGAACGCTACAGTGAAACCAATTTATCCGATAATCCCGACTTCCTGACGCTGGCCAGTGCCTTCGGCATTCCCGGCCAGCGAATTACCCGGAAAGACCAGGTCGACGCCGCATTAGACGCTTTGCTGCACAGTGAAGGGCCATACATGCTGCATGTCGCCATTGACGAGCATGAAAACGTCTGGCCACTGGTTCCACCGGGAGCCAGCAACGAAAATATGATGGAGAAAACCTCATGATGCAGCATCAATTGTCTATCGAAGCGCGCTTTCGTCCGGAAATACTGGAGCGCATTTTACGTGTTGTTCGGCACCGTGGCTTCCAGGTGTGTACCATGAACATGGCCGCCGCGAACAACGCCGACAACATTAATATTGAAATGACCATTGCCAGCCAGCGCTCTGTCGATTTACTGTCAACACAGTTACGCAAACTACTGGATGTCGCCTGCGTCGAGATCCAGCAGCAGGCTTCGCAACAAATCCGTGCATGATCAGAGCGTTAAGTCGACCTGGCGGCACCAGAATACTGATAATAAACAACATAACATACCGCGCCTGGCGCGAAAGGAATTAAGAATGTCGACGAAAAAAGCTGACTTTATCTGGTTCAATGGTGAGATGGTTAAATGGGAAGAGGCTAAAGTCAGCGTTATGTCTCACGCCCTGCATTACGGCACCTCGGTGTTTGAAGGTGTGCGCTGCTACGATACTCACAAAGGTCCGGCTGTCTTCCGTCATCGCGAACATATGCAGCGCCTGCACGATTCTGCAAAAATCTATCGCCTGCCGATCAAGCACAGCGTTGATGAACTGATGGCGGCCTGCCGCGACGTTCTGCGCAAAAATAACCTGAAAAGCGCCTATATTCGCCCGCTGGCTTTCGTCGGCGATGTCGGCCTTGGCGTTAACCCGCCGGACGGTTTTACCACCGATGTGATTATTGCCGCCTTCCCGTGGGGCGCCTATCTGGGGCCGGAAGCGCTTGAGCAGGGCATCAGCGCAATGGTTTCATCGTGGAATCGCGTCGCACCGAACACGCTGCCGACCGCCGCTAAAGCGGGCGGTAACTACCTGTCTTCACTGCTGGTTGGTAGCGAAGCGCGTCGTCACGGCTATCAGGAAGGCATTGCGCTGGATACCAACGGCTATATTTCCGAAGGTGCCGGTGAAAACCTGTTCGAGGTTAAAGACGGCATTCTGTTTACGCCGCCGTTCACCTCTTCCGCGCTGCCGGGCATCACTCGCGACGCGATTATCAAGCTGGCAAAAGATATCGGCATTGAAGTGCGCGAGCAGGTGCTGTCACGCGAATCGCTTTACCTGGCCGATGAAGTCTTTATGTCCGGCACCGCAGCAGAAATTACCCCGGTGCGCAGCGTCGACGGCATTCAGGTTGGCGCGGGCAAACGCGGTCCGGTTACTGAACGCATTCAGAAAGCTTTCTTCGGGTTGTTCACCGGCGAAACCGCTGACAAATGGGGCTGGCTTGACCCGGTAAACCCATAATAATGAAATGATTTTGCGGGCCGTACCCGGTTTTAATTCTTCGCCTCAGAGTGCGAAAGAGCTTACCGGCAGGTCCGCCCCTTATTCAGACTGGAGTAAACAGAGCATGCCTAAGTATCGTTCCGCAACCACCACCCACGGTCGTAATATGGCCGGAGCCCGCGCCTTGTGGCGTGCGACCGGTATGACCGACGATGATTTCGGTAAGCCGATTATCGCCGTGGTTAACTCCTTTACACAGTTCGTGCCGGGTCACGTTCACCTACGCGATATGGGTAAGCTGGTCGCAGAACAGATCGAAGCTGCTGGCGGCGTTGCCAAAGAGTTCAACACCATTGCCGTTGATGATGGCATCGCGATGGGCCACGGTGGGATGCTCTATTCCCTGCCATCGCGCGAGCTGATCGCCGACTCCGTCGAATATATGGTTAACGCGCACTGCGCCGACGCCATGGTCTGTATCTCTAACTGCGACAAAATAACGCCCGGCATGCTGATGGCGGCGCTACGCCTGAATGTTCCGGCAATCTTTGTCTCCGGCGGCCCGATGGAAGCGGGTAAAACCAAGCTGTCAGATAAGATAATTAAGCTGGATCTGGTCGACGCCATGATGCAAGGGGCTAACCCCAACGTCAGCGATGCCGATAGCGAGCAGATTGAACGTTCTGCCTGCCCGACCTGCGGCTCCTGCTCCGGCATGTTTACCGCCAACTCAATGAACTGCCTGACCGAAGCGCTGGGATTATCACAGCCCGGCAATGGCTCGCTGCTGGCTACTCACGCTGACCGTAAACAGCTGTTTTTATCTGCGGGCGAGCGTATCGTCGGCCTGGCCAAGCGGTATTACGAGCAGGATGACAGCAGCGTGCTGCCGCGCAACATTGCCAGTAAAACCGCCTTCGAAAATGCCATGACGCTGGATATCGCCATGGGCGGCTCCACTAACACCGTTTTGCACCTGCTGGCTGCCGCGCAGGAAGGCGAAATTGATTTCAACATCTCCGATATCGATCGCCTGTCGCGGCAGGTGCCGCATCTGTGCAAAGTGGCGCCCAGCACGCAGAAATATCATATGGAAGATGTACACCGCGCCGGTGGCGTGATTGGCATTCTGGGTGAACTGGATCGCGCCGGCCTGTTGGATACTTCGGTAAACAACGTGCTGGGTACCACCCTGCGCGAAACCCTGAACAACTATGACATTATGCTCACCGACAACGACGCGGTGAAAAACATGTTCCGCGCCGGGCCGGCGGGCATTCGCACCACCCAGGCCTTCTCGCAGGAATGCCGCTGGGACAGCGTGGACGATGACCGTAAGGAAGGTTGCATCCGCTCGCGCGAGCACGCTTATTCTCAGGACGGCGGCCTGGCGGTGCTGTACGGTAATCTGGCGGAAGATGGCTGCATTGTAAAAACTGCCGGCGTGGATAAAGAGATCCTGAAATTCCGCGGCCCGGCCAAAGTTTATGAAAGCCAGGAAGATGCCGTCGACGCCATCCTGGGCGGAAAAGTGGTCGCCGGCGACGTGGTGGTTATCCGCTACGAGGGGCCGAAAGGCGGACCGGGCATGCAGGAAATGCTCTATCCGACTACCTTCCTGAAATCGATGGGGCTTGGCAAAAGCTGCGCGCTGATCACCGATGGCCGCTTTTCCGGCGGCACCTCCGGCCTGTCCATCGGACACGCCTCGCCTGAAGCGGCAAACGGCGGCACCATCGCGCTGGTGGAAGACGGCGACATGATCGATATCGATATTCCCGGCCGTGGTATACAGCTGGATGTGGCGGATAATGTATTACACGCCCGGCGTGAGGTGCAGCAGGCGCGCGGTGATGCGGCCTACACCCCGCAGAACCGTCAGCGTGAAGTCTCCTTTGCGCTGCGCGCCTATGCGTCACTGGCAACCAGCGCCGATAAAGGCGCCGTTCGTGACAAGAGTAAACTGGGAGGCTAAAGGATATGGCTGAATCTCAACCGCTACCCGCAAATCCCTGCGGAGCGGAATACCTGCGGGCGGTACTACGCTCGCCGGTATACGAAGTGGCGCAGGTCACGCCGCTGCAAAAGATGGAGAAGCTTTCCTCTCGTCTGAGCAATACCATTCTGGTTAAGCGCGAAGACCGGCAGCCGGTACACAGCTTTAAGCTGCGCGGCGCATACGCCATGATTGCCGGTTTGAGCGAGGAGCAGAAGGCGCGCGGCGTGATTACCGCCTCGGCGGGCAATCATGCTCAGGGCGTGGCGCTCTCCGCCACCCGGCTGGGCATTAAGTCGCTGATCGTGATGCCGCTGGCTACCGCCGACATTAAGGTCGACGCGGTGCGCGCCTTTGGCGGCGAGGCGTACCTGTTCGGCGCCAATTTCGATGAGGCGAAAGCCAAAGCGATTGAGCTGGCGCAGGCTGATGGCTATACCTTCGTGCCGCCGTTCGATCATCCGGCGGTGATCGCCGGCCAGGGCACCCTGGCAATGGAGCTTTTGCAGCAGGATGCGCATATTGACCGGGTATTCGTGCCGGTCGGCGGCGGCGGTTTGGCGGCCGGTGTGGCGGTGCTGATCAAACAGCTGATGCCGCAAATCAAAGTGATTGCAGTGGAGTCGGAAGACTCGGCCTGCCTGCAGGCGGCATTGCAGGCAGGTAAGCCGGTCGATTTACCCCGCGTTGGGCTGTTTGCCGAAGGCGTGGCGGTTAAACGTATCGGCGACGAAACCTTTCGCCTTTGCCAGTCGTACATTGACGATATTGTTACCGTCGACAGCGATGCGATCTGCGCGGCGATGAAAGATTTATTCGAAGATGTGCGGGCGGTGGCGGAGCCGTCGGGGGCGCTGGCGCTGGCGGGAATGAAAAAGTACATCCAGCAGCACAATGTGCAGGGCGAACGCCTGGCGCACGTGCTGTCCGGCGCCAACGTCAACTTTCACGGTCTGCGCTATGTTTCTGAACGCTGCGAGCTGGGAGAGCGGCGAGAAGCGCTGCTGGCGGTAACCATTCCGGAAAAACAGGGCAGCTTCCTGAGCTTCTGTCAGCTGCTGGGCGGCCGTTCGGTAACCGAATTCAACTATCGCTTCGCCGACGAAAAAGATGCTTGTATCTTCGTGGGCGTACGTCTGACGCGCGGCCTGGAAGAGCGGGCGGAAATTATCAGCCAGCTGCGCGAAGGCGGCTATAAGGTGGTCGATCTTTCTGACGATGAAATGGCCAAGCTGCACGTACGTTATATGGTCGGTGGTCGTCCCTCCAAGCCGCTGCAGGAGCGTCTTTACAGCTTCGAGTTTCCTGAAGCACCCGGCGCGCTGCTGAAATTTTTACAGACGTTGGGTGCGCACTGGAATATCTCATTGTTTCATTATCGCAGCCACGGCACTGATTATGGCCGGGTGCTGGCGGCGTTTGAGCTGAGCGAAGCGGAACCGCGTTTTGAACAGCATCTGGCGGCGCTCGGCTATGATTGCCATGATGAAACTAACAACCCGTCTTTTCGTTTTTTCCTGGCGGGCAACTGATTACAGGATGCTCCAGAATGCTGCGATCGGCGGCTCGCTAAGCCGCTGTTTCTGCACGCAGACGCCCAGTTCAAACGGCGCGACCAAGGCGGCATGGCCCAGTTCCAGAATGCGATTACGCACCGGGTCGGGGCTGTTTTCCAGCACCACATCGGGCAGCAGCGCGATACCGCAGCCGAGCGCCACCATAGAAACAATCGCCTCATGGCCGGAAACCGTGGCGTAAATCTGCGGATTGGCAATGCGTTCACGGCGAAACCAGAGATCGATACGCTGTCGCGCCGGTCCCTGCTCCGGCAGGATAAAGGGCACCAGTGACCAGTCCGGCTTTTCTTCGCTGGCAAGAGTGCGCACCGGACAGGGGAGCGCCGGAGCAATCAGGATCAGTGGGATCAGCCCCAGCGGAATAAAGTCGATGCTGGCAGGCAGATTTTCCGGCCGACCGGCGATGGCAAGATCAGCTTCGCCGGACTGCACTTTTTCAACGGCGTCGGCGGCATCACCGGTGGTGAGTTTGATTTCAACCTGCGGATGTTCGGCGCGAAAGCGGTCGAGGATCGGCGGAAGATGGCTGTAGGCGGCGGTGACGGAGCAAAACAGGTGCAGCTCACCGCTGAGCGACGGACCGTGCTGAGCGATGGCATGGCGCATCTGCTGATATTGCAGCAGGGTTTGCTGAGCAAACTGCCGCAGCTGTTCGCCAGCTTCGGTCAGCGTCACCGTGCGGTTATCGCGTAAAAACAGAAACTGGCCGAGCTCGTCTTCAATGCGCTGAATCTGGCGCGACAACGTTGAGGGGCTGACGTGCATGGCGCGCGCCGTGCGGCCAAAATGGCGGCTTTCCGCCAGGTGAAGAAACAACTTGAGGTCTCGTAGATCCATGCGCAGGCTACCGGTGTTTTTGTTGCATATATTGCAATGTAGTGTTGTTAATATATCAATATAAGCAACGCATTTCCTGTCATATGATGGGGGTAATTCCCGGCAGCGCAGCGTATTGTGCTACAGACAGAATAATGGCAAACACTAATAACGAGGTACCCATGGCTAATTACTTCAACACGTTGAACCTGCGCAATCAGTTAGCGCAATTAGGGAAGTGCCGCTTCATGACGCGCGATGAATTCGCCGATGAAGCCAGCTATCTGAAAGGGAAAAAAGTGGTCATCGTGGGCTGTGGTGCTCAGGGTCTCAATCAGGGACTGAATATGCGCGACTCCGGTCTGGATATCTCCTATGCGCTGCGCCCTGAGGCGATTGCCGAGAAGCGCGCTTCCTGGCGTAAAGCCAGCGAAAACGGCTTTAAAGTGGGTACCTACGAAGAGCTGATCCCGCAGGCTGACCTAGTCGTTAACCTGACGCCGGACAAACAGCACTCATCGGTGGTTAAAGCCGTTCAGCCGTTGATGAAAGATGGCGCGGCGCTGGGCTATTCCCACGGTTTTAACATCGTCGAAGTGGGCGAAACCATTCGTAAAGATATCACCGTTATCATGGTGGCGCCGAAGTGCCCCGGTACCGAGGTGCGTGAAGAATACAAGCGTGGCTTCGGCGTGCCGACGCTGATTGCCGTTCACCCGGAAAACGATCCTAAAGGTGAAGGTATGGCGCTGGCGAAAGCTTGGGCTGCCGCGACCGGCGGTCACCGCGCCGGCGTTCTGGAATCCTCTTTTGTCGCAGAAGTAAAATCCGACCTGATGGGCGAGCAGACCATTCTGTGCGGCATGCTGCAGGCTGGTTCGCTGCTGTGCTTTGATAAGCTGGTGGCTGAAGGCACCGACCCGGCCTATGCCGAAAAACTGGTGCAGTTTGGCTGGGAAACCGTTACCGAATCGCTGAAGTTCGGCGGCATTACCCTGATGATGGATCGCCTGTCCAATCCGGCTAAGCTGCGCGCTTACGCGCTGTCTGAGCAGCTGAAAACCATCATGGCGCCGCTGTTCCAGAAGCATATGGATGACATCATCGCTGGCGATTTCTCGGCGGGCATGATGGCCGACTGGGCTAATGATGATAAAAACCTGCTGACCTGGCGCGAAGAGACCGGCAAAACGGCTTTCGAAACGGCGGCGCAGTTTGAAGGTAAAATCGCCGAGCAGGATTATTACGATCAGGGCGTACTGATGATCGCCATGGTAAAAGCCGGCGTTGAGCTGGCGTTTGAAACCATGGTTGATGCCGGCATCATCGAAGAGTCAGCGTACTATGAGTCTTTACACGAGCTGCCGCTGATTGCTAACACCATCGCCCGTAAGCGCCTGTATGAAATGAACGTAGTGATTTCTGATACTGCGGAATATGGCAACTACCTGTTCTCGTTTGCTGCCGTGCCGCTGCTGAAAGACTTTATGGGCAAGCTGCAGGCGGGCGACCTGGGTAAAGCGGTTGCCGGTAGCGGCGTGGATAACGCTCAGCTGCGTGACGTTAACGAAGCGATTCGCAACCATCCCATCGAAGCGGTGGGTCGCAAGCTGCGCGGCTACATGACCGATATGAAGCGCATTGCCGTTGCTGGCTAACTAAGTCATAGCCCAACAAAAAAGGCGTCCCTTCAGCGGACGCCTTTTTTATGCCTTGCGGTTAAGCTTTTGGCGAAAAGTAGCGCAGGCGACAAGCTTAATTACGATACAGCACCTTAATAATGTGGTAGCCGAACTGGGTATGCAGCGGACCGTAAGGCTCCAGCAGCGGGCAGGAGAACACCACCTTATCGAAAGCAGGAACCATCTGCCCCTTGCGGAATTCACCCAGATGACCGCCTTTTTTACCCGATGGACAAATTGAATGCTTTTTCGCCAGTTTCTCAAAGTCGGCGCCCTGCTTGATTTGCTCCAGTAGCTGCTGCGCCAGTTTTTCTTCTTTAACAAGGATATGCAGAGCGGCTGCGTTTTTTGCCATGATCGTGACCTGTGTGTTGGTTATACTAGGCCGCGTCCTGTTATGTCGGACGCAGCGAACTTTATATTATCCCAGCCACCTGTCATGAGCGAATCCTGGTTATGCGTTTAAACCCCGGTCAACAACAAGCCGTCGAATTTGTCACCGGGCCTTGCCTGGTGTTGGCCGGCGCCGGGTCGGGCAAAACGCGGGTGATAACCAATAAAATTGCCCATCTAATCCGGGAATGCGGCTATCAGGCGCGCCATATCGCCGCGGTTACCTTTACCAATAAAGCCGCCCGCGAAATGAAAGAGCGCGTTGCCCAGACGCTGGGGCGTAAAGAGGCGCGCGGGCTGATGATTTCTACCTTTCATACCCTGGGGCTGGAGATTATCAAGCGTGAATATGCCGCGCTGGGAATGAAATCCAATTTTTCGCTGTTTGACGATCAGGACCAGCTGGCGCTGTTAAAAGAGCTGACCGCTCAGTGGCTGGAAGAGGACAAGACGCTATTACAACAGCTGATATCCACCCTCTCTAACTGGAAAAACGACCTGGTGGACCCGGCCGGCGCCGCCGCGCTGGCGCGCTCAGAGCGCGATAAACTCTTCGCCCACTGCTACGGCCTCTACCATGCCCATCTTAAATCCTGCAACGTGCTTGATTTTGACGATCTGATTTTGCTGCCCACCCTGCTATTACAACGCAACGAGGCGGTGCGCGAGCGCTGGCAGCAGCGCATCCGCTATCTGCTGGTCGATGAATATCAGGATACCAACACCAGCCAGTATGAGCTGGTTAAGCTGCTGGTCGGCAATCGGGCGCGCTTTACCGTGGTGGGCGATGACGATCAGTCGATCTATTCGTGGCGTGGCGCCCGCCCGCAGAATCTGGTGCTGCTTAATCAGGATTTTCCGGCACTGCAGGTGGTTAAGCTGGAACAGAACTATCGCTCTTCGCAGCGCATTCTTAAAGCGGCGAATATTCTGATTGCCAATAACCCCCACGTTTTTGAAAAAAAGCTGTTCTCCGAGCTGGGCTACGGCGCCGAGCTGAAAGTGGTTACTGCTAATAATGAAGATCATGAGGCTGAGCGAGTAGCTGGCGAGTTGATCGCCCATCACTTTATTCAAAAAACCCAGTATAAGGATTACGCCATTCTGTATCGCGGAAATCATCAGTCGCGGGTATTTGAAAAAATGCTGATGCAAAACCGCATTCCCTACCGCATTTCCGGCGGAACCTCCTTCTTCTCGCGTCCGGAAATCAAAGACCTGCTGGCCTACCTGCGGGTGCTGACCAACGCCGACGACGACAGCGCTTTTCTGCGCATCGTCAACACTCCCCGGCGTGAGATCGGTCCGGCGACGCTGCAAAAGCTGGGCGACTGGGCTACCGCGCGCAATAAAAGCCTGTTTAACGCCAGCTTTGATATCGGCCTGGAACAGACGCTGAGCGGTCGCGGCCTTGAGGCGCTACAGCGCTTCACCCACTGGCTGCGTGATATTGCCGCGCTGGCGGAGCGCGAGCCAATCAATGCCGTACGCGATCTGATCCACGGCATGGATTATCAGAGCTGGCTGTTTGAAACCTCCGCCAGCCCGAAAGCGGCAGAAATGCGGATGAAAAACGTCGACACGCTATTCAGCTGGATGACGGAAATGCTGGAAGGGACCGATCTCGATGAGCCGATGACCCTGGCGCAGGTGGTTACGCGCTTTACGCTGCGCGATATGATGGAGCGCGGCGAAAGCGATGAAGACTCAGACCAGGTGCAGCTGATGACGCTGCACGCATCTAAAGGGCTGGAATTTCCCTACGTTTACCTGGTCGGGATGGAAGAGGGCCTGCTGCCCCATCAGAGCAGCATTGATGAAAGCAATGTTGATGAGGAGCGGCGGCTGGCCTACGTTGGCATCACCCGGGCACAACGAGAACTCACCTTTACGCTGTGCCGCGAACGTCGTCAGTACGGCGAGCTGGTTCGACCCGAACCCAGTCGCTTTTTACTTGAACTGCCGCAGGACGACCTGCAATGGGAAACCGAACGTAAGGTCGTCAGTCCCGAGCAGCGGATGAAAACTGGCCAGAGCCGGGTTGCCGGATTGCGGGCAATGCTGGATAAGTCGCGCGACGGCAGCTGACGCCACAGGCTCCGCCGGTGTAGCGGCAAAGGATGCCGGACGGGCAATTTTTATATGCTATCCCTCCACGCCTTTATACCGCCGCCGGGCGGGCTAAGCCCGCGTACAACGCCCGCGAGTCGTCGATGAGCTTCGTCGGTCAGCATGACGGCAAAGTACGCCGGGCAGGGTAATTTTTATATTTTTTTTATACTCCGCCCGCCTCTTTTTACACCTATTTTATGGCCGCCTCCGCAGACTACACGCTGGTGAAAAGCGCTGTTGGAGGTGAAAAATGGGTATCGTGGTGCTTATGGGTATCGCGCTGGTGTTTCTGCTGCTGGGCTATCTGATTTACGCCCTGATTAACGCGGAGACATTTTAATGGCGGGCACGAGCTTTTTATTGATCGCCAGTTTGCTGGCAATACTGATGCTGCTTGCCTGTCCGCTGGGTCGGGCGATGGCGGTAATGGTTGAAGATCGGCCCTGGCCCGGTGTCGCCACTATTGAGCGCTATATCTGGCGGGCCTGCGCTATTGGCGACCAGTCGATGGGCTGGCTGCAATATCTGCTGGCGCTGCTGCTATTCAACATGGCCGGTCTGATTACGCTTTTCCTGCTGCTGATAGCGCAGGGCAGCCTGCCGCTTAACCCGCAGCATCTGCCAGGACTGAGTTGGCATCTGGCGCTGAATACGGCGGTCAGCTTCGTTACCAACACCAACTGGCAATCCTACGGCGGTGAAAGCACGTTAAGCTATTTCAGCCAGATGGTTGGACTGACGGTGCAAAATTTTCTCTCTGCCGCCTGCGGTATTGCGGTTGCCTTCGCGCTGATCCGCGGCTTTGCCAACCGTTCATCGAGCCTGCTGGGCAACGCCTGGCGCGATCTGACGCGCATTACGCTGTGGGTTTTGCTGCCGATCGCCCTGCTGATTGCGCTGTTCAATATCAGCCAGGGCACGCTGCAGAATTTACATCCCTATCTGCATTTCACCACCCTGGAAGGGGCAAATCAGACGCTGGCGATGGGACCGGTTGCCTCCCAGGAAGCGATCAAAGTCCTTGGCACCAACGGCGGCGGCTTCTTTAACGCCAACTCCGCACATCCCTTTGAAAACCCCACGGCGCTGACCAACTTTGTGCAGATGCTGGCGATTTTCCTTATCCCGGCGGCCCTGTGCTTCACCTTTGGCGATGTGGTCAAAGACCGCCGCCAGGGCCATGCGCTGCTCGGTGTTATGACGGTGCTGTTCGTCGCGGCGGCGTTGATTGTTATCTGGGCTGAGCAGCAGGGTAATCCGCACCTGCTGGCGCTCGGGGCCAACAGTAGCATCAATATGGAAGGGAAAGAGACCCGCTTTGGTATTCCCGGCTCGGCGCTGTTCTCGGTAGTGACCACCGCGGCTTCCTGCGGAGCGGTTAACGCCATGCATGATTCATTGACGCCGCTTGGCGGCATGGTGCCGATGCTGCTGATGCAGCTGGGCGAAGTGGTCTTCGGCGGCGTTGGCTCCGGGCTATATGGCATGCTGCTATTCGTCCTGCTGGCGGTGTTTATCGCCGGGCTGATGATCGGTCGCACGCCGGAATATCTCGGTAAAAAAATTGACGTGCGGGAAATGAAAATGACCGCGCTGGCGATTCTGGTGACGCCGGTACTGGTGCTGCTCGGCAGCGCACTGGCAATGATGACCGATGCCGGCAGGTCCTCGATGGCAAATCCCGGTATTCATGGCTTTAGCGAAGTTCTGTACGCCCTCTCTTCTGCCGCCAATAACAATGGTAGCGCCTTCGCTGGCTTAAACGGCAATACCCCATTTTGGGATCTGCTACTGGCGTTTTGTATGTTTGTCGGCCGCTTCGGCGTGATGGTGGCCGTGATGGCGATAGCCGGCTCCCTGACGGTAAAACCGGTGCAGCCAGCGAGTAATGGCACGCTGTCCACCTACGGCTTTCTGTTTAGCGCCTTGCTGACTGGCACGATTTTGCTGGTTGGCGTGCTGACCTTTATTCCGGCGCTGGCGCTGGGACCGGTTGCCGAACAGTTACAGATGATCGGCCAGTAAGGGCTAAGGAAAATACCATGAAAAGTTCAACACCGATGTTGGTTGACTGGGCGCTGGCCCGCGTCGCTTTGATGGACGCCTTGCGCAAACTGGATCCGCGCGTACAGTTTGCTAATCCGGTTATGTTTGTCGTCTGGCTGGGCAGCGTGCTGACGACGTTACAGGCCCTGGCGATGAGTTGCAGCCTGATGGCGGGGCCAACAGGCTTTACCTGGGCTATCGCCATCTGGCTGTGGTTTACCGTGCTGTTTGCCAACTTCGCCGAAGCGCTGGCCGAAGGACGCAGCAAAGCACAGGCTAATAGCCTGAAAGGCGTCAAGCGCACCAGCTATGCCAAAAAAATGTCGCAGCCCCATTACGGCGCGTCGACGCTGAACGTCGCCGCCGACACCCTGCGCAAGGGCGACGTGGTGCTGGCGGAGGCGGGCGATATTATTCCCTGCGACGGGGAGGTGCTGGAAGGTGGCGCCTCGGTTGATGAAAGTGCGATAACCGGCGAGTCGGCACCGGTTATCCGCGAATCTGGCGGTGATTTCGCGTCGGTTACCGGCGGCACGCGCATCCTGTCTGACTGGCTGGTGATTCAGTGCAGCGCCAATCCGGGAGAAACCTTTCTCGATCGCATGATCGCCATGGTAGAAGGCGCGAAACGTCGCAAAACCCCCAATGAAATTGCCCTGACCATTCTGCTGATTGCGCTGACTATCGTCTTTTTGCTTGCTACGGCCACGCTGTGGCCCTTTTCCCTGTGGGGTGGGCAGCCGGTGAGCGTTACGGTGCTGGTGGCGCTGCTGGTTTGTCTGATCCCGACCACCATCGGCGGGCTGCTGTCGGCAATTGGCGTGGCGGGAATGAGCCGTATGCTACAGGCAAACGTGATTGCTACCAGCGGGCGGGCGGTGGAGGCGGCGGGTGATGTCGACGTACTGATGCTCGATAAAACGGGCACCATCACCCTGGGTAATCGCCAGGCAACGCAGTTTTTACCGGCGCCGGGCGTCAGCGAACGCCAGCTTGCCGATGTCGCCCAGCTGGCGTCGCTGGCAGATGAAACGCCAGAAGGACGCAGCATCGTTATTCTGGCCAAGCAAAAATTTAATCTGCGCGAGCGCGATCTGCAACGCAGCGGCGCCACCTTCGTGCCCTTTTCAGCGCAAACGAGGATGAGCGGCGTCAACCTGCAAAACCGCATGATCCGCAAGGGCGCCGCAGATGCCATTCGCCGTCACGTCGAGGCTAACGGTGGCCAGTTTCCGCCGCAGGTCAATAAGCTGGTGGAAGAGGTCGCGCGCACCGGTGGTACGCCGCTGGTCGTTGCTGAAGGTTCGGTTGTGACCGGCGTGGTGGCGCTAAAAGATATCGTGAAGGGGGGGATCAAAGAGCGCTTTGTTGAAATGCGTAAAATGGGGATTAAGACCATCATGATCACCGGCGATAACGGGCTGACCGCTGCGGCAATTGCTGCGGAGGCCGGTGTTGATGATTTTCTCTCGGAAGCGACGCCGGAAACCAAGCTGGCGCTGATCCGTCAGTATCAGGCGGAAGGACGGCTGGTCGCGATGACCGGCGACGGCACCAACGACGCTCCGGCGCTGGCGCAGGCAGACGTCGCTGTTGCGATGAACTCCGGCACTCAGGCGGCAAAGGAAGCCGGCAACATGGTCGATCTTGATTCCAACCCGACCAAGCTGCTGGAAGTGGTGCATATTGGCAAACAAATGCTGATGACGCGAGGTTCGCTGACGACCTTCAGCATCGCCAACGACGTGGCTAAATATTTCGCAATTATTCCCGCGGCCTTCGTAGTGACTTACCCACAGCTGAACGCCCTCAACGTTATGCATTTACATTCCCCGCAGTCGGCGATCCTTTCGGCGGTGATCTTTAATGCGCTGGTGATTGTGTTCCTGATCCCGCTGGCGCTGAAAGGCGTGAGCTATCGCCCGCTCAGCGCCGCAGCGCTGTTGCGGCGTAATCTGTGGATCTACGGCATTGGCGGTCTGCTGGTACCTTTCGTCGCCATTAAGCTGATCGATATCATTCTGACCGCATTGGGCCTGGCCTGAGGAGAACAACATGAGTCAATTACGCCCCGCGCTGACGCTGCTGATGCTGCTTACGTTAATCACCGGCGTTGGCTACCCTTTATTGACCACCGCGCTGGGACAATGGTGGTTTCCGTTTCAGGCGAACGGCTCGCTGATAAAGCAGAATAACCAGCTGCGAGGCTCGGTCCTGATCGGCCAGAATTTTACCCAGCCGCAGTATTTTCAGGGGCGACCCTCCGCCACCGCCGATTTCCCATACAACCCTGAGGCGTCAGGGGGAAGCAACCTCGGGCCGACTAATCCGGCGCTATTTATGGCGATAAAGCAGCGCGTGGCGGCACTGAAGGCGGCGAACCCGCAGCAAACCGGACCGGTGCCCGTGGGGCTGGTTACCGCTTCCGCCAGCGGACTGGATCCGCAGATCACGCCGCTGGCGGCGCGCTGGCAGGCGCCGCGGGTAGCCGCCGCACGCGGACTGCCGTTAGCGCTAGTGGAAAAGCTTATTGTGGATAATACCCGCAGGCCAATCCCCTGGTTTATCGGCGAAGCGGGCGTTAATGTAGTGCTGCTCAATAGCGCGCTGGATAAATTAGCACGCTAACTTTTTTTCGCCGGCGGCGCCGGCAACTCGTTTCTCAGGCAGGACAGCAATGAATGACGATATTATCCGCCCCGACCCGGATGCGTTGCTAAAGCACGTAGAGGGGGAGCCGCGTGGGCGGTTAAAAATCTTTTTTGGCGCCAGCGCCGGCGTCGGGAAAACCTGGTCGATGCTGCAGGAAGCACATCGATTGCGCGCCCAGGGATTGGACGTACTGATTGGCGTAGTGGAAACCCACGGGCGCAAAGAAACGGCGGCGCTGCTGGATGGACTGGCGCTGCTGGCTCGCCGCCATTCGGCGCGGCACAACCACGCGGAGTTCGATCTTGATGCTGCGCTGGCGCGTCATCCGGCGGTGATTCTGATTGACGAACTGGCCCATAGCAACGCGCCGGGATCGCGCCATCCAAAGCGCTGGCAGGATGTTGAAGAGCTGCTGGCGGCGGGCATTGACGTGATGACGACGGTTAACGTTCAGCATCTGGAAAGCCTGAATGACGTGGTCAGCGGCATTACCGGCATCCGGGTGCGGGAAACGGTGCCCGATCCGTTTTTTGATTCAGCTAATGAAGTCGTGTTGGTCGATCTGCCACCGGATGACCTGCTGCTGCGGCTAAAAGAAGGCAAGGTTTACGTCGGTGACCGCGCTGAGCGCGCGATCGAAAACTTCTTTCGCAAAGGCAATCTCTTTGCGCTGCGCGAGCTGGCGCTGCTGCGGACCGCCGATCGGGTCGATGACCAGATGCGGCTCTGGCGCGACAGCCATGGCCGCGAGAAGGTCTGGCATACCCGCGACGCTATTCTCTTATGCATCGGGGACAATACCGGCAGTGAAAAGCTGGTGCGCATTGCCGCACGTCTGGCGGCGAAGCTTGGCAGCGACTGGCATGCGGTCTATGTCGAAACGCCCCGCCTGCACGGCGTCCCGGAAGCGCGTCGCCGCGCCGTGTTGCGCACGCTGCAGCTGGCAAGAGAGCTGGGCGCCGAAACCGCCACGCTGTCCGATCCCAGCGAAACGGGGGCGATACTGCGCTATGCCAGAGAGCATAACCTCGGCAAGATCGTGATCGGCCGCACGCCGGGAATGCACCGCTGGCGCCGGGAGCGGTTTCTGCGGCGCCTCGGCCAGTCTGCCCCCGATCTCGATCTGCTGGTGGTGGCGCTGGATGACGCACTGACTGCCGGCTCCGCGCTTCCCCCGGTAGGCCGCACCTTCTCCGGCGAGAAATGGCGTCGACAGATGCAGGGCTGTGCGGCGGCGGCATTATTATGCATATTCATCACTTTTATCGGCCGCTGGCTGCTGCCGGGGGTTGATTCGGTCAACCTGGTGATGATCTACCTGCTGGGCGTGGTGATTGTGGCGCTGCGCTATGGTCGCTGGCCATCGGTGATCGCCGCACTGCTGAACGTCGTTGCTTTTGATCTCACCTTTATTTCGCCAACCGGCACCCTGGCGGTATCGGATATGCAGTATCTGGTGACCTTCGGCGTGATGCTGGCCGTCGGCACCCTGGTCGGTAACCTGACGGCGGGCGTGCGTTACCAGGCCCGCGTGGCGCGCTACCGGGAGCAGCGGGCGCGTCGGCTGTATGAGCTGGCGCAATCGCTGGGGCGCGCGCTGTCGCAGCAGGATATCGCCAGCGTCAGTCAGCGCACCGTTGACAGTACGCTTGGCGCCCGTAGCGAGCTGCTGCTGCTTGATGAACAAGGCGCGCTGTTTATGCCCGGCGAAAAGCGTCTTAGCGTGCTGCCGGACCAGGCGATCGCCCGCTGGAGCATTGATAAAGGCCAGCCTGCCGGGGCAGGAACCGATACGTTGCCGGCGGTGCCTTATCAGATGTTGCCGCTGAAAACAGCGCAGCGGACCTATGGGCTGCTGATTATTGAGCCCAATAATCTGCGTCAGCTGATGATCCCGGAGCAGCAGCAGCTGGTTAACACCTTTACTGCGCTGATTGCCAGTGCGCTGGAGCGGCTCCAACTGGCGCAGCGCGAGGAGGTTGCCCGGCTGGCCGCCGAGCGTGAACAGCTGCGCAACGCGCTGCTGTCAGCCCTTTCCCATGATTTACGTACGCCGCTGACGGTGTTGTTCAGCCAGGCGGAGATTCTGACGCTGGACCTGGCGAATGCCGATTCAAAACATGCCGCTCAGGCAAATCAAATCCGGCAGCAGACGCTGAACACTATCCGGCTGGTGAATAATCTGCTGGATATGGCCCGCTTACAGTCCGGCGGATTTCGTCTGCATAGCGAGTGGATGGCGCTGGATGAGCTGATTGGCGGCGCGTTGCAAAACCTGGCGCCGCTGTTAGGTACGCGCCAGGTGCAGCTTGATTTGCCGGCGGAGATGCTGCTGCTGCAGGTAGATGGTCCTCTGATGGAACGGGTATTTGCCAATCTGCTGGAAAATGCGCTGAAATATGCCGGCGATGCGGCCCAGCTTGGCATTACGGCCCGCTGTTCAGAAAATAATATGCTGGCTATCAGCGTCTGGGATTCCGGGCGCGGCATTGCACCCGGGCAGGAGGGAAGCATCTTCGAGAAGTTTGCCCGCGGTAGCAAAGAATCCGCCGTGCCGGGCGTCGGGCTGGGCCTGGCGATCTGCCAGGCGATTGTTGATATTCACGGCGGTAAAATCAGCGCCAGCAATCGGCCGGAGGGCGGCGCCTGCTTTACCTTCACGCTGCCGCTGGGGGCGCCGCCCGCTTTGCCGTAGCGGCGCCGTGGCTCCTCAGGTCAGTCGCTCGGCAATAAATCCCGCAGCGGCCCGGGCGCCGGCCGCTGAAATGGTGTGGCCGGTCGATGGCTCAAACTGGGTCGTCACCGGGTAGCCGAGATCGCGCAGCTGCCCGGCCGCCCGTTCGCTTTCAGCATAGGGAATAACCGGGTCGATCATGCCGTGGACCAGCAGCAGCGGCGCGATTGCCGGCTTCAGCGGCGGCGTCGATGCCAGGCGGCCGGAAAAAGCCACCACCCCTGCGACCGGCCAGCGCCCGGAGGCGACGGCGTCGAGCGCCATGATCGCGCCCTGAGAAAAACCGACCAGCACTACCTTATCCAACTTATCTGTCATCTGCTGCAGAATGCGCTCAAGGATTCGATCGAAGCTGGCGCGGGCGTCAGCCACGCGCTGTGGCCGGTTTTCCGCTGTGACGCCGTCCAGCGCGAACCACTGATAGCCCGCGCCGTGGGGAAAACGTTCGGGCGCGTTTGGGCTGGCAAATTTCACCCCTGGCAGGTCAGGCGCCCAGCGTGCTGCCAGTCCGGCCAGGTCGTCGCCATTACTGCCAAAACCGTGCAAAAGAATCGCTAAACCGTCTGCCATATCTTTCCTCTTACGCTGTAAGAAACCGTATAAGTATTGTGCGTGCAGAGCGCCTGACTGCGTAAGGTTTACGTGCGGTAGTCGCACATTGGCAAGGGTCTTTTCCCGATCAAGCTCAATCAATCTGCAACAAAAAACCAGAGTTTGGCGATGCTGCCCCGATACCGGCATTTTGCACTAAGCTTTGCAGGATTCGTGGGAAAAATGAGAAATTAATAATGCTGTCTCAACGATTTGAACGCCTGATTGATGTTTTCAAGGATGCGCCCGGCGATACGCCGCCCAACCGGGTCTGGGCATTTTATTATTACTATTTGCGCCAGGTCTGGCCCAGCTTTGCAATACTGCTGCTGGTCGGGCTTATTGCCTCTCTGATCGAGGTGGCGCTGTTTAGCTACCTGAGTCGCATCATCGATCTGACCAACTCGACGCCGCCGCATGAACTTTTTAGCCGGCACGCCGGAGAGCTGATCTGGATGGTGGTGGTGGCGCTGTTGCTGCGGCCGATTTTTATCGGCCTGCACGACTTGCTGGTGCACCAGACCATTAACCCCGGCATGACCAGCATGATTCGCTGGCAGAACCATAATTACGTTCTGCGCCAGAGCCTTAATTTCTTCCAGAGCGACTTTGCCGGACGTATTGCCCAGCGGATCATGCAAACCGGCAATGCATTACGTGATTCCGCCGTGCAGGCGGTAGATGCCATCTGGCACGTGCTGATCTATGCCATCACCTCACTGGTGCTGTTCGCGGAAGCAGACTGGCGGCTGATGATCCCACTCATTCTGTGGATTATCGGTTACGTGCTCTGCATGTGGTATTTCGTCCCACGGGTGAAGGCCCGCTCTGTCGCCTCATCCGAGGCGCGCTCGAAGCTGATGGGCACCATCGTTGATGGTTACACCAATATCACCACCTTAAAGCTTTTTGCTCACAGCGCGCTGGAGAAGCAATACGCCCGTCAGGCGATTGGCGAGCAAACCGAGAAAAACCGGCTGGCCGGGCGCATGGTGACCGGCATGGACGTGGCCATTACCACGCTTAACGGCTTTCTGATTGTCGGTACTACCGGGCTGGCGCTCTGGCTCTGGACCCAGTCGCTGATAAGCGTCGGCGCCATTGCTCTGGCCACCGGTCTGGTGATTCGCATCGTTAACATGTCCGGCTGGATTATGTGGGTGGTAAACGGCATTTTTGAAAATATCGGCATGGTGCAGGACGGCCTGCAAACCATCGCTCAGCCGGTGAAGGTTTCCGATCGGCCGGATGCCCAGGCGCTGCGGGTTGAACGCGGTGAAATAGACTTTGACGGCGTGCAGTTTAATTATGGCGGCGACCGACCGGTCATTGAGGGGCTTAAGCTGACGATTCAGCCGGGTGAGAAGATCGGTTTAATCGGTCCGTCGGGGGCCGGCAAGTCGACGCTGGTCAATCTGCTGATGCGTCTTTACGATCTGAACGGCGGCCGCATTGTGATCGATGGTCAGGACATTGCCCAGGTGAGTCAGGAAAGTCTGCGGGCGCAGATTGGCATGATCACCCAGGATACCTCGCTGCTGCATCGTTCGATTCGCGATAATCTGCTGTACGGACGTCCCGGCGCGTCTGCCGATGAGCTGCGTCAGGCGATCCATCGCGCACGTGCCGATGAGTTTATCCCCCAGCTGTACGACGATCAGGGGCGCACCGGTCTTGATGCGCACGTCGGCGAGCGCGGCGTGAAGCTATCCGGCGGGCAGCGCCAGCGTATCGCCATCGCCAGGGTGCTGCTAAAGGATGCGCCGATTCTGGTGATGGATGAGGCTACCTCGGCGCTGGATTCGGAGGTTGAAGCGGCGATTCAGGAGAGCCTGGAGGATCTGATGCAGGGGAAAACGGTTATCGCCATTGCCCACCGCTTGTCCACCATCGCTAAAATGGACCGGCTGGTGGTGCTGCAAAAAGGCAAAATTGTTGAAATCGGCAACCACCAGCAGTTGCTGGAGCAAAACGGCCTGTATGCCCGCCTGTGGCGCCATCAGACCGGTGGTTTTGTCGGCGAGCTTTGAGCGCCGGCTTTTAGCCGGCGGCGCGATTACGCCTGACGATGATAAGGCAACGCCTGGCGCGCCTCCTGCGCCCATGCTTCCACCGCCGGTCCCTCCTGTTGCAGATAATCCGCAACCGCCTCATGCAGGCCGGGATGACGCAGCAGGTGCCATGAACGGGTCAGCACCGGCTCAAAGCCGCGTACCAACTTATGTTCTCCCTGAGCGCCAGCGTCAAAGCGGCTCAGTCCGTTAGCCATCATATAATCCATCCCCTGATAGAAGCAGGTTTCAAAGTGCAAGTGGTCAAACTCCGCCAGGCAGCCCCAGTAGCGACCGTAGAAGGTGTGATCATCGACCAGACTGAATGCCATTGCGACCGGTTTATCATCCCGCCGGGCGATAACGACCCGGATAGCGGCAGGCATGCGCTCAGCCAGCAGGCTGAAAAACAGGCGATTAAGATAGGGGCGCTGTCCACGTACCGCATAGGTATTGGCATAGCAGACATAGATAAAATCCCACTGACTTTGCGTGAGTTCATCTCCCTGGTACCAGCAGAAATTAAATCCCTTATCGCGCACAGCCTGACGCTCTTTGCGCATATTTTTGCGTTTGCGTGACATCAGGGTATCAAGAAAGTCACTGAAATCGCGGTACTGGCGGTTATGCCAGTGATACTGGCAGCCAGCGCGCGCCAGCCATCCCGGCAGCTGTGCCAGCAGCGGGTCGGTCTGCGTATCGGTAAAATTAATATGCCCGCTATGCAGTCCGGCCTCCGCCAGCCAGGCGGGCAGCTGCGCAAGGAGGCGGCCTGCTGCCTGCGGCTCTCCCGCTATGCGGGCGCCGGTAACCGGGCTAAAAGGAACGGCGCAAAGCCATTTCGGATAATATTCCACCCCTGCGCGCTGGCAGGCGTCCGCCCAGGCGTGATCGAAAACATATTCGCCGTACGAATGGTGCTTACGATAGCCGGGCATGGCGGCCATCACCATACCCTGTTCCTGCCACAGTAGATGCTGTGGCTGCCAACCGGTTTCGCGCCGGATGCAGCCGCTCTCTTCCAGCGCGCTGAGGAAGGCATGGCGTACAAAGGGCTGATTATCGGTGAGCAAGGCATCCCAGTCGGCGGCGGCAATATCAGTTATCGCATTAAGACGTATTAGCGACATTTCTGGCTCCGGTGAACATCGTTATGGCTACGTTGAACGTTTTCCCCGGTCCGATCAATCACCTTATGTGCCAGATATAACCAAACTGAATTGGTCTTAGGTCGGGGCGAGTGTTACCAATAAAGTAAAATCTGAGAGGGGGCAAAGCGTTTGACGCGCTTCACATAATGAAAATCCGCTGGGTATTCCTGTGCTTGCGTTGACCCCAAATATGCGCGCCCGCCGTTATATTTGCCAGAAAGCTATTGCATCGCGATAGAATTTTGCCACCCTTAAAAAAAGGCCCCTTAACGAATGGGTTACTATTGGGATGAGACTGTATACCGAACGACTTTGCCTGCGCCCTGTTAGCCCGGATGATAGCGAACCGCTGTTTGCTATTTATGGCGATCCGGCGACCAACCAGTTTAATCCAGCGGGGCCATTTCCCGATCGTGAGCACGCCAATTTGGTGCTGAGCGGCTGGCTGGCACACTGGCGCCAGCACGGGTTCGGGATCTGGGCAATTTCACTGCGCCATGAGCCCTATAAGACGCTGGGATTCGGCGGTATTTCCAGACGTGAAGTGGCAAGCGAAACGATCAATAATCTTGGCTACCGTTTTGCCTGCGACGCCTGGGGACAGGGGCTGGCGACAGAGTGTGCCCGGGTTATACTTCATCACAGTTTTCATCAGCTTAATATGCCGGAAGTCGCCGCCACGGTGCGGCAAAATCATCTGGCGTCGCAGCGGGTGTTGCAAAAAATTGGGTTGCAGCTGCGCGGGCATATTGATGATGTGCCGGGGGCGCCTGCCAGCCTGTTGTTTCGGCTACGGCACGAAGAATGGCGCGTGCAAACCTATGAGCAGGGCGCAGGGCCGGTTGCCTGAAGGCTATTGAAAGCAGCGGCGTTTTGGCGCGTTGGCTACCGGCAAAAATACAGCGTAATAAAGGATAGCGTGATGGCGCAGCAGCATATTGTGGTAATCGGCGGCGGGACGGCAGGGTTGGGCGTGATTGCCAGCTTAATGAAACGAAATAAACAGCTGGCGATAACGCTAATTGAACCGCAGGAATATCACTATTATCAGCCGGGCTGGACGCTGGTTGGCGGCGGGGAATACAGCCAGCAAAAAACGCGGCGTCCGCTGCGCGATCTGATTCCCGAAGGCGTCCGCTGGCATCAGGATGCCGTCAGCCGGGTCGAAGCAGAAAGCCAGGTGGTGCACACTGCCGGCGGGCAAACGTTGTCATACGACGTCCTGCTGGTTTGCTGCGGCCTGACGCTACACTGGGATAAAATTGAAGGCCTGGAGGAAACGTTGGGTAAAAACGGCGTAACCTCTAATTACCGTTACGATTTGGCGCCTTATACCTGGCAGCTGGTACAGCAATTAGAGCAGGGCACCGCGCTTTTCACTCAGCCGCCGGTGCCGATTAAATGTGCCGGCGCACCGCAAAAAGCCCTCTATCTTTCCTGCGACTACTGGCAAAAGCAGCGCCGACTCGGGCAGATTAAAACCGAGTTTTGCATCGCTGGCCAGCAGCTGTTCAGCGTCAGCGATTTTATTCCGGAACTTGAACGCTGGCTGCAGCACTACCATGCGCAGGTTAACTATAGCTGCAAACTGGTGAGGGTCGACGGCGCTAATCGTCAGGCCTGGTTTGAGCAGCCGGGCGCCGGAGGCGAAACGGTGCGGGTGCAGAAATCATTCGACATGCTGCACGTCGTTCCGCCGCAGCTGCCGCCGGTGTTTATTGCCGACAGCGGGTTGGGTAATGAAGCAGGCTGGTGCGAGGTGGATGAAAAAACCTTGCAGCATAAGCGTTTTGCCTCGGTATTTGCCCTTGGCGACGCGGTATCGACATCGAACTCCAAAACTGCGGCGGCAGCGCGCAAACAGATGGTTATCGTGGCGCGTAATGTGGTGAGTTTTTTGCGCCAGCAGCCGCTCACGGCCGATTATGATGGTTACAGCTCCTGCCCGCTGACGGTTGCGCGTGGTAAAGTTGTACTGGCGGAATTTGGTTACAATGGGCGTTTGTTGCCGACCTTCCCCGTTAACCCGCTAAAACCGCACTGGTTCGGATGGTTTCTTAAGGCACGCTTTTTACCCTGGTTTTACTGGAAGGGGATTTTACAAGGCGTAGAGTGGTTCACCGCTTGTAAGCCAAAGCGATAGCCGCTACGGTACTGACGCTGGCTTTTTTATCGCCTGAGCGCGCTCCCCGCGCCCGGATTAACGGCTTAATAACCAGGCTTTGACCTGGCAGGTTGCTACTGAGATCGGCGTCGTTTAGCACGCTATTAGACCCAGGCGGCAAAGACCGCAAACGGGATAAACATAACAACAGGAATTCTGGATGCTTAGTCGACGCCGGTTATTACAGGGGGCCGGTGCTTTCATATTATCAATGAGCGCAGGTAAGCTGATGGCAACCGAAGATATGATCCCATTATGGCCTGATGAGCCGCCCGGCGGCGGCGGTCCCTCCGGCAAGGTGAATATTTCGCTTAATGGATCATGGTCGAATATCGCCATCCCCGGTTTGCGGCGCCTGGTGCCGGCAAATCCTAACGGCGAAGCGGTGCTGATTGCTGCCGGCGGCGGCTATCGCTGGATTGGCATGGGCGGTGAAGCCTGGCCGGTTGCCAGCTGGCTGAATAAGCTGGGTTATACCGC
Source organism: Izhakiella australiensis (assembly GCF_002006995.1). Taxonomy (GTDB): domain Bacteria; phylum Pseudomonadota; class Gammaproteobacteria; order Enterobacterales; family Enterobacteriaceae; genus Izhakiella; species Izhakiella australiensis. The sequence goes on along the minus strand of NZ_MRUL01000018.1, from coordinate 56,890 downwards.
CTATGTTCTTAGCTATCGGCTGCCGCATGAAGGCTGGCAGGCCGGTAGCTACGCGCCGCTACAGGACGCGCAGCGGGCGATTCGCCTGGTCCGTTCGATGGAGCGCAAAGTTCACCTGCTGGGCTTTTCCGCCGGTGGTCACTTGCTGGGCATGGCGGCGGCCAGACCGGATTATGCCTCCTATCCGCCGGTCGATAGCCTCGATCAAATCGTACCGAGCGCTGATACTATCGGGCTTATCTACGCGGTGGTAACGCTGGAAGAGCCTTATACTCATACCAATACCCATCGTATGCTGGTGGGTGACAATGCCTCATCCACCGAAGAAGCCAACTGGTCAGTGCAGAATTACGTCAGCCGCCATTTTCCGCCGACTTTCCTGGCCCAGGCGGATGACGACAACATTTCCAGTCCCCATAATCTGCTGATCATGCAGGACGCCTGCCGTAAGCAAAAAGTCCCGGTGCAACTGATTAAAATTACCCGCGGTGGTCATGGTTTCGGCCTGGGCAAAGCCGGCACTCCCGCCGCTATCTGGGATGAAGCTTATGCTTCGTGGCTGCAAACGCACACCTGAGTTGGCAGCGCCGACGCATCAGACTATGCCGAAAAGCCGGCGCCGGGTTGGCTCGCGTTCCGCTCAGCGCGCCGGCTGCGCAACAACCCGTGCGCTATTTTTCATCGCCGCCGCCTCATGGCAACGTTGAACTGTTATCCTCAGTGCTTTGCGTATCACAAGGGAGGATAATCAATGAACCCGATAGCGTTGGCACAAAAGCTTCAGGCGCTTGCCCAGTCTGGCCTTACCTTCAGCAAAGATAAATTTGATATTGAACGCTATGAACAGCTGCGCGCGCTGGCCGCACAGCTGATGGCGCAACAGTTTTCTACCGATCCCCGGCAGGTACTGACAAGCTTTTCTCAGCAGCAAGGATACGCCACGCCGAAGGTGGACAGTCGGGCGCTGATCGTGCGCGATGGCAAAGTGCTAATGGTCCGGGAAGCAGAGGATGGCGGCTGGTGCTTACCCGGCGGCTGGGTGGATGTCGGCGATGCGCCAAGGCAGGCTGCCGAGCGTGAAGTACAGGAGGAAACCGGCCTGCATGTACGGGCTACGCGTCTGCTCGGCGTATGGGATCGCAACCAGCACGGTCATCCGCCACATCCGTTTCACATCTATAAGCTGATTTTTTTGTGTGAGGAGCTGGGCGGCGAGCTGGCAATCAGCCATGAATCGCTGGATATCGGCTTCTTTGATCCTGACGAACTGCCGCCGCTGTCGCTGACGCGCATCGTACCGATAGAGATTGAAACCAGCCTGCGCATTGCCCGTGAGGGCAGCGAGCCGTGGTGTGATTAGTCTGCTGCGATGATCCGTGCTTATTTAACTGCGGCTGGCGTAGAGCTATGCCGGCCAGGGAGGTGGTAGTGTTAGCGGGAGTGTTGTTTGCCATGGCGGCGGGCTGCTTATGGGGATTGATTTTTGTCGGACCGCTGGTGGTGCCCGACTATCCGGGCATTATGCAGTCAGCCGGGCGCTATGTTGCTTTCGGACTGATCGCCGTACCGCTGGCATGGCACGATCAACGCCGGCTGCGGCAGCTGAATAGCGGCGACTGGATGGAAGCGTTAAAGCTGAGCCTGGTGGGAAATCTGCTCTATTATGCGTTTCTGGCCAGTGCTATTCAGCGCACTGGCGCGCCGGTTTCCACTATGCTGATCGGTACACTGCCGGTGGTTATCTCGATCAGCGCCAACTTTTTCTACGGTCATCTGGAAGGGCGGCTTTCCTGGCGAAGCCTGACGCCGGCGCTGCTGCTGATACTGGCTGGCTTGCTGTGCGTTAATTTTGCCGAGCTTGATGCGCGCCAGGGACCGGTTGACCTGCCAGGCTATCTGATGGGGATCGGGCTGGCGCTGCTGGCTGTAGTTTGCTGGACCTGGTATCCACTGCGCAACGCCCGCTGGCTGCGTATGCATCCACAGGCGCGGCCGGCAACGTGGGCGACGGCGCAGGGGCTGATGACGCTGCCGCTGGCGCTGCTGGCATGGGGGCTGGCCTGCGCCCAGCTGATGCTGACGCAGCCGGCATTTTCGCTGCCTTTCGGCCCGCGGCCAGCAACGTTTCTCAGCCTGATGCTGGCAATCGGCCTGCTGTGCTCCTGGCTGGGGGCCATGTGCTGGAACACCGCCTGCCAGCGCCTGCCGACGGTGATTGTCGGGCCGCTGATCGTATTCGAAATCCTGTTTGGCCTGCTGTGGACCTTTGTCTGGCGGCAAAGCTGGCCGCCGATGCTGACGCTGTGCGGCATTGTTTGCCTGATGGCGGGCGTCATCGCGGCGATGCGGATAAAACCGCAGCCGGTGGTGGTTGAGGTGCGTTAAATTGCTGCCGTAGCGGTTGCGCTGTGCCGCCGGTCCGGTCACGCGACACCTTTGCCGGCGTTGCAAGGTGAGTGATGAAACAAAGATAAGAGGTAAATGCCGGTAAATACGGCATAATCATGTTAACAGTCACGGCATAGCTGCTTATACTTTTGACTAACTTTGCCTGCAATTTGATCCATTTAGAGGTGGACATGAAAGAGATCATCAATGGATTCCTGAGTTTTCAGGAAAACGTGTTTCCTGAAAGACGCGAGCTGTTCAGGGGGCTTGCTTCCAGCCAAAGTCCGAAGGCGCTGTTTATTTCCTGTTCTGACAGCCGTCTGGTGCCGGAATTGGTGACCCAGCAGGAGCCGGGCCAGCTGTTTGTTATTCGCAACGCGGGCAACATCATTCCGCCGTTCGGACCGGAGCCCGGCGGGGTTTCCGCCACCATTGAATATGCGGTGCTGGCGCTGGGCGTCAGCGATATCATCATCTGCGGCCATTCAAACTGCGGCGCGATGAAAGCCATTGCCACCTGCCAGTGTCTCGACAATATGCCGGCAGTATCCCACTGGCTGCGCTACTCGGACGCGGCGAAATCGGTAGTGGATGAGAAGTCCTATTCCAGCGAAGAAGATAAAGTGAATGCCATGGTGCAGGAGAACGTCATTGCCCAGCTTTACAACATTCGCACCCATCCGTCGGTATCGGTAGCCCTGCGTAACCGCACCATCCGGCTGCACGGCTGGGTATACGATATCGAAACCGGCGTTATCCACGCGCTGGAGCATAAGTCCGAGCGCTTTGTCTTATTGTCAGATAACCCGGAAACCTTTTTCGAATAGGCGGGTTTCTGCGGGCAGAAAGCGTATTTCTGCCCGTTATCTTTATGGGTGTTGATTATCTTTTTCGCCGCCATATTAATAGAAAATCGTAAGCGCCAGCGTGCTTTTATGGCGATACATTTTTTATGTCTGCTATCATGTTTCTTATTTTTGTTAATGGCGCTGAGTATTATTCTATGGGAGTATATTTTATGCGTAATTTATTTTTATGATTAAAATTTAAATATCCCCCGCCAGAAAAATAAAGAGAGATGAAATGTCTGAAGAAATAACCATAGAGTTAGCGATAAGAAATGAACATGGATTACATGCTCGTCCGGCTGCGGTATTGGTGAAGCTAATAAAGTCTTTCCAGAGCGACATTATGGTCAGCAATCTTGACGGGAGCGGGCAGGCGGTTAACGGCCGTAGCATGATGAAGCTGGTTTCTCTGGGAGTTAAAAAGGGCCATCGCCTGCGCTTTTCGGTCACCGGCGAGGATGCCGACGCCGCGGTCGCCGCGCTTCGCAGCGAAATCGCCAGCGGCCTTGGCGAATAGCGCAAAGCAATAAACCAGCCTGTGCGCTGGTTTATGCCCTGAGCCGGGTATTTATGCGCCCGCCTGCCGGCGATCAGCTCAGTCGCTCTTCGGCGGAAAGATTTTTCTTCATCAGTAAAATCAAGGCGGTGGAAATGATGACCCCCACCAGCGTCGACAGTAAAAACAGCAGTGGGTGCCCCACCAACGGAATAACAAATACCCCGCCGTGCGGTGCAGGATAGGTGACGCTAAACAGCATGGCCAGCGAGCCAGCGATGCCCGACCCCACCATCAGAGAAGGTAATATCACCAATGGGTTGCTGGCGGCGAAAGGTATCGCGCCTTCAGCAATAAAGGAGAGCCCGAGAATATAATTAGCCTTGGCTGCTTCGCACTGGCTGGCAGTAAATTTATTTTTAGCGATATTAGCAGCCAATGCCACGGCAAGTGAAGGCACCATGCCGCTGGCAACGGCGGCGGCCATAACATAATAATTACCGCTTGCCAGTACGCCGACGCTAAATAAATAAGCGGCTTTGTTTATTGGCCCGCCTAAGTCAGCTGCCAGCATGGCGCCAATAATAAAGCCCAGTAAAACTTTATTTGTCGATCCAATATCATTCAGGAAATGAATAACGGCGTTATTTACCTCGCCCATAAAAGGATTGATTAATGCCACGGTAATAAAACCAACGATAAATACGCTGAGCAGGGGATAAAGCAGCACCGGCTTTAAGCCTTCAAATGAGGCGGGCAGCGGGCTAAGCAGGCGGCGCAGTGCTTTGATCAGATAGCCGGCGATAAACCCGGCGACGATGGCGCCAAGAAAACCGCTGCCGCCAGTGTTAGCCAGCAGGCCACCGACCATGCCGGGCGCAAAGCCGGGCCGGTCGCCAATGGCGTAGGCGATATAGCCACTCATGACCGGAATGAACAGGGTAAAGGCGGCGCCGCCGATCTGCTTGATGACCTGCGCCAGATAGCTGTAGCTGGCATCCTGCGGATCGGCGGAATTTATTCCCCAGAGAAATGACAGGGCGATCAGTATCCCGCCGGCGATAACGAATGGCAGCATGTTAGATACGCCGTTCATCAGCGAACCGTATACGCCAGGGGTGGTTTTACCGCTGGCGGGCTGCGAGCCGGTTTGTGGGCGATATTCTGCCGCTTCCAGCGCCTGATTAATCATTTGTTGCGCATCGCGTATTCCCTGGGAAACGCTGCCGTAATGCAGCGGTTTACCGGCGAAGCGCGCCATTTCCACTTTGGTATCGGCGGCGATAATCACCGCCTTCGCCCGTGCGATATCCTGCGCCGTCAGGCCGTTACCGGTTCCCGCGGCGCCGTTGGTTTCCACCTTAATCTTATAGCCCATGCTGACGGCGGCTTTTTCCAGGTTCTCTGCGGCCATAAAGGTATGGGCAATGCCGGTCGGGCAGGCGGTTACCGCCACCAGAAATTGCGCAGATGCTGCTGGTTGTGCGTGGTCGTTGCCTGTTACGGCGGGTTTATCCGCCGGCGCGTCCGTCGGCGGCTCCTGCTGCTGTAATAGCTGCATTACTCGTTCAGCATCAGGGGCATCCAGCAGCGCCTGACGAAAGTTATCATCCATCAGCCAGCGACACAGGCGGGTGATAATTTCCAGGTGCTGGTCCTCTGACTTTTCAGGCACCGCAATGACGAATATCAGCGAGACCGGCTCATCGTCCTGCTCATCCCATTGCATTGGCTGCAGGCTGCGAACAAACAGCAGGCATGGGGCGTGAATAAAATCGCCCTGCGCGTGAGGAATCGCCACGCCTTCACCCACGGCGGTGGTTGAAAGCCTTTCCCTTTCATTCAGCAGGTCGATGAGCGCTGCCTGCCGATCAGCGGCAATTTTTCCCGCTGCCGTCATTTTTTCGGCACACAGGCGAAACAGCTGCTGTTTGTCCGTGGCGGCGAAATCTAAAACAATCTGCGCCGGGGTCAGTAGTTCTGATAATGTCATTTGCAGGCTCTCCTGGTGGTACAGAAGGTGAATTCAGGGCTTCAGGCGCGAGTTGCGTCCTTGCAGCCATCAGGTCAGGGTTAACTTACCCGGGCGAATCACCCGGCTGCGGATAGCTCTCGCGCAGCAGCCGTTCGGCCAGTAGCGACCAGCCGCTTTCATTGACCGTCGCGGCGAGACGCCGATCCCAGCTATCGAGCTGGTCCAGCGCCAGCAGAGGCAGCGAGGTCAGCTGGGGATAAATCACCACCTTGCCGGTAAAACGCCCGGTCTTCACCGCCTGTAGCCCCTCTTTCAGGGTCATCAAGCCGCCAATTGCCGCAACGTTAAAGTCGGGAAGCGCTTCGCCGCTGGCTATTTTCTCCAGTACCCGCAGCTGGTCCTGCACCGAGGAGCCGCTGCTGGCGCTGATGGTTACCTGCTGCCAGGCGACCTGACCAAGCGGCAGCGGGCCATGCTGGCCGTAGCGGGTGCCGGAGAACAGCACCAGCAGGCCGTCATCGGCGAGAAAATCAACAACTTCGCTGAGCGGCTCAATGCCCGGCGCGCAGACCACGATGTCGGTCGCTCCCTGCGAGCCGACTAGCCGGGCCATCTCTGCGGCAAAGTCAGGGGTGGTTTGCAGCGCCAGATAGTAAACCTCGATGCCGGCGGCGTTTATCAGCCCGGCGAAATCGCTGGCCATACGCTCAAGGCGGTGAGGGCTGTTGCCAGTAACGATGATCTTTGCCGGTGCGCGGGCGCTTTTCAGCGCGCGCTGCAGATGAATGCGTCCCATGGTGCCGCCGCCGCCGGAGAGGATCAGCGTTCCCCCTGGCTGATAGTCGTAACGATAGCGCTGGCGGGAGAAGGCATCCGACAGGCGACGCGAGCGAGCGCCCAGCAGGCTGAGGTTGTGGTAGTGAATTTGGGCAATATCTGCCGCGACCATTGCCTGCGGTTCGCTGTCCGGCAGCCAGCACAGCAGGCCGTTAACCGCCATCCCTGCCGTCAGCCGGCTAAGCGTTGCGCCATCGGGGTTGCCGAGAATGATAATGTCATCAAACTGCCGCGCCGGCAGCTGCGGCTGATAATCGTAGTGCCGATCGGGCAGGCCGCTGACGCTGCGGCGAAAGGCTTCAGCGTCGCCGACTAGCGTGATACGGCTCGCGGTAAGCGGCATATCCAGTATAAAGGGCTGCTGGCTGTCTTCTGCCAGCCAGATAAGCAGGTCGCCCTGTGCTTTCATGTCAGAGCGGGAGTGCTGCACAAATGCTGCTTCAACGCAGGCCAGCGGCTCGGTTTGCGCCAGCGCCGCGTCGCTAATCGCCGGGTCGGCGGCAAAAGCGCAGCAGCCGTTATCCGAGGTAAACACCTCTTTTCCTAACAGAACGTATTGCGCCATGCCGCCCGCAACGTTGACGCCGATGCAAAAGCGCTCGCCGTTGAGCCAGACGTCAGGCTGTACGCCAAAGCGCTTACCAGGCGGCCAGTCGCGCAGCCTGTCGGCGCCGCAGGCAACAACCGTCAGCGCAAGCTCATGCCCCAGTACCGCCGGGTGGCGGCTAAAATCACGATCTTTGAACAGCGGATAATCGTTAGCCATTTCGATCATTTTCACATCCGAGGCGCAGATCGACACCGCATCGACGCGCGCCAGCACCTCTCCTGGCCCGGGCTGCGGCAGCGGGCACGCTTCCGGCTGCGAGTCTGCGCCGAAGGTTGCCATCCCCTGGCCGCGATAAATCCAGCAAAGCTGGCTATCCGGTAAATGCATCATGAGCCTCCACGTTTTTACTTAGCGTCTGATGACGGCAGTAATCGCTCAACCTGGCGTGCGGCAACATACAGGTGATACAGCGTCGATGCCGGCGCGGGCTGCGCTGAGCGTTGGCCGTGCGCGTTTATCTCGTCACAATAGGGTCGCCCGGTCTCACCGGTTACATAATGTGCCATCAGCTGTTCGCAGTGATGCTCAAGCCGTTCAGGCGCGGCACTATCTTCGGTCTCCAGGCAGGCGACGACATCGGCCTTCAGACGTTCAGTCTGGCACCACAGGCGACATTCAGCGCGATAAGCCGTACCGTCAGCGTTAATTTCATTCATCACCGCGCCGCTGGTTTTATTTTCGCCGTAGCTTATGGCGAAGCGCTGCAGCGCTGACCGCCATGGCCGGGTATCGACGCCGGCGATGGTTTGATACTGGTATAAAAGCCAGGTCCATTCATGGTGATGGCCGGGATCAAGGTGCTGTGATTGTGGCAAATCGGGTCGCCAGCCGGCAGCGAAAAACTCCATCAGGCACTGGCGCTGCGTATCAAATAGATGCTGGTGAAACAGGGTAAACAGGCGATGAGCCTCCTGTTCCCAGCGCTTGTCGCCCGTCAATTGCCACCAGCCGATCATGGCTTCAAACAGATGCATATTAGGATTCTGGCTGAGTAAGGGCGGACGCCGGGCGTTTAGCGCATAGCCGCCCTCAGCCAGCGCAAGATGCTGCTGCATCCAGTCGTGAATCCGGTGCGCCCGTTGAAGAAAGCGGGACTCGCCGGTCAGCGCAAACAGCTCGCTGAGCGCCAGCAGAGCAAATGCCTGTTCGTAGGCGTTTTGCTGGCGGGCGTTTTCATCATCGGCGTTGGAAAAGTAAAAAATTCCAGCGGCATCGCGAAAGGGCGCCAGCCCGTGCTCCAGCACCTTAGACAGCGTGTTACCGGCATCCAGCCAGCCGCTGCGGGTCGCGTGGGCGTAAACATACAGCTGGCGATTTTGCACGCGGCTGCGAATAACCGGCGTGACGTTGGGTAATGACTCGGCGAAGCAACGCGTGCCGTCGGCCAGGCTTATCACTCCCTGATGCAGAAAGCGCGGCAGGGCCGTTTGCTGCATCCAGTCGACAAACTGACGGGCGCTGGTCAGCATCATGCCACCCCCGCCTGACGCACGCTTGCCACGATAATGCCAATTTCCTGCGGCTGCTGGCAGCGGATACGATAGCGTCCGAGGGCGGCCGGAATAATCACCGTTTCGGCATAGTGGATAGGAAAGGGGGGGAAGCGTTCATCCGGGCTTTCGATCACGGCCTGCTGACCCTCAACCAGGTTGAGCATCTGGAATTCGCCGCCGGTATCTATCTCCGCCGATTGTGTTATCCAGTAGCGGTGGGTATCGATAAACTCCAGCTCATGCAGGCCGGTACGTTCACTGCGCCACCCCGCGGCTTTCTCACCGGGCACCACGCGATGAATCAGCTGCTCGCGGCACCAGTCGGTATCGCGTTCTGCCAGCATCACCCGGCGGCCATGATCAAGGTGAACCGGGCGCGGTTTATTATCCAGCCCCAGCCGGCCCCAGTCCCAGAGCTTAAATGTGAAAATGTAGGGCGTGGCAGAGATCTCAAGGATCATGGCATTTTTGCCGGAGCAGTGTACCGTTCCGGCGGGGATCAGCACGTGGTCGTGCTTTTTCACCGGAAAGCAATTGACGTATTTTTCCGCCGCCAGCTCGCCGCTTTGCTGGGCCGCTTCAATCGCTTCCACCAGCTGCTGTTTACCAACGCCGGTGCGGAAACCGAGCCAGACGCTGGCATCCTCTCCGGCATCCAGAATGTAATAGCTTTCATCCTGGGTGTAATGCATGCCAAAGTGCTGCTGGATATAATCGGTGGACGGATGTACCTGCAGGCTGAGGTTGCCGCCACCCATGGTATCCAGAAAGTCAAAACGAATGGGGAACTCCGCGCCGAAGCGCGCATAGTTGCGCTCTCCCAGCAGGCCCGCTGGACGCGCCAGCACCAGATTGATGGCGGGCATGGTTAGCGTGGTGCCGTTATAGCGCAGCGTCAGGCTGTTTTCTTCCGGCACGCCGTCAAAGCACCAGGCGTAATTTTTCGCGGTCGGCGGCAGATCGCAGACCTCTTCCATCCATTTGCCACCCCAGACGCCGGGATCAAAGAACGGGTTGAGGCGAAAAGGGGTCTTCAGGCAGGCATCAAGCCCGGCGTGGAAGGCTGCGTTATCAACCATTGTGACCGGCTGGGACAGGGTATCGAGATAAAAATCCAGCGGGTCAAATAGCGTGCGCTTATGGCGGTCGGCGATGCGCCACTCCCAGAAGAAGCCACGTTTGTACTTACGCAAAATGTCTTCCTGCGGGTTTACTGTCAGCCAGTTGCTGGCGCCTGCTCGCCAGTCAAGCTGGCGCTGCCAACGGGGATAGTCGGCATAAATCAGCAGATCGCCCTGGGCTAACAGCGCGGCGCCGGTGCCGATAACAATCCGCGTTTCACTGTCGTCCGAGAGCGCATGCTGCAACGCTGCAACGGCCTCAGGCAGCAGGTAATCGCTCAGCCGGGCGCAGCTCATCACGCCAAAAACCCGATCGTCGGTTAGCGTGTCCGCCAGGCGATTATCTAACGCGCTGTCGCGCAGATAGCAATCATCGGCATCCAGCCAGCGGGCCGCGGATAATTCGGCAACGCCACTCAGGGCCTGACGGATGGCTGCTTTATCAACGCCCGGATAGCAGTCAATGACCACGCATTTGCCGTCAGCGCCGGCCAGGGCCGCCACGATTTTCCCGGCTATATCCTGCCAGCCCCGGCAGGTTTCGCCGCGACCCTGGACGTTGACTGTCGGAAATTTGTCATAGTTCGCCGGATGTTTCAGGTAGCCCATTCTTCACTCCGTAAGTTAATCGATTAACCTTTAAATTGATTAAAAGGTAGACCAAAAAAAATCGCAAAGAAAGAGGGTAAAAAACGACATTAATATTAATTAATTGATATTAAAATAATTAATTTCGATCGAATTTTAAGCGCATCACAAATTCGTGATCGCTATCAGAAAATGATGTTTGTTTATTAGACAGAAAAAAGGTAAATCGAATAACCTTTCGTTAATTCACTATGGAGTTACGATGATGAAGCCACTCGCAGTTCATTTCGGCGCTGGCGCGTTAGGGAGAGGATTGGTTATTCCGTTTTTATGCCAAAGTGGCTACCGGGTGGTTGCTGTTGATAACGATCGGGCGCTGATTGACAGCCTCAGACAGCATGGCGGCTACGATATTTTACTGACCGACACCAGCGAAATTCAGCATATTGCGTTAGCGGATGTGGCGTACGCGCGGGATGAACGCCTGGACGACTGGCTTAAGCAGGCCAGCGTGATTACCACCTCGGTGCGCAAAGAAAATCTGCATCACGTGGCGGCGCGGTTAAAAGGCATCGCGCCGTCGAGCGTTATTTGCTGTGAAAACATTGAGTACAGCGGCGATTTCTTTGCCGCGCAAATGGTGCAGGCGGGGATAAACCCACAGGGCTGGCATCTGCCGGACTGCATGGTGGATCGCATCTGCGCCGCCCGCTGGCCGGATTCGCTGCGGGTGGAAACCGAGAGCTGGGGCTCCGTTTGCGTGCAGGCGCTGGCGGGCGCAGTGGTACCGGATAAATTTGAAACCACCCCGCATATTGAGCACCGCTTCCAGGAAAAGCGCATTCTGGTGAATACCTATGCTGATGGCATCGCCTTTCTTGGCGCGGCTGCAGGCTTTCATTATCTGTTTGAGGCGGCGGCGGACGAGCGCATCAATGCCGCAATCTCGGACTATATGCAATTAATGAAACGCGGGTTGCAGCTGGAGTGCGGGCTGGACGATGCCTACCTTGAGCGCATGGCGCAAATGCATCGCCGACATTTGAGTAATGGGGCGATTAAGCGCGATCTGGCAAGCGTTGCGCGTAACTTTCTGGAAAAAATCCGCCCGACAGAACGCTTTATTTACCCTCTTATCCAGTTGCAGCAGCGTGGGATAAATATTGATGCCGCTATCCCCTTTCTTAATCAATTAATTACCAGCTGGGCAAGCCAGCAGCCAGACAGCGCGCAGGCCTGTGCGCAGGCGCTAAAAAATATTGATAACGCTGAAATCGTTAGCAAACTTGGGAACGCTTTATGACCGCGATAATTTTTGCCGCACACGGTTTGTCCGCCCCCGGCATGAAAGACAGCGTCGAGATGGTGGTCGGCCCGCAGACGCATTTTTATACGCTGATGCTGTCACAGGAAGAAGGCATTGCCCCCTTTAAGGCCGCGCTTACCGGGCTAGTTAATCGCCTCCGAAGCGATGGCGGCCAGCAGATCTTAATTCTTACCGATATGCCAGCCGGGACGCCCTATAACCTCAGCGTGCAGCTGGCGCTTGAACTGCCGGATATCGCTGTGCTTTCCGGCGCTAATTTCCCAATGGTGCTGACCGCGCTGGAGCAGGCCGACGATTCGCTCGACGAGCTAACCCATCAGGTCATTGAAACCGGGCGCAGCGCTATCGCCAGGTTTCAGGAAGTGACCGCGACGGAGGACGATTTTTGATATGGCCATTTCCTTTTTACGTATTGATGATCGGCTGATCCACGGGCAGATGGCCGCCAGTTGGATCGGCTCCAGCCCCTGCGACGGTATCGTGGTGGTCGACGATGATGCGGCCGCGAACGAGATACAAAAGAAAGTGCTGTTGTCTATTTTGCCTTCGGTAAAAACCTGGGTGTTTTCCATTAGCGAAGCCACGGAAAAATTGCCCAAAGTTATTGAATCGCAGAAGCAATATTACGTGGTGGTTCGCAGCGCTTCGGCGCTGAACCGTCTTGCCGGGCAGATCCCACAGCTGCTGAAAGCCCGCAGTAAGGTTAACGTTGGCCCGTTGTCAAAGCGGGCGGACGCCATTGCTGTCAATAAAGGACAAAGTATCGTTCCTGAAGAGATCCCGGCGTTCCGGCAGCTCGCCGGGCTGGGGTTTTCCATTGAGTTTCGCCTGCTGCCGGATACCGTTGCGGTAAGCTGGGAAAGCGTGGCGAAAAAATTAGCCGGGTGATGCGATGATTGAAATTAACGTTTTCCAGGCGGCGCTGATTGGTATTGGTTGTTACCTTGGCGCGCTAACCACGCCCTGGCTGCTCGGCCTGACTGGCGGCTGGTACACGCTGTCACGACCGCTGGTCGCGGCCTTTATTACCGGGCTTATCGTCGGTGATGTCGGACACGCGATTATTATCGGCGTTGCGGTGCAGACGGTGTATATCGCCTTCGTCTCTCCCGGCAACGCGATGCCGCAGGATCTTAACTTTGTCGCCTGGCTGGCACTGCCGCTGGCGATCCTCTCCGGGCAGGATGCCAGGGTTGCGGTAACGCTGGCGGCGACGATTGGCGTCGCCGGAACGATCATTTTTAACTTTACCATGCTGTCTAACGTCTACTGGAATACCCGCGCTGACCGGGCGCTGGCATCGCAGAATAAAGCCGCCTGGCAGCGCAATGCGATTTGGTTTCCGCAGATCAGCAACTTTATTGTGCGCTTTTTTCCGGTATTTTTTGCCTGCCTGTATGGTCCGAAATACATTGAGCTGCTGGTTAACCTGATGCCGGCATCGTTAATGCACGTTGTCAGCGTATTTGGCGGCGTGCTGCCCGCGGTGGGTATTGCCATGCTAATGCGTCAGGCGATTATTGAGAAAACCATGCTGATCTATTTCCTGTTTGGATTTGTCTGCGTGGTATTTATGAAAGTTAATATGATAGCCCTGGTCATTATCAGCCTGCTGTTAGCGTTAATTCATTACAAATATAAACCGGTTAAGCAAACCTCCACCGTCAGTGATTCTGAGGATGAATTCTAATGTCACAGCATAATAATATTGATGACGTCAGCGGAAATCATGGGCAGGCTGAAAATAAGCCCGTCATGCTTGATGCTGCAATCTTAAGAAAAAGCTGGCTAAACTGGGCGATGCATAATATTACCGTGGCGTCTTATGACCGCATGGAAGGGCACGGTTTTGTTAAGTCTCTGATGCCGGCCGTGGAAAAGTTTTACCCCGATGATAAAGCCCGCCAGGCCGAAGTATTAACCCCCCACGTAGCCTATTTCAATACTGAGCCGCAGCTCGGCGCGATGATCCCCGGCATTGTTATTGGCATGGAGGAACAGCGCGCGCGCGGCGAGCCTATCGATGCGAATACCATTCAGACGATTAAAAACTCGCTGATGGGACCGCTGGCAGGTATTGGCGATTCGTCAATCCAGGGGACGCTGATCCCGGTGCTATTGAGCATTGCGATTTCGCTATCGCAGGGCGGTTCGGTGCTGGGGCCGATTTTTTATATTCTGGCGTTTAACTTACTGATTGTCGGCCTGAGCTATCGCGTTTTCCATTCGGGCTATCGCATGGGGGTAAAAGCAGTCGATCTGTTTGTCAGCGACAACGCGAATAAGTTACGTGAATGTATGTCTATTATTGGCGTGACGGTGATTGGTGGTATCGCCTCAACTTATATTACGCTGTCGACGCCGTTAACGTTTAACTCCGGTAAGGTAAACATTAACGCGCAGAATATTCTTGACGGTATTTTCCCCCATTTGCTACCGTTACTGGCCGTTCTCGGCGTCTGGATGCTGCTAACAAGGTTCAGGTTATCCGTGGTTAAAACGATGTTGGTTACCCTCGCTGTGTCCGGTGTCGGCGCGTTCATAGGCATCTTCTGATGGAGTAAAGGCATGGCAAAGCGCGCAACGGTGGCCGATGTTGCGGCACTGGCGAAAGTCTCGTCAGCTACGGTTTCCAACGTAATCGGCAACAGGTCTGGCAAGGTATCGACGCGAACCCGCCAGCGGGTTTTAGAGGCCATTAGCGCGCTTAATTATACCTACAATGAAAACGCCGCGACGCTGCGCAGCAATAAATCCAATATCATTGGCCTGGTTATTCACGACCTGAGCAACCCTTATTACACCGAACTGATCGCTAAAATTAATCGTCAGCTGGCAAAAAAAGGCTACGCGACCATCCTTGCCTGCTCCGATGAAAACCTCGAAAGCCAGCAAAGTTATCTGCACCTTATGCAGCGCCATAACGCGCTGGCGGTTCTGCTATGTCCGACCTGGGATACCAGCGGGGAGCATCTCGCCGCCTGGCATGATTTAAGCCCAACGATTACCTTTTTGCGCCCGGTCGGCAGTCATGAAAGTGACTTTATTGGCATCGATAACTATCAGGCGGCCTACGATCTCACCCGCCAGCTGATCGCCGATGGACACCGGCAGCTGGCGTTTATCGGCGGCAGCCAAAGCTCCCGGCTGCGCCGCCAGCGTTTGCAGGGCTGGAAAGATGCTCATGAGGATGCGGGGATTAGCTGGAATGATGCGCACATTTTGTACTGCTCATCCAGTATGAGTGCCGGTTCAGCGGCAGTGATGCAGCTTTTTCAACAAACCAGCGACGTTACGGCGCTGGTTTGCTATCAGGATATTGTGGCGTTTGGCGCCATGAACGCCCTGCACTATATGGGTAAAACGGTCGGCGGCGAGATTGCGGTAACCGGCTTTGACGGTCTGAGCGACGCCGAAGGCTGGCTACCGTCGCTGACCACCGCCGAAGTGCAGATTGCCGTGTTGGCCGAACATATTGTCGACCGGCTGCTGGCCCGGCTGGAAAAGCCGCAGGAGCCGCCGAGCGTTACCCTGCTGCATGCGCATATTCACTGGCGGGCGTCATCCCACGGTGATGTCGATAGCAGTCACGCCCGGTGAGGTAGAGGAAGGGCCGTTGCATCACCTGAGTCAACATAGGCTCATCACTAAATGAGAGCTACAACAGCCGTTATTACCGGCTAAGGCCGTGGATTTGGTCAGGCTCTGGCTATCTGGTCGGTGCGGGAGGGGATTGAGGTGGATGTCTGCGCGCGGCGGCATGCTGATACCCGGCAAACCTGTCGCATCATCGCGGCTGAAGGCGGCGTTGCTAAAAACCGGCCGTATTTAAAAATTTAATCTTTTTTTGAAAGTTCAGCGCGCTGGCAGAGAAGAAAATGACGCCTCAAAAAAAGAGGTAGTTAGCGTGCTTAAAATTGATAGTTTTGTGAGCTTCCAGGGTTCAGTACCAGAAGATTGCGCCGTACAGTTACAAAAGGCTGAGATATCAGTCACTTTTACTAACCATCTGGTGAAGGTCGCCAATTCAGACGATTGTCTGGACGGGCCGACAGCGTCACTGCCAGGCGGCAAACGGTCTGGCAGCCAGCCAGACAATAGCCACAGAAACGACGTTAATCTAACCGGCTCGTACAGCGTTGTGTCTGAGCCGCCAGTAAAGCAGCGTGGCTCTCCGGACCAGGATAAGTCGATTAAAGATTGCCAGGCGGCCATTATTGACGAGCTAAAAGCGCAGCTTAGCAAAAGGGCTCAGGTAACGGCGAATATAACCATGTCGCTGACGTTACCTGCTGATAATTCAACAGCCCGGGCGCAGAAAAACGCAGATGGAACGGGATCAAAGGAGGCCGGTAGCCCCCTCAAGCCCTGGCAACAGGAGCTTGCCCGCCAGCGAGAGGCATTCAAACTCGCGGAGCCGGCGCGAATCGCTGCGGAAAAAAAAGAGAATGAAAGGGTTGCCGCAGCCTGTGCCGCTGAAGCGCAGGCTGCGGCACGACTGGCGGCGGCAGCGAAAGAGATAGCCGAAAACGCTGCCGCCGCCGTCGCTAATTTAACGCTGGATAAAAGCGGTATTCCAATGCCGCCCCCGCCTCCACCGCCGCCGGGTACGCTAAAAAGCTATCGGGATGCTGCCAGCCAGACTGTCGCCGTAGAGACCAGGAAGAGCGATAGCCTGGTAACTATCAAGCTGCCTGCGAGTATTTTCGCTGACATCCTGTCTAAACGGGAGCAATTAGCCAACCGGGCGATGAATAATCACCGTGCTGATGAAGAGCTGAAACCGTGGCAGCAGGCCCTGCGCAAAGCACAGGCCGAGTACGTCAGCTCAGCGCCCTTACGCCAGGCGGCGGAAGAAAAAGAAGCGTTGAGGGTCGCGACAGCACGCAAAGCGGAAGCAGATGAAAAAGCACAGGCCGCCGCCGAAGCGCGCTCCCAGGCTGAGAAGAGCGCCAGGGCAGCCGCTAACTTACCGCGTGATGCTAACGGCATTCCGTTGCCTCCACCACCACCGGCAGGTGCTGGCTTCAGGCCGTAGCCTGAACCAACGCGGACCGATTGGCGCGGCATAACCAGGAAAATACAGGTTCAGGCGCAATCGTCGCAAAAAAAACGGCCCTCAGGGCCGTTTATCTGTCACGCTGGCGTCTTCAGCGTTACCTCATGGTAACAAACTCTTCCGAACCGGTCGGGTGAATGGCGACGGTGTTATCAAAGTCCTGCTTAGTGGCGCCCATTTTTAACGCGACGGCGAAGCCCTGTAGCATTTCGTCCATGCCGTAACCAATGCCGTGAATGCCGACGATTTTTTCCTCTTCACCTGCGCATACCAACTTCATACGGCAGGGCTGGCGATGCTGGGTAACGGCGGTGTACATGGCGGTAAACGCGGATTTATACACCTTCACATTCTGGTCGCCGTACTTTTCGCGCGCCTGCGGTTCGGTCAGGCCGACGGTGCCGATTGGCGGATGGCTAAACACCACGGTTGGTACGTTACTGTAATCCAGATGCTCATCCGGCTTGTTGTTAAACAGGCGCTCGGAGAGGCGACGGCCGGCGGCGACGGCGACCGGCGTCAGCTCGACGTTACCGGTGTTATCGCCAACGGCGTAGATGCCAGCAACGTTAGTATTCTGGAACTTATCGACCGGGATGTAGCCTTTTTCATCGCGGGCGACGCCGGCGGCTTCAATATTCAGGTTATCGGTAGACGGCTCACGGCCGATGGCCCAGATCAGGCAGTCAACGGTCTGCTGCTGGCCGTTTTCCAGCGTCAGCGTCAGGCTGCCATCGGCGTTTTTGCTCACCGCTTTCGGCACCGCGTTGGTGTGCAGCGTCGGGCCTTCAGCGTTCATCACTTCAACCAGCGTTTCTGACAGCAGCGGGTCGAAGCTGCGCAGCGGCGAATGCTTGCGTACAAACAGGTGCGTTTCTGAACCCAGCGCGTTAAGCACCCCGGCAATTTCCACGGCGATATAGCCGGCACCGACCACAGCCGAACGCTTCGGCAGCGCATTCAGTTCAAAGAAACCATCGGAATCAATACCATACTCCGCGCCTGGGATAGTCGGGTGCGTCGGTCGTCCGCCGGTGGCGATCAAAATATGGTCGGCGCTAATTTTCTCGCCGTTGACCTCGACGGTATGGGCATCGACAAAGCGCGCGAAGCCGCGAATAACGTCCACGTTATTTTTACCCAGTACGTTGTCATACGAGGTGTGGATGCGGTCAATATAGGCGCTGCGGTTTTTAACCAGCGTATCCCAGTTAAACTGATTAACGGTGGCGTCAAAGCCATAATCCGGCCCGTAATTTTTAATAGCCTCGGCGATTTGCGCAGCGTGCCACATCACTTTTTTCGGCACGCAGCCAACGTTTACGCAGGTGCCGCCAAGATCTTTTGCTTCAATCAGCGCGCATTTCTGTCCGTACATGGCGGCACGGTTAATCGATGCGATTCCTCCGCTGCCGCCACCAATGGCGAGATAATCATAATGTCTGGTCATTAAAGCGTTCCATCTGGTAAATGAGGTTGGCCTGATAATAATGGCCCTAAGTGTAACGCCTGCGTCGGCGATTCCGTAAAGTTTGCACCAATGATTGCAATAGGGGAAGGGCAGCGGCATTTCCGCCTGTGGCAAAGGCCGGTAAAAACGTTACACTCAGCGCAGTTGGCAACCTGGGAGATGGCATGCAACTTCAATTTCTTGGCACCGGCGCGGGCATGCCCAGCCGGGAGCGTAACGTCACCAGCATCGCCCTGAACCTGTCGGAGCGACCGGTTAGCTGGTTGTTTGATTGCGGCGAGGGCACCCAGCATCAGATCCTGCGCACCGCGATCAAACCCGGACGGATCGAGAAGATCTTTATTACCCATTTACACGGCGATCATATTTTTGGCCTGCCTGGCTTTCTTACCAGCCGCTCAATGAGCGATAGCAAAGGCCCTTTAACCCTGTACGGCCCCCCAGGGATCCGGCACTTTGTTGAAACGACACTCTCGCTTAGCGGTTCATGGGTCTCTTTTCCCATGGAGATTGTTGAGGTCGGCGCCGGAACGGTTTGCGAGGACCACAGCCACCGGGTTATCGCCGCACCGATGAACCATCCTGTTGAATGCTATGGCTATCGCATTGAACAAAAAGATAAGCCCGGCGCACTGGACGCTGACCGGCTTACTGCCGATGGCGTGCCGCGCGGTCCCTGGTTTTACGATCTCAAACAGGGGCGGCAGGTTACTCTGGCGGACGGACGGATTATTAACGGCTGGGATTACGTGCAGCCGGCAATAAAGGGCAAAACGCTGACGATTTTCGGCGATACCTCGCCCACCGATGCAGGGTTAATGCTAGCGAAGGAGGCGGATCTGATGGTGCATGAGGCCACGCTGGAGGCGGCAATGGAGCAAAAGGCGAATAGCCGCGGTCACTCCTCTACCGTGCAGGCGGCGCGCGTCGCGCAGCAGGCTGGCGCGCGGCGGCTGATTATTACCCATCTCAGCTCACGCTATCAGCGCGAAGCGTGCCCGCGCCTGCTGGCGGAGTGCCGGGCCATTTTTCCGGCAACGGAGATGGCCCATGATTTTTCGCTGTTTAATCTGTGATCACTCCGGCACCAGCCAGCTGACGCTGGTGTGACCGATGCCGGCAGGTACCAGCTTTTCATGCAGCCAGGGTAACAGCGATTTCATCTGCTGTTCCAGCCGCCAGGGCGGATTGACCACCAGCATGCCGGAAGCGGTCATGCCACGCTGATCGCTGTCGGGGCGAACCGCCAGCTCTATCTGCAAAATGCGGCGAATACCGGTAGCTTGCAGCTCGTTGCACATCCTTTTCACCTGCTGACGCAACACCACCGGATACCAAAGGGCGAATACCCCGGTGGCAAAACGCTTGTAGCCTTCGTGAATGCCGCTGACCACGGCGTGATAATCGCTTTTCAGCTCATAGGGCGGGTCAATGAGGATCAGCCCGCGACGCGACGGCGGCGGCAAGCGGGATTTTAGCTGCTGGTAGCCGTCGGCCCGCTCAACCCGGGCGCGGCTCTCTTTCTGAAACTCATTGCGCAGCAGCGGGAAATCGCTGGAGTGCAGTTCGGTCAGATGTAGCTTATCGTCGCTACGCAGCAGGTGGCGGGCGATCAGCGGCGAACCGGGGTAAAAACGCAGCGTGCTGCCCTGATTAAAGGCGCGTACCGCACCGATGTAAGGCTTCAGCAGCTCCGGCAAGTCATCCTGCTGCCAGATGCGGGCAATGCCCTCAAGATATTCTCCGGTACGCTCGGCGTGCTCACCGCTCAGCTGGTAACGTCCGGCTCCCGCGTGGGTATCAAGATAGAGAAACGGTTTCTCTTTCTCTTTTAGCCCTTCGATTATCAGGCTCTGAACGGTGTGCTTGAGGACATCGGCGTGGTTGCCGGCGTGAAAACTGTGGCGATAGCTAAGCATGTCTGAAGATTTATCCGATGGGAAAAGCGTGAATGCCGCGTTGATAAGATTGATGACAACGTACCCGTAGGCCGTCATCACTCCGTTTCTGCGACAAGGTTGGCGTCAGTATAACCTGTTAGCCGCGGAAATGCCCTGCCGGCGGTGACAGGCATTGATTTCTATTACGTTTGGCCCCATGTTACTGGTTATCGCGCGCAGCACAGCTGCCTCCCATACACGATAAAAAGGACCGTGCTATGACGAATCCGCTTCTGAGTAATTTCACCCTTCCGCCTTTCTCCGCCATTAAGCCTGAACACGTGGTTCCCGCCGTGCAGCAGGCACTGGACGACTGCCGCGCCGCAGTTGAAAAAGCGGTAGCGCAGGGCGCGCCCTGGAGCTGGGATAATCTGGTACAGCCGCTGGCGGAAGTGGACGACCGTCTCAGCCGGCTGTTTTCGCCGGTCAGTCACCTGAATTCGGTTAAAAACAGCCCCGAACTGCGCGAAGTCTACGAACAGGTGCTGCCGCTGCTGTCAGAATATGGCACCTGGGTCGGCCAGCATGAAGGCCTGTATCAGGCTTATCGTAATCTGAAAGACAACGGTAGCTACGATTCGCTGACGCTGGCGCAAAAGAAAGCGGTGGATAACGCCCTGCGTGATTTTGAGCTGTCCGGTATCGGCCTCTCTAAAGAGAAACAAAAGCGCTACGGCGAAATTGCCGCCCGCCTCTCCGAGCTGGGATCGAAGTACAGCAACAACGTGCTTGATGCCACCATGGGCTGGAGCAAGCTGATTAGCGACGAAAGCGCGCTGGCAGGCATGCCGGAAAGCGCATTAGCGGCCGCCAAAGCGCAGGCTGAGGCCAAACAGCAGCCGGGCTGGCTGTTGACGCTGGATATCCCCAGCTATCTGCCCGTGATGACTTACTGCGATAACGCCGCGCTGCGCGAAGAAATGTACCGCGCCTATTCTACCCGCGCCTCCGATCAGGGGCCGAACGCCGGTAAGTGGGATAACAGCGAGGTGATGGCCGAAGAGCTGGCGCTGCGTCACGAGCTGGCCCAGCTGTTGGGCTTTGACTCCTATGCAGATAAATCGCTGGCGACCAAAATGGCGCAAAGTCCGGCGCAGGTGCTGGAATTTCTCGGCGATCTGGCGAAACGCGCCCGTCCGCAGGCGGAAAAGGAGCTGGCGCAGCTACGTGCGTTTGCCAAAAAACAGTTCGGCGTTGATGAGCTGCAACCCTGGGATCTGACCTATTACGGCGAGAAGCAAAAGCAGCATTTGTATACCATCAGCGACGAGCAGCTGCGGCCTTATTTCCCGGAAGAGCGCGCGGTTAACGGTCTGTTTGAAGTGGTAAAACGTATTTACGGCATCAGCGCGAAAGAGCGCAAAGACGTCGATGTGTATCATCCTGACGTGCGCTTTTTCGATCTGTTTGATGAAAGCGGCGAGCTGCGCGGCAGCTTTTATCTGGATCTTTATGCCCGCGAACATAAGCGCGGCGGCGCCTGGATGGATGATTGTGTTGGCCAGATGCGTAAAGCGGACGGTTCGCTCCAGAAGCCCGTTGCCTACCTGACCTGCAACTTTAACCGCCCGGTCAGTGGCAAACCAGCGCTGTTCACCCATGATGAAGTGACCACGCTGTTCCATGAGTTCGGCCATGGTCTGCATCACATGCTGACGAAGATAGACGTGCCGGGCGTTTCCGGTATTAGCGGTGTGCCGTGGGACGCCGTCGAATTGCCAAGCCAGTTTATGGAAAACTGGTGCTGGGAGCCTGAAGCGCTGGCGTTTATCTCCGGTCACTATGAAACCGGCGAACCGCTGCCGAAGTCGCTGCTGGATAAGATGCTGGCGGCGAAGAACTATCAGGCGGCCTTGTTTATCCTGCGCCAGCTGGAGTTCGGCATGTTCGATTTCCGTTTGCATGCCGAGTTCAACCCGGCAAACGGCGCGCGCATTCTCGAGACCCTGGCCGAGATTAAAAAGCAGGTGGCCGTGGTGCCAGGCCCGTCCTGGGGCCGTTTCCCACACGCTTTCAGCCATATCTTCGCCGGCGGCTACGCAGCGGGATATTACAGCTATCTGTGGGCCGACGTGCTGGCTGCGGATGCGTATTCGCGCTTTGAAGAAGACGGTATTTTCAACCGCGCTACCGGCCAGGCGTTCCTCGATAGCATCCTGACTCGCGGTGGTTCCGAAGAGCCGATGGCGCTGTTTAAACGCTTCCGTGGCCGCGAGCCGCAGCTTGACGCCATGTTGAAACACTACGGCATTCAGGAAGCCTCCGCGGCGTGAAAATCTGCCTGATCGATGAAATGGGCGCCGGTGACGGCGCCCTGTCTGTTTTGGCCGCGCGCTGGGGGCTGGAGCAGGATGAAAACCGGCTGATGGCGCTGGCGATGACGCCCGCTGGCCTTGAGTTGCGTAAGCAGGATGAGCCGAAGCTCGGCGGGATCCGCGTCGACTTTGTCGCCGGCGCGCTCGCCCACCGACGCCGTTTTGGCGGCGGCCGGGGCGAGGCCGTAGCCAAAGCGGTGGGCGTTAAAGGCAGTTATTTGCCTGATGTGGTCGATGCCACCGCCGGGTTGGGACGCGATGCGTTTGTACTGGCCGCCATCGGCTGCCGGGTCAGAATGCTGGAACGCCATCCGGTGGTGGCGGCGCTGTTGGATGACGGCCTGCAGCGCGGCTATCAGGACGCGGAAATCGGCGTCTGGCTGCGCGAACGCCTGACGCTGCTGCACGCCTCAAGCCTGGCGGCCCTCGACGAGCTGAGTCCGCGTCCGGCAGTGGTTTATCTCGATCCGATGTATCCCTATCGCCAGAAAAGCGCGCTGGTCAAGAAAGAGATGCGCGTTTTTCAGACCTTAGTCGGCGCAGATCTGGACGCCGATGGCCTGCTGCTGCCGGCGCGACGACTGGCGACGAAAAGGGTGGTGGTGAAGCGTCCTGACTACGCGCCGCCACTGGCGGAAGTCGCAACCCGTTCAGCGGTGGTCACTAAAAGCCATCGCTTTGATATTTATCCACCGCTAACGTCCTGATAAAAAGGCCCTGCTTGCGCAGAGCCTTTATCTTTTTACTCTTCTTCTTCGTCCCGCAGCGGGACGATCAGCATATCAACGTGAACGGTGTTGATCAGCTGGCGTGCCGAGGACATCAGCTTGCTCCAGAAGTCCTGATGATGACCACAGACCACGAGGTCGGCATCGTACTTTCTGATGGCATCAACCAGCACCTGTCCTAAATCGCCGCTGCCGCTCAGCGTCTCGGTAATCGGGTAGCCGGCATTGGTGGAGAGTTCGGTCAGGGCATTCTGCGTTTCTTCAGAAAGACGCTGTTGCATATCGCCGAGATTAACGTCAATCAGGCCGGTATAAAGGTCGGAATAGTTTACATCTACATGGATCAGGGAAACTTTAGCGTTATGCGGCTGAGCGATAGAAATCGCCTTTTCTACCAACACTTTGCTTTCGGGAGAAAGGTCTACTGCTATCAGGATGTGTTTGTAAGCCATGATAAAACTCCTTCCATAAGACACGCGGGGTCAGTCGCGAATATATAATCCTCGGTTGCACCACAATTAACTAACAGCGTTTTAAAACCCGGCGCAATGTATGAATTTCTTTGTTACCGGCCTGATGATTCGCCGTCCGGCATGACAATTATTTTAATGACAAACAGTATAGACCTTCAATGACTTGTGCACTGTGGTGCAACGCATTGTTTAACTTTTTTATGGGCGTTTTCCCGGTTTTTTTTCCATGACGATGTCATGCAGAAAACATTGGTGGAAAATTTTAGTTCAGATCTCCTACACTATTTAAAGACGCTTGTAACTGACGGCAGGCGCCTTTCTCTTCTGCATTAACAAAAACAATTTATGGCTATCTGGTGGTTGGCTACACCTGTAGGGCGTATCTGGCGCTGCTGCGCTGCATCCGCCTCTGCGGTCTTCAGCCGGGAGGGATATATGATCAGCACTATCGCACTGTTCTGGGCTTTGTGTGTGGTTTGTCTGGTGAATATGGCGCGGTACTTCTCTTCTTTGCGAGCGTTGCTTATCGTATTACGCGGTTGCGATCCGCTGCTGTATCAGTACGTAGACGGCGGTGGTTTCTTCACCGCCCACGGCCAGCCGGGCAAGCAGGTACGGTTGGTGCGCTACATCTGGCTGCAGCGCTATCGTGACCACCATGATGAAGAATTCATCCGGCGCTGTGAGCGGGTTCGCGGGCAGTTCATCCTGACCAGTGCGCTCTGTGGCCTGATTATGGTCAGCGCCATTGCGCTGGCGATATGGCACTGATACCGCTAAAAAAGCGAGGCCGGGTAAGACCCGGCCTGCGTATTACACCAGCTTGAGAGCCAGCCAGTAAAGCACGCTTGACAGCACGATGCAGGCCGGCAGGGTCAGTATCCAGGCCATCAGGATATTTTTTACCGTTTTGCCCTGCAAACCCCCGCCATCTACCAGCATGGTTCCCGCCACAGAAGAGGAAAGCACGTGGGTGGTGGACACCGGCATGCCGGTATAGCTGGCGATGCCTATCGACAGCGCGGACGTCATCTGCGCCGACATACCTTGCGCATAGGTCATGCCGTTCTTACCGATTTTTTCACCAATGGTGGTCGCTACCCGGCGCCAACCGATCAGCGTACCGAGGGAGAGCGCCAGGGCAACGGCGACGATAATCCATACCGGTGCGTATTCAACGGTGTTGAGCAGATCGCCCTTCAGCTTCTTCAGATAGCGCACATCATCGCTGTCGAGGCCGGACAGCTTGGTGGTTTTCTCGGTAGCATCGGAAATACACATCATGATGCGACGCATCTGGCTACGCTGATCGACGTTAAGCTGATCAAAGTTTTTCAGATTAGTGAGCAGCTGCTGAGCGCGCTCAATGGAGTGCATGGCGTTAGCCGTGTTGCAGTGAAAACTGTGCGGGCCGGTTGGGGTCTCTTCCGGCGTCGGAACCGCAGGCGGCGTTAGCGCTACCAGCTGCTTCAGCACGTTATCGTTTTGCAGATAAAACTGCTGCAGATGGTTTACCGCATCCCGGGTACGCATGATGTCGTAGCCTGAGGCGTTCATATTAACCACGAAGCCCGCCGGCGCAACGCCGATCAGCACCAGCATGATCAAGCCAATCCCTTTCTGCCCGTCATTGGCGCCATGGGAGTAGCTGACGCCAATCGCCGAAACGATCAGCGCGATACGCGTCCAGAACGGCGGTTTCTTTTTACCATCAATCTTTTCGCGGTCCGCTGGCGTCATATGGATACGCGCGCGTTTTTTGGTACCGCTCCAGTAGCGCCGCAGCAGGAAGATCAGCAAACCCGCGATCACCAGACCCACTATCGGTGAAATGACCAGCGCCAGAAAGATTTCAATCATTTTGGGGATGTTCAACGCATCAATGATCGAACTGTGGCTAACGAAGGCATTGGTGAGGCCAATACCGATGATTGAACCGATCAGCGTATGAGAACTGGAGGCGGGCAGACCAAGATACCAGGTACTGAGGTTCCAGATAATCGCCGCCAACAACATCGAGAACACCATTGCCAGCCCCTGCGCCGAACTGACGTTCAACAGCAAATCGGTTGGCAGTAAGTGCACGATGGCGTAGGCAACGCTCAAACCGCCGAGCAGCACGCCGAGGAAGTTAAACAACCCGGCCATGCCGACCGCCAGTCGCGCGCGCATGGCACGGGTGTAAATCACCGTCGCAACTGCGTTAGCCGTATCATGGAAGCCGTTGATTGCTTCGTACATGAGGACAAAAAGTAGGGCAAGTACCAGCAACAGACCAGTATGAAAATCAAGACCAGCAAAAAGATGAAGCATAACGTTAAGCCATTTTGGAGGACATGAACGCGGCGCATTATCGGTGACAAAGCCCCATTGGGAAAGGAAAATGTGGACTTATTTTTGTCATGTTTTGATATTTATATCGTCCAGGCGCCATAAAGCGGTTATGAAACAGAATATTATTTCGTCGGTCCGGGAATGACATCATTATGGCTGGTAACCGCAGCCTCAACCCCTTACAATCAGCCTCTTTTTACCGTCGGGCAGATGATTGCGTGCAGAAGTTTGATGTCATTATTATCGGAGCAGGCGCCGCAGGTCTGTTTTGTGCCGCGCAGGCGGGGCAGAAAGGATTGCGCGTTTTGCTCCTCGATAACGGCAAGAAGGCCGGACGCAAGATCCTGATGTCCGGCGGCGGCCGCTGTAATTTCACCAATCTGCATGCGCAGCCTGGCGCCTACCTCTCCGCTAACCCGCATTTCTGCAAATCGGCGCTGGCGCGCTATACCCAGTGGGATTTTATCGATCTGGTTAATCGCTACCAGATCCCATGGCATGAAAAAACCCTCGGTCAGCTGTTCTGTGATGACTCAGCGCAGCAAATTGTCGATCTGCTGCTGAGCGAATGCGCAACCGGCCAGGTGACTCTGCGCCTGCGCAGCGAGATTTCCGCCGTGGCGAAAACCGCCGGGGGCTTTGAGCTGACGCTGAACGGCGGCCAGGTCTGTGCGCCGCAGCTGGTGGTTGCCTGCGGCGGCCTGTCGATGCCTGGTCTGGGCGCTTCGCCGTTCGGCTACCGCCTGGCGGAACAGTTCGGCCTGAACGTGCTACCCACGCGCGCCGCGCTGGTGCCTTTTACCCTGCATAAACCGCTGCTGGAGCAGTTGCAAACGCTGTCCGGCGTTTCGCTGCCGTCGCGCCTGACGGCAGAAGACGGCACGGTGTTCAACGAAGCGCTGCTATTTACCCATCGCGGTCTTTCCGGGCCCGCCATACTCCAGCTTTCCAGCTACTGGCAGCCGGGCGAGCATATCAGCATCGACCTCTGCCCCCAGCTGTCCCTGGACGAACTGATTGATAGCGAACGTCTGACGCAGCGCAATCTCAGCCTGAAAAACTGCCTGGCGAAAGCGTTGCCGAGGCGTCTGGTCGAAGTGCTACAGCAGCTGGAAATTGTGCCGGATGTGAGCCTGAAGCAGCTTAATAGCAAGCAGCAGGCAGCGCTGACGGAAACGCTGCATCAGTGGCGCATCCAGCCTAACGGCACCGAAGGCTACCGCACGGCGGAAGTGACCCTCGGCGGGGTGGATACCAGGGGGCTTTCCTCAAAAACCATGGAAGCGATTAGCGTCCCTGGCCTGTATTTTATCGGTGAGGTGGTCGACGTCACCGGCTGGCTGGGCGGCTACAATTTCCAGTGGGCATGGAGTTCGGCCTGGGCGTGCGCGCAGGCGTTGTAATAGCTGAATAGCCGGTAGCGAGAAATTCCAACGAAACCCTGAACGCGGGAAAGTAGAATATCGCACCACCGTTTTTAAATGAACAAGCATATATATAATGTCATTTCGCTAGTTTATGGTGAAAATGGCAGGAGTTAGTTTCCAATATTGCTAGAAAATAACTTTAAATATTCAGTTTTGCTATTTACTACCCGCATTAACGAGAGGATTAATGGATGACATTATTGAGAAACGAAAAGTAATATTTTGAAGTCAGATTAGAAATTTTTAACTAAAGTCATGCGCTGGATCACATTGTAAGCCATCCTTTACAGACTTAAAATGTGACGGGCGTTGATTAAATAATCAGACGAACGTGGTGTCGTTAGTGCTGATAAGATCCAATTTATTCTGCTATTTCTCCGAGGATTTTTCGTTTAAAACTCAGCAATTATTTTTTGACTGCTTGCTCCGCAGCCAGCCAGAGCTGCGTTTGTTCATTCATCTATCTACAGAACGACACGCCACAAAAAAAATCAGCAACATAAATAATATTTGGAATCTATTGGTAATTTTTTGTAGCATTGTTCGGATTTTCTGTACACAGTTATCAGGAATTTGGCTTTATTTAATAAAGAACGGGGCTAGACTGTAATTAAGTTGAAAGTTTGTCGCTAAAATAAATTGAACAGTTGTGTTGACTATTTATGATAAATAGCAGGCAGCTTATGTAAAAAATATCTTTAGAACACCGAATCCTCATCAGTGTTATTTTTTGATGATTAATTGGTGTGGCGTTTAAAAAACACGTAATTACGTGGGGAACTATTCTATTAAGCATTATATATAGGTTGATTGAAAATAAACCTATAAGGTAATGAAAATGAATTCGCTCAGCGCGCTTGCCCTGAACATGATGACCTTTATTTAATTATTATCATTACAAAATCTGAAAATTTCTAATTTCATCTCTTTTAGCAATAGCGAATTTTTTATCATTGAAGGTTATGCCTGTTTTAAACGAGCCTGAATTAAGGCGGTGAGACGGTAAACCTTCGCATAATTTATTACCTGGTGGAGCGCCTTCATGTCAAACATTCCCGGTTTTGAAAAAAACAGTCTTAATAATATCCCTCTTGGTGGACTACCAAATTATGAACATGACGAGTACCGGGGTGCTGACGGTACATTCGTGCAGGGATGGAAAGTTGGACATGCCGTCGGTATTCTTGCACCAACGAATCAGGCAATAAGTGAAGCAAATAGCAATCCTTCAAGCAAAATAAAAAATGTTCAAACGGCTGTCAGGCTTGTTTATAAGAAAGTACGTGGCAATATCTGGCATAGTATGTCACTGAAGAAGGGACACAAGTATACTTTCAGCTGGTATGACTTAGCGGACCCCTATGTCGGAGATGACCATAAGACTTACTTCATTAATCAGGATTATACCGTTCATATTGATTTAAACAAAGAAGACCCCGGCAACGGTGGACGGGGAAGCGAACCTGTCAGTGATAATACCTCCGTCTATGGCCAGTCTTATCCCCAGAGAGCGTTGAACGTGTACTGGGATAAAAAAACAATCACTTTTCAGCCAACTGTGGATGGTGTTTATTTTATATCGTTCCAGGGGCCTTCTCATGTCGATACGACCAGGGACCGGGGTGCGATTATTAGCGCACTTAATGCGGAAGACGTAGATAACAAAGACGTCAGTAAGCTGCGTATCACCTGCGTTCCCGCCACGCTGAAATTAAATAATGACAGCGACAGTGAACATGTTGTGACAGACAAAGACTGGACGTTCACGCTTTATCATTTGACTGACGGACAATGGGTCGCGGATCAAAGCGAAACCGCCCTTTACTTTAAGCTGGATGGCGGCGATGGCATTCAGTTTAACCCGCCGACAACGTACTGGAAAATCACTAAAGATGAGGGCGAGTCGACTGTGATGATCCAGGCCGGTAGCATTGTCGCCCATAATCTCACTAACACCACGCGCAATCTTCACGTTTATATTAAAGGTGATAATGAGGCTTATCAGGAAATTACTAATACTGGTTTCCTTAATAACGATGAATTTAAAAAAGAGTCACCCTATATCATTCATATAAAACAAGATTCGGATGGCGAGAATAAATGGACGCTAACAGGTTCACTGCCTGACACACTGCAAAAAGCGCAGGATTTCGAGTTCACCCTATCAAAAAATGGCAAGCCAGCCCCCGGCGAAACTATCAGCTTGACGTTCACTCCTGATACCTATCTCACCGCGCAGTTATTGCAGGATAAAACCAACGGTGAAGGTAAGATTACCCTGCATCTGGCGCCCAAAACCGGCGTTAACGGCACCACCACCGTTAAGTTGTCCCATAAACTTAGCGGTCAGACTTATCAACACGACATTAAAACGTCTGCACAAAGCTATCGTTATCATTTTATTGTGGAAGATTATCTTCAGCATCCATTACCCGACGGTGTCATTCACTGGAAAGAAGATAAGCAAGAGCAGATGTATGTAAAACTGGTTGATTCGACCGGACAGGTCATCAGCGGAATAGACATCAACATGGCTGTTTCCGGCCCTGGGCTGAAAGATCTGGAAGCCCAGTATAAAAAATTTAAATCGGCGTCTCCCTACAAGCTGGTTTATGTACAAACCACAGTTAATGGTGGGCAGGGTACTATCACCCTGACTGCAGATGATACTGAACCGAAGGTAATTAATATAAATTCAGACAATATCGGTCAGCGGAGGCTTATCGTGACGCCAGGAGAAATAAGCCTGGCGCCGGGAGCAAAATCAACCAAAGATGTAGAAGTTACTTTCGAACCGGATATTGATAGCGGTTCGCCGCCGATAGTAACGTTTGAAATTACCGGTAGCGTTGGTGATAAGTTAACTATCCGGGATATCAATAATGAAAAACGTTCCAAAGGAAAATTACAGGCGACACGACAGAACGGCACCTGGATTATACAACCGGAAATTGAGGTTGATGCTGATGCTAACGGCGATGCAAACATCCGCTTCTATGTTGAAGGGGATACAGGGGGCTATGCTGAGGCGACTCTGACGGTTCATGTCGTTCTGGTAGACCATGTTGACTGGAGCACCACTTCTGAGCCGGTGGAACTTACTGCCGGTGAGGACACCAATCTGAATATTTACGTCAGAGCATATGATAAACAAGGAAAACAGATACCTAATTTTATTCTGGAGCTGCATATTGATGACGCCAGAGACGGTATCTCAGCACATTTCATTGACGGTAATAAAAAGGTGGAGACAGTTCATGGCGAAAACGGCAGAGCTAAAGTGCCCGAAATGACGACCACAAGTAATTCGCTCGGTACTTTTTATTTGAGAGCAATGTTACCAGGCGGCAATAAATATCTGGAAAAAGCACTGAGCTTTAAAGTTAGCGCAGCGGTTAAGCCAGATAAAATTGAAATTCATCCTGCGACAATAGAGCCCATTTCCAGTGGGGATAATCAGGAGGGTTGGGATAGTAACATCTACGCTCAGTACACCTCTGGTGGTGGGCATATCGTTAAATCCGGGAAAATCACCTTTACCTTGCAAGGCAGCGTTTCATTCAGCGATACGGATCCGAATGTCAAGACGAAGACGGTGGCCGTAAATAATACAACTGGCCATGCTAAATGTCCGAAAATTTATTTAAAAGGCGTTGGTAAATACACATTTACTGTCATTGCGTCGGGTAATGATGTGCATACTTCGCCTTCGGTAACCGTGTCGGTTGAATAAATATTCCTGACTAAAGATAGCTCTGCTAACAGGAGTAGAAAAATGGCCGTGACTAATCGGATCTCAATTGTCCAGGGAAAGGACGTGGTGGTTAGCGCCGATGGCAATTCCATCACGTTGACATCAGGTAAACCGGTATTGAAGGTGGGGGCGACTAACCAGCAGGGGCAGGCTCTCACCAACAGAAACATTGAAGTCAGGTTTCAGCATGAGAATGGTAAATTGGCAGATGAACCGGGCGCGCCCACCATTCTGCCGGAAAAAGCGGGTGATCCAGAGGAAAGCGATACGCTTCGTCCATTAGATAAAGACGGCTTCGCTGCTTTCCACCTTCATTTGCCCGTGAAGCTAAAGCAGGATATCTACCTGTACGTTAAGCTGCGGGATGAGCCGCAGGAGGAGCGTGGCACCAACCTTTTTGTCATGCAGGTGAAGCTTAAAAGCTCAACCAATCCGGATGAGGATAAAGTAACCGACCTGAAAATTGTCAGCGGCGATAAGCAAGGCATCCTAATTAGCGGCGGTGACGATTTTGTCCCACTGGTGGTTCAGGCACTGAGTAACAACGTCCCGGTGCCGGGCGTGGTGGTTAAGTTTGGCGCAGCTGAGCCTGTGGCGGGTTTTGGCGCCACCGGATGTGAAATTACGCCGGTAAACGAGGGCGTGACGTCTTCTCCCGAAGCCCATGCGGCGGCAGGCGTGCGGCGCGGAACCCGGCCCGGCGTTTTTACCGTTACTGCAACCTGTAATAATCATTCCGTTACGTTTCATCTGGCGCTGCTGCCTGAAGTCGCAAGGTTGAAATTAGTATCACTGCCGGTAGATACCTGGCCAGACGTGCCGGCAGTAAATCCTAAGCCATGCATAGCAAGACTGGTCACGGCCAGTAACCCTGGCCAGGCATGGCCATATGCGACAGTCGTGATACAACAACCCATGCTCAGCGGACCGGTTGAAATTCAGCCGATGACGTTTCCCTACAAAGGTAATCTCAGCGAAAAAGGGGAGTTACCGCCTGTTGGCGTTCATTTCAAACGAAATGCGCCATCTGATTCCTCTGGTACTTTGTCTTATTCCGTTACGGTTGCTGGCAGTGCGGAGAAACTAAAGGCTAGTTTTCCTCTATCTATCAGTCATTAATTTAAACTTAAGAATAATAGTTTTAAGAATTAAATCATAACTGACTGAGTAACGTTTTTGTCGCAATGAAGGCAAAAACAATGTCGTTTATTACAAATTGTGAGGTTTATATGACGGAAATAGCTCAAACCATTAAAGCAGCGCCTGTGCCAAATTTAGCGGCATCTGAACCACATCAACAGAATGCCCGCGCTGCGGCATCTGAATATGATGCCAGTAAAAAAGTCACTACCTTTTGGGTCGCCGACCATATGGTGGACGACGTTGATGCTACCGAAGGTCATGTATATTGCTATGAGATAAAGGATGGTGAAGATAAGTCAACATTAAAGGCAACGATTGCGCTACCAAAAATTAGTAAAGATAACTCATCGTATAATCCGGACACCGATATCCATGTTGATGTAGTCGCTCAGCCTAATTTTTTGCGCCTCAGCGTAAAATATGTGTGGGTTCCAGATTTCAATACCGGTGCTATTTATCGCTTTAAAAAAGAAGCTCCGGATGCAACCGCTGAAATTGTATTTTTTAAACCAGTAAAAAATGATGGTAATGAGCAGCTTTATCAATGGTATGATATTGGTTTGCAACCTAAGAATGGCAGTAATAAAGCAAAAGTTATAGTGGTGGATGGTTCCCGAAATGCAGATAAACTGTCTCTCTACAGTATTGAAATGGATGACCTGGACGGCGCGCTGCCAACAAATGCAGCTACGCATAATACGATAAATGATTTCTCCCACAGCCTTTCGCTAGACATGCTGGGGCATAAACCTGAGCAATTTTGTGATATTGCGGTTCTGGATAAAAAAATCTGGCTTTATCTTTATGATAGTAAACCAGATAATTGCCTGGTGTTGAATTTTAATATTGAAGATAATGGGACGTTGCGTTTCGATCAAAAGTTTGTCATCAATGGCGCAAACGGCATGACTGCTGACCCGACGAATAAATATATTATCGTCGGGAGTAAAACCGGGAAGTTATATAAGCTGGATAACACCTCATTACCCGGGACAGTAAAGCCATTAACCGAAACTGATGAGGGCACGACTTATCGCCTGATTGTTGACAATGCCGGATATATATGGACCGCCAATAAAAATAATAAACTGTACTGCTACACGGCGTTAGGTAATCTGGTGAGGGATTATACTGTGAGCGCAGATGGCGGGCCGGATAGTGGAGATCTTTCAATTATAGGGATGGCTATGCTCAGTACGGGGAATAAGTTGGTGCTGGCAGATAACGGACACCCGCAGGCTGTGATTCTTACCGTTGATGACGCGTTTAAAATTCAGGACATTGACCTGGAGTTCACTAAACCCAGTGGTGATTATGAAGCGGATGCGGATATAGACAGCGTGCCGTTGGTTACCTATAAAGCCGGGACTAAAACCCGCCATGATAAAGCTACCGAGGCAAGGCTACAAACGGCCACTAAAACCGGCACAGCGACGGCGAAATTTGATAATAAAAATCGGGCGCTGGTAACGGTTCCAGCTAGCTCTGGCGAGACGAATACGAAAAGCGTTAAGTTTAAAGCCGGGCCGGATGAAGGTAGCGTTTTACTGCTGGCAGAGGCCAGAACGATAACAGGTAAAAAATCCGCCTCTTATATTTTGAATATTACCTCTGGTGGAACTATTATTATTAAACCATCAGATAAACTTATCATCCGTCAGGGTAAAAAAATTACTCCGACGACCACACTTACCTCCAGCAATAACAAGCCGATTGATATTGACGCTAAAGATGGTACCAGCCACGTTGATTTAGCTGCGAAAACTGTCAATAGCGGCCAGCCACTGCCGGATGTCACAGCAGGTAAGAAAATTGGTACGGCGACTATTACTACTAAGTCTGGCACGAAGAATGGCCCCAATGTTGACGTTTTAATTGTCGCCATTCCTACGACTATTTTCCATCGCCCACTGGAAACAGGTGGGGATTCGGCTGTGAGTATTATCAAATCTGTCAATACAACTAAAATTACGGCCAAGGGGCATGAAACCCTGGACGATAATTCATCACCTGTCGTATCGGCTGCTTATTCTTATATTAAATTCAAACTGGAACTGTCGAGCAAAAACGCGGGTACTGTGCATTTTGTAGTTAAAACAGCTTCTCCAGATCCCCTTATTAAGATTAGTGACGCTGGTTTAACAGTCGTGGTAAAAGCTGATGAGCGAGGAATTGCCACTCTGGATAAATCAGGGATAGCACTTGAGATAGTTCCCGGTAAGAAGTTTACGCCAGAAGACGGTACAAACCAAATTACCTTTGAAATCGATCAGTCCGATAAAGGTGATGCCACTAAATTTGTAAAACCGGCTGACGATCTGCCATTGCAACTTATTAGTAGCCACTAACGGAGATGATAATAAATTACGATAAAACCGCTGCGCCAGAAGATTGGCGCAGCGTTATAGGTTTATCTGCTGATGCAGCGTGAAAATATCGTCTCTGAGAAATTGTCCCGACGCAATATGGCTAAGCGTTTTCTTGTTGTAAAAATAAGATCAGTAACAGGCAGTGGAGAATCTATCATGAAGCGTTATCTATCGGTTTTTTTTTGCCTTACCGCATTATTTACCGGGTTGTTTTCTGCCATAAATGCGAGTGCTGCATTAAACGGTGAGGCGATAGCGAAAGTTTTTCAAAGCCAATATCAGAACACGGTGACCGAATGCAGCGGTGCAGCTGCAGCGCCATGGTGTTCAGGATTGGTCGCCATGGGCAACAGCAGCCTTTACAGCCAGCAGGGCGTGCGGGCATTTTATTTTCGTCAGGACCTTCGGGATCCACTGGAATTTCTTAGTCTCGGCGACGGCGGTGCATTAGTTGTTGCCCTGGAGAAAGAGGGGACGCCCTCGCCGGTAACGCCGGCGTGTGCATCACCCGGGCAGGTTGACCTGAGTGAACGCTCAGCATATGGCTGCAGGCCAACAGGGCAGGATAGCCACCGGGATGACACTGACCCAAGTTCCTGTGTCAGTACACAAACCGTGGATTCATGGCTGAGCCAGTGGAAGCAGCATCGCAACAGCGCCTGTAGTTTTAGCGCTTACCACGGCGCTTCTTTTAAACTGGCAATGGACGTTAATAAAAAAACCGGCGAGTTATTTTATCTCTTCCTGCGTCCGATTGATGACAGCGCTTTTCCCCAGGCCAGCAATATGGCGTTAGTTTATCCGGCTGGTGATAGCACAAAGCTGGGTCAGGTGCAGAAAGCGCGCGTCGGTTTGTTCCGGCATTTCCATCTCACCGTGCCGATCCTGGCATTCGACCATGATAAAAAGACCTTTGTCTATCAGGTAAACGATAACCCACCGGTTAAATTAAACACGCCTGAGGATATCGTAAATAGCCTGAACGAGCGTTTTCGCTCTCAGGTTGCTGCCTGCCAGGGTAATAAACCTGCGCTTTATTGCAGCGGCATCATTATGCACGCTGCGAATAACGATCAATTTTTTCCCTGGGATTATCCTCCCCGGCGCAACAATGCCGGCATTTCATTCTTCTATTATCGCTCCGATGCGGTAGGAAATGATTTCCACGTTAGCTGGGCCGGTCCGTGGGGAATGATATTTAAAACGGTCGAACAACAAAACATTGATCGGCAGAACGTAGATATTGCCTGTCTTTATCCCAGCGATGTTGATACCAATTTGGGAATTGGTGACCAAATTCCTGTATTTAACAAGGCTGCGGCACTGTGCCAGCCTAATCCTAATCGTAATCCGGGCGATATTGCTAGATATTATAAACCGGAGATGCAGCCTGGCAGCGATCCCAGTTCCTGCCGCTATTCCATCCGTATGACTCAACGCGTTAACGATGTTACTACGGCATCTGCTGATGCGCTTTTTGCCGCCTGGCGTGATACGCAGCGGGACAACATTGATGGTCACTATCGCTGTTCATTCAGTACCAAAAACGCCAATGAATTTCTTGCTGCTATAAAAGCCAGTACGCTGCATTACTACCTGAACTGGAATGAACTGATGATTCGCTCTTATCCGAATCAAACGCCGGCTGAGGTCGCCAAACTGCCAATTGAAGCTTTCTTTTATCAGCGTGGAAATTCCCCGGATCCGGCCATCAGATGGCAGAAAAAATATAGCACCCTTACCGGCGTTGCCAGTGAGGATCTGCCGCCGGTAGTGGAAGTGAATTTTGATAAAAACTCTAACGGTAATGCGCCATTCAAACTCTATCACCCATGACAGGGAGGTTGTTTTTCGTACTTGTCAGATTGCTGGCAAGCGACAAACAACCTTTACTAAGCGCCTCAGTAAAAGAAGGACACTAAAGAATGAACGTAATACCTGAAGAGAAACTGACCCGGCCGAATCTGTTGGCTATGATGGTCTCTGTTGCTATTGGCAGCGCCGGCTTTTACAGCCTGCCCGCAGTTAGCGCAGTTCTTAGCGGCGATCAGGTGATTGACGGGAGTGTCGATCATTCTCAAGACACCTATCTGGGTTCCGGGATTCTACGGATAGACAATGGCGGTAAGCTTGGCATGGCGCCGGATACTGATACATCTGTCGGGCTTACCGGCCAGGGGCAGGCGATTGTTAATGGCACCGTTGGCGCTATTTTCGATATGCAGGATAGCTCGCGTTTATCTGTCGGAACCGATCCGACACATCGTGCCAGTATGCAGTATCTTCTGCTGGAAGGCTCGAGCAATGCGGTTATTGATAATGCCACTATTTCTTCTGCCGGCGGGGGAAATGGCGCCAGCGCGCTGTCGCTTCACGATAACAGCACTGCGACGGTCACGCAAAATGCGCTTATCTCCGGCAAGGGATTTAGCACGGTTGGCCGGCTAAGCGGCGTTACGATTGATCAGACTTCTCATCTGGTGGTTAACGGTGCAACGATTGAAGGTTCCCGCGTTGGCGTTGTAACGGTTAGACAGTCTCAACTGGACACGACAAACGCACGCATTCAGTCGGAATATATAGGTCTGTATGTTAATGATGGTTCGCGAGCCAATGTTAACGGTGGTCAAATCGTCTCTACCGGAGAAGGGCAAAACGACCCGCTGGTTGATGACGTAACCAATGCAGCCTTGCAGGTATCTACCAATGTTAATCACACGCCGGGTAGCCATCCGGTTGCAACGATTAATGGGGCGCAAATTAGCGCGCAGGGCAGTAACAGCGCTGCGGTGCTCGCAAGGGGAAATACTGAGGTTAACCTCATTAATTCCAATATCTCCGGTGGAAAATACGGTATTTATGCTGCAACCTCCGACGAAGCTACTTCGCTGGGAAATATCCTGTCGCTAACCAACAGCCAGATAAGTAGCACCGCCGAAGTAATGCATGTCGCTGCAAACGGCAAAGCGGCCATTAAGCTATTAAACAGTCAGGTTAGCAGCAGTAATGGCACTGCATTAGTGACCGATAGCGGCAGTACCACCAGCGTTAATATTGATGGCAGCAATATCCGTGGCGACGTGATTAACAACGGCGGCAATACGCAGCTGGCGCTAAATAACGGTGCTGTCTGGAGTGGCCGCGCGCAAAATGTCAGTTCGGTTTCTCTGGCTTCCGGCACCAGCTGGAACTCAACCGGCTCATCGGTGGTGGCTGGCGATCTGAACAACGCCGGTACCGTGGTGCTTTCAGAGGGTAATAACGCCACGCGCGGTAGCTTAACGGTTAACAATTATACCGGCCAGGATGGCACCCTGGTGTTTAACAGCGTGCTGGCGGGCGATGACAGCCCGACGGATAAGCTGATTATCCAGGGTAACAGCGCAGGTACCAGCAAGGTGGCTGTCAACAACCTGGGGGGGAAAGGCGCTCAGACGCAGAACGGCATTCCGTTAATTCAGGTTAACGGTAGCGGGAACGGCAATTTCCAGCAGCAAGGACGTATTGTCGCCGGTGCTTATGACTACAATCTGCAGCACAGCGCGGATAACAAACAGTGGTATCTGGCCAGCGAGCTGCAAAGGTCTCCCTATGACCTCGTGATAAGCCATACGCCGCTGTACCGCCCGGAAGCGGGTAGCTATATTGCCAACCAGGCGGCGGCTAACACCATGTTTATTACTCGCCTGCGCGATCGCATGGGTGAAAGCCGCTATACCAACCCCGTTACCGGACAGACAGAGATGACTACCCTGTGGCTGCGTCAGGTGGGAAGCCATAACACGTTCAATTCAGGGCCGGGTAATCAGTTGAAAACCCAGAGCAATACCTACGTGGCGCAGTTGGGTGGCGAACTGGCGAGCGGCAGCACCGACGGTCGTGATAGCTGGCACCTGGGCGTGATGGGCGGATACGGCGAAAGCCACAACAATACCATCGCGAAAACCACAGGTTATAAAGCGAAGGGATCGGTAACCGGCTACAGCGTCGGCGCCTACGCAACCTGGCTGGCGAACGACATCGATCAGACCGGGCCTTATGTTGATACCTGGCTGCAGTACGGCTGGTTTAATAACCATGTCAATGGCGATCAGCTTTCCAGCGAAAGTTATAAATCCAGCGGCTTTACCGCCTCAATGGAAACCGGCTATACCTTTAACCTGGGCCATTCTGGTGGCGGAGAGAACCCAACTTATTACTACATCGAGCCTAATATTCAGGGCGTATGGATGGATGTAAGACGGGATGATCTTCAGGAGTATAACGGTACCCGTACACAGGGCGCCGATGAGGGTAATCTGCAGACTCGCGTCGGTACGCGTTTCTTTATCAAAGGGCACAATAAAATCGACAATGGTAAGGAGCGCAGCTTCCAGCCGTTTGTCGAGCTGAACTGGATCCACAACACCAAACAGTTCGCAGTCAATATGGATGGCGTGAATATCTCGCAGAACGGCGCGAAAGATATCGGCGAACTTAAAGCGGGCGTTGAAGGGCAGATCAGCAAATCCGTGCAGCTTTGGGGTAACGTTGGTCAGCAAATGGGTGATAAAGGTTATAGCAATACCACCGCGATGCTGGGCATTAAGTACAGTTTCCGCTAAGCACCATAAATATACTGGGTACGTCAGTACCCAGTATGTCCTCATAAAATCTGTAACGCCTGCAAATTTGCTTCAAAGGATGGGAGCATTTTCCCTTTCGCATGTTTGTAACCGTGCTATGTAAATCAATTCTTAACCGGGTTTAAAAATGAAGTCTTATACTTTTCTGTTTCTTGCTGCGTGTTCAATCGTCATGACTGGGTGTAATGATAATAATGGTTTCACCCCGATTAATCAGGGGGAGTCTCTGGACATCGGCCCGGAATGTAGAATGGGAATGTGTACCTGGACAAAGATTAAATCAATTGATGTTTCATCTGTGGATAAAGATACTGTTTCTGTAAAAGTGAAAAACTTTTATTTTTCAGCGGCAGAGGAAAACGTTAAGCCTACCGTGTGGCATGACGGAGCTGAATCCCTCCTGACATGTTCAAAAACGAAACCCGCTTATGACGGCATAGACCTGGATATTAAGCGCGGCCAGCCGACATCCGGCGCAGAGCTATCGGCGGTACAAACCTATTTTGCCGTATGTCATTCATTTAAAGGCGATGTCGAAAAGGCGAAGGTAA
Organism: Izhakiella australiensis; assembly: GCF_002006995.1. Classification (GTDB taxonomy): domain Bacteria; phylum Pseudomonadota; class Gammaproteobacteria; order Enterobacterales; family Enterobacteriaceae; genus Izhakiella; species Izhakiella australiensis. The sequence continues at coordinate 17,018 of NZ_MRUL01000018.1, read as the reverse complement.
AATTCGACTATTAAAAATAATGGCGGCCGTCTCTGCTTTATCATGTCGTAAAATAATTATCATTTAATATGAAGGCTCGCCGCTGTCGGCGAGCCTTTTCTCTATGCCACCAATTTTTTATTTATTAAGATGGATAGCTCATGCTTGGCGTTACTATTCGTTAATAATGGTGGGAATAGCGTTGAAATGACAATTTGCCTACTCCCTTTCTGTGCTCTTGTTGTGTTAGTGCTTCAGGGTGAAACTATTTTTTTGGGGACGGGGAAGGCATGTTGTCTGTAGATTCATGATTGCTTTTTTGAGCGGATGCCATGATAGATTTGGCTGCATCCACGATAGACGCCGGATTTTTTATTTCTTTTTCAGATTTATCAGTAAAATTTTTCATATCTCCAGCCAGAAAATCTACTAGTTCAAAGACATCCTGTGCTTGCGGCGATGTCTCGCGAACTATTTTTGGATCCTGCATTTTGGCTTTCGACTCATTTTTCCACGGATCGTGAGGCCCGGTACATATATCATCATCAGGCTTTTTGGGGATGTAATCAGCCAGGGTACTCGTTGTCGATTTTACTGCGTCGGCAGAGCTTCGGGATAGGTTGAATATACTGTCAAATAGCATAATATTGCTTCCTTATCATTACCGCGTTGTGGTCAGAATTTGTGTGGTCGGACTGTACCCAGGGTTTGAGTTTGATCTACCGTAATAGGCTTGCTATCAAAAATAATGTGTTCCACATTGAGCGTTGATACCGTCTCGGCTATCCCTTGGGGACGGAAAGTCTTTCCTTTTTCAATCAGACCAAGAGAGTCTATTCCTCGGGAGACCACCGTGGCAGGAGAGGATGAAACCGGCTGCGGATTATCCGGTTCAGTGCTTTGCGGCACTAAAATAACCGGCTTATCGTAATGCAGAGCAACGTACCCTCCAAATGTGATCGGAAGTTCATAAGTATATTGCTTAACTTGTCGACGCTGTGTCGCCATTGTTTCTACCCGATTACCTGGAGGTAGGGTACCTGAGACCGTAGAACTTGAGCCCCACGAGGTTGTTAGCGTTCCGCTAACGGACCCTGTGATATTAAGCATTAACTGCGCAGATAATTCACCCGTTCCGGAAGCGGTTCCTCTCCCGCTATATGTCTCTTTACTTGTTTCCTGGTCAGTTTTGCTGTTTGAGGTTTGCTCCCGTTTCTCGGAGCCCATTTGATCTTTATGATTATGGTTGATATCCGTACCAGATTTTGATTGTTTTTCACTTTCCGCGAAACTTTGTTCCAGACGCTTTTCCAGCTGCGATTGTAATTCCCCGCTAATATGGCCCTCAAACGTTAATTGAGAAGTGCCTTCCAAAGACCAGCTAATTGTATTTTCGATGGTAAATGTTATTGTGTCCGAAAATTGATGCTCACCCAGCGCCGCTCGGTTCTCATAAGCTCGCGTAGACAAGACGTCTGCTTGCGGTTGGATAATCTCGGTGCGTTCCTCGACTAACGCGGCGCCAATCTCCAGGTAGGCCATCCAGCCTAAATTTGCTGCGGTAGGTCCTGAATACTTGCCAAATATTTTTTCGTTAATCGATAGGCCATCTGGCCAGCGGGATTTTGAAGGATCTTGAGCGACAATTGCCTTGAGCGCATCTGGCTTTGAGGCCAAAATCTTATTGATTACGTCCTCGGTTATTCCCAGTTCTAATAGGTTTTGCGGCGTCAGCAAACGACGCTTGGCAGAATCTATATCGTAGGTTTGGATTTTTGTCATTTTCTTATCCTTATTTAACGTATTAAGATAGCTTATAAAATAACGATGTCAGATTGGTTGGTTCCGATTCTTAAGCGTTTATGAAAAGGATCTGTTTCTCTATGATTTTTCTGTGGCATGAAAAGAGCAATCGCGAAAAATATCTATTTTATAAAACTGGGGGATAGTGCAATGGAGTGTTTAATGCTGATTTTTCTAAAAATCAAAGAGATAAATCAGAGATAGCATGAATTTTTTTGCTAATGATATGACTATCATCTGTGGCCAGATAGAGATTCTTAGCTTTTATCATGGAATCCTCTTAATATATTGTTGGCCCGCGGCGTTAATCCGGCAGTTTCAGGCGCTATTAGCAAGTATCTTGAAACCAGTCTGTAGCAAGATTATTACAGGTTCTGCTATGAAATTATTCTCAATGCATTAAGTAAGTATGATAAAAAGTGGTTTATACATTATTCCTCATAACATAATGAAATTAACTTCGTTTGTTGACCTTGTTAACTTAATTATCCATCAATAAAATATCATTTTTGTATGCTTAATTAATTATAAACAAGCTAATCATTTAATAAAGCATTAATTATGTTAAGTGTGTTCAGGAAATGCGAATAATCTTGCGGTCTGCAAGCAAAAGGTACCCGTCAGAAAAACAAGATTGATTAGACTTCCGCGTTTGTGCCTTTAGCGGCGTTATTTCATCCCTGCGAGCGCCTTTGGCATCAGATCATTTAAGTCGCATGCTATGGTAAACTAAGCTACTTTTTATCGTCGACGTGACATATTCATGCAGATACCGCTGACGCGCACCACGCGTGACATGAAGCGCCACAACGTGCTGGAAATTATCGAAACGCTGCGCAGATTGGGCTCTGCGACCAAGGCGGAGCTGGCGGCGCATACCGGTCTGAGCATCGCCACCTGCGGCAGCGTCCTGAACGCGCTTTGCGCCCGTCAGGACGTCATGACCCTGACGCTGGAAGCCTCCCGCGGCGGTCGCCCGGCACTGCGCTACGCCTGTAATCCCGACTGCTACTCCCTGCTGTGCATTTATGCCGAAGGCAGCGATGCCGGCGCCAGCATCGTGCGCGCTTTGTTCTCGGCGACCGGCGAGCTGCTGGTCGAAGACAAAACGGACTTCCTGCCGCTGCGACCGGAAACGTTTTACGCCAGCGTTGCGTCAGCCCTTGAGCGCTGGCCGAATATCCGCGCCATCGGCGTCGGTTTGCCGGGGGTAGTCGCTGACGGCGCGGTGCTGACCTGTGATATTTCCTCTTTTATCGGCGTTGAAATTGAGCAGAGGCTGCGCCAGCAAACGGGCTGCTATGTTCGCGCAGACAATGATATGAACTTTGCGGCCTGGGGATTGTACCGCCGCCATTGCCCGCCAGGCTCCGATCCGGTGGCGTTTATTAATTTTCCCGGCGATGTATGCACCGGCTGCGGCCTGGTCGTCAATGGTCAGCTGTTGCAGGGCGCCAGCTATTTTGCCGGCGAGGTGGATAAACTGCCTAATCCGGTTTATCCGCAAATCCCGGTAGCTGAAAACCTGGCTGACATTCTCACCGCGCTGATAGCGATTATTAATCCTGCCACGGTGGCGCTGACCGGCGGCGCACTGACGCAAGAGGCGATAGAAGCTGCCCGGGTGCTGTGCGCGCAGCGCATTGCGCAGCGCCATCTGCCAACGCTGGTCCATCGTGCCAGCATGCATAAAGATTATCTGTGCGGTATTGCCGAGCTGACGCAACACAGTTTCAGCATGCAGCGTTTGCAAGATGATTAATTTTTGTTGCTTCTCTTGAACCTTGCCCGCCAGGGATGATAATTTCTACTTATTAAAAGTGTTTTAAAAAGTGATTCACCTGTTTTGAGAGAGGGTCCGGTGAGTAAAGTAATCTCTGGCGAAAGAACGATATCCGGCGCGCTGGCGACGCGCGCCGTGTTTTTTATTACCGGTACGGCGATCGGCCTGTGGGCGGCGCTGGTGCCCTTTGCCCAGCAGCGGACGGGGGCAGAGGCTAATCAGCTTGGTGCGCTGCTGCTGTGTCTCGGCGCCGGCTCGCTGGTTTCTATGTCCGGCTCCGGGCCGCTTATCGGACGCTTTGGCTGCCGGGCGGTCATTCTTGCTGCCACGTTGCTCTACTGTCTGCTGCTGCCGGTGCTGGCAACGGCGGACGAGCTGTGGCTGCTCGGCCTCGCGCTGTTTGTTTTCGGCATGGGCATCGGGCTGACGGACGTGGCGATGAACGTACAGGGGGCGATCGTCGAACAGATGTCGGGTAAGCCCCTGATGTCAGGATTTCACTGCCTGTGGAGCATTGGTGGTATTGCCGGTTCAGCCGGCGGCGCGCTTTTGTTCCGCTTCGGCCTCTCAACGCTTACCAGCACCGTGCTGGCAATTATTATTACCGCGCTGGTGCTGCTGCTGGTGTCGCCTGGGCTGCTAAGGTTTGGCAACCATGAAAGCAGCGCGGCGGAAAAGTCTGCCGGCCGCTTTCGTCCGGGGTTCACCCTGATTTTGCTGGCGCTGATGACCATGCTTTCCTTTATGGCCGAAGGCGCGGTTATCGACTGGAGCGGCATCTTTATGACCACCGAACGTGGCCTTGACGTACGCAATGCCGGCTGGAGTTTCGCGGTATTCTCGATTGCGATGTCCGTGCTGCGCCTGACCGGTGATGCTGTCGTGAAGCGTCTGGGACGCAAAACGGTCCTGGTCGGCGGCGGGCTGCTGGCGATGGCCGGCTATCTGTTAGTCGTGCTGGCACCCGACTGGCTGCTGTCGCTGGGTGGTTTTGCGCTTATCGGCATCGGTGCCGCCAATATCGTACCGATACTGGTTACTCTGGCCGGACAGGAAAAAGGTATGCCGGTTAACATGTCGGTTGCCGTAGTGACCACGCTTGGCTATTTCGGCGTGCTCGGTGGGCCGGCCCTGCTGGGCTGGGTGGCGCACTACACCAATCTGTATACTGCCTTCACGCTGCTGTCGGCGGGTTTTGCGATGATTGCCGTTGCCGCCTTAAAGCTGCGCTACCCGACGAATTAAAAAGCTTGACACTGTGGGTAAAAAAGTTAAGTTTAAATATTATGGTTATCATATTTAAACTCGACCTATGTCTGTAAAACAACCTTTGTCCAAAAAAGCGATTACCCATCAGCGCATTCTGGACGTCGCGGCCAGCCAGCTGAGCCGCGATGGGCTGGACCGGGTTTCAGTCGCTAAAGTCATGAAAGCCTGTGGACTTACTCACGGCGGCTTTTACGCCCATTTCCCCGACCGGGACAGGCTGATAGCAGAAGCGCTGAGCCATGCGCTGGAAAAGGCAGGCGAGCGGCAGGATCGGCAGGTAACCACGCTGACGCGATCGGGCATGGCACCGCTCGAGGCATTTATTACCGGCTATCTCTCGCTGCGACACCTTGCCGCGATGGACAGCGGCGAGGGTTGTATCATTGCCGCACAGTGCGCCACCTTCATACATTTTCCGCCTGAAGCGATGGGTATTGCCGCTGGTAGCGTTAAAAATTTTCAGCGTCATTTACGCGCGTTAAGCCAGTACCGGTTGAGCGAAAAGCAGGCGTTTCAGCTACATAGCACTCTGACCGGCGCGCTGTTACTGGCGAGAGCGTTAAATGACAGAAACGATGCCGATGAATATCTGCAGCAAACGGCCAGTGAGCTGATTGCTGCTTACGTTCACGGCTAATTTTTTTACAATTAAATATGATGGTTATCATATAAAGGTGAAGCGATGAAACTCAAAGATGCCGTGGTATTTGTGACCGGCGCAAACCGGGGGCTTGGCCGTCAGTTCGCGCTGCGTGCGTTGGAGCTGGGCGCAAAGAAGGTCTATGCCGCCGCCCGCGATCCGCAGCGGATTGCTATTCCTGGCGTGATCCCGGTACGGCTGGATGTCACCCGGCCTGAGGACATTGCCGCCGCTGCTGCGCAGTGTCATGACGCGACCTTGCTGATTAATAACGCCGGCATCGCCGACTCGCGCCCGCTGCTCTCAATGGAGGCTGAAGCCGCGCTCACGGCGGAAATGGAGGTTAATCTGTTTGGTCCACTGCGCGTTAGCCGGGCATTTGCACCGGTGCTTGGCGCCAACGGCGGCGGGGCGATCATCAATGTGCTGTCGGTCGCCAGCTGGATCAACAGCCCTATTCTGGCAACTTACGGTATCAGCAAAGCGGCGGCATGGTCGCTGACTAACGGCCTGCGTCAGGCGCTGCTTGAGCAGAAAACCCAGGTACTTGCCTTGCACGTTGGCTTTATTGATACCGATCTGACGCGTCAGCTGGAGGTGCCCAAAGCGGCACCGCTGGATGTGGTTAACGCGACTTTTCAGGGGCTGGAGCAAGGTGCCAGCGAAGTGCTGGCCGATGAGATAACCCGGCGGGTACACGATGGCTTTTCCGCCCACCCTGAAGTTTACCTGCAGGCGATTAGCCGTTAACCGTGTTCCGACCTTTTGACTAACGGTAGATCATGGCGCTGGTTTTATCGACGCCATGATTCATTGCCGGTTTTCTCAGGGTAATAACATAGTAACGGTAGTGATGACTGGCGGCGTAATCGCAAATTTGCTGCTCGGCAAACATGCCGTTAAAGGTGACCGTCGTGACGAAGCGCAGCCCTTTTGTTTGCCAGGGGAGCACTTCAACCGGCGTACCAACATAAGGGGGCGGCGCTGCTGGTGGATGCAGCTGCTGGCATCCGGCTGACAGCAACGCCAACGCCAGAGAGGTAATATAGCGGCGTTTCAGGTTTAGTTTCATGGCAGGTGTTCTCCTTTACTGAATGCATAGCGTCCCTGACGGCGAACGGTGCGCTCGCTGTCCATTCCTGACCCGGGCCTCAGACCCGGGATTAGTCAGCCTCGTTAATGAGGCGAAGCGTGATATTGCGTTGCGCAAGTTGGGTCTGATATTCCTCGCCGATACCATCATCGGTAATAACGCGCTGTAGATGGCTGCCGCCGCTGGCAATAGCGTAGGGATGTATCTGGCCAAATTTGCTGGAATCGGTCAGTGCCCAGGTTTCAACGCCTTTGGCGAGCACCGCGTTAACGACATCACAGCGCAGCATGTTTCTTCCGGTAAAACCGGTATCCGCATGCCAGCCATCAATGCCGATAAAGGCTTTCTGGAAATGCACCTGCCCGATACCGCTGCGGGTGAGCGGGCCGACCACTGACTCGCTGCTTTTTTGATAAAGACCGCCGAGAACAATGACTTCACAGGCGGCCTCTTTCAGCAGGCCGGCGATATAATGGCTGACGGTAACGATGGTGATATCGCCATTTTGCGCAAGGCTTCTGGCAAGCAGGGCGTTGGCGCTACCGCCTTCGATAAATACCGACTCGCCGTTGCTAACTAACGACGCTGCATAGGCGGCGAGGCGCTGTTTTAGCGGAAAGCGGGTTTTCATGCGCACGCCAACGTCATCGCCTGCGGTGGCGATGGCTGCACCGTGTATCCGCTTCAGATAACTGCCTTTTTCCAGAACGTTTAAATCCTGACGCACGGTCACTTCGGAAACGCCGGCCAGCTGTGACAACTCGGCGACGCTGATGGTACCGCGTTGATTGACCAGCTCGACTATTTGTAGTTGCCTTGCATTCATTAAACGTCTCGTTATTTGTACCTGTCGCCCGATTCTAGCAACTTTCAACGTTAGCGCATATTGCCTTGCCAGGATGCACGGGCGAGGTGTTCATCTTTTAAAACGCAAGGATCATGGTTCGATTCCCAGAGCCCGGCGGCCGTTTTCATTCAGGTCGTCCGGCTGAAAGCGATCCGACCAGTTCTGCTCGTAATGTTCCGGTGGGAAGTCGGTGGGTGATTCACCTTTGTTGAAAGCCTGACGAACCTTTTCGGCATAGGCCAGATTTTTTTGGCAGGCCGGTGCGGCGGGAATGTACATCACGTTGCTCCAGCCCTGCTGGTTTTCTACCGGGGCAACCGAGTGGATTACGTCACAGTGCCACCAGACGGAATCCCCGGCCTGCAGCGGTGGAATGGAGCACAGGCCGTTGATCAGATGTGGATGCCATTTTTCTGATACTGGCAGTACCCGCCCCGGTGCGACACCGCACAACTCGTCTTCTGGCACGTCATCCAGCAGCGGACGTAGCAGAATATAAGCCATAGCTTCCGGCACTGGCACTACCTGTAACATGCCCTGACCGGCATACATATCCGACAGCGCTGTCCATCCCTGGAAGGTACGGAACGCCGAGCATTTTGTGGTGTTGGCGACGTCATATTCATGTATTTCCGGCCTGTGGGCGGCGTCCCAGGGATCGTACTCATCAAAGCGGTTAGTGAAAATGTTATGAAAGACCTGTTGCCAGGCTGGCAGCAGCCAGCGTTCAAGCGCGCCTGAATCGGTATGGGCACCAAGCCCTTTCGATGTGGTGCCAGGCAAGCGGCGGCGGATTCTGTCGGGGTAAATGATGTTGACGTCCGGATCGAACCAGCGATTGTCGCCATCTTTATACTTCCACAGGCGGTTAAGAAACGATTGCACTACGTTTATCTGCCGGCTTTGCCTTGCCGCCATTTGTGCCTGAGACCAGTAGATGGGATAGATTTCTGGCCTGGAGGCTTCCAGCGAGCCGAAAAAATTATCGCCGGGGCCGCGATACACTTCATCGAAATTGTTGTTGTCCAGATAGTTAAGCATCGATTTGTCCATCGCCAAGGCGTCATCGTGCTGAAACGTCTGGCGCACCACCAGGCAGCCGCGCCGTTTTATGTGCGTAATCTGCTGTGCGCTTAGTTCTGATTCAGCCAGCGTTTGCCAGTCAACAATCGGCCATGCGCTACCACTGGCGGCTTCTTCTTTGCGCGCTGCTGCAATTTCGTCGTCGATTTTGGCGCATACCTGGCGGAATAAGCCCGCTACATCGCCAATCTGCGCGCGCAGCTCGCGCTTCATATTTACGATATTTTTCTTGTAGTCTGCCGGTAAAACCGTCGAGGTGAAGGTATTCATAGCGAGCTCCATTAGTGTTTTTTCTTCAAATGAAATTGATTAACTTTCATTCGAAAGTGTTTGCTCGATGAATGTAGCAATAATGTTGCCTGCTATCGCTGGCGAAGATCACAAAACCGGTGGTCTGATAGCCGGGCTGAGCATGCTTCATTGCTGTCAGCCTCACCCCCGGTTCACAGAAGGCCCGGCTGCTTTTCGCACCGGCACGAGCACATCCGTGTGGCCTGACGCGCGGCCATCCCTGGCCGCGAGTCTGCTGAAATCAGCCGGGCCTTCTCCTCCCTTGTAAACGTCTTCATCGCTGTGAGTAAAAAGATAAAACCCGGTCTGTGCCGGACAGAGTACTGGCAACATAGCCTTCGCCAGCCAGCCAGCCAGCCAGCCAGCCAGCCAGCCAGCCAGCCAGCCAGCTAGGCCGTTTCCACGTTGCTGCAAACCTGCGTTGCCTGGCTTTTCTGCGCCGGGTGATCGCTGATACTACCGACGCTAATGGCATTTTGATCGGTGTGGCATAAATAGAAATTACGGTTTTCTGGGCAGCAGACAGGAGTATTAAAGGGAATTATGGATATTAATTTTTATAATCAGGGATCTCAGAGAGATTTTTTTAATCCAATAAAGCGTGTATTTTAGCAAGCAGGTATTCTGAGGCTCAGCGTAGCCTGTTCTGGCTGCTAACCTGGCAGTCAACAAGGGAATGTCATCAAGGTTAACAATGGCCGATCACATCATCGCTGATACTACGACGCAAATAGCATTTTTATCGGCGTGGCATAAATAAAAAATACGGTTTTCTGGGCAGTAGACAGGAATATTAAAGGGAATTATGGGTATTAATTTTTATAATCAGGGAACTCAGGGATATTTTCTTTTTAATCCAATAAAGCGTGTATTTCAGCAAGGAGGTATTTTAGGGCTCAGCGCAGCCTGTTCTGGCTGCTAACCTGGCAGTCAACAAGGGAATGCCATCAAGGTTAACAATGGCGATCACATCATCGCTGATACTACCGACGCCAATGGTATTTTGTCTGGCGTGGCATAAATAGAAATTACGGTTTTCTGAACAGCAGACCGCAGTATTAAAGGGAATTATGGATATTAATTTTTATAATCAGGGATCTCAGGGATATTTTCTTTTTAATCCAATAAAGCGTGTATTTAAGCAAGCCGGTATTCTGGGGCTCAGCGCAGTCTGTTTTCTACAGCCTGTTCTGGCTGCTGACCTGGGCAGTCAACAAGGAAATGCCATCAAGGTTAACAATGGCGATCACATCATCGCTGATGCTACCGACGCCAATGGTATTTTGTATGGCGTGCTGAATCCTTATTTTAATACCGGAACAGTGGATCTGGGTAATGACGTCACGGTGACCGCCGCTGCCCCGACAGGTAACGTACGAGGCGTACTTATTCTCAGTGATGAAAGCAAATTAACGGCTAATCGTCTCGCAGTTAACGCTGAGGGTGAAGGGGCTGTTGGCCTGTTGTTATCTGGAGATAAGGTACAGGCTGACTTGGGGAGCGGCAGCCAGATTAAGGTGACAGGAACCGGTGAGTCGTATTTAGGACGAGCGGCCGGCATTCAACTCCGTACAGGGTCCACATTACGTGCCGATCGCCTCTCGATAGAGACACAGGGTGAAAATGGTATAGGCCTGAAGATAGATGACTACGGCAGTCAGGCTAATTTGGGCAGCGGCAGTACGATTAAAACGAACGGGCGCATCAGCTATGGCGTTTATGTGGCGGGACTCAACGGTAACAGCGCCTACGGTCCGGCAGTTTTTACGTCCGATCGGTTAACCATTGATACTCAGGGAAACAGTGCTTATGGCATGAATATCCAGGAAAACTCCATCGTCGATTTGGGCCAGGGCAGCCAGATAACAACGGACGGTGAATATGCATTTGGCATCTGGAGCTCTGGCGATGTCAGCGCCGATGCATTGACTGTATTCACCCGGGGTAAAGGTTCCCACGGGATTGAAATTCTGGAAGGAACCGCCCGTATCGGTGCCGGGAGTCACGTCGGCTCAGAATTGGCAGGTGCCCTGGTTGCCAATACGGGGTCGTCGGGTGCCGGTAATCCTTTGACTAACGTCACCCTTAACTATTTCGGCACGCAGGATAATCGCAATAGCCTCTTTTCCGGGGGAGCATGGGGGGCTTTGGCCAGAGGGAAAGGCGCCAACATCAACCTCAAAAACACCGATATTACCGTCGACAGCCAGGGGAAATTATCGACCGCGCTATGGGCACAGAGTTCAGCCATGATTGCCGGTGAGAATATTACGGTCAATGGCGCGCAGGGCACTCGAGGTATTTATGCCGAGACGGGAAGTCAGGTCGACCTGACCGGCACGCTTGCGATAGTCATGGCCGACGTCAGGCAGACCGCTATCGCGACCGAACACAGAGAGGGATCTGCGGTAAGCCGCATTAATGCCAGCGGAAAGATGGTGATAAACGGTGGTATTGAGTCAAAAGGGGGGCTTATCAATATCGATATGGCCTCAGGCTCGGTGTGGACAGGAAACGCCTTTAGCGACAATGTTAATGGCGGCGCACTAAATCTCTCGATGAATAACAGCCGGTGGAATGTAGTGAGCGCTTCTAACCTGGACAATCTGGCGCTTAACAACAGTACCGTTGATTTTTCGAGCGCCGCGCTGACTGATGATTATTATACTCTACAGGTGGGTACACTCAGTGGGGCGGGTACTTTTGTTTTACGTACCGATATCGTCGGTGAAGGTAACGGCGTTAATAACGCCGGTGACAAACTGGTGGTGACAGGAGCCAGTTCAGGAAACCATTTATTAACGGTGCTCAATCGCGGCGACCTCAATACAACCGGACATGAAGTCCTGACAGTGGTTGAAACTGCAGACGGTAAAGCACGTGGCACACGGTTTACCGCGACCTCTCAGGTCGAGCTGGGAGGTTATCTCTATGATGTGCGGCAGAATGGTAACAACTGGGAGCTTTACTCCGCAGGAAGCGCGCCGGACCCAACACCCACACCGCCAATAACGCCGGTGGCAGATGCGGGGGGCAACTTCCTCAATGTTGGCTATCTGCTCAATTTCGCCGAAACCCAGACGTTAATGCAGCGTATGGGCGATTTACGTCAAAGCAGCGAGCAGGGTAATGCCTGGATAAGAGGGTTTAGTGGTCGATTCGACTCATTTGCTAGTGGAAAACTCAGTGGTTTTAATCTCGATTACAGCGGCACCCAATTCGGTTTTGATAAGCGCATCACCCCGGAAATTCCATTCTATGTCGGGACTTTTTTAGGCTTAACCCAAGGGTCGCCCGGTTATCGCAGCGGCAATGGTACCGTTCAGTCGCATCATATGGGCCTTTATACGACCTGGATGGGTAGAAGCGGTTTCTATGTGGATGGCGTGGCTAAAGTCTCCTGGCTGAAAAATAGCTTCAGTGTTCACGACAGCCAGGAGAATCGAGTCTCAGGCCAGGGTAAAACTTCCGGAGTCGGCTTCTCTCTGGAAATGGGACAGAAGTTTGCCCTCAGCAACCGCCTGTACATTGAACCTCAGGCGCAGCTTAGTTATGCCCATCAGAATGCTGCCAGGTTTAAAGCCAGCAACGGCCTTAACATTAATCTGAGCCGCTATGAGTCAATGATTGGCCGTAGCAGTGTGCTGTTTGGCTATGAAGCTGAAATGGACAGCAGTAAAATCAATGCGTACCTGAAGACCGGATTGATAAGAGAGTTTAAGGGTAATACCGCTTATACACTTAACAACGCTCGTGAAGCACATAGCTTTAAAGGCAACGCATGGAGCAATGGTTTGGGGGTAAGTGCCAGCCTGAACAATACGCATACGCTTTACCTTGAAGCTGACAGTATTACGGGTAAGCGCTTCAACCAGCGGCAGATCAATGGAGGCTATCGCTTCAGCTTCTAACGCAGTTCGGTAGAAAAAGTAAATCGGGCGAGGGTAAACCAGCGCCCGGTTTTTTACCAGGAGCAACAGCAACCTGCTGCGATCTTAAACCCACATCATCTGCAAATAAAAAGGCGTAGTGCTCCCCAGAGGCTAATAACAGAGCTAACAGGCTAAGAGCCTCTCCCAAAAGGCGTTATCGTATAATGCATCACGATAATTTCTGAGGGCAAAGTATGGCAGGCGAACGGAATACCTACTGGAGGTGAATGCCGCTACTTACCTCACCCTGCCATCCACTGTGCCAGCTTGTTAAGCATTGCCATACAGCGCTGAATTTGTTCAGCGCTGACGTATTCATCGGCCTTGTGCCCCTGCTCCATGCTGCCCGGTCCGCAAATAAGCGTCGCGACGCCAGCCTGATCAAACAGACCGCCTTCGGTACCAAACGCCACGGTTGAAAATGCATCGTTCTCTGACCACTGCGCCAGCCAGCCGGCAAACTCCGACTGTGGATCGGTTAATAAACCCGGATACTGACTGAGCTGGCGGAAACGGATATCGCTGTGCGCCGCTTTCGTGCGCATTGCGCTTAGCAGCTCGTGGTCAACATATTGCGTCAGCTCAGCCAGGGTTGTATCCAGTTCGACATCCGGCAGATGGCGAATTTCAAAATCAAACTGGCAGTGCTCAGGCACGATATTCAGCGCCGTACCGCCGTTGATCACCCCGACCTGCAGAGTACTGTACGGCGGGTCAAAGCGGGGATCCTGGGTTTCAGCCAGCCGCTCGCCCAGCGCGCCGAGCTTGCTGATAACCCTGGCGGCGTACTCAATCGCGTTCACTCCCTGCGGCGCATAGGCTGAATGACAAGCATGGCCGTGGATATCGCAGCGCATCGCCAGTTTGCCCTTGTGGCCGTATACCGGGCGCATCTCCGTCGGCTCCCCGATGATGCACAGTGAAGGCTTAAACGCGGAGGTCTTCAGGTGGTCGACCAGGCTGCGAACGCCCAGGCAACCCACCTCTTCATCATAAGAAAACGCAAGATGCAGCGGCTGGTTTAGCGGGCGCGCCAGAAATTCAGGCATCGATGCCAGCACGCAGGCAATAAAACCTTTCATATCCGCGCTGCCCCGACCGTAATAGCGTCCGTTTTTATGGGTTAGCTGGAAAGGGGCAACCGTCCACTGTTGCCCGTCTACCGGCACCACGTCGGTATGGCCGGAAAGCATCACGCCGCCGCTGCGCGCCGGGCCTGAGTGAGCATACAGGTTGGCTTTTTTACCCTCCGCATCGTAAAACCGCCGGGTGCTGATACCGAGATCCTGCAGATAGCTATCAAGGTAGTCAATCAGCGCCAGATTGGATTCTCGGCTGGTGGTATCAAACGCCAGCAGCGTTGCCAGAATCGATTCGACGCGCTCACTCATCGCCGGGTACGCCATAGCCCGGCGCCTCACGCGGGTCCAGCGCGCGCACCAGATAGGCCTGCATTTGCGGCTCCCAGGCCTGCCACAGGGTTTCCAGTTCGCCGATGGGATCGGTTTCGCTCCAGTCGATGCGCAGATCCACCACCGGCCAGGAATAATCATCGACCACCTTGACCGCCGCTGAGTGAACCGGCCCCGCCTCGCCGCCCGCCTGTAACCCGGCTTGCAGCGCCGCGACCAGTCTGGCTGCCAGCTCGCCTTCACTTCGCTCAAACGTTGCCACCATGGCGCTTACCACTTCGCGACTGGCCAGCATATTGCCGGCGGCGATGCAGTCCCGTCCTTCGGCTACGTGGTGGGTGCCCAGCGTTTTTTCACCGCTGAACGACGCGGTTCTGCCGCTGGCATCGATCACCGTCACCTGGCGATACTGACTAAAATTATCCTCGGCCAACGCCTTGCACAGCGCGGCCTCCGGCAACGAGCCACCCTCCAGATGCGCAAGGGTAATCTGACCGAGAGCGGGCAGGGTGATATTCTGGCTGGACACGGCGCCGACGCCGGCCAGCAGCCAGGGACAGCGTGAACCGACGGCGATGCTTGATGAGCTTAGCGCTATGCCGAGCTGGCCGGTTTCAGCGCAGCGGGCTGTCACGGAAAAAGTCATTCCGCCTCCTTATTTATTCAGTTCGTCAGGGATAACCGCAATGACATCAATTTCCATCAGCCACTGTGGCTGCGCCAGCGCTGAGACGACCAGTCCGGTGGAGATGGGAAACACCCCTTTAAGCCATTTGCCAACTTCGCGGTATACCGGCTCGCGGTAGCGCGGGTCGATAATGTAAGTGGTGGTTTTCACAATATGCGATAAATCGCTGCCCGCCTCTTCCAGCAGCTGCTTGACGTTCTTCATCGCCTGTTCGGCCTGGGCCTGCGGGTCGCCCAGCCCAACCAGATTACCGTCAAAATCGGTTCCCACCTGCCCGCGGACGTAAACGGTATTGCCAGCCCGTACTGCCTGGCATAAATCGTTATCCAGTGTCTGATTGGGGTAAGTGACTTTAGTGTTAAACATGCGAATGCGGGTATGGGTTGGCATCGGTTTAGTCCTGTTATTCACGTTTACTGATTATCTGCGGCGGGCGTAAGTTAGCGCTCGCTGGCATCTTTGTACTGGCTGTATTTACGCTGGGTCGCAATGTGGTCGGCGATGTGTTTCGCGTCATGCCATACCCCCCAGATAAAGGTCGAGCCACGGCGGGATAACCACGGCAGGCCTAAAAAGTAGATGCCTGGTTCGCTGGATACACCGCGCTGATGCTGCGGCCGGCCGCGCTCGTCAAAAGCGTTGACGTTAAGCCAGCTGTAATCTACCGCGTAGCCAGTGGCCCAGATAATGGCGGTGATGCCAGCCTCGTTAAGATCCAGTGACAACAGCGGATCGATCATGCATTCCGGGTCCGGCAGGAAGCTGCGCGCCTCTGGCTCCTCCGGCAGGTTCAGGCCGTTTGCCTTGATGTACTGGTCGGCAGCATCAAGCAGCGACAGATAGTTTTCATCACCCCGGCGGATATTGTCCCTCAGGTCTGGCTGAAAGGTCACCTGGCCGGCGCTAAAGTCTTTTGTCAGGCCAACCAGCGTAATGCCCTGACGGGCGAGGGCGCGAAAATCCACGGTATGCCCGCCGCGCGCGCCGCTGACGGCGATGGTGACATGCTCTTTGCCCGGCGCGCTGGCAGGCGCATCCCACAGCCCCAGCACCCCCAGCCACCAGCAAAAATCGCGATTACGGTAAGCGCGCGGCGGCCTGTCGTGCGGTCCGACAGACAGATAAACCTGGCGTCCGGCGCGCTGCAATTCGTCGGCAATCTGCACGCCGGAAGAGCCGGCGCCGACCACCAGCACCGCGCCCTGCGGCAGCTGCTGTGGGTTAAAATACTGCGCTGAATGGATCTGATGGATGCGCTCATTCTGCGGCGCAATCGGCGGGATCACCGGCTTCTGGAAGGGGCCGGTTGCCGCAACCACCTGCTGAGCATTGAACACGCCAATGGTGGTTTCTACGGTAAACCCCGGACGACCGACATTGCGCACCACGCTTTTAACTTCAACGCCGGTGCGCACCGGCGCGGCGAATTTTTCTGCGTAGGCTTCAAAATAGTGGGCGATTTCATCTTTCGGCACGAAGCTGTCAGGATCCCGACCGGGAAACGCCAGTCCGGGAAAGCGGTCGTGCCATGCCGGGCCGTTGGCGACCAGTGAATCCCAGCGCCCGGTGCGCCATGCTTCGGCAATGCGGCTTTTTTCCAGAACAAGATGCGCAATACCTTGCTTCGTCAGGTGCTCGCTCATCGCGATACCCGCCTGTCCGGCCCCGACCACCAGGGTATCGATTTCGGTTATTTCTGTTGTCATGTCTGCATCCTTCGAATGATATTCGGCGACGGACCAGCAAGCACGTCGTAGAACGCAGGTTATTAAATGGTTAACAGCAGGTAAAATATTATAAAACGAGCATCTAAGCATAAAATCCTGAGGATGACCGACGCGTCTCCCCTGCGGCTGCATAGCGACGGCCATCCAACGTCTGGCGCGCGGATGGCGTGTTGCCGTGCCGGCGCGTCAGTCTCCGCTCTCAGCCGTCGGAAATAGTTCGGCGGTGCGGCAGTAGGCCATAAAGAGTTTGCTCGGCTTGGTGGGTTCGCTGCTGCGCAGATGGGCCATAACCAGCGCAGAATTTGCCATCTCATCCTTGATCGCCACGCACTTTACCTGCTGGCTATTAGACGTCAACTACTCAGGCCGGTACGCGTCAACTATTCTGGCCGCCTTTCAGTTACTTCTTAACTGACTGCTGGGTTACTGCTTTCGACGTTTTCTTTCTGTAGCTTTCTCCTGTTACCTCGA
>NZ_MRUL01000017.1 GCF_002006995.1 Izhakiella australiensis | reverse complement strand
CGCAGTGGCAATGGTTTTATAATCACGAACGTCCGAATATGGCGCTGAATGGCTACACGCCAATGCAGCATATTCAACGTATGACCTGATTCTACTTATCACCTCCGTTAAAAATGGGGGGATTACCCATAGAGTGATATCGCAAGAAGAATCTATAGGACTTGAAGAGCGCTGGCGTATTTCATCTTCTTTGAAGTGTAGAGGTATAGCTATAGCTTAAAGTGCTTCAATTCTAAACGGACCAGATGCTTCTACTAAATGGCATACCATTAGCTACAAGCTCGCCCAAAACCAGATTCGGGATGATAGGGGCATTGGTGCATATGTTATGCGTGTTTTTGAGCTTCGGTGATAGTGGGGGCATTATTGGGGGCATGTGATTATTCGAAATGTGAAATATTCATCTTTATCAGTAGTTTGTGAGTTTGGTTCCATTCCTATTATCGCACCAATAATTTCAATGGGTTAGGCGTGCTTAGTGCCTGGCTTATTTTCCATGTGGGACAGATTTGAGACAGACGCCAAAAAGAGCGTCAATCTGCTCAGCGTGCCCGGTCAGGTGGTTCGGTGCCAGGTGCGTATACCTGCGAACCATCTCGATTGATTCCCAGCCCCACATCTCTTGCAATACGGATATTGGCACTCCAGCCTGAATCAGCCAGCTCGCCCACCTATGCCGAAGATCGTGGCCTTGCAGACTTTGGCAACGCAAACAGAACCATACCTTCACAACACATATTGCGCTGGTAAGTAGACTTTAGTTATCTCCATATATTTTATAAACACAAAATTGATGCACACTTTGATATGTATTATTCTGTGCGTAATTAATTGTTCCTTGATGTACATTATACTGTCGTAAATTAAGCATACTTTTAGGTGGGTTATGGAACGCATCCTTGCAGAAAAATCTATCAACATCACCGAGTTAAGAAAGAACCCGGCGAAATATTTTATTGATGAACCGGTTGCTGTTCTCTCCAACAACCGTCCCGCTGGCTACATGGTCAGTGCCAAGGTGTTTGAAGAGCTAATCGATCTGTTGGAAGAAAAGCAGGGCCGGGTGCATACCGCTGCGCGATTCAGGCCAACGGCTGAACGTTTAAGCGATATTGCGGATAGCGGGCAGAAACTGCTGCAAAACGCTTCTGGCAAGGATCTGACCGAGTTCACGGAATGAGTGTCAGGATTTTCAAGTCAGCACTTATGCGCCAGCAACTAAGCCAACAAGAGCTTGATGATTTGGCGGCAGATTTTCTGTACTATAAAAAAGACGGCGTGTTGCCAGATACCTTTGGGCGTGATGCGCCCTATGATGATGACCGCACCTATCCCTTGGTAAAAGAAGAACAAGTGGCCCACATTCATCTTGCCGATGCGGATGCCCCTTTCCCGAAGTTTTTACGCCAGTTCAAACGAACCAGCGATCAGGCCCATTTGGTATACTGCCAAGGTGCGATGGATCCTGATGCCTACCTGCTGATTATCATCCTTAAACCCGAAGCGCATAAAATGGCTCGCAACAATAACCATATGCATAAGATCGGGATGATGGCCGAAGCGTTCAGGATGAAGCATTAAATTGGTCAAAAAACACCCTGTCATTTAGGGCAGAAAAACATATGGGGACATGTTGATAATTGAATCATAATATTATCAATGTGATATATGTCAGGTATTGTTCCTATTATCCACTTATACAAAAAATAATTAAAAAAAAAACAATAATTTGAAAAATTATTCGCTGCAAGGCAGCGATCTTTTTTTTAAGTTTTCAATGTCCAACAATTGCCACTATGGTTAACAGTGTTTATTCAAGGATGTTATCACGTAGCGGGTCTGTGGATGTAAAGCTAGAACAGATACACAGCGTGAACAGTCCTCTAGAACTGCTATTAACTCGAAGCTGATGATGCAGCCTACGTTTCCAAGTTATCCCGAAACAGATCGGTGACACGCATTTAAGCCCAATGCGTGGCTCTGTGAGCCACGTAAATAGGTGTTGAACGCGATATGCAGATTCTGTCAGTGCTTCACTCACATTCCGATAGGTACACGAGCACTCTGATAAGGTGTGAACCTTATGACAATCTGATGAAGTCTCTAAGCTTGTTGCTTATACTACTAATGGGGCTGAGTGCATTGTATAAAATCAGATCGCTGAGTAAAAAGCTGAATAAGTTTCTCATAAAGGACGTCGATGAAACACATTAAATTGGGCAAGTACGTGTTAATCTATCTTGCAGGGTTTCTAACCAGTTTTAGCGGGGTTTTAGATAGTTTAGTAAAAATTCCTTTGTCCTATGAGGAATTGAAGAAATCGTACGTCTACGATAATAAATTTTTAACGGGTCAATGGACAACAAACGCAGAATACTTGGCGAATAGTAGTGAGCTTGGATTAGATCCTTCACAACCAAAAATGACTCTGAGTATGAAGGTATTCGAGGACGGAAGCGCGAGCGGTGAAATGATGAGTGAAAAAATTTGTGACGCCTTACCGCTCACATGGAACATAAGACTTGAAGCCGACGCTCCAACATTTCGTGATTTCTTTTTTAATAGAAAGTTCTATTTGAAGCAGCTGCATAAGGGCAGAATACAAACTGTTGCAGAATTAGAGTTAGTCAATAAGGATAGAAAACACGGTTCAATGAAATTTAATGTTATTGGTGATGGCACCGGTGCATTACCTAAAAAAATAACGCTGGCTAAAAATCTTCCGCAGTATATATCTGACTTCAAAGAGTTATCTGATTATTGTGGAGAATCGCCGATACAATACTGGAAAGATTTTTATCCTAAGCGAGGAAAAAACATCCATAAATAGGGCATTGCTCCTTTGCTTTTCATTCTCGGAGATATCGAACATCCTGGAGTAAGAGCAGTACTTTTAGTGTGCTACAACTGTAAATAGGTAAATGCTGTTTTCGTATATGCAAAGTCGCTTCCTGCCCGATAACTCCTGTTCGTTGGGATTAGTCATCGTGGTTTTGCTTGCATGAGCAACCAACGACAGCAGGTTAAGTACAGAAATTAAGACATTCTTCATTTTCGTCATCCCCTACCTGTGGGAGCTTTCAGTTTACATGACATCCTCCCGTTGAAAATATCCCATGCTCTCTTATAGATTTGTCTGGCGTAGAGCGCACGCCAACAAGTTATTTAAAGCTTATCTGAGAAATATCAACTGGCTTCCTATCCCGACTCAGGGATTGCTGCCGGTAACGCCAATTTCATAAGTGATAATCTGGTGCTGGTAAGGGGAAGTGAAAATCTGTTGTTTTAACATTTTTGATGGCATAATTAAGGTATCGTAATTACTTGGATACCAAAATGTTCAAAAAAGAAATCCCCTTAGTAACCATCGCATTGATATTTTCCTATGCACTAGCGTATACTTTCCAAAAAGGAATGGCATCATTTTATGGTTTCCCATCGGATTTTATTGCAATTGATATTAACGTATTAGTTACATCTTTTTTTTCAGTGGCACTAATAGCAGTAGCCTTTCTAGGTTTATTACCTTTGGATATTTATAATCTTGAAATGACATTTTTTCGGTGGGTGGTTATTTTTGTTTTTATATGCTTACTCTCTTTCGTCCCATTTATTTTTTCTGCATCAGAGAGTTATGCTAAAATTCATCTTGAAAGAAGGTTGTACTTATCTATTATTGTTTTCTCTCTTTCCTTGGTTTTTTTGATTTCTGTTACGTATTATTGGATTAAGGGGGCGCGCATAGTTACATCGAGGAGAATTATAGTAGTAACTTTTTCAGCGGTATCGTTGTCTATGACTTTGGGGTGGATCTCTGCGTACTGGAACTCAACTATCTATTACGTAGGTGAAAATACGTATGTCATAACATCTTTTTCTGGTAAGTATGTTTTTGCTTCATGCAAAAAAGATAAAGCTGTATATCATATTGGTGATTTAGATAAATCCGTTAGTGTTGAAGCTGTTTCACGTAAGGTAAGTGATGAAATAAAAGTATGCTTAAACAACTCCGCTAACAATAGCTATTAACCTAATGGCCATAAAGTATCCTTCAAATTTTTGCTGTCCAGCACAGCCACGTTAAGGCCACCACGTGCAGCTGGTCAGTACGGCGGCTTGTCCGGTTCTCAAGGCTTAAATTAGCGAACATCTGCTTTAGACGATGGTTCTCGTCTTCCAGGTCTTTGGCCTTTTTAATATCACATGCTTCCATATCACCGTACTTAACCTTCCGGTTGTAGTAACGGGCTTCTGAAATTTCAGTTTCCCGGCAGACCTCCTTCACGGTTCTGATTGTTTCGACAGACTTCAGGAGGGTAATGATCTGGTGTTCAGTGAAACGGGCTTTGAGCGTGGTACTCTCCTTTGAGGCAAAGTGAGTATGTTGGAAGATCTCTAAATGTTGATGGCGCCATTATGCGGGATGGTTACACTTTGGATGGTCAAGTGACAGAAGCGGACATGCTAAAAAAATACCATGAGAACACTCTGCTTACCTATGTTATGCATAATAATTTTTAGATTATTAGTTAGTCTGATTTTAATTTTCCGGCTTTTACAAATATCTCACAGAGTGCTGTTGGGAGTATTGCACCACCATCGAACCTGCCATTATTTTGTCCAAGCCCCGCATTAACAAATGCAAGCAGAAGAGATTGCTCCATTCTTACAGACGCAGAAATATCACACGTCGAAAACGCAGCCAATGTAGGAATGTCAAACGCAGGAATACGTTCCAAAGCGACCAGCACACGGCGAAACTCAGAAAAACTAATCTCTTCACAGGCGAATGCCTTAAAAAAGTTTGCTGCCAACTCTGGCTTATCTTCACTCTCCATTCGATCGATTATTTCGATTATTCTTGCGCCAGCCTTTCCGGTAAATTTATCGTCCTCATTCAATTTATCGACCATAGCTTCTCGCTCGCTTTTCGAAAGCTCAGAAAATTGAGTCAAGAAACGAATGAGTTTCTCAGTGAATAGATAATCTCTTACAGAACCAACAGCATTAAATATCCCAACAGCAGTATTAACAAAAGGAATGTCTTTCAGAACGTCTGAGTCAATCAACATATCTAGTCCGTACTCAGCGTACTCCTTGCTAAGATTGACGACTGACTCTGATTTAATAGCACTTATCAATGCGGAACCGCGTTTGGTATCTTTTTCCATGTTTCCTCCGATGAGAATCAAGGCAGTCAATTTTGTTTAATTTAAGACGCCAACGAGGACAATGTTTAGGCGTCGAACATCATGAATGCGATAAATTCTATTTTACCTTATTAAGCATCGACTTTAAATCGACAAAGGGGCTATATCTAGCGACGTCCAAATGAACGCGACACATGGCCACGTTTTTGAGTTGTCCTGATCCCTTTGATTCATATAACGCGATACCAACATAGGAAGATATGTCCGCACCTCGCTCAGAGCGGACTGAGTACCTAACACCGACAGCAAGATATGCCAACTAGCGCCGGTAATCAGAAGCATGCTGTTACCGCGCGCCGTCATGTTGTAAGCGCCGTCTGTGAGGTCGGTCATGCTAATGTTCAAGGCTAGAATGTCAGGCAGGGATGCGCGCGAAGATAGCGAGTTTATTTCCGTAAGGATCACGCACATAGCTGACATAAAAATCATTGCCATATCTGGACCTGAACCCAGGCGCGCCTTCATTAGTACCTCCGTTCAAAAGCGCCGTTTGATGCAGCTTATCAACCATTTGCGAGGAGGCGACATCAAAAGCCAGCATCATGCCATTACCCTCGGTGGCTGGCAGACCATTAAATGGGACAGAAAGATAGAGGCTGGGTGAAAACGCTTTATCGGGATGACGGAAGGCCGGTAATGAATGCTCGGTGATGTATTCATATCCCATCGGACATAGCAGCGCTTTATAAAAACGCGTACTGACAGTAAGATCGTTTGAGCCAATATAAATATAATCCAGCATGGTTATTCCAGTTTTTGTTCTGTCCCTGAGGGCAGATTAATGACGGCTTAAGCCTATTTTAGTTGCAGTTGATACCTATGCGAAAATTCTCCTTTCGTGGCCACGGACGCTTATCCGGCAAAAAAGGACGGGTTTCACATCCGCAGCAGATTTGGCGCGATGTTGATACCCTTCTTGCACAGATGGGCACGGCGTTTCCCCAGCCAGAATGCATCTGCCGGGTCATTCAGACGGCGGCGTCTTTCGCTCGCCGCTGTCTGCCAGCAAGTCTTAAACCAAAGGCATAGTCTACGCAGGCATTGTGTTTTACACTTCACTGCAAAACTGAGTAGGTAACGATTGAGTAGGCGAAATGGCGATGAAAGGCACGATCACATCCTGGTTTAAAGACAAAGGCTTTGGCTTTATCAAAGATGAAAAAGGTGAAAACCGTTATTTTCATGTGATTAAAGTCACCAATCCCGACCTGATTAAGAAAGATGCCGCGGTGACTTTCGAACCCACTACCAATAACAAAGGGCTGTCCGCCTATGCGGTGAAAGTCTTGCCGGAGAGCAAATATATCTACATTGCGGGTGAGCGCCTTAAACTCACCGCGATCAAGTCTTATCTGGTTTACAGCGAAGAAGTGCCTGCCGATGGCCGTATCGATAAAGAAAATGCGGTACTGTCGGTGGGGGCGCTTATGGGAAATATCAGACCGAAATCAGCCGCCGTGCCTGGTGAAATGCGCTCGGTGAAAAAGCTGGCGATCACCACCTTTCAGGGAACGATATTAATTTTCTCGGAAGATGAGATCGATGTGGACGCCACGGTAAAACTGCTCAAGGTATGAAATAAATCAGGCAGGCTGTTTGCCGCAGCAGCGTTTTAGCCATTTCAGGCGCTGCTTTAAGAAAACAGCCAATCTGTACGCCAGCCCCGCCTGCGTCGTTCGCGTCTATTTCTTGTTGTTAAGTAATGACTTTAAATCAGCAAAGGGATTATAGGTGGCGGCGGCGACGTCTTTTTGCGCATCCTCCCCGGCCACAACGCTGGTGCCGTACTGGTCAGCCTCGGTGTACTTCGAGTGCTCGTGGTCGTGGCAAAACAGGCACAACAGCTCCCAGTTACTGCCATCCTCCGGATTATTGGTGTGGTCGTGATCGATATGGTGCGCCGTTAATTCGCGCAGGTTTGAATAAACAAACTCCCGCGAGCAGCGCCCGCAGACCCACGGATAGATTTTCAGTGCTTTTTCACGGTAGCCGCTTTCCAGTCGTCCGTAGTTTTTGGGGATTACTGCCATGGCCGATGTTACCTGTTATAGGAGGATAAAATTTCACAATAATGTTGCCAATATATCCCATAATCGCGCGCAAGGTGCAATGGAAGGGAAACGGGATATTTGTGTCAACCGAGAGGGAACCGGCGCTGGCCTCTGAGCTGTTGCCATTTACGCGCCAGCTGCGCCGGGAAAGCGGCAGCCCAGCCGTCTGTTTTTTGCTGTTTTGATACGGAATTTCCCGCTACGATCCAGCCTGCTATTGTTCTGATGGCTGGCCGCAAAGGGCAATAATCAGCTGTAGATTGCGCATGATGTGGAAGGGATCTTTCACCGGCAGCGCCACGACCTTATTCAGCGGCGCGCCGTAGCGGTCGCGGATTTGCGTCCATTCGCCGTGTTCGCGGTTCGGAAAGGTTTCCAGCACGTAGTCGGCGGTCTGCTGATAAAGAGAGAAAAATTCAGCGTTATCGCTGCGATCGGCCATCAGCAGCAGGGTATACAGGGCTTCGGAGTGTACCCACCAGATTTTGCTGCTCCAGGTTTCAGCAATCAGCGCTTCAAACGGGTCACCGCCCAGCAGCCGTCCGCTGGGTGGTGACCCGTCTGCCTGAACGTAGCGAAACAGGCCGCCGTAGGTTTTATCCCAGCCCATATGCCACATCATCGCGGTGATTTTTTCAATGGCGGGCAGGTATTTCCCGGTTTCGCCCAGTAACTGTGCGGTGTGCAAACAAAACCACATGTTCTCCAGCGTATGCCCCGGCGTTTTATGGCGCGCCAGCAGCGTATCGCTCAGTTCGGCAGAGACCTTCATTTCCAGCGGCATCAGCGTCTGCGGCTGGTGAAAGTCGCTAAACACGTGCGCCAGGCTGTGCCGGGCGATCGCCGTCAGCCGCGCCAGCGCCGGATGCTGGTGACGCTGCGCGTAACGCAGCAGTTCGCTAACGGTGCTGAGCATGATCATTTCATAGCCATACGGCTCGAATCCCGGCGGCGCAGGGTAGGGTTCGCTGCGCACCCGCCCCGATGACAGCCGCTGACGAACGTTGTCATACAGCGCTAAGGCCTGCTCAAAATACCGGCTCTCACCGGCGACAAACGCATACTCACATAGCCCGGCCACCACAAAACAGTCGGCATAAAAAGAGCTGTCGTATCCTTCTCCGGGAATCATTTCCAGCTTATTACCACGGCGATCGAGCAAAAATGCACAGTGGCCATTATCGAGAACGGCATGCGCCAGCAGAAAATCCGCTGTTTGCCGGGCATGCTCCAGCAGGGGGGCGGCGTCTCCCTGACATAATTCCGCCTGAATAAGCGCGGCCTGGCGGCTTTCATTCCACAGAAAGCGCCCCTGCGACCAGGTGAATTTATTGTCGCTTAGCAGGGTTGCGCCATCATTCCTAAAGCAGGTAAACACGCCGCCGTAGCTGGTATCCATTGCCCGCAGCCAGAATGGCAGAATATTTTGCTGCAGTTCCTGCAGCCAGAGTTGGTAGCAATGCGCGCGCTGTGCGGCGGTTAAACTCATCCTTATTACCCTCCGGCGTGACCCGGCGCGTGCGTCCGGGCTGTCGCCTGCAATGGTTCGATGTTGCTGCGCGCCAGTCGCGACGCGTCGCTATGACAACCGCTAAAGCATAGCGCAGCGGGACGTCGTCATGGGGGACATCTTCAGCGTTTTCCCACCCCCGTCACGGCGGCTGATGGGCGAACCGCCAGGATTTTAGCCTGCGGCCCGCGCCAAAGCGGTGTAGTTCCGCTGCCCGGCGTCAGCGGTTATTTTTTAGCTTGCATAGAAAATGTAGATGTGCGTTAATGCCGTGTTGGTCTGATTAGCAGACGGTTTCAAAGTTAGTTTTTTATTTCTCATCTATGTTAGTGCCGCCCTTAGCCTTTCTCTTTGAGTTTTATTCGAAATTTGATTTGTTTCTGCAACTCAGCCTCTATCGCCGAAAGGCTCATTGAAAAAGGTAATAATTATGTCTGATAAAATCACTGGCACCGTAAAATGGTTCAACGCTGAAAAAGGTTTTGGCTTCATCTCTCCTGAGAATGGCAGCAAAGACGTTTTCGTTCACTATTCCGCTATTCAAAGCAATGATTTTCGTACGCTTGACGAAGGCCAGCGCGTTGAGTTCTCAATTGAGAACGGCCCTAAAGGCCCGGCAGCAGCGAATGTAACAGGAATTTAAGATTATTTTAATTTTACAACATTTAAGATGTCCGCACTGTCATGGTTCACAGTACCGGACTTCTGCTTTTGATATTACTAAAGCGAATCCTTATGGTGCGAAATGTATTTTTTGCAAATCAATAATGGTTGCGCTTAAAGCCAGCTAGCTGGTGATTGAATTAAAAACTATGAGAAGGTTTAAATAAAAACCTTACAGGTTATCTTAGTTCTTGATATAGCATCGCCCCGGCGATGCTTTTTTTATGGCTGTTTGCCCGCGCGTCATCTGTTTGCGGGAGCGGAAAACCGCTCCCTGACTATCAGACTTTCGGGAAAATCCAGACGTGATTTTCTGGTAATGACAGGTGGCAATGCTGCGGATCCTGAACATCACTGCCATAGGCGCGGATAGCGAAGTCATCGCCTGACGTACGGAACAGGTATTCCCAGCGATCGCCAAGATACATGCTGGTCAGCAGCGGCAGCTCCAGCTGGTTTTCACCCGGACCATCGACCAGCGCAACGCGCTCTACGCGAATCACCGCCGTTGCTTGCTGGCCGTTTTGCACGCCTTCGCCAGCGCGTCCCCACAGCGCCCAGCCGTTACCTTCGATGCGCGCTCTGCCTTGGTGAATTTCCGTTATCTTGCCGTGCAAACGGTTGTTACTGCCCATAAACTCGGCGGTAAACAGGGTTTTCGGCGAGCCGTACATTTCCTGTGGCGTGCCCTGTTGCTCAATCTTTCCGTTGTTGAGTAGCAAAATGCGATCGGAAATCGCCATCGCCTCATTCTGGTCATGGGTAACCATCAGCGCAGAGAGACCCAGCTTAATAATCAGCTCGCGCAGAAAAACGCGCGCTTCTTCACGCAGTTTGGCATCCAGGTTAGACAGCGGTTCATCGAGCAGGATCACCGGCGGGTTATAGACCAGCGCCCGGCCAATCGCCACTCGCTGCTGCTGGCCGCCGGACAGCTGATGCGGATGGCGTTTGGCGAGATGTCCAAGACCGAGCTGATCGAGTACCTCCTGCACCCGCTGGCTTATCTCCTTTGCGGCGACTTTGCGCAGCTTCAGCGGGTAGGCGACGTTATCAAACACGGTTTTGTGCGGCCACAGCGCGTACGACTGAAATACCAGCCCGAGGTTACGCTCCTCGGCGGGGATCTCACTGCGCGGGCTGCCGTTGTAAACCGTATTTTTGCCGATGACAATCGAACCCTGGGTGGGCTTCTCCAGCCCGGCGACGGCGCGTAATAGCGTGGTCTTTCCGCTGCCAGACGGCCCTAATAAGGACACTACCTCGCCGCGCTGCAAATTCATCGAAACGCCTTTTAATACCGGGTTGTCACCGTAAGTTAAGTGCAGATTTTCGACCGATAATTCAATCATGTAATTTGACTCCGAAACGAAGGGCAATCCCCAGACCTAACACCACCAGCAGGATGTTAATAAACGACAGCGCGGCGACGATATCGATAGCGCCGGCGGCCCACAAAGAAACCAGCATCGAGCCAATGGTTTCGGTACCCGGAGAAAGCAGATAGACGCCGGTTGAATACTCGCGTTCAAAGATCAGGAACATCAGCAGCCATGAGCCAATCAGGCCGTAGCGTGAGAGTGGGATCGTCACGTGGCGGGTAATCTGTCCGCGCGTGGCGCCGGTGCTGCGCGCGGCTTCTTCCAGTTCCGGCCCTACCTGCAACAGCGTTGAGGAAATCAATCTTAGTCCGTAGGCCATCCATACCACGGTGTAGGCCAGCCAGACGCTGAAAATGGTACTGCGCAGCGATCGCAGCCAGACGATAAAGTGATCGCGCAGCCACTGCGACCAGGGAAGATCGGAAAGCCAGCCGGATTTCAGTGCGTTATCCAGCCACATCGGCAGGAACAGGAAAACCCAGAGAAACGCCAGGCCGGCGAGCAGGCCTGGCACCGCGCGCGGGACCAACACGCTGTAATCGAGAAAGCGGGTGGTATTGTCGGGCTTGCGGTGCATGGCGATGCCGACAAACAGATAGCAGACCACCGCTAACGCGCCGCCAATCACCCCGATGGACATTGAGTTGACGATCGCGCGCAGCAGGTTTGGCTGGGCCCAGATGGTGCGAAAGGTGCTGAGCGACAGCTCATCCCAGATGGAGACGCCAACGCCCCAGTTGGAGATAAACGCGCGTAGCGCCACGCCAATTAACGGCACGCCGATAGTGACGGTCAGCCATAACGCCACCACCGCGCCGGCTATCCAGCGCCATTTGCCCAGCGGCAGCGCCCGGGCCTGCGAAGCCTTGCCTTTAACGGTGACAAAGCGGTTAGCGGTACGCATCAGGCGGCGTTGCAGCGTGACCAGTGGAATGGTGATGCAAATCAGCACCACGGCAACCGCCGCCATCAGATGATAGGAGGGGGTGCCGAGGCGGTTGGTCAGCTGATACAGGTAGGTCGCCAGCACCATATTGCCTTCCGGATCGCCCAGCACCAGCATCAGACCGAACACTTCCAGTCCAAGGAAGAACAGCAACACCATGGCATACAGAATCGAGGGGCGCACCATCGGTAAGCTGACCGCGGTCATCACCTGCAGCGGCGATGCGCCGGCGACGCGTGCGGCTTCTTCGACATCTGAGCTGACGCTGCGCAGCGCTGAAGAGATATACAGATAGGCGTGGGGGACGTGGGTTAAACCGGCAATCACCACGATGCTCGACATGTCATAGATGTTCCAGGGGACGAAGCCAAGCAGTGATTGCGCCCATAGCGAGAAGAAGCCGACCGGCCCGGCGGCCACCACGTAGCCAAACCCCAGAACCATCGGCGAAACAAAGATCGGCACCAGGATCAGCGGCTCAATGATGCGCCTGCCCGGTAAATCGGTGCGCACCATCAGAAACGCCAGAATGCCGCCGAGCGGAATGGCGATGACCACCAGGCCGAATGCCAGGATAAAGCCGCTTTTAAGGGCTTTATAAAAATCGGGATCGGTAAATATGAAGCCGAAAGACTCCAGGCTCCACTCTTTGGAGGGCGCAAAGAACGGGGCGGATAAGAAACTTTGAATCACGATAAACGACAGGGGAGTGTAGATAACCAATGCCGTTATCAGCACCACAATGCCGCGCGGCAGGCTTTGCCACTTTCTGCGCAATGCATTCATATTGTGTTCCTGGTTTAGAGACCCAGAATGATGGAATCAGATAAGCGAAACCGGAGCGCGCCAACGGTTGGCGCCTCCGGCAACGAACTTATTTGGCAGCGGCGGCACGCCACTGTTTGATGTAATCCAGACGTTTTTTCGGCTGCAAGTATTCCAGCAGGGTTTCATCAACCGGAATCGGCTTCAGCGCTTTACCCAGCCGTTTGGTCATGCCGTCGATATCATTATTGCCTTCAATATCGTTGCGGATGGAGGGGATATCAGCCTGATTTGCCAGAATGCTTTGCCCTTTTTCAGATAATACGTAATCCAGCCACAGTTTGGCGGCGTTGCTGTTCTGCGCCTGTTGGCTAATAAAGGAAACCCGTGACAGCACCAGGGTGTAATCTTTCGGATAGGAAATGCCCAGTGACGGGTCGGTTTTGGCGCGGGCTTCGGCGTAGGAACCGAGGATGTTGAAACCAATCAGGTTCTCGCCGGAGGAAACCCTTTCCATCATGGTGCCGGTAGAAGACTGCACCGTTAAGCCACCTTTGGCGACGTCGGTCAGGGTTTTAAAGTAGTTGGGATCGGCTTTGGAATCCTGTACCGAAAGCATAAAGCCCAGGCCCGATTTTTCGATATCGTAAGTGGTTACTTTGCCTTTGAATTTGTCGGTCTGGCTGGCGATCAACTTCGCCAGGGCGGTGTGCGAATCGGGGACATCAGCGGCCGGAATCAGGCGTTTGTTATAGATAAACACCACCGGCTCGTAAGTGGTGCCATAAGCTTTGTCACTCCAGACCGCCCATTTTGGCAGCTGGCCCTGCTCCGGTGACTTGTACGGCTGGGCATAATCGGTTGCCAGCTTCAGCGCGGTGTCCATTGACGAGCTCCAGACCACGTCTCCGCTACCGCCGCCGGAAGCCTGTTCGCTAATATAACGGTTGTACAGCTCGGTGCTGTTCATATCGTTATATTCAACTTTAATGCCGGGGTAAGTCGACTCGAAGCCTTTGATCAGCGGGCCGGCGGCTTTAGTATCAGTGGTGGAGTACACCACCACTTTGCCTTCTTTTTTCGCCCCATCGACGACTTTTTGATAATCAGCGGGATAGCCTTGCGGTAAGGCAGACATTGCAGAGAAAGAGACCATAACGGCAGAGGTAATCAGCGAGATACGGAAGATGTTCGTCATTATTATTAACCTTTTAGTTACATTTACGGAACTAAGGGTCAACATAACCGATGGCTTTTCGCAGACAATAGGGCAGCAGATGTCATCTTGCCGAAGTGTGATTGTCGGCCTTTTTTCGGCAATTAACACCATTAAAACTACGAAAACGCAGCGGGCGGTGGTCGGTTTTACGACGGATCGTTTCCTTCGGTTGTTTTACGATACAGCCGCCGCGGATGGCCGATATTTCCGTAAAGCATTTCGACGCTGATAAAACCGGTTTCCACGCAGTATTCCAGATAGCGGCGGCCCGTGGTTTTGCTGATGCCAACTTCTTCTACGATTTGATCGACTGACCAGTTAACCTGCGGATTATTGGCAAAAAAGCGCTGGACGCGCTCCAGCGTGTTGGGCTCGATCCCTTTGCTGGACGGCGTCAGCGGTTTTTCGCCAGCGGGCAGATTAAACAGCCGATCGAGGGCGTGTTGATCAACCACCTTTACCTGGCGCATGGCGTGCATCAGCAGCATAAAGCGCTGTAGCGAAGCCTGCAGGCGATGGAAAAATACCGGCTTAATCAGGTAGTCGAACGCGCCGCTGCGCATCGCAAGGCTACAGGTTTGCATATCGCTGGCGGCGGTAATAAAAATCACCGAGCACTCAAAGCTTTTCAGCAGCGGGCTGGCGATAAGCTCAACGCCCTGACCATCCGGCAAATAGTTATCAAGCAGCACCAGCCGCGGCTGATGCTGGCGAATCAGCGTGCGGGCCTGCTCCAGCGTGGTGGCAATGCCAACCACGCGCAGATGAAAATTTTGCTCAATAAATTCACGGTGCAGCTCGGCAAGATGCGGTTCATCTTCCACAATGACAACATCAAGCGCCTGGGTGTTAGTCATGCTTTTGCCCTGATGAAATTGCAGTCGCGTAGGGGATAAACACCGAAAAAATGGTGCCTTGCGGCCGGTTGTCGGTTACTTCGATGCTGCCGCCAGCCTGGCTAACGTAGCCTGCCACCAGATACAGGCCGATACCGTGCGCTGAGCCGGCTATTTCGTCGTCGTTCGCCGGTTTACTGGTGAAGCCCTGTTCGAAGATATGTGATTTCATTGCGTCATCGACGCCGCAGCCCCGATCGGCAACTTCGATCAGCAGCTCCTGGTTACGGTCTGAAATATACACTTCCACCGACGCGCTGGCGGGCAGGGCTTTCAGCGTGGCATCCACGGCGTTATCCAGCAGGTTGCCAATGACCGACATCAGTTCGGTTTCGTTGATGCCGGGTGGCAGCCTGGTCAGGCGGCAGGCGGGATCAAACATCAGCTCAATGCCTTTTTCCCGCGCGCTGACGTATTTTCCCAGAAGCAGCCCGCACAGCGTCGGCGAGGTGAAATGCGCCGAGACAAAATCCAGCACTTTCTGCGCGCCTTCCGACTGCGCCTGAATGTAACGCATCGCATCGTCATAATGCTGCATTTGCAGCAGGCCGACGAGGGTTGCGGTCCAGTTCAGCTGCTCGTGGCGCATAATGCGCAGATTGTCTGCGTAATGCTTAACCTGGCTCAGCTGACTGCTGAGGGTATTGATATCGTTTTTATCGCGAAAGCTAAATACCCAGCCGCTTTCGCTACCCGGTTCCAGCTCAATGGCTACCCGGTTAACAATGACCTGCCGCTGATTAAGCACGGCGATCATATCGTGGCGGCCGCTATTATCCGGCGCCTCGTTCAAAGCAAAGAATCCCGGCGGCGTTTGCATCACTTCCACCAGCGGTTTGCCGATCAGCTGTTTCTCATCCTGACGAATATCCAGCAGCTCTCTTGCCGCGCGATTAATTAAAATCAGCTGTTTCTCTTCGTTAACGGCAAAAACGCCTTCATACATGGCTTCGAGCAGGGCTTTTTGTTGCAGAACCAGCAGCGCGATAGCTTTTGGCTCCAGCCGGAACATCTGTTTTTTAACGTTGCGGGTAAAGGTCCATGAGAAAATAAACAGCAGCAGCAATAATGCCAGGCCATATAAACCAGCCTGCCAGAGAATGCGGGCGTTAATATTGGCAATATAGGAAGTAAGATAGCCGACCGAGACGATGCCGATAACCCGGTGCTGAGCATCAAAGATTGCTGCTTTACTCCGTAATGAAACGCCGATCCCGCCCTGACGCACGGAAATAATGGTTTTGCCCTGCAGGACTTCAGCGTTATCACCGCCTATCATTGGCAGATTAAGACGTTCGGGTGATTCTGAGTGATATAAATGCTGCTCCTGCACGTCGCCAATGACAATATAACTGGCATCGCTTTGATCGCGCAGCGGCTGAATTAAATGGGCAATACCGGGAATATCCCGTGCCGCAACCCTCTCGGCCAGACCCGGCATTAAGGCGATTTCACTGGCCTGAACCCGTGCGCGCTGGCCCAGATCGTGATGGAGCTGCCTTTCCATAAAATGGAACAGGATAATGCCCAGCAGCGCCAGCAGCAGGGACGAAAATACCACCAGAGATAAAAATAGCTTTACCTGAAAAGGCAATCTGAGCGTCATATCACCTGCAGCAGAAAACCAGCGTGAATAATTATCTGAGCAGCCTACCATGTGATAATGATGCTGTGCGCCGGCAATCGCAGAGTTGTGAGCTGGCTACGCTCCCGGGGACATCGGCGGGTGGCGCATCGGGATGCAATGGCGCTAGCAAACCTTCAGCAGAGGGGAAATATTATCTGCCCGCTACGCATCAGCGATGCAAGCCCGCCCCCGATGATAACGGCAAGAAGAAATCGACGCCGCGCGCAGCTGACAAGGTTTACCCCCTGCGGGATGCCGCCAGCAGCGCGGCTGCGGCGGCGAATCGGACGGCGGTTTACCGTGAACTGCGGGCCGCCGGATTACAGAACGCCAATTTCGCGCGCCGTGCGATCCACGGCCTTTTGGGTTTTCTCCACCAGCTCTTCCAGCTCGCTGCGGTTAGCGATCAGCGCCGGGGCCATGATCATGCGTCCCAGGGTTGAGCGGATGATGACGCCTTCCTCAAAGCCAAGGGTGCGACAGCGCCACGCCAGCTCGTTTTCATTGGCGAAGCGTTTTCGCGTGGTTTTATCTTCGGTGAACTGCAGGGCCGCGACCAGACCCGCCCCCTGGATCTCGCCGACCAGCGGATGCTGGCTAAAAACCTCGCGCAGCAGGCTTTGCAGATAGGGTCCGCTGTCGTTTTTTACCTGCGGCACCAGCGCCTCATTTTGAATCGCCTGGATATTCGCAATCGCCACCGCGGCGGCAACGGGGTGGCCGGAGTAGGTCAAACCGTGGGCAAAGAGGCCGCCGCGCTCAACCAGCGCGTTAGCGATGCGTTTACTGAGCACCAGCCCGCCCATCGGCACGTAGCCTGAGGTCAGTCCTTTGGCGAGCGACAGGGTATCCGGCTCGAAGCCAAAGTGCTGGTGGGCAAACCATTCGCCGGTGCGGCCAAAGCCGCCGATCACCTCATCGGCGCAGAGTAAAACATCGTACTTGCGACAAATGCGCTGAATCTCTGGCCAGTAGCTTTCCGGGGGAAATATCATGCCGCCGGCGCCCTGGAAAGGCTCCGCAATAAATCCGGCCACGCGATCTGCGCCAAGTTCCAGGATTTTATCTTCCAGCTGCCGCGCGCACTGTAAGCCAAACTCTGCCGGAGAAAGGTCGCCGCCCTTCGCGTACC
This sequence comes from Izhakiella australiensis, assembly GCF_002006995.1. Taxonomy (GTDB): domain Bacteria; phylum Pseudomonadota; class Gammaproteobacteria; order Enterobacterales; family Enterobacteriaceae; genus Izhakiella; species Izhakiella australiensis. The sequence goes on along the minus strand of NZ_MRUL01000017.1, from coordinate 70,741 downwards.
AGTAGGGCTCCTCAATGTGGGCAACGTCCGGGATCACCCCGCCCATCTCATGCATGAATTTCATGCCGCCCAGCGCGGAGGCTGCCAGCGTCGAACCGTGATAACCATTCCAGCGACCAATCATGATCTTTTTATCGGGCTTGCCCTCAACCTGCCAGAATTTGCGGACTGTCCTGATAAGCACTTCGTTCGTTTCAGAGCCGGAATTGGTATAAATCACGTGGCTGTAGTGGGCCGGCAGGAGGCTGAACAGCAGCTCGGATAGTTCGATAACCGGCGGGTGCGTGGTATGGAAAAACATATTGTAATAAGGCAGCTTGGCAAACTGCGCCGCCGCCGCTTGCGCCAGGTCCGCTCTGCCATAGCCGAGCTGGGTACACCACAAGCCGGACATGCCATCAAGGTAGCGTTTGCCTTCGTTATCCCACAGGTTCAGCCTGTCGCCACGCACGATCACCCGCGCGCCTTCCGCGTTTAACGCTTTCTGATCTAAAAAGGCGTGAATATGGTGGGCGGCATCGGCCTGCTGATAGTCCTGGGTACTGCGTTGACCGTTAATTGAATTTTGCATTGTCATATTCCTGATTATAAGCACTCATCGTGGCTTGTTTTCTGGTCGGTAACCGTTATGAACAGGTCATAAAGACCGGGATGCTACCGGCAGTTTAGGTCTTGCTTAATGCCGCGCTTTTTACGGACTTCATTTTAGACAGGTAATAATAAACCGGAGAGACGATGACCAATCCTATAATCCATGACAGGTCGGCACCGCCGAATGAAATGGCAACCGGGCCGGTATAAATCGAGGTAGACATAAAGGGAACCTCAACCATAATGCCCAGCGCATAGCAGAAAATGGCCGTCATATTAAAATAGCCATACTCCCCGCCATCTTTTTTGAAGAAAGACGCGACGTTATATTCGCCATGGGCCACCAGGTAATAATCGACGAGGTTTATTGCCGTCCACGGCACCAGGACATAGAGCAGGATGGTGATAAAGTTGGTGTAAATAACGAGGAAGTTCTCCTGACCATAAATGGCGAGGGTTATTTCCAGCATCATGGTGAAAATGGCCGTTATAATGCGGGCGCGCGCTTTGGGTGACCATCCGTCAATAAAGGTTTGTCCCAGCGTTAACGTGCAGAGCACGCCGCAGTACAGCATCATCGAGTTCGTTGCCGCGATGCCGAGGGCAAAGGCGATAATAACGATCGCGCCAAAGCTGCCGGTCAGCGTCATTATTCCGCCGATAATGTCATCGCCGCTAATGCAGCTGGCGACCAGCACGCCGAGCAGCATAGGAAGGTACGATCCCAGAATGCAGCCGGAATAGCTGGCGTAGAAGACGCTGCGATCGTTGGTGTTATAAGGCATATACCTCGAGTAATCAGAGACGTAAGGGGCATATGCCAGCTGCCAGAGCGCGGCGATAGACACTGCGCCGAGAAAGCCCACGCGGTTAAGCTCGCCGCGCTGGAAAAAGTCCGCCGGCAGTCCGTGGACAAAGATAATCCATATAAAGGTGGCGGCCAGAATAATGCCAGATATCCACGACATGATTCTGGCGTAGGAGTGAATAATTTTATAGCCGAAAATCGTGGCGAACAGGCTCAGCATACCAACAACAATAATGCCGATATCTGAATTCAGCGGACGATAAATCGCGTGTATTGACTGGCCGCCTAATACCAGACTGGATGCGGTAAAGCCGATGTACATCAGCACCACGATAGAGATAACTAACACCGATCCATAGGAGCCAAACTGGCCTTTGGTCTGCACCATTTGGGGCACGCCAAGCTTCGGACCCTGCGCCGAATGCAGCGCCATAAATAGCCCGCCAATCAGGCTACCGATAAAAAGCGCCAGCATTGCCCACAGGAAAGACAGATGGAAAATTGAGACTGACATCGCACCGGTAATAACCGTGAGCAGCATGATATTGGAACCAAACCAGATGGTGAATAAATCGCTGGCCTTACCATGGCGCATGTTTAAAGGGATCGGACGAATAGTATTGCTTTCAAGATTCTCAACAGGAACGGGTTGATGTTTAGTCATGATGCTCTCTCATTTTCCTAATCCACAAACGTTTAGGTTATTTATTCCAATGAGGAGTGCTTCCCTTAGCTCGTCATCGCCACATTACGACTGTCAATGTTGCAATTCTGTTGTGTTTTATAAATTAATAAAAATATTGCTAAGGCGTATAAAAAAAATCTATTTACACGGCGATAAAATTCACCTCCCAGTTTTTATGGTTTTATGTGCTTGTTTTGGTGTTTTTATCTTTCCGTGCAACTGCCATTGAGAATATTATTAGATAATAATGCTGGTTGTGATGCGATATGAAGGTGGATAGTCTTTCCTGAGGGTGATCGTCCGCTCACTATCTGGCCGGTTACGCTGGCTGAGAACGGTGCGAATTCGTGCGTCTGTTAACACTTTAAGATAATGGTTATTTATATGTTAAATATCGCCGCGCGGTAAGGCGTGAGCGCTTGCCTGCGGCGGCGCTTTGTTTACTGGCGGTTGCTAGCCGTCAGTTGAGCGGCTGAGGGTTTCCCAGGCGTCAATGTCAGCGGCCATCTGCTGCAGCTTTTCTCTGACCAGGGTGAGGGCGTCGCTGCCCAGCAGCAGAAATTCCGGCGGCTGCGGGCTATCAATGAGCTGTAACATCGCGCGCGCGGCTTTTAGCGGGTCGCCGGGCTGATGTCCGCTGCGTTTCTCGCGCGTTTCACGAATCGGCCCGAAGCTCAAATCGTAATCGCTGATGCTGCGCGGCGATCGCACCATCGAACGCCCGGCCCAGTCGGTACGAAACGATCCCGGTTGAATGGCGGTCACCGCGATGTTAAACGGCTTTAGCTCTTTGCTCAGGGTCTCGGATATGCCCTGCAAGGCAAACTTGCTGCCGCAATAATAGCTAATGCCGGGCAGGGTAATGAAGCCGCCCATTGAGGTGATATTCAGAATATGTCCGGCGCGACGGGTGCGAAAGTACGGCAGAAAGGCTTTGATGAGCGCCAGCGTGCCGAAAACGTTGACGTCGAACTGGCGCAGCGCATCCTCAAGCGGCGACTCTTCCATGATGCCTTCGTGACCGTAACCCGCGTTGTTAACCAGCACATCGACCGCCCCCACCTCCCGCTCAACTCTTTCGACCAGTGAGGCGGCACTGGCAAAATCGGTCAGGTCAAAGAGATAAGCGACGCTGCGACCCGGCGCCAGCGCTTCGAATTCCTCTTTCGCCTGCTGATTGCGCAGCGTACCCGCGACGCGGTGGCCGGCTTTCAGAGCCTCCTGCGCCAGCGCGCGTCCGAAGCCGCTGCTGACGCCGCTAATAAAAAACAGTTTGTCAGATTTCATTTAATTCCCCTCGCTAAGTTACAGGGGCAGGATAGGGGGAAGAGCAAAAAATCAGTAGCCCGGTTCCTCTGTAATCTTTGCCTGTTCCTATGAGCCATCTGGACGCATTTCGCCGCAGATGTCACACTCAGATCGCTTAGCCAGCGGCCCTGTTAACGGCAAACATCAACGTTGTTGTGCGCCCTGGCGGGCTTCGTGAAATGCGGCCGTTCGACCGCGTTAACCACTGTTTGCAGGGGCTTGTAATGGATACATCGTCAGTGATTGCCAGCCAGATGGTGGCGCTTTTGCATCAGCTGGCGCCGCGGGAAGGCTATAACCTGACGCCGCTGGCAGATGTGCGCTTTTTGCGATCTAATCGCCCGCTGATGCGCACGCCGGTGCTGTATGAACCGGGGATCGTTATCGTGGTGCAGGGCAGAAAGCGCGGGTTTTGGGGCGATGAAGTCTATTTATATGATGCCCGGCACTATCTGGCCGTGTCGGTTCCGGTGCCGTTTACGATGGAAACCGACGCCAGCGACGCCGAGCCGATGCTGGCAATCTATATCCGGCTGGATTTCAGCATGGCGGCGGAACTGATGTTGCAGCTGGGGGAAAGCGGGATAGCGACAGCGGCGCCAAAGAGTATGGTCTCCAGCCCAATGGATGATGCGATGAGCCGTTCAGTGCTGCGTTTTTTACAGGTGATGGCCGCGCCGCTGGACGCTGAGATGCTGGGACAGGCGATGCTGCGCGAACTTTATTACCGGGTGCTGACCGGCGCCCAGGGTCATGAGCTGCGCGCTGCGCTTAGCCTGCAGGGCCAGTTTGGCAAGGTCGCCAGGGCGCTGAAAAAACTCCACGCTGAGTATGACGCCCATCTGGATGTGGCCGCGTTGGCAAAAGAGGCCGGAATGAGCCTGCCAACTTTTCACAGCCACTTCAAAAGCGTAACAGACACCTCGCCGATGCAATACCTCAAGACTACCCGCCTGCATCAGGCCAGGCTGTTGATGCTGCGCAACGACCTTACCGCTTCTGCCGCCAGCGCGCAGGTCGGCTATGAAAGCGTTTCGCAGTTCAATCGCGAATTTAAACGCCTGTTTGGCCTGACGCCGGTCAATGAGGTTGCGCGTATGCGGCGCAACTTTGCCCTGCCGGCAGCCTCAGTTGCTTCCGGGTTTGTTTCTTCACATTGAAATAAAACGGCGTTACGCCGCTTTATGGTTTTTCGCGTGCTAGTCCTGCTGGCTGAGGGCTGAGCGTTCATCAATTGACTGAGACTGACGCTGCGCCTGCTCGCGACGGCGGGTGCGCCAGAGGGGAATGCCGAGGCTCAGCACCAGCGACAGTAGGGTTAAGATAAGAAACGTCAGGGCAATCGGGCTGGTGAAAAATACCCGCATATCACCGCCGGACAGGGTTAATGACTGGCGAAACGACTGCTCAAGGTTATTGCCCAGCACCAGTGCCAGCACCATCGGCGCCAGCGGCACATCGATCTTGCGCAGCACATAGCCCAGAATGCCAAAGCCGAGGACCAGATAGAGATCAAAGGCGCTGGACTGAATCGACCAGACGCCAATGCTGGCAATGGTCACAATCCCCGGCAGCAGCATGCCAGTCGGAATATATAACAGGCGGATAAACAAAAAGACCAGCGGCAGGTTAAGGATCAGCAGCACCAGGTTGCCGACGTACATGCTGTCGATCAGCCCCCAGACCATTTGCGGATGCTCCTGCATCAATAGCGGGCCTGGCTGAATGCCGAACATCACGAAGGCGCCGAGCAGCAGGGCCGAAGAGCTGCTGCTGGGGATCCCCAGCGTCAATAGCGGAACCATATGACCGCCCACGGCGGCGTTATTGGCGGCTTCCGGTCCGGCAACGCCTTCAATCATCCCTTTACCGAACCGTTCCGGCTGTTTGCTAAGCGACCGCTCCATACTGTAAGACAGCACCGTGGCAATAGTGGCGCCGCCCCCTGGCAGGATGCCTTTAGCAAACCCCAGGAAGGTTCCGCGCAGAATCGGCATACGCGAGCGCCGCCACTCCTGCCTGGTTAACCACAGCGACCCTTTAATCGGCTGCACAGGCTCGCTGCCTTTCAGATGGCGTTCAAAGTTAATTAACACTTCTGATATGGCAAACATGCCGACTGACGCCACCATAAAGGGAATGCCGCCCTGTAACTCGGCAATACCGCCGGTAAAGCGCGGCATCCCGCTTTGTAAGTCGATGCCGATAGTGGCGATAATCAGCCCCAGCACCATGGAAAACAGCCCGCGCGCGACGGATTTACCGCTGAGCGACGCTACCGCGCTAAGGGAAAACAGCAACAGCGCTGCAAACTCTATCGGGCCGATTTTCAGCGCGAAGGCAGAGAAAGGTCCGGCGAAGAAGCTCAGCAGCACGACGGCGATAGTCCCGGCAATAAAGGAGCCAAGGGCCGACACCGCCAGCGCCGCCCCGCCCCGGCCCTGGCGCGCCATCTGGTAGCCGTCGAGCGCGGTCATGACCGACGAGGATTCGCCTGGGGTGTTGATCAGTATGGATGCCGTCGAACCGCCATACATGGTGCCGTAATAAAGGCCACACAGCATGATCAGCGCGCCGCCTGGCTCCAGCCCGAAGGTGATCGGCATCATCAGGGCAATGCCCGCCGTCGGGCCTAATCCTGGCAAGACGCCCACGGCGGTGCCCAGCAGGCAGCCGATCAGAATATACATCAGGTTCTCTGGCTGAAAAGCGATGCTGAAGCCATGTAATATTTGTAACCACGAATCCATGATTGCCTCATTCAGGAAAAGAGCAGCCCGCCGGGCAGGGGAACGTCCAGCAGCTCGCGAAACAGATACCAGCTGGCGATCGGAAAGAGGATGGCGACCGTCACCGCCTGTCGCCGCTTCGGATGGCACCAGCCCATCGTTAGCAGTAAAAACAGGGTGGTATCGACCACGTAGCCTAGCGGTTTAAAGCCGATGAAATAGAGCGCAATGACCACCAGTGCCGCCAGCACCGGCGTGAACGAGCCGGAAAGGGCCGGGCGCGACGCCATTTTTTTACGCCCTTCCAGCAGTAGCAGCAGGCAACTAAACAGCATGGCAATGCAGAGTAATTGCGGAAACGCACGCGGCCCGAGCGGATCGCCCATACTCAGCTGGGGAATCGCCTGGATTCCCCAGTAGTAAATGGTCGTAATGATGATGCCAGCTAACGCCAGCAGGTAACTCACAGCGGAAGATCCTGCGCTGGCGGCGTTATTTTTCATGATTTTATAATACCCAGCGATTTATACAGTGCGCTCAGACGACGGGCGCTGTCATCGATCGCCTTGCTGGCCGCAGTATGGTCGCCATAGCCGGGATCGATATATTCCTGCTTAAGCTGCGCGCGCCATTCCGGCGTTGAGGTGATCTGCTGCAGCGCAGACTCCCAGAAGCGCACCTGTTCCGGTTTTAATCTCGGCGGGCCAACGACGATGCGCCAGCCGCTGGTCACGATATCCACGCCCTGTTCGCGCCATGTTGGTACCTCCGCCAGCGCGCCGCCCAGGCGTTGTTCGGTGGTGGAGGCTAATACCCGCATGCGGTGCGCCTGGTAGAAAGGCACCACGCTGGAAACGGTGGTGATCACCACGTCAACATGGCCCCCCAGCGTCGCGGTGACCCCTTCTGCGGCGGAGTTAAAGCTAAGCGCCTTTATTTTATGGATATCCGCGCCTGCGGCGCGAGCCAGCTCCATGGCGGCTGCGTAGTTTAACGTGCCAAGTCCGCTGGAAACCGAGAAGGAGACGCTAGCCGGATCCTTTTTCAGTCTGGCAATTAAATCTTTACCGTCTTTAATCGGCGAGTCGCTGCGCACGGCAAACAGAAAGTTTTCGCTAAACAGCAGACCGAGCGGGGTGAATTTTTTGTAATCGATCGGACTACGCCCCAGCAGTTTATTGGTGACAAATGGGCTATTAACAACCTGAATACTTTCGCCATCGGCAGGCTGACTTTGCAAATAACTCAGCGCCAGGGCGTGACCCCCGCCAGGACGATTGACCACTTCACTTGCGGCGGGAACTAATTTCGCGCTTTTCAGCCCGTCGCTGACCATTCTTGCGGTGCGATCCATCGAGCCGCCGGGACCGACGCCAACGATAATTTGTACCGGACGTTGCGGTCGCCACGCACTGTCGTCTGCGGCAACCGTCGCGGCGGAAAATAGCGCTGAGGTTATCAGCGGTAATAATAACCGCCAGCGTAAGGTGCCGGCGCGAAACGCACTTTTTTTCATTCTGTTTCCTTTTTCACTCAAGGCACGCTAAAGGGCTGTTACGGGTTTTATCTTAAAAATGGATAGCTGCCTGAAGACGCTATCACCGTAAATTAAATAAATTAAATGCATTTTACGTATAAGGTAATATGCGTAACTGTAATAATCGCTAAGCACAGAAAATTGCTGGCATTCTGCTTTTTTATCCGCGCGTTATTTATTTTACTCATTTGCAAAGCTGAAAATTTAATAAGACTTTTTTATATTTTTGCGGATTATTATCCCGTTAATTCATATTAGTTTTCGGCAATAAGCCGCCGCTGCGTTGGCGATAACGCCCGGCGCTGAGGGGAATTTTTCTTTTATTTATATGCCAGCAATTGCTGTTATTTCACCATTTAATTAAGGAGAGGCGATGTCTGCGACTCTGGCTCCAGCGGCTGCCCACCAAAGGTCAGGCGAATTAACCCGCTTTATTCAGCAAATGCGCGTACAACCGCTGCCCCCCGCCGTGCTGATGGAAGCCAAACGCGCGCTGGTTGACTGGCTGGGCGTCTCTATCGGCGCGCACCGCGCACCGGTAGTGAAAGCGGTACGTCAGGTAGCGCTGGGCTGGCAGGCAGCGGGCAGGGCGCAGATAATTCTCGGCGGTCAAACTACGCCGGCACTGGCGGCGCTGGTTAACGGCACGATGGCGCACGCCGCGGATTTTGACGATACCCATCCGGCCGGAGCCGGTCACCCCAGCGGCCCCTGCTGGTCAACGGCGCTGGCGCTGGGTCAATCGTTGCTGGCGACAGAACAGCAGGTGCTGCGGGCTTTTATCACCGGCTATGAAGTTATGGCCAGGCTGGGCGGCGGCGATTTTCACGGCGTCGGCAGAAATTTACAGCGGCGGGGGTTTCATCCAACGGCGATCGTCGGACGGGCTGGCGCGGCGGCGGCGGCGTCATCGCTGCTGGCGCTTGATGAGTCAGAGGCGGCCAATGCGCTGGGGGCGGCGGCAACCATGATGGGCGGATTAATGAAATCATCCGGCACGCACGGTAAGCCGTTTCACGCCGGCAAAGCGGCGATGGATGGCATTATGGCCGCTGAGCTGGCGAAGTCCGGCTTTATTGCCGCCCCGCACTTTTATGAGCCAGCCGGCTGGCTGAAATCGTTTATCCAGAGCGGTGAAACCAACGTGCCTCCGCTGGATTTTGACGCTGGCTGGGCGATCGCGTCTAACGGCTATAAGCTGTATGCCAGCTGCCGCGCCACCCACGCCTCGATTGAAACGGCGCGCGGCCTTTTCAACCAGCTTAACGGGCGGCAGATTGCGCGTATTCACGCACGCGTACATCCCATGTGTTTAGTTAACGCCGGGAATCCCCATCCGCAGACGCCGCTGGAAACCAAGTTCAGCGTGCAGCACTGCATTGCGCTGGCGCTGAGCGGCTATCAGCTCGGCGATCAGGATTTTACTGATGAAAAAACCGCCGATCCCGCCGCCAGCGCGCTGCTGGAAAAAGTTAGCGTCGAGGCAATTGAAGGTCAGGCGCCTCACGCGGCGATTATCGATATCGGGTTTACCAATGGCGAACAGCTGCGCGGTGAAACCAAAATCGTGCGCGGTCATCCGCTCAATCCCCTGACGCTTGATGAACTGCACGAAAAGTTCTCCCGGCTGACAAGGCCGGTGATTGGCGAGCGTAACAGCGAGACGCTGTTTGATACGGCGCTGGGCTTCGAACAGCCGGGCGCCCTGAATACCCTTAGCGGCCTGCTGGCCGGGCCGCGTTAAAACGCCAACATCCGGGAAAACACCATGACAATCGCTTTGCAATTTGCGCGAAATATCCACCATTTCTATCGCCGCCCGCTGGCCGCTGAAGCCGTTGAGCGCGCCCGCTATGCGCTTACTGACACGCTGGGGGTCATGCTGGCGGGCAGCGTACAGCCCGGCGCCCTTAAGCTGCGCCAGGTGATTGAACCCTATGCCGCCGCCGGCAGCAGCCGCGTTTTTGGCGGTGATTTACGCCTCAACGCCCCGGATGCCGCGCTGCTGAATGGCATGGCGGCCCATATGCTTGATTTTGATGATTCCAACTCGCGGTTGTATGGCCATACCTCGGTGGCGATACTTCCCGCCTTGCTGGCGCTGGCTGATGAAACGCAGGCGCCGCAGGAACAGGTGATTAAGGCCTATATTACCGGCTTTGAAGCCGCTTCACGGCTTGGGGATGCGGTTGGCCGCTATCAGTACACCCACGGCTGGCATCCGACCACGTCCCTTGGCCTGTTTGCCGCCGTTGCCGCCTGTGCCGCGCTGCTGGCGCTCAGCGAGGCGCAAACGGCGGTGGCGCTTTCCATCGCCACCTCATTTTCCTGTGGCATTAAGGCCAACTTCGGTAGTGAAACCAAGCCGCTGATCGTCGGACATGCTAATCGCAATGCGCTGATTGCCGTTAAGCTGGCACAGCAGGGTTTCACCGCCGGCGCGCAGGCCTTTGAGCATCATCACGGCTATCTCAACGTGTTCAACAGCGGCGCGGATAATTACGATATCGCACTGCTTACCGCGCCCTGGGAGGGCGATCCGGTTTTGCTGGACAGAACCCGGGGCATTAAGCAAAAGCGCTTTCCCTGCTGCTACGCCATTCTGCCGCCGATCGACGGCATCTTAGCGCTGCGGCAACAGCATGACCTCAAGCCGGAGGATATCGCCAGCATTCGCGTTGGCGTGCATCCGATCCGCTTTCCGCATATTAACGTGGCTGCGCCCGCCACGCCGCTGGCGGCAAAGTTCAGCCTGCATTACTGCGTTGCCCGCGCGCTGGAAGAGGGCGAGCTGGTGCTGGCGGATTTTATTGACGAGGCGCGTTTCTCCCGCGCGTCGACGCGCGCGCTGATGCAAACCGTGAGCCTGGAGCCCTATCAGTCTGATAACGCCGGCGGCGCAGAGGTGGTGATTACCACCCGCGATGGCCGCCATCTGAGCACCTTTATTCACAGTGCGATTGGCGCATCTTATGACAACCCGCTGCCGGCGGCGGAGAATCAGGCAAAGTTTCTGCACTGTGCGGCACTGGCTATCGGCGAAGCGGCCGCCGCTGAATTTTATCAGCGTCTCAGTCGCGGCGAGCTGTACTGATGAGCGGCCACGTCAGGCGCTGAAAAAGCCCGGCGACTTACTCTGAACGGAAATGCTATGAAACTTGACGATATGCAGGCTTTTATTGCGCTGGTGGAATTGCAGTCCACGCAGCAGGCCGCCGCGCACCTCGGCCTGACGCAGCCGGCGGTCACCCGGCGGGTACAAAATCTTGAACAGGCGCTGAACGTGACCCTGCTTGACCGGCAAACCAAACCGCTGACGCCGACCAGCGTTGGCCTGCAGGTTTATCGCCAGTGTCTGCGTATTGCGCAGGAGGTGCGAAACCTCCAGCATCAGGTCGCCAGCGATAACTTGCCGCACGGTGCGCTGAACATCGGCCTGCCTTACGTCCTTTCCGACGGCGGCGTGCTTGGCGCGCTCTCCCGATTGCAGCAGCGCTATCCCGACCTGAAACCGCAAATCCGCAGCGGCTGGGGACGGGATTTGCTGCGCCAGCTGCAACAGCGGGCGCTGGACGCCGCGCTGCTGCTTTTTCCTGCCAGCCAGCATTTTTCCGGAATATTACATGCCAGCTCGCTGGGTGACGTCGAGCTGGCGATCGTCGTCGCCGCCGATGCCGCCCGCAAGCCAAAAACCCTCGCCGAGTCTGCGCAATACGGCTGGGTGTTGAACCCGGACGGATGTGGATTCCGCGCCTCGGTGATGCGCGCGCTGGAGGATCGTGGGGTTCCCCTGCGGCTGAATGCCGAGGTGCAGGGCAGCGCGCTGCAGCTGGCGTTTATCGCCGAGGGACGCGGACTTGGCATTATGCCGCTTTCGGTGGTGAAAAAGGCGCGGCAGCGTTTTCCCCTTTCCGTGCTGTCGCTGCGTGATTTTAAACCGCATACCCAGCTGTGGCTGGTTCATCCCTCGCTGACGGCAAGCCAGCAGGCGGCAATGACGCTGTTTGGTAACCAGCTGGCCGCTGAGTTTCGCGGGGGCGCTTCTGCACACCTGAATGGAGCCGGATTATGAGCATATCTTTGTACCAGCCATTACGTCAGTTCGTTAACGACCTGGCCTGCCTGCTCGACCGTACCCGCGAGGAGGAACAGATACTGGCGCAGGGCACAACTCTACTGCAAACCCTGATCGCGCGTGATGACTGGCTGGACGCTGAATTTACCCGGCCGGACCCTGAACGTTATCAGCAGTATCTGCTGCATGCCGATGCGCAGCAGCGCTTTTCGGTGGTGAGCTTCGTCTGGGGGCCGGGTCAGACCACGCCGGTACACGATCACCGGGTCTGGGGGTTGATCGGCGTGCTACGCGGCGCGGAAATATCGCAGAACTACCGGCAAAATTCGGACGGATTACATCTTCACGGCGCGCCGGTGCGGCTGGAGGCCGGTAGCGTCGAGGCGGTTTCGCCGCAGGTCGGCGATATTCACAAAGTCAGCAATGCCTTTGCCGATCGGACCTCGATCAGCATTCATGTGTATGGCGGCAATATCGGCGGCATAAAGCGCGCCGTCTACCGGCCAGACGGTGAACAGAAGCCGTTTATTTCCGGCTACGACAACCACCACTTGCCTAATATTTGGGATTTTTCAAAATGAGCACAGCATTTTCATCACGTTCGGCGCAGACCATTTTGCAGGCGCTGCGTCAGGGGCAGGAAGTGGCGCTGATCGATCTGCGCGACGAAGCACAGTTCGCCAGCGGTCATCCGCTGTTTGCTGCCAATATCGCCTTTTCCCGCCTGGAAATTGAAATTGGCGATCGCGTGCCGCGCCTGAGCGCGCCGGTAACCTTGTACGATAACGGCGAAGGCCTAACCCAGCTTGCCGCGCACAGGCTACAGCAGCTGGGCTATAGCGATGTAGCCCTGCTGGAAGGCAATCTGGACGGTTGGCGACAGGCTGGCGGCGAGCTGTTTATTGACGTTAATTCGCCCTCTAAAGCGTTTGGCGAGCTGGTCGACAGTCGAAACCCTACGCCTTCGCTAACGGCTGAAGAGGTTGATGCGCTGCTTAAGGGCAAGCAGGACGTGGTGGTGCTGGATAGCCGTCGCTTTGATGAATATCAGACCATGTCGATTCCCGGCGCCATCAGCGTACCGGGCGGTGAACTGGCCTTAAGAATAAAAGACCTGGCGCCTTCAGCGCAGACAACGGTTATCGTCAACTGCGCCGGACGCACGCGCAGCATTATTGGCACCCAGTCGTTGATTAATACCGGCATAAGCAATCCGGTCTACGCACTGCGCAACGGCACTATCGGCTGGACGCTGGCCGGTCAGCCCCTTGAACACGGGCAGTCGCGTCGCTACGGCGCGCTAAGCGACGATGGGCGTCAGCTGGCGCGCCTCGCTGCCCGACGTCTGGCGGATCGCGCTGGCGTGGCGCGTATTGATGTCGCCACCCTGGCGAGATGGCAACAGGATGAAACCCGCACCAGCTATCTGTTTGACGTACGCGATCCGGCGGAATATGAAGCCGGGCATCTGCCCGCCAGCCGCCCGGTTCCCGGCGGTCAGCTGGTGCAGGAAACCGATCACTACGCCAGCGTGCGCGGCGCGCGGTTGGTGCTGGTTGATAATGAAGGCGTGCGCGCCGACATGACCGCCAGCTGGCTGGCGCAAATGGGCTGGGAAGTGGCGGTACTCGACGGGCTAAGCCCGACGGCATTGAGCGAAACCGGGCAGTGGAAGCCCCGCGCCGTGGCGCCGTCCGGTCTGGAGGAGGTCGCGATTCAGGAACTGGCTGACTGGTTGCAGCAAGGCGGAACCCGGATAATCGATTTTACCGCCAGCGCGAGCTTCGTACAGCAGCATATTCCCGGCGCCGCATGGCTTACGCGCGCGGCACTGCTGGCCGATCCCTCGCTGCTGCCAGCGGCGGAGCGCTACGTCGTGACCTGCGGCAGCAGCCTGCTTGCCCGCTTTGCATGGCAGGACGTTGCCAGCCTGACGGATAAACCGGTATACGTGCTGAGCGGCGGCGACTCCGCGTGGTTCAGCGCCGGTTATCCCCGCCAGACAGGCGAGGAAGGGCTGCTGATAGCGCGCCAGGATCGCTATCGTCGCCCTTATGAAGGGCTTGATAATAGCCTGCAGGCGATGCAGGCCTATCTTGACTGGGAATATGGGTTAGTCGCTCAGCTTGAGCGCGACGGCACCCATGGTTTCTTTGTACTGGGGTCTGATTAAAACGCGACGTTAACCCGCAGTAGGATACTTTGCGAACGTGAGTTGTTGTTATCCAGCCCCAGCATGCCTTGCCAGGCAATGCCTGGCGTAATGCCATGGGCTAGCAGGAAATCGACGCCGACGCCGAGCGACAGGGTGCTTTTACTCATGTCGCTCAGCTTCATATTCCAGCTGTCATTGCCGGTATCGGCATAACCAAGCCGCGCGTAGCCGGTATCATTCATCAGCTGCGCGTACTCAACACGACTTTGTAAACGCATCAGCCCCCAGTGAAGAGGCACGCCATACTGGCCGCGAATACCGGTCACGGCGGTGAATTGTGAAAATGCCTGCGGTGCAAACGCCAGGTTAAAGGCATCGGCATCTTTTTCTGCATAGCCGTCAAGCCAGGTGCGGTAGAACTGCAAGCCGACATAGGGAGAAACCACATGGCTCGGCGTCCGGAAATCGTAGCCTGAAATAACCGCGCCGAACAGCTGGCGGCCGCTGCGTTCGCCGCGAGCATAAGCGCCGGTTTCGCTGACGTAGCGCCGGCTGTCAAAATCCAGCCGGCTGTAGCCCAGCAGGCTGTCGACAAAAAACGCGTCAGGATGATAGCTGCTGTACAGCGCGGAGCTGATAGAACGGCCATTGTTGCGCGTCCCGTTATCGCCAATATCGCTGACATCGCGGCCAAACCCAATCCCCATACCTGCGGTAAAGTCTGGCGTCAGGCGATAATCGGCACCGGTACTGATCCCCACCAGCGTATGGCTAAAGCGAACCGAATTGTCTTTATCGGAACCAAAGTCAACGTAACCGCCGGTCCAGTATGCGAGCCGGCTATTGGCGGCGGCGGTCGGACCAAACGGGGAGGGCGGTGGTGGTGGCGCGTCGGCCAGCTGATTGTACTGCTGCAATCCGTCGCCGGGACGATCATTATCGGTGGTGCGTTGCTGGTGCGAGGTTGGCAGCGCAAAATGGATACCGTCTAAATTCGAGGTACTGTCCATGCCGTTGTGTAATTGTGTCAGGCGATCGCTGAAATTGCGGATCTGCGCCTGAGCAAAGTTTTGCGCTGCGCGTAGCTGCGCGCTGATCATGCCGATGACGTCGGCATCTTTTGACGGGTCCGGCCTGGCGGCTATGGTGATGCTCACCTGCGCAGGCTGTGAGGCGCCGCCGTTAGCGAGCAGCACATAGCGCAGCGCTGTCGTGCCGCTGGCCTGCGGCGCGGCTTTAAATACCAGGTTATAATCGCTGCCCGCCGACTCAACTTCCGCCGTTCCTACCGACGATGCCGGCTGGTCTAACAGCCTGGCGCCGGTAAATGCGCCGCCGGTCGCCCCTGCCGACAGGTTAATTTTCACCGATTGCCCGGCGTAAAGCGAAGCGGCATGATCCACGGCGACCGGCGCGGCAGCGTTAATTTCCAGCTGCCAGGTGGACTGCGCGCTAGCGCCGTTGGCATCGGTGGCCTGTAAGGTAAAGGCTACCGATGCGGCGGCCAGCGGCGTGCCTTTCAGCTCGCCATCCGCGAACGTCAGGCCATCCGGCAGGTTGCCGCTCAGATGCCAGCTGTAAGGCGCGCTGCCGCCGGAAACGCTGAAGGTCTGGCTGTATGCCGTGCCGACCGTGGCGCGCGGTAACGCGCCTGCCGCCGGAGAGAGCGTCAGGACTGCCGGATTAACCGTCAGCGTAACCGTGGCTTCCTGGGTGGTGCCAAAGTTGTTGGTGGCGGTGTAGGTAAAGCTGTCGCTGCCGGCGTAGCCACGCAGCGGCGTATAGCGGATTTTTAACCCGACGGCGGTTGCCGTGCCGTGTGAGGGCGGCTGTACCACGGCAACCGAGGTCGCTTCTCCTCCGGACAGCGGCAGGGTAATCAGGTTATCGCTGCTGTCGGTTGCAATCACTTCACTCACCGGTGCGGCTGAGGGCGGCAGAGCGTTAACCACCAGTGTATAGCTAGCGTTGACGCTATAGCTGGCGCTGTCGGTGGCGGTTATCTGGAAAGTATAAGTCCCTGCGCTAACCGGCGAGCCGGAAACCTCACCGCTGGCGGGATTCAGCGAGAGTCCGGGAGGCAGCCCGCTGGCGCTGTAAGTGTAGGGGCCGCTGCCGCCGGAGGCGGTGAAGGTCTGCGTCCAGACGCTGCCCAGCGTGGCGGGCGTCAGGGTTCCCGCTGTTGGCGTAAGGCTAAGGGTCGGCGCGTCAATCGTTATGGTTACGCTGGCATCCGCCGAGGTCCCCGCGTTGTTGCTGGCGTTATAGCTAAAGCTGTCGCTACCGGAATAGCCGGGCGTGGGGGTATAGATTATCTGTAAGTTATCGACCGTCACGCTGCCGTGGGCTGGCAGGGTGGCGATGGCAACGGAGGTGGCGCTGGCGCCGGAAAGCGCCAGAGTAATCGGATTATTACTGCTGTTTATCATTACGTTAGCAGCTACCGGACCGGCGGTGGGGAGCTGGCCGGCGCGGATCGCGTTGATGCTGTAGCTGGTGGTCGTGGCGCCGTCTGCCGCCATGACGACCACTGAAAGGGTATTGCTGCCTTCGGCCAGAGGAACGCTGGGCGACGGAGAACCGGAGATGACCGGCGTACCGTTAACGGTGATGCTGGCGCCGCTGTCGGTCGCCACCGGCGTCACCTGCAAGCTGCTGATGTTGTTGGCGACGTTGAGGCTGTAGCTGGTTCTGCCGGCGGAAAAAGAGGGGGACAGAGGGCCGGCGCTAACCGTAAGGTTGCTCAGGCTGGCATCCGTGGAGGCGGCCGGCGGCGTCGACGCCGAGGTGCAGCTGACGGTGACCGGACTGATATAGCCATTAGACGTGCTCACTTTAAAATAAAGCCCGTTAGCGGTCAGCTGCGCGCTGGTGGCCTGCAACATAAAGCTGCCGGCATGGGATGTGTCGCTGGTGTGTCTGCTATAGCTGGGAAAGCCGCCGTTACCGGCAAGAATAACGCTATCGGCGGTTGTGGGGTTGCCATTAAAGCCTAAACCGGTATCGCTGGAAGATACCGTCAGGCTCTCGCCGCTTTCAAAGTCTGACGGCTGATAGCGTAATAATCCCGAACTCAAAGGGCTGGCATTATTCAGCGCGCTACAGGCGGCGGACATTGCCTGCGCGGGCGCAGCGGCGAATAGCGAAAATATGGCGGCGGCGGTAATGAAGCTGGCTGCCGCTTTCCACGGGTTTAGCAGAGGCACGATGAATTCACCCTAAATATATTTATAATCAGCGGGATAGGTTATTTTAAATGATTTTATCACGCGACGGCTAAGCGCAATGCGGCTATAACCTGCGAATAAACGGCTATTTCCACCTATAGATGTTTTTTGTCGCGGGCTGAGCTAATTCTGCGTCGGGGCAGGCCAGCCAATGGCGTCTTGTTATCAGGTTGTCTGATCATCCGGATCTTCAATTTCAATGGTCGGCGGGCGGTAGGTGAAGGAGACGGCGGTTGCCTGACGGCCATTACGTATTGCCTCCATCCATTCATCCAGCTTGGGAATAACCTTATCTAAATAAGAAAGATCGGTGCCGGAAAAATGATGATGTAACACTTTAACCTGTCCGTAAGCGGCATATTCATCGGCAGATATTTGTGATGAAAATCCCAGGTTTTGCGCGGATTCAATGCCGATAAGATATTTGCTCCAGCTCTTTCTTTCTTCGATTAATTCTTCCAGCAAACGCAGGCTAAGCTTTTTATGTTGTTTTTTAGTATTGCAGCCGAGACATACCGCCAGCAGATTATTGCCATCGTGATATTGCACTTCATTCAGGCTGGATGGCTTAATATGATCGAGATGGAAGGCGCTTTCCGGATAAATACCCAGGCAATAGTAGCAGCCAAGGGCGAGATAGCCTTTTTGGGGTTCCGACATGACCTGCTGTTCGCCGAGATGAATGCGTAGCGCCATACCGCTTAGCGGTATTTCGCCATCGGTGCTGATGCGTTTGTCTCTTTTCTGTATCTCCTGCTCGGTTTCTATCAGCCTTTTTAACCGGCTTTGAGAGGGGAAATTAACTTTTAACGCCACGTTTTCAATCATCTGACTGTGGATTTCAGGCGCGCTGTCGGCAAGCATGGTGATGTCGTACAAGCTGTCGCGATCGTCATATTTGTAGCTGCGCGTGGAGACGCGCAGGCTGTAGGTATAATCAATATTGACCTTTACTGAAACAAATTCAGCCAGCCAGCTCACTGCCTCAAGCGGATAAAGCGGACGTTTATCTTCATAAGACTTAAAATGCAGCCGCTGGCTGGTCAGAAAGTCCATAATATCGCCCTGGGTGGTATAGTCACGCCCACCCGACCAGTAGTGGCCTATTTTGCAATACATACTCTGATGCGGCGGCATTGTATGGTTTATTTCATCGATTATTTTCGCTGACCGAATAAATTTATCCTCTGCCGGCGTATTTCTGGTGTGATCTTGTCCGGTAATAATCAGCGCGCGATTCAGGGTGTCGCTTTTTTTGGTATTGCAACTCTGACAGCAGAGGATAAAGTTATTTTCATCGGTTTCCGCATCTTCAAGTATTTTTTTTACGGATTTTTCGTTCTCGGTTAACACTTTATAACGGGCATAAACCGCATAGGGAATGATATGATCGACGTGTGCAGCACGCGGATGAATATCTTCATTGCAGTAAGGGCATTTAAAAAAGGCAACGTCGTCGAGCTTAAAGATCGGCAGCCGGTGAATAAAGTGCTCCCGCTCGGCGCTGCTAAACCCTTTGATGTTTTTATTACCGCTAATATCAAAGGGATTGTGATTAAAGCTGTAGTCCAAAAACGCTCTCATTGTTTTTCTCACGTTTCTTAGCGAGCCGACAGCGGCAGCCAGCGGCCCTGTGACCTGAAGTGATTAACCCCTGTCCCCGACGGACGGGCGCGAGATTTTTCCACGCACGCCGCTGCCGGTGACGCCGCCCCGATGTTACACCGGTTTACTGACCAGCATTTTCGGCGCCAGCAGCTGCTTGCTGCTGTCGTAATGCAGACCGATGCCGATCAGCGTTTCGCCCGCCGCTAAGGCTTTGCGAATAATTGGCTCGCAGGCAACCGCCAGATCTTCTGTCGGCACCTGAGATTTGGCCTGTGAACCGTTGCCGCTGCTTATCCACGGTCCCTTATCATGCTCCTGGTAACTGAATGTCAGCACTTTGCGTACATCGCCCTCAATCGACAGGCGAATGGCGTAGATCGGCCAGTCCGGCAGGTAGAGGAAATCCTCGTCGATATAAACCGGCGCGTATTCCGAAAACAGCTGGTTAGAAGCATTGGGCGCGGCGCCAATATGGCTGGATACATGATTGCCGCCGGCGGCCAGATCGGCGGTAATATGCATTTGCAGCGCATAGCCTTCGCCCGCGCCGAGGCCCATAAAGTTATACATTTTGCGGTCGGTTACGAAAAGCTGTAGCGAGGTCAGGGTGCCGTTGACCACCAGCGGACGGGAATCAACGGTAAACACGTCTTCGGTATGAACATTCCCCGTCAGCGTGCGGCTCTCATAAGTCTGGATCGGCGGATTTACCGCTGTCACTACCTGCTTCCAAATGACGTCGGCTGCGCTGACGTCTTCTGTCATTTCAATCGCATTACAAAAATCGCGCCGTTTGATGGTGGCTTTCGCATTAAAAAAGGGACCGGATGCGGGAGATAAATGGTCATTGAAGTTGCTCTTCCAGCGCTGATGGCGCCAGTTATCATAAGAGCTGGCGACCAGGCGAGGATCGGCCGCTTCGCCGGACGTTGACAGATAAATATCCGCGGAAGCGTCGGTTTGCAGCAGCGATTTAATATCGCCATCGGCGCCAATTCGCCACAGCTGGTGCAGGCCGTTAATATCTTTCTGCGCGCATACCGTATAGCTGGTTCCTTGCTGCAGGTGGTCTTTACCGGCGCCTTCAAGAATCGACAGCACCATTTTGCTATTGGCGCAAAGAAACTTAACGAGGGTATCGGCCACCGCCGGTGGTTTCAGCGCGGCGATTTCTTCCACGCTGTATTCATGAAAACTCCACAGCAGGCTGAGCGGCGCCTTGCCGGCGCGTTTCGCCAGCACCAGTTTTTCTGCGCTTTCGGCAATCAGCAGATAATCACTGGCGAAGCCGACGCAGGTAATTTCTCCGGCGTCGGAGCAGTTCCAGCGCTGATGGTCTGCGCGACCGAGCTGTTTAACCACCACCGGATAGCTATCTGTGTTGTCTCCCTCGGAGCGATCGACGCTGAGGGCAAAGGCAATGTTCTGGCGTTTGCCCGTGGCGCCGGGTTGCACGGTGATATAACTCACCAGATGACCTTCGGCCGATAGCCGCCAGAGCTGAGCATGGGAAAGCGCCGGACGCGAAAGAATTGTCGCGTCGTTTTGACGTGGTGGAAATGATGATAAAGATATCGCCGCAGGCCGCGCCACGTTCTCAATCGTGAAATAGACTTCGCTGGCAAGGCTGCCTACTTTGTCGCCGTAGGCGCCATAGAACAAAAAGGCGGCGTTATCTTCATGCAGCAGCTGCCTTTTAGTGGCATTAGCGGCGTATTTAGCCAGTAGCGCCCATGCATCCTCGCTCAGAGTCTGCGGCAGCAGATCAATCGTCGGGATCAGATTTTCGCGTTGAACCACTGACCAGCGGCGGTAGTCATACAGCGACTCAGCCCACAACGCGGCATTTTGCACCACGGCGCCTTCGCCGCCGACCGCCTGGAAAGTCAGCTTTTGACTCTCATTTGCGTTCTTCTGGCTGGTGGCATTCTGGGTTGATACCTCCCTGCTGGCTGAGATTTCAGCGCCGACGGAGGGGGTCGCCAGGCTGGCTTTAACCGCGCCGGCAAAGCGCGAGGTGATATCAGATTCCTTTTCGCCGGCGACGAAAACTTTCTCTTCGGTGGCATACAGGCGACCGCCGATCAGGGTCTGGCTGGCAACAAAGTGGCCGAAGGTATCCAGCACTTTTTTCAGCGCTCTGAAGCGCGCGGCGCTAATAGTCGCATCATTGGGGTTGTTATCTGCAACCTGCAGCGTCAGTGCGTGGGCGCAGGCGTGCATAAATTTATCGTTAGCGCAGGGCGCGGCATCATCAAACGACAACTCAATCTGCGGCAGAAAGAAATTAGCGGTGGTGTAAATGGTTTTACCAATGGCGCCGCTGCTGCTGTTCTCCAGCTGGCTGGTACTCGCGCTGATGCCAACGCCGCCCGCTTTGACCAGCCCGCCCGCCGATACCGCGAGTGAAAAGCTGAGATTAGTGATGCCATTTTTTTGCATCTGATGAACGGATTCATCGCTGGTAAAGTGGTTTTCAAAATAGCCAGAAAAGTTCGGGCGGCGATAAAGCACGCTTGCCGCTTCGGTCTGCGGCGCTTGCTGCTCGTTGTCGGCCATATCGGGGCGTTTAAGCACTTCCCGGAATCCCGGCTCAACCGGGTTAGACAGGCTCTGGTCGATAACAATACCGCGATAAAATCCAATACGATCGAGTAAATCCTCACGCTGTGCCGGATTAAGATCGAAAAAATCATGGGCTTCTTTCAGGCTGACGTTGGCCACTTTCAGCAGCTCTACCGCATCGCGGCTGCTGAAGCCACGATCCTGATAAGCCAGGGTTTTCATCTTGTCGAACAGCGGATGGCTGATATCTGGCGTACTGACGCGCACCGCATTCAGCAGCTGAGAGCGACGGTCGGCGGCCTCTTTTTCCTGTGCGCGTTTACTTTGCGCAGCCTCACGCTCTTCTTTTTCAATATGGTTAATTTCTTTCTGATTTTGCAGGTCGGCAAGGCGCTGGGAAACGCTGCGCTTCGCGCCGTCGGACTTAGCTGCGCCATCGCTATCATCATCAATGGCGACCGCGCGACCTGGCAGCAGACTGTCGCCAGACGCCGGTTTTTTTTGATCGTTGCTCATAGGGTTGTGGCCTTAGTCCTGGTCGTCACGTAGCGAAATAACATTCTAAGGATTATCGGCAGGATGGCAGGCAGCTTTAATCAGCCACGTTAAGTCAGGCAAACAGGCGCAAGGATGGGGGCGTGCCGAATGCCTTACCCGGCGGGCGCAGGACAAGGCTGGAGCGGTCAGCGGGAATCGAACCCGCATCATCAGCTTGGAAGGCTGAGGTAATAGCCATTATACGATGACCGCATGGTGAGTCGTACAGGATTCGAACCTGTGACCGATTGATTAAGAGTCAACTGCTCTACCAACTGAGCTAACGACCCACTGCGCAGGCTATCATAGCCTGAATTCAGCATAATTGTCTGATCAATATCAATATAATGCCGTCGAACCCGTATCGCAGGGACAAGGCTGCGGCAGAATGCTGTGTGCTGGCGGACAATCAGTCGCTATAGCCGACGGATGGGAAAAGTTGCAATATAATTTATTAGGTAAATGCTGGCCGCTGCTGATAAATCCGTTGCGGTGTGCTGCCAGTCATCATTGATTTTATCGACCACCAACGGAATGGAAATTAATCCATGAAAAAGCTGATTATCGCCAGTGTACTGACGTTATTTCCTCTGCTGTCATCAGCTAAAGCGCTTTATCTGGCGGATTTTGCCAAGGCGCCGCAGACGCAAAAAGTCTATAGCGCGTTGATTGCGCAGGCGGGGCTGCCGGCCTGGGTAAAACAGGGGGGTACCGGCTCTGCGGCCAGCGAAGTGGTGCTTTCCGGCGTCAGATACCAGGTTTTATCCGGCTGCAAGCCGCATAGCTGTGCCTCGCAGCAGATTGCGCTGATCTATTCGCCGCAAACTCACAAGGGGTACGCAGTTTATTCGCAGTTTGATGAGGAAAGCGCGACGCAAAGTTTGCGCTGGCTGAATGGCGGGCAGGAACTGCCGATTGATATTCGCACCGTGCTGTTTGCCCGTCTTTCTGGCAGCCTTGAGAATCATCCTGACAGCTTTAATTACTGACAGGCGGCGTTACCCCGATTTGAGGTCTTCAGAAGACCATCAGATAAATTCGCGCAGAGAAACGACAACCTTGCTTGTACCGCATCTGAAACTGGAAGATTATAGGGCCTTCTGCGTTTTATCTGAGTTTGGTCAATGTTAATCAGAACCGATGAGGCCAGGACTATCAATACTGATAGTCGTCTGGCCTGTACTTTAGCCGCTGTGGCCGGGGCGCTAAATACGGCGGCATTTGAGATCGTGGGCTTCTTTTCTGCGAACATGACCGGAAACGTTTCCTCACTGTCCGACCATCTTGCCAAAGCGAATCTGCAGGCGGGCGTATTCTTTCTGGCGGTCGTTTGTCTGTTTATTTCCGGCGCGACCTGCTCGACCATTATTATTAACGCCGGTAGACGCAGGGGGATTCGCAGCATTTATGCTTTTAATATTCTTATTGAGGGCATTGCGCTTATTATTCTCGGCGCGCTGGAGAGCTGGCTGACGCTCTCTTCGCCTGGGGTCGTGCTGATCCTGAGCCTGAGCTTTTTGATGGGAATACAAAATGCCGTGGTCACGCGTATTTCAAACGCGCGGGTACGCACAACGCATGTTTCAGGTACAGCGACCGATATTGGTATTGAGCTGGCTATGCTGTTTGACGTGTTACGCCGCAAAGAATCCCCCAAAGATGCTCCGCTTTACCTTGAAAGGCTGGGTCTGCACTTTTTTACTATCATCGCATTCCTGGCGGGAGGTATTGCCGGAATTTGGCTATTTCATCTGCTCAGCTATAAATTTTTGATACTGGTCGGGCTGGGGCTGATTTACCTGGCGGCTGCGGCAATACTGAAGAATAAGCCAGCGCATTTACATCATCTTTAAGCAGGGTCTGAAGGTTATCGTTGCCTCGTGCACAGGCTGAGCCTGGGCGCAGCATGCAACGGCAAACGACTCGCGGTTATCACCAGGCGCTGAAGCAGCGTCTGCGGATTTTTTATGCGCCTGGCAATATATAGACGCCATCGTTGAAGGGAAGGCTATCTTCCCGGGGCAGGGTGCCTGGCGCTACGTAGTCATCTCTGTACCAGACCACGTCCTCAATATTCACCGGCAAGGCGCATTTTTCGCAATACATGCGCGCCACACGGTCATCTTGCGATGAATCCGTCGCAGCTCTGAAGCGGTCACAGCCGCACTCCTTGCAGTGTAATTTTATCACCGGCATGATGGGTTGCCTGAAAGTTTAAAGAGAATCATTAGGAATGCTCTTAAAGTAGTTCTAATTTTGAAGTTCAGCAAGTTTTAGTTTTAATTTATATATTTAAGATTATTGTGCTTTCTAACTGTTTTTGTCTGTTTTTTTATATTTCCTTCTGGTGATTTGCAGCAGGATGTATAAACCTAAGTGCAAAAGTAAGTACACAATGCGGCTGGGAAATTATTGATCTTTATTTTTTGTTGTCATTTGCAGGGCGTTTTACCATGCCGGGGGTGCTGAAGTTATTCATTCCGGCGGTAAATCGCTGCTCAAAGCCGGGCGGGCGCGCTGTTTCTGAAGGCCCTGCCGTCGGATGAGATCGCTAGCAAGCAATGCGGCTCCAGCGCTTCGGCTCCGGTAACGGCCCGTAGTCAACGCTTTCTGAAGGTGTTAAAGCCACTGGCAGTATTTTTTGTCAGCGGCTTGTCTGACTCTGCAACGACTGGCGTTGCACAAACGTCATTTAGTAAACGAGATGGCTTCGCTGAGACATTTCTCAATAATAGAATGAGGGCTAACCTCAAGCAGCAGGCATATCTCGAGGAAAAGGTCGATTCTCACCGGTGACACGCCTCTTTCTATACGCGAGATATGTTGTTGACTGTAGCCTAAAATCGAGCTGAACTCCGTTTCAGTGAACCTTCTCATACGCGCTTTTCTGATTTCTTTACCTATTAACTTTCGTGATGTTGCTATTAAGCTTTCGTCTTCCAACAACATTATTTCTCCCTATTTTTCTCTCCTGTTAAATGTGTTTTTTTAGCTGATAATTTCCAGTTTTATATGGACTGTGAATAATGAAGATAAACAAGATGGCAAGGATTATCGTGGTCGCTTACTCGCCAGTATGCTCGTTATTGACAGCCGCCTGGCGATTTTCTCACTGTCTTTACCCGGTTGGGCGGATCGGATAGTCATCTCCCCACGTGAGATTTCCGGAAAGAATGTTCTGGCTGTTGTTGAGAATAAATTTTCCGATGAAAAGTTTACTGGTTAACAGGTTGTTTATAAGGTGAGTCAGATCATCTTTAAAGAAGTTTTTTTTCAATGAAATTAAAAGCCTGCTCGTCATCATGAAGTTGATTTCTTTTCTTTAAAGAAGCTAATGATTTACGAAGTGTTCATTGGTTATCAAGCATTTTTTAATTTATTTTTAATTACGTAATTAATGGCTGGTTAATAAGTTTTAATAAGATTTTTTTTCTTCTCATACTCACCCTAAGAGTAAATTACGCGTCTGATGCCAGATGATTTTTTTGCGGTTATTTTACGAGGTAAACCATTTTAGCTGGCGCTTTGTTGCCTGACAGAATACGAAAGAATATATTATGTAACGCTGCGCAGGATAAACAACCGGCGCCTGAAGCGCCGATAATCTTAGTTAGTCAGCCATAAAGTCAATAATGGCCCGCGCGATCGTTTCGGCATGCGTGTCGAGGGCGAAATGCCCGGTCTCCAGCATCTGCACCTCAGCATTCGGCAGATCCCGTTTGTAAGCCCCGGCTCCGGCTGGCAGGAAAAAGGGATCGTTTCTTCCCCAGATGGCTAACAGTTTTGGCTGATACTCGCGGAAATAACGTTGAAAATCGGGATACAAAGCGACGTTGTTGGCGTAATCAAAAAACAGATCGAGCTGAATCTCGTCGGCGCCGGGGCGCTGCATAAACCAGATGTCCAGTTCGCTGCCGTCGGGTGAAATCACGCTGGTATCCGCAACGCCATGCT
Organism: Izhakiella australiensis; assembly: GCF_002006995.1. GTDB lineage: Bacteria > Pseudomonadota > Gammaproteobacteria > Enterobacterales > Enterobacteriaceae > Izhakiella > Izhakiella australiensis. Next base: position 44,962 of record NZ_MRUL01000017.1, on the reverse strand, counting down.
CATACTGCCAGCGGAAAGACGCCGGCGTCAGCAGCTGGCGAATCGCCTGGCGATTGCTATCGGTAGGTTCGCGCCAGTAGCGCTGAATTGGATCCCAACCCTCGGCCAGACCCTCTTCATAGGCATTGCCATTTTGCGAGACGATCCCGGTAATGCGTTCGGGATGCGCCAGCGCCAGCCGGAATCCAACCGGGGCGCCGTAGTCAAACACGTAGATAGCATATTTCTTGATGCCAATAATTTCAGTAAAGCGCGCGATGACGTTAGCAAGGTTTTCAAAACTGTAAGTGAATTGCTCGCGCGGTGGTAGCGCTGACAGGCCGAAGCCGGGCAGATCGGGCGCGACCAGATGAAAATGCGCGCTCAGATGCGGGATCAAATCGCGAAACATATGGCTGGAGGTGGGAAATCCATGTAGCAAAAGCAGCGTGGGTTTCTGCACATCGCCAGCTTCACGATAGAAGATTTTAAAGCCGTCAACGTCGGCGTTACGGTAAAAAGTGGTGCTCATAATGATGCTCCTTGGTTAGTCAGACGGGCGCGCAGCCCGGCATTTTCGGTTTCAAGCTGTGCCAGCCGATCGCGCAGCGGCTGGATAACGTTGGTTATCTCCTGCGCGCTGTAGCGTGGGGTAATATGCTGGGGGCAATTCCAGTCGAATGCGTCCAGATGTAAACGGAAAAGCCGTTCAGGTTTAGCCCGATAACCGCTGTCGCTGACCTGTTCAAGTAGCGCTGGCTCGTCATCAAGCGCCAGCGTTTCGACGTGGGCATAAATTTTGAGTCGGGTGCGACGTGGATAATCCACCAGTATCAGGCAGGCACGCTTGCTGGAGGAAAGGTTACCGGTGGTGATGTACTGACGATTTCCCCGATAGTCGGCAAAAGCCAGCGTATGCGGGTCAATCAGCTTCAGAAAGCCCGGCGGACCGCCCCGGTGCTGAACATAAGGCCAGCCAGTTTGCGAAATCGTGGCAATATAAAAACTGTCGCGCCTGGCAATGAAAGAGTCTTCGGCTGCGCTAAAACGCGCGGTTTCTGTCGGCTTTGGTCGATGCTGCCAGAGAAGCTCGCTACCCATTGCGGCCTGCGCGGCGCGCACCTCGGGTGTGATGGCGATATCAAGAAAATCAAAAGACATTTTTAACCTCCCCTGAGACATAAACACACGCTGCTCAGCGCGATGGGGAGATTATGCTGCTTTCCATTTATATTTATAATCCACTAAAATTAAGAATCTTATTCTCAATAAATGGAAGAATAGATGGACCGTCTTGAAGCGATGTCAATGCTGATAGCCGTAACCGAACACGGCAGCCTGTCGGCGGCCAGTCGTACGCTGCAGGTGCCGCTGGCTACGCTCAGCCGAAAGATTTCCGATCTGGAAAGCTTACTGGGTACACGCTTGCTGATCCGTACAACGCGCAAGCTGACGCTGACCGATGCTGGCGTGTCTTACATTGAGGCTGCGCGGCGCATTCTGGAGCAGGTGACAGAAGCCGAGCGCCAGGCATCAGGGGAGTTTGTCGCGCCGAAAGGCGAGCTGGTGATTACCGCGCCGGTGATGTTCGGGCGGCTGCACGTGCTGCCGCTGGTGGTGGATTTTCTGGAACAGTTTCCTGAAATCAGCGTCAGGTTATTGTTATCTGACCGCAATGTCGATTTGGTGAATGACCACGTTGATATGGCCGTACGCATCGGCAGGCTGCCGGACAGTTCGATGATTGCCACCTCGGTTGGCTCAATGCGCACCGTTACCTGCGCCAGTCCGGGACTGATTGCGCGCTATGGTCAGGTAAACAGCCCGGAGGATCTGGCGAGCCTGCCTTGCATCACGCTTGAAGCGCCGATGCCTACCTATTGCTGGCGCTATCGCCACCCGCAGAACAACCAGCCGCTGGAGATTGCCATTCAGTCACGGCTGACGGTGACCACCACCGAGGTGGCGGTGCAGGCCGCGATACGCGGCGTTGGTGTAGCGCGATTGCTGCATTATCAGGTGGTTGATGCTGTCGGACGCGGGGAGCTGAATATGCTACTGGCACAGTACGAACCGGAAATCGTGCCGGTTCATCTTATCCACGCTTCACGCGGGCAGATGCCGCTTAAAATGCGGCGCTTTCTCGACTTCGCCGCGCCTCAGCTGCGTGAGCAGTTGAGGCGTATCGTCGGCAGGGCGGATTAGACGCCTGCCGTGCTAGCCAGCTTTACGGTGCGTCTGCGGCATGAACAGCGTGGCCAGACCCAGCAGCGGCAGGAAAGCGCAGGCGCTGTATACGGCGGCAATACCGTATAAATCAGCCAGCTTACCCAGCGCGGCGGCGGCGATGCCGCCGATGCCGAACATGGTGCCAAACATAATGCCGGAAACCATTCCGGTGCGCCCTGGCACGATCTCCTGGGCATAAACCACTAAAGCAGCGAAGGCTGATGACAGAATCAGGCCAATGGCGACAGTCAGGATTATTGTCCAGAAAAGGTTGCTATGGGGCAGCAGCAAAGAGAAGGGAATTACGCCTAAAAAGGAGATCCAGATAACGGCCTTGCGACCGATGCGATCGCCCACCGGACCGCCGACAAACGTCCCGATGGCTACGGCGGCAAGAAAAGCAAACAGGCAGTATTGCGCCTGTTCCAGCGGCAGGCTGAAATGCTGTATCAGATAGAAGGTGTAATAGTTGCTGATTGAGGCGATATAGGTGAATTTTGCTAACAGCAGCACGCCGATAACGCCTAACGCCAGTATCACCTGTTTGCGCGCCAGTGGCTGTAGCGTCGTGCTGTGCCTTTTCATCTGCGTGTGGCCGTGGGTAATCGTCCAGGCGCTAACCCGCGAAAGAACGATGATCGCCAGTAGCGCGATGACCATTAGCCAGGCCACGGAAAGCTGACCGTGCGGAAGAATTAATAGCGCAGCCAGAATGGGGCCAAAGGCCGTTCCCGTATTGCCCCCTACCTGAAAAGCGGACTGCGCGGTGCCGAAGCGACCTCCCGAGGCCATCCGGGCCACGCGTGATGCTTCGGGGTGGAAGGTTGAGGAACCCACGCCAATCAGCGCCGATGCCAGCAAAATTATCATAAAATTACCGGCAACCGACATCAGGCCGATCCCTGTAAGCGTTACGCCCATGCCGGCGGGAAGCAGGAAAGGCATGGGATGCTTATCGGTATATAAACCAACCCACGGCTGCAATAACGAGGCGGTTATCTGATACACCAGCGCAATCAGCCCGATCTGAGTATAAGAGAGGGCGAATTCCGCTTTTAGCAGCGGATAAATCGCCGGCAGCGTGGCCTGGATCATATCGTTGCAGCCATGGGAGATCGCTACGGCAGCAACAATTTTCGTCAGAAAGCCTTGCGTTTCAATCGCATTCGATGACAGCGGCGGCGCTGTCCTGTCTTTTTTAGTCTCCGGGGAGGACCATAGCATGATGTTTTTCCGTCAGTCTGCTTATTGCCAGAATTTGCGCTTGCTGGTTTTGCCAATGCCGGGATTATAGCTGTTGGTTGGATCAAGCTGACGCAGATGCTGTTCGTGCTCACCCGTTGCGTGGTAAAGGTGGCCGACGTTGTGCTCGGCCGGGTAGCGTGCGCCGCGAGCCTCGATACAGGCAATCACCTCGTCTTTAAACTTCTTCGCATCGACGCCCGGTCGCAAAATATAATCCTGATGATTCACAAAGCAGAAGAAATGGCCGCAGCAGGACTCTTCGAGTACCTGATCTGCCAGATGAGCCGGCAGTTTAATGCGCCAGTCAGCGTCATTACGACGCAGCGCCACGTCAAAAGCCACCAGCCGTTGATTGGTATCCATAGCAAAATAGTCGCAGTAGCAAATGGTACAGCCGCCAACGCCGAAGCGAATTAAAAAAGCGTCTTTTTGCTCGCGGCTGTCGCAGCGGAACCAGTCCCCCTGACGCTGGGTGAAGAAGGTACTGACCAGCGATTCAAGCTCGGCCGTATCCCGGGCATCGCATTTAATCATCAGGTGATGCTCAAAGCGATTGCGCCACTGCAGAAGGCGGGGCGCAACCGCTTTAGGGGTAAGGCGATTGACCATTTGCAGCATGCGATCAACCGCATTGTGGGGCAGGATGCGTAAATTTTTTACCCGGACATCCCAGCGGGCTTTGCGCGCCAACAGCGTCGGCAATGCTTCAGGGCCGAATCTGTCGATAGCCCGGTACATATGCTTTGCGTAGCGAATGGTCAGGTCAAACGCATTTCGATGAATATATTCGGCCTGCAGCGGCAGCGAACTGAGCTTCTCCAGTAGAAAGCGCCGCAGGGCGACCAGTTCGCTTTCATCGTGGGTGCCGATATAAATGGTATCGGTGCTTTCACAGGCGTCAAAGGTCGCCAGCCGGACGGCGAAAACCGCGAGCTTTCCCGCACAGCCGGCGCTGTCATGCAGATAGCTGGTATTGCCGTTGTAGCGCGCCGGGCTGTCGGCATCGACGTCGCGCAGGATGTCGGCATAGTCATCAGCCCAGATTTTCCCCTGCCAGTCCTGCTGATGCCCGGTGGTATAATCCTGCTGCTCAATGCGGCGGATCATCTCTTCTGGCGTGTCACCAAGATCAATTCCCAGATGATTGACCAGCTGCAGCTCGCCGTTGGCGGTTATCTGCGCAAACAGCGATTTTTCGGTAAACGCCGGGCCGCGACGGATCAACGAGCCGCCGGAATTATTACAAACGCCACCGACGACGGAAGCGCCAATGCAGGATGAGCCAATCACCGAGTGCGGCTCTTTATGATGCGGACGCAGTGCATTTTCCAGCTCGGTAAGCGTACTGCCCGGCAGCGCAATGACCTGGCGGGCCTCGTCGATGATATGTACCCCTTTGAGCAGGCGCGTGCTGACGACCACCAGCTCCCTGTCATAGTCATCGCCATCTGGCGTTGAGCCGCCGGTAACGCCGGTATTCGAGGCTTGCATCAGAATAATGGTGTCGGTTTCTACGCAAATTTTCAGCACCTGCCAGAGTTGCAGTAGCGTCTGCGGCAACGCAACGGCCAGCGCTTTCCCCCGGCCTACCCGAAATCCTTTGGTATACCATGCCTTATCATCTTCACGAACAAGCAGGTGGGAAGCGGGGATAATTTGCTGGAGGCGCAGAATGACTTGCGGCTGACTGACGGTACTTCCCACGATTAAAGGCTCCTGAACAAAATAGAGTTAGGATAACACCAGCAAGGGGTGCTGGATGATACGGCCGAAACGCAGTATCTCAACACTACAGGAGTAGGGTGTCAGATGTGAAGAGGGCGGGGGGGTATTTTCCTGACCCTCTTGTAGCGTAATCACCAACCTGCCAGCCTGCGCTTCCACCCGTACGGCTTTGCCCGGCAGAAAGCCAAAGCCGGCCAGCCAGTTACCGGCCAGTTTGATTTGTGGTTTCGCCGCGCCTTTTCCCTGATTAGGCAGATAGCCTACGTGCAGAAGACGGGTTTGTGGCGCGGGTGTCGCGTTGCGGGCGCTGCATTGACGAGGTTTCTGTCTGCCTGGCATCTGATATTCCCTGTTCACTAAACGCAAATATAACCACGTCAGTGTAACCAGCTCAGAAAGATTAAACGTCAGACAGCCATAGAAAATTAGCTATTTGCGGGCTGGCTCGCAAGGCTGGAGAGAGGCGAACCAGAGACGAACTCGCTGACAATAAACCCCCCGCTGCTGGCTATCGCAGTCATCACCATACCTTGCTGAAGGTAAAGCAGGAGAGTCATAGGGATGGCAGAGGAGATAACGCTATCGATATCGATTGAGCGAGAATAAGCCAACTCAATGTTTAATCGATCTGTTTACCCAGAAGTCGGCTGACGATCTGCCTGGCTTCCTGAACTCGGTTTTGCGCTTCATCGTCTCGGCTGGCTGCACCACGTTGATAAAGAGAAAACTGGGTTCCCGCCTCGCTGGCTATCAGCTGCAGATAAGCTTTTGGTACAGCATTCAGTACCGATTTCAGTAAAATTTCATGGGCAATAATATGCGCCGCCAGCTTTTCACTCGACATAATTTCTCCGCGATAACGATCTCCCCAGCCTTCGAGGATGCTGAGTTAATTATCGGCAGGAGGCGGCAAATCTTTTGCGTTGAGGAAAAATTAATGTACGCGCTGGCTGTTGGCATAGCGACGACGCAGGAAGTCTTCGCAGCAGCCGCGATCGCAAAAGTTACCGCGACAGATTTTTTCATTACACCAGTAACACCTGCCGGTAAAAGGCATGTTGGGACGAGAGCGATTCGCCAGGGCAACCTGACGGTCTAATTCTTCCACTGTGGAAGCCATATCATTGTGATCGGCACACATATTTTTTCTCCAGGAGTGTAAACCGCGCCCTGAGGACGCGGTGAGCTTGATGGAAAATGTCAGGATTGCGTGTCTGCGGCGGCCATCGAGCGCGCTAACGCTTTGATGACGCGCGGAGGGCAGCCGCCGCTAAGCGCTGAATTGAGCTTTTGTTCAAATTGTCGCGCCGCCTGACGGGCAGCGCGTTCGGCCTGGCGTCGGGCCAGACGACGTTGTTTACAGCGGTTTTTGACATTCACGGCAAACCTCCGTTTAAAACAGGCAACACCTTTCGGCATAGCGGCGGAATTATTAAAGAGCGGTGGGCTGAAGCTGAAAGAAATGATCACATTTAGTGTTTGTGGTGTCAACACTAAATGTGATTAATTTGCTCACGGAAGGTGTTTAATCGGCAGCGTTGCCGGCAGGAAAGGGGGGTTATACCAGTTTCATCATGGTCTGAACCGCGACGCCAATAATACGGCAGTTTGCATCCAGCTCTTTCATCGGCCAGGTGGGATTAAGCCCTTTAAGGTATTTAATGCCACCATCAATGATCAGTTTTTTGAACGTCGCTTCATTAGCATCAATCAGCTTGGCGATGACCAGACTGCCATTCACCGCCTGACGGCCGGTGTCAACCAGCACCAGGGTGCCCTCCGGAATACTCAGGCCGGAGGGGGCGGTCATTGAATCCCCCTCTACGCGCAGCCAGAATGCCGGACCCAGCACTTTGGTTTCCGATTCATACCATTCATCAACATCCTGCAGGCTGTAGGGTTCAATGGCTTCACTCCATATGCCGGCGCTGACCCAGCTGAGCAGGGGATAGCGATCGCCGGGGCGGTAAGTGCCGGCAAAATCCTCCCCCAGCAGCAGCCAGGCCGTGCTAACGCCCAGCGCATTAGCCAGGATTTCTGCATCTTCAACGCTGACATTGCGCAGGCGTGATTCATAGTTTCCTATTCTCGACTGGGCACTCCAGCCGCAGCGTTCCGCCAGCGCCCGTTGCGAAAGCCCCTGCGCTTCCCTTAGCTGCCTGATGCGCGCGGCGATATCTTCTGATGGATGCATTTTATTTATCACAATTCGTGTTGATCCTGGTGCGTGATTGTGCTTTGATTAAAACACAATATGTGTTCACTGACAAACTGGAGGTGACGATGCTTGCTCAATTGCCCGCACACTGGTCGCTGACATTATTAGCTCAGACAGGCTCAGGCCTGCTGTTGCCCCCTTCGCTGACTCAGCTTTGTCGTATCACGTCGGCTGATGGCGAGGCGCGGATCTTGAACTGTTCGGTAACCGGATTAACGCCACGGCTGCGCCGGCAGCTGATGGGAGGGAATTTTTGCCGGCTAAGGCTGAGCGTAAGAAGGGGGAGAGCGCGCGCGCCTGATACGCTATTTGAGGGCGATATTTGCTATTTACTGGCGGCTCGCATCAGCGCGGCCGAATCCTCTGTTTCTTTTCAGGCCACGGAGGATTTTTATCATTACAAGCCCGGCTCTCAGAGGTGGGCGCCAGCCGTAGCTGATAACTCCACCGTGGCCGGTGAGATGATAGATCGCTGCCTGCCGTGAGCATTCGCTGGCGCCATGTTCACCTGTAAACTTCGCCGCAAAGTAATACGACATTCGGGCGGCGCTGATGGACCCGTGCCGCCATTTGCTCGCAGGCGATGCGGGTGGGAAAGATATGTTCTGATACCGGCAGTGCTTCGCAGGCATCGTGACCGCAGGCGCTCACCAGTAAAACAAAACCAATTAGCATGATGCTCTCCTTAAAACAGCAAGGCCTGATGTCTCTAAGTATAGGTGATAAGCCAGACGGCTGCCGTCTGTATCAGCCTGTACTTAATGGAAAATTAATGTGATCCGCGCTTATGATAACGCGCTATTCATTAAACGTTGGCTAAAGCAGATGAAATACGTTTAAAACCGCACAATCCGCACAGGGTGGCGCGCCTCTGAGCAGCGGGCGGATAAATTTGCGTTGATTTATCCGATGTGAAGGGGGCAGACGAATCTGTAGCGCAATTTTGGCGTCAGGTGATTACATAGCGGAAGTTCTGGCTCAATCTGACCTGCTGGTTGAATAATGCGCCGGTCAGCCAGCCTGGTTAAATTAATTGCTGCAACGTCAGGATGCGCATATTAATCAGGCCCTGTTTCTGAAGGCTAACGTTTAATTTCATTGACGCTTACGCTTTATCATTCAGCATGCGCGGCGTACATCTGATGGTACGGAAGAATCCTGATGCTGCCATTGAATGTATTCAGGTAACAAAATTTATCAAAATGAAAAAATAAATGTGCCAGACGCGGCCCAAAATGCGATTATTCCTGGTTTTAACCGCAGCGTGGATAATTTAAGAACTTCTTAAGCGATTTATGGCCTACTGTCGAAGTCATATAACGGGAGCTTTAACCATGTTGTTGTCTGCTTTTTCCTATATCAAAAATAAAACGGGTTATCTGCAGGAGTTTATTTCCGATCCGCGTTCGACAGGCACTATCGCCCCTTCTTCCCGCTCTCTGTGTAAAACCATGTCTGATGCCGTTGACTGGCAAACTGCGCGCTCGATCGCTGAACTGGGGGCCGGAGATGGCGTTCTGACCCGCCATTTGCTTGAGCGTATGCACGCCAACGCGTCACTTTCTGCGTTTGAAACTAATCCGCGTTTTTATGACAAGCTCTCGGCGTTCGGCGATGAGCGCCTGACGATCCTCATTGATTCGGCGGAAAATATTGAACCTGGCTATGATGTTATTTTTTCGGGATTGCCGCTGCTATCTTTACCAGAATCAACTCGCCACCATATTTTGCAGCGGGCTTGCGCTGCGCTGAATCCTGGCGGTATTTTTATTCAATTTCAATACACTGCACTTTCTGAATCTCTGCTCTCGCAATATTTTAACTGGACGCGTGCGCGTGTAATATGCAACTTTCCTCCGGCACTCGTATATCGTTGCCACAGTATGCAGGCTGCGATTTGAGTCGCCAATAACGCTGTCGGCTAACGGTATTAATGACGATAAAATAGATAAAATGTTTCAAAATGTCATTATATGGTTCTCAGCCTGGAAACTTCACAATTTTTGCTATGCTTAAGTTTTAACCGTGGAGGGCAAAATGGCGACTGAGACAGAAGTACCCGTATCCAACGAAGAGGAAGTTTGCAGCATTATCGGTAAAGCTGTAATGGATCTATCAATGACAGGTCAGCCGGTCAATAGAGCAACGCTTTCGCTTAAGCTGTTGTCGATGGCCGATAATGACCGTGATGATGAGCGTGTACTGCTCTATTGGATTGCCCGCCGTGCATTAAGTCAGCCGCGATCTCTTTCACATGCAAGATGCTAAGCATGCTGATTTAACTCCATTTTTATACTGATTTTATTGAAAAGTTTGGCCAGTCGCCGTAGCGTGAAGCTCCGCAGGCGACTGGCTTTATTTTCATCGCAATAAGATATCTACACAACCCTGCGTAACCCTGGAATCAGGTGCAGCAGCGCGACTATTGCGGCTGAGATTCCATACACCAGCAGCGCTATTGCCGGAATAGTCAGGGTTGAGTAGTGGCCCTCAAAGTCGATGTTGAAATAGCGCAGCAGGCTTTGCAGTATCAGCAGGTGAATAAAGAAAATACCCGTACTGTACATAGATAACGTACTGATGATTTGCTGTTGAGTATTCGAAAAATTAATCTTTGCGCACAGCAGCATAAAAAAGAATGACACTGAAACAATGACCAGGGTAGGGGCTGAGTAGTAAAGAAAGATTTGGTTCGGTGAGAACGTGCTTATCGATAAAGAATAGGTCAGTACCGCCGTCAGTACGGCGCTAAGAATAAAAATAATGGCTGAGATTGGGACCTTAGGCGTGATTTTAAAGCGGCGAATGACTCCGCCCATAATGTAATATCCGGAAAGATAGACGACCTGGTCAATATTGCTGGGATGAGGAATGCCATGACCCAGTAGCAGGTTTTCTTTGATGTTATCAAACAGCATATACACTGATGCCATGACGAACCACAGTACCAGAATGTAATTCAGCCGCTGGCGACTCCCGTTTTGAATAAACGTATTAAGCAGTGGCGTTACCAGATAAAGCAATATCATGGTGTAAATAAACCATAAATGCGAATAAGCCGGGCGGCTAAGCAGGCTGAGCAAACTGACCGGGCGATCGTTGCCGTTGATGAAGCGGTCATAAAGCAGGTAGACCACTGACCAGATAACCAGGGGGATCAGTAAGTTCATTACCCGGCTTTTCAGCGTGCTGAGCAGCGACTCATCTTTATTCAGCGAAATATAGCCCGCCACCAGCAGAAACAGCGGATAGGCCATGCGTCCAATAGCTTCATAGGCCACAGAAACTGACCAGGCGAGGTGAAAATAGCTGAACGGAATCGCTGCGGTGCTAAGCAGCGTAACGAAAAATGTAGCCAGCAATGTAATGAACTTCAGGTTGGTATTTTTCAACCGCAGACTCCCGTGTCGTCCCGACAATCTGCCAGCAGCGGCAGCAAAATATCCATCAAACTACCATAATCCGAGCGGATGACGAATCAGAGAGATTAAAATTACGCTTACGCCGCTGCTTTTATGCGCGAGAGAAGGCGTAATGGGCGATAAATTCGCCAGCAAAGTCGCTGCGAGACAGAGATTTTTTGTTAGTCATAGAGGTCAGGGTAAGCGCAGTTGTACCGGATGTGTACAGATTTTAGCGGCTATAAGCTGTACGTATTTGCCTGATCAGGCAGAGGATGGAGAAAAAAATGCCTCTGGAAGTGGAAACCCAGCAACACTTCCGGAGGCGATGCAAATGCATAATTCGTTACGATGCAAACTGTAATTGTATTTCTATTGGTGTACAAGTTTTCATTTTTTATGTACAGGTTTTAAGCACTTTTTGTTAAAAATGAAATTAACGCAAATTGATTTATACGCTGGCGAAGTATCTGGGTGAGAGGCCTTGACCTTACAGCAGGGGCAGGCTTTATCCTGCTTTTTTGCACAGGAGGTAATGCATATGAATAAGTTGCTGTTTTTGATTGGCTGCCTGCCGGCGGTGGCCTTTGCCAGTCCGCAGATGGATATGTCGTCCCATCAGCCTGCCCCCACTAGCGCACAGCAGGCATACCAGGCGGGGATGGACAAAATGCATCACGACATGATGTCAGCGATGAGTAGCCACAATCCCGATGTTGCCTTTGCTAAGGGCATGCGTGCGCATCATCAGGGGGCGATTGAGATGGCTAAAACGGAATTACAGTACGGCAAGGATCCCGAGATGCGCGCGCTGGCAAAATCGATTATCGCCGCCCAGCAAAAAGAAATCGCCCAGATGGACAAATGGCTGAAAGCGCATCCTGATACGCATTAAGTACGCCAGAATACGTACCAGAGCATCGCGGCGTCGGGAAACAGATTATTCTCCATTGAGTTGTTTGCATGCGGTGTAAGCCCGAAAAGCGCTTCTGGCAAGGCGACAGAGATTAGCCATGCGCAAACGGTGAGTCGGGCTGGCGCCTGCGCGTTGTCTGGATCAGTGTGCCATAATTCCGTCGCAGTTCAGGCTGAAAACATCCCGTGCTCCTTTTCCCCCTGCTTAGCAATCTGCTAACCTCATCGGAGCAATAAATTTACTTCAGGAGTTAATTAATGAAATTTCATGGAAAAATTGCGCTGCCGGTAATCATGCTGCTGCTGGCTGGCTGCCAGTCCGGACATAAGGGGACGGATAAAGGCGTCGCGTCGGTGGACCCCGCTGCGGATCGCTGCGGCGCGTCGCAGTATCAAAACTATCTCGGCAAACCTCTTGAATCCGTCAGCTCGCTGCGTTTTAGCACGCCGGTTCGCGCTATTCCTTATAACTCCGCGGTTACCATGGATTTTAACCTACAGCGTCTGAATTTCCTTGGCGACAGCGATGGCAAGATCGCCCGTGTTTATTGCGGATGAGCAACGACAGAATTCCGGCATAGCGGATGTAAATATTGGGGATTGTCACACTGCTGCAATGCGTAGCCGCTAGTTTAGCAATGCACACAAAAGTGATTTCCTCGTCACTTTCATCTAAAGATATGCAATGCTCGTCTTATTCCCGCTTCGTGCGGGTTTTTTTTATCTGCTGGCTTAGCGGGTTTCCGCTAATAGCCCGACGCTTCAGGCGCGGATGCGGAGCGCTGTTTTTTATGGCTGGCGCTGACCCTGGCCAGAACCATGCAATAGGTTTGCCGCATGGCGTCGTCCGGCTCTTCATTTAGCTGTGCGGCAATGCGTTCAATCAGCAGGCTATTTATCGCAGATTCGCTTTGTCGCATCATCTCGGTCATTAACGCCGCCAGCAGGTCACTTTCCTGCGGAGCATGCCAGGCATTGCTATTAAAATAATCGGTGATTGCGCGCCCTGCACTGATACTTCGTCTACTCATATTCGATCTCCGGCAACGCAAAAAACCGCAGCGCTTGTCGCTACGGAATCAAGAAAACGTTAAGGAGTTGAGTCGCATCCAATCCGGCGCGACCCGTCACTGAATTATGGCAAGGGGTAACTCTATTTACTGTAGATTGCCGTTGGATAAATGCCAGCGGCTCAGCACAATTTTTTTAATGAGGAAAGTTAGCCACCACTTCCTCAATACCATTAATGACAAACTGCACGCCCATACACACCAGCAAGAAGCCCATTAGTCGTGATATCGCTTCAATGCCGCCTTTGCCTACCAGGCGGATAATCGCCCCGGAGCTGCGCAGGCATAGCCATAAAAGAACGCTGATGCATAAAAAGGTCAGCGGCGGGGCCGCCATCAGTACCCATTGCGGGAAGGTGTTGTTGTCGTGAAAGGTTGAGGCGGTGCTGATTATCATGGCGATAGTACCGGGTCCGGCGGTACCGGGCATTGCCAGCGGCACAAAGGCGATGCTAACCGACTTTTGCTCGTTCATCTCGTTCTTTTTATGCTCTGCTTCCAGAGTTCGTCCTGCCTGATGAGGCGGAAACAGCATGCGAAAGCCAAGAAACACCACGATGAGTCCGCCTGCAATACGCAAGCCGGGAATCGAGATGCCAAAGGTATCCATCACGATATTGCCGGCATAAAAAGCCACCGCCATGATGATGAACACGTAGACAGAGGCCTGCAGCGCCTGGCGATTGCGCTCGCTGAAATTCATGTCTCCGGCGAGGCCAAAAAACAGGGCGACGGTAGTAAGGGGATTGGCCAGCGGCAGCAATACGATGAGTCCGAGCCCAATCGCTTTTAATAATTCCATTATTACTCCTGACTTATTGATGCACTATACCGGTTTCCTGCCAGCGTTAAGGGCGCAAGTTTAAGGGAAATAATACAACTTGTTATAGCCTAAAACGGCTAATTTACCTCGCGCTGACGGCAACGTAGCCCGCGTAGGGAAATTTTCGTGACAGCCGTGGGAGAATAACTCTACACTGCCAGTCTGACTGCAACGGATTCAGGGGATGTTATGCTCAATGTGAATGAGTATTTTGACGGTAAGGTTAAATCAATTGGTTTTGACAGCGCCAGCACCGGTCGCGCCAGCATCGGCGTTATGGCGGAAGGTGAGTATGCCTTCGGCACTGGCCAGAAGGAAGAGATGACGGTAGTCAGCGGGGCGATGAACGTGCTGCTGCCGGGAGAGACCGAATGGAAGGTCTACTCGGCCGGAGAGAAATTTGTCGTGCCGGGGCACAGTGAGTTTCATTTACAGATTGCAGAACCGAGCGCTTATCTCTGTCGTTATCTGTAATCGGGTTATAAAAAGGCGGCGAACCGCCTTTTTTACTTAGCGTTGGGCTTCTCCTCCCAGCGCTTCCACCAGGTTGGCAATCAATGCTGCCAGTTCGCCGCTCATCAAAATGAAATCCGCGTCAAAGCGCTGTGCGACGTCATCGCGATCGATGTCATCGTTCTGATCGCGCAGGGTATCGGCAAATTTCAGTCGCTTAATCGATGCATCATCGGACAGCACCAGCTGAATGCGTTCCTGCCAGTCCAGAGCAAGTTTAGTCACTAACTTGCCCGCTTCGATATGATGGGCGATTTCATCACACACCAGCTGCTGTTTTTTGCAGCGGATCACGCCGCCGTCTTCCAGCAGGGCCTTGAGTTCCGCCTCGTCCATCAGCGTGAAACCGGCCGGCAGCTCTCCGGAGCGAACCCATTCGGTCAGCGTCAGTTCAATTGGGCTTTCAAGCGTAAGGGGAACTACCGGCAGCGAGCCGAGGCTTTTACGCAGCAGCGCCAGGGTATCCTCTGCTTTTTTGGCGCTGGCGCAGTCGATGGCAATCAGATTATTTTCACCGTCAATCCACAGGTAGGTCTGACTGAAGCGACTGAACGCGCGCGGTAGCAGGCTGTGCAGCACTTCATCTTTCAGTGCGTCTTTTTCGGTCTTTTTCAGCTTACGCTGCTGCTCGGCTTCCAGTTTTTCAATTTTGGCTTCCAGCGCTTGTTTTACCACCGGCGCAGGCAGGATTTTTTCCTCTTTGCGCGCGCAAATCAGGATCTGATTATTATTAACGTGGGTCAGAGCGTCGCTGCGGGAGCCCATTGGCGCAACCCAGCCGGTCTTTGACATATCCTGGCTGCCGCAAGGGCTGAACGTGAAGGCGGCCAGCTGCTTTTCTATCTCTTCCGCCGATAAGGGGATATCGCGATTCAGCCGATACACCATCATATTTTTAAACCACAGCATTGTGCGTTCCTTCTTCGGCGCGCAATAGCGGCGCGCAGCGTTTACAGTAAGCGCGCATAATAGCGAATCGGCGGGCGGGTTTCATCGCCTTTGCGCCGCGCCGGCTAAAATGGGTAGCAAGAAAAGGGCTGAACGCGCCAGGTGGCGTATCACCCCGGGGTGAAATTAAGCATCAGCTGGCCCTTGAGGTCCGGCGGCGGCGGCGGCAGATCGGGCGTGGCCCCAATAGTCTGCCAGGCTTTTAAACAAACGCGTTCATCGCCTCTGGTTGCCAACACGTTATAACGCTGATGACCGTCGTCCCAGATAATGGTGACCTCGCATTGCAGTCCCGCGTCGTGGTCACTGCGGCGGAAGTTTTGCCGGGTACGCCATGTCATTTCGCGCAGAAACTGGCAGTTGCGCTGGTTTTTTGCCTGCTGATTTTGACACTGTGCCGCAAAATCAGGCAGTTGGTTGGTTGATTGTGGTTTTTCTTGTTGCTGGCAGGCGCTTAACAGCATCAGCACAAATAGCGAGATAAACCGAGCCGCATAGCGCATTTTGTACCCTTACTTATTTCATAATATCGGCTTCCAGTTTAGCGAGTTAATTTAAAGTTAACAGCCTTAACTATGAAAATGAGATTGTTACCTATATAATCCCCTGCGGATATGGAATCCATTCGCTTTATTTAATATTCAGGGAACTGAAATGAAACCGCAATTAATACGCATTAGTTTAATCCTGCTGAGCGGCGGGCTGCTTAGCGCTTGCGCAACTGAATCATCGCGTTCAATTGAAACTGTCCGGCTCGCCCCTGTAAGTCAATCTGCCTGGCAGGGCGTACAGCATCAAATTGCCGTCGGTAAATTTGATAATCGCTCGACGTACATGACCGGTATTTTTTCTGACGGTGTCGATCGGCTTGGTAATCAGTCAAAAACTATCCTTATTACTTATTTTCAGCAAACCGGGCGTTTTAACGTTCTCGATCGTGGCAATATGGCTGAAATTAAAGCTGAAGCCGGTTACGCAAATAGTTCGCAACGTATTAAAGGCGCTGATTATATTGTTACTGGCGATGTGACTGAATTTGGCAGAAAAGAAATTGGCGACCAGGCGCTATTCGGTATTCTTGGTCGGGGGAAAACGCAGATAGCCTATGCCAAAGTTAATCTTAATATTGTTGATGTCAACACCTCAGAGGTGGTTTATTCAGCTCAGGGCGCCGGTGAATATCAGCTCTCTAACCGCGAGATTATTGGTTTTGGCGGAACCTCAGGCTATGACTCCACGTTGAATGGTAAGGTATTAGACCTTGCTATTCGCCAGGCTGTGGAGCAGTTGGTTACTGCGATGGACTCCGGCGCATGGCAGCCGAAAACCCCAGGGAAATAACAGGGAAAATTAAAATGGAATTAAGAAAAATAACGCTGGCAGTGCTGCCATTGATGCTGGCCGCCTGCGCGGCGAAAAACACCACGCAATATCACTGGGGAGAATATCAAGCGGCGCTGTATAGCTATTACAAACATGATGGTAGCGCAGATAAGCAGATTGAAATGCTAAATAAAGTGCTGGAAGAGTCAAAAGCTAAAAATAAAATTCCGGCGCCGGGTCTGCACGCTCAGCTGGGCATGCTTTATGCCGAAAGCGGACGGCGAGATAGAGCCTTTGAGCAATTTTCCGCAGAGAAGTTAGCTTATCCGGAATCAGCGCACTATATGGATTTTCTGATGCGCAATCATAAAGGAGGTGTGTAATGAGCCAGTTTATATTTTTGTTAACTCTGTGTGGGGCATTATTATTAAGTGGCTGCGCTAAACATAAATCTTATGATTATACCGCGTTCCGTGCCAGCAAGCCGGCATCTATTCTGGTATTGCCTGCGGAAAACAGTACGCCAGATATTAATGCCGCTAATAGTTTTATTTCCGGTGTCACCAAACCGCTGGCCGAAGCCGGTTATTATGTATTCCCGGTGGCGGTGGTCGATGAAACGTTTAAACATAACGGCCTGACCAACGCTCACGATGTGCGAACCGTTAGCCTGGCAAAACTGCGGGATATATTTAACGCAGACGCGGTCCTCTATATTGATGTTAGCCAGTACGGTTCAAAATATCGCGTTGTCGACAGTATGACGGAGGTTGCTGCGTCGGCTAAGCTGGTCGATCTGCGCAATGGCTCAACCCTGTGGCAGGGAACAAGTTTCGCCTCCGATCAGAATAATAACAGCAACAACAGCCTGCTGGGCATCGTGGTTGGCGCGGTGGTAAAACATGTCGCCAATAATATTACTGACGAGAGTCATAAGATAGCCTTGCGGGCTGCCGATTTATTGTTTGCGACGAATGACCAGGGCGGATTGCTTCCCGGTCCGCGCCGTCATCTCTCCGGCGGCTAACTAAATGCGCGAAGCAAAGCGGGCGCCGCGGCGCCCGCTTTGTTTTTAAGGCAGTTCCAGCTTGCTGTAGCCCAATCCGTTTTGCTTGCGGACTTTAATCTGTACCGGGATCCTCTCCTTCATTGCCTCCACGTGGCTAATCACCCCGATAGTTTTGCCGCTGGCGTTCAGGGCATCCAGGGCATCCAGCGCGATATCCAGCGTTTCGGCGTCGAGAGTGCCGAATCCTTCATCAAGAAACAGTGACTCAATGCGCGTTTTATGACTCACCAGGTCTGATAGCGCCAGCGCCAGCGCGAGGCTGACCAAAAAGCTCTCGCCGCCGGAAAGGGTACGGGTATCGCGCAAGGCATCTGCCTGCCAGGTATCAATCACCTGAAGCTCCAGCGCCTCGCTGTTTTTGCGTTGCAGCATATAGCGGCCGTGCAGGCGAATCAGCTGGTTATTCGCCAGCCATACCAGATGGTCAAGCGTCAGCCCCTGCGCAAAGCGGCGAAAGCGATCGCCGGTTTGCGAACCGATGAGCTGGTTCAGCCGGCTCCAGTCAGTTAATCGCTGTTCATCGGCGGCTATGCGCTGTAAAACAGCCTGCTGCTGTGTACGTCGACGCGCATCGCTGGTGAGCTGCTGAGTGACTTCGCCCTGGTGCAGCGCATTCTCCCGCAGCTGCTGGCGCAGGGATTCCAGTTCTGACGGCAGCAATTCCGGCGTTGAGGTTAGCGTCTCCGGCCTGCGCGCCTGATGTTGCTCCTGCGCCAGCAGTGCCTGAGCCAGCAGCGCTTTTTGCTGCTGAAGATGGTGATCCAGCTGTTGCTGGCTGGTTTGCAAGCGCTGCTGCTCCGCCGGTTCTAACAGCGCATCCAGGTACTGCTGCTCGCTGCTGAAGTCCGCATGCTGAAGGGCGAGGGTGAACTCACTTTCCAGCGTCGTTGCGCGCTGGTTAACCTGCTGAAGCTGGGCGCTAAGCGTTTGGTACTGGCCATCCAGGGTGTTGCGCTGCTTTTCCGCTTGCTGCCAGTTTGTCTGTCGCTCAGCGCGCAGGCTTTCGCTCTGCTGACGCTGCTGCTGCCACTGACTGCGCGCCTGTGACGGCAGCCTGTCGCCAAACAGCGCCCGGCGCTGGAGAGCGCTTTGCTGGTGGCGCTGCTGCAAGGCATCGGACTGCTGTTGCAGCTGCTGCAGGCGCGCGGCCTTCTCTTCACAATCCGTAGTAAGCACCTGCTCACGTACCTGATATTCGCCCAGCTGACGTATATTCTCATTGAGCGCCCGTTCGTTATGCTGCCATTGCTGCCACCGCTGCTCGCACGCCTCCAGCCAGGACTGCCAGTCGTCCACCGGCAGCGACAGCCCGCTGTCGTTCAGGGTGTTCTGCCAGTCCTGCAGCTGTTGCTGGTAGGCCTGCTGCTGAGCGCCCAGCCGGTCGTCGAGGGCAATAAGCTGTTCTGCCTGCGTTTGCTGGCGTTGCAGCAGCATCTGGTGCTGTTGACCCGCCTGCATAAGCTGTTGCTGCTGCTGCTGATAGTCCTCACGGGCCCGGTGCCAGCTGCGTTCGGCCTCCTCAAACTGCTGCAAAATCTGCCGGCACTCTCCTTCCTGCCCTTCCTGCTGCAGCTGCCAGTCGGCCAGCGCTTCTGATTGCGCCAGCGGCAAACTGAGCGGTAGTTCGGCGCAGCAGCGCTGCCACTCAGTTGTCAGATCCACAAGCTGACGGGCGATCTCTTCCGCCTCCCGGCTATCCTGCTGATGCTGTTTTTCCAGCGTCTTAAGCTGTTCGCTGCTGACGCTTTCCTGCTGTGCCAGACGGGTCAACTCAGATCGCAGCGCTAACAAGCAACTGGCGGTGTCATCGGCGACCAGCTCGCGGTATGACTCGACGGCGGGATGTTGGCAGGAGCCGCATAGCGGGCAGGGTTCGCCGGCAACCAGTCGCTCGCGCTCGGCCTCCAGTTCAATGATTCGCAGCTCAAGGGCCTGCTGTTTTTCCACCGCGCTGACTTGCTGTTGCTTTGCTTCATAGCGCTGGCGCAGCGTTTGCGTTTCCTGCTGTTTTTCAGCGAGCGCGCTCTGCTGTTGCGCTGCGCTCTGATGCAGCGCCTGCTGGCGTCGGATCAGCGGCTGTGCTTGTGAGTCCAGCAGCAGCAGTTTTTGCCGCGCGGGGCGCTGGCTGGCGAGCAGGTTAAGATCATCCCGACGGGTTTGCTCATCATGCTGTTGCCGCAGTGAAGTAAGCGCCTGCTCTGCTGCCTGGCAGTGAATACTCGCCTGTGCTTCACGCTTTTGTAGCGGTTCCATGCGCTGACTTTGCTGGCTGATTTGCTGCTCTAATTGCTGCTGCTCGCCCGCTGCCAGCCGTTGCTGGTGAGCGAGCTGCTCTGACTGCTGATGCTGCTGCTGTAAATGACGCAGCTGCTGGCGCCAGCCGGCGAGCTCCGGACCCCAGCTTGCCACTTTCAGCTGCTCTTTTTGCCACTGTCGCTGTTGCTGCTGCTGATGTTGCAGCGCCGTGATATCAGACTGTAGCTGTTGGTGCTGCCCACGACGCGTTTGCAGCGCCTGCTGCTGAGTGGCCTGGTCGCGCGCCAGTTCCTGTTGCTGCTGGCTTAACGTCGCCAGCTGGTGATCGAGCGGAATAACCTGCTCATTGAGCAAGATTTCCTGCTGATTAATCTGCTGTTCCAGCTGCTGATGTTGGTCACCGGCTTGTTGAAAAGCCACGGCGGCGTTACCCAGGGCTTTATCAGCCTCTTCCAGTTGTGAAAGTAACTGCTTACTTTGCTCAGCGAGGGTCAGTCGATCCTGCTGCAGCTGGCGCTTTTGCGTCCATAGCGGACGCAGGGCCTCTGCCGGTGCGGCCTGCGTCAGTCGGTCTCGTTCAGGCTGTGTTGCCTGCCACTGCGCGTGCAGATTTTGCTGACGACTTTGCGCCTGCCGCAGCTGTTCCTCAAGGCTGATACTTTGTTCCAGCCAGCGGCTTTGCTGTTGGCGCTGCTCATATTGCTGGGTGAGCACTTGCTCCGCAGCCAGCAGCTGTTGCTGCTGAGCTAACAATGCCTCGCGTGCATCGTTATCCAACAGTTCCATCGCGCCGGCCTCGGTTTTTAGCAGCTCAAGTTCGCTGCGCGCATTTTTATGCTGTTCATAAACCCGGGCGGAAATCTGGCCATATATTTCGGTGCCGGTAAGCTGTTCGAGTAATTCTGCGCGGTCTTTGGCATCGGCATTTAAAAAGGCGGCAAACTGCCCCTGCGATAGCATCATCGAACGGGTAAATCGGGCAAAGTCGAGGCCGGTGAGCTTCTCTAACATCAGCTTTTTATCGTTGACCTTATCGGCAACGATTTGGTTATCCGAGCAGCGCACCAGCTCCACCCGTGGCGGCTGCAGGTTACCGTCGGCCGCGCCGCGCGCCCGGTTTTGTCCCCAGAAGGCGCGCCAGCGTTCGCCTTTCACCTCAAATTCCACTTCAGCCAGGCATTCCGCCGTATTGCGGGTCATCAGATCGTTTTGCGTCTGCGACAGTCCGCCGAGGCGCGGCGTGGCGTGATACAGCGCCAGGCAGATAGCATCCAGCAAGGTAGTTTTTCCGGCGCCGGTGGGACCGGTGATGGCAAACAGACCGTTACTGGCGAAAGGGCCGGTTGAGAAGTCAATCCGCCATTCTCCGCGCAGCGAATTGAGATTTTTAAATCGCAGGGTGATGATTTTCATTCTACGATCCCCTGTTCGCGGACGTCGGCAACTACCTGATTAAACAGTTCGGTAAGACGCCCGGCGCTTTCCGTCCCTTCCTCGGGTTCGCCGGTCAGGCGGCGGGCGAAGACGTCTTCGACGCTGAGTTCGGCCAGCGTTTCGTTATGCTGGCGGGCAATAGTGTTCTCACGCTGTTCGCGGCTGCGGCGAATCAGCAGAACCTCCACCGGCAGATCGGCGGTGATGGCCTGAATACGCTGCTGAATGTCGCTGAGGTAATCCTGGCTGGCGATTTCAATATCCAGCCAGACGGGTTTATTTCCCTCCGGCACCACCAGGGCCGCCAGCTGATCTTCAATTTCCTTCTGCGACCCTTTAATCATCCGCATGGGTTGAAAGCAGGGGATGGTAAGCAGCTCAAGCGCGCTGAGCTGGTCGTGCTCGAAGTCCACCATGCAGACGCTTTTTTCGCTGCCGAGCTCATCAAAACTTAATGCAATGGGGGAGCCGCTGTAGCGAATATGGGACTGACCATTTATTTTCTGCGGGCGATGAATGTGCCCCAGCGCAATATAATCCGCGGCGGGAAACGCCTGGGCTGGAAATGCATCCAGCGTTCCGATGTAGATGTCGCGCACCGCTTCACTTTTGCTGACGCCAAGCGCGGTCAGGTGACCGGTGGCAATAATCGGTACGTTCAGCTGCTCTTCAGTGCGGCGGGCCAGCGCATGTTGGTAGCACTGCTGATAATGGGCGGTGATGGCCTCCAGCAGCGACTGTTGTTTTTGCTGCGCGTTTTGTCCGGCCTCGCTACGCAAGATGTCGCGCGGACGCAGAAAGGGGATGGCGCAGAGCAGCGCCCCTGGCTTGCCATGACGATCGTTGAGCAGCAGAACCTGCTGCTGCGGATTTTCGCTGGCGCTGGCGATAACCTGGGTATTCAGGCAGGCCAGCAGTTCGCGTGATTCATTCAGCGTCGCGACGGAATCGTGGTTTCCGCCCAGCACGATCATCTGGCAGCCGCTACTTTGCAGCTGCACCACAAACCGGTTATAGATTTCGCGGGCATAGCTGGGCGGCGAGCCGGTATCGAAAATGTCGCCGGCGACGATAAGTGCATCAACCTGATGGGCCGTGATTTGCTGATACAGCCAGTTGAGAAAATCCTGATGTTCCGCCGCGCGACTTTTGGTGTAGAAAAACTGGCCTAAGTGCCAGTCAGACGTATGAATAATGCGCATTGGTCTACCTCTCTGGCTAAAGAGCGTTGATTATACGCAATTTGTTTTTAAAGCGGCAGCGCGCCGGCGTTTTTTACCGTCATAATTCTGTTATTAATACGTTACTTGTCAGATGCATTTTTCATAAATATGTCATAAAACTGACGCATAATGTTGCCGCATATTAAGCGACGATCGTCGCGTTAGCAGGAGCAATGATGGCAAAGCGTATTCTGGTAATTGAAGACGAAACCCCGATTCGGGAAATGTTATGTTTTGTCCTTGAGCAAAATGATTTTCAACCTATTGAAGCTGAAGATTACCACAGCGCTATCAGCCTGCTGATTGAGCCCTGGCCCGACCTGATATTACTCGACTGGATGCTGCCCGGCGGCACCGGCATTCAGTTTATTAAACATATGAAGCGTGAAGCGATGACGCGGGATATTCCGGTTATTATGCTGACGGCGCGCGGCGAAGAAGAGGACCAGGTGCGCGGACTGGAGGTCGGCGCCGATGACTATGTCACCAAACCCTTCTCACCAAAGGAACTGGTCGCGCGCATTAAGGCCGTTATGCGACGCATCTCACCGATGGCAGTGGAAGAGATTATCGAGATTCAGGGGCTAAGCCTCGATCCCTCTTCTCATCGCGTTATGTCCGGTGATATGCCGCTGGAAATGGGGCCGACTGAATATAAGCTGCTACATTTCTTTATGACTCATCCGGAGCGCGTCTACAGCCGCGAGCAGCTGCTGAATAACGTCTGGGGAACCAACGTCTATGTGGAAGATCGTACCGTTGATGTGCATATTCGCCGGCTGCGTAAAGCGTTGGAAGTCAGCGGTCACGATCGCATGGTGCAGACAGTGCGCGGAACAGGATATCGTTTCTCTGCCCGTTACTGATTTTTACTCTCTGGAGTTTATACGGTGCTGGAACGCCTTACCTGGAAAAGATTAGCTCTGGAGCTGATGCTGGTCTGTTTGCCCGCGTTGATTGCCGGGCTGCTGTTCGGCTACCTCCCCTGGCTGCTGGTGCTGGCATTACTGGCGTTAATGTTCTGGCACGCCAGGAACTTACTGCGCCTTTCCCACTGGCTGTGGGTTGATCGCAGGATGACGCCGCCCAGCGGCCATGGCAGCTGGGAAACGCTGTTTTATGGTCTCAATCAGATGCAATCGCGCAACCGCCGCCGCCGCCGCGAGCTTCGCCAGCTGATTAAGCGTTTTCGCAGCGGCGCCGAATCACTGCCCGATGCGTTGGTGCTGGCAACGGAAGAAGGGATCATTTTTTGGTGTAACGGCCTGGCGCAACAAATTCTCGGTTTGCGCTGGCCGGAAGATTATGGTCAGAATATCCTCAATCTGCTGCGCTATCCTGAGTTTGCCCGCTACCTGCGCGAGCGTGATTTTAGTCGGCCTCTGACGCTGGTTATCAGCCACAGCCGTCATATCGAATTCCGCATCATGCCCTATAGCGAAGGCCAGTGGCTGATTGTGGCGCGCGATGTCACGCAAATGCACAAGCTGGAGGGGGCGCGGCGTAACTTTTTTGCTAACGTCAGTCATGAATTGCGCACGCCGCTCACGGTGCTCCAGGGATATCTGGAAATGATGCATGACGGTGATATGCCGCCCGCGCTGCGTGATAAAGCGCTAAATACGATGCAGGAACAGAGTCGGCGCATGGATACGCTGGTTAAGCAATTGCTGACTCTCTCACGCATTGAAGCTGCGCCGTCGTTTGAGTTGCAGGATAAAATAGACGTTCCGGTGATGCTAAGCATGCTGCAGCGGGAAGCGGAAACGCTGAGTGCTGGTCGCCATCAGATCTATTTCCATACCGATCCCCATTTGCGGGTGTTAGGCAATGATGAGCAGCTGCGCAGCGCAATATCGAATCTGGTTTATAACGCGGTTAATCACACTCCTGAAGGGACGCGTATTGATATCAGCTGGCTGCGCACGCCGCAGGGTGCCGCGCGCTTTGCAGTGAAAGATAACGGGCCGGGGATTGCTGCCGAACATATTCCCCGACTAACTGAACGTTTTTACCGGGTTGATAAGGCGCGTTCGCGCCAGACCGGCGGCAGTGGATTAGGGCTGGCGATCGTCAAACATGTGCTCAGCCACCATAATGCCCGGCTCGATATTACCAGCGAACCTGGCGAAGAAACGGTATTCAGCTTTACGCTGGCGCCGGGATTAATTGTCGCGCCGGCGCTGAAGGACAATGTGGCTGGCGATCGTTAACGGATAACGGAATGAAAAAGCTGGCTTTTGTGATACTGCTATTGCTGAGTGCCGGGGCGGTGGCGGCTGAGCAGCCGCTGGTGGGCAACCTCACCAGCGTCGGCTCGGATACCTTGGGGGGGCTGATGTCCCTGTGGGCGGAGAATTTTAACCGGCAGCATCCGGGCGTCAATGTTCAGGTTCAGGCCGCAGGATCTTCAACCGCGCCAACGGCGCTGGCGGCCGGCGCCGCGCAAATCGGGGCGATGAGTCGTCCAATGCAGGCCAGCGAACGCCAGCTGTTTATCGACCGTTTTGGCTATGCGCCGCTGGCAATTCCGGTGGCGACCGATGCCCTGATGGTGATGGTTAACCAGGATAACCCGCTGCGCGGTCTGCGCCTCAGGCAGCTTGACGCGCTATTTTCGATAACCCGCCGCTGTGGTCCCGGCCCCGTGCCGGTTACATGGCAGGATTTAGGCGTCACGCAGCCTGGCTGGGCGGCGCTGCGCATTCAGCGATTTGGCCGTAATTCCGCTTCCGGTACCTGGGGATTTTTCAAACATCGGGTGCTGTGTCAGGGGGATTTTCGCAACGATGTTGCCGAGTTTCCTGGCTCTTCCGCCGTGGTTCAGGCGGTGGCTAACACCCGCAATGCCATCGGCTATGCCAGCATTGGCTTTCAGGCAAGCGGTGTGCGCATGCTGCCGCTGTCCTATAACGGTGCTGACTGGATAGCGCCCGATGAAGCGAATATCCGCAGCGGACGCTACCCGCTTACTCGCCAGCTTTATCTGTACGTTAATAAGGCGCCGGGCCAGCCTCCCGACCCGTTAACCCGGGCGTTTTTACAGCAAATCCTGTCGCCAGAAGGACAGGCGCTGGTGCGCCAGTCAGGCTATTTACCCCTCTCCGAAATGCAGCGACGGCAGGCGCTGAAAGAGATCGAAGGCCAGGGCAGCGCTGCCAGCTTCAGCCGCCGCTAATCCCGCGATAGCCAGCCGCAGCAGTGAGATAAGCGGCTTGCCTGTGAGGTTTGAAAATAACCTTATATTGTGCCAAAGGCGCGTCATGGCGGCGGTTTGCCGCGAGCAATGGCGTGTTGCCTGGAAATTATACAAATCATATGGCGCTATAATGGCGTTGGTTGAACGGATTCACTGGTTTTTTTCTTAAATGTACTATATCACTCTGCTTTTCCAATGTAGTGTTGCCTTTCTACGCTACAAACGCTTTACTAGCGCCCGCTTATAACAACAATTCTACGCAGTACGTACCAGTACATAACCTCCACGACTCAAGTTTTACAGGCAACACCACGGATATGACACATTATTTAAAGACTAAGGATATTCTTGCGCTGGGCTTTATGACGTTTGCGCTGTTTGTTGGCGCAGGCAATATCATTTTCCCCCCCATGGTTGGCATTCAATCCGGTGAGCACGTCTGGATAGCGGCGGCGGGTTTCCTGATAACCGCAGTCGGACTGCCGGTTATCACGGTTATTGCGCTGGCCCGGGTGGGTGGCGGCATTGATGCGCTCAGCTCGCCGATTGGCAAAAAAGCCGGCGTGCTGCTGGCGACGGTTTGTTATATGGCGGTTGGCCCGCTGTTTGCAACGCCGCGCACCGCAACCGTATCATTTGAAGTCGGCATCGCCCCAATTACCGGTGATGGCGCCAGCCCGCTGCTGATTTACAGCCTGATCTACTTTGCGCTGGTGATCCTCATATCACTGTATCCGGGCAAGCTACTGGATACCGTCGGCCATTTCCTCGCGCCGCTGAAAATCGTTGCGCTAACTATCCTGGGCGTTGCCGCACTGCTCTGGCCTGCGGGCGGACTGGTGCCGGCGACCGTCGACTATCAGCGCGCCGCGTTTTCCAGCGGTTTTGTTAACGGCTACCTCACCATGGATACGCTGGGCGCGATGGTGTTTGGCATCGTTATTGTTAACGCCGCCCGCTCTCGCGGCGTTGAGCAGGCTTCTTTGCTGACGCGCTACACCATGATTGCCGGCATTATCGCCGGTATCGGCCTGACGCTGCTTTATCTCAGCCTGTTTAAGCTCGGCTCCGGCAGCGGCGCGCTGGTTGAGCAGGGGGCTAACGGCGCGGCGATTTTACATGCTTATGTGCAGCACACCTTTGGCGGCTTCGGCAGCTTTCTGCTGGCGGCGCTGATCTTTGTCGCCTGTATGGTGACGGCGGTGGGGCTGACCTGCGCCTGCGCCGAGTTTTTTGCGCAGTATCTGCCGTTTTCCTACCGGACGCTGGTGTTCATTCTCGGCTTGTTTTCGATGGTGGTGTCCAACCTTGGTTTGAGTCACCTTATCCATATTTCGGTACCGGTGCTGACGGCTATTTATCCGCCGTGCATCGTGCTGGTGGTGCTGAGTTTTACGCTGAACTGGTGGAATAAAAGCAGCCGTCTGGTGGCGCCGTCGATGTTGGTCAGCCTGCTGTTTGGCATCGTGGATGCGTTTAAATCCAGCAACGTCACCAGCATGGTGCCGGCATTTTTCCAACGTTTGCCGCTGGCGGATCAGGGACTGTCCTGGCTGCCGCCGACGCTGGTGGTGGCGCTGATCGCCGCCATCAGCGATCGGTTGCTGGGACAAAAGCAGCAGACGGCGCATCAGTAATCGTTTTCAATACCCGCCGTAACCACGGGCTTGCCCGTGGTTTTTCATTTGAAGGTTGAACGGAATGCAACAATCAAATCGCTCACTCAAACGAGGATTGAGTTCCCGCCATATCCGCTTTATGGCGCTGGGATCGGCAATTGGCACCGGGTTATTTTATGGTTCCGCCGATGCCATTCAGATGGCCGGGCCCAGCGTGCTGCTGGCCTATATTATCGGCGGCGCGGTGGCATATATCATTATGCGCGCGCTGGGCGAAATGGCGGTGAATAACCCTCAGGCCAGCTCTTTTTCGCGCTACGCCCAGGATTATCTCGGCCCGCTGGCTGGCTATATAACCGGCTGGACCTACTGCTTTGAAATCTTGATCGTTGCCATTGCCGATGTAACCGCGTTTGGCGTTTATATGGGGGTGTGGTTTCCGGACGTGCCGCACTGGATCTGGGTGCTCAGCGTGGTATTGATTATCGGCGCGATTAACCTGATGAGCGTGCGGGTATTTGGCGAGCTGGAGTTCTGGTTCTCTTTTTTCAAAGTGGCCACTATCGTACTGATGATTCTGGCCGGGTTCGCCATCATTATCTGGGGGATCGGTAACGGTGGTCAGCCCACCGGTATCCATAACCTGTGGAGCAACGGCGGCTTTTTTGCCCATGGCATCGTGGGGATGCTGCTCTCTTTGCAAATGGTGATGTTTGCCTACGGCGGCATTGAGATTATCGGCATTACGGCAGGCGAGGCGAAAGATCCCGCGATTTCCATTCCGCGCGCGATCAACTCGGTGCCGCTGCGTATCCTGGTGTTCTATGTCGGCACGCTGTTTGTCATCATGTCTATCTATCCGTGGAATCAGGTAGGCACCCAGGGCAGTCCGTTTGTGATGACCTTCCAGCATATGGGGATTGCGGCGGCGGCCTCGATCCTCAATTTTGTGGTGATTACCGCCTCCCTTTCAGCGATAAACAGCGACGTCTTTGGCGTCGGGCGTATGCTGCATGGCATGGCCGGCGCCCCGGGCATTTGGTCAGGTCTCAAAGCGCGGCATTCCCTGGCTGACGGTGGTGGTGATGATGGTCGCTCTGCTGATCGCGGTTTATCTCAATTACTTGATGCCGGAGAAGGTTTTTCTGGTTATCGCTTCGTTAGCCACTTTTGCCACGGTGTGGGTATGGATCATGATCCTGCTGGCGAATATTGCTTTTCGTCGCCAGCTCACGCCGGAGCAGCGTAAGTCATTGCAGTTTGCTATGCCCGGCGGGCGCTTTACCGCGGCGGTCGGCGTGTTGTTTCTGGCGTTTATCATCGTGCTGATCGGCTACTTCCCGGATACCCGCATATCGCTGTACGTCGGTGCGGCCTGGTTGCTGCTGTTGGTTACAGGCTGGCAGCTGGTTCTCAGGGCGGCAGCGCGGCGCGCTTCGTCATCATAATCTCTCTTTACAGGTTTACGGCACCCGGTTAATGGGTGCCGCGCAGACTAAAATTTCCCTTTAATTTTCAAAACTGTGAGCTGAAGCGATACCAGTCAAAGATTTATCATTGCCCTTGTTTCCCGCGCTGACTATGTTGCACATGACCTTACACGTATAGACAAGTGGGGAGTTATGGCTTTAAAGAAGGGATTGAGCGTTCGGCATATCCGTTTTATGGCGCTGGGATCGGCTATCGGCACCGGGCTGTTTTATGGTTCGGCGGAGGCCATCGAAATTGCCGGGCCAGCAGTGATACTGGCTTATCTGATCGGCGGCGGTGCCGCATGGATTATTATGCGCGCCCTCGGCGAAATGGCGGTAAATAATCCTCAGGCCGGTTCCTTTTCCCACTACGCCCATCACTACCTTGGTCCGCTGGCCGGCTATATTACCGGCTGGACCTACTGCTTCGAAATCCTGATCGTGGCTATCGCCGACGTGACCGCCTTCGGCGTCTATATGAGCGTGTGGTTTCCTGAGGTGCCCCACTGGGTATGGGTGCTGAGCGTAGTGCTGGTCATCGGCGCCATCAATCTGATGAGCGTCAATATTTTTGGTGAAGTGGAATTCTGGCTGTCGCTGGTGAAAGTGGTGGCGATCGCTTTAATGATCGTCGCTGGTTTGGCCATCATTATTTGGGGGATCGGTAACGGCGGCCAGCCAACCGGCATCGATAATCTCTGGCGCCAGGGCGGCTTTTTTCCTCATGGCCTGGCCGGTATGTGGCTTTCGCTACAGGTGGTCATGTTCGCCTATGGTGGTATTGAAATCATCGGTATTACCGCCGGGGAAGCGCGCGATCCGGACAAAGCGATTCCGGCGGCGATCAATGCGGTACCCCTACGCATCCTAGTGTTCTACGTGGGGACGCTGTTTGTAATTATGGCTATTTACCCCTGGAATCAGGTCGGTACCCAGGGCAGCCCTTTTGTACTGACATTTCAGCACCTGGGCATTGCTGCTGCGGCGTCATTGCTTAATTTTGTGGTGATTACCGCCTCGCTTTCGGCGATTAACAGCGATGTATTTGGCGTTGGAAGGATGCTGCATGGCATGGCTGAACAAGAGCAGGCGCCGCGTATTTTTCAGCGCGTTTCGCGTCGGGGCGTTCCCTGGGTGACCGTCAGCGGTATGATGCTGGCGATGTTGCTGGCGGTTTTACTGAATTACCTGATGCCGGAAAACGTCTTTTTGCTTATCGCCTCGCTGGCGACCTTCGCCACAGTCTGGGTATGGATGATGATTCTGTTATCGCACATCGGCTATCGCCGTAGCCTGCGCGCTGCGGGCAGCCCGATGCCGCGTTTTCCCCTGCCGGGAGGCGTGCTGACGGCAGCCATCGGTATACTGTTTCTGATCTTTATCATTGTATTAATTGGTATCCGGCCGGATACCCGGATTTCGCTGTATGCGGGCGGTATTTGGGTACTGTGGTTGCTGCTGGCCTGGAAGCTGTTGTATCAGCGTAAAATTCAGCGGATAGCGCCTGTCCCCCAACCTGAAGAGGACACATCGGCTTAAATCCCTTCAGGAAGAGGGCCAGCTGAACGGTTGCAGCACCTCGCTATCCAGCCGTTGCGAGAAGGTTTGCAGGCTGGCGTCCAGCGGACAGAGAATGCCCGCGTCGGTGTGCCGACAGCCGGGCTGGCTATATTCCGTTTGCAGCAGATCGCTGATTGATTTTAGCGGGGTGAGATGGCGAATTTGCGTCAGCCGCTGGGTGCGGAACAGGATGCGCAAATAGCGTTTGCCGCTGAAATTATCGCGCCAGCGTTCAAAGACCAGGCTTGCGCCGGGGGGAATATTTCCCTCAGGATAATCTGCCTGCTGCCAGTGGAAACGCAGCAGGGTGCGTAAATAAGCGATGTTATTATCGTGGGCCACCAGCAGCAGCCAGCGTTGCCCGACGTCACTGGGGCGCTCTGATTCCAGCGCCGCGATAATTTGCGCCAGCAGGCGCGAACCCTGGCGGCTGGCAATATAGGGGACGTCGTTGCTATAGCGGTACTTCACGCTGTTTAGCTCCAGTAGCGGGGTTAAATCGCGTTGCTGCCTGACGCTGCCAAAGCCTACCTGTGCCGCCGGAAGACCTTCACTCCAGGCCAGACGCAGCGTTTCGGCTGCGGCTGCCTGATGGTCAAGAGCCGGCACAGAAACGTTGCCGGGATGGTTAACGTTTAGCGCCCAGGGCGTTGAAAGCAACGGACAGGGACGGCCTTGCTGGCATAGCGCCCGCGCCAGGCGGTTAATCTCAGGCTGCCAGCGCCGTTGTGCCGCCTGTACGCTGCCGCCCATTGCCTGCAATACGGCGGCTTTCGCTTTCGTGCCGTCCAGCGGGATGCGCTGAGAGCCGGTGAGAAACAGCGGATCGTTGCCGCTTTGCTGATAATGTACCTGCAGCTGACAGCCGGGGAAGGCGCCCTGGCTTAGCGCGTCGGCAGTTGCCCGCGTGCGCTGCAGCGGGCTGGCATAAATATAGACATCACGCGCCGTAGGACAATCTTTGTCGATCAGGCCAAGCCGGCGATAGTGCTGGCCTTCCAGCTGACCTTTAATGGTGGCCGCCAGCCGGCCGTGCTGCGTCAGCTCTCCGTCAGGCGTAGACCAGCGCGGCCAGCTCCGGCCGGTGTCGGCTTCTATTGCGCGTCTGTCCCATGATACCGGCGGGCGCACGCCGTGGCGGGCAATTTCTACCACTTTTTCCAGCTGCCACTGCGGCGCGGACTGAGCAAGGCACGGCGCGCTCACTGCTGATAGTAAGAATAATAAACCCGCGCTCAGCCACTGCCTCATCGATCTGTTTCCTGTCGGTTACCATAATCCCGGATTGTAGCGGCGTGGTGGTCTGCCTGATATGCAGCATGATCCGAAAACAGCCGTTACCCGTTCGCTGTGAAGGGTGGCGGCCAACTTGCAGGCAAAAAAATACCGGCCACAGGGACCGGTATTGAGATAGCCAGAAATGAATCTAAGGCAGGTTACAGCTTAGAGGCGTTCTCGCTGAGGTATTTAGCCACGCCTTCCGGAGACGCGCCCATACCTTCCTGACCTTTCTGCCACTGAGCCGGGCAAACTTCGCCGTGCTCTTCGTGGAACTGCAGCGCATCAACCATACGCAGCATTTCATCAATATTGCGACCCAGCGGCAGGTCGTTAACGACCTGGTGGCGAACCACGCCGTCTTTATCAATCAGGAAGGAGCCGCGTAGTGCGACGCCTGCATCCGGATGTTCGATGCCGTAAGCTTTCTGAATTTCACGCTTAACGTCGGCAACCATCGCGTATTGTACCTTGCCGATCCCGCCGTTATCGACCGGGGTGTTGCGCCAGGCGTTGTGAACGAATTCAGAATCGAAGGATACGCCGACAACTTCCACACCCTGCTTTTTGAATTCTTCGTAACGTTTGTCAAAAGCAATCAGCTCTGACGGACAAACGAACGTGAAATCCATCGGCCAGAAAAACAGTACGGTAGGTTTGCCTGCCGTGTGCTTTTTGAAGTTGAAATTTTCAACGATTTCACCGTTACCTAATACTGCGGCAGCGGTAAAATCCGGGGCTTGACGAGTTACCAGGACCATTTTCACTCCTGTTAGTTGGTTAGGTTTTAATGACAAGACGGCGGCAGTATAAGCGAGGCGAGGTTGGAAACCAATGTAAATAGCGCCCGCCTTTACTGTAGCCAAATTGTTAGCGTCAAATTAAAGCGCTGCTGGCTATCGGCGGCTGTCAGAGCTGGCCGCTGTGCGCCTGCGTCATCATCCGGGGATAAAACTGCCAGAACGCTTGCTCAAGTTCGGGGTAATTATCGCAAAAATCCAGCCAGGAGTCGCGTAGTGCTGACAGCCGCGGACGCCGGTTGGCCATTCCATTGAATACCTGTTGCAGATAGTCCCGTTCGGCATAGCGTTGCAGCCAGTTTTCCTGCCACAGATAGCGATTCAGATTCTGAAATGCAGCCGGGGTGTGCGCCAGCTGGGGGACGATGCTGGCCTCGGCCTGCTGCAGGAAATCCGCCAGCGATTGCTGCGGGTTCAGCCGATCCCAATGCCGTGACAAAAAATGGTCCCAGACGACGTCCAGGGTAATGGGGGCAACGCGCCGGGTTGCGGGGCGAAAGTGCGCTCGCATCGCTTTCACCTCCGGCAGGCCGTCGGTCAGTACGTCAATACGGCGGTGCAGGGCGATGCCTGCCGCGATCGGCGGCGGCCAGCTATGATAAGGATCGCCGCGCACAAAGTCGGCCATCAGGTTTCCCAGCAGCGAGCTGTTCGCCAGGCTGGCAAGGTGAAGATGAGCAAGAAAGTTCATCGCGGCAGTATATTGGCAATTTGCCGCCCCCGGCGATATTTTTTTGCTGTCGCGCAGGTTTCGCGGCAATCGGCGATGAGAAAGGTTCTGCTGCGGGGGCTTTTCCGTTAAACTATGCGCCCTGTTTTAACTCTGCCAAAAATAACCATGCGCGTTGCTGATTTCTCATTTGATTTACCTGACTCTCTGATTGCCCACTATCCGCAGGCCCAGCGTAGCGGCTGCCGTTTACTGTCGCTTGACGGAGAAACCGGCAATCTCAGCCATGGGGTATTCACCGACCTGCTGGATAAACTTCATCCGGGCGATCTGCTGGTGTTTAACAATACCCGGGTTATTCCGGCACGCGTTTACGGGCGCAAGGCCAGCGGTGGCAAAATTGAAGTGCTGGTAGAGCGGATGCTGGATGATAACCGTGTGCTGGCGCACGTCCGGGCATCCAAGGCGCCTAAGCCGGGCAGCGCGCTTTTGTTGGGTGATGACGAGAGTGTCAATGCTACGATGGTGGCGCGTCACGATGCGCTGTTTGAAATCGTCTTTGCAGATCCGCGTCCGGTGCTGGAAATTCTTAATGCGGTAGGGCACATGCCGCTGCCGCCTTATATTGATCGTCCCGATGAAGAGGCCGATCGCGAGCTTTATCAGACGGTATACAGCCAGAAGCCCGGCGCGGTTGCCGCGCCGACGGCCGGGCTGCATTTTGATCAGCCGCTGCTGCAGGCGCTGCGTGCCAGGGGCATTGAAACCGCCTTTGTTACGCTGCACGTGGGCGCCGGTACCTTTCAACCGGTGCGGGTTGATAGTATTGAAGACCACATTATGCACGCCGAGTATGCCGAGGTGCCGCAGGAGGTGGTCGACGCGGTGCTGGCCTGTAAAGCACGCGGCAATCGGGTGATCGCGGTTGGCACAACTTCGGTCCGTTCGCTGGAGAGCGCCGCGCAGGCGGCACAGAATGCGCTGATTGCGCCGTTTTTCGATGACACCAGCATCTTTATCTATCCGGGCTACCACTATCAGATAATCGATGCGCTGGTGACGAATTTTCACCTGCCTGAATCGACGCTTATCATGCTGGTTAGCGCATTTGCCGGCTATCGCCATACCATGCACGCTTATCAGCAGGCCGTGGCGCAACAATATCGCTTTTTCAGCTACGGGGATGCGATGTTTATCAGTCGCAACCCCGCCGCGCCGGATGAACGCGTCGGCGAGTAAAGTTTCGGCGGCTGAGGTGTATAGCAAGCCGCGTGTAGCATTGATAGAATGCGCTTCTTTTGATTAGTCGCCGGACTGTTTCTCTGGTGATGGAGTGAATGTGAAATTTGAACTTGATACGACCGATGGTCGCGCCCGCCGCGGCCGTCTTATTTTCGATCGCGGCGTGGTAGAAACGCCGGCTTTTATGCCGGTAGGCACCTACGGCACGGTAAAAGGTATGACGCCGGAAGAAGTGCAGGAGACCGGCGCACAGATAATACTGGGCAATACCTTCCATCTCTGGCTGCGTCCCGGTCAGGAAATTATGAAGCTGCACGGCGATCTACACGATTTCATGAACTGGCCTGGGCCAATTCTTACGGATTCGGGGGGATTTCAGGTATTCAGCCTCGGTGATATCCGTAAGATAACCGAAGCCGGCGTTCATTTCCGCAATCCAATTAATGGCGATGCTATTTTTCTCGACCCCGAGAAGTCGATGGAAATTCAGTACGATCTCGGCTCTGATATCGTCATGATCTTCGATGAGTGTACGCCCTATCCGGCGGAGTGGGATTATGCTAAACGCTCGATGGAAATGTCGCTCCGCTGGGCGAAACGCAGCCGTGAACGTTTTGATGCATTAGATAATAAAAATGCGCTGTTTGGCATTATTCAAGGCAGCGTTTACGAAGATTTACGTGATGTTTCCGTCAAGGGGCTGGTGGATATAGGTTTTGATGGGTACGCTGTGGGCGGCCTGGCGGTCGGCGAACCGAAAGCGGATATGCATCGCATTCTTGAGCACGTCTGCCCCCAAATCCCGCAGGATAAACCACGTTATCTGATGGGCGTGGGCAAGCCGGAAGATCTGGTAGAAGGCGTGCGGCGCGGCATTGATATGTTCGACTGCGTGATGCCGACGCGCAATGCCCGCAACGGCCATCTTTTTGTGACGGACGGCGTGGTGAAAATCCGCAATGCCAAACATAAAGATGATACCTCTCCGCTCGATGCCGAATGCGATTGTTATACCTGTCGCAATTACAGCCGCGCATACTTGCATCATTTGGATCGTTGTAACGAAATACTCGGTGCCAGATTGAACACGATTCATAATCTGCGTTACTACCAACGCCTGATGGCGGGTTTACGCAAGGCTATTGAAGAGGGTACATTAGAGCGCTTTGTTTTGGGATTCTATCAACGGATGGGTAAGACGGCTGCGCCCTTATCCTCTGATAATTAACAATTGAGGGAAATTTTGATGAGCTTTTTTATTTCTGATGCCATGGCCGCTACCGGCGCCCCTTCGCAGGGGAGCCCTTACTCTCTGGTTATTATGCTGGTGGTTTTCGGCCTGATTTTCTACTTTATGATCCTGCGTCCGCAGCAGAAGCGTACC
This sequence comes from Izhakiella australiensis, assembly GCF_002006995.1. Taxonomy (GTDB): domain Bacteria; phylum Pseudomonadota; class Gammaproteobacteria; order Enterobacterales; family Enterobacteriaceae; genus Izhakiella; species Izhakiella australiensis. Next base: position 9,367 of record NZ_MRUL01000017.1, on the reverse strand, counting down.
AAAGAACATAAGAAGCTGATGGATTCTATCTCCAAGGGCGATGAAGTGCTGACAACCGGCGGGCTGGTTGGCCGCGTGACTAAGGTTGCTGAAACCGGCTATGTCGCCATCGCTCTGAACGACACGACTGAAGTGGTCGTTAAACGTGATTTCGTGGCTGCCGTTCTGCCGAAAGGTACAATGAAGGCGCTGTAATTATCTGTTTTCCCTAAGGGAACTACCGTGTTAAACCGTTATCCTTTGTGGAAGTACGTTTTACTGACCGTGGTATTTATCGTTGGTCTGGTTTACGCACTTCCCAACCTTTATGGTGAGGATCCGGCCGTTCAGGTCACTGGCGTGCGCGGAGCCGCCGCCAGTGAACAGACGCTGGACCAAATCCAGAGCGTTCTCAAACAAGATAATATTCCGGCGAAGTCGGTTGCGTTGGAGGAAGGTAATATTCTGGCGCGCTTTGCCAATACCGACGTTCAGCTGCATGCGCGTGAGGCGCTGACCAAAGCGCTGGGCGATAAGTATGTCGTGGCGCTCAACCTCGCGCCGGCAACCCCGACGTGGCTGAAGCTGCTTAATGCGGAGCCGATGAAGCTGGGGCTTGACCTGCGCGGCGGTGTTCACTTCCTGATGGAAGTGGATATGGACACTGCGCTGAGCAAGCTTCAGGAACAGAATATTGATGGCCTGCGCAGCGATCTGCGTGAAAAAAATATCCCTTACACCACCATCAACAAAGCGGCTAATTACGGCCTGCAGATCCAGTTCCCTAACTCAGCCGACCGCGATGCGGCTATTAGCTATTTATCTCCGCGCCACCGCGATCTGGTTATTTCCAGCAGCGGCGATAATGTGCTGCGTGCGGTAATGACTGATGAGCGTCTGCGTGAAGCGCGGGAATATGCGGTGCAGCAGAATATCAATATCCTGCGCAATCGCGTGAACCAGCTTGGCGTCGCCGAACCTCTGGTTCAGCGTCAGGGCTCAGACCGCATTGTGGTTGAGCTGCCGGGGATTCAGGACACGGCGCGGGCGAAAGAAATTCTTGGCGCAACCGCGACGCTTGAGTTCCGTCTGGTTAATACCTCGGTTGATGCCAGCGCGGCGGCAAACGGCCGCGTGCCGGGCGATTCCGACGTGAAATATACCCGCGACGGTCAGCCGGTGGTGCTGTACAAACGCGTAATTCTGACCGGCGATCATATTACCGACTCCACCTCCAGTATGGATGAGTACAACCAGCCTCAGGTGAATATTTCACTTGATAGCACGGGCGGTAACATCATGTCTAACTTCACCAAGGACCACATCGGCCAGCCGATGGCGACCCTGTTCGTGGAGTATAAAGACAGCGGTAAGAAAGATGCTAAAGGGCACGCTATCCTGGAGAAACAGGAGCAGGTCATCAACGTGGCGAATATCCAGTCGCGTCTGGGTAACAGCTTCCGTATCACCGGCATCAGCAACCCGAATGAAGCCCGCCAGCTTTCACTGCTGCTGCGCGCCGGTGCGCTGATCGCGCCGATCCAGATCGTTGAAGAACGCACCATTGGCCCGACCATGGGACAGCAAAACATTACCCAGGGGCTGGAAGCCTGCCTGTGGGGGCTGCTGGCGTCAATCCTGTTTATGGTGGTGTTCTACAAGAAATTTGGTCTGATCGCCACCTCTGCGCTGTTGGCTAACCTGGTACTTATCGTCGGCATTATGTCGCTGATTCCCGGAGCGACGCTGACGATGCCGGGTATCGCGGGGATCGTGCTGACACTGGCCGTTGCGGTTGATGCTAACGTACTGATTAACGAGCGTATTAAAGAAGAGTTACGTAATGGGCGCAGCGTGCAGCAGGCGATTCATGAAGGCTATAAAGGCGCCTTCTCCAGTATCGTCGATGCTAACGTAACGACGCTGATTAAAGTCATCATTCTTTATGCTGTGGGCACCGGGTCGATCAAGGGGTTTGCGATTACCACTGCAATTGGTATCGGCACCTCTATGTTCACCGCGATCCTGGGTACCCGCGCCATCGTTAACCTGGTTTACGGCGGCAAACGTATCAGCAAGCTGTCAATCTGAGGAGCGAGTTGTGGCACGTGAATACAATATTGAGCAGCTGAACCACGGGCGTAAAGTCGTCGACTTTATGCGCTGGGACGCGCTGGCTTTTATCATCTCCGCTCTGCTGATCGTTGCGGCCATCGCCATTATTGGCGTGCGTGGCTTTAACTGGGGGCTTGATTTCACCGGTGGTACGGTGATTGAAATCAACCTGGAAAGGCCCACCGAGCTTGATACGCTGCGCAGCGCCTTGCAGACGGCAGGTTTTGCCGAGCCGCAGGTGCAGAACTTCGGCAGCAGCCGCGATGTGATGGTGCGTATGGCCCCAACCAAAGGGCCGGCCGGGCAGGAGCTGGGCAACAAGGTTGTGACGGTTATCAATCAGGCGTCCCACCAGGATGCCACCGTGAAGCGCATTGAGTTTGTCGGTCCGAGCGTGGGTAGCGATTTAGCGCAGGCCGGTGCAATGGCGCTGCTGTCTGCGCTGGGCGCCATCCTGATCTACATCGGCTTTCGCTTTGAGTGGCGTCTGGCGCTGGGGACGGTACTGGCTTTGATCCATGATGTCATCATCACGGTAGGACTGCTTTCGCTGTTCCATATCGAGATTGACCTGACGATTATCGCGTCGCTGATGTCGGTTATCGGCTATTCGCTTAACGATAAGATCGTGGTTTCAGACCGTATTCGTGAGAACTTCCGCAAGATACGTCGCGGCTCTTCTTATGATATCACCAACGTTTCTCTGACCCAGACCTTGAGCCGTACCATTATCACCTCGGCGACCACCCTTGCCATGGTGCTGATTTTGTTCGTCTTCGGCGGCGCTTTGCTGAAAGGCTTCTCGCTGACGATGCTGATCGGCGTCACCATCGGTACCATCTCGTCAATTTATGTCTCTTCCGCGCTGGCGCTGAAGCTGGGCATGAGGCGCGAGCATATGATTACCCAGAAGGTGGAAAAAGAGGGGGCGGATCAGCCTTCGATTTTACCGTAAGCGACCGCTCCGGCTGATAAGCAGTAACAACCAACGGCACCCCAGGGTGCCGTTTTATTATTGGCCGCTGTCCGGCACGATGTCATGGACCCGAACATATCCCAGCTGTTCTGGCTGGATGCCGTTTAGCTGCAGCGTCACCGTTATGCTCTGGCTCGCCGTCAGCCCGCCATCGACGTGGATCTGCTGATTTTGATTACTGCCCGGCAGCGGTTTTCCGCTGGCGCTGTCGCGCTCGCCCCACTCAATCCGTGCGCTAAATGGCTGCAGGCGGCTGGCATCTTTAGCCTGGATGTGCAGCCGTATTTTACTACTGCCGTCATCCGCTTCAGGGGCAGTCAATGACAGGTTCAGATCGCCCATCTGGCTTTGTAACACCACCGGCGTTTTCGCGCCGGGGATTAGCCAGGCTCCCTGACTGGAGTTGACGTTCAGGCTGTTCTGCTGCTCCAGCGCGCTGGCCTGGCGGGTTAGCTGGCCCATTTCTTTATTCAGTTTGCTGACTTGATTATGCAACTGATTAACCTGGTGCGGCGGCGCTGTCGTGCAGCCTGCCAGTAGCATGGCTGTCGTCAGCGCCGCAAAATAATTCCTTACCATCATTAGGCGATATCCATTAAGACTTAATCAGGGATGCGCAAAACCTGTCCGGGATAAATTTTATCCGGGCTGGTCAGCATCGGCTTGTTAGCCTCGAAGATTTTATTGTATTGGTTGGCATCGCCATAGACTTCTTTCGATATTTTGCTCAGGTTATCGCCGGATTTAACGCTGTACGTACGGATTTCGCGCGTATCGCTGGTGGTTACCTGGTCATCGACGGTTTTAATGCCTTCCACGTTGCCCGCCGCCACCAGGATTTTTTCTTTCACCTCCTGTGACACGCCGTCGCCGCTAATCGTGACTTTATCACCATCAACTTTAACGCTGACCTTGTCGCTGCCCGGCAGGTTAAGTTCCTGAATGTGCTTTTGCAGCGCGGCGTTTTTGTCCTCTGCAGCGCCGAAAAGCTTGGTTCCCACCGTTTCGAGAAAGCTAAACAGTCCCATATTCGATCTCCTCTTAGTTAGGCTCCTTTAATGGAGCAGCAACTTAAGGATAGTCAATTTTACCGGTTGTAACATTTATCGGCGCCGATCGCGGCGCGGGCCGGAGGGGTAAACGTTTCAGTTAGCAGCAACTTCGCGCTAAACTGCGCTTTATTTGGTGAAACCAGGAAGCGTTATGCATTGCCCATTTTGCTCTGCTATTGATACGAAAGTGATTGATTCCCGCCTGGTGGGTGAGGGAACCTCGGTAAGGCGGCGGCGTCAGTGTCTGGTGTGCCATGAGCGCTTTACCACTTTTGAAGTGGCGGAGCTGGTCATGCCGCGGGTGGTGAAAAGTAATGATATCCGCGAGCCTTTTAATGAAGACAAACTGCGCAGCGGCATCATGAAGGCGCTGGAAAAGCGCCCGGTCAGCGCCGATGCGGTAGAAGACGCCCTGAGCCATATCAAAACTCAGCTGCGCGCCACCGGCGAGCGTGAAATTGCCAGTAAAATGATTGGCGGGCTGGTAATGGATGAGTTGAAAAAGCTGGATAAGGTTGCCTATATTCGCTTCGCGTCGGTGTATCGCAGCTTTGAAGATGTGCGCGAGTTTGGTGAAGAGATCGCCCGCCTGCAGGATTAACTATGAGCGATGAGCTGTTTATGGCGCGCGCGCTGGAGCTGGCGCGGCGCGGTATTTATACGACGACCCCCAATCCGAACGTCGGCTGCGTTATCGTCCGCGACGGAGAGATCGTTGGCGAAGGCTGGCATCAGCGCGCCGGCGAGCCGCATGCCGAAGTTCATGCGTTGCGCATGGCTGGCGAACGCGCGCGCGGCGCAACGGCCTATGTAACCCTGGAACCCTGTAGCCATTTTGGTCGCACGCCGCCCTGCTGTGATGCGCTGCTGGCAGCCGGCATCAGGCGAGTCGTTGCGGCTATGCAGGACCCTAACCCGCAGGTAGCCGGGCGCGGACTTTATCGCCTGCAGCAGGCTGGCGTTGATGTCAGTCACGGCCTGATGATGCAGGAGGCTGAGCGTCTCAATCGGGGATTTCTCAAGCGGATGCGTACCGGTTTTCCCTGGGTGCAGCTTAAGCTTGGCGCATCGCTGGATGGCCGTACCGCGATGGCCAGCGGCGAGAGCCAGTGGATCACCTCGCCGCAGGCCCGCCGGGATGTGCAACATTTTCGCGCCATGAGCTCTGCTATTCTCTCCAGCAGTGCCACCGTACTGGCTGACGATGCTTCGCTAACCGTACGCTGGCAGGAGCTTAACGCCGACCTGCAGCAGCAGCTGGCGCCTGATAGCCTACGCCAGCCAGTGCGGGTGGTTATTGACAGCAAGAATCGAATTACCCCGCAGCAGCGGCTGATTAATCAGCCGGGCGAAACCTGGCTGGCGCGTCTTAACGAGGATCATCAGACGTGGCCGGCGTCGGTGCATCAGCTCAGTTTGCCCGCGGTTAATCAGCGAGTGGATATCGTTTCATTGCTGATGCTGCTGGGAAAACGGCAGATTAATACGCTATGGGTTGAAGCCGGTGCAGAATTGACCGGGTCCTTGCTGCAGGCCGGCGTGGTTGATGAGCTTATCGTTTACCTGGCGCCGAAGCTGCTGGGCGACGCGGCGCGCGGCCTGTGTCAGCTTCCGGGATTAAGCTATCTGGCTGATGCGCCGGGCTTTATCTTCAGCGACGTTCGCCAGATTGGACCGGATGTGCGCCTGATTCTGACGCCGCAGTAGCGCGTTGCGCAAAAGCGGAAGCAGAGCGCGTGAGAATATGATAAAATCCGCCCCCCTCGGGGCCATTACCGAATCCGATAAGGAACTCTATGAAAGTTATCGAAGCTGCTGTTGCGTCGCCTGATGCGCGCGTTGCTATTGTGATTTCCCGTTTCAACAACTTCATCAATGATAGCCTGCTGAGCGGCGCCATTGATGCGTTAAAGCGCATCGGCCAGGTGAAAGAAGACAACATCACCGTGGTCTGGGTTCCGGGCGCTTATGAACTGCCAATGACGGCACGGGCGCTGGCGAAGGCGGGGAAACACGATGCGGTCGTGGCGTTGGGAACCGTTATTCGCGGCGGCACTGCCCATTTCGAATACGTTGCCGGCGAAGCAAGTTCAGGCCTGGCCAGCGTATCAATGAACAGTGATATTCCGGTGGCGTTTGGCGTTCTGACAACCGAAAACATCGAGCAGGCGATTGAACGCGCCGGCACCAAAGCGGGCAACAAAGGGGCGGAAGCCGCACTGACCGCTCTGGAAATGATTAACGTACTGAAAGCCATCAAGGCTTGATTTTAAGGGGAATTTCGTGAAACCTGCTGCCCGCCGCCGCGCACGTGAATGCGCAGTCCAGGCACTTTACTCCTGGCAGTTGTCGCACAATGACATCGCCGATGTTGAATATCAGTTTCTGGCGGAACAGGATGTTAAAGACGTTGATATTGGTTACTTTCGCGAGCTCCTGACTGGCGTAGCGACCAACAGCGCCTATCTTGACGGGTTAATGAAGCCTTACCTCTCGCGCCAGCTGGAAGAGCTGGGGCAGGTCGAAAGGGCTGTCCTGCGCCTGTCGCTGTATGAACTGAGCAAGCGTAGCGACGTTCCCTACAAAGTGGCGATTAACGAAGGCATTGAGCTGGCGAAAATCTTCGGCGCTGAAGACAGCCATAAGTTTGTCAATGGCGTACTGGATAAAGCCGCGCCGCAAATACGCCCGAATAAGAAGTAATCCTGCAAGGCCGGTTTCCCGGCCTTTATCTTTTACTCACGGAATCTCACTATGGTCTGTGGCGAATTTGAACTCATCGCGCGTTATTTTGATCGTGCAGCCGGTTCGCGTCGCGACGTCGAAAAAGGCATTGGTGACGACTGCGCCCTGCTGAACGTTCCTGAAAAGCAAACGTTGGCGATCAGTACCGATACGCTGGTCGAAGGCATCCATTTCCTGCGTGATATCCATCCGGCTGATTTAGGCTATAAAGCGCTGGCGGCGAATCTTAGCGATCTTGCGGCGATGGGCGCCGATCCCGCCTGGCTTACGCTGGCGCTTACCCTACCGCAGATTAATGAAGACTGGCTGCGGGATTTTAGCGACAGTCTGTTTGAGCTGATGGATTACTTCGGCGTACAGCTGATTGGCGGCGACACGACGCGCGGGCCGCTGAGTATGACGCTGGGCATCCACGGCCTGATACCGACGGGCAGAGCGCTAAAACGCTCGGGCGCCCGGCCGGGCGACTGGATATATGTCACCGGAACGCTCGGCGACAGCGCTGCCGGGCTGGCGCTGCTGCAGCATCATCAGCGTCTTAACGATCCGGTGAGCAACGAGGCGCTGATAAAACGCCATCTGCGTCCGATGCCCCGCATTTTGCAAGGTCAGGCGCTGCGCGGCCTTGCCAGCGCGGCGATTGATATTTCCGATGGCCTGCTGGCGGATTTAGGCCACATCCTTAAAGCCAGCGACTGCGGCGCCAGCCTGAATCTCGATGCGCTACCGATTTCAGATACCCTGCAGGCGCACTTCAGTCGTGAGCAGCAAATAAGCTGGGCGCTGCACGGCGGTGAGGATTATGAGCTGTGCTTTACCGTGCCGGAGGTAAACCGCGGCGCGCTGGACGTAGCGTTAAGCCACTCTGGCGTGCCTTATACCTGCATCGGCCAGATGAGGGCGGCGGCCGAGGGCGTAACCCTGTTGCGCGACGGGCAGCTGGTAAGCAGTGGTAAAAAAGGATTCGATCATTTTGCTGGTAAATAAAGATGAGGCGAAAAGCCGCCTCAGCATGCGTAATCCCTGGCACCTGCTGGCGACTGGATTTGGCAGTGGGCTGAGCCCCTGGGTGCCCGGCACGATGGGATCGCTGGCCGCCATTCCCTTCTGGTATTTACTCAGACTGCTGCCGCTTGAGCTTTATTCGCTGCTGTTGCTGCTGGCAATCAGCATTGGGGTTTATCTCTGTCATCGCACCGCCAGAGATATGGGCGTTCACGATCACGGCAGCATCGTCTGGGATGAGTTTATCGGCATGTGGATCACGCTGCTGGCTATCCCGGTTAACAGCTGGCGTTGGGTGCTGGCGGGCTTCGTGGTGTTTCGCATTCTCGATATGTGGAAACCCTGGCCGATTCGCTGGTTCGATCGCAACGTACATGGCGGCATGGGTATTATGGTGGACGATATCGTGGCGGGAATTATCTCGGCGGCGATCCTCTGGCTGGCCGGCAGCTGGTTCTGTTAACGCGCAGACGATTTAGCTTTTGCTGAATACGCCGCTCGCTGGTAACGGGCGAGCGGCGCAGCGTCTGAGCGAATCCGCAGGTCATGCGGCAGCGAGGCCCCATGACCAAACGCCAGGAAGCGCCTGGCTTAACGCTTTATTCAAAGCCACTGACTGCATGAGGCTGATAAACGCTCTCCAGTTCGGCTATCTCTTCAGGCTTGAGCTCCACCTCAACCGCTTTGACAACATCTTCCAGCTGCTCGGCGCGCGACGCGCCAACAATCGGTGACGTCACCGCCGGCTTATGCAGCATCCACGCCAGCGCAATCTGCGCGCGGCTGACGCCTTTATCACGCGCCAGGTTAGTTACCCGTTCTGCGATTGCGGCGTTGTTCTCTTCACTGCGGTCGTAGAGGGTTTTGCCGAACTCATCGGAAACCGAACGAGCGGTGGTCTCGCCCCATGGGCGCGTCAGGCGACCGCGAGCCAGCGGGCTCCAGGGCATTACCGCAATGTTCTCAGCCTGGCATAGCGGATGCATTTCCCGCTCTTCTTCACGCTGGATCAGATTATATTGATCCTGCATGCTGACGAAGCGCGTCCAGCCGTGTTTATCGGCGGTATAAAGCGCTTTGGCAAACTGCCAGGCGAACATTGATGAAGCGCCGATATAGCGCGCTTTACCGGATTTAACCACATCATGTAGCGCCTCCAGCGTCTCTTCAAGCGGGGTGTTGTAGTCCCAGCGGTGGATCTGCAGCAGATCGACATAAGGTTCTGTCGCATTAACGCCAGCAGGTTGACAGAAAGCCTGGATGGTGATTGTTTACGCAACAAGAAGATAAAACTGCTCTGCCGGGGACAAACCGTCTCTGTGCGGATTCTGAAGCTGCCCTTTGCGTAGCATGTGGATGATTTCGATACCTGCCAGTATCGCCTGCGCCCTCCGGAATGATTTGAACCCCAGCATCTGGCGTATCCGACGTTTGATATTCCGGTGCTCCTGCTCCACCAGGTTGTTCAGATACTTACTCTGCCTGACCTTAATGC
>NZ_MRUL01000016.1 GCF_002006995.1 Izhakiella australiensis | reverse complement strand
TAATTAAAACCTGACGGTTACGTAATGAATTTACGTGTTCACTCTTCAAGACTTGATACATCAAATAGTTTTGCGATATCAATCCTGCGAGTGCCCACACAGATTGTCTGATAAATTGTTAAAGAGCAGTGCCACTTTATCTCGTGGCGCGGGCTGCGTATATTACGCTTTGCCGCTGAAGAGTCAAGGATTTTTTCCTTTCCTCCGCCAGGATTCTGAATCGCTTCATCGTCCTGCTGACCCCGTCCGCGTTGCCGCTGTGCCGTGCCAGTGGAGGCGCATTATAGGCGCTTCAGATGCGCTGACAAGTGCTAATTGCAAAATTATAATTAACTGCCGTTTTTTTACTCACTCAACGGCTGAAGTGAGAGCTTTTCCAGCGTTTCGAAGCCATAACGCTGTAAAACGGGCAAAAGTTGTACGGCCTGTTCATCCAGGCTCAGGCAAAATGCCCGCGATGCATCCGCAGAGCAGGCATCAGGAGCTTCGTTCGCCAGCAGCCATGCCGTACGCCGCGCTATTGCCGCCCCCGAATCAATCAATCGGGTGCCTTCGGGCAGAACTGCCTGCAACTCCTCGTTTAACAACGGGAAATGCGTACAGCCAAGCACCACCGTATCAGGTGGTTCAGCCATACGTAGCCAGGGTTGAAGTATGTGACGAATTTCATCAAGAGATATGGCTTTGCCGTGCAGCTTGGCTTCAGCCAGCTCCACCAACTCCGCAGAACCCAGCATCTCAGTTTTACATTCATTAGCAAAACGAGAAACCAGCTCATGCGTATAGGGGCGTTTAACCGTGCCGCGCGTTGCCAGCAACCCCACTACGCCATTACGCGTGAGCCTGGCTGCGGGTTTAATGGCCGGCACCACGCCAACGACAGGAAAAGCAAAGTGCTGACGCAACGCGGGTAAAGTGACGGTACTGGCAGAGTTACAGGCAATGACCACCAGCGCCAGCGGATAGAGCCGGGTGGCGGCGTCAACGATTTGCACTACCCGGTCAACGATAAACTCCTCGGACTTTTCCCCATAGGGAAACGCCTCGTTGTCGAAGACATACAGATAATGCAAACCGGGTAGTAGCTGTCTGATTTCGTCATACACAGAAAGCCCACCGACGCCGGAGTCAAATACCAGCACGGTGGGACGAAGATCAGAAGGTGTAAGTTCCGTTAACAAAGTACTCTCTTCCGGGAGTCTGGTAGCCATACGCTGTCTCGTAATCTTTATCGAACAGGTTAGCAATTCTACCACGAACCGTCAGGTGAGAGGTGATTGGATACGACACGGCAAGATCCACCGTACTGTAACTGGGCAAACGGCGCTGCCCGGAGGTATATTCGCTGGTGTTATTGTCGTAGCGTTTGCCAAAGTACTGGTAAATGGCATCAATATCGAAGTCATACAGCGTAACGCCAAGCTGATACTTCAGCTGCTGACGGGCACGGCGCGCCAGGACTTCATCATCTGAATCGCGGCGGGCATCCAGATAAGTAAGCGTGAGCTGATGATTCAGCGGACCGGTATCAATCTCACCGGTCCACTCAAGTCCTTTCATCGTTGCCGATTTTAAGTTGTAGTAGCCCCCCTGGAAGGTCACCGGATCGCTGGCATAATCAATCAGGTTTTCAACCTGATTATGCCAGGCCGCGAGCCGCCAGGTTAGCGGACCGCTAATACCATCCAGATCGGCTTCCCACTGTTTTGACTCCTCAGGTTTCAGGTTGGGATTGGAGGCGATATCAAACCTTTTTTGCCCATGAAGCTGTCCGAGTGTCGGCGCCTGGAAACCCGTACCGTAAGAGAGAGTCAACTTATAATCAGGAATAAACTCCCAGCCAGCAGCGGCTTGCCAGGTGCCATGGCGACCAAAGTCTTCATTATCATCACCGCGAACAGAGCCCTCCAGGGTTACCGTTCCCAGCTGCTGCTGTGCGGTCAGGTACGCACCACTGTTGTTCTGCTGATAGCGATCGCTTTCCCGGCCAAATGTCGAAAAGCTCTGGCCGACCGAGAGCAGGCGCTCCTGCTTCCAGTCTACGCCCGCGCTGACCATCCCCTGACCTAGCCGCAGCGTATTGCCCCACTGCAGCGTACGCTGCTCCATGTCGTCAAGGCTGTCGCTATCGGCATAGCGCCCTTCCGCAGTCACGTAATTAAGCGCTTTGTATTTCTGATAGCTGGCAATCAGCTGCGAAGCATAGTCGCCATCGTTAAAACGCAGGCCGGCATCATAAGTGTGATTATAGATTTGCTGCGCGTCCTGGCCACCAAATGAACCCGCGTCATAATCACTGCCCGCGCCATAGCCATAACCGCGGAAAAAGGCCGAGAAATTTTGATTAAAAGTATGCTCAACCCCAGCCCAAAAGGCTTTGTTATTCCAGCCGTCACGGTCGCCGTCAGCCGGCCAGGTTGAATTGGGCTGAATATTATAACCCTTAGTATCCTGAAATGAGCCTGCCAGCGTGATGCGTGTATCTTTGGTCACGTTCTTACTGAAGTTACCGCTATATTCCTGGTAATGATCGGAACCGGCACCGGCGGAGATACTGGCGTTATCATCGTGACTTTGGGTAATGATATTAACTACGCCGCCAATCGCATCGGCACCATAAACCGCTGAGCGCGGACCGCGGATAAATTCGACGCGCTGGACCAGAGAGATTGGAATTTGATTAAAATCAGCAACGCCGGTTATTCCAGGCTTAGCCAGCGGTATGCCATCCACCAGCACCAGCGTGTGGCGCGCTTCGGAGCCACGAACATAGAGCGAGGCGCTCTGTCCAATGCCGCCGTTTTGGGCAATATCCACCCCCGGCAGACGGCGCATAACTTCCACCAGGTTTTTCGACTGCCAGCGTTCTATTTCGTCTTTTGTTACCACAGTGGTTGAAGCCAGCACGGAAGAAACCGGCTGAGCGAATCGGTTCGCGGTGACGACCATCGTATCATCATTTTCCTGCGCAAAAGCATAAGGCGCGCAGAACACAACCGCCGTGGCGCTTAACGCGCACAGCGAGTTTTTTTTATTCATCATTTTATGAGCATCCAAATCAGAACTCAGGATGCCGCAGCATACGGCGTATAGCACGCGATGGCCGTACGAAAGCGACGTAACACCGGCAGGTCTTCGGGCTTAAAGTCATAAATGACAACGACTTCCCATCACAAGGACAGTGTCTGCACGAGGCTGTTGTCATGACACTTATTACCGCTGCGCGTCAGCTCCAGATTTACACTGGATTCCCATTTCACATAATACCGGTGCGCGCATGCTACAATTACCGCGATTGGAAATCCAGACTTCTATACATCTATTTAACACACGGCTGGACATCGTAAATTGAGCCCCTACAATCCCGCTCAGTTTAATGCACAACCTGGAAACTTCATGACCCCCGAAATCCTGCCAGTGGAACAATACGACGACCAGCTTGCTGAGAAAGTCAGTCATCTCAACACGCTGATGACCCCCTTCAACGCTCCGGAGATTGCGGTATTTCGTTCTCCCGTCAGCCACTACCGTATGCGGGCAGAATTTCGAATCTGGCATGACGGTGACGATCTCTACCATATTATTTTCGATCAGCAGACGCGTCAGCGGATCCGGGTCGATCAATTTCCGGCGGCAAGTGAGCTCATTAACCAGCTCATGCCGCTATTAATAGCGCGTATTCGCGAGCACGGCGTACTGCGACGTAAACTGTTCCAGATAGATTATCTTTCCACATTAAGTGGCCAGATAGTGGTATCGCTCCTCTACCATCGTAAGCTGGATGAGGAGTGGAAAGCCGCCGCCAGCGCACTGCGTGATGAGCTGCGCGCAGCCGGGTTCCAGCTGCAACTTATTGGTCGGGCAACCAAAACCAAGATTTGCCTCGATCGGGATTATGTTGACGAAGTGCTGCCGGTTGCGGGACGTGATTTAATATATCGCCAGGTGGAAAACAGTTTTACCCAGCCTAATGCAGCAATGAACGTTCAGATGCTTGAATGGGCGCTGGCGACAACGCAGGGGTCACGTGGCGATCTGCTGGAGCTGTACTGCGGTAACGGCAACTTCTCTCTGGCGCTGGCACCCAACTTCCGCCGCGTGCTGGCAACTGAAATCGCAAAGCCATCGGTCGCCGCCGCTCAATTCAACATCAGCGCAAATCAGATTGATAATGTACAAATTATTCGCATGGCGGCGGAAGAATTTACCGCGGCGCTGAACGGCGAGCGTGTTTTTAACCGCCTGCAGGGAATCGATCTGACCAGCTATGAATGTGAAACTATTTTTGTCGATCCGCCGCGCAGCGGGCTGGATGAGGCAACGGTAAAAATGGTGCAGGGCTATCCGCGCATTCTTTATATTTCCTGCAACCCGCAAACGCTGTGCGAGAATTTGCAGATTTTAAATCAGACCCATGAAGTTACGCGACTGGCGCTGTTTGACCAGTTCCCGTATACCCACCACATGGAGTGCGGCGTACTGCTGGAGCGTAAAGCCTGATAAATAGCGGTGCCGGACCGGCACCGTTGCCGCAATCAACGCCCGGATGCAGTACGGCGCTTTACGCGCCAGCCGATCCAGAAAACGACGATAACCATCAGGATGGTCGGCACAAAGTTTGAACCTATGTCCGGATATTCGGCACGCACGATAGCGCTATAAAGCAGTATCCCCAGCAGAAAGAAAGCCGCAGCGAGGGAAGGCAGGCCATCCGGCATTGAGCGGTTAAGATAGCGCTGATGCAGACACCAGGCAGACAGGCCTAGCGCAATAACAGGAAAAATTGAAAAAGGCACGTAACTGCTGAACAATACTGAAAAAGTACCGTTAATTGAAAGTCCGGTAAGAAACGCCAGCAGCAGCGTACCTTTATCCCGGGCAGTCGCCAAACTCATATTGCTTACCTTTTTTGATAGGGGTCCGAGGCCAACGTTACCGCCAGCTTTTCGTGCTCGCGACGATACCAGTAGTAGGCGCCTTTCGAGATCATTCTCAGCTGCAACACTAAGCGATCTTCTAACTGACTTCGCTGTGCGGCGTCGATGTCCAGCGCTTCGGCACCGGCATTAAATACGATAATGACCATCGCCTCGGCCTGGGCTTCAATAAAGCTGCGCGGCATGCGGTTTTCCAGCTCCAGGTAGTCAGCCAGTTCGGCAATAAAATGCTGGATTTCGCGCGCAACGGCGGCACGAAACGCAGCTGAAGTACCCGAACGTTCACGCAATAACAACCGAAAAGCGTTCGGATTATTGCCAATGAACTCCATAAAGGTTGAAACCGAGGTTTTAATGATGCTGCCGCCTTTAGCAATACGCTGACGCGCCTGGCGCATTAGCTGGCGCAGCATCAGGCCGCTCTCATCAACCATTGTCAGCCCTAATTCATCTACATCACGAAAGTGACGATAAAATGACGTCGGCGCTATTCCCGCTTCGCGGGCAACTTCTCGCAGGCTTAAGCTGGCGAAACTGCGCTCCGCACTCAGCTGGCTGAATGCGGCCTCAATCAGTGAACGCCTCGTTCGCTCCTTCTGTTGCGCCCGAATGCCCATATTTGTGCCTGTTTTTGTTGTCATTAACGCACTATAACAAAATTCTCAGCGTACAGTCCGCCAAACTTTGTGAACGGCTGTTAACATCACGCATTGTCAAACGATACAACCTGAAAGGGTTAGAATTGGGAACTTATTGGCCTGATGTTAGAATCCCGTTGTAGAATTGTTTAAAAAAGGACGTACTGGTATGCCACACGATTATGATTATGATGTCATTGTGATAGGTTCCGGCCCCGGCGGAGAAGGTGCGGCTATGGGCCTGGTTAAAGGCGGAGCCCGCGTCGCGGTCATTGAGCGCTATCACAACATCGGAGGAGGCTGCACCCATTGGGGAACCATTCCCTCCAAGGCGCTTCGCCACGCGGTCAGCCGTATTATTGAATTCAACCAGAATCCCCTTTACAGCGATCATTCCCGCTTATTACGCTCTTCTTTTGCCGACATTCTGAACCACACAGAAAACGTTATCAGCCAGCAGACGCGCATGCGTCAGGGTTTTTACGAGCGCAATCGCTGTGAGCTGTTTCAGGGGGATGCCAATTTTATCGACGCTAATACCATCGAGATTGAGTCCCATGACGGCACCCGGGAACGGCTGACGGCGGAAAAATTTGTCATCGCCTGCGGCTCGCGCCCCTATCACCCCAACGAGGTTGATTTTACCCATCCACGCATTTACGACAGCGATTCAATCCTTAATCTCCATCATGAACCTGGCCACGTCATTATTTATGGCGCCGGGGTTATTGGCTGCGAATATGCTTCTATCTTCCGTGGACTTAACGTTAAAGTCGATTTGGTTAACACCCGCGATCGCCTGCTTGCCTTCCTCGATCAGGAGATGTCCGACTCGCTCTCCTACCATTTCTGGAACAGCGGCGTGGTGATTCGTCATAACGAAGAGTTTGAAAAGATTGAAGGAATGGACGATGGCGTCATCCTGCATCTTAAATCGGGGAAAAAGGTTAAAGCTGATTGCCTGCTGTACGCCAACGGACGTACCGGTAACACGGATACGCTAACGCTGGATACCGTGGGGCTGGAAGTAGACAGCCGTGGCCTGTTGAAAGTTAACAGCATGTATCAAACTGCACAGCCGCACATCTATGCTGTAGGCGACGTTATTGGCTACCCGAGCCTGGCTTCGGCCGCATACGATCAGGGGCGTATTGCTGCCCAGGCGATCATGAAGGGTGAAGCAACGGCCCATCTGATTGAAGATATCCCAACGGGAATTTATACCATTCCCGAAATTAGCTCGGTGGGCAAAACTGAACAGCAGCTGACGGCGATGAAAGTGCCTTATGAAGTCGGCCGCGCGCAATTTAAGCACCTGGCGCGGGCGCAAATCGTCGGAATGAACATCGGTAGCCTGAAGATCCTTTTCCATCGTGAAACCAAAGAAATTCTGGGTATTCATTGCTTCGGTGAGCGCGCGGCTGAAATTATTCACATCGGCCAGGCTATCATGGAGCAAAAAAACGGCGGCAACACAATCGAGTACTTTGTGAATACCACCTTTAATTACCCAACGATGGCCGAAGCCTATCGCGTAGCAGCGCTTAACGGCTTAAACCGCCTGTTTTAACGCAGCATCCATATACTGGCGCATATGCGTTTTGATCGCCTCTGCCAGCTGCTCATAACGATTACGCAGCGGTGAGCCGGGGCGATACACCAGAGCAATCGTGCGCTGCGGAACAGGCTTATAGCAATCGATATAGCAGACGCCATCGCGCACCCTTTGATTTGGCACCGCCAGCGCAGGCAGCAGGGTAATGCCACTGCCTGCCGCCACCATGTTACGCAGCGTCTCAAGGCTGGTGGCGCGAAAATGCGTATCTTCATCGGCGCCGGCTTCAAAGCAGAATCCCATCGCCTGATCGCGCAGGCAGTGTCCATCTTCCAGCATTAACAGTTTCTCGCCCGCCAGCTCTGACATGGCGATACGTTCGCGGTCATGCCATGGATGATTTTCGTAAATAGCCAGCTTCATCGGCTCATCAAATAGCGGAATTTCAATAAACGCTTCAGACTCTTTTACTAACGCAAGAATTGCGCAGTCAAGCTTGCCGCTATCGAGCTGGGCCAGCAGCTGCTGGGTTTGAGCTTCATGCAGATACATTTCCAGCTTCGGGAAGGTGTGATGCAGCGTCGGGATTATCTGCGGCAGCAGATAAGGGCCAACTGTCGGGATCAGCCCGATATGCAGCGGCCCGGACATGCTCTCCCCCTGCTGACTGGCCATCTCCTTAAGCACCTTCACCTCACGTAACACGGTGCGCGCCTGCTCAACCAGCAGCAGCCCTGCCTGAGTGAACAGCACTTTGCGGCTTGTGCGTTCCAGCAGCATCACGCCCAGCTCATCTTCCAGCTTACGAATCTGGCCGCTTAGCGTCGGCTGGCTCACATGGCAAGCATCAGCCGCACGGCGAAAATGGCGGTGTTCCGCCAACGCAACCAGATACTCTAAATCACGTATGTTCATGCAATCCCTCCCAACTACGATAGTCCATAACGATAGATAGAATAGCAATCAACGATTAGCCCTATCAAGCTAAGAAACCAATAATAGCACCCAGTTGAGCAGCTTATTATCCAACAACATAGCGGTTTTCGCAGTTGGTTTGCCAGTCAGGAAGCAAAGCGCACATTCCCTGAGCGCCAGGGAACCTGACCACCCGTTTAAGGTTTACGATTTGGAGCGTTACCTGCAAAACGCCTGAAGAAGAATCAGTAACAGCTCGCCGTTACAGCGATCTGACTCACTGATGCGTTAGAAGTAATAATGAAACTGAAGCGAAAGTTTTGGCGGGCCTTGAGCCCGCCCTTTTTTTATTCCAGCCGCTGCCTGGCGTCAGTAATGGCCTGCGCAACCTGGTGCGGCGATACGCCGCCTTTAGCATTGCGTTTATCAAGACAGGATTGTAATGCGAGGAACGGATAAACATCTTCGCCGATAGCCGGACTGAAAGCCTGGAAGGCTGTCAGCTTCAGCGCCTCCAGCGCCACGCCTTGCTTCAGCGCTTCCACGACAACTTCCCCAACGATATGGTGCGCTTCACGAAAGGGAACGCCTTTCGCCACCAGATAATCCGCCAGCTCCGTTGCGTTTGCATATCCCTGCTCGGCCGCCTCCTGACAGCGAGGACGCTTGAGCTGAATGCCATCAAGCACCAGGGTTGCCATATGCAAGCAGTCAGCCCAGGTATCGAGTGCATCAAACAGCCCCTCTTTGTCTTCCTGCATATCTTTGTTGTAAGCCAACGGCAGCCCTTTTAGCGTCATCATCATGCCGGTGAGCGCTCCCTGCACCCGACCGCACTTGCCGCGAATCAGCTCCAGCGCATCCGGATTTTTCTTTTGCGGCATCAAAGACGACCCGGAGGTCACGCGATCGGACAACTCCACGAAACCGGCTTCGCCGCTATTAAAGAAAATCAGGTCTTCCGCAAAACGCGACAGGTGCACCATGCCAATAGAAGCGTCAGACAGCAGCTCCAGCACGTGGTCGCGATCGGAAACGCTGTCCAGACTGTTGCGGGTTGCGCCGGCGAAGCCCAGCCAGCCGGCCAGCTGTTCGCGATCTATTTCATACGCGGTGCCGGCCAGCGCGCCGCAGCCGAGCGGGCTGACATCAAGCCGCTTCAGCGTATCCTGCAAACGGCTTTCATCACGCGCCAGCATCTCAACGTACGCCAGGCACCAGTGAGCGAAGGTAACCGGCTGAGCGCGCTGCAAATGGGTATATCCCGGCATAACGACGTCTTTATTTACTTCCGCAGTGGCTACCAGCGCCTTTTGCAGCTCGCGCACGGCGCTAAGCAGGTCAGAAAGCTGGGCTTTGCACCACAGCTTCAAATCGGTGGCGACCTGATCGTTGCGGCTGCGCCCGGTATGCAGCTTTTTACCGAGCGCGCCGACTTTATCGATTAGCTTGCCTTCCACCCAGCTGTGAATATCTTCCGCGTCGCTGTCGAGGATCTGCTGCGGATTTGCCCGCACTTCTTCAAGCAGCGCCGTCAGCGCCGACGCCAGCTGCTGCTGTTCGTCGACGGTCAGTACCTTAACGCTGACCAGCGCTTTGGACCAGGCTACTGAGCCGATGATGTCCTGCTCAGCCAGCCGGTAATCAAAACGCAGTGAGTCATTAAACTGCTTGAACCGCTGGTCGGCTGCCTGTGTAAAACGTCCACCCCAAAGTGCCATAGTCATGCTTCCTCATACCGGGTCAGTTAACGAATATCCCTTACTTTTTCTCGTTCAGCGCACGGATGCGTGATGACAGCGAGAACAGGCGAATGAAGCCGCCCGCGTGGCTTTGATCGTAAACCTCGTCTTCGCCAAAAGTGGCGAACGCTTCGGAATAAAGACTGTTCGCCGAGGTTTTCTGCAGCGCGTTAACATGGCCTTTATACAATTCCAGCACCACTTCGCCATTCACCTCACCGGCCAGCGATTCGGCAGAAGCCTGTAGCGAGCGGCGCAGCGGCGCAAACCAGCGACCGTCATACACCACGTAGGACATCTCCAGGCCCAGCTGCTGGCGCCATTTGAAACTATCGCGATCTAAAACCAGCTGCTCGACGGCGCGCAGTGCAGCCATCATGATGGTGCCGCCAGGCGTTTCGTAGCAGCCGCGTGATTTCATCCCAACCAGGCGGTTTTCCACGATATCAATACGTCCTACACCGTGTTTTGCTCCAATCGCGTTCAGTTTTTCCAGACACTGATACGGGCTGAGCGCTTCGCCATTGACCGCAACAACTTCACCCTTCTCAACGTTTATCGTTACCTGTTCTGCCTGATCGGGCGCCTTTTTCGGATCAACGGTCCATACCCAGCAGTCATCGTTATTGGCATTTGCCGGACTTTCCAGCACCCCGCCTTCAGTAGAAATATGCCAGGCATTCTCATCGCGACTGTAGATTTTTTCCAGTGATGCGGTGGTAGGAATGTTACGTTCTTTCAGGTAGTCCAACAGCGCCTCGCGCGAGCGCAGGTTCCACTCGCGCCACGGGGCAACCACCTTCAGCTGCGGAGCAAGGGCGGTGTAGGTTGATTCAAAGCGCACCTGGTCATTGCCTTTACCGGTCGCGCCGTGGCACAGGGCATCAGCCCCTACTTTCAGCGCCAACTCCACCTGAGCTTTAGCAATAATAGGGCGCGCCATTGAGGTGCCCAGCAGGTAAGTGCCTTCATATAACGCCCCCGTTTTCAGCACCGGATAGACGTAATCGCGGATAAATGCTTCACGCAGATCAACCACATGGCATTCAGATGCGCCAGACTGCAGCGCTTTCTTTTCAACCCCGACCAGGTCTTCGCGATCCTGACCAATATCCGCTACGAATGCCACCACTTCGCAGCCGCCATAGTTCTCTTTCAGCCAGGGAATAATCGCCGAGGTATCCAGGCCGCCGGAATAAGCGAGGACAATTTTCTTAATACCTTGGTTTTGCATGTCTTATTTTCCTTGAATACGATTTCGAATTATTAAGCCAGAATACGGGTGCCGATTGGCACGCCGTTAAACAGGTCGGGTAGCAGCTCGGCATGACGCCAGCTGGCGATATCTACCGGACGCCCGAGTGTACGCGCCGCGTCAAGCGCGGCATTAACTTTGACGATCATGCCGTCGGTAATCACGCCGTCGGCGATAAGCTGCTCTGCCTTTTCTGCCGTCATTTCGGCAATGCGCGTTTTATTCGCATCAAGGATGCCGCTGACGTCGGAGAGCAGAACTAAATCGGCGCCCAGGGTCGCTGCCAGAGCCGTTGCCGCCTGATCGGCGTTAACGTTCATCAACTCACCCTCTGCGCTAATGCCAATCGAGCTGACGATCGGCAGAAAGCCGCCCGCCAGCATGGCATTAATCAGCGCCGGATTGCCCGGCGTCGCGTTGCCGACGTGTCCAAGTTCCGCATCAAACTGCGCAACCCGCACGCTATCGCCATCGCCAAGACAGAGGCCTACGCTGCTGATCCCCTGCTTTTTCGCCCAGGCCAGCAGCGTTTTATTCGCAGTACCGGCCAGCGCGCCGGTAATAATGTCAATCTGGTCGGCAGGCGTGACCCGCAGGCCATTTTTCTTTTTCACCGGCAGCCCGAGTTTCTGCATCAGCTCATCCACCAGGCAACCGCCACCGTGCACAATCAGCAACGGCCGGTTATGAGTTCCACGCCAGGCGACTATTGCGTCAAACAGCCGGGCCAGCGCTTCGTCGCTGTCCAGTAATACGCCACCCAGTTTAATAATCAGGGGAGTTGTCATCTTGTCGCTTACCTACGCATAGACCAGAGATTCGGTTTCCGGGAAACCAAAACGAATATTCAGGCACTGCACCGCCTGTGAAGCGGCGCCTTTGAGCAAATTATCAATCGCCGAAACCGCAATCAGGTGCTCATCCTGCACCGCAAAGCCGATATCGCAGTACGGCAAGCCGACAACCGATTTGATTGAAGGTACGCCTTTGTCATATACCCGCACCAGCGGCTTATCCTGATAAGCATTGTGCAACGCTTCGGCCACATCTTCGCGGCTGACGCCCGGTTTCAGGCGGCAGGTAATTGTTTCCAGAATGCCGCGCGGAAAATTACCCAGGTGCGGCGTAAAGATGACCGACGTACCGAGGTGGCTGACGATTTCCGAATGATGACGGTGATTGAAAATACCGTATGGCTGCAGGCTCACCTCACAAAAGCTGGTCGTCATGCTGGCTTTGCGGCCGGCGCCGCTAACGCCGCTGGTGGCGTTAATGACTGGCCATTGTGCGTCGTTAATAACCCCGGCCTCCAGCAGCGGTCGCAACGCCAGCTGGGCGGCGGTCGGATAGCAGCCCGGCACGGCAATCAGCTGCGCCTCTTTAATCTGCTGGTGGTTCCACTCCGCCAGGCCGTAAGCCGCCTTACTCAACCACTGCGGATGCTGATGGCTAAAACCGTAGAACTCGTCATAGAAGCCCGGCTTGCTGACGCGAAATGCCCCGGAAAGATCAAACACCACGCAGCCGGCCTCAAGGAACACCGGCGCCAGGTCATGACTGACCTCATGCGCGGTGGCAAGAAAAACGACATCGACTTTGTTCGCCCAGACTGCCGCATCGCTCAGCGGCTCAAGCGGCAGATCTATCACGCCTTTTAATTGAGGATGCAGATCAGAAAGTAATTTTCCGGCATCAGGGCTTTGCGCTGAAACAGCTAAAGCGGTTATGGTCATCTGTGGGTGTCGATTGATATAGGTCGCCAGCTCTACACCAGCGTAGCCACTGGCACCAACAATCAGCGTATTCAACATCAGATTCCGTACCTCTTTGGGTCATGAACTGTCGGGTTGCAGCGCAGTACACTGGTTTCCCACGGAGCTATGCAGAAAAGTAAGCGCTAAGCGTTTTCATCTGCATTCGGTTATTGTATTTTTATTCACTAATATTGCATGAATATTGATACTATCCTAACGCAAGGACTGTCAACAGTGAAGACAAAATTACCACCATTTATCGAGCTATACCGTGAGTTGATTGCCACTCCTTCGATCAGCGCGACCGAGAGCGCCCTCGATCAGAGCAATGAAACTTTAATCAACTTGCTGGCCGGCTGGTTCCGCGATCTCGGTTTCACCGTTGAAGTTCAGTCGGTCCCCGGCACCCGCCATAAATTCAATATGCTGGCGAAAACCGGCAGCGGCGCAGGCGGCTTGCTGCTGGCCGGACATACCGATACGGTGCCCTTTGACGATGGACGCTGGACGCGCGACCCTTTTACCCTCACCGAGCACGACAATAAGCTGTACGGCCTCGGCACCGCCGATATGAAAGGCTTCTTTGCCTTTATTTTAGACAGCCTGCGTGATGTTGATATTTCAACGCTGAAAAAACCACTCTATATCCTGGCGACGGCAGATGAAGAAACTACAATGGCCGGGGCAAGATATTTTTCCGAAAATAGCGCAATTCGCCCCGACTGCGCGATTATCGGCGAGCCTACCTCGCTAAAACCGGTACGCGCGCACAAAGGCCACCTCTCGCATGCCATTCGCATTCAGGGTCAATCCGGCCATTCAAGCGATCCGGCGCGCGGTGTTAACGCCATTGAGTTGATGCATGATGCTATCGGCCATCTGATGCAGCTGCGCAATACGCTGAAAGAACGTTATCACCACGACGGCTTTGCCATTCCCTATCCCACGATGAACTTCGGCCATATCCATGGCGGTGACGCCGCGAACCGCATCTGCGCGTGCTGCGAGCTACATATGGATATACGCCCGCTGCCGGGCCTGACGTTAAGTGACTTAGATGGCTTATTAAACGAGGCGCTGGCGCCGGTGAGCGAACGCTGGCCGGGCCGCCTGACGGTAGGCGAGCTTCATCCTCCGATACCCGGCTATGAGTGCCCGCGTGAGCATGATTTAATCACCGTGGTGGAAAAGCTGTTAGGCACCGACACAGAAATCGTCAATTACTGCACCGAGGCGCCGTTTATCAATGAAATTTGCCCGACGCTGGTATTAGGGCCAGGCTCTATCAATCAGGCGCACCAGCCGGATGAATATATCGATATGGCATTTATCAAGCCGACCCGCGAGATTATCAGTCAGGTCGTAAGCCATTTCTGCCAGCATTAAACCAGAAACCGGGGTATATGATTGCAAAAACGACGACTTACCCCGGTAATTTTCCGAATTTGTCGATAAGCATAACTTATCTAACGCCAGTCGAGTTAAATTTCTTAAATTACCTATAGTTAGAGAGTTAACTACACCCATTTAAGTCAATTGACGAATGCGATTAACCGTGGCTAGATAAAAGACAAGGTTATGCCCAGCCGGGCAAAACAGGCCACCAGAACAAAAGAAGGTGACAGGGACAATGAACGAACAATATTCCGCAATGCGAAGCAATGTCAGTATGCTCGGTAAACTTCTTGGAGATACCATCAAGGATGCGCTGGGAGAAAACATCCTCGACCGGGTGGAAACCATCCGTAAGCTCTCTAAGTCTTCCCGTGCGGGAAATGACGCTCATCGCCAGGAATTGCTGACAACCCTGCAAAACCTCTCTAATGATGAATTGCTTCCCGTCGCCCGCGCCTTCAGCCAGTTTCTTAACCTCACCAATGTGGCCGAGCAGTTCAATACCATTTCGCACAAGAGCGGCGTATACCAGCCGGAGATGCTGAAAAGCATCCTTGAGAATCTTAAAAAACAGCCGGAACTAAACGAAGAGACGATTCGTACCGCCATTGAGTCGCTGTCGCTGGAGCTGGTGCTGACCGCGCATCCTACCGAAATTACCCGTCGGACCCTGATCCACAAACAGGTAGAGGTCAATAACTGCCTGAAAGAACTCGATCACGACGTTTCCGATCACGACCGGCATCTGATTATGCGCCGTCTGCGCCAGCTCATCGCCCAAGCCTGGCATACTGACGAAATCCGCAAGTACCGCCCGACGCCGGTCGATGAAGCCAAGTGGGGCTTTGCCGTGGTGGAAAACAGCCTGTGGGAAGGCGTACCGGACTTTCTGCGCGAGCTGAACAGTCAGGTAGAGGAAACCCTGGGCTATACGCTGCCGGTTGATTTTGTGCCGGTGCAGTTTACTTCCTGGATGGGCGGCGACCGCGACGGTAACCCTAACGTCACCGCGGATATCACCCGTCACGTGCTTCGCCTGAGCCGCTGGAAGGCCACCGATCTGTTTCTGCGCGACATCGGCACGCTGATTTCTGAACTCTCAATGTCGGAATGTACCGATGACGTACGCGAGCTTTGCGGCAAGCCGGATGCGCTGGAACCCTACCGTGAAATCATGAAAAACCTGCGTCAGCAGCTGCTGGCAACCCAGGCATGGCTGGAAAGCCGCCTGAAGGGCGAGCGACTGCCGCGTCCGGACAACCTGCTGATCGCCAACGAGCAGCTGTGGGATCCGCTTTATACCTGCTACCAATCGCTGAAAGCCTGCGGTATGGGTATTATTGCCAACGGACTGCTGCTGGACACGCTGCGGCGCGTAAAATGCTTCGGCGTGCCGCTGGTGCGTATCGATATTCGCCAGGAGAGCACCCGCCATACCGAGGCCATCGCGGAGATTACCCGCTACCTTGGCCTCGGTGATTATGAAAGCTGGTCCGAGGCGGATAAGCAGGCGTTCCTGATCCGCGAGCTGAACTCCAAGCGGCCCCTGCTTCCGCGCCAGTGGGAGCCAACGCCCGAAACGCGTGAAGTGCTGGAAACCTGTCGCGTCACAGCCGAAGCGCCGCGCGGCTCGGTCGCCGCCTATGTCATCTCTATGGCGAAAACGCCCTCCGATGTGCTGGCCGTCCATCTGCTGCTAAAAGAGGCCGGCATCCAGTTCGCACTGCCGGTAGCGCCGCTGTTTGAAACCCTTGATGACCTGAATAACGCCAATGATGTGATGTCGCAGCTGCTGAACATTGACTGGTATCGCGGCTTTATCCAGGGCAAACAAATGGTGATGATCGGCTATTCCGACTCGGCCAAAGACGCCGGCGTCATGGCCGCTTCATGGGCGCAGTATCAGGCGCAGGATGCCTTAATCAAAACCTGTGAAAAAGCCGGCATCACGCTGACGCTATTTCACGGTCGCGGCGGCAGCATCGGCCGCGGCGGCGCCCCCGCCCAGGCAGCATTGATGTCGCAGCCGCCGGGCAGCCTGAAGGGCGGCCTGCGCGTTACCGAGCAGGGTGAAATGATTCGCTTTAAATACGGCCTGCCGGAGGTTGCCATTACCAGCCTGTCGCTGTATACCGGCGCGATTTTGCAGGCTAACCTGCTGCCGCCGCCGGAGCCTAAGCCTGAATGGCGCAGCGTTATGGACGACTTATCAGCGGTTTCCTGCGATATGTATCGCGGCTATGTACGTGAAAATAAAGATTTTGTACCTTATTTCCGCTCGGCAACGCCGGAGCAGGAACTGGGCAAGCTGCCGCTGGGCTCGCGGCCGGCTAAGCGTCGCCCGACCGGCGGCGTTGAGTCTCTGCGCGCTATTCCATGGATTTTCGCCTGGACGCAGAACCGCCTGATGCTGCCCGCCTGGCTGGGTGCCGGCGCCGCGCTACATAAAGCGATGAACGACGGGCATCGCGATCGGCTGGAAGCCATGTGCCGTGACTGGCCGTTCTTTTCGACCCGACTTGGCATGCTGGAGATGGTTTATTCCAAAGCTGACCTGTGGTTGGCGGAATATTACGATCAGCGGCTGGTGGAACCTGCGCTCTGGTCACTGGGTCAGGAGCTGCGTCAGCAGCTGGAAGCGGATATCACGGCGGTATTAACCATTGCCAACGATGCCCACTTGATGGCCGACCAGCCGTGGATCGCCGAATCTATCGCGCTGCGTAACGTCTACACCGACCCGCTGAACGTGCTTCAGGCCGAGCTTCTGCACCGTTCACGCCTGCAGGATGCCGCCGGTAAAGAGGTGGACCCGCACGTTGAACAGGCGCTGATGGTCACGATCGCCGGAGTGGCGGCAGGGATGCGCAATACCGGTTAGTAAAATAAGGGGCCATGTGGTCACATGGCCCCGCCGACGTCAGTAAACGTCGTTCGGATACGAAATGCCTGTGCGCGACCGCATGCCGATCGGCGACCAGTCGAGCTGGTAGCTCTCCAGCTGAACGCCATAGCGGTTCACTTTTTCCACCACGTTGATCCTATCCATGCCACGCTGAAAGTGGGCATCCAGCCATGCCCGGCTGCTGCAAACCACAATCCAGCGCTTCAGGGACTTATCTTTGATTTTCAACCCCATCTCGCAGCGCCCTGACTTCCCCCTGCTCGGGCCGGGGAAGGTGTAGTCGAATTCCGTCTGGTAGCTGACGCGCTCGCCAGGCAAATAGCGCACCAGCGCGTCGGGAAGCGGCAGGAAGAATATGCTCAGCATAATCGTTGACTTAGCAAACAGCGCAAGAAGCGCACGCGGCGTGCACAGCCGTTTGCGGTAGAAAATAATCGCCCCCAGGCTAATCAGCAGCGCCCCGGCCAGACCAATGGCGATGCCAGCTCAAAATGAGGAATATCGCCGGCCAGATAGACGTGATTGCTGAGCGATCCCCACCAGAATACAAAGGCGATACCGGGCAATAAAACGGCCAGAAAAGGCAACAGGACACTAACCTTGCCGCGTATTTTTTCCCGGCTGTAGGATTTGAACGTCACCACTCGTCTCTTTCAGCATCCTGGCAGGCAGGCTTAGCCTGCCTGAAGAAAATAGCGGGATAAATCAGGCGGCGCTTACTGCCGGACGCACACCGAGCGTATGGCAAATGGCGTAGCTCATCTCAGCGCGGTTGAGGGTGTAAAAATGAAAATCTTTCACCCCTTCGCGACTGAGGATTTTTACCATATCCATGGCGATGTTGGCGCCGACCATTTTGCGCGTTTCGGCATCGTCATCCAGCCCTTCAAACATGCTGGTCATCCAGCCCGGCACCCGTACGTTAGTCAGGGTGGCAAAACGCTGCAATTGCTTGAAGTTTGAGACCGGTAAAATACCCGGCACGATTTCAACGTCGATACCTGCCGTCACGCAGCGATCGCGAAAACGCAGATAGCTTTCCACGTCGAAGAAAAACTGGGTTATCGCCCGATTAGCGCCGGCATCGATTTTACGTTTGAGGTTGATTAAGTCAGCCTGCGCGCTGCGCGCTTCCGGATGGACTTCCGGATAAGCGGTGACGGAGATATCGAAATCCCCCACTTCTTTCAACAGTGAAACCAGATCGCAGGCATACATATCCGGCTTGCCGCTGCCGGGAGGCAGATCGCCACGCAGCGCGACAATGTGTCGAATCCCGCTGCTCCAGTAATCTTCAGCGATGGTTTTCAGCTCATCGCGGCTGGCATCAATGCAGGTAAGATGAGGCGCCGCTTCCAGCCCGGTGCGCTCTTTAATGCCTTTAATAATGCTGTGGGTACGATCGCGCTCGCCGGAGTTAGCGCCATAGGTTACGGAAACAAATTTCGGCTTCAGGCTACTGAGACGGTCGATTGAGTTCCACAGCGTGTCTTCCATTTCTTTGGTGCGCGGCGGAAAAAATTCAAAAGAGACGTTAAACCGCCCACCCAGCTCGGCCAGACTCTGATTCAGCGCTTCGCGCTGGTTGGCGTGGAAGAAACTCATACCCTTACCTCATCGATCGTAACGTAAAACGGCTTGTTATATTGAACATCCATACGTTTAGACGTCCATACCGATAAAATGACGGTTTTCCGCGACAGCGTCAATTAAATATTAATCATTCAGCGTGACAAATCTTCAGGGAAAGTGAAAAAACTTCATCATTCATCTGATACACAGGGCGGATTTTCACCACAGATGAAAGCTATCGGGGGCGCTAAATGCGCCGATGACAAAGGCGCAGACGGCAAAATGAGAGAGAAGATAACGTCACTTTCGCTGCATGTTGCCTTTGCCAGCGCTTTTCTTCAGCCGGCAACGACGTCTTAGACCGCCAGCCACGCTGTGCTTAGCAGACAGCGCGGCTGGCGTTGACTGGCCGCCGTTACAGCAGCTGGGCCAGCCGGTTGAGGTCGGACTGAATGGCGCCGGCGGTGACGTCGCGTCCCGCCCCCGGCCCGCGAATAACCAGCGGGTTATCGCGATACCAGCGGCTTTCGATGGCAAAGACGTTATCGCAGGGCAGCAGCGAAGCCAGCGGATGCTCAGGCCGCACCGCCTCTACGCCAACGCGCGCTTTGCCGTTGGCATCAAAGCGCGCCACGTAGCGCAGCACCAGCCCCATCTCCTGCGCGGCCTCAAAACGCTGCTGCATGGTCTGATTAAGGACGTCGCCGTTTTCAAAGAAGTGGTCGATCGACGCGTTGTCGCAGCCGGTTGGCACCAGCGATTCAACGCGAACCTGATCGGGTTCGACGTCATAGCCAGCCTCACGAGCCAGAATAACCAGCTTACGCATCACATCCTGACCTGACAGGTCGACGCGCGGGTCTGGTTCAGTAAGTCCCTGCTGCCAGGCCTGATCCACCAGCTCGGTGAACGGCACGCTGCCGTCATATTGTAAAAACAGCCATGACAGCGTGCCGGAAAAAATGCCGCTGAGCGCCAGAATGCTATCGCCGCTTTCCCGCAGGTCACGTACCGCATAGTTAATCGGCAGCCCGGCGCCAACGGTGGCGTTATACAGCCAGTGGCGCCCGGTTTTGGCAAACGCATCACGCACCTGACGATAGTGATCGCCCGCCGAGGCCCCGGCGACTTTGTTCGCGCTGATGACGTGAAAACCATAGCTGGCAAAATCCAGATACTGATCGGCCAGCTGTTCGCTGGCGGTAACGTCGAGTACCACCAGGTCGTCGTAAGGATGGTCGCGCATCCACAAAAACAGCGACTCTTCATCACGCTCTTCGGCCTCGTCGCCGAAGAATGCCAGCGCGCGACTGGCATCCAGGCCCTGGTAGTTCAGCAGGCTGCGGTTACTGTCTACCACGCCGGCAAGAATAAATTCAAAGCCGGTGCGTGCGGAAAGCGTTTCCTGCTCGCGGGCAAACAGCTCCAGCCAGCGCGAACCGATATTGCCTTTACCGAATAGCATCAGGCCGACCTGCTTCTCTGCCCGGAATAGCGACTGATGCAGGCCACGGACTAAATGCTCAGTAGGCCCCACCCGCAGTACCGCCACCAGGCTGATGCCCTCAGCGGACTGCCAGACAAACTCCACCGGCTGGTCCTTGATCTGCTGCCAGAAGCGGTGGCTGTGCAGCGGGTTACGGCTGACGCCCGCACCCACCAGCGCGACCAATGCCAGTCTTTCACGCAGTTGTAGCCGACCAGGCAGCCCCGCGTCCTGTAATAAGCTCAGCGCGCTATTGACCACTTCGGAGGTGTAGCAGAGCTGGATCAGACTGCGATCCTGGTGGACGCCAACCGCCAGCGGCCGCAGCTGAGCGCGTTTCAGTAAGGCGTCGATTTCTTGCTGCAAGCCGGAGAAGCTATCGGATGCCGCCGCCTGAAACTCAATCAAGCAGACATCATCATGGCTGGTGACAATGCGCGCACCGGTGCCGGATGCCAGCACGCGTTCAATGCGCGTGGAACCCTGTTCAGGCTGATAGCTGCAGCGTAGCTGTAAATTGATATCGCTGGAGGAAACGGGTTGCAGCGTGCGGGCATGCAGCACCGGCGCCGCAAGACGCGCCAGCTCGCTGGCTTCGTCCAGACGCAGCAACGGCAGCAGGCAGGCATCTTTTACCTTGCGCGGATCGGCGCTGTAGACCCCAGCGACGTCGCTCCAGATGGTGACGTTAGCCACCCCTGCCAGCACGCCAATCTGAGTCGCGGAGTAGTCGCTACCGTTGCGCCCCAGCAGCACGGTTTCGCCCTGCTGGTTACGGCTGATAAAACCGGTCACCACCAGCCGCTGCTCAGGATGTTGTGCAAGCAGCGCCTGGAGTAAAGGCCAGGAGCGGCCTTCATCCACCTGCGGCTGCGCGGCGCGCTCTGCGCATAAAAACGCGCGCGCGTCCAGCCAGTTGGCGGCCAGCTCACGTTGATTAAGCACCGCCGCCATCAGGCGCGCGGACCATATTTCACCATGCCCGACGACTTCCGCATAAACGGCATCGTTGATGACGCCATCCAGCAAGGCAGCCAGCTGCTCCAGATCGCCAACCAGTTCATTAAGCATAGGGCCTGCATAAGGTTCCGGCAGCAGGCTGGTAATAAGTTCGCTCTGATAACGACGCAGCGCCTGCTGTACCTGGTAGGCGGCCAGACGATCGCTCTGGCTTAGCTTCAGCCAGCTAATCAGCTGGTTAGTGGTGCTGCCTGCGGCGGAAACCACCATCATATCGCCGGGCTGGCTATACTCTGCCATAATACCGGCAACGCGTTGATAGCACTTCGCATCGGCCAGGCTGCTGCCGCCAAACTTATGTAACTGGCGAGAAACTATCGCCCCTGCTGTCAAACTCATGTTTACCTCTCAGCCGCTATCCGGAAGGCATTATCCAGATCGGCGATTAAATCTTCATGATCTTCAATACCGACTGATACCCGCAGCAGGGTTTCAGAAATCCCCGCTGCGGCACGGGCTTCCGCCGACATGCCAGCGTGGGTCATGGTTGCGGTATGCGAGATCAAGCTTTCCACTCCCCCCAGCGACTCCGCCAGGGTGAACAGCGTCAGCGCCTTCAGAAAACGACGCAGCGTCGTCTCATCGCCATCCAGTTCAAAGCTCAGCATCGCGCCGAACCCCTTTTGCTGACGAGTGGCAAACTGATGGCCGACATTTTCCGGCAGGGAGGGATGATACAGCTTTTTCACCAGCGGCTGTTGTTTCAAATAATCAACCAGCGCCAGCGCATTACGCTGTGCTGCCGCCATGCGCGGACCCAAAGTGCGCATGCCGCGCAGCAGCAGATAGCTATCGAAGGCCGCGCCGGTAACGCCGATGTTATTTGCCCACCAGGCCAGCTCGGTCGCCAGCGCCGGATCTTTTGCCACCACCGCGCCGGCAACGACGTCTGAATGACCGTTAAGGTATTTGGTACAGGAATGCACAACCAGGTCGGCGCCCAACGCCAGCGGGTTCTGTAGCGCCGGACTGAGGAAAGTATTATCCACGACCGTCAGCGCCCCGACGTCGCTTGCCGCTTTACAGATACTGGCGATATCAACCACCCGCAGCAGCGGATTGCTCGGCGTTTCAATCAGCACCAGCTTCGGTTTCTGCGCCAGCGCCGCCTGCAATGCGTTCTGGTCGCCCTGATCGACAAAAGCCACCCGATAAGCGCCGCGTTTACTTTGGCTATCGAAAAGGCGATAGCTACCGCCATAGCAGTCATGAGGCGCCAGCAGCAGATCGCCCGGTTTGAGAAACACCGTACACAGCAGATGGATTGCCGACATGCCGGTATTGGTCATTACCGCGCCGGCTCCGCCTTCCAACTCCGCCAATGCGCGCTGTACCACGTCGCGAGTCGGGTTGCCGCGCCGGGAATAATCATGGGCGCGCGGCTGATTAAAGTCGGTGAAGTTGTAGGTGGTAGACAGATGAATTGGCGGAACCACGCAGCCATATTGCTCATCGTCATTCAAACCACTACGTACTGCGATAGTTGCCTGTTTGCGCGTCGTCATGATGCTTACCATTCCTGCGGAGATAAAAGAGGCTTATAGCCTAAACAGAGGATTAACAGACGTCAATACATCTGGACATCTAAATGTCTTTGCGTATAGATTGAGCAACGAGGCAATACCCGCTAAGATTATGTCACTTTTGCGTGCTGGCAGTTATATACGAACATCTTATCGATAACCTTGTTATCGATCCGTGTAGCAGCACGCTATTTGCGGCATAATTATTCCTGGTCGACGCGCATAGCCTGCAAAGTCGTACAAGGCAACTTTCACTCTGACGAGGATTAAGGTAACTCATGGCTGAATGGAACGGCGAATATATCAGCCCCTACGCTGAGCACGGCAAAAAGAGCGAACAGGTAAAAAAGATTACGGTCTCTATCCCGCTCAGCGTGCTTAAAATTCTGACCGACGAGCGTACGCGTCGCCAGGTTAACAACCTGCGCCACGCCACCAACAGCGAACTGCTGTGTGAAGCCTTTTTGCACGCGTTTACCGGGCAGCCACTGCCCGACGATGTTGACTTACGCAAAGAGCGTAATGATGAAATCCCGGAAGGCGCTAAAGGTATCATGCGGGAAAAAGGCATCGATCCGGATACCTGGGAATACTAAGCGGTAAAGTTTCGCTCGGCGGCGTCGAGCACATAGCGCAACGTTGTGTGCCCGACCTTGCCCGGCTGCCACAAAGCAACGACCGGATGCAGCATCCCTTTACGCCCCATGACAGTTTCAATGCGCTCAACGCCCACGCGCTGCTGCGTAAAAAAATGCGTCGGCAGCATCGCCCATCCTTGCTTCGCTCGCAGCAGGGCAATCAGTAGTTCCCGCTCATTAACGCTTTGCGTGCGATCGGCAATTTGCAGGCGCTGCGCCAGATACTCCGGCATGAAATCCCAGGGCAGCAGCTGCGTATGGGAGGCCAGCGCCATCATGGTGACCGGCGTTTCAGCAAACAGCGCCGGGCTGGCATACACCGCAAACTCAATCGCGCCCAGCGTCTGCCAGCTAAACGACTGCCCTACCGGCCGGTTCAGCGCCTGATAAATACCGATATCCGCCCGCCCTTCGGCGAGCGCCAGCTCTCCTTGCAGCCGTGGTTCACAGCGTAAATTAACCGTCACGCCCTGTCCGGCAAGCTCAGCACTCAGGCTCACAAGCATTGAGTGCGGAATAAACACGTCGTAACTGAGCGTCAGCTGCTGGCCTTCGCCCGCAGCCAGCTGGCTGGCAATGCCGCCGAATGCCTGCGCTTCTTGCAAAAATAGCACCGCCTGACGATACAAACGATCGCCAGACGGCGTGCGGCTCAGAGGGCGCGTTTGTCGATCGAAAAGCGCGTAGCCAAGATCGATTTCCAGGCAATTAATTAACTCGCTGAGCGTCGTGCGATCTTTACGTAACGCCTGAGCCGCACGCGTCATGGTGCCGTGGCGGCATACTGCAACAAAAGCTTCCAGCTGAAGCAAAGTGAAAGGGATCATGCTTGCCTCCTTGCGAGGGGTTTTGCCCCGATAACTGACTCCTGCCAACGAACTTTCTCGTCATAACCTGTCTTCGTTGACGCTATTAAGGAGCTTTATCAATGAAAAAATTTACCGTGTTACCCGTTGCCGCCCTGTTGCTAACCACCACCCTTGCCCCCACTGCGGATGCCTGCACTCGCGCCTTTATGAATCAGTTTCCGGGCTATATGGTCAGCGGACGCAACCTGGACTTTTTCGGCCCGGTTGACCCGTCACTAGTGATCACGCCACGCGGCATTGCGCACAACGGTGGCGACGTGGCGAACGCGGCGCACTGGAAGACGCGTTACGGCAGTGTCGTCATTTATGCTGACAACGCCTTTCCGATGGATGGCATGAATGAAAAAGGGCTGGCAGGCCACACCCTGTTTTACACCAACGGTAAGCAGCAGCAGAGCAACAATCAGGATAAGCCGATATTACAGAGCCGCAGCTGGCTGAGCTACATTCTGGATAATTACGCCACGGTAGACGAGGCGGTTAACGGCTTGCAAAACGTGCGCCTGATGGCGGCTAAGCTGCCGATAGACTACGCCACCGACACCAAGCATATCGCCATTGAAGACCGCAGCGGCGACTCGGCGATTATTGAAATCGACAACGGAGTGGTTCACGTTTATCACGGCAGGCAATATACGGTAATGACCAACCCGCCGTCTTATGAAAAGCAGCTGGAAAACCTGAAGAAATACCAGCACGTCGATCGTAATGCCATTCCGGGAACTCAGGAGGCTGACGCCCGCTTTGTGCGCGCCAGCTTTAACCTGCACAATCTGCCGCAGCCGGATAATAAATACCAGGCGCAGGGATTTGTACTGTCAGCACTGAGCAACGTTACCTATCCGATTGGCTATCCGAGCGGAAAAGAGGAACAAGCGATCACCAATACCTATGCGAAATACTCTAAACGACCGGATCAGAACAAAGGCATCGGCACCTACTGGACCACGCTTTCTGACTTGAGCCACGGCGAGTATCACTTTAAATCTGCCTTCGCCCCTTCAGAGGTTTATATCAAACTCAGCGAGGTAAATTTCAGCGCCGGCCAGCCGGAAAAACGCATCCTGCATCTGAATGATTATGCCCTGCACGGCTGGGAAGGTAATATTCTTCATCAGGCTAAAGCGCAGTAATTAAGCATAAAAAAACCCAGCAGAGCTGGGTTTTTTTATATCCGCTGGGCTTATTTGCTGCCCGGGATGCTGAAGCGCTTGTTGAAACGCTCAACGCGACCGCCGGTATCAACTACGCGCTGCTTGCCGGTGAAGAACGGGTGGCAGTTGCCGCACACGTCCAGGTTCAGGTCACGACCCACGGTAGAGCGGGTTTTAATAACGTTACCGCAAGAACAGGTAGCAGTAACTTCAACGTATTTTGGATGGATATCTTTTTTCATGGCAGACCTCGGTAAGGCCGTGTCGCTCTCCCGTGCCAGACCACTGGCCTGCACCGGCACCACACGATGTTAAAAAGTTAGTGTCTTCCGACGTCGATTACCCGCCGAAGGCCGCGAACTATACAGAAAATAACCGCCTGACGCAATCGAATCCTCACATTTTCACCGTCACGGTGTACACTGTCCGACCCAATGTTGCCGCCGGAATAGCCGATGACCGTTGTTGAAATTGCCTTACCAGTACCGCTGGCGCGTCGGTTTGACTACCTGCTGCCAGACGGCCTGCCGCCGGTCAGCATCGGCGGGCGGGTTAGCGTACCGTTTGGAAAACGCAGCGCTATCGGCATCGTCACCGCAATAAAAGACCACAGCGAGCTGGCGCAGGCCCAGCTGAAAAGCGTACAGGAGGTGCTGGACGGTGACTCCCTGTATCCTCCTTCTCTCTGGCGGCTGCTGAACTGGGCAACGGGCTATTACCACTATCCGCCGGGCGAAGTACTGTTTCACGCCCTTCCCATACTGTTGCGTCAGGGTAAGCCGGCGCGCGAAGCGCCGATCTGGCAATGGTATATCACCTTGCAGGGCAAAGAGACGGCGCCGGAGAGCCTGAAAAGCGCCCATAAACAGCGCCAGGCGCTGGCAATCTTGCGCCAGGGGGCCCTTTACCGCCACGAAATCAGCCAACACGATATTAGCGACGCCGTCCTGCAGGGTTTACGTAAAAAAGGGCTCTGCGATCTGCGGCCATATCACCCAATGGTTGCCGATTGGCGCCAGCAAACCATTGTGCACGGCGAGCGTCTGCGCCTTAATACTGAACAGGCCACCGCCGTCGGCGCAATCCGCAGCGCGGATGATTGCTTTGGCGCCTGGCTGCTGGCGGGTATTACCGGCTCAGGCAAAACCGAGGTGTATCTCAGCGTACTGGAAAACGTGATTAACAGCGGCCGCCAGGCGCTGGTGCTGGTCCCGGAAATCGGCCTCACGCCGCAAACCATCGCCCGCTTTCGCGAACGTTTTAACGCCCCGGTGGACGTGCTGCATTCGGCGCTGAATGACAGCGAAAGGCTGGCGGTTTGGCTACGGGCGCGCCGGGGAGAAAACGCCATTATTATCGGCACCCGCTCGGCACTTTTTACGCCGCTGGCCCGCCCTGGCGTGATTATCATCGATGAAGAGCATGACAGCTCCTACAAACAGCAGGAAGGCTGGCGCTACCACGCGCGCGATCTGGCCGTAGTACGCGCCCGCGAGGAAAATATTCCGGTAATAATGGGCTCGGCGACGCCGGCGCTTGAGACGCTGCAAAACGTGCATAGCGGTAAATACCGCCAGCTCACGCTGAGTAAACGCGCTGGCAACGCCAGCCTGGCAACGCAGCAGCTGATCGATCTTAAAGGCGTTAAGCTAAAGGGCGGGCTTTCCCCCCAGCTTGCGGGCAAAATGGCGCAGCATCTGCAAGCGGATAATCAGGTGCTGCTGTTTCTCAATCGTCGCGGCTTTTCCCCGGCGCTGATGTGCCATGAATGTGGCTGGATTGCTGAATGTCAGCGCTGCGACCATTATTACACCCTGCATCAGCACCAGCGCCAGCTACGTTGCCACCACTGCGACAGCCAGCGTCAGGTGCCCCATCAATGTCCGCAATGCGGCTCGACCCAGTTGATGCCGGTCGGGCTCGGCACTGAACAGCTAGAGCAAAACTTAACCAGCCTGTTTCCGGGCGTCGCCATTTCCCGTATCGATCGGGATACCACCAGCCGCAAAGGCGCCCTTGAACAGCAGCTGGCCGAAGTGCATCGCGGCGGCGCTCGCATTCTGGTTGGCACCCAAATGCTGGCCAAAGGCCACCATTTCCCCGATGTCACGCTGGTATCGCTGCTGGATGTCGATGGCGCGCTATTTTCCGCCGACTTCCGCTCGGCGGAGCGCTTCGCCCAGCTTTATACCCAAGTCGCTGGCCGGGCGGGACGGGCGGGTAAACAAGGCGAAGTCCTGCTACAAACGCACCATCCCGAACATCCCCTGCTGCAAACCCTGCTGCACAAGGGCTATGACGCCTTCGCGCGGCAGGCGCTTGAGGAGCGTAAAAGCGTTTTTTTGCCCCCCTTCACCAGCCATATTCTGTTTCGTGCCGAGGACCAGGACAATCAGCAGGCGGCGCTTTTCCTGCAGCAGCTGCGTAACCTGCTGGAAGCCAGCCCCCTGAAAGATGAGGCCTGCTGGATCATGGGGCCGGTACCCTCACTACAGGCGAAACGCAGCGGCCGCTACCGCTGGCAGCTATTGTTGCAACATCCTTCTCGCCCCCGTTTGCAGCGTCTGCTGCAGTCGAGCCTGCCGTTAGTCGCCACCCTTCCTCAAACGCGCAAGGTTAAGTGGACGCTGGACGTTGACCCCACCGAAAGCTGAACTGTGCGAGCCGGATCGAAAAAAGTGGTGAAAGTCACACTTTTTTTGCAATTTAAGTAACCGATTACATTGTTTCTCTGATAACAATGAAGGACGGTTTTACACAAAATAATTATATGCAAAGCATCAGGCCGGAAAGCCGTTGCCTGAAATGAGGTAAAGACGTTGGAGCACAAGCAAGCGTCCCCGGGCGCGACGATGAAAGAGGTGGCGGAAAAAGCAGGGGTATCCACCGCAACGGTTTCCCGCGCGCTGATGAATCCGGAAAAAGTGTCGGCGGCGACCCGGGAAAAGGTTGAAGCTGCCGCTAAATCAGTAGGCTATTCGCCTCACCCTCTGACCCGCAGCATTAAGCGCAACGAGACCCATACCATTCTGGTTATCGTACCTGACATTTGCGATCCCTTTTTCAGCGAGATGATTCGCGGTATTGAAATCACCGCCGCCCGGCATGGCTATCTGGTATTGATTGGCGACTGCGCCCATCAGAATCAGCAGGAATCATCGCTGATGGATTTAATGGTTACGCGTCAGATTGATGGCATGGTTCTGCTGGGATCGCGCCTGCCTTTCGATACCCGTTCGGACGACGTTCGCCACCTTCCTCCCATGGTGATGGCGAATGAATTTGCTCCTGAACTGGAGCTGCCTACGGTTCATATTGATAATCTTACCGCCGCCTTCGAGGCGGTGAATCATTTGCTAAAATACGGCCACAGGCGCATTGCCTGCCTGGCCGGCCCGGACGAAATGCCCCTGAGTCAGTATCGCCTGCAGGGTTATATTCAGGCGCTGCAACGTAGCGGCATCGCCATTGATAACGCCTGTATCGTTCGTGGAGACTTTACCTTCGAAGCCGGCAAAGAGGCGCTGAAGACGCTGATGGCGCTGGCAAATCCGCCTGAGGCCGTCTTTTGCCACAGCGATATTATGGCGCTGGGCGTCATCGCTCAGGCGAAGAATATGGGACTGCGCGTGCCCGAGGATCTTTCGGTAATTGGATTCGACGACATTGAACTGGCCCAGTACAGCGACCCGCCGCTAACGACGGTTGCTCAGCCACGTTTTGCAATCGGCGCTGAAGCAATGATGCTGCTGCTGGAACAGTTAGAGGGAAAAACCGTCAGCAACGGTTCACGACTGCTCGAATTTAAACTGGAAATTCGCGCCAGCACCGCGCAGCCACGCGCCTGAACGACGTTAACCCCTAAGTTTCAGCAGAATCCTGGGTATATCTTTGCTGGTCAAACTTCCGGCCCTTGAGTAACATGGCGAGCGGGTAATTTTGTCTCCAGCGCCGGATTTCGGCCAGACACTTTCTCTTGATTAGTTACGGAACGATTAGTGGCACAAAAAGATTATGTAAGCCGCGGGCGTTCGACAGGCACGCGCCGCAAAAAAAGCGCAAACGGCCGCAGCGGAAAAAAGCGCAGCAGTAACTCCGGGGTTTCTAAATTTATGATGGCGCTGGCAGTAGCGGTATTGGTTACCTTTGCCGGCGGCCTGTGGTTTATCGCACATCATAAAAAAGAAGAAGCCTCGGTCATTCCCGATCACAAATCTTCCGGTAACGGCCTGCCCCCCAAACCGGAAGAGCGCTGGCGCTATATCAAGGAGCTGGAAAACCGACAGATGTCAGTGCCCAGCCCGACGGAACCGTCGGCCGGCGGCGAAGTTCATTCGCAAACGCAGCTGACTAACGAACAGCGTCAGCTGCTCGATCAAATGCAGGCTGATATGAAGCAGCAGCCTACCCAGCTCAATGAAGTGCCCTGGAACGAGCAGACGCCCGCACAGCGTCAGCAAACGCTACAGCGCCAGCGCCTGCAAAATCAGCTGGAAATGCAGTCGCGTCTGCCGGCGCAAGCGCCTCAGCCTCGTCCGACGCCGCAGACGCAGCCGACGCCTCATGATGCGCAGCAGCAAACCGCAGCGCAGCAGCCGAAGGCTGAAGATAAGCCGAAAGCGCCGGAGAAAGCTAAAACGCAGCGCTGGATGGTGCAGTGTGGCTCGTTCAAAGGCACCGAACAGGCCGAATCAATACGCGCTCAGCTGGCCTTCGAGGGCTTTGAGAGCCGTATCACCACCGGCGGCGGCTGGAATCGCGTAGTCATTGGCCCTTACAGCAACCGCGCCGGGGTCGACAGCGCGCTGAAAAGTCTGCGTGGTTCCGGCCATACAAACTGCATCCCTATGGCTATCGGGGGTTGAAACCCGCTAAAGCCGCCCCATATCTGATTGCAATCACCCCGCAGTAGTAAGCTGCGGGGATTCTTATTCGATTGCAACAAGGGGTCTGCCCGTGACAACAATTGTAAGTGTACGACGCAATGGCCAGGTAGTGATTGGCGGCGATGGCCAGGCTACCCTCGGCAATACCGTAATGAAAGGCAACGTTAAAAAAGTGCGTCGCCTTTACAATGACAAGGTTATTGCCGGGTTCGCAGGCGGTACGGCAGATGCTTTTACCCTGTTTGAACGCTTTGAGCGTAAGCTGGAAATGCATCAGGGGCACCTGGTTAAAGCCGCCGTTGAGCTGGCTAAAGACTGGCGTACCGACCGAATGCTACGCAAGCTGGAAGCGTTACTGGCGGTCGCCGATGAAACGGCGTCGCTAATCATCACCGGTAACGGCGATGTCATCCAACCCGAAAATGATCTGATTGCCATTGGTTCAGGTGGTCCTTATGCGCAGGCCGCAGCGCGCGCGTTGCTGGAAAACTCCGAGCTAAGCGCCCGTGAAATTACCGAAAAAGCGCTGAACATCGCGGGCGATATCTGCATCTACACCAACCATAATCTGACCATCGAAGAATTACCGTCTAAAGCGTAAGGAACCCTGACTATGTCTGAAATGACGCCTCGCGAGATCGTTAGCGAACTTAATCGCTTTATCATCGGCCAGGACGGCGCCAAACGTGCCGTTGCCATCGCCCTACGCAACCGCTGGCGCCGTATGCAACTGGATGAAGATCTTCGCCACGAAGTGACGCCAAAAAACATTCTGATGATCGGCCCGACCGGGGTCGGTAAAACGGAAATCGCCCGCCGCCTTGCGAAGCTGGCCAACGCGCCCTTTATTAAGGTTGAAGCGACCAAATTCACCGAAGTGGGATACGTCGGCAAAGAAGTCGACTCTATTATTCGCGATCTGACCGATTCAGCGCTGAAAATGGTGCGCCAGCAGGCGATCGAGAAAAATCGCTATCGTGCCGAAGAGATGGCAGAAGAACGCATTCTTGATGTGCTGATCCCCCCGGCAAAAAATAACTGGGGCCAGTCGGAATCCGCGCCGGAGCCGTCATCGGCCCGCCAGTCTTTCCGTAAGAAACTGCGTGAAGGCGAGCTGGATGATAAAGAGATCGAGATAAATCTTGCCGCCTCGCCGACGGGCGTTGAGATTATGGCGCCCCCTGGCATGGAAGAAATGACTAACCAGCTGCAATCCATGTTTCAGAATCTGGGCGGTCAAAAGCAAAAGCCGCGCAAGCTGAAAATCAAAGAGGCAATGAAGCTGCTGATTGAAGAAGAAGCGGCGAAGCTGGTCAATCACGAAGAGTTGAAAGAGCAGGCTATTGAAGCCGTTGAGCAGCATGGCATCGTCTTTATTGATGAGATTGATAAAGTCTGTAAGCGCGGTGAAACCTCCGGTCCGGACGTTTCACGTGAAGGGGTCCAGCGCGACTTGCTGCCGCTGGTTGAGGGCTGTACGGTCTCGACCAAGCACGGCATGGTGAAAACCGACCATATCTTATTTATCGCCTCCGGCGCGTTCCAGGTTGCCAGCCCGTCGGACCTGATCCCTGAGTTGCAGGGCCGTCTGCCAATTCGCGTTGAATTGCAGGCGCTGACCACCAGCGACTTTGAGCGCATTCTTACCGAGCCAAACGCGTCGGTAACCGTGCAGTACAAAGCGCTGATGAAGACCGAAGGCGTGGAGGTTCATTTTACCGAGGATGGCATCCGCCGTATTGCCGAAGCCGCCTGGCAGGTTAACGAAACGGCGGAAAATATCGGTGCGCGCCGTCTGCATACCGTACTTGAGCGTTTGATGGAGGAGATCTCCTATGACGCCAGCGAGCGCAATGGCGAATCAATTACCATTGATGCAGCCTATGTCTCCAGCCATCTGGATGAGCTGGTGGCTGATGAAGATTTGAGCCGCTTCATTTTGTAATACCTCTCGCAGCCGGTCGCCAGACCGGCTTATTTTCCGCCTGATGTCGGCAACATCCGCGCTGTACTTGACGTAGCGCAATTTTAATCAAAGCAGGTTTTTGCCATCATCTGCCGTTAAGCGATATACTTAGCCATCCTGCGGCAACCAGACGAAAAACCTTATGAAATACGATACTTCTGAACTCTGCGATATCTACCATGAAGAGGTAAACGTAGTTGAACCGCTGTTTTCTAACTTCGGCGGACGTACCTCATTTGGTGGACAAATCACGACGGTAAAATGTTTCGAGGATAACGGTCTGCTGTACGATTTACTGGAAGAAAACGGTCGCGGTCGCGTTCTGCTGGTAGATGGTGGCGGTTCCGCACGGCGAGCGCTGGTAGACGCCGCGCTGGCGCGTGTTGCCCTGCAAAATGAGTGGGAAGGCATCGTGATTTATGGCTCAGTGCGCCAGGTCGACGATCTGGAAGAGCTGGATATCGGTATCCAGGCCATTGCGGCTATTCCCGTCGGCGCTGCCGGTGAGGGTATCGGCGAAAGCGACGTGCGGGTTAACTTTGGCGGCGTCACCTTCTTTTCAGGCGATCACCTGTACGCTGACAACACCGGCATCATTCTCTCAGAAGATGCGCTGGATATTGAATGACGCGCGGCGAACAAAAGTAAACGGGTGCCAGAGGCACCCGTTAATGTTTTTGCCGTTAAAACAGCGGTTACACTTCATCCATCTTGCCAAGCAGCGCACGTAAACGTTCCTGCCAGACGTGCTGCTCTTCTTTCAACTGCTGATTTTCCCGCGCCAGCGACTCGCTGCTGCCGGCAGAATGCTGGATCTGCTGATTCAGATTCGCATTCTGCTCTTTCAGCTCTTCGATTTCCATTTGCAACAGCGTGATGGTATCAATCGCCTGCTGTACTTTTGCTTCCAGTTTTTCAAAAACTTCAAATGACATCTTCTATGCTCTCCTAATCGCAAGGCGATGATGGTGCTAGCCGCCGCTGAACATGGCTAAGCCAAATTGCGCGGTTAACAACAGATACCCGATTGTAAGTAGAGGGATAACTCAAGTCCAGCAGCGAAGCCGCGAGGAGTCGGGTTTTTAACGTTTTTCAGCTTATGCCTGGCGTTTTTTACAATTCCCGCGTTAAGAGCAGGGTGATTGTTAACAAAATGCTCAAACGTTGTGCTAAAAGGAAACTGAAATGGCGTTTTAGGAAAGCAAAAACACGCGAAAACGCTCATTTTTATGACGCAATACACATTTTTTGATTTCGCTATTTCTCGTTTATGTTCGTTAACGATAAATTTACAACAGCCCAACGTTCATACGGGCAATTCAATGGAATGATAAAAACAGCAGTAAATAATTAACCTCGCTTTCAGGACATTCATTATGAGTAATTCAACCAGCACGCTCAAAGGGCAGTGCATCGCCGAATTCCTCGGAATCGGTACCATTATATTCTTCGGCGCAGGCTGCGTTGCAGCGCTGAAACTGGCCGGCGCCAGCTTCGGACAGTGGGAAATCAGCATCATCTGGGGCGTCGCAGTATCAATGGCCATTTACCTCAGTGCCGGCGTATCGGGTGCGCATCTCAACCCGGCGGTCACCCTGGCGCTATGGCTGTTCGCTAATTTTGAAAGACATAAAGTGATCCCTTACATCCTTGCTCAGATAGCCGGCGCCTTCTGCGCGGCGGCACTGGTATATGGTCTCTACTACAGCCTGTTTTATGACTATGAGCAAACGCATCAGATGGTTCGCGGCAGCGTACAGAGCCTGGAGCTGGCCGGTATCTTCTCAACCTACCCTAACCCGCATATCAGCGTCGGTCAGGCGTTTCTGGTTGAAGCCGTAATTACCGCCTTTATGATGGGCCTGATCATGGCGTTAACCGAT
The DNA here is from genome assembly GCF_002006995.1 of Izhakiella australiensis. Taxonomy (GTDB): domain Bacteria; phylum Pseudomonadota; class Gammaproteobacteria; order Enterobacterales; family Enterobacteriaceae; genus Izhakiella; species Izhakiella australiensis. The sequence continues at coordinate 75,389 of NZ_MRUL01000016.1, read as the reverse complement.
GACGGCAACGGTCTGCCAAAAGGCCCACTTGCGCCGCTGCTGATTGGTCTGCTGATCGCCGTTATTGGTGCTTCTATGGGGCCGCTGACCGGCTTTGCCCTTAACCCTGCCCGTGATTTTGGTCCCAAACTGTTCGCATTCTTTGCCGGATGGGGAAAAGTCGCCTTTACCGGCGCCAAAGATATTCCATACTTTCTGGTACCCATTTTTGGTCCCATTGTTGGCGCTATCGTCGGCGCGTTCGCCTATCGCAGCCTGATCGCCAGTAACCTGCCGGGAAAGACAGCTGAAACAGAAACCATACCAGAACCCGTTGCCCGCGCAGCGCAAGCGCAACGGAAAGCGTGATTCACCGCCGCCCGCGATCGCTGCGCTTATCCGCCTGCGGGTAGCGCGCAAGCAATCGCGGGCCGCAGTCCCGAACTCTTGACTACATCAGGACAGTATTATGCCAACAGACAAAAAATATATCGTCGCGCTCGACCAGGGCACCACCAGTTCTCGCGCGGTAGTTCTCGACCATGATTCCAACATCGTGGCGGTCTCTCAGCGTGAGTTTCAGCAAATCTATCCTAAAGCCGGTTGGGTAGAACACGATCCGATGGACATCTGGGCATCGCAGAGTTCAACGCTGGTCGAAGTGCTGGCCCATGCTGATATCAGCTCCGATCAAATCGCCGCCATCGGTATCACTAATCAGCGTGAAACCGCCATCGTCTGGGATAAAGAGAGCGGCAAACCCATATACAACGCCATCGTCTGGCAGGATCCACGTACTGCAGATTATTGCGCCAAACTGAAAAAAGAGGGGCTGGAAGAGTATATTCAGCACACCACCGGGCTGGTAATTAACCCTTACTTCTCCGGCACTAAAGTGAAATGGATCCTTGATCACGTTGAAGGCTCGCGCGAGCGGGCTAAGCGTGGTGAACTGCTGTTTGGTACCGTCGATTCCTGGCTGGTCTGGAAAATGACCCAGGGACGCGTACATATTACCGATTACACCAACGCCTCGCGTACCATGATGTTCAACATCCATACCCTTGAATGGGATCAGCGGATGCTGGAAATTCTTGATATTCCGCGTGAAATGCTGCCGGAAGTGAAAAGCTCCTGTGAGGTCTACGGCCAGACTAACATCGGCGGTAAAGGCGGCACGCGTATTCCTATCGCCGGTATCGCCGGCGACCAGCAGGCAGCGCTTTACGGCCAGCTCTGCGTACAGCCTGGCATGGCGAAAAACACCTACGGCACCGGCTGCTTTATGTTGATGAATACCGGTACCGAAGCGGTGTCCTCTTCACACGGCCTGCTGACCACCATCGCCTGCGGCCCGCGCGGCGAGGTGAACTATGCGCTGGAAGGCGCGGTATTTATCGGCGGCGCCTCAATTCAGTGGCTGCGCGATGAAATGAAGCTGATTGGCGACTCCACGGATTCTGAATACTTTGCGATGAAGGTGAAGGATACCAACGGCGTGTATATGGTGCCTGCGTTTACCGGTCTGGGCGCCCCCTACTGGGACCCCTATGCGCGCGGCGCGATTTTTGGCCTGACGCGTGGCGCTAACGCCAATCACATTATCCGCGCGACGCTGGAATCGATCGCCTACCAGACCCGCGACGTACTGGAAGCGATGCAAAACGATGCCAACACCCGCTTGCAGTCGCTACGCGTGGACGGTGGCGCCGTGGCTAACAACTTCCTGATGCAGTTCCAGTCCGATATCCTGGGTGTCCGGGTTGAACGTCCGGAAGTACGCGAAGTGACCGCGCTGGGTGCGGCCTATCTTGCTGGCCTGGCGGTTGGTTTCTGGAACGATCTGGAAGAGGTCCGCGCGAAGTCAGTGATCGAACGTGAATTCCGCCCCGGCATTGAAACCACCGAGCGCAATTACAAATATGCGGGCTGGCAGAAGGCGGTAAAACGCGCCCGCGCCTGGGAAGAAGAAGCAGAATAATCCCGGCAGTAAATCTGGCTACACTCGCCTGTGGGCTTACGCCCGCAGGCTTTTTTTTACCTGTTCCGTCTATGCTACACTGCCAGCCCTCCTTAAGATGCCGGAAAAGGCGATGAAACGAGAACTTGCAATTGAATTTTCACGGGTAACGGAAGCCGCTGCGCTGGCCGGTTATCACTGGCTGGGACGCGGTGATAAAAATGCCGCCGACGGCGCCGCCGTCCACGCCATGCGCCACGTGTTAAACCAGATTGATATCGACGGGCAGATCGTTATCGGCGAAGGTGAGATCGATGAAGCGCCGATGCTGTGGATCGGTGAAAAAGTCGGTAGCGGCCAGGGCGACGCCGTGGATATTGCCGTCGACCCGATTGAAGGCACCCGCATGACGGCGATGGGCCAGGCCAACGCGCTGGCGGTGATGGCGGTCGGCGAAAAAGGCTGTTTTTTGCATGCGCCGGACATGTACATGGAAAAGCTTATCGTCGGACCGCAAGCCAAAGGCGCCATTGACCTGACGCTGCCCTTGCAGGCTAACCTCAACAATATTGCCCAGGCGATGGATAAGCCGCTGAGCCAGCTGACCGTCAGCATCCTGGCAAAACCTCGCCATGACGACATCATTCAGCAAATGCAGCAGTGGGGCGTGCGGGTTTTTGCCATTCCTGATGGCGACGTTGCCGCCTCCATTCTGACCTGCATGCCGGACAGCGAAGTGGATGTATTGTATGGCATCGGCGGCGCGCCCGAAGGCGTCATTTCTGCCGCGGTGATCCGCGCGCTGGATGGTGATATGCAAGGGCGGCTACTGGCCCGCCACCAGGTTAAAGGCAGTACGCCGGAAAATATTCGCATTGGCGAAGAAGAGCTTGGCCGCTGTCAGCAAATGGGCATTGAGGCCGACAAGGTGCTGACGCTAGCGGAAATGGCCCGCACCGATAACGTGGTATTTGCCGCCACCGGCATCACCAGCGGCGACCTGCTACAAGGCATTAGCCGTCGCGGCAACATGGCCAGCAGTGAAACCCTGCTGATCCGCGGTAAATCGCGCACCATTCGCCGCATTCAGTCGGTACATTATCTCGATCGCAAAGACAGCGAGCTGCACCGCTGGATACTCTGACGCGGCGGCGATCAGTGCGAACCGACTGAGCTATCCGCTGGCTGGCGTGAGAGCGGCAGCCAGCAGAATAAGATCAGCAGCGCCAGCGCGAACATCAGCATGCCAAGGCTGAACTGACCGTGCTGCGGCAGCATCGCCGATAGCCAGGCGCTAACCCCCGCACCGAGATTCTGCAAACCACCGACCAGCGCGCCGGCGGTACCGGCCAGCCAAGGCCATGGCTCCATCGCCCCGGTGGTCGCCAGCGGAAACAGCATGCCGGCGCCAAAAAAGAACAGCGCCGCAGGAATCAGCAGCGTCCAGACGTTCATTATGCCAAACCACGCCGGCAGCCACATCAGCAGACCTGCGGCCAGGCAGCTGTTCACTGCATACCACATTATCGTCTGGCTGCTGCGGCTGTCGCTCCCGGCGAACCAGGCGCCAAAAAATGCCGCCGGGATCGGCAGGATAAACAAAATGCTGACCGTCAGGCTGGACAGGCCCAGCACGCCGCCAAGCAGCACGCCGCAGCAGGCTTCAAATACCGCAATCCCGGCCAGCGCGCCGATCAGCATAATCATGTAGCGAACGAAATTACCGTCCGCCAGCAGCGGACGATAGCGGGAAAAGAATGGCAGCCTGACGCCATCATAATGGGGGCGGGTTTCCGGCAGCCAGCGCAGCATCGTAAAGCTAACGGCCAGGCATAGCACCAGTAAAAAAGCAAAGCAGGCGCGCCAGCCATACAGTGAGGTTAACACCGCGCCAATCAGCGGGGCGATCAGCGGGCTGACCAGAATGCCCATATTCAGCAGGCTATTGGCATAGCGCAGCGCCGCGCCCTGATAAACATCCCGCGGTAGCGTGCGCGCCATGACGCCGGCAACGCCGGTGCCCAATCCCTGAATAGCGCTTCCCAGCACCAGCCAGCTAAAACTGCCAGCCAGCAGAGCGGTCAGCGTGCCAATGATAAAAATCATCATGCCTGTCAGGATCACCGGCCGCCGGCCGTACGAATCGGACAGAGGACCATAGATGAGCTGTGAACCGCCATAGGTCATCAGATACGCGGCCATCACCCGCTGTACTGAGCCATCTGAAACATGCAGCGCGTCAGCAATAGCCGACATGGCGGGGACATAAACGGTTTGTGCCATCTGCCCCACGGCGACCAGAACGGTCAGCATCAGTAAAATAGCGTTGTTTTTTTGACCTTTCATCAGGCTCACCACAGAATGATACCCCGCCATTTTCTAATTTTTCAGTAAGAACGACGGATATAAAAATGATACGGCGGGAAAAATATCAAAAATCTCTGATAATTCGAGAGGCCACGAGAAAATTTCTGGCAAACTTGCTGTCACGATTTACATACAGCGACAGGGGCGCAGATCGTCATTTACGTCTGCGGCCAATTGCGCCACATTTGTCGACAAGAGCTTTACCACGCATCAGGACTGGAAAATCAACCCTACAGTAGCGAAGATAACGCGAGCTATTGCGCAAAATCACTAAATGAGGAGTCGTTATGGCCGAGTGGGTCAATGCTACGGTGAAACAGGTAAATAACTGGACAGAGGCACTGTTCAGCATCACGGTAAATGCACCCATTGCGCCTTTTACCGCCGGGCAGTTTGCCAAGCTGGCGCTGGAAATCGATGGCGAGCGCGTACAGCGCGCCTATTCATACGTCAACGCGCCGGGCGATGGAAATCTTGAATTTTACCTGGTTCTGGTTCCCGAGGGGAAGCTCAGCCCGCATCTTTACGCGCTGAAACCCGGCGATCGGGTAATGGTCACTAAAGACGCCGCTGGCTTTTTTGTCCTGGAGGAAATTCCTGAGTGTGAAACCCTGTGGATGCTGGCAACCGGCACCGCTATCGGACCCTACCTGTCGATTTTGCAGGAGGGGAAAGATCTTGAGCGCTTTCGCAATATCGTTTTGGTACACGCTGCGCGTTACGCGGCGGATCTGAGCTATCTGCCGCTAATGCAGCAGCTACAGCAACGCTACAGCGGCAAGTTACGCATACAAACGGTAGTCAGCCGCGAAGAAATAGCCGGCTCCCTGAGCGGACGCGTACCGGCGCTGATTGAAAGCGGCGCGCTGGAGGCGTCCGTCGGACTGCCCATGAGCGCCGAACACAGCCACATTATGCTGTGTGGAAATCCCCAAATGGTGCGCGACACCCAGCAGCTGTTAAAAGAAAGCCGGGGCATGCGTAAGCATCTGCGACGCAAACCCGGTCATATGACCAGCGAGCATTACTGGTAATTGGGCTCGCGGCGGCGCCCGAAAAATACAACTAACTGCGTCGCTTTACCAAAGTGATTCGCGCCAGCTGTACCGGGTAGCGCGCCCAGTTCAACCATCATCGCCATGATAATCAACGCTGGAATAAAATAGCCGAGGAAAAGCCGCCACTGCATGGCAAAGCTGGAAAGGTCGGCGTTCAGCAGCAGCCAGGCAACGATGAAAAGCAGTGCCCACTGGCCGCCTTTGTTGCGATCGTGCAAGCGTTTTACCATTACGGCGGCCATCGGCCATAGCAATAACAGAACCAGCACAGCGGCAGTTCGGCGCTCTATACGCCCGCTGCCGGCAAGGCTGAACAGCAGCAGCATCAGCAGCGTCCAGACGGCCAGCCAGAGCCAGAAATCACGTCGTCCCAGCCTCCCCCGCCAGGACAAGCACCACTGTCGTAAGGTCATAATCGCGTTCCCGTGAAGCTCATCGCCTTTGACATTGACCGCCTGACTCCGTTTTAATCGGGGCTAAGTTAATTTCAGGGCAGATGAACGATGAACAACCTGTTGCGTACTGGCTTAATTGCGGCCTCCATTTTGCTTAGCGGCCTGTGTCACGCCGATCCCCAGGAGCGCAGCGAACATATGCCAACGGCGGCATATTTGCTGTCAGGAGCCCCCACCTTTGATATGACTATCGGCCAGTTTCGCGAGAAGTACAATGCCAGTAATCCTGCGCTTCCCTTAAGCGAATACCGGGCAATTGATAATCGGGATGACAAGAGCAATCTGACGCGTGCCGCCAGTAAAATCAATGAAAATCTTTACTCATCAACCGCGCTGGAGCGCGGCACCGGAAAGATCAAAACCTTACAGATAACCTGGCTACCCGTTCAGGGGCCGGAGCAAAAAGCAGCCTATGATAAGGCGCTGGCCTATATGGCCGCCTTCGTGCGCTATTTCGAACCGATGCTCAATGAAGAACAAAGCCTTAAACGGGTAACAACGCTGCTGGCGAAAGGCAAAGGCCAGCGCTACTTTGCTAAAAATGAAGGCGCGCTGCGCTATATTGTCGCCGATAACGGCGAAAAAGGACTGACCTTCGCCGTTGAGCCGCTTAAGCTGGCTCTGGCCCCCGATAGCCAGTCAAAATGACAAAAAGCAAAGCCTTACGGCTTTTTGATCTCTATACTGTCAGGCAGACCATACCGCCCGCCGGGCGGTCAGATTAAAACTATCGCGTTTCGCGTGGAGGATATGATGCGACATCCATTAGTAATGGGTAACTGGAAGCTCAACGGTAGCAAACATATGACGGCTGAACTGATCGCCGGTCTGCGTAATGCCCTGAGCGGCGTTGACGGCTGCGATGTCGCTATCGCGCCTCCGGTAATGTATCTGGAGCAGGCTCATCAGGCCATCGCTGGCAGCCACATTGCGCTGGGCGCTCAGAACGTTGACGTTAACCTCAGCGGGGCATTTACCGGTGAAGTTTCAGCTGAGATGCTGAGAGACATTGGCGCCCGTTACATCATTATCGGCCACTCTGAGCGTCGTACCTACCATAAAGAGAGCGACGAATTGGTTGCCAAAAAATTTGCCATACTGAAAGATGCCGGTCTGATTCCGGTGCTGTGCATTGGCGAAACCGAAGCGGAAAACGAAGCGGGTAAAACGGAAGAGGTTTGTTCCCGTCAAATTGATGCGGTGCTGAATACCCTGGGCGCCGGGGCGTTCAACGGCGCCGTTATTGCTTATGAGCCAGTCTGGGCAATTGGTACCGGTAAATCCGCAACGCCAGCGCAGGCGCAGGCGGTGCATAAGTTTATTCGCGACCATGTTGCGAAAAAAGATGCGGCCGTTGCCCAACAGCTGATCCTGCAATACGGCGGCTCGGTCAATGATAAAAACGCTGCGGAGCTGTTTGCTCAGCCGGATATCGATGGCGCGCTGGTTGGCGGCGCATCGCTGAAGGCCGACGCCTTTACCGCCATCGTCAAAGCGGCCGCCCAGGCCAAAAACGCGGGATAAGCGAACACGTAAAAGGTGCGCCTCGCCGCGAGGCGCACCTTCGTCATTCAGCCCGCCGGTTTCATTTCCCTCCGGCGTTAGCGCCACTCAGAAATCAGAAAGCCGCCGCGCCGTTTCCATCAGCTCAGCCAGCAGCATCTGGCGCCGCTCCTCGGCGGTATCCCTGCTGACCATAAAGCAAAATGCCGCCACCATCTGGCCGCTACGCGAACGAATGGGCGCAGCCATGCAGCAGGTAAAGCTTTCAGAGAGCCCCTCGGTAACGAAATACCCCTGACGTCCGGCGCGGTGAACATCGTCAAGAAACGCCTGGCGATCAATTTCCCGCCCGTTGCTTAGCCGAAAATCCTGCGGCGGAATTAATGCCAGGATGGCGTCATCACGCCAGTCGCTAAGTAGCAAGCGTCCCGATGCGGTCCAGGGGATCGGCACGCGCACGCCAATATCCGAGCTGATTTTAAACGGATGGACGCTGCTGCTTTCAGAAAGCACCACGCTGTACTTATTACCTTCCAGCATGCAAAGCTGCACCGTCTCGCCATGGCGCGCCACGATAGCAACCATCATCTGGTGCGCACGCCGAATCAGATCGTTATGGGCCATGTAATCCGCACCGTAATAGTGCATTTCACGGCCGAAAAATACCTGTCCGTCGGCGGTCAGTTCCAGCCAGCCAGCCTCGCTAAGGATATTCACCAGTTCATAAATACTTGAGCGTGGTGAACCGGTGGCGGTAATTAAATCACGTATGGCCATTGGCTGCCGGGCGACGTGAAGCTGGTGAAAAATCTCAATGACGCGATCCACGCCGCGCGCTCTGGGCTGCTTCTCATCTGGCATAGCGATCTCAGCATCTCCTGCGGTACGCCTCGTTTTGCCAATCTTACTTACGAAGCCTTATACGCGCCAGTTAATCTCAGAAAGATATCATAGCGTTAAATAGTTAATGTTTTCGAATTAATTAATGACCCGCTTATATTGGCGAGATACCAGCAAGCCGTTATGCGGCACTAAAATAGCGCAAAGCTAAAAGTAAAATGCACCAGGAAGAAGCGGTTCAGCTCACATTACAATAATTAAAAACGCGTACAAATATTAAATAACTCTTCCTGCTTCGCAAATTAAAAATTAAATCCTTTGCCTGTCTTGCAAAAGAAAAACAACTGTGCAAATCTCAAACTATCCACTATAACAGACCATTGTCCGATATATCAGACGAAGATGCACCGTTAAACATTCCTTTTCGCTCAGGAGAAGCGTAATGACGATAACCCGTTATGGCAGTGAAGGCGGTACCGGCACCGGTGGGCAACGCTTGCCTTTTTCCCGCGCCGTTCAGGCAGACGGCTGGCTTTATGTCTCAGGACAAACGCCAATGACCGCCGGCGAAGTCGTTGAAGGCGGCATTATTGAACAAACCCGTCTGGCCTTCAGCAACTGTATTGCCATTATGCAAGAGGCTGGTTATGAAATTAAAGATGTCGTACATGTAACTGCCGTGCTGACTGACGCACGCTATTTTGGTTCGTTTAACAAAGTATTTGCGGAAATATTTGGCGATCATCCTCCCGCCCGCATTTGTAGCGTGCAGGATTTAGTCGTGGATTGTAAAGTGGAAGTCGACGTGAAATGCTTCCGCGCAGATAAAAAATAGACCCGCCATATTTCTTATTTATCGGTTTTTATTACGGCTCCATCTCAACAGAGAGTGTAAATAAATGAATATGATAATGAAGACCAAATTGGCGGGTCAGTTTCTGACTGCGCTCGGCATTATTTCCCTGATGGGCTGCACACCAACAGATAAAAACACGCAGACGGCAGGAGGGGCGCCCACCTCAACCCTGCAGACGGTACTGCAACGCGGGACGCTGAAGGTAGGTGACTGTTTGAGCTTTGCCCCCTTCGGCTTTTACGATAAAGCCGGTAATCCCGATGGCTATGATGTGGATCTGGCAAAAGAGCTGGCAAAACGAATGGGCGTTAAGCTGGAAATGGTGAATACCACCAGCGCAAATCGCATCCCCAATCTGCAAACCAATAAAGTCGACGTGGTGTTTTGCAACTTCACCCGCAACATGGAGCGTGCCAAAGAAATTGGCTTTACTCAGCCCTATGTCGTCGCCAGCGAGGCGATGCTGGTACGTAAAGATAGCGGTATTAAATCGGCCCATGACATGACGGATAAAACCATTGCGACCGTAAAAGGTTCAACCAATGGCGATGAAGTTCGCTCCATGGGCATTAAGGTCAAAATTCAGGAATATGACTCCTCTCAGGCCGCCATTCTGGCCGTTAAACAGGGCCAGGCAGATGCCATGATTGAGGATAATAACTTCCTCGCCTACCAGGCCAAGCTGGATCCGAGCCTTGCCGTCACCAACGAAGCGCTGGTGCCGCTGGAGTACAACGCATTCGGTACGCGTCAGGGTGACCAGGTCTGGATCAATTACCTGAATGAGTTCCTGTTTGAAATTAACGCCTCAGGTAAAAACGCCGAGTTCTACCAGAAGTGGTTTGGCAGCAAGCCGCGCTACCCGCTTAACCCACAGTATTAATCTACCCACGCCGCCCTGCCAGGGCGGCTGATACCCGTGGAGCCGCTCATGAGCTATCAATGGTTAACCCTGTGGCAGTATTTCGGTACCTTTGCCGAGGCTGCCTGGCTGACGCTGCAGGTTACCCTGCTTGCCTTCCTGTTAGCGCTGACGCTCGGCCTGCTGGCCGCGCTGGCGCGCAACGCGCAGCTGGCCCTGCTGAGATTTATCAGCGCCTGCTATATCGAATTCATTCGCAACACCCCGGTGCTGCTGCAAATTTTCATTATCTTCTTTGGCCTGCCGTCGCTCGGCATACGCATGAGCGCTTTTGAAGCCGGCGTACTGGCGCTGGGCATCAACGTCGGCGCCTATCTGGCGGAGACCTTTCGCGCCGGCATCGCATCGGTGCCGCAAGGACAGCTGGAAGCGGCCTGGATACTGGGTATTTCACGCCGCCAGATATTTATTTCCATCATCCTGCCGCAGGCGGCCAGAGCGGTTTACCCGGCGATTATTAATAACCTGATACAGCTGCTGTTAGGTACTTCGCTGCTTTCCGCCGTTGCATTGCCAGAGCTGACCGGTACGGCAACGGTGATCAATGCCCGCACGCTGCTGTATATCCAAACCTTCACCTTTACCCTGATTGCCTATCTGCTGCTGAGTAATTTGCTGTCATGGCTGGGAAGTTTACTGGGACGTCGGATGTTCACGCCGCCGCTGGTGACCCGGATAAAAAAGCCCGGATTGCTGTCGACGATGGGTCTACGGACAAGCCTGTTTAAATCCCGGAGCATCATATGAACGAACTTGTGGTTACCAGCCTGCCGCTACTGCTGAAGGGACTGGGTGTCACCTTAATATTGTCGATCGCCGCCATCGCGGGCAGTACGCTGCTTGGCTTGCTGGCGGCGATACTTCGCACCAGCCAACTTCCGGTTGGCCGCCAGCTGGCGCTGCTGTATACCGAGTTATTTCGCGGCTCGCCGGTGCTTATCACCCTGATGTTCATCTACTTTGGCGTGGCCTATTTCGGCTATGAAATCAACCTGTTGGCCGCCGGCATTCTCGGCCTGAGCATTTATCAGGGCGCCTATATTTCCGAGGTTTTCCGCGCCGGTATCGAGGCGGTACCAAAAGGCCAGTGGGAAGTCGCATGGATACTGGGACTGAGTAAACAACAAACTTTCCGCTGCGTCATTCTGCCGCAAACAAGGCGCATCGTTATGCCGCCGCTGATAGGCCAGTACCTATCCCTGATTAAAGATACCTCGATCGTCAGCATGATAGGCATGTCCGAGCTGATGCATCAGGGTCAGGCAATCGTGGACCGAATTGGCCAGCCGGTGGTGGTTTACGGTCTGGTAGCGCTGCTCTATTTCATCATCTGCTATCCGATTTCCCGCTGGGTTCAGCACCATCAACAAACCAGGAGCGTACTGTCATGAGCCAGAAACCGGCTATAACGCTGAGCGGCGTCAGCAAATCTTTCGGCGCAACCCAGGTGATAAAAACCCTGTCTCTGGAGGTGCAACCCGGCGAGGTATTGGTATTGATCGGCGCCTCAGGCTCAGGCAAAAGCACCGTGCTGCGCATGATGAGCGGACTGGAAACCGTGGATGATGGCGAAATCTGGGTCAACAACGTGCCGCTGCACGATCGCAAGCGCAGCAGTGAAATCTGCGGTCATGTCGGAATGGTTTTTCAGCAGTTTAATCTGTTTCCCCATAAAACCACGCTGGGCAATGTGACCCTGGCGCTAATCAAAGCGCGCAAAATGTCGCCCTCGGCGGCAAATCAACGCGCTATGGCCGCGCTGGAGCGCGTCGGCCTGGCCGATCGCGCAAACCATTATCCGTCGCAGCTCTCCGGCGGCCAGCAGCAGCGAGTAGCCATTGCCCGCGCGCTGGCGGTAGAGCCGAAAATTATGTTTTTTGATGAGGCGACCTCCGCGCTTGACCCGGAGCTGGTCGGCGAAGTAACAGAAGTGATGCGCGGGCTGGCCCGCGATGGCATGACGATGGTGGTGGTCACTCACGAGATGGGCTTCGCGCGCAAAACCGCCGATCGGGTGGTGTTTATGGATCAAGGGGTGGTGGCTGAACAGGGAACCCCTGAACAGCTGTTCGTTAACCCGCAAAATCCACGCACTCAGCAATTCCTTTCCAGGGTACTGACTCACTAAGGCTCGGAGGATTTATGTCTACTCTATTCCCGCTGCGGGTTGACGGCAAACTCGACCCGCTGCAGTCACTGCCGCACTATAAATCCGTTGCCGGCGATGGCGACAGCCCGTTGCCGCCGGGAACGCCGGTATTGCAGTCCGACAAGGTTTTTTCACCCGTGATGGTGATGAAACAGCAGGCGCTGAATCACAATCTGCGCAGCCTGGCAGACTGGTGTCGTGAGCAAGGCGTTTTACTGGCGGCCCACGGGAAAACCTCAATGGCGCCGGCTATTTTGCGCCAGGCGGTACAAAGCGGCGCCTGGGGACTCAGTGCCGCAACGCCTGCACAGGTTCGTGCATTGCGCCGCTTTGGCATTCGTAACCTGTTTCTTGCCAACGAGCTGGTTGACCCCGCGGGTATCCGCTGGATTGGCGACTGGCAACGTCAGCATCCCGATCAGGCCTTCCTCTGCTATGTTGATTCGCTACAGGGCGTACACATCCTGCAGGAAAATTTGCAGCAGAGCGGCGCGGTACTGGATGTGCTGCTGGAAACCTCAATAGTCGGCGGCCGTACCGGCTGCCGCACGCTGGAGGAAGCACTGGCAATTGCCCGCGCGGTGAAAAGCAGCGCCAACCTGAGGCTGGTAGGCGTTGCCGGCTATGAAGGCGCCGTTGCGGCGGGCCGGAGTGAACGGTCGCTACGCATTGTCAGCGATTACTGCCGCTGGATAGCCAGCCTTGCCGATAGCCTGGCAGCACAAAACTTATTTGCCACGCCGGAGATCATCCTCAGTGCCGGCGGCGGCGCCTGGTTTGACGTGGTAGTGGAAACCTTTAAATCCGCCCGGCCTGCGATCCCTGCGACCATTCTTATCCGCTCCGGCGCCTATATGGCACATGATGATGGCCTGTATGCGCGCATTGCTCCCTTCAGCCAGCCCGGCAGCGCAAAGCATTTTATCAGCGCGCTGGAAATCTGGGGACGGGTGTTATCCCGCCCGGAGCCGGGACTGGCGCTGCTTGATTTTGGCCGTCGAGACGCACCCTTCGATCAGGATATGCCCATCCCTCATCAGGTACGCCAGCGCGATGGCAGCACACCGCGTGAAGCAAGCGGCTATCGCATTAAGGATCTGAACGACCAGCATGCTTATCTGCAGCTGCCTGCCGACGACCCGCTTCAGCCGGGGGACTGGGTTGGGTGCGGTATTTCACATCCCTGCACCGCCTTTGATAAGTGGCGCTATATACCCCTTGTCGATGAGGACTACCGGACGGTCGACAGTATATTTACCGCGTTTTAACGCGATAAATGGCCCGATTCGCTATCCGATCGGGCCATTTATTTTTTGTCGTTGCCCTCGCGCGGAGCAGATTGCTTTTGCCATTCTTTCCGGCGGCTGTTATGAGTAACCACTGGCGCAGCCTGCCACATTCATCTTTTGACAGTTATCGACACCTCTCCGGGAAAAAAGTATGAAATTATTGCCGTTAGCCGCACTTTCTTTATTTGCCGTTGCTACCCTGGCGCAGGCGCAGGGCGAACTGCGTTTTGGCATCGATCCAACCTTCCCACCGTTTGAATCCAAAGCGCCTGACGGCAGCCCACAAGGCTTTGATGTTGATATCGGAAATGCTATCTGCGCCGTCGCGAAAGTTAAGTGCGTTTGGGTACAAACCAGCTATGACAGCATTATTCCGGCACTGCAGGCGAGAAAGTTTGACGCCATTCTCTCGGCGATGGCGATGACGGAAAAGCGGCGTAAGCAGGTCGCTTTCTCCGATATGGTATATAACACGCCCAGCGCACTGGTGGTGAAAAAGGGCAGTAATATTGAGCCGGATATTGAAGGGCTGAAAGGGAAAACCGTGGCGGTGGCCCAGGGCACGACCCAGGAAACCTACGCCCAGCAGGTTTGGCAGCCAAAAGGCATACAGGTAATTTCTTATCCCAATCAGGAAGAGATTTATCCGGACCTGATCGGCGGTCGGATTGATACCACGCTGACCAGCGCCGCTTCCGCCGAAACCGGTTTTTTAAAATCCCCACCGGGCGCAGACTATGCGCTAAGCAAAACCCGGCTTTACAGTAAAAAGTATTTTGGCGAGGGAGTGGGTATCGGCCTGCGTAAGGATGATAACGCCAATCTGAAGCTGATTAACGATGCGCTGGCGCAGCTGCACAAAGATGGCACCTACGACAAGATTGCTAAAAAATACTTTTCCTTCAACGTCTATCAGCGTCTGGATAAATAATCAGCGCCGTCTGCCAACCCAACGCCGTTGGCAGACGGTTATTTATCTTACTGACCACGCCTCCAGCAGCATCCATAGCGTGGTCGCCAGCAGTGACAGTGCCATCAGGATATTGAAAGCCTGGCGCTTTCTGCGATCCTGCAAATGCGCCCCCAGCCGATCGCCCATCCACGCCCAGAGGAGAATGCAGGGTAAATTAAGCATCATAAACCCCACGATGACCACGCCCAGGCTGCTCTGCGTACTGTATAGCAGGGCCACGTTGCTTAACATTACCCAGGCCTTAGGATTCACCAGTTGAAACAGCGTTGAGGCAACGACCCCCATCGGTCGCAGCTGGTGCTTCATCTGCGGCGCCCCGGAGCGTAAAATTTTGACGCTCAGCCATAGCAGATAGCAGCAGCCCAGCACGGTCAGCGGCAAGCGTAGTATCGCCATCCAGCGCAGCAGTTCATTAAGCACCAGCGAGAGCATCACCGTTTGCAGCACGCAGCCTAGCGTGATGCCGCTCAGCAGCGGCACCGTTCGCCTGAAGCCAAAATTGACCCCAGAGGTTGCCAGCAGCATGTTATTGGGGCCGGGCGTAATTGACATAACGGTAACGTAGCTGAAAAAGGAGGGATCGAGCATTGCCAGTATCCTGATGAATTAACGTATCTTCAGTCTACGATGTTGTTAACTTATGGTAACAGATTCAGAAAATAGTTATTGCATGGGGTACAAAAGTTGCCAGAAGATAACTGTAACCCACTGAGGAGCACACCACTGTGACCCTGTCTGATGAGCCCACTGAGCGTACCCGCTATCAACTACTGGCCGATACTTTCGCCCAGGCCATTCATCAGGGTACCTATCCTCCCGGTAGCCGTCTGCCAGCCATCCGACGCTGCGCGGCGCTGCACGCCGTCAGCATTAATACCGTACTTGCCGCCTGGCAGGTCCTGGAAGACCGGGGATTAATTGAATCGCGACCGCAGTCCGGTTATTTCGTACGCAGTATGCTTCCCGCGCCCCAGCCCATGCCTCGTCACCAGCCCAAAGTGCAATCCCCGGGCGGCGATAAGCTGGCGCTGATTGAAACGGTGTTCGCGGCGCAGAATCATCAGGATTACACCAATATTGCGCTTGCCTGCCCGCAGCACAGCGAGTTCTTTCCGGTGGCAAAACTGGCGCGCATCACTGCGTCGCTGCTGCGCAGGGACCCGCACCTGATTGGCCGCTATGCGCTACCTCCGGGAGACAACCGCCTGCGCCAGCAAATTTGTCGCCGGGCGATGGATCTCGGCATGCAGCTAACGCCGCAGGATGTGACCCTCACTCACGGATGCATGGAGGCGCTCCAGCTGGCGCTGCGCAGCGTGACCAGGCCGGGTGACTGCGTTGGGCTCGAAACGCCGGCATTTTTTTACTTTTTCCAGCTTATCGCCAGCCTCGGGCTGAAAGCGGTGGAGATCCCGACCGATCCGCAAACCGGGCTGTCGCTTGATGCCGTAGAAATGCTGATGCAAGAGGGGCGAATTCAGGCGCTGCTGGCGATGCCAACGGTGCAAAATCCGCTGGGTTGCAGCATGCCGGTCAGCAATAAGCGGCGGCTGGCAAAGCTGCTCAGCCAGTACCAGATACCGCTAATTGAAGATGGCTTGTATGCGGAGTTGCACCACGCCGGGCCGACGCCGGCGGTTAAGGCTTTCGATACCCACGGCTGGGTGCTGTACTGTACCAGCTTTACCAAAACCCTGGCCCCTGACTTTCGCGTCGGCTGGATTGCCGCCGGACGCTTTCATCAGCAGGTAGCACGGCTGAAAGCGGTATCTTCGCTGGCAGAGCCGGCATTGCTCACCGCGACGCTGGGCCATTTTCTGGAAAGCGGCGGCTACGACCATCATTTGCGCAGCCTGCGTCGCCGCTATCAGCACCAGATTGAAGAAGCGCGTGGGCTGATTGCTCTCCACTTCCCGCGCGGCACCCGCGCAACCAGGCCGGATGGCGGCTTTTTACTCTGGGTGGAGCTACCGCAACAGGTTGACAGCGTAGCGCTGTTTCACCGGCTGCTGCAGGAAAACATCTGCCTGACGCCGGGTCCGCTTTACAGCCTGAGTTCACGCTATGATAACGCGCTGCGGATCTCGACCTGCTTTCCCTTTGATGGGCGTTACGGCCAGGCAATCCAGCGTACCGGCCAGCTGGCCTGTGAAATGGCCGGGCTGCCAGCGGGCATTGATTAAGGCGTGCCGTTACGCCCCCACAGAGCAAAGTCCGCACGCTTAGTCAGGCGCTCATAGTAGGCACGTACGGCAGGAAGCGCATCATGTTCCAGCGGCGTTTCGTAAAAGCGGTTTACTGACAGGCCGACCGGAATATCGGCCAGGCTGAAGTCTTGTCCGGCTACGTAGGCCTGAGTGCGTTCCAGCTGCTGGTTGAGAATACCCATTACGTGGTTCCAGCCTTTGCAGGCAGCAGCCAGCAGCTTGGCATCCTGATGAGCGGGAGAGTGGCGGACTAATGACATAAAGGCGTAGCGCCAGGCGCTGTTCAGTTCGCAGGCCTGCCAGTCAATCCACTGATCAACGTGCGCGCGCTGGCGCGGATCGGCCGGATAAAGCCATTCAGCCTGACTGACATTAGCAAGATAGCGGATGATGGTATTGGATTCCCAGAGGACAAAATCATCCTGCTGAATAACGGGAATTTGTGCATTCGGGTTCAGCGCCATAAAAGCATCCTGTTGCAGGGACTTAAAACCCCGGCCCCAGTCCTCTCGCTGATAGGTTATATCCAGTTCATCGCAGGTCCAGAGAACCTTACGAACGTTGATTGAAGAAGCACGACCAAGAATTCGCAGCATAGTGATTCATCCTTAAAGATGAGGCCGGGTTATACCTATCGCGTTCTCACCCCGCCGACAATCTGACTATAGACAGTTTACTCGCTCAGGATTTATTTCACAGGAGGCAAAATGGCAACAACAGTGGCATTTAAGCAGGTGGACGTTTTCACATCCTCATCCTATAACGGCAATCCTCTGGCGGTGATCCTTGATGCGCGGAATCTGAGCGATGCCGAAATGCAAAGTATCGCCCGCTGGACCCATCTTTCAGAAACCACCTTTATACTGCCGCCCAGCCATCCTGAAGCGGATTACCAGGTGCGAATTTTCACCCCGGACACTGAGCTACCTTTTGCCGGCCATCCCACTCTTGGCAGCGCGCACGCCTTGCGCGAATCAGGTCTGACGCCCAAACGGCAGGGCATCATTATTCAGCAATGCGGGCTGGGATTAGTGACTTTGCATGAAGAGCCGGACGGTGCGCTGGCTTTCGCCGCGCCGCAGGCAATACTCACCCCCTTCGCCGATCATGCTCTGGTCAGGCAAGCGCTGGGCAGCAATGCGCTTCACGGTGAGCTGCCGGTTATGGCCGCCGATATGGGGATTCGCTGGCTGCTGGTGCCGCTTATTAGCGCCGACGCCGTACTGGCGCTGACCCCCGACACCGCCGCGTTTGCTCAGCTGGTAACCGCAGCCGGCGTGGACGGCGTGATGCCCTTTGGCCCGCTGAGCCAGGGCAGTGAAAAGTATGAAGTTCGGGGGCTGTTAATTGAAGGGGGATCGCTGACGGAAGACCCGGTCACCGGCAGCGCTAACGCCTGCCTCGCGCGCTATCTGGCAGAGCGGGGAGAACAGGTCGATTACCGCGTCCGACAGGGAACGGCGCTGCATCGCGCCGGTCGACTCAGCGTCAGCTGGCGCGAGGGGACGCCCTGGATCGGCGGACAGAGTGTGACGGTGATTGACGGTACCATCCGCCTGCCCGCCAGCGCGCGCTGAAGCCGGGAAAAGTACGTCGCCCGGCCAGCGGCTTATAGCACCATGCCGCCTGAAGCTTCGATACGCTGGCCGTTAATCCAGCCCGCTTCGTCGCTTAACAGCTGCGCAATGGCATTGCCAATATCATCGGCCTCGCCAGCGCGGCCCAGCGCGGTCATCGACGCAACCATCTTATTCACTTCGGGATTATCACGCACCATGCCGCCACTGAAGTCGGTGGCGATAGCGCCCGGCGCCAGCACGTTTACGCGGATCTGCCGTTCGCCCAGCTCGCGTGCCTGGTAGCGCGTCAGCACCTCAATCGCCCCCTTAACCGCGGCATAGGCACCTGAACCAGGCAGAGAAAAACGCGCCAGCCCGGAGGAGATATTCAGAATGCTACCGCCATCGTTGATTAACGGCAGCAGCTTCTGGGTCAGGAAAAAAGGCCCTTTAAAGTGCACGTTCACCATCTCATCAAACTGGGCTTCACTGGTTTCAATCAAAGGCACATGCAGCGAGGTTCCGGCATTGTTCAATAAATAGTCAAATCGCGCTCTCTGCCAGGTCGCTTCCAGCGCCGCTTTAACCCGTTCGGCAAAGGCGCTGAAGCTTTGACTGTCAGCCACATCCAGCTGCAGCGCGACGGCGCGGCGTCCCAGCGCGTTGATTTCCGTCACCAGAGAATCAGCCTGCTGCTGGCTGGCGTTAAAGGTAAAAATCACGTCAGTGCCTTTAGCCGCCAGCTTCAGCGCTGCATTACGCCCTAAACCGCGGCTGCCACCGGTAATCAGTGCTATTTTCTGCGTCATTATCTACTCCAGTCTCATTCGGTGAATATAAAACAAGCATATTACGTACAAATAAAATGATAAATTCTGCAAAATACGCTTCACTGTTTCATATATAAGAACAATGGGGATAACTTATGGATAAATTTCACGCAATGCAGGCGTTCGTGCGTATCGCTGAAATGGAAAGCTTCACCAAGGCCGCCGCCAGCATGGGCCTCCCCAAAGGGAGCGTGTCACGCCAAATGCAGGCGCTGGAAAATCAAATGGGAACCCGACTACTACAGCGTACTACCCGCCGGGTTCAGCTAACCCATGACGGCCGGATTTACTACGAGCGCTGTCGCGATCTGCTCGCCACCCTTGAGGAAATGGATGAACTGTTCAGACACGATCCGGCAACCCTAAGCGGTCGTTTACGGGTGGATATGCCAATCGGCCTGGCCAGCGAATTTGTTATTCCCGAGCTGCCGAAATTCTTGCAGCACTATCCCGGCATAGAGCTGGAGCTGAGCAGCAGCGATCATCGGGTGGATGTGATACGCGAGGGGTTTGACTGCGTAGTACGCGCAGGCGAGCTGGACGATTCTGGCCTGGTCGCGCGCCGGCTCGGCCATTTCCGCATGATAAATCTGGCCAGCCCTGACTATCTGGCCCGCTTCGGCATGCCGCTATCCCCCGACGATCTGTCGCAGCATGCAATGGTGCATTATAGCCAGACGCTGGGCGCCCCCCATGAAGGTTTTGAATTCTATGATGGTCGACAGTGTCATTATATTCAGACCGGCGGCGTTATTACGGTAAATAACAGCGTAACTTACCGCGCCGCCTGCATCGCGGGGTTGGGGATTATTCAGGTTCCCGCGGTAGGATTCCACCAGGCTCTGGAGGCTACCCAGGTCGTTGAGGTAATGCCGCGTTTTAGGGCGAAGCCCATGCCTCTGTCGCTGATTTATCCACATCGGCGCAATCTGGCCCGGCGCGTTCACGTTTTTATGGATTGGCTGAGTCAGTCATTAGAGAGGCACCTTGAGCGCTGAAGGCTATACTAGCTAAGAATATTACAGGCAAAGGAAAAAAGGTTTCATGACGGACAACCACAATCCTCCCCGTCCGCAGGAGAAAAACAGCGGCGACGCGCAGCCGCTGATCAATGTTAAGACCGGTAATAAAACCGTGGATAAATCCATTACCCGGTTTTCCTGCTTTGTCAGCTGGTTTCAGGCAATTCCAGCCGTGGCGCACTTTATACGCGCCGGTGAACGGTTTAACGATCGTCTGGGAAGCCAGTTCGGCGCCGCCATCACCTATTTTTCGTTTTTATCGCTGATTCCTATCCTGATGGTTTCATTCGCGGCGATCGGATTTGTTCTCGCCTCACATCCGGGCCTGCTGAACGAGCTGATTGATAAAATTGCTAACAACATCAGCGATCCGAATCTGGCCAATACCTTGAAAAACACGGTAAACACCGCGGTACAGCAGCGTACTACCGTCGGATTAACCGGACTGCTGGTCGCTCTCTACTCCGGCATTAGCTGGATGGGCAACCTGCGCGAAGCCATCCGCGCCCAGTCGCGCGATGTCTGGGAGCGCAAAGCGCAGGATCAGGAAAAATTCTGGCGTAAATATATCCGGGATTTCATCTCGCTAACCGGGCTGGTACTGGCGTTGATTATTACCTTGTCCCTCACCTCGGTGGCCGGTGCAGCGCAGAATGCTATCGTCACGGCGCTGGGGCTACAGTATATCGAATGGCTGAAACCGGCTATGACCCTGATTGCCACCAGCATCTCTATACTGGCCAACTACTTACTTTTCCTATGGATATTCTGGATATTACCCCGGCATAAACCGCGTAAAAAGGCGCTGTTTCGCGGCACGCTGCTGGCCGCGATTGGCTTTGAAGTGATTAAATTTGTTATGACGTTGACGCTGCCTAAACTGGCCACATCCCCTTCAGGCGCGGCGTTTGGTTCTGTCCTGGGGCTGATGGCCTTCTTTTACTTCTTTGCTCGCCTGACGCTGTTCTGCGCTGCCTGGATAGCCACCGCAGAGTACAAAGACGATAAGCCAGTCGAAGATCACCACCATCACCGTTAGTTTATTTTGCGGCGGCGGGCGCGCTGTTATGACCATATACCAGCGCGCAGCTATGGTCCTGAATCTCTTCAGCTGAAGCGCGATTGAGCGTCAACAGGTTGCGCTTAATGACCATAATTGCCCGGCGGCCATCATTCAGCGACGCAACGGCTATGCCATAGTGCCCCATCTCTTCCCAGGCGCCGGGAACGCCATTGGCCAGGTATATGAACGGGCTTTTACGGTTAAACTCATCGCGAGTTACGGTCCTTATCAGCCACTCATGCTGATCGAGCTTCTCTTTGCGCCAGCGGCTATCCAGCTGCGGCGCCAGGGCATCAAGCCGCTGGCGAATATCAGGTCGCAGGCAGGATATATGTATATGCAGCTGGTCTTGCGAACGCCCCCAGGGTGAATTCACGGCAAGGGAGAAAACAGCGCTGTTCAGCGGCTTGCCGTACAGCTCCTCGGCATAGTGGCGGGCATACCAGGCTTCAGCGAAAAAATTGGTTTTAGCAGGATGCAACAGCTGCGTACTTTCGATACCGCTGATGCGCTCGGTCGGCATCAGTAAAAACTGCAGGGGGCCATTGCGGTCCTTCATAACCACAAAGCCATTGCGTAAATCAACGTTCCGGCAGGGAGCAGGATTATGATGCTCCACCTGGTCTGGTATGCACTGTTGACTGATAATACGCCACAGCGCATCGGAGTTTTTATGAAACGTCAGTGCCTGAAAGCTGCCGGCGCCGATCGCTAACAGTATTACTATGCAAAATACAATGACTAAGGGCTTTCGTCCTTGCATCATAGTCACCTCTGGTAATCATTATCCACAATGTAATGGAACCAGAGGTGAAGATCATGCAAATCTTGTATCACGACTGAGATATTCTCTCACTCAGGCTTCATCACCTGATCATAGCTGCCGCCATCAGCGAAATGTGCTTTCTGCGCCTTTTCCCAGCCGCCGAACTTCTCCTCAATGGTAAACAGCTTCACCGGCGCAAACACATCAGCATATTTTTTGGCGATGGCCGGATCGCGAGGGCGGTAAAAGTTTTCCGCCGCAATGGCCTGACCTTCGGGCGAATAGAGGTATTTAAGGTAATCTTCCGCCACCTTACGCGTATCGCGCTGATCCACCACCTTATCCACTACGGAAACGGTAGGCTCAGCCAGAATAGATTCGCTTGGTGTCACAATTTCAAACTTGTCTTTACCGCCCGGCAGCTTATTTACCGCCATATAGGCTTCGTTTTCCCAGGCGATCAACACATCGCCCAGCCCGCGTTCCACAAAGGTATTGGTTGCGCCGCGGGCGCCGGAATCCTGCACGGTGACATTTTTAAACAGCGCGCGCACAAACTGCAGGGCCTTCTGCTGATCGCCGTGACTTTGGTCCAGAGCGTAACCCCAGGCAGCCAGATAATTCCAGCGGGCGCCGCCGGAAGTTTTCGGGTTTGGCGTAATGATTGATATGCCGGACCGGGTCAGATCGTTCCAGTCGTGGATCTGTTTTGGATTGCCCTTGCGTACCAGAAATACAATGGTGGAAGTGTATGGCGCGGAGTTTTCAGGCAGGCGCTTAATCCAGTTCTTATCAATGCGACCGCGTTCGGCAATCGCGTCGATGTCCGATTGTAATGCCAGGGTCACCACATCGGCGCGAATCCCGTTGATAACCGAGGTGGCCTGCTTACCTGAACCGCCGTGGGACTGGCGAATAGTGACATTATCACCGGTCTCTTTTTTATAGTGCGCGGAGAACGCCTTATTGTATTGATCGTACAATTCGCGCGTCGGGTCATATGAAACGTTCAGCAACTCAATATCTTTCGCCAGCACGCTGCCAGAGGCCAGCAGCAGGATGGCACCTACACTCCACTTTTTCATTCTAACGCTCTCCAGGGTAATGACTCAGGAGAGCGTGACATAGGCCTATCCAAATTTTAAAGAATTAAAAATAAAAGGTAATAACTTTATGGAATATATGAAGCGATAAAAAAGGCGCTGAAAGCAGCGCCTGAACAAATCAGTAAAGCCTTTTTGCCATTTCCAACCAGTCGCTTTTGAACGGACGCTTCATATTTTCAATTGCGTCGATGATGTCGTGATGCACCATCTTCTCATTCTGAATACCGACGCAGCGGCCGCCGTAGCCTTGCAGCAGCAGCTCGATGGAATAGGTTCCCATCCGCGAGGCCAGAATGCGGTCATAGGCCACCGGCGCGCCGCCGCGCTGAATATGCCCGAGGACCGTTGAGCGAGTCTCGCGCTTGGTTTCAGTTTCAATATAGTGGGCCAGTTCGTCGATATCGCAGATATGCTCGGTAATCGCGACGATCGCATGCTTTTTGCCTTTAGCAATGCCGGCTTTGATCTCCGCCAGCAGCTCTTCACGGGTATAAGGCGTTTCCGGCAGCACAATAAACTCACAGCCGCCGGCAATCGCTGCCGCGAGGGTCAGATCGCCGCAGTAGCGTCCCATGACTTCGACAATGGAAATACGCTGGTGAGAAGACGACGTGTCACGCAGGCGGTCGATCGCCTCGACCACGGTTTCCAGCGCGGTGAAATAACCAATGGTGTAATCGGTACCGGCGACGTCATTATCAATGGTGCCTGGCAGGCCAATGCAGGGGAAACCCATTTCAGTCAGGCGCTTTGCTCCCATATAAGAGCCATCGCCACCGATAACGACCAGCGCATCAATGCCACGCTTTTTCATGTTATCAATGGCTACCGCGCGCACTTCTTCATTACGGAATTCAGGAAAACGCGCAGACCCCAGAAAGGTGCCGCCGCGGTTGATCATGTCAGAAACGCTGTAGCGGTCCAGATTGATCATCCGATCTTCGTATAAGCCAAGATAGCCATCATAAATGCCAAAAACTTCCAGTCCTTCACCCAGCGCCGCTCGCACCACGCCACGAATAGCGGCATTCATCCCGGGAGCGTCGCCGCCGCTTGTCAGTACACCGATTTTTTTGATCATGACAACCTCTGAACTATTAAAGCTAATTGAATTCCTGGCCGGCAAAACCGCTGGAGACAATCGTAACGTTACAACCGGCATAAGACTATTGATGGCTATAGTATATCAAAGACCTTGTGCTGAATTGATTCAGGTCAGACAACATCAGGCTATTATTTTTTACATATTAACATGAGCGCCCGCGAATTCCCGCTTCGATTGTCTCTTCAGTACGTTATAACTCATATTGCCCCTGGCGATCGAGCGGCACCACCGAGCAGGGATCGATATGGATAATGATATCCGAACCGGGAAACTTCCTTAACAACGCCTGCTCCATCTGATCGGCAACCAGGTGCGCATCAACCAACGCCAGACTATCGTTCATTTCCAAATGCAGCTGAATAAAACGCGTCGGTCCTGACATTCTGGTGCGTAACTCGTGCGCGCCATCAATACCGGGCCAGGCCGACACAATGGCGATAATCTCCTGGCGCTCTTCGTCGGGCAGGGCGCGATCGAGTAACGCCTGCACGGCCTCATGCCCCATACGCAAAGCGCAGTAGAGAATATAGACGCCAATTCCTAACGCGAACAGCGCATCGGCTCGCAGGAAACCATACCAGCTCAGCACTAATGCTATCAGAATCGCACCGTTCATCATCACATCTGCCTGATAATGCAACATATCAGCACGTACCACCTGACTGCGCGTTTTTCGGACCACCCAACGCTGGAAAGTAACCAATATCACCGTACTAAACAGTGCAACCAGCGTTACGATAACGCCAAAACCAGCGCCTTGCATTGGTTGAGGTTCAACCAGGTGCTTAAAGCCGGTCAGAAATAAGAAAAGCGCAGAGCCGGAAATAAACATGCTTTGCGCCAGCGCGGCCAGCGATTCGGCTTTACCGTGACCGAAGCTATGCTCCTCATCGGCCGGCTGAAGGGAATAACGCACCACCAGCAGATTAGTCAGCGACGCTGCAATATCCACTAACGAATCGACCAGAGACGCCAGCAGGCTGACCGACCCGGTATACCACCAAGCGAAAATTTTTATCAGTAGTAACGCCAGCGCCATCACCGTGGCCGCTAAAGCTGCGCGGCTGACCAGACGTCCGTATTGTTGATCCATGGATAACATCTCTGATTTATAAGATCTCTTAAACTACAATTCTAACAGGAAAACCGGTGGCTACTCTTTGTCAGATATAACGCCGATTGCAACGCGGCGGCGCGAATCTGCCCCGGTTTCTGTCCCGTTAAGCCGTGAGCTGCCCCGCTAATCTATTAAGCGGCTGGAGGAACCCGGTCCGCGTCACCCAACGCAGTAAAAACCAGGAGCAAGCCGCCTTTTCATCGCCCTGTTGATACGAAACAGGCTTTCTATCACGCAGCGCTCAAACTGCTGGCAAACAAAACCAGACTGATACGCATAAGGCTGCGACACAGATTGTTCAACACGCCAGATCAATGACATGCGTTATCTACCTGATGGGCGGGTTTACCTGCGCTGAGGCTGAGGCTGAGGCTGAGGCTGAGGCTGAGGCTGAGGCTGAGGCTGAGGCTGAGGCTGAGGCTGAGGCTGAGGCTGAGGCTGAGGCTGAGGCTGAGGCTGAGGCTGAGTAGGGCAGGTCATACATGATGCTTAAAATGACCGCCAGCATTATTTATCGTCATTTATCGCCGTCAGGCTTTACATGACAAATTAATCATACTGGCGGTAACTGTTTCATCGCTGCAGACGTAGAGCCGCGAGCGACATCGTTTTTATTAACCGTATTTACGGGCAAACTTTTCGTCGGACATGCACAGATAAATGATGAATTCGATAAAGGCAATGATTGCCGGGATAGCCGTCCAGAAAAAGAGCAGATACAAAATACCCAGCCCCAC
This sequence comes from Izhakiella australiensis, assembly GCF_002006995.1. Classification (GTDB taxonomy): domain Bacteria; phylum Pseudomonadota; class Gammaproteobacteria; order Enterobacterales; family Enterobacteriaceae; genus Izhakiella; species Izhakiella australiensis. The sequence goes on along the minus strand of NZ_MRUL01000016.1, from coordinate 49,526 downwards.
CTGCCCCAGATAAAACTTATGAACGCCAAATCCACCGAGGAAGAATGCCAGTAACGCAGCGGCTATTTTGCTTTTACGGCCTTCAGGATACTGCACTGCGCCGCAGTTCGGGCAGGTTCTGGCCGTGCTATGGAGCGTTTTTCCGCATCCCCGACAAAAAACCATTTCAGACATACTTATCCCACCAATCTGTACCCATATTCGAGGTCATTATAATATCGCTAAACTATCACTATTGGGAAGGTGCCAGGAAAACGATATTCCCCCTTCAACGCTGATGATTTGATGAGGCAGTACGGTAATTCTTTGATAAAAAAAACCCGCCATCAAGGCGGGGCTGCACACTGCATTACTTCCATCCGCAGGCTTTTTGCAGTGGTTTCAATGCCTCTGACAGACCAGCCAGATCAAACGTCGCATTTACAGGGCTTTCGTTGTATGGCGTGATCTGAGTGAACATTACGTTAGCTTGGCTTAGAGACTTAACAAACTCGATCACATTCCCACGATAAAAGATCGCTTTAGTATCGCTGGAGATATCCCAGCGCTTTGTTTTTGCTTTCTGTTTATCTAAACGAAATAGCATTTGCGTTTCGTTCAGCCCCAGATAGGTATCCCAGTTGATAAATAACTCCGTTTTCTTCTCCCGGCATGTAATGTAGAGATCTGGGGTAATCGACTCGCCAAAGTTAGAGCGGAAAGAATCATTAGCAGAAAGGCTAACAAAAACATTTTCTGAATCATCTATCGGTGAAGTTTTCGTCAATACTTGCCATTTTCCGACACCAACTACGGGTTTCGCCTCTTCGGCGGCTTTCGGTGGGAAAATATTATCGTAACAAGCTAAACGCGCATCATTCTTTGCTTCGAATTTGCATTTCATTAATGCGTCATTGTTAATATCGACTTTAACTGATTCCGCCGCATACGCTGTTGATACAGCAGAAGAGCACAGCGCCAGAGCAATGGTTATCTTTTTCATGCCATTACCTTTTATGATTTCGGGCGAGTTAAGAAAACAAACATTCCAATAATGATATCGCCAATAACCCAGATGGTTCCAAGCATCATCATCCCCAGCCCGGTACCAATTGCGGCCCCAATCCGTTCTGCATCTGAGGCTGCGTCATTGATAACGTCACTACTGTCACCAATTCCGGTAAAAAGGCAATAGATCATAAAGATGTTAAACAGGATAAATACCTATTTAACGATTCGGCCAAAAAATGAGCGCTTCAGCTTTCTGACCTGATGGCCGCAAGACGGACATTTAAACGCTGAATCACTAATTTCTTTACTGCATTCCGGGCAGTTTACTAATGCCATTTTCCTAAACTCCATTTACAGGATTACATAACTGCCATAAAGCCTATCAGTTGATTTTGTTTGGATAAATAAAAATTAACCCGCCATACAAACGGGCCAGAGCGTTAACAAATTCCATGTTTTTGCACAGGGTTCTCAGACTGCTTACATAGGCGGCTTTAAGTTACAGCAGATCGCAAGAAAGTTGGCGAAGAACAGCGGCGATTTGTGCCGTAGTAACAGCACCCGTAGCGGCTGAAACGGTCAATTCTTCCAGCTCATTGCCTTCATCACGAATCCGAATCCCGTTACGGTTTAAAAATGCCACCGCGACAAAAAAAGCAGTACGTTTATTGCCATCATTGAAAATATGCCCACGAGCAATTGCAATAAGATACATAGCTGCAAGCTCATGAATATCCTCAACACCTTCATAATAAAGCTGATTCTGAACCCGATAAATAATCGCCTCTGCTCTTCCCGGTTCTGGCATTCCCTGAACGCCCGTCAAAACTGTAAGCAGGCGCTCATGGAATGCTATCACCTCCTGAGCGCTAATCCATTTCATCTGTCGGCCAGCGCCTTAATGGTACGATCGTGTCGTCCCATAATTTCGGCAAACTCAGCATCCAGCTTAGCTTCCTGCCACGCGTTGAAATCATCGCGGCTGATAAGCACAGCGGCAGAGCCATCGCGGCGGGTTATTTCTACAGGCTCACCAGCCGTAGCCGCCTCCATTACCTCAGCAATATTTTGACGGGCCTGAGATGTGGTATAGGTTCGCATATAGCCTCCTTTAATGTACATTTAAAATGTACAACACAGACGTACAATAGACAATAATAAACCTATAACCTCGCATCAACTACACTAAGCGCCACCATGATGCCAGCCTGTCAGCAGATGGGCGCGCTGCATATTTTGCGCTTAATACGGCGCCGATCGTTGTAATCTTTTCCAGTACACATGCAGCGTTAGATCCATTTTGCAGCAGCTTAAGGCGGATGAAGGGAGGATTGATTTGATGAGGCAGTACGGTAATTCTTTGATAAAAAAAACCCCGCCATCAAGGCGGGGGAAGACAGGGATGTGTCTATGGCAAGGAAAACAGGGATACTATGTTACTGGTTACTACTTTACTGATTACTACTTACTGCATGCAGCGAAGTAACCTGCTGCCTCTCGCTCAGCTCGCGCAGTTCGTTCATGCGCTGCTGATGATTCCGTTCTAAAATCGCTCGTTGCGTCGGCGTCAATTGCCGATACATCTGATGCCGTACCCGGGCAAATTCAAGCTGTCTTTCAACTTCGGCTTGGGCTATTTTCTCTAACTCCGCACGGTAGGCCGCTTCATTAAACGGGTCTGCCGTGATTAATTCATGCAGTGTTTCCAAATCATTAACGCTGACGGAAGCCTGCTCATGCCTGGTCTGCTGCATCAGGTCGCGCATCCTTTGACGCTGCGGCTCCGTCAGTTGAATGCCATCAAACATGTGATTTCGTGGAAATTGCGTCATACTGCCTGTCGTCATTCCACGATATTGTTGAAGCATCCCATCACTCGTCGTAACGTTTGCAGCCAGAGTGACAGAGCAACCAACCATCAGCGGTAAAACCGTAACGACGGCGGTAACTGTGCGCATCGTTTACTCCTGGTTAGTCGCTGTATTTCGTTAGTACGAGATTCAGTCTACGAGGCCAGCTGCAAACATGCGTCAGGGGGTGTAAAACTAAGTAAAGTGATAGGATGACCGCATTTGTTCAAGGTATTTTGCCTGCGGAGGGCAAGAAAAGATGAATAAAATCCTGTTGGTTGACGATGACCGCGAACTGACTTCGCTTTTGAAAGAACTGCTGGAAATGGAAGGCTTTAACGTCGTGGTTGCCGGTGACGGTGAACAGGCGCTGAGTCTGCTGGACAGCTCAATTGATTTATTATTACTCGACGTCATGATGCCGAAAAAGAACGGTATTGATACGTTAAAAGAACTACGCCAGCAGCATCAAACCCCGGTGATTATGCTGACAGCACGCGGTAGCGAACTGGATCGCGTTCTGGGGCTGGAATTGGGTGCCGATGATTATTTACCTAAACCCTTTAATGACCGCGAGCTGGTAGCCCGCATCCGCGCCATTTTACGGCGTTCACACTGGAGTGAGCAGCAACAGCAGCACGATGCCAGCTCTCCAACGCTCGAAGTGGATTTACTGCGCCTTAATCCCGGCCGCCAGGAGGCTAGCTTCGACGATCAAACGCTTGAGCTGACCGGAACCGAATTTACCCTGCTCTATCTGCTGGCTCAGCACCTTGGGCAGGTGGTTTCACGCGAGCATTTGAGCCAGGAAGTATTGGGTAAACGTCTGACGCCTTTCGATCGTGCTATCGATATGCACATATCCAATTTGCGCCGCAAATTGCCCGATCGTAGAGACGGCCATCCCTGGTTTAAAACCCTACGTGGACGTGGATATCTGATGGTTTCAGTCGCATGATTTCAAGTCTCACCACGCGTATCTTCGCCATTTTCTGGCTAACGCTGGCACTGGTGCTGATGCTGGTATTGATGCTGCCCAAGCTTGACTCTCGCCAGATGACACCGCTGCTCGATAGCGAGCAGCGGCAGGGTTTGATGATTGAACAGCACGTTGAAACTGAGCTGCGGCAGGACCCGCCGAATGACCTGATGTGGTGGAAACGCCTGTTCCGGGCCATCGATAAATGGGCACCGCCCGGCCAGCGCTTGCTTCTGGTCACCAGCGAAGGCCGGGTTCTTGGCGCTCAACACAGCGAAATGCAGGTTATCCGTAACTTTATCGGCCAGTCCGACAATGCCGATCACCCGCAAAAGAAAAAATACGGCCGCGTCGAAATGCTGGGACCGTTTTCGGTGCGCGATGGCGAAGACAATTACCAACTCTACCTGATTCGTCCGGCCAGCAGTTCACAGCTCGACTTTATTAACCTGCTGTTCGACCGCCCGCTGTTGCTACTGATGGTTACCATGTTAATCAGCGCGCCGCTGCTACTGTGGCTCGCCTGGAGCCTGGCAAAGCCAGCACGCAAGCTAAAATTTGCCGCCGATGAAGTCGCCAGCGGTAACCTGCGCCAGCACCCTGAGCTGGAATCAGGCCCGCAGGAGTTTCTCGCAGCAGGTTCCAGCTTCAACCAAATGATCAGCGCGCTGGAACGCATGATGTCCGCTCAGCAGCGCCTGCTTTCTGATATATCTCATGAGCTGCGCACGCCTCTGACCCGACTGCAGCTGGCAACCGCATTGATGCGTCGCCGCTTTGGCGAGGGAAAAGAGCTGGAGCGTATTGAAACCGAAGCGCAGCGTCTGGATGGCATGATCAACGATCTGCTGGTGCTATCCCGCACCCAACATAAAAATGCGCTGATCAGCGAAGCGATCAAGGCTAATCATCTCTGGGAAGACGTACTGGATAATGCCAGTTTTGAAGCTGAACAAATGGGTAAGAAGCTGGACGTCCCTTATCCGCCTGGCCCCTGGCCGCTATACGGTAATCCCAATGCGCTGGAAAGTGCGCTGGAAAACATCGTACGTAATGCGCTGCGTTATTCTCATAGCCACATATCGGTAAGCTTCTCGGTAGACAATCAGGGGATCACCATTCATGTTGATGATGATGGCCCTGGCGTCAGCGAAGAAGATCGCGAGCAGATTTTCCGCCCCTTTTACCGTACTGACGAAGCGCGCGATCGCGCATCCGGCGGCACGGGCCTGGGGCTGGCAATTGTAGAGACCGCCATTCAGCAGCATAACGGCTGGGTCAGAGCAGACGACAGCCCGCTTGGCGGCCTGCGCCTGACCCTCTGGCTGCCGTTGTACAACAAGCGCGTTTAATTTGCTATTCTGCGGCCTTCGTTACTGAAGGCCGCTTCTGATGCTGAATATCGTGCTGTTTGAACCCGAAATCCCACCTAATACCGGTAATATTATCCGTCTGTGCGCTAATACCGGCTTTCGTCTGCACCTGATTGAGCCAATGGGATTTGCCTGGGACGATAAGCGTCTGCGCCGTGCAGGTCTTGATTATCATGAGTTCACCAGCGTTCAGCGCCATGCCAGCTATCAAACATTTATTGACCAGGCGCAGCCCTCACGCCTGTTTGCACTGACCACGAAAGGCACGCCTGCGCACAGCGCGGTTAGCTATCAGCCGGGTGACTATTTGATGTTCGGCCCCGAGAGCCGCGGGCTGCCCGCCACGATCCTTGATGCGCTGCCAGCACAACAAAAAATTCGTATCCCAATGGTCGCCGGCAGCCGCAGCATGAACCTTTCAAATGCCGTATCGGTAGTGGTTTACGAAGCCTGGCGGCAGCTGGATTATGGCGGCGCGTTGCTGCGAGAATAAGCTGGCTTTAGCACGCGTCAGCTACGATCGACGGCGCGTTTTCTCGTTGAAGGAGCGCCAGCCGTCAGCCACACGGTGGCGATAAGAAAAAGCGGGCGGGTAGCGGTCAGATGCCGTCGCCAAACTCAAAACCCGCCACTGTGCCATTAAAATGTTGGTCCATATCCATGGCGGGCTTATCCGAAGCCGGCTTACCTACGACGCGCGCCGGGACGCCGGCCGCGGTGGTATGTGGCGGTACCGGGTGTAATACCACGGATCCAGCGCCAATTTTAGCCCCGCGCCCGACTTCAATATTGCCGAGAACTTTCGCGCCGGCACCAATCAGCACGCCTTCGCGAATTTTCGGATGACGGTCGCCGCTGGTTTTACCGGTTCCTCCGAGCGTAACCGATTGCAGAATGGAGACATCGTTCTCCACTACCGCGGTTTCTCCGATAACGATGCCGGTCGCGTGATCGAGCATAATACCGTGCCCTATCTTTGCCGCCGGATGAATATCAACGGCAAAAGAAACCGATATTTCGTTTTGCAAATAGAGCGCCAGCGCCCGGCGGCCTTCGTTCCATAACCAATGGCCGATACGGTAGGCCTGCAGCGCGTGAAATCCTTTCAGATAGAGCAGCGGAGTAGAGTATTTATCCACCGCCGGATCGCGCAGGCAAACGGCCTGGATGTCACAGGCGGCAGAGTCAATCATCGAAGCGTCTTCTTTGTATGCCTCTTCAATGATTTCGCGAAAAGTAATCGCGGGCATAATTGGATTAGCCAGCTTGTTTGCCAGCATATAGCTCAACGCGCTACCGAGATTTTCGTGCTTAAGCAGCGTCGCATGATAGAAGCTTGCCAGCATGGGTTCACCGTCGGCCAGCGCGCGCGCCTCAGCTTTAATATGACTCCAGACCAGATCCAGCTCAACACACGGCATGGCTTACACCCTCAAGAAAAAAATAGCGCCGGTTGGCGCTACCTGTGGTATTGAATCTTATTCAGCGTGGGCTATTTTCGTCTTTCCTTGTACGTCCCAGTAAGGACAATGCTGCCTCTTGCGCGCTTTTTTCGCAATACAATACCTGATAAATTTGCTCAGTTATTGGCATTTCCACGCCGACCCTGGCCGCCAGCGCCCTGACCTCTTTCGTATTTCGGAATCCTTCGACTACCTGACCGATGCTGCTTTGGGCCTCTTCCACATCACTCCCCTGACCGAGCATCATGCCAAAACGCCGGTTACGGGACTGATTATCGGTACAGGTAAGTACCAGATCGCCCAATCCCGCCATGCCCATAAAGGTTGTGGGATCTGCGCCCAGCGCGTTACCCAGCCGCGTCATTTCCGCCAGGCCTCGGGTAATAAGCGCGGTGCGCGCGTTGGCGCCAAAGCCGATGCCGTCGGACATGCCCGCGCCTATTGCGATAACGTTTTTTACCGCGCCACCCAGCTGAACGCCGATAAAATCAGGGTTACTGTAGACCCGAAAGCTTTTACCGCAGTGCATGCGCTGCTGCAGCTGTTCAGCAAACTGCGGATCGGTAGCCGCCAGCGCGATGGCGGTTGGCAGCCCGGCAGCCATTTCTTTGGCGAAGGTAGGCCCGGAAATTACCGCCAGCGGAATAGCGTCGCCAAGGATATCGCGCGCCACATCCTGCAGCAGACGCCCGGTCTCTCTTTCGAGTCCTTTGGTCGCCCAGACAATGCGTGAGTCAGCGTGCAGGTGGGGTTTAATTTGCGTTAATACCTCACCAAATACATGGCTGGGTACCACGACCAGCAGGTCGCGGCTGGCCGCAATGGTATTTGCCAGCGAGGCGTCGAGCTTTAACGTATCAGGGAACGGAACATCAGGTAAAAATGCCTGGTTGCTGCGGTCGGCCTCAAGCTGAGCCAGATGGGCCGGATTGTGCCCCCACAGCGTAACCGGCTGGCCATTACGCGCCAGCGTAATAGCCAAAGCGGTGCCGTACGAGCCGGCACCGATAACGCTAATAGAGTCCGTTACCCGCAGCATCATGCATCCTGCTGCGGCTCTTCGCCTGCTTGCTGCTGCAGATAGTTCATAAATAACGCGTCAAAGTTGACCGGCGCCAGATTCAGCTGCGGGAAGGTGCCGCGTGAAACCAGGCTGGTAATGCACTCGCGGGCATAGGGGAACAGAATGTTCGGGCAGTAGGCGCCAAGACAGTGGGCCATCTGATTGCCATCAATTCCGGAAATGCTGAATATACCCGCCTGCTGAACCTCACACAGGAAAGCGGTTTCTTCACCGACGCTTGCGGTGACCGTCACGCGTAACACAACCTCGTAGACTTCATCCGCCAGCTGGCTGGAAGCAGTATCCAGATCCAGCTTAACTTCCGGTTCCCACTCTTTCTGGAATACCTGCGGCGCGTTCGGGGCTTCAAAAGAGACATCTTTCGTGTAGATACGCTGGATCTGGAAAGTCATCTCGGTGTTATTTTGTTCTGACATAATCTTAATAGTCCTGTTAATGAAGTTATCCATCAGCGCGCTGAGGCGCGTCATATTTTATTTCAGCAGCGGGTCCAGACCTGCACGGCCATCCAGCGCATAAAGGTCGTCACAGCCGCCAATGTGCTGTGCGTCAATAAAAATCTGCGGAACGGTCGTTCGCCCGCTGCGCGTTATCATTTCATCGCGCTTATCAGCATCGCCATCAATAGGGATTTCCTGATAGGTTACGCCTTTCTGGCTGAGCAGCGCCTTGGCACGATGGCAGAAAGGGCAGGTTGCTTTGGTATAAATTTCAACGTTAGCCATGAAAATTTCCGAAGTTATTTACCACGAACCAGCGGCAGGTTTTCACCGCTCCAGCCTGAAACGCCGTCTTTCAACACGGAGACCTGAGCAAATCCCGCAGCATGAAGCTTCGCCGCAGCTTCCTGGGCGTTCTGACCGGTTGCGCAGACCACGATAATCGGCTGGGCTTTGTGTTTTTCCAGTTCACCGAAGCTGCCTTTTTTGATTTCGCTCGCCTGGACGTTCACGGCGCCTGAAATATGCCCCTGGCGAAACTCATCGCGACCGCGGGTATCGACCACGACGGCATCTTCTTTGTTAATCAGGCGTGTTGCTTCGCCGCGGCTGATAACTTTTACCTTGGAGAACATGCCCTTAACGGTGGTCACGATCACCAGAACCAGCAAAACAACCCATCCCAGACTAAGTATGGTGTGATTGCCTGCGAATTGCATAATTTCTTGCATGAGGGGTAACAACTCCCGAAAGGGTTAATAAGCTAAATCAAAGGCTCTGAGTATACATTCCGGACGCTGCATGTACAGCCATCCGGCAATCAGAGTTACATTTTCTGCGGCACAATTTCCAAAATTTAATCTGGTGTCAAAAACCCGCCCATAATATCAATATCGGCGAACAGATACTTCACCGGGAATGCAATATGGCTAAAAAGTTAGCGGTCAAACATTTTACCGGACTTAGCCACCGGAATGGAAATCAGCAGCAGGATCGCTGGTAAGAGTTTGTTCAACGTGAAATAATCAGTCGCCATGAGGAGTAAAGCGACATCACCGAAAACAAGGACGCCACGTCACGCACTATCGTCACGTGCTCTACTGTCCACCTTTTGCGCCAGTGCGATCTGTACTGGCGTTCTGCTTTGCTCTTTTTCCGCCAGCGCGGCTGATGACAGCAAAGCTCAGCTGAAATCCATACAGCAAAACATCGCAGATAAAGAAAAGCGCGTTCAGCAGCAAAAGCAGCAGCGCAGCAAGCTGATGGCGCAGCTTACAAGCCAGGAAAAAGTTATCGCCCAGGCCAGCCGCCAGCTGCGTGATTCGCAAAGTGCCCTTGACCACCTGAGCAAAGATATCACCGAGCTGACAGCCTCTATCGCCAGGCTGGAAAAGCAGCAAAAGCAACAGGAAGCGATTCTCGCTCAGCAGCTCGACGCTGCTTTTCGTCAGGGCCAGCACAGCGCGCTGCAGCTGGTACTGAGCGGTGAAGAGAGCCAGCGCAGCGAACGTATCCTCGCCTACTTCGGCTATCTGAATGAAGCCCGTGAGAAAATAATCACCGCGCTTCAGCAAACTCGCCGCCAGCTGGCGGAGCAAAAAGCAACGCTGACCGCGAAGCTGCAACAACAAAAAACCTTACTCGCCCAACGTCAGAGCCAGCAGAAAAAGCTGGAAGAGGCGCGTGCGGCACGCAAGCAAACGCTGACTAAACTGGAAGCGTCTCTGGAAAAAGATCAGGCCCAGCTGGTTGAAATGCGCGAGAACGAAAGCCGGCTGCGGGATAAAATCGCTAAAGCTGAGCGCGAAGCCCGTGCTCGCGCGCAGCGAGAGGCCCGTGAGGCCGAGCAGGTGCGTCAACGCCAGGAGCAGGCTCGCCGTAAAGGCTCGTCATACAAACCCACCGCCAGCGAACGCAACCTGATGTCCCGTACTGGCGGTCTGGGCCGTCCTGCGGGGCAGGCGGTGTGGCCGGTTCGCGGCACTATCGTCCATCGTTTCGGCGAACTTTTGCAAGGCGAGCTACGCTGGAAAGGGTTAGTTATTGACGCACCGGAAGGTAAGGACGTCCATGCTATCGCCGACGGACGCGTGTTGATGGCCGACTGGCTACAGGGCTACGGCCTGGTCATCGTTATCGATCACGGCAAAGGCGATATGAGCCTCTATGGCTATAACCAGAGCGCACTGGTGAAAGTCGGTGACGAAGTTAAAGCGGGTCAGCCGATCGCCCTGGTAGGCACCAGCGGCGGCCGCGGCACGCCTTCGCTCTATTTTGAAATTCGCCGCCAGGGGCAGGCGGTCAACCCACTACCGTGGTTAGGAAAATAAGGTTTGCTGCAACGACGTATCCTTCTTAGCGTTTTGAGCGCGCTGTTGATAAGCGGCAATGCATACGCCGGAAAACTGGCGCTGGTCATTGATGACTTTGGTTACCGACCAAAGGAAGAGAATCAGGTGCTTAAACTGCCCGTCGCCATTTCGGTTGCCGTATTACCCAATGCGCCGATGGCGCGCCAGATGGCAACGCGAGCTCACCAGCAGGGGCGGGAAGTTCTTATTCATCTGCCAATGGCGCCGCTCAGCAAGCAGCCGCTGGAAAAAGACACCCTGCGCCCGGACATGAGTCAGGATGAGATCGCCCGTATCATCCACGATGCTTCGCTGAAAGTTCCCTATGCCATTGGGCTGAATAACCATATGGGCAGCGCCATGACCTCTAACCTCGCCGGGATGCAAAAGGTGATGCGGGTTCTGGATCACTATAACTACTATTTTCTTGATAGCATGACGATAGGCAACAGTCAGGCAACCCGGGCGGCGGCCGGCACCAACGTTAAGGTCATTAAGCGCCGCGTTTTCCTCGATGACAGTCCGAACGAAGCGTCAATCCGACAGCAGTTCACGCGCGCGGTACGGCTGGCTGAGCGCGACGGCTGGGCGATCGCCATTGGCCACCCTCATCCGAATACCGTACGCGTGCTGCAGCAAATGCTACCCGAACTGCCCGCAGATGTTACTTTGGTGCGCCCGAGCCAGCTGCTTAACGAAGCGCAGCGTGTGGATAACACGCCGCCAGCCGGACGCCCTGGCAATAAGCCGCATAGTTCATTCCGTGGCGGTCAGACCTGCATGATTAAGCACCCGCTTCCCCCGGTACCGGCTACCCGGGCGCTGATGGTAGTGAGCGAAAGCGTAACCGCCAGCCCGCTGGTACAGAAGGTGACATCCGGCTTCTCTGGCCTGCACCTCAACTTCAGCAGCCTGAAGCAGTAACGTGACGGCCGGTGCAATCAACCGGCCGTACAAACCACCATTACCAGCTCAGTATTACCTTGCCTGATTTTCCGGAGCGCATGGCATCGAAGCCTTGCTGAAAATCATCGATAGCAAACCGATGAGTAATGATGGGGGTAAGATCCAGCCCGGACTGCACCAGCGCCGCCATTTTATACCAGGTTTCGAACATCTCACGCCCGTAAATCCCTTTGATAAATAAGCCCTTAAATATGACCTGATTCCAGTCAATCGCCATCTCACCCGGCGGGATACCCAGCAGCGCCACCCGGCCGCCGTGGTTCATCACGCTCAATAAGTCACGAAAGGCCGGCGGCGCACCGGACATCTCCAGACCGACATCAAATCCTTCGCTCATTCCTAGCTCGGCCATCACATCGCTCAGGCTTTCATTCGCAACGTTCACCGCGCGTGTCACGCCCATTTTGCGCGCCAGATCGAGCCGGTATTCATTGATATCGGTAATCACAACGTTGCGCGCGCCAACGTGCTTGCAGACTGCCGCAGCCATAATGCCAATCGGTCCGGCTCCGGAAACCAATACGTCCTCCCCCACTAAATCGAAGGATAACGCGGTATGCACTGCATTGCCGAAAGGATCGAAAATTGAGGCCAGCTCATCGGAAATATTGTCCGGAATTTTGAACGCATTAAAGGCAGGAATAACCAGATACTCGGCAAAGCACCCCTGGCGGTTGACCCCCACGCCCTGAGTATTGCGACAAAGGTGGGTACGCCCGGCCCGGCAGTTACGACAGTGCCCGCAGGTAATATGCCCCTCGCCGGAAACCCGATCGCCGATATTAAAACCTCTGACTTCCTGGCCAATACCGACCACTTCACCAACATACTCATGCCCGACGATCATCGGCACCGGGATGGTTTTACTCGACCAGTCATCCCAGTTGTAAATATGCACATCGGTGCCGCAAATAGCCGCTTTACGGATTTTGATTAACAGGTCGTTATGTCCTGGCTGCGGAACAGGGGCATCTTTAACCATCCAGATACCTTCTTCAGCCTTAAGCTTTGCCAAGCCTTTCATGCATGTACCTTTTTAAATAACGCCCAGCGATTTGCCGATGCGGGTAAAGGCATCCACCGCGCGCTCAAGCTGCTCTTGAGTATGCGCTGCGGATATCTGTGTACGAATACGCGCCTGTCCCTTTGGCACTACCGGATAGAAGAAGCCGGTAACATATATCCCTTCCTGCTGTAACTGTCGGGCAAACTCCTGCGCCACTTTGGCTTCACCCAGCATCACCGGAATGATCGCGTGATCGGCCCCCGCCAACGTGAAGCCTGCGGCCGTCATCGCTTCACGGAAGTAGCGCGCATTGTCCCACAGGCGCTGGCGCAGGCCATCGCCCTCACGCAGCATCTCAAGCACCTGTAAAGAAGCCGCCACGATGGCAGGCGCCAGCGAATTGGAAAACAGATAGGGGCGTGAGCGCTGACGTAACCATTCCACTACGTCTTTGCGCGCGGCGGTATAGCCACCAGATGCGCCGCCCAGCGCTTTCCCCAGCGTGCCGGTAATAATGTCAACGCGATCCATAACCTTACAATATTCATGGGTACCGCGCCCTGCGGCGCCAACAAAGCCCACGGCATGGGAATCATCTACCATGACCAGCGCGTCATAGCGGTCGGCCAGGTCGCAAATACCCGACAGATTGGCGATCACGCCATCCATTGAAAACACGCCGTCAGTGGCGATCAGAATATGACGCGCGCCCGCGGCTTTCGCTTCTTCCAGCCGCTCGGCAAGCTCGCTGAGATCGTTGTTGGCATAGCGATAGCGCTTCGCTTTACATAGCCGGACGCCGTCAATAATCGAAGCATGATTTAGCGCATCCGAAATAATGGCATCTTCCGCGCCCAGTAGCGTCTCGAACAGGCCGCCGTTGGCATCAAAGCAGGAAGAGTAAAGAATGGCATCTTCCATACCCAAAAAACGGGCAAGCTCATGCTCAAGTTTTTTATGCATGTCCTGCGTACCGCAAATAAAGCGCACCGAAGCCATGCCGAAACCATGGCTATCCAACCCTTGTTTAGCCGCCGCGATAAGTGCCGGATGGTTAGCCAGCCCCAGATAATTATTGGCGCAAAAATTGATGACATCTTCGCCAGTTTGCAAGGAGATCTCAGACTGCTGAGCCGAGGTAATGATGCGCTCGTCTTTAAACAATCCCTCTTCACGCGCAGTGTCCAGCTGTTGAGAAATCTGCTGGTAGAATTTTCCTGACATTTTTATCCTCCTTTATAGGGCAAGTCTTAGTACATATTACTGGAGATGCGGCAAATGAACGAGAAATCATCATAACAAATCGTATAATTTCAGCAGAGTTCACGCTTAATCTTAGCGAACTGCTTTCAGTTGCAGAGTCATCTGGCTGTGTGCAGAAAGATGAGGTGATATGATAGTTACCATTAGCGTGTGAAACCTTCCGTTTCACCCCCGTAATTTAAGGTAAAGCAGATGATTATAGTCACTGGCGGCGCTGGTTTTATCGGCAGCAATATTGTTAAAAAGCTGAACGATTCCGGACGCAACGATATTCTGGTGGTAGATAACCTGAAAGACGGCACTAAATTCATCAATCTGGCGGATCTGGATATAGCCGACTATCTGGACAAAGAAGACTTTATCGCCAGTATTGTGGCCGGTGACGATTTTGGTCATGTAGAGGCCGTTTTCCACGAAGGCGCCTGTTCCGCTACCACCGAGTGGGATGGTAAGTATATGATGGATAACAACTATCAGTACTCCAAAGAGTTACTTCATTACTGCCTTGATCGTCAGATCCCTTTTCTTTACGCCTCATCTGCCGCCACCTACGGCGGGCGCAATGACAACTTCATTGAAGAACGCCAGTACGAACAGCCGTTAAACGTTTACGGCTATTCCAAAATGCTATTTGACCATTACGTTCGCGATATACTGCCTGAGGCTCAATCGCCGGTATGCGGCTTCCGCTACTTCAACGTTTATGGACCGCGTGAAGGCCATAAAGGCAGCATGGCCAGCGTCGCTTTTCACCTCAACGAGCAGATTTTGAAAGGCGAAAATCCAAAGCTGTTCGAAGGTAGCGAAAACTTTAAGCGCGATTTTATCTACATTGATGACGTGGTTAGCGTCAACCTTTGGTGCTGGGAGCATGGCATCTCCGGCATATTCAACTGCGGAACCGGGCGCGCTGAATCTTTCCAGGCTGTCGCTGACGCCGCCCTGGGCTTCCATAAAAAAAGCGATATTGAATACATACCTTTTCCGGACAAACTGAAAGGCCGCTATCAGGCATATACCCTGGCTGACCTGACTAAGCTACGGGCGGCAGGCTACGACAAGCCGTTCAAAACCGTCGCCGAAGGGGTTGCTGCCTATATGGCGTGGCTGAACCGCAGCGCATAACGAGGTTCAGTAATGAAAGCTCTGGTCATCGGCCCCTCATGGGTAGGCGATATGATGATGTCGCAAACGCTCTATCGCATGCTTAAAGCGGAGCAGCCGGATAGGATAATTGACGTGATGGCGCCGGCATGGTGCCGGCCGTTACTTTCCCGTATGCCGGAGGTTAATCAGGCGCTGGCTATGCCGCTTGGCCACGGCGCGCTGGAGCTTGGCGAGCGTCGCCGAATCGGCAAGGCGCTACGCGACAGCCATTACGAACGAGCCTTCGTGCTGCCGAATTCATTTAAATCGGCGCTGGTGCCTTTTTTTGCCGCTATTCCGCAGCGTACCGGCTGGCGCGGTGAAATGCGCTACGGTTTGTTAAACGATATCCGCAAGCTGGATAAAGACGCGTTTCCTTTGATGGTGCAGCGCTATGCTGCATTAGCCTTTCCTGCGGATAAAATTCGTCAGGCCAGCGACCTCCCTGAGCTACTCTGGCCAAGGCTGGAGGTTGCCGAACAGGAAAAAATTGAAACTGCCGCGCAGTTCGGACTTCATGGCGAAAGGCCAATTATCGGCTTTTGCCCCGGCGCGGAGTTTGGTCCGGCTAAACGCTGGCCTCATTATCACTATGCCACCCTTGCCGCTGAGCTTATCCAGCGCGGCTGGCAGGTTGTGCTGTTCGGTTCAGCAAAAGATGAACCGGCCGGAGAGCAAATCCGTACTGCCCTGACCGACGAGCAGCGCGTCTGGTGCCATAATCTGGCGGGTAAAACGCAGCTGGAGCAGGCGGTAATACTGCTGGCCCATTGTGACGCGGTGGTCAGTAACGACTCAGGCCTGATGCATATTGCTGCGGCGCTGGATAAACCGCTGGTTGCGCTTTATGGCCCCAGCAGTCCTGACTTCACCCCGCCGCTTGCAGACAAGGCGCGGATAATCCGTTTAATTACCGGCTATCATAAAGTTCGTAAAGGCGATGCCGGAGAAGGCTATCATCAAAGTCTGATCGATATTCAGCCAGAACGGGTTATCGCCGAGCTGGACAGGTTACTGGCCCCCACTGCGGAGCGTGAATGAAGGTTCTGATCGTTAAAACCTCCTCAATGGGAGACGTGTTGCATACCCTGCCGGCACTGACGGATGCGATGCGTGCAATTGAAGGCATTCGCTTTGACTGGGCTGTAGAAGAAAATTTCAGCCAGATTCCCGGCTGGCATCCTGCCGTTGAGCGCGTGCTTCCGGTGGCTATCCGCCGCTGGCGCAAAAACTGGTTTGGTAGCCAGACGCGTGAAGAGCGGGTTAAGTTTAAACGCGAGTTGCAGTTACAGAATTACGATCGAATCATTGATGCCCAGGGGCTTATCAAAAGCGCCGCGCTGGTTACCCGCCTGGCGAAAGGTGAAAAGCATGGCCAGGATAGCCGCAGCGCGCGCGAATCATTTGCCAGCTGGTGGTATGACAAGCGCCACGAGATTGGTAAACAGCAGCATGCCGTCGAGCGCATGCGCGAACTGTTTGCTAAAAGCCTTGGCTATGACAAGCCTGAGACGACGGGTGATTATGCTATCGCCGGCCATTTCCTCAGCAACTTGCCGGCAGACGCGAACCGCTACCTGGTGTTCCTTCATGCCACCACCAGAGATAATAAGCACTGGCCGGAACCGCGCTGGCGTGAGCTTATCGCGCTGATGGCCGACAGCGGACTCACCATAAAGCTGCCCTGGGGCGCGCCTCATGAATACCAGCGCGCTCTGCGTCTGGCTGAAGGTTTTGATTACGTTGAAGTATTACCAAAGATGACCCTTGAGCAAATTGCGTTAAATCTCGCCGGCGCCAGAGCGGTTGTTGCGGTTGATACCGGGCTGAGCCATCTTACCGCCGCACTCGATCGCCCGAATATTACCCTGTATGGCCCAACCGATCCGGGGCTCATCGGCGGCTATGGTAAGAATCAATATGTCATCCGCGCACCGCAGGGAAACAGTATGAGCAGCATCACAGCGGAATCCGTCGCCGAACAATTAATGCAGGTGATGGGATGAAGAAGCTACATATTATCAATCTGGCGAAAATGGGCGGCGTTGAGCGCTTATTTATTCAATATATTAACGATTTTTCCGCCGGCCAGGACGAGGTTATCTGCATTAGCAATAAAATCGACCCGGCTATTCGCCAGCAGATCCCGCAGCAGAAGATCACCTTTGCCAACCGCCTGTTTAATCATATTGAATTAAAAGCGCCCCAGTTTTTACGTAAATATCTTCTTCAATATCGCATCAATCACAGCCAGGCTGAGGTCGCTATTGTTTGGGATTTAGTACCGGTACTGATCGGTAAACCAAAGCACATCAAAATGGTGTATTACGACCATGGCTGCTCCTGGCGCTATCCCAAAAATGAAAAGACACTGGCCTTTATGGCGATGCTGGACGGCGTAATTTCGGCATCTTACGCCTCTAATCGGGTCATGCAGCACCGGTTTAACTTACCCTGCCCTCACCACGTCGTGATTAATCGCATCATGACGCCAGAGGATATCGACAGTCATCCGCAGCGGCCGGGGCAGCCCCTCAGACTGGGAACGGCCTCAAGACAGGTCAGTCTGAAAGGTATTAGCGTCGCGCTGTTAATGATGAAGGCGTTGCTCGATTGCGGACGTGAAGTCACGCTGGAAGTTGCCGGCAAAGGGCCGGATCTTGATGCATTCATCGCGCTCGCCCGGCGATTGAAGATCGATAACTACGTTACCTTCAGCGGTTTTCAACAGGATATGTCCGTCTTTTTTAACCGGACGGATATATACATCAGTACCCCCGTTACCGAACCCTTTGGATTATCCTGCATGGAAGCACTTTACTATGGCATTCCGCTTATATTTCCGATGATTGATGGTCAGCCGGAGGTCATTAAACACAATGAATGCGGCATCGGCCTTATCCCGGACGTAACCATTGAGCAACATGAAAAACTCAGCGGGATACGCGTCGACTTCCCTTACGAGGTTTACGATCCGCTTAATGACGCGATGACGCAACCTAAATTGCTCTCTCACATGGCGTGCGCGGATGCCGTAGAACGCCTGTCTGACCCGGCGACCTATCAGAGCTTCAGCCAGAACGCCAAAAGCCGGGCGGTAACACATTTTAATTACATGCTTTTTAAAGCAGACTTTGATAACGCGTTGGTGAGTATTATTGGAAATTAATATGAATATTAGAAAAATTTTCATCATAAAGGATGAGGCCCCACATATTTTCTTTAGCGTTTTTATTTATCTTGGCTGCGCCATAGCCCTGCTTACGTTACCCTTAGGTTTTCAGGTCGGGGGTAACTGTTTCTATTTAGCCACCTACGCCTCGCTGCTGGCGTTTATTCTGCATTTCAAATATTACATAAAAGATAAAAAGAACTTACTGCTGCCGGCAGCAATGCTGCTAACAGGTCTGGTCTGCATTCTCTGGACTGTGATGTATAAGCAGCCTGACGGCTATGTGGTGTTATATCGGCAATATCAGTCTACCGGCAGGCTGCAAATTGCCACCGCTTTTTTACTGGCTTTCATCCTCAATGAGCCACGATCATGGCAAAAGCAGACCGCCGTGCTGGCGTTTGTGGCCGGCATTGCGGTCAACGCCTACGCCCTGTATCAGGGAATAGTTATGCATATCGCTCGCGTCGAGCTGAATTACGACCGGGCAACGGTTGCCGCCTACATTATCACCGTCATCAATTTACTATTTCTTAAAGCCGCATTGCTGTTAAAACGCCGGCATAAGGTGCCGCTTTTTTTAGCAATATTTATTATCACCTTTGCGACGCTGATTCTGACAGGCACTCGCGCGGCAATGCTCGCCTTCCCCGTACTGGCGCTCATTACCATTCTGGCAACAAAGCATACGCTATCGAATAAGCACAAGGTGATTATACTGGCACTCATTCCGCTGATGCTTGTTGCCTGCGGACTGATATTCAAGAATAAGATTGAAGATCGCCTGAAAGACTTTCAGGAAAATATTGCCATGCGGCACGAGCAAACCGGCGAAAATTCGATCATATCCCGCCTGAGTATGCAATCTGCTGCGCTGCATACGGGTTTACAAGCCTTGATGGGGCAGTCGGCAGAGCAGCGTGGTGAAAGCATCAAGCTACTGGTCAAAAAACACCCCGAACTGTATGGCGTCCTGCCCTATATTACGGTGCATATGCATAACGAAGTGATGGAAGCCTTTTCGATTAAGGGAATTCCGGGCGTCGTGGTGCTGCTTGCATTGTATTTAAGTTTAATTGCTCATAGCTTTCGACCACAGCGAAATCCCGTACTGCTTGCTATTACGCTGTCGCTGATTATTTACGGTCTGAGCGACGTTATTTTTTTCAGTACTGAAGGCACGATAATATACTGTCTGGGGATCGCGCTTAGCATTCTGCTGATGCAGGATCCGCGTGTTGACAGGCAAACCAGCCGATGAAAAATTACTCGCATCTACTCAGCGTCATCATTCCTTTTTACAATGATGAACGCTATATCATCGACTGCCTGAAGTCGCTCTTTTGTCAGATAGACCAGGACGTGCAGGTGGTATTGGTAGACGATGGCTCCGGCGATAACAGCAATCATCTGGTCGCCGGGTTTCTCAGCGCCAACCCTGACATTCAGGTTAAATTTACCCATCAGCACAATCAGGGTATCTCAATTGCGCGTAACGTCGGACTACAGCAGGCGACGGGGAAATTCATTGTTTTTCTGGACGCCGATGATCTCCTGAGCAAAAACTATTATGGCGTAATCAAACCCGTGCTCAATGCCGATGAAGATGATCTGATTGATTTCAACTATCAGCGCTTCACTGATACGCCCCCCGAAGCCGCGATTGATGAAATAGCTCACAGGGTGCCTTATGACTTTGCTTCTGGAGGTTTAGCCTGTCTCAGACCGCTGTTTAAGCGCTCCATGTGGCATCTCTGGAATCGCGTTTATCGCAGAACGCTGCTGGGCGAAGATAGTTTTGAGCCGGGCCGGCGCTATGAAGATGTCATTTTTGCGCCCTTCCAGTACCTGAAAACACAAAAAATCGCCCATCTGAATAACTCGCTTTATTACTACCGCGATAATGCGTTTGGCATAACCCGCAACATCAAAAAAAGCGACATCGATGATATGCATTTCGCGATGAATAAAATGATTGCCTACGTGCAGGCCCACAGCAACGATCCCCTGATACGTCAGCTGGCCGCTGGTATGCTGCTTAACTGCTTCAATGAAATAAAAAATATGACTAAGGCGGTTTACGGGTTTTACCGCTACGACTTAGCGATAAAGCGCGACCTTAAAATTGCAGCCAGAATTTGTCAGGGAAGCGGCATTCCGGCTAAAAAAGTGATGCAGATGCGCTTTCCCGAAGTGGACACCTGCCTGTCAGCGCTGCGTCTGGCGTTTAAAAAAACCAAACGCGCGCAGGCTACTTCATCTCGTTAAGACGCTTACGGGTGGCATATTCGCTGAGCGTCATTCCCTGAGTACGCGGTTGTAACCAGCTAAACAGCTGCTCTAAATCATCATAGAGCCGCTCAATATCAGCATCATTTTTAAACGTCGGACTGCCATCCGGCATAAACTCCGATGAATGAAGCATAAACTCCACGTAGTCATTGCCCTGCGCCAGCGTTTGCTCGACAACCCGTTTCATCTGCGCCAGATTACCGCCACTGGGCCGCAGCCAGTTGACTGACGGACCGCGCTTTTTTCCGCGAAGCTTATTCCAGGCCTGCTTAAGCTGAGTGGTCAGCGCTCCGTAGCGATACTGAACAGACATGGGCAGCTCAAGTAAGCCTGCCTGCGCCGGCCGGGCAATGTCATTGAGGTCAATATAATACGCCCGGTCGGGGAAATGGCGGTAATCCGTTCCGCCCTGCCCCTGCGGCGCCCCGGGGGAATTACGCCAGTCAACCCTTGGCGTTACCGAACAATCCACCCAGTAATTGTGTTCCAGCAGTGCCCGCGCATAAGCGGCATTAAACGCCCAACGGCCAGCACGATGGCTGCGCATTTTTACGCCAAAATTGTTTTCCAGCAGCTCGGTCATAAAGGCGACTTTTGCCCGCAATACCGGCTCAGGATACTCAATTAAATAGGGCTGATGGCGCCAGTCATTTTCGGTAAGCTGATGTTCCGGCGGACTGTGCCAGGCGTGAAGATGCATGCCGATCTCACCCTGCTGGCGCACCAGCAGATCGCGGCCGAACTCAACGTAAGCGGGATCGCTTGCCATCTCATAATTAGTCAGCCAGGTGGGTTTGAAATGATATTTTTCACACAAAGCCTGAAAACGCGGTAAAAAGCGTGTGTTGTGGGTCGTAACATTTCCGTGGCGATTACGCCAGAGATTATCCCCTTCAGTATCAAGCGTGATAAGAAACGCAGGTTTTTCCATTACGAACTCACACCAGCAAAAATATTTATTCCATGTTACGCACGCAGCCAGCGGGAGGCAAAAAGTTTGCGCCGTTATTTTAGCTAATGACGGATATCTCATTACAGCAGAATATTTTACACTAGCGCAAATGCATAACCCAACCCATGACGCTGCAATACGCTTGCCTGCTAAATAAAATTATCACCCTGTGCAAGCCAAAGCTTTAACCAGCGTTTTCAGTTAACGCCATGCCCGATACGGGCTGGCGATTTGAGGTGCTACATTGTCCAGAAGCGTGTTATTAATCATTGATGGTCTGCCTGGCGGCGGTGCGGAAAAAGTGGTGCTGACGCTGGCTGAAGGATTAGCTGACGCGGGGCATCAGGTGGCGATTTTTTCTTTGCGCAAGGTTTGCGAATACCCACTTCCCACCGGCGTCGAGTACCGGGTAATAGAGGATCGCTGTCGCCGACCCTGGCGTAAGCTTACTGAGCTACATCGCCGGGCAACCCAGCTGGAGCGGGCTATACGCCTGCATGAGTCACAGCATGGCGCATTTGATCTGATTATTTCCAACCTGCACAAAACCGATCGCATTGTAAGCCGCTGCCGGGCGGCGACTGTCGCTAAAACCTGGTATTGCCTGCATGGCGTATTTTCTGCTTCTTACCTGGCGGGCAAAACCGGCTTTTCACTGTGGTTGAAACGCTGGAAAATTCGTCGGGTTTATCAGGGACGCCAGCTGGTTGGCGTCTCGCAGTACGTCGTCGATGATCTGGTTAACCGCGTAGGCGTTACGCCGCGCCGTGCCCGCATCATTGCCAATCCGTTCGATTTCCAACAAATCCGGCAATTAGCCGCCGCGCCCTGTGAGCTGGCCGGCTCGGACTATCTGCTCCACGTCGGACGTTTCCACCAGGCGAAACGTCACGATCGCCTGCTGGAAGCTTATGCGCTCAGCGGCATTCAGGCGCCGCTGGTATTGCTGGGCCAGGGGCGCCCGGAGGTTGAAGCGCGCTTGCGCCAGCTTGCGAAAAAGCTGGGCATCAGCGAACGGGTTCGTTTCGAAGGGTTTCAGAGCAATCCCTATCCCTGGATTAAGCACGCACGCCTGCTGGTCGTCAGTTCTGATAGCGAAGGATTCGGAAACGTATTAATTGAGGCGCTCTGCTGCAACACGCCGGTCGTCAGCACGCGCTGCCCCGGCGGTCCGGCGAGTATCCTGACCGGCGAACTGGCACGCGGTCTTGCCGACCTTAATGCAACATCGCTGGCAGAGAAAATGCAGGAAATTTACCTTAATCCTCCCGATCTTCAGGCGACTAATCTGGAAATCTACAGCTTGCCGGTTATCTGCCAGCAATATTTGCAGCTTGCAGAGTCTGTCAGCACGCCGGCGGACGCCTGAAACGGGTGCCCATATTGCCCGGCAGGTGGTGTTAACTGAGACCTGTTTGCATATCGTGCCTTAGTCAGAGCATCGGCCTCCAGACATGCTAAACTGCCATGTTCTGGATTTAAAGCTGGCACAGCAACGCCGGGTGAAGACGTTAACATGTCTGATTGCTAGCGGGTAAACCACGTATTACGCTACCTTTCTGGCGAGTAATTCAGGCGCCTGATAAAGGCAACGCCCCTGTTCGGTTAAACAGAACTTGTTGGCTGTTAATCAGGTCGGTAAATCCTCCTGCGGGCCAAATCCGCGAAGATTAATGAAATGGATTCCCTATCGCCCTTATCGCAGGGAAGGTAAGTATCGCCGCCGCTCGCAAGTTCATCTGCCGGATACTGCAGAAGCTTGCTGCGTTGAAGGATGAAAATTGCCGGGTAACATTTTATTGATTACCTGCGCAACCTCATCCCTTTGTTCATTTACCCGACACCTGTTACCGGTAGGGTGATTCAATCGTATTAGTTTTTCCGCTGACTGATACATGCCCGAGCGCATTGAATACCCACTAGCGGTGAAATTGCAATGTATTGATATATAAGAAAAACACTGAAAATGGCACAGCAGTTTTATTGTTCACCACAACTAAGCGTTATTATTCCTATGTACAATGCGGGCCGCAGCTTTGATGCCTGCATGCAGGCATTGCTGGCCCAGACGCTGACTTCGCTGGAAATCATCATTGTGAACGACGGTTCGACGGACGGTTCGGGCCAGAAAGCGCACGCCTATGCAGCGCAGTATCCTCACGTCAGCGTCATCGACCAGGAAAATGGCGGCGTTTCCCGGGCGCGTAACGCCGGGCTGGCCGTGGCGCGCGGTCAGTATGTAACCTTTCCTGACGCTGACGATACCATGCAGCCGCACATGTATCAGACGCTGATTGACATGGCGCTGACAGACGAACTTGACGTCGCCCAGTGTAACGCTGAACGCTGGTTCCCTGTGAACAGCATTAGTAAGCCCTTAATTCCAAAAGAAAGATTAAGCTCCACCCCGGTACTCAGCGGCCCTGAATGGCTGAATAAAGCGCTATTAACCAACCGCTATCTGCACGTCGTCTGGGCGGGTATTTACCGGCTGTCGCTCATCCGCGAGCTTAAGCTCGATTTCGACCCCGGACTTCATCATCAGGATATTCCCTAGACCACCGAATTAATGCTTAACGTACAACGGGTTCGTTATACCGATGAAATTCTCTACCGTTACGTTATGCATGACCAATCTATCAGCAATCAAAAGCGTACTGGCCAACGTAACGTTGAATATCAGCGCCACTATCTTAAAATTGTACGTATGCTGGATGGGATTAACCAACGCTACCGTAAACGCGTTAAGCTTTATCCTTCTTTTTATCGTCAGGTTACACGCGAAGCGCTGGCCGTATGCCATGCCATCCGCCGGGAACCTGAATCTGATGCACAGCAGACGATGATTTCGGACCTGTGTACCGGCGGCATGCGTATGATAATGTTGCGTAATGCCCGCGGTCTGAAACAGTGGTATCAGCTATTACTTTGGTTAAGTCGTCTACAGCACTGGCGGCAAAGCTGATTTATTTTTATAAGTTTTACTTTGCCCCGAGAGCGACCATTGATGAGCGTACCCGCCCACTTCACCCCGCAACGGATACTGGTTATAAAACTGCGTCACCATGGTGATATGCTGCTGACCACGCCGGCAATCAATGCGCTGCATCAGCGCTATCCGCAGGCGAAAATCGACGTTCTTCTCTATAAAGAAACGCGCCCGATGCTGGAGGCGCACCCGGCAATCAATCGACTTTTCATTATCGACCGCCAGTGGAAGAAAGAGGGTGCGTGGCAGCACATCAGGCACGAGTGGCATTTGCTCAAACAAATCCGTCGTCAAAAATACGACCTGGTAATCAATCTTGCCGATCAGTGGCGTAGTGCTTTATTAACGCTATTTAGCGCTGCGAACGTGCGTATCGGCTTTGATTACGACAAGCGGCAAAGCTTTTTCTGGCGCATGGCGCATCCAACGCGAGTCGCCACCACCCATTTCGACAGGCTTCATACCGCCGAGCAAAATTTACTGGCGCTCTCCCCGCTGGGCATGGCGACCACTGGCGCTCAGGCTTCGATGCATTACCATGATGAAGACTGGCAGCATGTTCAAAGCGCGCTGCAATCAAAAGGCGTCAGTAAACCCTGGGTGGTGATTCAGCCGACTTCACGCTGGGTCTTTAAATGCTGGACAGATGAAAAATTCGCCGCGTTGCTGGAAGCGTTAGCTAGCCCAAATTATCAGCTGGTGCTAACCAGCGCGCCAGACAAATACGAGCTGCAGATGATAGCGAATATTATGGCGCTCAGTAAAAATAAGCAGGCCATTTCTCTCGCCGGAGAGCTTTCGCTTCCGCAGCTGGCGGCGCTCATCGATCATTCCCGCCTGTTTATCGGCGTTGACTCCGCGCCCATGCATATGGCTGCCGCGCTCGATACGCCATGCATTGCGCTGTTTGGCCCTACCAAGCTGACACAGTGGCGTCCATGGGGTAAAAATAACCGGGTGATCTGGGCCGGTGACTTTGGCGAGTTGCCGGACCCCGATAGCATTAATACCCATACTGAGACACGCTATCTTTCCTCGATTCCACTGGAAGAAGTCGCTAACGCTGCAAGGAGTTATCTGAATGACTAAAACCCGCCTGGCAATCGTTCGACAAAAATACCGCCCGGATGGCGGTGCGGAACGTTTTATTGCCCGCGCGCTGGAGGCATTAGATGACGATACGCTGGAATTAAATATTATTACCCGCAGCTGGCAAGGCGATCCAAACCCAGACTGGCATCTGCACATTTGCAACCCGCAAAAGTGGGGGCGGATCTCGCGCGAGCGTGGATTTGCCGAGGCGGCCCGCGCCTGCTGGCAACGAGAGAAGTTTGACATTGTTCAGAGCCATGAACGCATCGCCGGCTGCGATATCTTTCGCGCCGGCGACGGCGTCCACCGCGTATGGCTTGAGCAGCGAGCCAGAATCCTGTCGCCCTTACAGCGATTTCTTAGCGCTTTTAGCCGCTATCACCGCTATGTGATGCAGGCTGAAGAGACAATGTTTCGTTCCCCGGCGCTGAAAAAAATCATCTGTAATTCCAGCATGATAAAGCAGGACATCATGCGCTGCTTCCAGGTTCCGGAAGAGAAGTTCGCCATTATTTATAATGCTATCGATCATAATAAATTTATTCCGGCGACTTCACAGCAGCGCCAGGCTGCGCGTCATGCGCTGACGATTGCTGATGACGCCAAAGTTTTCATTTATGTTGGTTCCGGTTTTGAACGTAAAGGATTGCGCGCAGCAATCAGCGCCCTGGCCCAGAGTTCGGCGCATTTAATCGTTGTCGGCCAGGATAAGCAACAGCCACATTATCAGGCACTTGCCCGCCGGTTGGGCTGTAATGCACGCATACACTTCGTCGGCGTGCAGCAGCAAGTAATGCCGTTTTACTATGCTGCTGATGCGCTGGTGCTGCCGACGCTTTACGATCCCTTCCCGAATGTCATACTGGAAGCCATGGCCTGCGGCTTGCCGGTTATTACCAGTACCACCTGCGGCGGCGCTGAGTTTATCCAGCAGGGCGTTGAAGGCTACGTTACTGATGCACTGGATGTGACGGCGATTGCTCGCGCCATGGAAAATATCCCCTGCCTGAATGAAGACAGTGTCATGTCTGAGGCTGCGCGGCAGCGCATTCTGCCCTATACGCCGCAGGCGCTGGCCCGGCAATTGAACGAACTATATCGGCAGGTACTACAGCCGTCCTGATGAAGTAGTATGGGACTGGCGTATTAATCTGCTAACATACCGTATTATTTCGTTTTTCGGCACCCTTTGGCGCTTTGTAACGCGTACTCGTTTATATTGCATGAGAACATTTTATACTGTCCTGCTGTATCTGATTCAGCCCCTGATCTGGCTTCGTCTTTGGTTACGAGGCCGCAGAGCGCCTGCTTATCGTAAACGCTGGGCAGAACGCTATGGCTACTGCGCTGGAAAAGTGCTGCCTCATGGCATTGTGCTACATTCAGTTTCGGTCGGAGAAACGCTGGCTGCGATACCGCTGGTTCGCGCACTGCGCCACCGTTATCCAATGCTGCCGATTACCGTAACGACGATGACGCCAACCGGTTCAGAACGGGCGCAATCGGCATTTGGTAAAGACGTTCAGCACGTCTATTTACCTTACGATCTACCCGGCTCGATTAACCGTTTCCTTGATAATGCCCAGCCCAGGCTGATGATCATTA
The DNA here is from genome assembly GCF_002006995.1 of Izhakiella australiensis. GTDB lineage: Bacteria > Pseudomonadota > Gammaproteobacteria > Enterobacterales > Enterobacteriaceae > Izhakiella > Izhakiella australiensis. Next base: position 22,513 of record NZ_MRUL01000016.1, on the reverse strand, counting down.
TGGAAACGGAGCTGTGGCCAAACCTGATTACGTTGTTGCACCAGCGAAATATCCCACTGGTTATCGCTAACGCACGCTTGTCGGAGCGCTCTGCCCGCGGCTATCAGAAAATCGGGAAGTTCATGCGCCGGCTGCTGCCGCGTATTACCCTGATTGCCGCTCAGAATGAAGAGGACGGCAATCGCTTTATCGCCCTCGGCCTGAAACGCTCACAGCTGGCGGTGACCGGCAGTCTCAAGTTTGATATTTCCGTCACGCCTGAACTGGCGGCGCGAGCCGTTACGCTGCGACGCCAGTGGGCGCCGCGCCGCCAGGTATGGATTGCCACCAGCACCCACGAGGGCGAAGAGCGCATCGTTCTTGAAGCACATCGCAAGCTGCTCGAACGCTTCCCACAGCTGTTATTAATTCTGGTGCCGCGTCATCCGGAGCGTTTTTCAGATGCCAGTGAAATGGCGCTGAAAGGGGGCTTTAGCTATATCACTCGCAGCAGCGGCGAAATCCCTTCCGGCAGCACCCAGGTCGTTATCGGCGATACCATGGGCGAACTGATGCTATTGTACGGCATCGCCGATCTGGCTTTCGTCGGCGGAAGCCTGGTTGAACGAGGGGGCCACAATCCACTGGAGCCAGCCGCACACGCCATCCCGGTGCTGATGGGGCCTCATACCTTTAACTTTAAAGATATTTGCGCCCGCCTGCAGGCTGCTGACGGGCTGATAACCGTAACCGACGCCAATAGCCTGGCACACGAAATCGCTAATCTGCTCAACGATGAGGATTATCGTCTCTACTATGGCCGCCACGCCGTGGAAGTGCTGCATCAGAACCAGGGCGCACTGCAACGTCTGCTACAGTTACTGGAACCTAACCTGCCACAGCGGAACCATTAAATGACAGAGCCCCTGCGTCTTTCAGTGGTAATGATCGCGAAAGATGAAGCCGAATTATTGCCGGAATGCCTTGAGTCGGTCAGCTGGGCAGATGAAATAATCCTGTTGGATTCAGGCAGTCGGGATACCACAAAGGAAATTGCCACTCGTCACGGCGCGCTGGTGTTCAGCACCGATGGCTGGTCGGGCTACGGTAAACAACGCCAGCTGGCCCAGCAGCGCGCCTCCGGCGAAATGATTTTAATGATCGATGCCGATGAACGGGTTACTCCTGAGCTGCGCCTTGCCATTGAACAGGTGCTAAATGCGCCGCTGCAGCAAGATGTCGTCTGGAGCATTGCCCGCCGGAATCTGTTTCTCGGACGCTTTATGCGGCACAGCGGCTGGTATCCCGATCGCGTAACCCGCCTTTATCCTCAGCATTATCAGTACAATGACAGCCAGGTTCATGAATCACTGGAAAGCGGTAACGCCCGTATTCAGCCATTGCAGGGCGATTTGCTTCATCTGACCTGTCGCGATTTCGCCAGCTTTCAGTGGAAACAGTTTGCCTATGCGGAAGCCTGGGCAAAGCAGCGTTTTCATCAGGGCAAGCGCTGTGGTTTCTTCTCTATCTTCAGCCATACGCTCGGCGCTTTCGTTAAAACGCTGGTAATACGCGCCGGTTTTCTGGACGGCAAGCAGGGATGGTTGCTGGCGATGGTGAACGCACAATATACTTTCAATAAATACACCACGCTCTGGGCGCTAAATCACGCCGCCAAAAAAGGTCCTTTATGAGCACCAAAGCAATTTATCCCGGCACCTTTGATCCGCTGACTAACGGGCATCTGGATATCCTGACGCGCGCAGCGCGCATGTTTGATCGCATCGTCCTCGCTATTGCCGCCAGCCCCAGTAAGAAGCCGATGTTCAGCCTGGACGAGCGCGTCGATCTGGCACGTCAGGCCGTGCAGCACCTGCCGGGCGTTGAAGTGGTGGGTTTTAGCGATTTAATGGCTAACTTTGCGCAGCAGCAGCAGGCAAACGTATTGATTCGCGGCTTGCGTGCGGTATCAGACTTTGAGTATGAGCAACAATTAGCGCGGATGAACCATCATCTTCTGCCCGGCCTGGAGAGCATTTTCATGATGCCATCCGCAGAGTTTTCCTTTATTTCATCATCGCTGGTTAAAGAAGTGGCTCGCCACGGCGGCGATGTGCAAGCCTTCCTGCCGGATGTCATCTGGCAGGCGCTGATGGCTAAGCTGTAAGCTCACTTCTGGCAATGTGGGCACCAGTAAGTACTGCGCTGCCCGTGCTTACCGCTTAGCAACGGCGTAGCGCACACCCGACACGGCTCGCCTGCGCGACCATAAACCTGCAGTTCCTGGGCAAAATAACCCGGCTTGCCGTCACTTTGTAAAAAGTCACGCAGGGTAGTGCCGCCCTGTTCGATCGAGCGCAGCAATACCGCTTTAATCGAGCGTACCAGTATCCCGACCTCATCTGCCCTTAGCGACATGGCAGGACGATCGGGTAAAATACCGGCGGCGAAGAGTGATTCGCTGGCGTAGATATTCCCGACGCCAACCACCAGTTTATTATCCATCAGCCAGGGTTTTATCGCCGTGCGCTTCGCGCGTGATTTCATAAACAGGTATTCGTCATTGAACGCATCGCTGAGCGGCTCCGGTCCAAGATGCGCCAGCACGCTGCTGGCCTGCGGATCGATGCTCCACAGCCAGGCGCCAAAGCGGCGCGGGTCGGTATAGCGCAGCACCTTGCCATTACTCAGCACCAGGTCAACGTGGTCATGCTTTGCCGCCGGCTGTTCTTCCGGCAAGACCCGCAGGCTGCCGGACATGCCGAGATGAATGATAATCCAGCCCGTTGGTAGCTCAAGGAGCAAATATTTCGCCCGCCGCTGCAGGCTCAGCACCGGCTGGTCACTCAGCGCGTGAATTTCCTGCGCTACCGGCCAGCGCAACCGCGGATTGCGAACTATGGCATGCAATATCGTTGCACCAACCAGGTGAGGCTCAATTCCCCGACGACTGGTTTCAACCTCTGGTAATTCAGGCATCGCCCCTCTCCATTAAACGCTGACCGGCAGGCAAAACAAAAAACCCCGCCGGAGCGAGGTTTTTTATTCTACTTCATCACTAAATCAATTACTTGATTTTAGCTTCTTTGTAGATCACGTGCTGGCGCACAACCGGATCGAACTTTTTCAGCTCAAGTTTTTCCGGCTTAGTACGCTTGTTTTTCGTGGTGGTATAGAAGTGACCTGTACCAGCAGAGGAAACCAGCTTGATCTTCTCACGAATACCTTTAGCCATGATTTATTCCTTAGTACTTCTCACCACGGGCACGCAGTTCAGACAGAACGGTGTCGATGCCCTTTTTATCAATAACACGCATACCTTTAGCAGATACGCGCAGAGTAACAAAACGCTTCTCGCTTTCAACCCAGAAACGGTGTGAATGCAGGTTAGGCAGGAAACGGCGCTTCGTCGCGTTCATCGCGTGTGAACGGTTGTTACCGGTCACCGGACGCTTGCCAGTTACTTGGCAGACTCGTGACATGTCAATTCTCCAAAAATCAAATCAGCTCGAGCTTTAAAAATAGGGTTTCTGGCCGCCTCGTCAGGCTCTTAGCCTGTCCAGACTGGTTCAATGCGAACCCGCTGAGCAGGCCCAAACGCCAAACCCGAGATTCTCAAAGGTGGCGTAGTATACGCCCTGTCGCGCGGTCGCTCAAGTCCCGGATAAATAAAGATCCCGCCGGATCGCCTGAAAATCGCTTTTCAGCGGTTAAAAATAGCGCTATTCCCCCTGACGATCGGGGTTATAACCAACCTCTTTCAGCAAAAGAAACGCTGCAACCGTGCCCAATCACCAGATGGTCCAGCAGTTGGATCGAAAAAAAAGTGCAAGACTGTCTGAGCTGTTCGGTAAGCTGGCGGTCAGCACGGCTGGGCTCCGGTACACCGGAGGGATGGTTGTGGGCAACGATCAGCGCCGCCGCATTCAGCTTCAGAGCCCGGCGAATAATTTCCCGTGGATGAACCTCGACCGAATTGAACGTTCCGGCAAACATCTCCTCTGCGGTGAGAACCTGATGCTGATTATCCAGAAAGATGACCATAAATATTTCCCGCTGCTGGCGCATCAGGCGACGCTGTAAAAAACGCCGCGTTGAATGGGGGCTATTCAGGCTGCCATCACGCAGGCTCTGGCTGTCATAAAAGCGGTCCGCCAGCTCTGCAATGGCATGTAACTGGGTAAATTTAGCGACGCCAATCCCGCCAACCTGATTAAGCTCGCTGCTATCTGCCAGCAAAATGCGCCGCAGCGAACCAAAGGTCGACAGCAAACGCTCCGCGACCTCAATAACGTGCTGAGTCCGGGTGCCGGTTCGTAAAAATAGTGCCAGCAACTCGGCATCACTGAGCATTTCGGCGCCGTACTTGATCATTTTTTCCCGCGGGGGAAGAGTCATCCACGCTTTAGCCATCATCTTTTCCCGGAATATAATCTTAGCCTGATCATGCAACCAGTAGTCGCGCGCCACTACTCCCCTGACTCGATTTTTCGGCGATGCTCGCAAAATTAGCAAGGCGATCGGCAGTGCTAATCGCGGTTTATCTTAGTGTGATAAGATGAAGGGATAATGCGGCGCGCAGCGCCTGCTACCAGCTTCGGTGGGGCAAAACATCATGATGGAATTACACGGTAAAAAAATCGTGCTGGGCGTCAGTGGAGGCATTGCCGCCTATAAAGCACCTGAGCTGGTGCGCCGCCTGCGCGACAGGGGCGCTGAAGTCAGAGTCGCAATGACCGAGGCCGCTAAGGCCTTTATTACGCCGCTAAGCCTGCAGGCGGTTTCAGGTTTTCCCGTCTCTGACAGCCTGCTTGATCCCGCCGCTGAAGCGGCGATGGGCCACATTGAACTGGGTAAATGGGCCGATCTGGTCATCCTTGCCCCGGCGACCGCCGATCTCATCGCCCGCCTGGCCTGCGGTATGGCAAATGATTTAGTCACCACTATCTGCCTGGCGACTGCCGCGCCTGTCGCCGTTGCCCCGGCGATGAATCAGCAGATGTTCCGGGCGGCGGTAACGCAGGAGAACCTGGCGCGACTGGCAAACAGAGGAATGATGATTTGGGGACCGGACAGCGGCAGTCAGGCCTGCGGAGACGTTGGCCCAGGACGAATGATTGACCCATTAGCGCTTGTCGCCGAAGCCGCGGCATGGGCGGTTCCCGTCAACGATCTGCAACACCTGAACATTATGATAACCGCAGGCCCAACGCGTGAGGCGGTTGATCCGGTGAGATTCATTTCTAACCATAGCTCAGGAAAAATGGGCTTCGCCATTGCCGCAGCCGCCGCGCGTCGTGGCGCGCGGGTCACGCTGGTTGCCGGCCCGGTAGCCCTGCCGACCCCTGCCGGCGTTCAGCGTATCGACGTTATCAGCGCGCTGGAAATGCAGGACGCAGTAATGCGCCACGCCGAACGGCAGCAGATTTTTATCGGCTGTGCCGCAGTAGCGGATTACCGCGCCAGCGAAATCGCGGTGGAAAAAATTAAAAAGCAGGGCGACGAAATCACGCTGCGAATGGTAAAAAACCCTGATATCGTGGCAGGGGTCGCTGCAATGACCAGTGATCGCCCTTATGTTGTCGGATTTGCCGCAGAAACCCAGAATGTGGAAGAATACGCCCGGCAAAAGCGACTGCAGAAAAACCTCGATTTAATCTGCGCCAATGATGTGTCCCAGACGGGACAAGGCTTTAACAGCGATAATAATGCGCTGCATCTTTTTTGGCAGAAGGGAGAGAAAGTCCTGCCGCTCAGTGATAAAACTCTCCTTGGCCAACAATTATTAGACGAGATTATTCTTCGTTATGATGAAAAAAATAGATATTAAAATCCTCGATCCCCGCGTCGGAAGCGCCTTTCCCCTGCCGGCCTATGCAACTTCGGGTTCTGCCGGGCTCGATCTGCGCGCCTGTCTGGATACCCCGGTTGAACTGGCGCCCGGCCAGACAACCTTAGTCCCGACCGGCCTGGCGATACATATCGGCGATCCGCAGCTGGCGGCGGTGATTCTTCCCCGCTCAGGTCTGGGTCATAAACACGGTATCGTGCTGGGAAATTTGGTCGGCCTGATCGACTCCGATTATCAGGGCCAGCTGATGGTTTCCGTCTGGAATCGTGGCCAGGATACTTTTACCATTGAACCCGGCGAGCGTATCGCTCAGTTGGTGTTCGTACCGGTAGTGCAGGCAGAATTTAATATCGTTGAATCTTTCGACGCCAGTTTGCGCGGTGAAGGAGGATTCGGCCATTCAGGCCGACAATAACCGCCTCATCGTCAGTATCTCAGGCGCTCAGCGCCTGATAATACGTTTCACGTATCCTGTTTCCTGATGGGTAATTTGTCCGTCAGGGGAACGTGAGCTTATGTCCATTGAAGGTGTTTTTCAGGGGTCTTTGCAGAGATGGCAGAACAAAAGCGCGCCAAAAAAAACCGTCGCGATGAAATATTGCAGGCGTTGGCACAGATGCTGGAGTCCAGTGATGGAAGCCAGCGTATAACCACCGCCAAGCTGGCGGCAACCGTTGGGGTTTCAGAGGCGGCGCTCTACCGTCACTTCCCCAGCAAAACCAAAATGTTCGACAGCCTGATTGAGTTTATTGAAGACAGCCTGATTACGCGCATCAATCTGATTTTACAAGATGAAAAAGAGACGCTGCCCCGTTTGCGCCTGATTACGCAATTAATACTGGGCTTCGGCGAGCGTAATCCCGGCCTGACGCGCATTCTGACCGGCCATGCGCTGATGTTTGAGCAGGACCGTCTGCAAGGGCGAATTAACCAGCTGTTTGAGCGTATTGAAGTACAGCTGCGTCAGGTGCTGCGCGAGCGTAAATTACGCGAGGGTGAAGGTTTCAGTAGCGATGAAACGCTACTTGCCAGCCTGCTGCTGGCCAGCTGTGAAGGCCTGCTGTCACGCTATGTGCGCTCAGAGTTCCGCTATCGTCCCACTCAGGATTTTGATACGCGCTGGCCACTCATCGCCGCCCAGCTAGTGTAAACCACAGGGTAGCAAACTGGCTATCCACGGCCGGGGAGCGCAGAAAAAAGCGCCCCCTTGCTACGTCAACTGATGCTGAGCGGCGATAGCCCGTGATAACGCCGCGTCTCTTTACGCTGTTTCAGGGACTGCGCCAACCCGCTTTTACGCGGTGCGCTCCCGGTAATTATCAGAACTGATAGCGCACGCCCAAGGTCCCCTGAGTGTCACTGTAACCCTCGCCACCTATCTGATGCGCCAGGTCCAGCCACATGCTCAGACGACTGCTCAGCTTGCCCTCCACCCCGCCTTTCAGCTCGCCGATATTACGAGCCCCCTGCATATGATCTTTATCGCCATTCATACTGGCACCATACTGTTTACTGTTATAAATCCAGTTAGCCTCAACAAACGGCTGGAATTCACGCACGCTATTTTTGTCCAGCGCGCTCTTACCGTTAAGGAAGGCACGCATGCCCAGTCGGGTCTGAACGTTATTGTCACCCTCACTTTCAATCCGGGCGCCATTGCTTTCAGTGTAATCGTCCGCTTTCACACCCATCCAGATAACCTGGGCATGGGGTTGCAGCCAGATGCTATTTTCCATGCCCTTACTGCTCATCCAACTGCTGGCGCGGTAGTTATAGCCGCTTTCCAGAGACGCCGTTAAACCATGGCTTTTGTATGTCTCCGGCGCCAATCCCTGCCCTTTGACCTCATTATCAAACCAGCTGTAAAGCAGCCAGCTGTCGATATAAAGACCTGACTTATCATCAGCATTCTGCAACCAGGTACCGTACAGACCGGTACTATAGCCATCAACGGCGCCTCTGGAGTCATTGCCGCTCAGGTGGTTACGGGAGCGGCTTCTCTGATTAGCGTAGCCGCCCATAATACCGAGGCTGAACTTACCCGCCTTTGCATCTCGCCACTGGATGATATCGCCGCCGATCTGCAGCACGTAGCGGTTAGAGGTGGTTTTGTTCTGTCCGTCCGACATGGACGCCTGGTTATGACCACCGACGTTGCGCATCCACATTGAGGTGGTACGCATTGCACCGGTAAGCGGGTCAACATACTGCGTTTCACCGACGCGATCGTACAGGCTGGTGTTGAACAGAGTACTTGCCGCGCGCAGGTTATCGGCATAGCTGGCTGCTTCCGGACGAACTCTGCGCTGCGGGTTAACCTGCGCGCCGGGAAACGTTGATGAGCCAGGGGAGGTGGATTGCGTATAACTGCTCAGGTACCAACCGTTAGCCTCAGAGCCAGAAGCATCGCCTTTTTCCAGTGTGTAATCATAAGCCCCCGCCACCACGCGCCCGTCCAGAGTAAAATTAGCATCGGAGATACCGTTTACCTGTACCAGTTGTATACCTTCCAGCGTAGAGGAGCCAGATCCACCCTCATTAGCAACTGACAAGGCACTGCTGCCAGTGGTATTGCCATTTATGATCAGCTTATCTGTCAATGAGGCATCGCCACCCAGTACGCTGCCAAGCGAAATTTTACTGCCTGGCGCGCCGGTATAGTTGCCGTTAATTGTCAGCGTATTTCCGGCGCTTTGCGGCGTCGGATTGAGCACCAGGCTGCCGCTGTTATTCACGTCGCCCGCAATGCTGGCATTTACGTTCTGCGCATCACTGAGCGTGAGAGTGCCAGCGTTGCTAGTGGACCCCGTCAGAGTGCTGCCGCTTCCCAGTACAATTGTTCCGTTATTGGAGATCGCGTCTGCCTGCCAGTTCAGGTTCTCAGCCAGCAGTAACCGACTATCATTTAGTACACTGATTGAACCAACGTCGACAGCATTTATCGCCCGGAAGCTCGCCGCTTCATCGCTGCGCCCTATCGTCACAGCAGAGTTATTACTGCCGCTGACAGCGCCGACAGAAGCATTGTTACCGGCCAGAATGAGCGTGGCATTACCCAGCGTAACGCCGCCATCAATGGCGCCATAGTTGAGGATACCGCCATTGATTACCCCGGTATTAATTATGTCGCCGGTAATATGACCTGCATTCATTATTCCGGCGTTACCGGTAAGATCACCATTATTAGTGACTGAGCCAATAGTTGCACCGGGCGTTATTTCAATAGCGTAATCAGAGGCCCGTATCTCACCATTATTGGTTACGCTTGTCACATCGCCACCCAATGTCAGAGCAGATGCATTATCAGAGATAATCAAACTATTGTTATCGTTTACTACCGCACCCATATTACTACCCAAGCCAGTCCATAGCGCTCTTCCCTGCCCGTGTAATGCACGCACAGTGTTTATCCAGCCATCACCGGAGCTACCCGCGGCGTAGTAATAAAGGTATTCACCATAATTCTCAACTACGCTAACTGGATCTGATATGCTATTAATAGCGGTAGCATTTGTCTGCGTTTTTCCCTGGATGTAAAAAAGGTTTCTCCCACCCAGATTAATCGTATCAGTGCCAATTGCCGCTGAATTACGTACAAAGCCAGGTACGCCATCAGTTATCACGGCGCCCGGACCTAACCAGACGAACGTATCAAGTATTTCAGCACCGGGGGATGATAGTGTTTCCTCGACGCCCTGTTGATCTACTGCATAGAGGCTTTTACTGAACGTCCCATTTATCGCACCGCCTGAATATGGATGAAGCGGAGGTTCAGGTTCGGCATAAGCCGTTGATATACCAGCAGCTAAAAGAGTTGCAGTGACTAATTTCCCCATGATCTTTCCTCTGATATTTTATAGCGCCGGACAAACCAGATTAAAGCTATTTAGCAATAAAATTGTTTGATAAAGACGGGGTCCTGACGCTTTATGTCCTTAAAATTTTTTTCTTTGCAACTTAAATATCATTTCAGCCAAAAGCACAGCCGCATAACAAGGTCAGCAGTCGGTATGAATATAGATAAGATTGGAGGACACCGCTCGTATGGCATTTTTATTATTCGGTCTGCTTCACATTTTTACCTTTTACGCCAAAAACGACCGCTAAGATGATGCCTATCCATGAGCAAGAGGGAATATAGCCCGGAGAAATAACCACAGCCAGATTGATACTATTAACAACTTAACATTATAAAAATCACAGGAGCATCACACATATGCTCCTTATTTATTTAGCGGTTTCTTAAATACCGTAGGCTTTCTGATAAGCCCTGACTTTCGCCAGGTGATCGGCCAGTTCGGCTTTCTCTTCCAGGTAATTGATCAGATCATTTAGCGTGATGATAGCAATCACTTTGCATTTATAATCACGTTCAACTTCCTGAATCGCGGATATATCCGCCCGTCCACGTTCCTGGCGATCCAAAGAAATCAGCACGCCTGACAAATGCGCCTTGTTTTCCTGAATAATCGCCATTGACTCCCTGATCGCGGTTCCGGCGGTAATCACATCGTCCACCAGCATCACTTTCCCCTGCAGTGGACTGCCGACCAGCAGGCCACCTTCGCCGTGATCTTTTGCCTCCTTGCGGTTAAAACACCAGGGGACATCACGGTCATGATGATCGGCTAACGCCACGGCAGTGGTGGTTGCAATCGGAATGCCTTTGTATGCCGGGCCAAACAGCAAATCGAAATCGATACCCGAATCAATCAATGCCTGGGCATAAAAACGGCCCAATAGCGCGATGTCACGGCCGGTATTGAAAAGACCCGCATTAAAAAAATAGGGGCTGATGCGCCCGGATTTTAGCGTGAACTCACCAAACTTCAGCACCTGTTTGTTCAGGGCAAACTCAATAAACTGTCGCTGCCAGGCCTTCATATTCACTTCCTCATCGCATAAAAAAGGCGACTCTGCGGTCGCCTGTGTTATCAGTCGGTCAGTGCAGCCTTCTGCGCTGCTACCAGGGTCGTTATACCGCCGCGCGCCAGATCGAGCAGGGTCAACAGTTCCTCATGGCTGAAAGGCTCGCCCTCTGCCGTTCCCTGCACTTCTATCATCCGGCCGTCTTCCATCATTACCACGTTCATGTCGGTTTCGGCTGCCGAGTCCTCGACGTACTCAAGATCGCACACCGCGCTGCCGTTAACGATGCCAACCGAAATCGCCGCGACCATGCCTTTCATGGGATTTTCCGCCAGCTGCTTTTTAGCTACCATCGCGTTCAAAGCATCGGCCAGCGCAACGCAAGCGCCGGTAATAGACGCCGTGCGCGTGCCGCCATCCGCCTGAATAACGTCGCAGTCAAGGGTAATGGTGTATTCACCCAGCTTGTGCAAATCCACCGCCGCGCGCAGTGAACGGGCGATAAGACGTTGAATTTCTAACGTACGGCCTCCCTGCTTTCCTTTTGCCGCTTCACGTGCGTTTCGGCTGTGGGTCGCCCGCGGCAACATGCCGTACTCTGCTGTGATCCAGCCCTGCCCCTGACCTTTAAGAAAGCGCGGCACGCCTTCTTCAACGGTGGCATTACAGAGCACTTTCGTTTCACCGAACTCGACCAGTACGGAGCCTTCTGCGTGTTTAGTGTAATGACGGGTAAGGGTAACGGGACGCACCTGCTGTGCATTACGGCCTGCTGGACGCATAAATTCTCTCCGGCGGTATTGGGATTTGGCTGCGCATTATACGGAATTCACCGCCGGATGCCTATCCCGCTAAAGCCGGCTTAACGTCAATTGTGGCAAGGGATTTGCCAGTTATTGCGCCTGCGCCTGTTAACCCCAGCCGCACGTCGCTATAATCAGCGAACATTCATTATTTACGGGTAAGCCACATGATTCGCAGCATGACCGCCTACGCCCGGCGTGAAATTAAAGGCGACTGGGGCAGCGCCGCCTGGGAACTACGTTCAGTTAACCAACGTTATCTGGAAACCTACATCCGTCTTCCCGAGCAGTTCCGCAGTCTTGAACCGGTGATTCGCGAAAGGCTCCGCAGTCGGCTAACGCGCGGCAAGGTCGAATGCGGGCTGCGTTTCGATGCCAATTTGCAGTCTCAGGGGGATCTGATTCTCAATGAGCCACTGGCGATCCAGCTGGTAAAAGCGGCCAACTGGGTAAAAATGCAAAGCGATGAAGGTGAAATCAATCCGCTGGATATATTGCGCTGGCCGGGCGTCATGTCTGCGGGCGAGCAGGATCTGGATGCTATCGCAGCAGCGCTGCTGGGGGCGCTCGACGGCGCGATTGATGATTTCATTACCGCCCGCGAAAGCGAAGGCGCCGCGCTTAAAAGTCTGATTGAGCAGCGGCTGGCCGGCGTCAGCGCTGAAGTCAGCAAAGTGCGGTCGCACATGCCGGACGTATTAAAGTGGCAGCGCGAAAGGCTGGTAAGCAAGCTGGAGGATGCCGAAGTGCAGACTGACAGCAACCGTCTTGAGCAAGAGCTGGTGATGATGGCGCAGCGCATAGACGTTGCCGAAGAGCTGGACCGCCTTGATGCTCACGTTAAAGAAACCTATAACATCCTGAAGAAAAAAGAGGCCGTTGGACGCCGCCTTGATTTTATGATGCAGGAATTTAACCGCGAGTCTAATACCCTGGCATCGAAATCGATTAACGCCGAGATCACCACCTCCGCCATCGAGCTTAAAGTACTGATTGAGCAGATGCGCGAGCAGATCCAGAATATCGAATAATTTCCACTCCCATCCATGAATATCCGTAAGCCCATGTTAAATGGGCTTTTTTATTGCCGTTAAATTCCACCAATAAACATACATCTCCATCAATATCCACCATTTATCGGGGGGTAGAGTGGGGAGTGTTTTTGCTTTACTAGCCAAAAATAACAGTTTATAACCAAATACCCCCCACTTAGGATTAGCAGGTCAGGTATATGGGTTCACTAACAGCAAAAGCCGTTCAATCTCTGATAAAAGCAGGCGGAGTTGGTAAGTTTGGAGATGAGCGAGGCTTATACCTGAAGATCCCATCCAAAGGTGAACCTTACTGGATGCTGAGATACACAGCACACACAAAGAGACGAGAAATCACTTTAGGCAAAGTTTCTATAGTGTCACTCGCAGAAGCCCGTAGCCTTGCAGAAGATGTTCGCAAAAAGGTTCTGGCTGGAGATGATCCTATCGCAGAAAGGAAGCTAAACAGACCTGTAGAACTGACTACAGTGAATGAGCTGTTTGAAGACTGGCATAAAGATCTTGTTAAAAGATTAAAATATCCGGGCATACCTGAAAGGGTTTACCGTAAAGACATTGCTCCTTCAATTGGTAGCCTTGCCTTAAGCAAAGTCACACCCTTAGATGTTCGTTCCATCATTCAAAAAATCACCGCCAATGACAGACCTACTATCGCAAATGATGCCCTTCTCTACATGAAACAGCTCTTCAATCATGGTATCAAACTTGGTCTTGTTCAGAGCAACCCAGCTACTGCTTTCAAAGTGAATGATGCTGGAGGAGTTGAAAAGAGCAGAGAAAGAGCATTGAGCTTAGAAGAGATTGCTCATGTTTTTAAAGTGTTCAGAGAACACTCTGACAGCTTCTCTCGTGATAATTATCTGGCATGTGCCCTACTATTGCTTCTTGCTGTTCGAAAGAGTGAGCTGACAGAAGCTCCGTGGTCGGAATTCAATTTAGAAGATAAAAAATGGTTTTTACCCAAGGAAAGGAGCAAGTCTGGTGTTGCAATCGTCATTCCGCTTCCCCAGCTCGCTATTGAGATTTTAGAAGAGTTAAGGGTAAGAGCATGGGATTCGCTTTATGTCTTCCCTAATCGCCGGACAAGTAAAAATCAGCATATGGGAAAAGACACTCTCAACAGGGCCATAGCGAAGCTTTTCGGTATCGAGCCAGGCAAGAAGAAGCAACCGCCAAACGTTATGGGTGATATGGAATATTTTACCGTTCATGATCTGAGAAGAACGAGCCGGAGCTTACTCGCTTCTCTGTCCGTTCCTCCTCATGTAGCAGAGAGATGCTTGAACCATAAACTCAAAGGTGTTGAGGGGATTTATGACAGGTATGATTATTTTGAAGAAAGAAGCCATGCATTAGAAGGCTTATCAATAGTTCTATCAGCCATACTTAAATAAAAGACCTTAAAATACATAAACTTAAATTAAAACAACCCATGTAATTGGTAAAATTTTCTTTACTAAATTGAAAATATTTATAAAATTAACAAGACATTTATCGCCTGACCAATTCACAAATAATAGTTAATAATCTATAAATTACTAACTTAGTTGTTTAACAAACTTGAAAGGAAAAATAATGGCGACTGACTTAAGATTTACTGTCATTAAAGTTAATCAATATCAAAGTGAGAGCGATGCAAATATTCTATATTTGGTTATCGACACTATCTCTGGTTCTGTGCGCTCCTATTTTGCCGAACAAAACCTTGCCTACGAAAATTGCTATGAATTAAACTTCCCTCAAATTATTGAATATAATGCATCGCCAAAAGAAAATGATGATGGTGCATACTTTGAATTAGAAGAAGTCACACAAGAAAAAAATGATTTAGATGAAAATATTGACCTACCCGCTCAAGCTAATAAAGAAAAAATTTGTGAATCTATATCTGATTTTCTCAAAAACTATAGACCCGGTAGAAAACTCAGTATGTGAATAAAAGCACTCTTATTTAACGATAGGAGTGCTAAAAACTTTGATTGTAAAATTAATTATTTAACATGCCTGATAAAAATTTTCGATTTGAAGTTCTGGTCTTTCCCCATCGAACATAGGCTTCTTCCTGTATTGAGAATCTATATTTGTTGAACCTATACAATTAAGCTCTCCATTGTTGCCTATATAACCAAAACTCACTGGAATATTTTTAGAGGTTGAAGAAATAAATCTGTATAATGCTCTGCAATTCTCTTCAGGAAGTTCTATATAAATAGCTTTTCTATTTTTTGTATCTGAAATCTCTATCCACCACATATTAACCCCTCACAATTTTAAATAATAAAATAGAGGGAACCAATGCTTATGGAAGTAAAAAAACACTTATCCAATAATATTAAGAAGCCCCTCTAAATATTCCAACCAAATATTAGCTGTTAATAAAATCTAAAAGATTGATAGAATAAGTCAAGCATAATGAGAATAAAAAAATTAAAAGCGCTTCAAATAGATTTATTATATATAAGATCAATTACTATTAATTAGAAAATCTTTTCTTTGATATGCTGAAAATAAGACCTTGATTAATTCCGACATGATATTTATTGAGCAATCATAGTAAGCTTTGTATTCTTCATATTCTACTTTTGCTTTATCAACACCGTGTGAAATATCATTTCTTTTATTCTTTAATCTTGTTAAAGGTCCAATTACTTGATCTAAAGAAGTGTGAGATAATCCAACTTGATACAATAACTTCTGAAGTATTTCTTTACCAACATTGCTTTCAGTATTTACGTATCCATCCGCGATGAAAATCTTACCATCCATAACACCAGACAATCGCTCAAAAAATTCTTCATAACGGAAAATACGGTGTAAGTGTGAGTCATCAGGTAATGTCTTCTTGAATAATCTATTCTTAATATCAGGATTATTCATTTTTAAAAAATCCTTATAATAGACAGCCGCTGCTAAAACAGGTTTTACCTCATTACACTTAAGCTCCATCTTGTTAATTCCATCAATATAAAGATTGAAAGAAAATTTAACAAACCCTTCGATATGAGCATAAAGCAAACAAATAACTGCCCTTCGCATCATATAAATACTGACATCATCTGACTTCTCGATGATATTGTTTAGCGATCTTATTTCCTCTTCTCTCCAAGTTCGCTCCAACTCAACTTGAGTTAAAAATTCTTCTGGGGTCATTTGAGAGCGCCCTCAAGATATTTAATGGCAATTTCGATTCTACTTTTCAACGGACCAGGAGAGTTTTTTCCACCGCCCGTTGTTTGGGTCTTGAATGTGCCATCCTTTTTTAACTGAATAATTCCACTTCTGATTTTATCGATAATTGCATCATCATTTTCATCAATTTGGTTGATAACAGATTGAATACCAATAGTTATCGATTCAAAATGATAAATATTGAAGTTTGACTGTAATCCATCATCTGAATTAATTCGACCAAACACTTTTTCGCCATGTGCTTTAGAAAGAACTTCAAATACTTTTTTAAAATTACTCTCATTATCTGCATAATCAAAATCAGTGGTTCCAGATGAAACACCCTCCATATATTCAGTTAGAAAATCCGCTATGTCATGTTTGAAAGCTGCTCTATTATTTTTGAAAGTGAAATATCGCAATACTAATTCTTGATCAAATGCACCAAACTTTTGGGATTCAGACAAAAGGGAAGTGCATATTTTATAATGATGATCTTGTGATAACCGTATAATAAAATCATTAAATTTCGGGTCCAACATTCTAATGGTGCAATTTCTTACTTGTTGTTGAGTTAATGCTTCACCGCCAGTGTTTAGCCGTTTAAACATATGATATTTAAACTTATTATCACTTCCCTTTCTAACAACTTCAACTCGAACAAAAGATCTCTTTAATTTAATTTTCAAAGATAAAGGTAATTCATCGTATGTTAAATCATTAAGGCTTTTTACTATATCGCAATCAGAGAGAACGAGTTTATTACCTTCCGCTATTTCCATATGCTCAGCCGTAAGTTTTCCCCTTAAATGCAAATAAGAGGAAAATCGCTGAAGTCCATCTATTAGTTGATAAACACCATTTTCAGTTTCAACTACATATATAGGCGGAACTGGCATTTCGAGTAATAAGGATTCTATGAATCTTGATCTTGCTCCTTCAGTCCATCTGAAAAGCCTTTGATAATCTGGGCTTATATCAAGTTCTTTGTTTTCATACATATCCATTAATTCATTGAAAGATAAATCAAGGCTTTGTGTATGGACTTTAGCCATCTCGGATTCAATTTCGGAAAGAATATCTTCAGTGCTCATTCAATGCTCCTAATTTGCTTGAAAAATCAGAACTGTTTCATTAGCAGTAATTTTATCTCGGTATTTTTTTACTTTACTGTTTATGTTAGCCATTACGAATTTAGACATAAAATCTTGGCGGTGAATGAGGCTCAAACCGTTTTCTTCAGCCATTTCTGTAAAGATCAAGGCAAGATCGCAATAAATTTCTTTGTAATGAGAATCCTGCACAACACAAGCAAAATACCCATTTCTTTTAAGAACTTTTTTTATTTGCTTAAGAGACTCATTTATGTCTATAAAATACTGAGCGAAATTCTTATAATAATAAGAAACCGAAGCATGGGATTGATGGTTAAAAATTTCAAGTAGCATTTTTTTTGCAGTCAAGCCTAATGATTCTATTTCAAGAAAGCTTTTATCGATTGTGGTTCTACCGGTCAGAGTTCGTCTAATATTATCAATTTCTGCTGGATGATTACCAAGCAAAACAGCTAACTCTGGTGATGTAGCAATACCATAATCAATACGGGTGCAATACGGCGGTGAAGTAATAACAGCATCAACACTATGCTCTTTCAACGGCAACTTAGTTGAAGATGCACAATAAAATCTTTCCTTACCAATACTACTTACATTGTCAACAAATGTTGCACTCAGTTTTTCACGGAGAATATTTTTTAAATCTATTTTAATTTTTGTGGATTCAATGGATATCTTATCATTACTATTCTTAGCTTTTTTAACCCATGTTGGGTTTGAAGGGATAAACTTTCCAATATACTTCCTAACCAATTTAAACAGAGCTAAGAATATTAAAGAAAAAACTTTTGAATTTAAAATAGTATTGCATTTATTTTGTAGGGAAAAAGAAATATAACGAATGTATGATGCAGTGTTATAATCGAACCAATTTAAAAGGAAATCAGACTCATCATTAAGCTTGTTAGGGTAGTTATTTACTCTTAAATATTTGACTATATCTAAAGCCATGAGGACATCATCGGTATTACAAAATTTCGATTTTGCGACTATGTTCATAACTGGATTTAAATCTATGCCTATAACATTATATCCAGCGAGCGCACAATTTAAAGTAGTCGTTCCTCCACCGTTCCAAGGGTCAAGAATGACGGAATCTTTTGGCAGTTCGAAAGAATTTAAAATTTCAGAAACAAAATCATCAGAAAAACCTGCATAATAGTTATACCATTCTTCACCTGTAGTTTTTTTAAAAACCCGCTTAGGGTTAATTATTGTTGGTGTGATTGATATACTTTCCATACCATACCTAAACAAGTATTATTTTTGATTATTTTAGCATAGCTACAATAAAATATCATCTGTATTCAATTAGATAAGAAGCAAGGGCTAACTCAGCGAAGCTGAGTTCCCCTTGTTTTTCTTCCTTGTAGTCAGAAAAAGAAAAACGAAAATCTAAATCAACACCTAAGGCATTGACACAATTGCTTATTATGATATTCGTTTATACATAGCATACGGACTTGCTATAAACCACATGATCAAAAGGAGTTGATATGGAAAAATTTAATAATATATTTGATGACGAGTTTCCTTCGTCGTTCAGTGATGATCCGAAAGCAAAGAAACTACCACCTAACCGCATCCGCAAGCACACAGTAACGGTTCGTCTTAACGATTTTGAACTCAAGCAAGTGAATGACTCTCGGAACCAGCTCAGCAAAAGCTGTTGGCTGAGATCTTCAGCTCTTCAGCAACTCCCCCCAACAGTTCCAGAACCCAACAAAGTAGCCTGGCAGGAGCTTACTGCTTCCCTACAGAAGCTGAATGATCTTACTTCGTTCCTGCTTCGCAGAGGTGAAGATGCTCAGCCTCTCTCACAAGAGTTAACTGCTTTGAAAGTGAAGCTGTCGCATGTAAGAGATGCTCTGCTGAAATTAAATGAGTAAACATCCTGTATGAAGGGAATGAACAGGATTCGCCGGGGTAAGAACTTTCGTGGTGTCGTCTCATATGCTCTTGCCCCTGCTCCTCATCACTCAACCGCTCCCCTTGTGATAGGAGGAAACCTGGTAGGCTTTTCAGTGGAGGAGTTGACAGCAGAGTTCACCAGAACTCATCAACTGAGAGAAGATGTTAAGAAACCTGTATGGCATAACTCACTACGATTACCAAAGGGCGATTCATTAACCAATGAGCACTGGAGGCTCTTAGCCGACGATTACATGAAGCGAATGGGTTTCTCAGACACTCATCTTCGTTGTTATGTCCTACATGACGACGAAGAAGGTCAACACATACATATCATTGCTTCCCGTATAAACATTTTAAACGGCCAGCTTTACTTGGGCAGGAACGAGAACTTTAAGAGCACTCGTATCATCCAGGAGCTTGAAAAAGATCATCAGCTCACTCGAACCAAAGGCCCTTCTCCTTCTAAACCGTCCCAGAAGCATAAGAAGCTCACTCGTAACGAAGAAATGATGGAAGTAAGGACCGGAGAGAAAGCTTCTAAGAGAGTGATTCAGGAAGCTATAGATGCGATTTTGGTCTTCTTTAACGAAATCAATATGGAAGACTTCACCGATGAACTGCAAAAGCAAAATATAACTGCGATAGCCAATGTTGCTTCGACTGGCAAGATGAACGGTTTCTCATATGAATACGGAGGGATAGCTTTTAAAGGCTCTCAGATCGGCAAAGCTTATGCATGGTCAAATCTGAGTAAGCGGATCATCGTGACTCAACCAATAGATACTAATGCTCCTGTATCGATTGCCATCACTGAAAATTTTTCGACTCCCATTGAAGTTTATCCCACAGCTACACCTTGCCCAGCAAATTTCAGTGAATATATCCGGTCTCGCTGGTTGCAGTGGATACCTTACCTCAGCGAGTTCTTTTGCAGTATGAAAGCTATAGGTTCAACCATTCTCAAGCCAGTTAATAAAACAGCCCTCATCAGGAAAATCGTGGATGACAATCCAAAACCTCTAAAAATTACAGAAGCCAATTCTCAAGATTCGGTTAAAAAAAAGCACTTCAAGCCTGTCTAATGGACCAGTTTTCAGTGAGTTAAAACCACTCACTAAATCAAGTTACATGAATATTTTCATTCCCTTTCAAATCGATAGACAAAATCGATCGATCGTTATCACTGATCAATTTCAAATTAGTGATAGTTAATGACTATCAAAATAAAGTGATCGATCGGTATAAATGATTTGCTAGTAACTAATTCTGAGTCGTAAAGTGACTTCAAACCAAGCGATGTAGCTTACTGAATTATCAGCGAAAAAGCTGAAGAATAAGTGCGCCTCTAATCCAGCAAACCTCATGAAGGACATTTGAATGACAGCAATGACTGAAGTAAAACAACCGAACTTTCTTCTAATGAAAAGGGTATGGATTGCTATTGCCTTACCTATTGTCATCTTCTACTTCTTAGGTATGAAAGGATTAGTGCAACTTGCTCTAATTTGGATTTTCGTAAGCATCATGCTTTTGATGTTTGCCTATAAAAAGTTTCGAATTAAGAAATGGAATGCGAGCACGAAAGATCATTTCGGCGAAACAGATGGTATCTGGAGTCACGAGTTCGGTCCTACTGCTATGAAGCTCGATGAAAAACGAGGACTAATTCATCTCAAGGAAGAGAATAAACAGAAAACATACCCCTTCTCAGCTATCAAAGAATGGCGATACAACTTGTCTACTACCAGGGAACGAGCTGGTATCGATAAAGAACTGGACCGCACACATGATTTCCGGGAGTCAGGATTCTATATCGCAGTAGATGATATCCAGTATCCTGAATGGAGAGTGATGTTTTTTCCAAAACAAGGTGACTTTAACTCTCAAGAAGGCATCAGGGACACAGAACTACAGTTAAAACGGTGGATGCATATTTTCGAGAAGGTAATTAATAAAGGTTAATTTTTAGGGAAAAAATCTCATTGATGAATTACTACAGCCTTTATTGACATTAAATAATTTACGCATTATAAAAAACAGTAAGGGTAAAACATCTACTCTTACTGTATGACAAATATTACTCAATTACATTGCTGATGGGGAAATTAGCATGAGAGTAATAAAAATTAGAACCAAAACAATAATCTTCATAGAGACCACCTTGTCTTTTTTATAATTATTTTGAGCCTAAGCTCAGGCATCCGCCCGGGTGGAATTATAAAGCAGCCTTAACAATAAAGCACCTGTCAGGTGCTTTTTATACATTGTATTGTTCAAATTTTCTTTTTTATCAATTGGTTGTATTTAGATGACATCGCCGTCCTTTCATAATTTAGCTTATGTTCCCTAAAGCTTTTCTCTACTTCATACTCATTCCATACCACATACTCCACAATGAATTTATAGAAATATAGAATCCTTTCAAGGCTTATAGTGCTGGGTATGGTATGAAAGTTAGGGCTGAGTAAGGCAGAGGTGAGAACGGCGATAATGTTTGATGAACCCTTAAGACCTGGGTTTTCATAATCCTGTTGATACTTGAGAAAATAACCTATGCAAAAAAGATATGCATCTTTTATGATTTTCTCTTTACTACACTCAGATTCATCGTATTTTAAAATAAAGCGATTAAGAAGTATTAAGAACCGCTGGTCTGGTAAAAATCGTTGTAATTTATTCATAATAAGCATCCTTGCTATTTGTAAATGTCATCCTGACTCTAAAAGAAATATCATAAAATTTAATCATGTCAATAGTTAAAACCTATCAAATTTATCATCGTATTTTTTAGGTAATGGACTGTTCAAATCTTCAAGAGTTATTTGCCGTATGTGAGCATTATACTGCCACCTATGAAACTGCTCATGATATCGGGTATTTTCCTTTAATAATGCTTTATTTTCAGCTTCAAGCCTTTTTATCCTTTTAATAGCGGCATTTATGTTTGCAGGTCTGATAGTCTTATCTTCACCATGTTTTAGCTGTTCTTTCTTTAGCTTAAATGATTCTTCTATAAATTTATGACTACATAAAGACTGACGAGATGGTCTTTTACCAATATCTGATGAAACCTTGTCACACAAAGCATCCCAAGTCAGCTTTTCATTCTGAGACCATCTATTTATTACTTCTACAATATATCTAATTTGAATAATACTAATATGTTTTGCCATTTATAACTCCTTAATTTTTATTCTTTCATGGAATTCACACCACTTACGAGCACTTTCATGCCCTTCCTCTCTATCAGAAATTGCTTTTTCTCGTATTCTTAGATGTATGCTTGAAAATCTTTCCCCATTAATCCCTGACTCGTTTTCAGGGTAAAATGCACATGGTTCTGAAGCATAGGCATGTCTGCAATATCCGTGCTTACTGACCATCACGGCACCATTTTTCAGGATATTCAAATCATCAATTCGAGCTTCAGGAAGCTTTTCATTTTCAACTTTAATCTCTCTGCCCCTCATTAAACTAAGCATATGAGCATGGTTACGGTGATCATAATATCTGTTCTGAGCAATACATTGTCGTCCTGACCAGCGAGCAAGATCGAAACCATCCATGCCTGAAATAAGAGCTAATGTATTAAGAAGATGTCTTGGCTGATGCGAATTAATTTTATAGCCCTTAACTGATCCTACCCACGTAATGTGGACACGCCCTAAGCGAGGATTTGGTTTTCGAACTGTTCCGGGCTGATACCACCGCAGGCACTGTGGCGACGCCAGCGATTGTAATCACACTCGATATAATTGAACA
>NZ_MRUL01000015.1 GCF_002006995.1 Izhakiella australiensis | reverse complement strand
TAATTAAAACCTGACGGTTACGTAATGAATTTACGTGTTCACTCTTCAAGACTTGATACATCAAATAGTTTTGCGATATCAATCCTGCGAGTGCCCACACAGATTGTCTGATAAATTGTTAAAGAGCAGTGCCACTTTATCTCGTGGCGCGGGCTGCGTATATTACGCTTTGCCGCTGAAGAGTCAAGGATTTTTTCCTTTCCTCCGCCAGGATTCTGAATCGCTTCATCGTCCTGCTGACCCCGTCCGCGTTGCCGCTGTGCCGTGTCAGTGGAGGCGCATTATAGGCGCTTCAGATGCGCTGACAAGCGTTATTTGCAAAAAAAAATCTGACCGTATCAATTTTCACCAGCATGTTTATTTTCAGTGCGTTTTACCGGGTAATGCCGAAAAATCCTGCGCAAAGCGCCTTACCTGCTGCCAGTCTGTATATTCCACTTCTTTACTGGCATTAGTTTCCCCACCGGTCATGCGCATAATAAATTGGATCATGATACGGTCAAACCAGCTATAGCGGGGGTAGCGTAATGCACCGGCAAAGACTGCGCAGCAGTCAGGCTCCCAGGGCGTGCTAAGCAGGAACTTACGGGTATAAGCATTGGTTTGCGGGGTCCGCTTCTCCGGCTTGCGCGCCGTCAGATTGACGGAGAAAAAGCCGCTAACGCGTTCACGTAAGGCCGGCAAATTAGCCGCAACAAATTTAGCCAACGCCGGATGAAAATGGCCGTAACGGATAGAGGCGCCAATCAGCACCCGATCATAATTTTCCCAGTCAACGTGGCCGGCGTGCAAGATATTCACGACATCGCAGTGCTGGATATGCTTAATTTCCGAAGCGATTGCCGCAGATATCTCACGGGTTTGCCCATCCCGACTGGAAAATATAATTAGTGTTTTCAATATCATTACTCCCTGTCATTCACGCCAGAAGGTAGGGGTAAACAGCACCAGCAGCGTGAAAACCTCCAGTCGTCCAAACAGCATGGTTAAAATAAGGATCCATTTTGCAACATCATTCATTGAGGTGAAATTATCCGCGACGACCCCGAGTCCGGGCCCCAGATTATTCAGCGTAGCGGCTACAGCGGCAAATGCTGAGAAATCATCCACGCCAGTCGCAATAATAGCCAGCATGCTCAGGATAAACACCAGCGCATAAGCGGAGAAAAACCCCCAGACCGCTTCGAGAATCCGCTCTCCCAGCGCGCGATTTCCCAGTTTAATGGTGTATACCGCATTAGGATGAACCAATCGCTTCAGCTCACGATAGCCCTGCTTAAATAACAGTAGAATACGAATGACTTTCAAGCCGCCGCCGGTTGAACCGGCGCAGCCGCCAATAAAAGCCGAACACAGCAGTAACACCGGCAAAAACAGCGGCCAGCGAGCAATACTATCGGTAGTAAAGCCCGCGGTGGTGGCCATTGAGACAACCTGAAAAAAAGCCTGATTAAGCGTCTGACCAAGGCTGGCATAAACGTTATGGAAATAAAGCACCAGCGTACACACCACCACCAGCGTCAACTGCACGCCAATAAACATACGAAATTCAGGGTCGCGCCAATAGACTCTCAGGCTGCGCCCGCTCAGCAAGGCAAAATGAAGCCCGTAATTACAGCCTGAAATCAGTAAAAAGATGGCAATGATGGTATTGATCGTAGGGCTATGGAAATAGCCAATGCTGGCATCATGGGTAGAAAAGCCCCCAATCGCAATGGTGGAAAAGCTGTGGCTTATCGCATCAAACAGCGGCATTCCCGCCAGCCAGAGGGAAATCGCGCAGGCAACGGTAAGAAGAACATAGATAAGCCACAGTGTTTTCGCCGTTTCAGCGATACGCGGTCGCATTTTGTTATCTTTCAACGGCCCAGGCATTTCTGCACGATACAGCTGCATGCCCCCTACGCCGAGAATGGGCAGAATGGCCACTGCCAGCACGATGATTCCCATACCGCCAAACCACTGCAACATCTGGCGATAAAACAAAATAGCTTTAGGTAGCGAATCCAGCCCGACTAACGTTGTTGCGCCAGTCGTGGTTAATCCGGAAAAAGATTCGAAAAAAGCATCGGTGATTGAAAGGTTCGGATGTTCAGAAAAAATAAAGGGCATCGCCCCCACGCTGCCAAGCACCGTCCAGAACAAAACAACAATTAAAAATCCCTCGCGGGATTTCAGCTCGCTGCGCTGTTTACGGTTGGGCCACCACAATAGCAGGCCAATCGCCAGGGCCATAAAAAAAGTCTGGGTAAATGCTCGCCCGGCACCATCACGATAAATAAGCGCCACCAATCCCGGTACGATCATGGTTCCAGAAAAAAGAATCACCAGCAGACCCACGATACGGGTGATGGCACGAAAATGCATGAGAGTTCCTTAACTCATTAATCTAACGGCTCAAGGCTGAGCGCACCACGGCTGAGATCGGTCAAACGCGATTGAAAGCCATCGACCTGGCTGTAGGGCAGCGCCAGCCGCAGTGTAACCTGCTCGGTAAAATCCGAGCTGACCAGCGTGCCGGAAGCCCACTGAATTAATCTTTCAATATCAGCCAGCTGTGAATAGTCACAGCACAAACGAAAGGACAGCATCGGCACTTTGAGCTGGCGTTGAAGCAGCTTTAACGCTTGCTGAACACCGTTGCCATAGGCCTTCACCAGGCCACCCGTTCCTAACTGTATCCCGCCATAATAGCGTATGACGACGGCGGTAATTTCACCCACGCCGCTGCCCATCAGCTGGGCCAGCATAGGCTTGCCCGCAGTGCCTGAAGGCTCACCGTCATCTGAAAAACCTAACTGCTGTGAATCCGTCGGCGCGCCAGCAACCCATGCCCAGCAATGATGACGGGCATCAGGATGCTGCTGACGAATGAGCTGGACAAAATTGCGCGCCGCATCTACCCCTTCAGTATGCTGCAGTAACGTAATAAAGCGGCTCTTTTTTATCTCCTCGCTGAAGCTGGCTGCCTCAGCGGGAATATCATAGGCATCCATCAATTCAGGTTAAGATCGCGGGTCATATTTTCAATACGATTGTTATCGTGGAACACCACGTTATCTTCAATGCGGATACCGCCATAAGCTTTAAACGCCTCAATGCGCGACCAGTTGAAATGCTGGCTGAAACGACTTTCACGCCAGGGGGCGAGCAAAGAGTCGATAAAATAAATCCCGGGTTCGATAGTCAGCACCATGCCGGGCTCAAGCATGCGGGTACAGCGCAGAAAGGGATACTGCTGCGGTGCGGCCATGTGCGTTCCGCTATCATCCTGCATAAAACCGGCGACATCATGCACCTGCAATCCGAGCGGATGGCCAAGTCCGTGCGGCATAAACGGCCCGGTAATATCTTCCGCCACCAGAGCCTCTTCGCTCAGTCCTTTCAGCAGATCGTGCTTTATCAGCAGCCTGGCGATACGTTGATGCATTTGCAAATGATAATCGCTATAACGCCCCCCGATGTTCAGATCGGCAATCAATGCCTGCTGTTCGCGATCCATATCCGCCAGCAGCGCGGCAAACTCGCTGTCAGGTTGTGCGGCGTAGCTACGCGTAATGTCTGCTGCGTAACCGTTATATTCGGCGCCAGCATCCAGCAGAAAACTATGTAGCTGCGGCGGCGCCTGCTGTTCAAGCTGGGTGTAATGCAGCACGGCGGCATGCTCATTTAACGCCACGATATTACCGTAGGGCACATCAATATCACGATGTCCTGTGGCACTGAGATAGGCAACGTTAATATCGAACTCGCTCAATTCGGCTAGAAAAGCGTCTTTCGCAGCACGATGCCCCAGCACGGCAATTTTCTGCGCCTGACGCATGCAGGCAAGTTCATAGTTCGTTTTATAGGCACGATAATAGTGAAGATAATTAATCAGCCCCTGCGGATTAATATTATCGGCGCTAAACCCCAGCTGGGAGGCGCGCTGAACGGCCGGGCCGATATAGGCAACATTTTCGCGCTGAGCCGGCAGTAGCCGGGCGATATCATCAGCATTACGCAATACCACGATATCGATTTCATCACTCCAGAAACTTTGCGGCAGCGGCTTGACGTTATGCCAGTAATCAACCGGCGAATAAAACCATAGCTTCGGCTTATTAACGCCATCAACCCATAACCAGCAGTTAGCCACGTCCGTTACCGGAACCCAGTGCTTAAACTGCGGATTTACTTTGAATGGGTAGTCATGATCGTCGAGAAAAACCGTTAGCAGTTCGCCAGAATGAATCAACATTGCATCCAGTTTCATTCGCGCCAGTGCCTGCTGCGCTCTGCCCTGTAAAATTTTCAGATGCTCCTGATACAGCGCAACCAGTGAATCCATCCCACACCTCCCGTTCTGTCATTTGCCAGCATCTTACCATAGCAGGCCAAACAATGGCTTTACCCAGCCGTTGTGATCGTGACAGCAATTTCCACATGTTTGTTTGCATTTTTTTAACATCGATCTCACACTCAATCTAACTGGTAAGACCAGATACTTTCTGTAGCTTCAGGAGAACACCATGCTCTATCAAAGCGACACCCTCTCTCTGGAATGGATTGATGAGGGCATTGCGGAGTTAGTCTTTAACGCTCCCGGTTCGGTTAATAAGCTGGACACCCAAACCGTGAGCTGCCTGCACGAAGCAGTTAAGGTGCTTGAAAAGCAGACTCAGCTAAAAGGGGTATTGCTCAGCTCGCGCAAAGCGGCGTTTATTGTTGGCGCCGATATTACTGAGTTTCTCGCGCTGTTTGATGCGCCAGCCGAAAAGCTGACGCAATGGCTGGTTTACGCCAACGACATCTTTTCGCGTCTGGAAGATTTACCCGTGCCGACTATCTCGGCGATTAACGGCTACGCGCTCGGCGGCGGCTGCGAATGTATTCTTGCCACCGATTTCCGGCTGGCTACGCAGGATGCACGCATTGGCCTGCCGGAAACAAAGCTTGGGATCATGCCTGGTTTTGGCGGTTCGGTCCGTCTGCCGCGCCTGCTGGGCGCTGACAGCGCGCTGGAAATCATCGCCGCCGGCAAAGACGTTGCCGCAGATGAAGCGCTCAGACTTGGGCTGGTCGACGCGGTCGTCACCACGGATAACCTGCGCGACGCCGCGTTGAAAATGCTGAAAGCTGCCGTTAGCGGTGAACTTGACTGGCAGGCCCGCCGGGCGCCGAAGCTGGCGCCGCTGCGTCTCAGTAAAGTTGAGGCAGCGATGAGTTTTACCATGGCGAAAGGGCTGGTGATGCAAACGGCGGGCAAACATTATCCGGCGCCAGTCAAAGCGGTTGAGACCATAGAAGCGGCGGCGCGCCTTGGCCGCGATGAAGCGCTGAAGCTGGAAACTGAAAGCTTCGTGGCGCTGGCACGTAGCAACCAGGCGCGCGCTTTGGTGGGTATTTTCCTTAACGATCAATATGTAAAGGGCAAAGCGAAAAAGCTAACCCAGGATGTCGCCCTGCCCCGCCAGGCCGCGGTACTGGGCGCCGGCATCATGGGCGGCGGCATTGCCTGGCAGTCGGCGTGGAAAGGCGTCCCGGTGCTGATGAAAGATATCAATCCGGAGGCGCTGACGTTGGGCAGCAACGAAGTGGCAAAGCTGCTCAACAAGCAGCTTGAGCGCGGGAAAATTGATGGTCTTAAGCTGGCAAAAATCATGGGGGATATTCGACCAACCCTGAGCTACAGCGAGTTTGAGCGGGCGGATATCGTAGTGGAAGCGGTGGTTGAAAACCCGACGGTAAAAATGAAGGTACTGGCTGAAACAGAAGATAACCTGCCGCAGGATGCGATTCTTGCTTCCAATACCTCAACGATACCGATCAGCCAGCTAGCGCAGGCGCTGAAGCGTCCGGCGCAGTTCTGCGGGATGCATTTTTTCAACCCGGTGCCACGTATGCCACTGGTTGAGGTTATCCGCGGTGAGAAAACGGCTGACAGCACCATCGCTAAAGTGGTTGCCTGGGCCAGCAAAATGGGAAAAACGCCGATCGTGGTTAATGACTGCCCGGGGTTCTTTGTTAACCGCGTACTGTTCCCTTACTTCGCGGCGTTCAGCCTGCTACTGCGTGACGGGGCAGACTTCCGTCAGATAGATAAGGTAATGGAAAGGCAGTTTGGCTGGCCAATGGGCCCGGCACGCCTGCTGGATGTAGTCGGCATTGATACCGCACATCATGCCCAGCAGGTTATGGCGCAGGGCTTTCCTCAGCGCATGCAAAAAGATTATCGCGATGCTATTGACGTCTTGTTTGACGCCAAGCGTTACGGTCAGAAAAATCAGCGCGGTTTCTATCTTTGGGAAACCGATAAAAAGGGTAAACAGCAAAAGCTAAGCGACCCTGCGGTCGACGACCTGCTGGAAAGCGTCTGCCAGCCACGGCGGGTATTCACCGATGAAGAGATAATCAGCCGCATGATGATACCCATGCTTAATGAGGTTATTCGCTGTCTGGAAGAGAAGATTATCGCCAGCCCGGCGGAAGCGGATATGGCGCTGGTCTACGGACTGGGCTTCCCGCCATTCCACGGCGGCGCATTCCGCTACCTGGACTCTCTTGGCGGTGAAAAAGCGCTGGCGCTGACAGAGCATTTCGCCGGGTTAGGACCGCTCTACCAGGCGCCTGAAGCGCTACGTGAAAAAGCCCGTAATGCCAGCCAGTGGTATCCACGGCCTGCGGCTATTCACGACGACATGTTAAAAACGGCCTGAGGAAAACAGCATGGAAAAGGTAGTAATCGTTGACGCTATCCGCACCCCGATGGGCCGTTCAAAGGGAGGCGCCTTTCGCCAGGTACGCGCAGAAGATCTTTCCGCCCACCTGATGCGTTCGTTGCTAAGCCGCAACCCGCAGCTTGAGGCGGCAGAACTTGATGATATTTATTGGGGCTGCGTACAGCAAACCCTCGAACAAGGATTTAACGTAGCGCGCAACGCCGCCTTGCTGGCGGAGATACCGCACCGCGTTCCGGCAACCACCGTCAACCGGCTCTGTGGTTCATCGATGCAGGCACTGCATGATGCGGCCAGGGCAATTATGGTTGGCGATGCTCGCCAGTGCCTGATCGGCGGCGTTGAACATATGGGACATGTGCCGATGAATCACGGGGTGGATTTCCACCCTGGCCTTAGCCGCACCGTCGCAAAAGCTGCCGGAATGATGGGGCTGACCGCTGAAATGCTCGCCCGGATGCATGGCATCAGCCGCGAGATGCAAGACAGCTTTGCCGCGCGTTCACATCAGCGCGCCTGGGCCGCAACCCAGGCCGGACATTTTGCCGCAGAAATCATACCAACCAGCGGCCATGACGCCGAAGGTGTGCTGGTGCGCTATGCCAGCGACGAAGTCATCCGCCCGGAGACCAGCGCAGAAAGCCTCGCTGCTCTTAAGCCGGCATTCGACCCGGTCAACGGTACGGTAACCGCAGGAAGCTCTTCCGCGCTCTCCGACGGCGCAGCGGCGATGCTGATAATGGGCGAGCAGCGTGCCGAAGAGCTGGGACTAAAAGCACGCGCGCGCATCCGGGCAATGGCCGTCGTCGGCTGCGATCCCTCAATCATGGGCTATGGTCCGGTACCGGCGACGCAGCTTGCCTTAAAGCGCGCCGGTCTGAACCTGAGTGACATCGGGCTTTTTGAACTCAATGAGGCGTTCGCCGCTCAGGCTCTACCCTGTATTAAAGATCTTGGGTTGATGGCGCAGTTGGACGAGAAGGTCAACCTGAATGGCGGTGCGATCGCGCTCGGCCACCCACTTGGCTGCTCCGGCGCGCGCATCAGCACCACCCTGCTCAACCTGATGGAACGTCGGGATGTGCAGTTTGGCGTGGCGGCTATGTGTATTGGGCTCGGTCAGGGCATCGCAACGGTGTTCGAACGCGTGTGATCGGCCAGTAAGACAGAATACGTTGAAGTGGCTGTATGATTGCTGATGATTTCCGCCGGGGTTTACCCGGCGGCTTTTTTTACATCAGATAAAGGCAAACGCATCGCCATACATCGTCGCCTCTTCAGCGCCGCGTTCGGCACAAAAGCGTTCACGGGCGATTTTTGCCATCTCGAAGCGACCAGCAATGTAGATATCATGACCAGCCAGTGAGGGATAATCCTGCATTACCGCCGTCAGGACGGTACCATGACGCCCCTGCCAGCCGTCTTCCGGCTGCTCGACAACCGGCACCACGTTGAGATTGGCATGGCGCACGGCTAGCGCATTAAGCTCTTCAAGATCATAGAGATGCTTCAGCTCGCGGCCGCCCCAGTAAAGCGCAATATTACGGTTGGGCTGCTGCGCCAGCGCGGTCAGAAGAATGGAGCGTGCATAGGAAAAGCCGGTGCCGCCGGCAATCAGGATAAGCGGTCGATCGCTTTCCTCGCGCAGCCAGGCATCGCCATGAGGAATATCGACCGTAATTTCACGATCCTCTTTGATACGATCCATTACCGCCATGGCGTAAAGATTGAGCTCAGAGGCGCCAATATGCAGCTCGATAATATCTTTTTCCATCGGCGTCGACGCCAGCGAGAAAGGACGTTTGTCCCGCTCATCCATCACCACCATCAGATACTGGCCAGCATGAAAGCTAAAATCTGCGGCGGGTACCAGGCGCACCCGGTAAACGGTATCCGTAATCGCCTCAACGGAGGTTACTTTACAGCTCAATATTGTCATGCGTTCGCTCTGCAGGGTGGTAATTAAATCAGTTTATCCGTTTTCGCGGCGGGCGTATCCATAATCGCCAGTTCGTCCCAGATAGCATCAATACGCGCGGTAACGTCAGGATCTTTGCGGATTGGTCGTCCCCATTCACGCGTCGTTTCGCCCGGCCACTTATTGGTCGCATCCATGCCCATTTTGGAACCTAAACCGGAAACCGGCGAGGCAAAATCCAGATAATCAATTGGCGTGTTTTCCACCAAAACCGTATCGCGCGCCGGATCCATGCGGGTTGTAATTGCCCAGATGACATCGTTCCAGTCGCGGGCGTTGACGTCATCGTCGCAGACAATAACGAACTTAGTGTACATAAACTGCCGCAGGAACGACCAGACGCCCATCATTACGCGTTTTGCATGGCCGGCATACTGTTTTTTCATGGTAACGACCGCCAGCCGGTACGAGCAGCCTTCAGGCGGTAAGTAAAAATCGACAATTTCCGGAAACTGCTTTTGCAAAATCGGGACAAAAACTTCATTCAGCGCCACCCCCAAAACAGCAGGTTCGTCCGGCGGGCGACCGGTGTAAGTTGAATGATAAATAGCATCGCTGCGCTGGGTAATGTGGGTAACGGTAAAGACGGGAAAGTTGTCTACTTCATTATAGTAGCCAGTGTGGTCGCCATAAGGGCCTTCCGCCGCCGTCTCGCCGGGTTCGATGTATCCTTCAAGTACGATTTCAGCGCTGGCCGGAACCTCAAGCTCACTGGAAATACATTTGACCACTTCGGTTTTTGTCCCGCGCAGCAGTCCGGCAAAAGCATATTCAGAAAGCGTATCCGGTACCGGCGTTACCGCGCCGAGGATGGTTGCCGGATCGGCCCCCAGCGCAACGGCTACCGGAAAACGTTCGCCGGGATGCTGCTGGCACCATTCCTGAAAGTCCAACGCGCCGCCGCGATGGGACAACCAGCGCATGATCAGCTTATTCTTGCCGATAACCTGCTGACGATATATTCCCAAATTCTGACGCTCTTTAGCCGGTCCGCGCGTAACGGTTAGTCCCCAGGTGATCAGCGGCGCAGCGTCATCCGGCCAGCACTGCATTACCGGAATACGCTGCAGATCGACATCATCCCCTTGCCATACTTGCTGCTGGCAAGGCGCGCTGCGCAGCCGCCTGGTTGGCATATTCAGTACCTGTTTCCACTGCGGAATTTTATCGAAAAAATCACGGAAACCGCGCGGTGGCTCCGGCTCTTTCAGAAAAGCCAGCAGCCTGCCGACGTCACGTAACGCGCTGACATCTTCCTGTCCCATACCAAGCGCAACGCGTCCGGGCGTGCCAAATAAATTGCACAGCACCGGCATGTTGTATCCTTTCGGGTTCTCAAACAACAGGGCCGGGCCACCGGCGCGCAGAGTACGATCGGCAATCTCAGTCATTTCGAGGTAGGGATCGACAGACTGTTTTACTCTTTTCAGCTCCCCGCGCTGCTCAAGCAGGGCAATAAAATCGCGTAAGTCGTGGTATTTCATGACTTCTCTTTTAACCATCAGTGGAGCGATCATTATAGGGGCCAATTTCCTGTCGCGATACCTTAGCCGCAGTTAACGGCTCAATCAGACAACATGCGCCTTTGCAAGCCGCCGTCTGAGCCGCCGCTCAGTGGCAGTTGCCAGCTGGCCCGGCTATAACTATCATTGCGAGTTTGCTATTCTTAGCTGCCCGACAGGTGGAAAGCGACATATATGGAATCCTGGTATCTTCTGTACTGCAAACGTGGTCAGCTTATGCGCGCTAAAGAACATCTTGAGCGCCAGGCGGTGAATTGCCTTAGCCCAATGATTGCTATGGACAAGCTGGTGCGGGGAAAGCGCACCCAGGTTAACGAACCGCTGTTTCCTAACTACCTGTTTATTGAATTCGATCCGGAAACCATTCATACCACAACCATCAGCGCCACCCGCGGCGTCAGCCATTTTGTTCGCTTTGGCAACCATCCTGCCACCGTGCCGCTGGACGTTATTAAGGCATTACAAAACGACGCGCCCAAAACCGGCGTCGACCCTGCACTGCCACAGCCGGGTGATGAGGTGATTATTACCGCGGGCGCGTTTGAAGGACTGCGCGCTATTTTTACCGAACCGGAAGGTGAAGCACGATCGATGCTGCTGCTTAACCTGCTCAATAAGCAAGTCACGCGCAGCATGGAAAACAATCAGTTTCAGAAGGTGGAGCGCTAATAGCGCTGCGCCATGAGCAACCGAACGGTCAGTTTCAGAAAGCGGGCCGGCGATCCGGCCCGGTATGCTTAACGCGGCTGCATCCTTTCATCATGGAGCCACTGCGCTACGCGTTTGGAAAAATAGGTAAGAATGCCGTTTGCGCCAGCGCGTTTAAAGCAGAGTAGCGACTCCATTACCGCTGGCTTTTCCGCCAGCCAACCGTTCTGAATGGCCGCCATGTGCATGGCATACTCGCCGGATACCTGATACGCAAAAGTCGGCACGCCAAAGGTATCTTTAACCCGACGGATAACGTCCAGATAAGGCATTCCCGGCTTAACCATAACCATGTCAGCCCCTTCCTGCAGATCCTGAGCAATTTCCTGCAAAGCTTCATCGCTGTTGGCCGGGTCCATCTGATAGGTCATTTTATGGCCGCCTTTCAGATTGCCCGCCGAGCCGATGGCATCGCGAAACGGGCCGTAGTAGCAGGATGCATATTTTGCCGAATAGGCCATGATCTGGGTATTCACCTGCTGTTGCGACTCCAGTCGTTCACGAATAGCCGCAATACGTCCATCCATCATATCGCTTGGCGCAACGATCTCGGCGCCCGCCTCGGCATGAGACAGCGCCTGGCGCACCAGAATTTCTTTCGTGATGTCATTGATGACGTAGCCATGTTCATCAATTACGCCATCCTGACCGTGGGTCGTATAGGGATCGAGCGCAACGTCGGTGAGCAGCCCCAACTCCGGCACTCTGTCTTTTAACGCGCGCACGCTGCGCTGCACCAGTCCATCAGGATTAAAAGCTTCATCAGCCTGTAGCGATTTCTTATCTGACTCAATGACCGGGAACAGTGACAGAACCGGCACGCCAAGCCGGGCGACCTCCTCTGCCTCTTTTAACAACAGGTCGATGGTCATGCGATATACGCCGGGCATTGAAGGCACTTCCTGCTTCTTATTCTGCCCTTCCATCACGAACACCGGGTAGATCAGATCATTGACGCTAAGCTGGTTTTCCGCTGCGAGACGGCGGCTAAAATCATGACGGCGGATGCGACGCAGGCGACGTCCGGGAAAGATCCCTGGAAACACATAACTCATTTTCTTTTCTCCGGATTACAAAAGGCCCGGCCTTATCAAAGTTGAAAAAGTCGGCGTGTATTTTCAGCGGTTTTCTGCGCCAGCATTTCAGTCTCTTCACCACGCCAGCTGGCAACCTGCTGAACAATATGGGGCAGAAAACAGGGTTCATTACGGCGGGAAACCGGCCGTGGGCGCATATCTCTCGGCAGCAGATACGGCGCATCGGTCTCCAGCAGCAGTCTGTCCAGCGGAATGTGCGGCAACAGCGCGCGCAGCTCAAGGCCACGACGTTCGTCACACACCCAGCCGGTAATGCCGATATAAAGCCCCGCAGCAAGGCAGTCGTTCAGCTCTTCAAGGGTGCCAGTAAAACAATGAATAACCCCCCCCTTCAGCTGCGCCATTCTGGGCTTTAAGATAGCCATAAAGCGCGAGTGAGCATCGCGGCAGTGCAGAAAAACCGGGAATTGCAGTTCCGCTGCCAGCGCCAGCTGAGCGTCAAACGCATAAGCCTGCTGTTCGGGAGCAGAGATATTACGGTTAAAATCAAGCCCGCACTCGCCGATCGCCACGACCTGCGGCTGGCTGGCCAGACGGCGCAGCGTGGCTTCCGTCTCTGCTGACCACTCGCTGGCATGATGGGGATGAACGCCGGCCGTAGACCAGCAAAACCCCTCGTTTTCACCGGCCAGAACCTGTGCCTGCTGGCTCTCAAGCGCGTTGGTCCCCGTAATCAGTATGCCAGTGACGCCCGCGTCGCGAGCCCGTTTTACCACCTGGCGGCGATCCTTAGCGAACTGCGTACTGGTCAGGTTTACACCGATATCAAACATAAGCTTTCCAAACATTAACCGCCCTGGCGGGCGGTTATTTAACACATGTGGTCACCAGCTTGCAGGGACCGGCGAAAAGGTCGTCAGCGTTACAATTCCTGTTCCGGCTCTTCGTCGTCCCGACGACCTTTACCCACATAGAAGCGCGAGAAGAAAACGCCTACTTCAAACAGCAGATACATGGGTATTGCCAGTAGTGTCTGTGAAAATACGTCTGGTGGCGTCAGGAACATTCCGACAACGAAGGCGCCTACCAGCACATAAGGACGTTTTCGTTTCAGATCTTCCGGTGAGGTTATCCCGGTCCAGCACAGTAAAACAATCGCTATCGGCACCTCAAACGACACCCCAAACGCCATGAACAACGTCATGACAAAATCAAGATAGTTGCTGATATCGGTTGCGATAGTGACGCCTTGCGGCGCGGTTTTGGAAAAAAAACCAAAGGCGATGGGGAAAACCACAAAGTACGCAAACGCCACGCCGATGTAGAACAGCAGGGTGCTGGAGAACAGCAGCGGCATAATCAGCTTACGTTCATGACGATACAGCGCAGGTGCGACAAATGCCCAAACCTGATAGAGAATTATGGGTACGGCGATAAACACCGAAACAATAACCGTAAGCTTGATCGGCGTTAAAAAAGGCGACGCCACGCCGGTTGCTATCATACTTGCGCCATGCGGCATCTGACGGATAAGCGGTGAGGCAACCAAGTGGTAAATATCGTTGGAAAAATAAAGCAGGCAGAAAAATATCACTACCACCGCAATGATGCAGTTAAGTAGACGTTTACGCAGCTCAATCAGATGACTGATGAGCGGTTGGGTATCTTCAACGGCCATGTTTAACGTTCATCACTTACTTCTGAAGGAGACGAGGTACTGCGCGAAGCGGCGTTTTTTGCAGTGGCTTCAGCCTCCACCACCGGCGGCGCCATGACTTCAGGCGACTGCTGGGGAGCGCTCGCCTGATGGTCGGCTCTAGCTGGCGTCGCACCCTCGTGGAACTCCGCTGGATCTTTTACCAGCGGGTTATGAATGGTATGCGCCTGCTCGTCGAACTCTTTTTCCGGATCGTTCAGGTAGCTACGCTTAAGCGAATCTGCGGACTGTTTAAGCTCGTCCATTGACGCCTTAAGCTCAGGGGAGAGACTGTCTTTGCTCGCCTGTTCAACTTTCTTCAGGCTGTCCTGCAACTCCTGCAGCTTCAGCTCCTGCGCCAGTTCGTTCTGAACGTTTGCCGCCAGCGATCGCATCGCGCGGATCCAACCCATAACGGTTTTTACCGCAATGGGCAGTCTCTTCGGCCCCAATACGACCAGGCCAATGATAAAGACCAGTAGCAGCTCGCTGAAACCAATGTCGAACACGGTTTATACCTGCTCTTTATCTTTTTTAGTCTCGTCTTTAACTTCAGTTTCCTGCGGGTGATTGTGGGTCACTCGCGCGTTGAAATCCGCATCCTGACCTGACTTTTTCTCTGTGTCATCGTCATCATTCATCGCTTTCTTAAAGCCTTTGAGTGAAGCGCCAAGATCGGAGCCGAGGGTGCGCAGCTTTTTGGTACCAAATAGCAGGACCACGATTACCGCGACAACCAGTAAATGACCAAAACTTAAACCACCTAACATTATTTTCCCCTATGTATAAAGGATGCTCTTTATAGTATATAACAGCTCAAACCTCGCTGACGATGGCATCAACACGTTCAGAAGGGATTCATGCGGTTTTTTTACGCTTCATGACAATTATTCAATTCGACGCCAACCCACTAGCCAGGAAACGATCCCGCCGGCTATTAACAAGGCCGGGAAGACATCCCAGCCGGGCCGTTGCAGCAGTATTGCCGAGCCGCTAAGCAGCAGCGTCGCACCAATGCCAAACAGATAGCGTGACTGGTTGTGGCGCGTGCGTTCGACCCTCAGGTCGGTGGTTAATTTATCAACGCTATGTTGTAACAGCTTATGCTGCCGCAGGCTATCATAAAATAGCTCCGGTAGCTCAGGGAGCTTCTCCGCCCAGAACGGCGCCTTCTCTTTCAGAGCGCGCAGCACCGCCGGCAGGCCAATCTGATCTTTAATCCAGTCTTCAAGAAAAGGTTTGGCCGTTTTCCATAAGTCCAGCTGCGGATAAAGCTGACGTCCAACCCCTTCCACATACAGCAGGGTTTTCTGCAGCAGAACCAGCTGCGGCTGCACTTCCATATTGAAGCGGCGGGCAGTATTGAACAAGTTAAGCAGCACGTGACCAAACGAGATTTCAGCCAGCGGCTTTTCAAAAATAGGCTCGCATACGGTACGAATGGCAAATTCGAAATCTTCCACGTTGGTATCAGGCGGCACCCAGCCGGAGTCAACATGAAGCTCAGCTACCTTACGGTAATCGCGATTAAAAAAGGCGATAAAGTTCTCGGCCAGATAGCGTTTATCTTCTTTGTTCAGCGAGCCGACAATACCGCAATCAATACCGATGTATTGGGGATCCTCCGGATGCTCGTAGCTCACAAAGATATTGCCCGGATGCATATCCGCATGGAAAAAGCTGTCGCGAAACACCTGGGTAAAAAACACCTGCACGCCGCGTTCGGCGAGCAGCTTCAGGTTTACGCCGTGCTGCTCCAGCGTGACGACATCGGAGATGGGGATTCCATAAATGCGCTCCATGACGAGCATATTTTCGCTGCAGTAATCCGAGAATACTTCAGGAACATACAGCATTTTGCTGTCTTCAAAATTGCGCCGCAGCTGTATGCCGTTAGCGGCTTCGCGTAGCAAATTCAACTCATCCAACAGCGTTTTTTCATAATCGGCGACCACTTCTAGCGGCCGCAGTCGGCGACCGTCAGGTAGCAGGCGGGGCACCCAGCGCGCCAGGCGGTAAATCAACTTCATATCCGCCTTGATCACCGGGACAATATCGGGACGGATAACCTTGATCACCACTTCGCGACCGTTTTCCCGCAGCGTCGCCGTATGCACCTGGGCAATGGACGCGGATGCCAGCGGTTTCACCTCGAAATCATCGAAAAAAACGCTGACCGGCTGGCCCAGTGACAGCTCAATCTGCTGTTGCGCTTTGTGCCCGTCAAAAGGCGCAACCCGATCCTGCAGCATCGCCAGCTGGTCGGCGATATGGGGCGGAAACAGATCGCGGCGGGTAGAC
Source organism: Izhakiella australiensis (assembly GCF_002006995.1). Classification (GTDB taxonomy): domain Bacteria; phylum Pseudomonadota; class Gammaproteobacteria; order Enterobacterales; family Enterobacteriaceae; genus Izhakiella; species Izhakiella australiensis. The sequence goes on along the minus strand of NZ_MRUL01000015.1, from coordinate 93,891 downwards.
ATCATTTGACCAAACTTTATCCAGACTGGCCCCAGCTGTTCCAGCGCCAGGCGCAGGCGTTCTCCTAGCGGCTGACCGGCATGCTTGTTCGGCATCCAGAACAAGCACTTACGCCATAAGCGCAGCGGCAGAGCAAGCCGAGTTTTGGGGATTAGCTCATCCAGACCATAGCTGAGAAACACGCTAATAATGTAATAAAGACGTCGGATTTCGCCTGGCGTCATTTCGCCTCCAGCTTGTTGAGTCGGACTTCCAGCTCTGTCAGATGGCGATCGAGAGCGTCAACTTCCTCCGCAAACCAGGCCGCTTCCAGCGCACCTGGCGCCAGCCGCCACTCTTCGGTTATCGCTTCAGATAAATAACGCTGCTTGCGTGCTGCATCCCGTTGAATGAACGCCAGATTCTTTTTTAGCATCGCCCCCACTCCGTGAGCAGCAACGTCGCCCAGCCAGGGAGCAAGGTATTCCGCCGGATCAAATTCAGCCAGATCAATAAGTGCGGAGAACTGCTGGATCACCTGCAGATCGCCATCGACTTCCAGCTCGCCGCTGCGAATCAAAGCCGACAGCTGCTGGCGATCGCGCAGCTTACTGAGTGTGGAAATGCGGGTGCGTACGCGACAGTCAGCCTGGTCTTCCCAGGCGCTGATAACATCAACCTGCTGTTCGCTGAACAGTAAAATCAGCGGATGAGAAAAGCCCTGTAGCTCAAGCGACAGGCTGCGACCGGCCAGGCGCTGACGCGCAGCTTTCAGCCCGCGATCGCGATATAAAACAGAGTTGAGCACCGTTTCCAGTCCCGCGGTCAACAGCGGCATAATTGTCATAAGCCTTCCTGCTCAGAACTTAAATCCACGATGCAAAGCGACGATGCCGCCGGTCAGATTGTGATAGCTGATATTTTCAAACCCAACCGTCATCATCATCTGTTTCAGCGTTTCCTGATCCGGGTGCATACGAATTGATTCCGCCAGATAACGGTAGCTTTCAGCATCTTTCGCCACCAGCTCGCCAATGCGCGGCAAGACGTGAAACGAATAGGCATCATAGGCTTTGCTGAGCGGTTCGAATAGCGGACGAGAGAACTCCAGAATCAACAGCCGCCCGCCGGGCTTCAGCACCCGAAACATCGAAGCCAGCGCTTTATCTTTATCCGTCACGTTACGCAAGCCAAACGAAATGGTGATGCAATCAAACGTATTATCCGGAAAGGGCAACGCCTCGGCATTGGCCTGCACATAGCTAACATTGCCCAGTACGCCCTTATTACGCAGCTTCTCGCGCCCCATTTTCAGCATTGAGCTATTGATATCCGCCAGCACAACCTCGCCGGTTTCACCAACAATGCGCGAAAACTTAGCCGTCAGGTCGCCGGTTCCTCCCGCCAAATCCAACACTTTCTGACCGCGCCGCACGCCGCTGCAATCAATAGTGAAACGTTTCCAGATGCGATGAATTCCCAGCGACATCAGGTCGTTCATCAGATCGTATTTTGCCGCTACAGAGTGGAAAACATCGGCCACCATTCCGGCTTTTTCCTCTTTCGCCACCGTGCGAAATCCGAAATGTGTCGTTTCCTCGTTATTATCTGCCATGCGTTTTGCCTGCTGGATTATCTTAAATTCACGTATCGCCACAGTGTACCAGAGTCCATCTACCCTGGCACCCTGAGTGCGGTCTATTGCTGAAGCCGCCGCACGGTTTCAAGCTGCAACGCGGTGTCGTCCTGCTGGTCGTCGCCTTCCGCATCGTCCTCCGCCTCTTCCGGCATCGCCTGCTGCGCCAGCTGCGGATTAATCGGGCGTTTGATATCGACGCCCAGCTGGCGGAAACGCTCGCTTTGTGCAATCAGGTTGCCGCGTCCTTCGCTGAGCTTTTTCATCGCCTGGCGGTAGCTTTCGCCGGCGCGATCCAGGTTCTGCCCGATGGCGCTCATATCATCGACAAACAGCCGCATCTTGTCGTAGAGCTTTGACGCCCGTTCGGCGATCAGCTGCGCGTTGCGGCTTTGATGCTCATAGCGCCAGAGATTACTGATAGTGCGTAAAGCCACCAGCAGCGTGGTGGGGCTAACCAGCATAATGTTTTGCTGCAGCGCTTCACTGATTAGCTCGGGCTGGCGGTCGATCGCCAACAGGAACGCCGGCTCAACCGGAATAAACATCAGCACGTAATCCAGGGAGCGTAAACCAGGTAACTGTTGATAATCTTTGCGGCTGAGCTGGCGTAAATGGCTGCGAATAGCGCCGATATGCTCGCTAATGGCCAGCTCGCGGGAAGCCTCATCCTGGGCATTAAAGTAGCGTTCATAGGCGATTAGCGTCATCTTGGCATCAATAACCACATCTTTATTTTGCGGTAGATGAACGATAACATCCGGTTGCATTCTGCCCTGGTTTTCCAGTTGAATAGCCACCTGCGTATCATATTCGTAGCCTTCACGCAGGCCCGACGCTTCCAGCACCCGACTAAGAATAACCTCTCCCCAGTTGCCCTGCGTTTTGTTATCGCCTTTTAATGCGCGGGTCAGGTTGATTGCTTCCTGCGCCATTTGCGCATTCAGCTGTTGCAGATTACGAATTTCATGAGTCAGCGTATGGCGCTCGCGGGCTTCCTGGCCGAATCCCTCCTGCACCTGACGACGAAAACCCTCCAGCTGCTCGCGCAGCGGAGTAATGAGCGCATTCATGCTCTGGCGGTTTTGCTCATCGACCCGTCGGCCACTGTTTTCAAAAATACGGTTTGCCAAATTTTCAAACTGCGCATTAAGACGCTGTTCGCTATTGACCAGCAGCCGCTGCTTCTCTTCAGCGGCCAGACGGGTTTCCTCAAGCCGAATGGAAACCTCACGCAGCTCAGCTTCCTGGGCGCTGTTGACCTCCAGCTGATTACGCAACTCGCGGCCGAGCTGTTCACACTCGTTACGCCAGTGGTCAAAGTGATGGAGTTTCTCCTGCGCGGCGCTAAGGGAACCCTGCATCTGACGCAGCTCCTGCAGCTGTGCGTCATATTGCAGCTGCAGGCGCTGACGCTCGGCTTCTGACTGCTGAGCGCTGTGCGTCAGCAGACGTAGCTCGCCCTGCACCTGCTGATGGCGCAAATGCATCGCCAGTGCGCCAATCACCAAGCCTGTCAGCCCTGCGGCAACAAAATAAACTATCGTTATATCCATTTCGCTCTCCCGATCCCCTGCTAACGGGAAAAGGTAGAGCGGCACTGTATGAATGTCCAGATAATTTAACGGGGGGAAGAATCAGGGCAGTAAAAAACGCTGCTGTAGCGCGGCGCGGGCCACATCATCCAGCTGATATTCGCGCGCCAGCCAGCGATCGATTGAACCGTATTGCCGTTCTATTTCGTCAAATGCAGCCTGCAGACAGGTTTCATGGGCTGACAGCACATAGTTGAGCTTATCGAGGCCGTGGCTATCCAGCCTGGAGGCGAAAAGAGACAGCATGCGGTCGCGAAACGGCGCCAGCGTTTTTTGCGTCAGTAAATAGTCCTGCATCACAGTTTCTTTGCTGGCGCCGAGGGCAAAGAGCACCAGCGCACTGCCGATACCGGTACGGTCTTTACCTACCGCACAGTGCTGTACTAATGAAGTGGTGTTTGAGTCGCGTAGCAGCGCGCAGAGGTGGTGATACGCCGGATTATTGAATGGCAGCAGGCGATACAATTCCAGCATAAAAGCTTCAGCGTCAAAGTCGTGGATCGCCTCGCCAACCAGGGTATCCAGGCTGGCGCTGACTTTGGCGCTAAGCGGATTCGCCGGCACTGCATGGTAAACGGCCCCCGACCAGAGTCGATCCGGGTGTAGTCTGCTTTCATCGGCATCGCGATAGTCTACGACGTGTATTAACGGCAGCCCGGCAAGCTGAGCCAGATCGTCATCACTTAGCGCGTCAAGCGCCCCGGAGCGAAACAAACAGCCGGAGCGGACCAGACGCCCGTCCTGGGCAGGCAGGCCGCCCAGGTCGCGAAAGTTAATACCCTGCTGCGGACTTAACGCTGAAGAGATAGCCATAACCCGTTCCTTTTACTGAAATTAACCTCACTGTAGCAATCTCAATAAACTAAGCAGGAAAAGGCGTCGTGACAATGCGTGCCATACTGTGGATTCAGACCAGGCGGCGGGCAGCCTCAACCACGATTTTTACCGCATCGCTCTCAGTCTGCTTCATCGTTTCCGCGTTGGGGATTTCCTGCTGGGTACGGTTAACAATTACCCCGGCCACCATGCCTGCACGCAGCCCCTGGCTGGCGCACATTGTCAGCAGCGTGGCAGACTCCATTTCGTAGTTCATTACGCCCATCTGCTGCCACTCTTCCATTGAATGTTGAAAGCGGCTCACCACGCGGCCGGAGAAAGTATCATAGCGCTCCTGACCCGGATAGAAGGTATCAGACGAGGCGGTAATGCCCACGTGAGGAGACGCCCCCATTTCACGCGCCGCGGCGACCAGGGCCGTGGTGCAGTCAAAGTCAGCAACTGCCGGGAACGCCATCGGGGCAAAGTGCAGGCTGGCGCCGTCCAGACGAACTGAGCCGGTGGTTACCAGCACATCGCCAACGTTAATATGCGGTTGAATCGCGCCGGTAGTGCCAACCCGCAGGAAAGTGCGGATTCCCAGCTGCGCCAGCTCCTCCACCGCGATTGAAGTAGAAGGTCCGCCAATACCGGTAGAACAAACAATTACCGACTTCCCGCCCAGCTGCGCGCGCCAGGAAGTAAACTCACGATGAGAAGCAAGGTGTACCGGATTATCCATCAGCCCAGCGATCTTTTTTACTCGCTCAGGGTCGCCTGGGACGATAGCCAGGGTCGCTCCCTGCATATCCGCTTTGGTAAGACCCAGATGGAAAACATCAGACTGTGCCATTTCAAACTCCTGTCTACACTGATAAAGGGTACAGACGGCGTACTTTACGCGATCTGATAAGGGTTAAACGTGACGACAATCACTGGTAGTGAAGACAACTAATGCAAGCAAAAAATTAATTAGTGATTAATGTCACATATAACCACTCTTCCCGTCAGGTTTGACACAAGATGTGCTCACAGCGAAGGCGTCTGATGATAACAGAGCAGGTTGACTGATAATGCATTCGCAGCAGACAGACTATAGTTACCAATTGCGCTCAAGACACATGGAGAGACCGATGAAAACCGACGACAACGTTACGCAAAAACCAGGTCATAGCGGGTTTACTCCGGCCGTATCACCTGTCGCCTCTACAACTATTATTACCGATAGTCCGGCGATACAGTCGGGAGAAACCTCAATACCGACCCAGGGCGAAAATATGCCCGCCTTTTACGCCCGCCCGAAAGCAACGGCAGACAAAGCGCTGCCCGTGGTGTTGGTTATTCAGGAAATTTTCGGCATCCATGAGCATATTCGCGATATCTGCCGCCGCCTTGCGGGTGAAGGATACCTTGCCATCGCCCCTGAACTCTATTTTCGCCAGGGCGACCCGGCCGACTATAACGATGTCAGCAAAATACTTCAGGAACTGGTCAGCAAAGTCCCCGATGCTCAGGTGCTGGCCGACCTTGACCATGTTGCCAACTGGGCATCACGCCACGATGGTGATATGCGTAAAATGGCCGTTACCGGATTTTGCTGGGGCGGGCGCATTGCCTGGCTGTACGCCGCACATAATCCGCAGCTAAAAGCGGGCGTAGCCTGGTACGGTAAGCTGGTTGGCGAAAAGTCCATGAAGCAGCCCGAGCATCCGGTTGATATTGCCGTTAACCTCAACGCGCCGGTTCTTGGCCTGTATGGCGGCAAGGATGACAGCATTCCCCAGGATAGCATTGAAACCATGCGTCAGGCGCTGCGTGCAGCCAACGCTAAAGCAGAAATCATCGTTTACCCTGATGCCGGACATGCGTTTAACGCGGATTATCGTCCCAGCTACCACCAGTCCTCGGCGCTGGATGGCTGGCAGAGAATGCTGGATTGGTTCAAGCTGCATGGCGTGAATCCGCAAAGCTAAACGGACGTCGTCGCCCGATATAATCCAGAGCGTCAAAGCGATCGCGCCGGAACGTCAGCTCCGGCGCCTGAGGTCCGTCCGGGATTTAAACCGACGCGGGCAGGCGGCGAGTTTATTGATAAGTCGCGCGTCCTGCTGCTCTCTCCGACCAGGTGCATTTTGCCAGCCAGTGGCTGCATGTCATTGATGCTGACGTTGACCCAACGACGTCTAAGCTCTAACATCGTTCCCGCACTTAGAGGGGACCATCATCATGGCTTACGCCGCCGGCATCGTACGCGATGCCATCATCACCTTTCTGACCCAGCATCAGCGTGAAGCGTCAACCAGTGAAATCACGCTCGCCGTCAGTCGCCTGATTGGGCCTGTGGCCTCATCGTCGGTGCGCTCCTATTTGAATCTGAATACGCCCGGCCTGTTTAGCCGGGTAGCGCGCGGTCATTATCGTTTAACGTTAGCCGGCGAAACGGCGCTCGGCGGCGATTTCCCGCTGGCGCACGCGGGCAGTGCCCGGCTGGTTCATGCTGACTGCTTTCAATGGCTGGCGCAGCAGCAAGAGAACCGCTTCCAGGCGGTCGTGACCGATCCGCCATATAGCCTGCTGGAGTACAGCCCGGCGCACACCGCAAAGCTGCGCGCCGGGAAGGGCGGCATCTGGCGTCTGCCCCCTGCTTTTGATGGTCGTCAGCGCGGCCCGCTTCCTCGTTTTACCGTACTTAGCGATGACGACCGCGAAAAACTGTGGCAGTTTTTCGCCAGGCTGGCGGCCAGCCTGCATCGCGTTATCGTTCCGGGAGCCAACGTTGTGGTGGCTTCAAACCCGCTGCTCTGCCATCTGGTGGCATCTGCGATGTCCAGCTCAGGCCTGGAGCTACGAGGCTATCTGGCGCGCCAGGTGATGACGATGCGCGGCGGTGACCGGCCGAAAAATGCCCATAATGAATTTAATATGGTGTCCGTCATGCCGCGCTCGCAGTGGGAGCCGTGGGTATTGCTGCGTAAACCGCTGGAAGGGAGAGCGCAGGATAATCTGCGGCGTTGGCATACGGGAGGGTTTCGCCGCCCCGCAGCTGATAAACCGTTCGGCGATCTTATTCGCTCGCACCCTACCCCTGCCGGTGAAAAACGCATCGCTCCCCATCCGTCGCTAAAGCCTCAGGGTTTTATGCGCCAGCTGGTGCGCGCCGTGCTGCCGCTGGCACAAGGTGAGGTACTTGATCCTTTCATGGGCGCGGGTTCCACGCTGGCAGCAGCCAACGCGGTGGGTTATCGCAGCGTCGGCGTAGAGATTGATGCTGACTTCTATCAGATGGCGCAAAGCGCGGTGCCACGACTTAGCGCGCTCAAGCTAAAAAACGAATAAAAAAAGGGGCATCCTTAGATGCCCCAAGCTGTAACACACTACGTCAACAACACAACTCAGCTAACGGAAGCACGCAGGTTTTGCGCAGCTTTTACCATGTTTGCCAGCGCCTGACGGGTTTCCGTCCAGCCACGGGTTTTCAGGCCGCAATCCGGGTTGACCCACAGACGCTCAACCGGGATGCGCTGGGCGGCTTTCTTCAGCAAATCTTCCATCCAGGCAACATCCGGCACGTTAGGAGAATGGATATCATATACGCCAGGACCGATTTCATTGGGGTATTCAAACTCTTCAAACGACTCCAGCAGCTCCATATCGGAACGCGACGTTTCAATGGTAATCACGTCAGCATCCAGTGCGGCAATCGAATCCATGATGTCGTTGAATTCGCAATAACACATATGGGTATGGATCTGCGTGTCGTCTTTGGCCACCGCGGCGTTAAGACGGAACGCTTCCACCGCCCACTCCAGATAAGCCGCCCAGTCAGAACGATGCAGCGGCAGGCCTTCACGCAGCGCCGGCTCATCAATCTGAATAATGCCAATACCGGCACCTTCCAGATCAGCGACTTCATCACGCAGCGCCAGCGCAATCTGCTTAGCGATGGTTTCCCGCGTCACATCTTCACGCGGGAAGGACCAGCAAAGGATGGTTACCGGGCCGGTCAGCATCCCTTTCACCGGCTTGTCAGTCAGGGATTGCGCATACTTCGCCCACTCGACAGTGATCGGCTCAGGACGGCTGATATCACCAATAATTACCGGTGGTTTTACGCAGCGCGATCCGTAGCTTTGCACCCAGCCGTTTTGCGTAAAGACAAAACCGTCCAGATGTTCGCCGAAATATTCAACCATGTCGTTGCGCTCAGCCTCACCATGGACCAGTACATCCAGTCCCAGGCGCTCCTGCTCAACGATAGCCTGCTTGATATGCTGAGCAATGCCGGTGCGATAGTTACCGCCGTCAATGCGCCCCTGCTTAAAATCCAGACGCAGGCCGCGAATCTCAGTGGTTTGCGGGAATGAACCGATCGTGGTGGTCGGCCAGGCCGGCAGCTGGAAACGCGCACGCTGGGCATCAGCACGTAGCGGATAGATGCTGTCACGCTGGCTGTCTTTGGCGGTGATCGCCGCCAGGCGTTTGGCAACGGCGGCATTGTGCACCCGGCTGGAATCGCGACGAGCGCGGATCGGTGCGCTCCAGGCTTCCAGCGATGTGGGGTCGTTATTGTTCAGAGCGCGGCTCAATAACGCCAGCTCGCCGCATTTTTGCAGCGCAAAAGCAAACCAGCTCTTTACTTCATCATCAAGGCGGGTTTCAACACTCAGATCGATCGGGCTGTGCAGCAGCGAACAAGAGCTGCCAATCCACAGCTGCTGACGTTTACCGATCACCGGCTTCAGACGCTCAAACCAGCTACTCAGATCGGCGCGCCAGACGTTACGGCCATTAATCACCCCCAGCGACAGCAGCCAGTCGGCCGGAACGTCTTCATTCAGCTTCTCCAGCTGATCTTTACCGTGCACCAGATCAACGTGCAAACCCTGCACCGGCAAGCGACGGATAACGTTCAGATTCTGTCCTACGCTGTCAAAATAGGTCGTCAGCAGCAGCTTCGTTTGCCCCTGCAGTGCGTCGTAGGCGGGTTTGAACGCCTCCTGCCACGCCTGCGGCAGTTCCAGCGCCAGCGCAGGCTCATCAATCTGCACCCACTCGATTCCGCGTTTCGCCAGCTCGCCCAGTACCTGCTGATAAACCGGCAAAACGGCGTTAAGTAGCGTCAGACGATCGAACTGAGCGCCCTTCACTTTGCCCAGCCACAGGTAGGTTACCGGGCCCAGCAGGACGGGTTTCACCTTGTGGCCCAACGCCAGCGCCTCGTCAACCTCATCTAACAATTGCGTCCAGCTCAGTTTGAAGGTCTGGCCTTCGCTAAACTCCGGCACCATGTAGTGATAGTTGGTATTGAACCATTTGGTCATCTCTGCCGCCGCCGCGGGTTCGCCGGTCGGCGCACGACCGCGGCCAATGCGAAACAGCGTATCAAGATCGACAGAGCCGTCTTTATTCTGGTGGCGCGCTGGCACGTTGCCCAGCAACAGGCTGGTTGTCAGTACGTGATCGTACCAGGCAAAGTCGCCCACGGGCACCAGGTCAACACCGGCTTCCTGCTGCTGCTGCCAGTGACGCGCGCGGAGTTCGCGGCCGGTTGCTAACAGCTCTTCCTGAGTCGATTTACCCGCCCAGTAGCTTTCCTGCGCTTTTTTCAGTTCGCGACGTAAACCGACACGAGGAAATCCGAGGGTATGGTTAAGAATTGTCATTACGCTATCCTCTTTAACGATGCAGGCCGGGGTCGCTGTTTTGAAGCTGCCGGTCCATTTAGCCATCCAGATGTTTACACCGCTATATTCTGCAGGTATTGTTTAATCCTCAAGCGCAAATTATTCATGCCCGATGTGAAGGACTCTCATGATTGAACTTAAACACCTGCGGACGCTGCAAGCGCTGCGTAATACGGGTTCGCTGGCTGCGGCTGCCGCACAGCTCCATCAGACGCAGTCGGCGCTATCGCACCAGTTCAGCGATCTGGAGCAGCGTCTGGGCTTTCGCCTGTTTGTCAGAAAGAGTCAACCGCTGCGCTTTACCGCGCAGGGGGACATTTTGCTACAGCTAGCCGAGCAGGTGCTGCCGCAAATCCAGCAGGCGCTGCAAGCCTGCCATGAGCCTCATCAGTCAGCATTGCGCATTGCGATTGAGTGTCATAGCTGTATTCAGTGGCTGACGCCGGCACTGGATAATTTTCGCCGCAGCTGGCCGCAGGTGGTGATGGATTTTAAATCTGGCGTGACCTTCGATCCCCAACCAGCCCTGCAGCAGGGCGAACTGGATGTGGTTCTCACCTCTGATATCCTGCCACGCAGCGGTTTACACTACTCGCCGATGTTTGATTTTGAGGTGCGGCTGGTACTGGCGCCCGACCATCCGCTGGCACAAAGCCCGCGAATTCTCCCGGAAGACCTGGTCGATGAAACGCTGATGATTTATCCGGTACAGCGTCAGCGCCTCGATATCTGGCGCCATTTCCTGCAGCCTGCGGGTATCAGCCCGCCGCTGAAAAGCGTCGATAATACCCTGCTGCTAATACAGATGGTCGCGGCGCGCATGGGGATTGCCGCACTGCCGCACTGGGTGGTGGAGAGTTTTGAACGCCAGGGCCTGGTGGTGACAAAAACCCTCGGCGAAGGCCTGTGGAGCCGCCTGTATGCTGCGGTGCGCGATGGCGAGCAGCGTCAGCCGGTAACGGAAGCGTTTATTCGTTCCGCGCGCCAGCATGCCTGCGATCACCTGCCTTTTGTCCGCGATGCCTCGCATCCCGGAATGCCGCTGCCGCAGCGCGACGGCAGCGCATAACACTGATTATGTTCTTTCGCCGCCGGCGACTATCCAGCGTTTATGCGCCCACAGGGAGGCAAAGATTACCGCCGCACCGAGCAAAAAGCTGGGCCAGTGTGGCTGCTGCTGCCAGATAGCCAGATTGACCAGCAGCCCGGCGGGTACGTGCATATTATTCATGATACCCAGCGTACCGGCATCGACCTGAGTCGCACCGTAGTTCCACATGAAATAACCTAAGCCGGAAGCGGCAACGCCCAGCCAGATTAAAATGCCCCACTGAAAATCGGTGGTCGGCAGCTTGTGAGGATTACCCCACAGGGCAAAGGCCAGGGCCGCTACCAGCACGGCGCCAACGTAGAACCATGAAAAGGCGGTATGCTGCGGCATTGGACGTACTTCCTGCAAGCGCTTATAGCCCACCATGCCGATAGCGAAAATAATATTTGCCAGCTGTACCAGCAGCAGCCCGAACCAGAAGTGATCGCTGACTTTGTCATAGCGAATAATCGCCGCGCCCACCACCGCCAGCAGCGCGCTGAAAACGTAGCCAGGCCGCACTCCCCTGCCGCTCAGCAGATCGTAAATCAGCGTCACGTACAGCGGCGTCATAACCGTAAACAGCAAAAATTCGGTGACGCTCAGGTAGAGGTAGGCCTGGAAACTGATGAGATACATAATCCCCAGCTGCAGCGCGCCGACGGCCATATACAACATCAACGTAGAGGCACGATAGCCACGCCAGCGCAGAAACGGCAGAAAAACCAGTGCGGCCAGCGCCAGCCGGAAGAACACCGAAAACCAGCTATCAACCTGACCAGCCAGATATTCCCCTATCAGACTGAATGAAAAAGCCCACAACACGGTAGTAACAATAAGCAGCGCCACGGCAAACGACCTTACATCATCACGGACGCTTACTTTAACTGATGCTTAATTATTTCGCGTCGATATTTTGTTTACATCTGGCTACTAATAATCCACAAAAAAATAACGCTTATTGGAGCATATAAATCCATAAAACGAACATTTCGCGCTAAAACGAAAATTAATTAGTGATCATCATCACATAAAAACATTATTAAATGCGCGAATTATCACAAACCTGCCGGGCGCTGTAGTTTTATGTTCATAAAACTGTAACATTCCAACCATCCTGGTAACAGGAAAGCATCGCAAGAAACAATACATGCCATTGGAGGCCCCCGAATGCTCAGCATATTCAAACCCGCCGCACACCGGCCGCGCGTCGCAGCGGATCGCGTAGACCCTCTTTATCGCCGCCTGCGCTGGCAAATCTTCATCGGCATTTTTTTCGGCTACGCAGCCTATTACCTGGTACGTAAAAACTTCGCCCTGGCAATGCCTTATCTGGTTGAACAAGGTTTTTCCCGTGGCGACCTGGGCCTTGCGCTGTCGGGTATCTCCATCGCCTACGGATTTTCTAAATTCATTATGGGGTCGGTGTCCGACCGCTCAAATCCGCGCATCTTTCTCCCCGCCGGGCTGATAATGGCGGCCGCGGTAATGCTGTTCATGGGTTTTGTGCCCTGGGCGACCTCCAGCATTGCAGTGATGTTTGTCCTGCTATTCCTCTGCGGCTGGTTTCAGGGGATGGGATGGCCCCCTTGTGGGCGTACCATGGTCCACTGGTGGTCACAAAAGGAACGCGGCGGCATTGTTTCCATCTGGAACTGCGCCCACAACGTTGGCGGCGGCATTCCACCGCTACTGTTCCTGCTTGGCATGGCCTGGTTTAACGACTGGAAAGCCGCGCTCTACATGCCCGCTTTTGGTGCGATCCTGATTGCCCTGATCGCTTTTGCCTTAATGCGCGATACCCCGCAATCCTGCGGCCTGCCGCCGATTGAGGAATACAAAAACGACTACCCGGTGGATTATGACGAAAAGCATGAGCAGGAATTCACCACCAAACAAATCTTCATGCAGTACGTTTTGCCCAATAAGCTACTGTGGTACATCGCTCTGGCTAACGTTTTCGTCTATTTGCTGCGCTACGGCATTCTTGACTGGTCGCCAACTTACCTGAAAGAAGTGAAGCATTTCACCTTAGATACCTCATCCTGGGCCTACTTCTTTTATGAATATGCGGGGATCCCCGGCACCCTGCTGTGCGGATGGATGTCAGATAAGGTATTCAAAGGTAACCGTGGCGCAACGGGCGTGCTGTTTATGGCGCTGGTTACTATCGCCACCGTAATCTACTGGCTTAATCCGGCGGGTAATCCCGGCGTGGATATGGCCTGCATGATCATTATTGGCTTTTTGATTTACGGCCCGGTGATGCTGATTGGCTTACATGCCCTTGAGCTGGCGCCGAAGAAAGCGGCGGGGACGGCCGCAGGCTTTACCGGTCTGTTCGGCTATCTCGGTGGTTCAGTTGCAGCCAGCGCTATCGTCGGCTATACCGTCGATTATTTCGGCTGGGATGGCGGCTTTATGGTCATGATTGCTGGTGGCGTGCTGGCAGTGGTACTTCTGTTTATCACCATGCTCAACGAAAGCAAACACAAGCGCGAACTGAATCAGGCTTGAGTAAGCCCGGGAGAACTGCATGATTAAACCTCTGATTACCCTTACTCTGCTGGCAGCGACCTTTGCTGCCGGCGCAGAAACCAACGGTAAAATTGTCATTGCTCATCGCGGCGCCAGCGGCTATCTGCCCGAACATACCCTGGCGGCCAAGGCGATGGCCTACGCTCAGGGTGCCGACTACCTTGAACAAGACCTGGTGATGACCAAAGACGATCGGCTGGTGGTCCTGCACGATCACTATCTCGACCGCGTGACCAACGTCGCCGAGCGTTTTCCCGGCCGAGCGCGTAAAGATGGCCGCTTTTATGCCATTGATTTCACGCTGGCCGAGATTAAGAGCCTGAAATTCACCGAAGGCTTCAAGGTTAAAAATGGCAAAAAAGTGCAAACTTTTGCCGGGCGCTTTCCCATGGAGAAATCCGACTTTCATGTTCACACCTTCGAAGACGAGATCGAATTTGTGCAGGGACTGAACCACTCAACCGGCAAAAATATGGGCCTGTATGTGGAAATTAAAGCGCCCTGGTTTCATCGCAAAGAGGGAAAAGACATCTCCGCTCTGGTGCTGAAAACGCTAAGCAAGTACGGCTATCGCGGCAAGCAGGATAACGTCTGGCTGCAATGCTTTGATTACAATGAGCTTAAGCGCATTAAAACCCGGCTGGAGCCTGAACTGGGAATCAACCTAAAGCTGGTACAGCTGATCGCTTATACCAATTGGGATGAAACCCAGGAGCTGAAAAACGGTAAATGGGTGAACTACAGCTATGACTGGATGTTCCAGCCAGGAGCGATGGCGAAGCTGGCACAATATGTCGATGGCATCGGCCCTGATTACCACATGCTGGTTGATGCCAGCCATAGCAAACCCGGCCACCTGCAATTGACGTCGATGGCGCAGGCGGCCCACGACAGCAAGCTACAGGTTCACCCCTATACCGTACGGGCCGATCAGCTACCTGACTGGGCCGGCAACGTGAACGACGTCTACGATGCGCTTTACAATCAGGCCAAAGTAGAAGGCTTGTTTACCGACTTCCCGGATAAAGCCGTCTCATTTTTACAGCGCCAGCCATAACCTCAAACCAGCCCTGGCCGGCAACGGGCAGGGCTGGTTATTACACGGCAAACATCTTGCGCAGATAGTGCGGCACCGCTTCATCGGCATTGCTACCAATAATTTCCAGCTCCGGCAGTCGGGCTTTCAGCTTTGGCGCGCCGTTTTGCATGATGCAGCCTTTGCCTGACATCGACAGCATTTCCACATCATTCATTCCATCGCCAAAGGTGATGCACTCTTTCAGCGAATAACCCAATCGTTTGGCGACCGCGTCCAGCGCGTGACCTTTCGAAACGCCGCCCGCCATAACCTCCAGACAGGTTGGCAGAGAAAAACTGATATTGATCCGGTCGCCCCAGCGCGCCAACAGCGCCTGCTCAACGGGCTCCAGCTGACTGGGATCGCTGCAGGTGAAAAAGACTTTGCTGATGCCGTCGGTGGGCAGCTCGCCTGGCTGATAGACCTGGTAATTAAAATTGGACTCGCGGAAAAAGTCTTCTTCTTCAGGGCGTTCGCGGTTTAAAAACCACATTTCATCGCGATATACGTTGGTAAACACCTGCGGATGATGGTACTGCATGGCAAACAGCTCATCGGCAATATCTTCTGCAAGGTTATGGCTGAATATCAGCTCACCATCAGTATTATGTACCCTGGCACCGTTAGAGGTAATCATATAAGCGTTAATACCAAGGCTGTCGCGCATTTGCCCAACGTCAACGTAATGCCGGCCAGTGGCGAAAATAAAGTGAACACCTTTTTGCACCAGCAGCTGCAGCGTTTCACGGGCAAAAGGGGCTAAACGGTGGTCGGGGGTCAGCAAAGTACCATCTAAATCAGATGCGACTATCGGATACATCATTCCTCTGGTTTCTCCTTCTCAGACCGCCGTCACAAGGTCTGGAAATTATTAATCGAACTGGTCAAAAAAAGTGGTGACGGCATTCAGCACTTCAGCGCGCATCACATCACTTTCAAACAAAATCTCATGGCGCGCACCGCGAATAATCAGCGGCGAGCCGCCAGCACAGGGATTACCCATCTCGCTCAGTAACTGACAAAACCGATCCTGCGCCTGGTTATCAACGACTTTGTCATCCTCGGCTTGCAGCAGCAGCAGCGGGGTTTTCAGCGCTGAGACATTGCGCAGCACCTCTTCTCCCGCCTGGATTCCCTCACGAACCCAGTGATGGGTCGGACCACCGATGCGTAGCTCAGGGTCGTCGGAATAGAAGCGCAAACTACGGCGATAGCGCTCGCGGCTGTGAGTCAAATCATTCAGGCCAAACGGCCGCGGCCGCCAACGTCCGGTTCCCAGCGCATAGGTCTGGCTAAGCAGCGGATGTTTTTCCGCCCAGGCCAGGATACGGATAGCTAACCAGCGCGGCAGCGGTAAAAAAATGCCGAACATCGGCGCGCTCAGCGCCGCAGCGTCAAACGCATCCGGACGCCGCACCATCAGCAAAGTGGTAATGGCGCCGCCCATCGAGTGCGCCAGGGTAAAACGCCGCTGGTAGCGCGGGCTGGCAATCTCCAGTTGCCAGAGCGATTCCAGATCATCGACATAATCGGAAAAAGACTCGACGTGGCCGCGCTGCGTATCGTCCAGCATCCGGCCTGAGCGCCCCTGTCCGCGATGATCGATGATGACCACGTCATATCCGCAGTGAAACAGATCGTAAGCCAGCTCCGGATATTTGACGTAAGTTTCATTGCGGCCAGGACAAAGCAGAATAACCCGCTTATGTTGCTCACAGATGAAGCGAACGTAGTGAATTGGCACTCCGCCAACGCCACTGAAATACTTCTCTTCACGACGCTGCCAGAAATCCAGCAGCGGTCCGGTCACAAAGGCCGCAAACGCTTTTTCACGCGCCTGCCAGGCTTGCTTATGATTGGTCATTGGAAGGCACATCCTCAACTGTTCCCCCGATTGAACAACTCACCAGAGTCCGTAGCATGCCGTTCAACAATGGCGTATTGTGTCACAATTTGGCACATACCGGGAACTTTACCATGACCCTCCAGTGGTGGCTGGCTTACCTTTTAACAACAACCATCCTCAGCCTTTCACCGGGTTCCGGCGCCATTACAACCATGAGTACCGGTATCAGCCACGGCTACCGTGGGGCATGGATCGCTATCGCCGGCCTGCAAACCGGACTGATGCTGCTGATCGCACTGGTGGGTATCGGCCTCGGGGCAATTTTTTCACAATCGCTGCTGGCCTTCGAAGTGCTGAAATGGGCAGGTGCCGCCTACCTTTTCTGGCTGGGAATAAAGCAGTGGCGAACGGCAGGGGCAATCGACCTGACGGCGGTATCCCGCTCGCTGCCGCGCCGCAAACTGTTTAAACGCGCCTTTCTGGTGAACGTCACCAATCCGAAAAGCATTGTGTTTCTGGCCGCGCTTTTTCCACAATTTATCCAGCCTGACAGGCCGCAGTCGCTGCAGTACCTGGTATTAGGCATCACGACCATTGGCATTGATATCGTCGTCATGATTGGTTATGCGATCCTTGCGAGCCGCATTGCGCGCTGGATTAAGGGGCCACATCAGATGCGGTTACTGAATCGAATTTTCGGCAGTTTATTTATGGCCGTCGGCCTGCTGCTGGCATCGGCCAGGCGCATCGTCTGAGCCAACGCCAGAAATCCGCCCGCTGAGACGGGGCGGGTGCCGCAATCAACGGGACAGGATAAGATGAATACCAAAGCCGGCGAACAGGGCACCGGCAAATCCGTCAATCCATTTAGCGATGCGCTGATAGCCCTGGCGCATTTTTGGCAGAGCAAAAATTAGCGCCACCAGGGTAAACCAGGCAAAGGTTTCACAGCCAATCAGCGCAAACAACCCCCAGCGCGCGCTGGCGCCGACATCGTTGCCGACGAACAGAGAAAACACGCTACCAAAATAGATTACCGCTTTGGGATTAGAGAGGTTAGTCAGCAACCCTTTGAGAAAGCTGCGGCCCTGGGGCTTAACTACCGGCGCGGTACTTTGCTGAACGCCCTGTTTATGCTGCTGGCGCGCCGCGCACAGCAGTTGCCAACCCATCCACAGTAAATAAAGACCGCCGGCGACCATGATTATCTGATGCAGCCATGCCATACGTTGCAGCACGAGGTTTAGCCCCAATAGTGCCACTGCCGCCCATACCAACACGCCAAGCGTAATGCCCAGCACCCCCAGCATGGCTTCTTTGCGCGAACGACTGGCGGCAGTCTGCGACACAAAGAAAAAGTCCGGGCCGGGGCTCATCAGCGCAAATAAATGGACGGTAGCAACGGTTAAAAACAGGGTAAGCATGGCGTTATTTCCGGTTGTTCTGCTAACAAGTCATTCACTTTGTGCCTGCCAGCAAAAAATGGCAAGCGGCGACGGCGCTTTTATTCATCACCATCCACGTGCTCGCGGATCATAATCATAAATGGCTTGCCAAAGCGCTCCAGCTTGCGCTGCCCGACGCCATTGACGCTGAGCATCTCGGAGGCGGTGAGCGGCATCTGTTCAGACATTTCAATCAGCGTCGCATCATTAAAGACCACGTAAGGCGGAATATTCTCTTCATCAGCGATGGCCTTACGCAGTTTGCGTAGCTTGGCAAACAGCTTGCGATCGTAGCTGCCGCCATAGCTGCGCGCCTGGCTACTGCGTGGGCGAACACTGCTAATTCGCGGCACCGCCAGCAGCAGCGGGGATTCGCCTCGCAGCACCGGACGGGCGGCCTCGGTCAGCTGTAACGCTGAATGCTGAGTAATGTTTTGCATTACCAGCCCCAGATGAATCAGCTGGCGGATCACGCTGGTCCAGTGCTCCTGGCTACATTCGCGCCCGATACCATAAACCGGCAGTTTGTCATGCTGAAGGTCGCGAATCCGCTGATTATTGGCCCCACGCAAGACCTCGACCACATAGCCAAGACCAAAACGCTGCCCGACGCGATAGATAGTCGACAGGGCTTTTTGCGCTTCAACTAAGCCATCGTAGCGCCGAGGCGGATCGAGGCAGATATCGCAGTTTTCACAGGATTTTTGTCGATTTTCACCGAAATAGTTTAACAAGACCAGTCGTCGGCAGGTTTGCGCTTCGGCGAAAGCCCCCATGGCATTCAGCTTGTGACGCTCAATGTCCAGCAGCGGACCGGGCGCTTTCTCTTCGAGGCAGCGACGCAGCCAGGCCATATCGGCAGGATCGTAAAACAGCAGCGCTTCGGCAGGCAGACCATCGCGTCCGGCACGGCCGGTTTCCTGATAATAAGACTCAATATTGCGCGGAATATCGAAGTGCACCACGAAACGTACGTTTGGCTTATTAATTCCCATGCCAAATGCCACCGTGGCTACAACGATTTGCAAATTATCGCGCTGGAATGCTTCCTGCACCCTGGCACGGTGATCGTTATCCAGCCCGGCATGATAAGCGCCGACGCTTAGCCCGCGGCTTTGCAGGCGTGCGGCGGTGTCCTCCACCTTCGCCCGACTGTTGCAATAGATGATGCCGCACTTGCCGCGCTGTTCCTGTACATAACGCATCAGCTGATCGGTAGGTTTAAACTTCTCCACCAGCGTATAGCGAATGTTCGGTCGGTCGAAGCTGCTGATCTGAATCAGCGGATCCTGCAGCTTCAGCAGGCGAGCGATATCCTGGCGCGTGGTTTCATCGGCGGTAGCGGTCAGCGCCATCACCGGCAGCGCCGGGAAGTGCTGGCGCAGCTGGCCAAGTGCGCCGTATTCAGGGCGGAAGTCATGTCCCCATTGTGAAATGCAATGGGCCTCATCAACCGCCAGCATGCCGGGGTTCCAGTGAGAGAGATGGTCAACAAAGTTATCCATCATCAGTCGTTCAGGGGCGATATACAGTAGCTTTATCTGTCCGCTGCGGCAGCCAGACATAACGTCCTGCTGCTGCTCGCGGCTCTGCGTGGAGTTAAGGCAGGCGGCTGCCACGCCGTTAGCCAGCAGCTGATCGACCTGATCTTTCATCAGAGAGATAAGCGGCGATACCACCAGCGTCAACCCATCGCGCACTAGCGCCGGTATCTGATAGCAGAGAGATTTTCCTCCGCCAGTTGGCATAACGACCAGGCAATCGCGGCCGCTCAGCGCCGCCTGAATGATCGTTTCCTGACCTGGACGAAAATGCTGATAGCCGAAGGTATCGCGTAATACCTGTTGTGCCAGCATTTCCTGACTTAGAACGGCAGCCGTAGACACATGCTCCCCAATATGACGTGTATAAAACCTAACAGGCGAGCGTCGGAACGCCCGCCTGACAATTAAAACAGATCGTTTAGCATCACGCCAACGCCAACGCGCGTCTGGCGATGATTATAATCGATAAGTGATTCACCGTAGCCGCTGAACAGCTGGGTATAGAAACGAACATGCTCGCTGACAGGATAGCTCCAGCCCAGCTCCGCACCACCATAGCCGCTGTTCCAGTTGTAGTTACCCTGAACGCTGAAAATACTTTCGCCCCACTGATAACCCAGCTTCAGGCGATAATACCCCATGTATTTGGTGATATCCCGGTTATCGTCGTTATTTTCACTTTCCGGAATACGGTACCAGGGCTTCACTTCCGCCAGCCAGTTACCGTTTTGCGCCATCAAACGCGCATAAACCCGGTTCCAGCTGCGTGAAGTAGGCTCTGAACGCCCGTTGGACTGATGGTTAAGCCCGACTTCAACATCGCGTAGCGTCCACCCGGCAAAGCTATAATCGGTGGCCCAGCCGAGAAAAATTTGCGGCTCATAGTCGGTTTCTCTGAACGGTGAAGAGGCGCTGCGGTTAGAGAATTGCCACCATGAGCGCTGAGTATATGACGCTGCCAGCACCGAATTATCGCCAAGAATGCCGCGCCACAGCGGAAACGCCAGACTTAGCTGGAACTTAACTTCATCGTTTTTCGCTTTATCCGACCAGTTATAAGAGCTTATCGCTTCTTTATTCATATTACTGGAGTAGGTATAAAGCACGTAGTTGCTTTCGTAAGGGTAAAGCAAAAATGGATTATCGTGCTTTTCCAGCAAGTTAGCGATGATACTCCCCTTCACTGCCGGTTTATCATGCACGTCTTTGAGCGTTGCTTCTTCGGCATTGGCTATTACGGGCAGCAGGAGGGCTGCCATCAGCAATCCTTTGAACATCCGCATAGATCTCTCCAGAGTAATATGATGAGCGCAAAAATAATAAATAAGGGCCGTAAAAAGGCAGGCTATTCTACACAGAAACTGCACGTTTCATCAGCGCTGATTTCTGAAAGTGGAAAGCACGCCATCACAAGCTTAAAATGCTTTAGTCATTAACATACTGATTACATTTAATCCTGCAAGGAAAGGCTGCAATGTCAGGCAATCTGCTCAGTTCTCAGCAAGCCCGCCAGCTGATTGGCGATATATTTGTTTATCACATGCCCTTTAATCAGGCGCTTGGCATGAAGTTACTGCGCCTCGAATCTCATTTCGCCGAACTGCAAATCACTAATCAGCAGATGCTGGTCGGCAACGTTGCGCAAAAAATTTTACACGGCGGCGCCATTGCTGCGGTACTTGACGTTGCTGCCGGGCTGGTTTGCGTCACTGCGGCACTGACCCGCCACGAACATATCGAAGAAAATGAGTTAAAACAGCGCCTGGCGCGCATGGGCACCATCGACCTGCGCGTCGACTATCTGCGTCCCGGACGCGGCGAGCATTTCACCGCCAGCAGCAGCCTGCTGCGCGCCGGAAATAAAATATCGGTCGCACGGGTGGAGCTTCACAACGACGCCGGCGTGCACATCGCCAGCGCAACCGCGACTTACATGGTTGGCTAACCTGCCAGCACCACCAGGCCGGGCAATTGATGCGTATTATCCGTTTAACTATTGTTTGAAAACGCCAACTATGGTTAGACTTCAGGACTGATTTAAAAGAGCTTTTCTCATGGACACTCAACAAACGCGTCAGGGCATTCTGTTTGCTCTCGGCGCCTATTTTATCTGGGGTATCGCTCCAGCTTATTTTAAAACCATTCAGCAGGTCGCTCCCGATGAAATTATGACGCACCGGGTTATCTGGTCGTTTTTCTTTATGCTGATCCTGCTGAGCATCAGCCGCAGCTGGCCTAACGTCCGCGCCACCCTGCGTCATCCGCGTAAAGTGCTGCTGCTGGCAGTAACCGCCGTCACCATCGGCGGCAACTGGCTGCTATTTATCTGGGCAGTGAACAACCACCATATGCTTGAATCCAGCCTCGGCTACTTTATCAACCCACTGGTCAACGTGCTAATGGGGATGCTGTTTTTGGGAGAGCGCTTCCGGCGTTTACAATGGCTTGCCGTGGCGCTGGCGGCCTGCGGTGTGTTTATTCAGCTGTGGAGGTTTGGTTCCGTCCCCTGGATCTCCCTCGGCCTCGCGCTAAGCTTCTCCTGCTACGGTTTAATCAGAAAAAAACTGGCGGTCGATGCCCAGACGGGAATGCTGCTGGAAACCAGCTGGCTGCTGATCCCCTCCGCGATTTATCTGTTCTGTATCGCCGACAGCCCAACCAGCCACCTGGCTAACAATACGCTGTCGCTGAATCTGCTGCTCATCGCGGCTGGCATTGTGACCACTATCCCCCTGCTCCTGTTTACCGCCGCCTGCGCCCGCTTGCGTCTATCCACCGTCGGCTTTTTTCAGTACCTCGGCCCGACGCTAATGTTTCTGCTGGCGGTGATGTTTTATGGTGAGACGCTAAGCCGGGACAAAGCCGTAACCTTCGCCTTTATCTGGGGCGCTCTGGCACTGTTTATCTTTGATGCCCTGCTGGCAATGCGGCGTAATGCGGCGCAGAAAACCGCCTGACACCCGCATTTAAGTACCGATATATCAGCAATAAACCAGCGGCCAGACGGCCGCTGGTTTTATTAAATGATAAGCAGGTTAAGTCCCGGCGGCGGTATAAGCAGCGCGTAACGCCTTACAGCCAGTTGCGCCGTTTAAAATACAGATAGGGAGCCAGACCGGCCAGGATCATCAGCGAGATGGCGCCGGGGTAGCCAAAGCTCCAGTGCAGCTCCGGCATAAAGTCGAAGTTCATCCCATAGCTGGATGCGACTAAGGTTGGCGGCAGGAAAACCACCGAGACCACCGAGAAGATTTTAATGATGCGGTTCTGTTCAATGCTGATGAACCCCATCGCCGCCTGCATCAGGAAGTTTACCTTCTGGAACAGTGATTCATTGTGCGGCAGCAGCGATTCGATATCGCGCAGCACTTCACGCGCTTGTTCCAGCTGATTGGTCGGCAATCGCGCCTTACGTATCAGAAAGTTAAGCGCGCGCTGGGTATCCATCAGGCAGAGGCGTACTTTCCAGCCAATATCTTCCAGTCCGGCAAGGCGGGCCAGCGCTTCATCAAACTCATCGCCCTGATGGCCTTCCATCAGCACCCGACTGAGTTTCTCCAGCGAGGTGTAAATGCTCTCTATTTCATCTGCCAGCTGTTCAATTTTGGTTTCAAACAGATCCAGCAGCAGCTCAAAAGCATTGCCGTCAATCAGCGTCTGGCCGCGCGCGCGCATGCGGTAAAGGCGGAAGGCCGGCAGCTCGCGCTCGCGCAGGGTGTACAGTCGCCCTTCGCGCAGGGTAAACGCCACGGTGCTGTTGCCCGCGTGGTCTTCGGCATCTTCATAAAAGAAAAAGGAGTGGATGTGCAGACCGTCTTCATCTTCAAAGAAGCGGGCGGAGGCCTCAATGTCTTCCAGTTCAATACGGGTTGCCAGGCTCTGACCCAGCTGGCTTTGCACCAGATTTCGTTCGTCTTCCTGAGGTTCAATCAAATCGACCCAGAGAGAAAGTTGCAGATCGCCTGGCTGTTCATCAAGTTCCAGGCGCGTCAGACGGTTGTCATCCAGTTTAAAAGCGCTCAGCATAGCAGTACTCCCAGCTCATGGTCACAGACGGGACATTACGCTTGAACACGGTGGAAACTTACGTTTCGGTCAGCTTGCGGTACTGACTCAGAGCGACGGATATGTGGTCGCCAACAACCACTAAGGCTATCAGCGCAGAGGGATAGCCTTAGAAGTTGCACCTGTTGGCCAGGTGGTTGAGCCAGCATCTACTGGGTGTGTCCAAGGCAATTGTCCTCTCAGGATAATGGTGCGCGCATGTTACGCCGGGATGAAATCATCGTCAACCGCGGCGGCGGAGAAAGGCTGATTATTCATTAACCTGCCGTATTCCCGAACTTTTTACAGTTTAGCATATCCCATTCAGGCCGGACGCGGGCTGGCGTTTACTCCGTGCGCAGCGATCCGCCGCTGGCAAAATTCTGCTATGTTAACGCTCTTTCTGACGATGATTATACCAGGGAACCAGACATGAAACAGATTACCCCTAATGATTTAGCCACGCTGAGCCAGCAGGCCGCCGGCGCCGCGCGTTTGCGCAGCAATCTCAACCTGCATGCCGAGCTGAGCGATCCGGTACAACGACTGGCTATCGCCATGGAGCCGGGAACCTACATCCGCCCGCATCGTCATCTGCAAACCTGGGAAGTGCTTACGCCGCTTACAGGACGCTTCGTGGTGCTACTGTTTAATGACGCTGGCAGCGTTTTGCAACGCACGCTACTCGGCGAAGAGACAACGCTGATTGAAATTCCCGCCGGGGCCTGGCACGCAGTGCTTTCACTGGATAACGGCGGCGTTATTTTTGAAGTAAAACAGGGGCCTTACCTGGCGCTAAGCGAAGAGCATTGCCAGCAATGGGCCCCACGCGAAGGCGAGGCGGAATGCGGCCAGGTGATGGCCTGGTACCGTAGCGCCGGCGTCGGCGAGCAATTCAGCCAACAACCGAACGCCTGACGCTGCTCACATCGTTTCCAGCCGGGCGTAGGCGGCGACCAGCCATTTAATGCCCTGCCCCTGGAATGCCACCTGTAATCGGCTGTGATCGCCGCTGCCTTCCAGGTTGATAATGGTGCCCTCGCCGAACTTGGCGTGGCGCACCCGCTGACCGAGCGCAAAGCCACTGTCATTTTTCGCTACTGGCGTTCCCATGCGCTGGTGGCTGACCGGACGGCTGACGCTGGCGCGCAGGCGTACCTCTTCAACGCAGGTTTCCGGCAGCTCGCCGATAAACCGCGAGGGACGATGATAAACCTCTTTGCCATACAGGCGACGGGTTTCCGCGTAGGTAAGCGTGAGCTTCTGCATCGCGCGGGTAACGCCGACGTAGGCAAGGCGGCGCTCCTCTTCCAGACGCCCGCCCTCTTCCAGCGACATCTGGCTGGGGAACATTCCCTCTTCCATACCGACGATAAATACCTGCTGAAACTCCAGCCCTTTGGCTGCATGCATGGTCATCAATTGCACGGAGTCCTGCCATTTGTCAGCCTGGCCTTCCCCCGCCTCAAGTGCGGCATGAGAGAGAAACGCCTGCAGCGGCATCAGATCCTGATCTTCATCCTGATAGCTGAACTGGCGCGTGGCGTTGACCAGTTCTTCTAAGTTTTCGATGCGCGCCTGGCCCTTTTCGCCCTTTTCCTCTTCATACATCAACCACAGCCCGGAGTCTTTAATCACCCGATCGGTTTGTACGTACAGCGGCAGCTCTGCGGTGTCATGGGCCAGCGCGTCCACCAGCTCGGTAAAGCGCTGCAGCGCCGATGCGGCACGACCGGCCAGCGCTTTCTCTTGCAGTAAAGCGCGAGTAGCCTGCCACAGCGTCACGCCGCGATCGCGCGAAGTCTGACGCACAACATCCAGCGTGCGATCGCCGATACCTCGCGTCGGCGTGTTGACCACGCGTTCGAAAGCCGCGTCGTCATTACGGTTAGAAATCAGGCGCAGATACGCCAGCGCGTCTTTAATTTCCTGACGCTCGAAGAAGCGCATGCCGCCATAGATACGGTAAGGCATGCTGGTCTGCAGCAGCGCCTCTTCCAGCACGCGCGACTGGGCGTTGCTGCGATAAAGAATGGCGCAGTCGCTGAGCGCGCCGCCGTTTTCCATCCACACCTTGATGCGATTCACTACAAAGCGAGCTTCATCCAATTCGTTAAAGGCACAGTAAAGGGATATTGGCTCGCCATCGCTGCCGTCGGTCCACAGCTCCTTACCAAGCCGACCATTATTATTGGCAATCAGCGCGTTAGCGGCGGTAAGGATATTGCTGGTTGAGCGATAGTTTTGCTCAAGACGAATAGTTTGCGCGCCGGGGAAATCGCTGAGAAAGCGCTGAATATTTTCCACCTGTGCGCCGCGCCAGCCATAAATTGACTGGTCATCATCGCCAACGATAGTGACTTTACCGCTATCGCCAGCCAGCAGCCGAATCCAGGCGTACTGAATACTGTTGGTATCCTGAAATTCATCCACCAACACGTTGGTAAAGCGTTCACGGTAATGGTTAAGAATATGGGGCTTTGTCAGCCATAGCTCGTGGGCGCGCAGCAGCAGCTCGGCAAAATCCACCAGCCCGGCGCGATCGCACGCCTCCTGATACGCCTGGTAGATGCGCAGCCAGGTTTGCTCGATCGGATTGCCGTAGGATTCAATATGGTTTGGACGCAGGCCTTCGTCTTTCTTACCGTTGATGTACCACATCGCCTGACGTGCCGGCCACTGTTTCTCATCAAGATTCATCGCCTTAATCAGGCGCTTTAATAAGCGCAACTGGTCTTCACTGTCCAGGATCTGAAAATCCTGCGGCAGCCGGGCATCAAGATGGTGGGCGCGCAGAAGACGATGCGCAAGGCCGTGGAAGGTGCCGATCCACATCCCGCCCTGGCTGGTGCCGATCAGCTGTTCGATACGATGGCGCATCTCCGCCGCGGCTTTATTGGTGAACGTCACCGCCATAACCGAATAAGGTGAGCAATTCTCCACGCCCAGCAGCCAGGCAATACGATGCACCAGCACGCGGGTCTTACCACTGCCTGCTCCGGCCAGTACCAGCATATTGCCGCGCGGCGCCGCGACGGCTTCACGTTGTTTATCGTTAAGGCTGTTGAGCAGGTCAGAAACGTCCATAAGCACCATCAGAGTTGTGCAGCGCCAGCTGCATTACTGGATATTTATCCACTAAACTTTATCCCGCAAGCGCGCTCGTGTCACGTCAATTACGTGATGTGGCCTGAATTATATCAACGCAGTCAGCGATGCCAACTGGGTGATTTCCAGCGTGGGAAGCAGGCGTGAATCGGCGATCTTCATCAGATTGCCGTCGCGCAGATTGATCCAGCAGGCCTGCATGCCAAAGCGCACCGCGCCCGCAACGTCAGTGGTCAGATCGTCGCCAACGTGCAGGATCTGCTGCGCTTCCAGCCCGAGACGCTGCGCCGCAATGCGGTACATATCTTCATAAGGTTTAGCCCGCCCATCCGGGCCGGCACGCAGTACAAACTGGAAATATGATTCAAGGCCAAAGCGCGCAGGCTCGGCGTTGCCGTTGGTGATCGCCACCAGAGGAAAGCGCTGCGACAGGGCCGCCAGCGTGGTATGGGTTTCCGCCGGCACCTGAACTTCGCTGCGCCAGCGGGCAAATACTGACATCACTTCCGCCGCCCCGGACTGCGCCTGCGCCGGCGTCAAGCCCATCGTCTCCATTGCACGCGCCACCGCGCGCCGACGCCATTCGGTCACGTCGTGGTAGATCTCCGGCTCCTCCGTCAGCAGCTGGTCACGTATCTCCTGATAAGCCGCAACGCTGAAATCCTGCATATTTGGATGCCAGGCCTGCAGCGCAGCGTGTGATTCCGCCGTGGTTTTGCGGATCACCGGCCCATTGTCGTACAGCGTATCGTCAAGGTCGAAAGTGATAGCGGCTACGGGACGCAGTGGGCGATAGAAGTGCATCAGGATTTCCCTCGTTTTGCCCTCGGATGGGCAGCATCATACACCGATGCCAGGTGTTGAAAGTCTAAGTGAGTGTATATCTGGGTGGTGGTAAGATTTGCATGCCCCAGCAGCTCCTGAACGGCGCGCAAATCTCCGCTCGATTCCAGCATATGGGTAGCAAATGAGTGGCGTAGTTTGTGGGGATGAATATGACTGCTAACTTGCTGCCTGACGCCCCATTGCGCAAAGCGCTTCTGTACGCTGCGCGCGGAAAGGCGTCCGCCGTTTTTTGATATAAACAGCGCGTTATCTTCCGGCTCCAGCAGCTCGCGCATTTCCAGCCAGCGCTGCAGCCAGCTTACGGCCGTGGCGCCAACGGGCAGGCGGCGCTCTTTGCTGCCTTTACCCATAACCCAGACTTCACCGCTGTCGAGGTCGAGGTGGCGGGTGTCAAGACCCACCAGCTCGGAGAGACGCAATCCCGCGCCGTACATCACCTCCAGCATCGTCCGGTCACGCACTGAAAGCGGATCGTTAAGATCGATATTCAGTAGCTGATTAACCTCATCAACATCCATATTCTTCGGTAGATGGCGCGCCGTTTTCGGTGTCGAAACGCTTTTCGCCGGATTCGCTTTTAGTTCGCCCTGCCGCACTAACCAGTCGAGGAAGCTGCGCAGCGCTGAAAGACGCAATGCCAGGCTGGAGGCCTGTAAGCCATCGCGCCGGCTGCGCGCGGCCAGCGCGCGCACGCGAGCGGCATCAAGATCCACCCATTTTGCAACGCCCATCTCTGCAGCAATGGCGATGACCGTCAGCAGCTGGCGCCGGTAGTTTTTCTGCGTCAGAGGGCTAAGCTGACGCTCAACCTTAAGGTAGCGCAGAAATCCCTCAACGGCGGGCAACAGCGGCGAATCGCTGTTCATGCACGCTCAACCCAGCGCTGCAGCAAATCTGGCATCATGGCGCTCAGGTGCTGCAACAGCACCGTTCCCATGCCGGTCTGGTAATGCTGCGCGTCACGGCTGCTAAAAATCAGCACGCCCAGTTCACCGCGATCGCCCATCAGAGACATCGCCACCGAGCCGATAGCTTTGGCCTGCGGCAGCAGCTGCAGCAGTTCCGGGCCATTAAGGCTGCCCAGATAGTGCGGCTGCTTGCCAAAGCGCTGAATACGCACTGGCTCAAAGGCCTGGGGCGACAGCGCCAGCTGAGTGAAATCCGACGGTGCGCCTATCCGCCAGCGATCGCTGAACAGGCGGACATTCGCTCCCGCCAGTCCCAGTTCCCGCGCCCAGCGGTGCAGCCGGTTAAGCATTTCCTGCAGGCTGGGAGCGGAAGCCAGACGCCCTTGCAGCGACAGGAGACGATCAAACAGCTGCTGGTTGGCATGGGCCTGTTCCATCAGCAAAGTGATCTCTTCCTCCAGCTCGGCAATATGCTTGCGCTGGCGGCTCAACTGCCATTCAACCAGCGATACCGTGCCCCGCACCGGATGAGGCACCCTCATCTGCTCAGTCTGACGTGCATTGCGAATAAAGAAATCCGGGTTGCGTAGCAGATAGTCGCTCACAGCCTGGTCGTCAGGCTGAAGTTCGCTGGCCGTCTGTTCTCCGGGGTTTTTCATAGATGAATAAATCCGTCATAAACGTGAGTGGCTGGCCCGGTCATATATAACGGATGGCCGGGCCCTTTCCAGGCGATATGCAGCGTACCGCCAGGCAAATCGACACGTACTTTTTCCGCCAGCAGCGTCTGCTGGATACCCACCGCTACGGCCGCACAGGCTCCACTGCCGCAGGCCTGGGTCTCACCCGCGCCGCGTTCGTATACCCGCAGCCGGATAAATTCGCGGTTCACCACTTCCATAAAGCCGACGTTAACCCGTTCCGGAAACCGCTCGTGGCTCTCCAGAACCGGCCCAAGGGTTTCAACTTGCGCCGTTTTCACGCTATCAACCTGAATAACGCAATGGGGATTACCCATGGAAACGGCACCCGCCATCACCGTTTGCTCCAGAGCCCGCATCAAATAAAGGCTTTCCGCTTTGTTGGCGCGAAACGGTATCTGCTGCGGTTCAAAGTTAGGTTCCCCCATATTAACCTTTACCAGCTCGTTTTCCGTGACGCTCAGCACCATGCGACCGGTCTGGGTACTAACGCGAATATCGCTTTTATTGGTCAGCCCCTTCAGGCGAACGAAACGGGCAAAACAGCGCGCGCCGTTACCGCACTGGGCGACTTCACTGCCGTCAGCATTAAATATGCGGTAATGAAAGTCCAGCTCAGGATCGTAAGGGGGTTCGACGATCAGTAATTGATCAAAACCGACCCCGCAATGGCGATCGGCCAGACGACGAATCAGCTCCGGCGAAAAATAAACGTTCTGAGTAACGGCATCAACGACCATAAAATCATTGCCAAGGCCGTGCATTTTCGAAAACTGCATGTTCTGCTCCGTCGGTCCGTGACCGTATTACTGGCTGGTCTGGACCCCCGCCCCACTGCGAGTCGTGGTGGTGGCATTATGCTGCTGCGCTGGTTTTTGTTCCGCTTGCGGCTGAGGCTGCGCTGGCTGTTTTTCCGGCGGGAAATAGAGCGGGCCTTTCAATCCACAGCCCACCAGGCTAAGCAGCGCTGCCGCCATTGCCGCCCGGCAAATTATCGTCTTCATGCAGGTTTTGCTCGTGGTTAATCCATACTGGTTATCTATCATCGCAGGTGAACGTTGAAAAGCAATAGTTAAAGGCAATCTGCCGCTGCGGTAATCCATCACAGCGCAGGCCAGCACGCTTGGGCAAAGCGCTACTGCGCGATATACTGAGGAAAAAATTGGGCGGACACAGAAAATGAATGACAGCGAGTTTCACCAGCGCGCCGATGACCTGATGCTTTCGGTTGAGGAACAGTTAGATAGCTATCAGGGTGATGCCGACATCGACTATCAAATTCACGCCGGGGTGATGACGCTAAGCTTCGCCAACGGCAGCAAAATTATCATTAACAAGCAGGAACCGCTGCATCAGGTGTGGCTAGCGACCAAAGCGGGTGGCTATCATTATGATCTACAAGGCGATCGCTGGATTTGCAACCGCAGCGGCGGAGAGTTCTGGCAGATGCTGTCGCAGGCGTGCAGCGAGCAGGCCGGCGATACCCTGAAATTACGCTAAGCGCCAGTGCATGAAGGAAGTGGCCCGCCACTTCCTTTTAATGTATCTGATAGCGCGCAGCCTGCGAGCCCTGCTCCAGGTTGCTATTTGCCAGATCGACGGCACATAGCTGCGTCAGCGTCTGGCTTCTGAAGGGAATAACCTGCGCCCGCCCGTCGACCTGGGTTATCTGATAGAACTGCGGCAGGTTAAAATTGATAAAGCTGGAGCCGAAGGTGAACCGGTCGTGTGAAGACGAATAAAAGCGGCTAACGTCGCGCACCAGCTCCTCTTTGCTGCCTTCGCAATGGTGATAAACCTCAACGCGATTGGTCTCATCAAGAATATAGATATTAAAACCGCGATCGTTGGTGGTTTCTTCGAAAAAGAACTGAATAATCCCTTCACTGGCATAGCCGTTCACCACCGTCGGCAGCGGCGTATGGTTTGCCTCTACTTTAATCGACAGGCCGTGCAGTTTGTTATTGGAGATGGCGCCGTAAAACTCAACGGCATTTTCCAGCTTCTGCACCGACACGCTCATGCGTTCAAAGAACAGCCCCCAGGTTTGGCCCGCCACGCGAACCGCTTTGAAACGGCCTGGCTCCTGGCGCGTACTGGAAAGCCGCAGCTCAATGCATTCAGAAACCAGCTGCTGTACGCGGGTCCGAATCAATCCGCGCAGATGCTGGCTGTAGCAGAAAACCTCAACGTTATCCGGCGGCGAGGCGTCCTGGTGCATTTTACCAAGAATGGTTTTTAATGCCTCGATCATCGACTGCTCGCCGTTGAAATGCAGCGTACGCACTTCGTTCCATGAGTTGCGATATAACAGATCGATACTGCCGATCAGGCACTGTTGCTGCTGGCCAAAGCTAAAGACATCCAGCTTGCGGAAATCAAAATGCACCACCTGGTTGCGGAAGGCCGCGGTGGGGTCGTGCTCAAAATTAACGATAATCGCCATATGGCGGATTTCACAAGGGCTGTAGAGCGCACGCGGCGTTGGCGCAGGCAGGCGCAGCGGGAAGTGGCGCGAAACGTCGGCGACCATCTCCTGAAGCTTAGCCAGATCGCATACGCCGTTGCCTTTAATATGCAGCCGGGTTTTTTCAGTCAGCAGGCCGTTAAACCACGCCCATGCCACCAGCTTATTAAGGTAGCGGTTATATTCCAGCGGTTGATGGCTGACTATCGACTGCATATCCGGCGCCTGATTATACAAATACCAGCCTGCGCGATTAGCGCGGCCATCGGGCACGTGAATAAAGGTCAGGTTAGTTTCAGACAGGTCGGGCGAAATCTGCGGGTTAAGCAGCGTCACCTTACCAGGCAGCGCTTCAAACGCGGCATACAGCTTGCGGGTCAAAACGCCGATATCCTGCGGACTGGCGCTGACGCTCAGATTATTACGGCGAGCAAAGCGAATCAGGTTACGATAGCTTTGCATCATCGCATCAAGGAGTTCGTTATGGGCTTCGCGTACCCGGCCAATTTTCCATTCGGCCCGGCTATCGAGCATCGCAATGCGGGCTTCATCCCAGCCCCACTCTTTGACTAGCTGGCTGAGGATCTCACGCCGCCAGCCCGATTTTTCCTCTTCGACGGACAGGCGTTCACATACCTTCAAATAAAAACATCGGCGTACTAAATCAAGGCGGGCGTGATCGTCAATGCTAATCAGGTAGCGCGTGACGCGCTCCAGCATCATGCAGTAGGGATCGAGGCCAAAAGAGACGATTTCCCCGTCATGCAGGCGCTGCTTGATGTCCATTGCCAGCAAGCGGCTGTTAGGATATTCCCACGAGTACGCTTCCAGCAGCAGAGTTTTCAATACCGCTTTATAGGGGGAGTCGATGCTTTTATACAGCTGCCAGAGGCTGGCGCCAAAGTACTCTTCGGCGGAAAGCGTGCCTAATCCGCCCAGGTCAAGCCACTCGTTCGGCGTCAGTACACCACGCGCATAGAGTGACATCACATAGTCGTCGTAGTGCTCTTCTTCTTCGCCCGGCACCATATTCCACAGAATACGCTTACCGGCCAGGCGCACCGCGGTGCGGTAGAACTCGTCAAGCAGCAAAATATGTTGGGTTGAACCGCAGTCCTCACCGCCCAGGCTACCGCTTTCATTGTGGCGGAAACGGTTTTCGTCGATCAGGAAAAAGCTGACCTCGACACCCAGCGACAGGCACCATTTTTGTAATAGATGGCACTTCTTCTGTAAGCAAAGGCGCTCGGCGTTGTCCAGCCAGGATTGATGGCAAACCCAGATATCAAGATCGGAGGTGATATTCTGACCAACAGAAGAAGTGCTACCCATTGAGTAAACGCCGGTGATCGGCATTTCACCCGGCCCGTCAACCGGCGGAACTTCACCGCCCAGACGTTTAAGCCAGGATTTCTGGGTTTCATCAGGCGCAAAGAAGCTGATGCCATGGGGGACGTTACCGTCGAGGTAGCCCGGCAGCTGCGGATGATGATGATGTAAT
Organism: Izhakiella australiensis; assembly: GCF_002006995.1. Classification (GTDB taxonomy): domain Bacteria; phylum Pseudomonadota; class Gammaproteobacteria; order Enterobacterales; family Enterobacteriaceae; genus Izhakiella; species Izhakiella australiensis. The sequence goes on along the minus strand of NZ_MRUL01000015.1, from coordinate 61,065 downwards.
AAGATTGGCAGCAAACTGTACACCTGCCTGAAAGCAGGTCCCATAGCAGCCAGTGCGCGGTCAACGCGCAGCTGGTTTATGGCATCCAGTCTCTGTTTCAATGTCTCTATATAGAGGTACAAGACGTTTCGCCTGATTTGTCCCAGTGCTGTAAAAAGCCGTGCTTCCGAAATCCATCACTTAATTTTAAAAAAAATGGACAGATTATTGCTGGAAACGTGATCAATCTAACACCTGACAGGTTGACCGTAAAGAAAGTTAAGCTAGCTAACAGTCTAGCATGAATTTACGATCTGTTCGCAGATGGATATCTGTTCCCTGATAACGTAGCCGTAAATCCATTCCAGCAGACCGTGGGAAACTGACAGGATTCCCATATCAATGATAGGATAATCAATGAACGATCAAAACGGTTACAAGCATGTTAGACAAAATTTTAAGAATTGCTACAAGACAAAGTCCACTTGCTCTCTGGCAGGCACGTTATGTTCAGCAAGGGCTGATGGCCTGTCATCCGGGCTTGCAGGTCGAGCTGGTGCCGATGGTGACGCGGGGCGACGTCCTGCTGGATTCACCGCTGTCGAAGGTCGGCGGCAAGGGGCTGTTTGTTAAAGAGCTTGAGCTGGCGCTGTTTGAGGATCGCGCCGATATTGCCGTTCACTCAATGAAAGACGTGCCGGTGGCATTTCCTGAAGGGCTGGGATTAGTGGCTATTTGTGAGCGCGAAGATCCGCATGATGCCTTTGTTTCGCCACATTATGACGATATTGACGCCCTGCCGCAGGGCGCGATAGTCGGCACCTCCAGCCTGCGCCGTCAGTGCCAGCTAAGCGCCCGACGTCCGGACCTGGTTATTCGCTCGCTGCGGGGTAACGTCGGCACGCGCCTGAGTAAGCTTGATGCCGGCGAATATGACGCCATTATTCTGGCGGTAGCCGGTTTAAAACGACTCGAGCTGGATTCGCGCATCCGCCAGATTATACCGGCGGAAATATCGCTGCCCGCCGTGGGCCAGGGCGCCGTCGGCATTGAGTGCCGACTGGACGATGATAATACCCGTCGGTTACTCCGTGCGCTGAATCATGACGACACGGAAGTGCGGGTGCGTGCTGAACGCGCGATGAATATCCGACTGGAGGGCGGCTGCCAGGTGCCGATTGGCAGCTATGCCGTGCTGCAGGGCAATGAGCTCTGGCTACGGGCGTTAGTGGGTTCGCCCGACGGCCGGGAAATGGTCTATGGCGAGCGTCGCGGCCCGCGCGAACAGGCAGAACAGATGGGCATTTCACTGGCCGACGAGCTGCTGGCGCGCGGCGCGCGTGCAATCCTGGCGGAAGTTTATCAGCAGAGTAAGCCCGAATGACCATCCTGGTGACCCGACCCTCGCCTGCGGGTGACGAACTGGTTACCCGCCTGCGTTCCATGGGTAAAGCCGCCTGGGCGCTGCCACTGATTGAATTTACCCCCGGACATGACCTTGCCAGACTGCCTCGCCTGGTCGCCGATCTACACGCCGGCGATCTGGTATTTGCCCTGTCGCAGCACGCGGTCAGCTATGCCCAGCCGGTTTTAGACGAAACAAACGTACGCTGGCCGGCTTCGGTAGACTATTATGCTATAGGGCGCAAAACGGCGCTGGCGCTTCACACCGTCAGCGCCCGCCCTGTAGTCTGGCCTGAAGAACGTTCGACCAGTGAGATTTTGATCCAGCTGCCGGCGCTAAAGAGTGTTGCGGGCAAGCAGGCATTGATTCTACGCGGCAACGGCGGGCGCGAGCTGTTGGCGACCACGCTTGCCGAACGTGGGGCCACGGTAAAAATTGTTGAATGTTATCAACGCTGCGCAAAGATTTATAACGGCGCGATTGAGGGTAAGCGCTGGCGGGACCGGCAGGTAACGACCCTGGTGGTGACCAGCGGAGAAATGCTGCAACAGCTTTATCAGCTGTTTCCCGATGTGGATCGGGATGAATGGCTGCTGCACTGTCGGTTGATTGTCGCCAGTGCGCGTTTGGCTACTCTGGCCAGGGAATCAGGCTGGAGCGATATTACAGTAGCCGATGGAGCCGATAACGACGCGTTATTGCGGGCGTTACAATAAACTTTACAATGGGATAAGCCACAATGACGGAACAAAAAGAAAACTCCGCCATCGTTGATGAAACAACCTCCGCGCAAGAGGTCCCATCAGCAACGGGTAAAACGGGTAAAGAAAAAAGCGGTAAAGGCACGGCCCTCGGAGCGCTGGCGATCGTTATCGCCCTGGCGTTAAGCGGCGGACTTTATTTTTACCAGCACCAGCTTGCACAGCAGCAGGCTGCGGAAAACCAGGCGCTGCGTGACAGACTCGACAGCCTGCAACAGCAAACGCAAAGCGAAAAACAAACGCTAACTCAGCAGCTAACCAGCGCTGACGGCGCATTACAAAACGTTCGCCAGCAGCAAACCACCAGCGCGAAAGAGCTTGATGAATTACGGCAGAAAGTGGCCAGCATTACCGGCAGCGATGCCCGGACCTGGATGATTTCTCAGGCCGATTATCTGGTCAAACTGGCCGGACGCAAGCTGTGGAGCGATCAGGATGTCACCACCGCTGCGGCCCTGCTTAAGAGCGCCGATGAGACGCTGGCTGATATGAACGATCCCAGCGTAATAGACGTGCGCCGGGCGATAACTCAGGATATCAGCAACCTATCCGCCGTCAGTCAGGTTGACTACGATGGCATCATTCTGAAGCTGAACCAGCTTTCCAATAACATCGATAATCTGCCGCTGGCTGATAATAATGACAACGATGAGCCAATGGATGCAGACAGCAGCGAGCTCTCCTCGTCTATTCATCAGTGGCGCCAGAATCTGGTGAAAAGCTGGCATAACTTTATGGATGATTTTATTACCATCCGCCGCCGCGACAATACGGCGCAGCCGCTTCTGGCGCCGGACCAGGAGATTTACCTGCGTGAAAACATTCGTTCTCGCCTGCTGATCGCAGCCCAGGCGGTGCCGCGTCATCAGGATGAAATATATAAGCAATCCCTCGACACCGTGTCGAGCTGGGTACGCGCCTGGTATGACGTCAAAAACCCGGCGGTGAAGGCGTTTCTGACGCAGCTTGATGAGCTCAGCCAGGAAAATATTTCGGTGGATGTCCCCGATACTCTGCAAAGCCAGCCGCTGCTGGACAAGCTGATGGAGACCCGGGTGCGTAATCTGCTCGCTCAACCCGGCGTGCCCGCGCATTCTCAGGCGCCCCAGCCGCAGCAGGGAGAATAAGGATGCTCAAAGTATTATTGCTGTTCCTGCTGTTGCTGGCAGGCGTTGTGCTTGGCCCGCTGCTGGCAGGCCATCAGGGCTACGTGCTGATCCAGACCGACAGCTGGAACATCGAGACCAGCGTGACGGGACTGGTCATTATATTGCTCATTGCGCTTATCGTTATTCTGCTGCTGGAATGGCTGTTACGCCGCCTGTTTAAAACCGGAACCCGCACTCGCGGCTGGTTTAAAGGTCGTAAGCGCAGCCGGGCCAGAAAACAAACGCAGATCGCGCTGATGAAACTCGCCGAAGGTGACTACAAGCAGGTTGAGAAACTGATGTCCAGCCATGCCGATCACGCTGAGCAGCCGGTCGTTAACTATCTGCTGGCGGCGGAGGCTGCACAGCAGCGCGGTGATGAAATTCGCGCCAATCAGCATCTGGAGCGCGCGGCAGAGCTGGCTGAAAATGACCGGCTGCCGGTAGAAATAACCCGGGTGCGTATTCAGCTGGCTCGTAATGAAGATCACGCAGCGCGCCACGGCATCGATAAACTGCTTGAGGTCGCGCCGCGTCACCCGGAGGTATTGCGTCTTGCTGAGCAAGCTTACCTGCGCACCGGTGCATGGTCATCTCTGCTGGATATCTTGCCGGCGCTGGAAAAAAACCAGCAGGTCGATGACAGCCAGCTTGAGGTGCTGCAAAAGCAGGCATGGCTGGGGCTGATGAATCAGGCCATGGCGGATAACGGTAGCGAAGGCCTCAAACAATGGTGGCACAATCAGCGACGTAAAACCCGCCAGGATATGACGCTACAGGTCGCGGTGGCCGAACACCTTATCGCCTGTAACGATCACCATGCCGCCCAGGAAATCGTGCTGGATGGTCTGAAACGGCAATACGATGAGCGGCTGATCCTCCTGATGCCCAAGTTGAAAGATGGCAACCCTGAACAGCTTGAAAAAGCACTACGCCAACAAATTAAGCAGCACGGCGCTACGCCGCTGCTCTGGAGTACGCTCGGTCAACTGCTGATGCAGCACGGTGACTGGCAGCAGGCAAGCGAGGCGTTTCGTGAAGCGCTGAAACAGCGTCCGGATGCTTATGACTATGCCTGGCTTGCTGACATGCTCGACAGGCTTCATAAGCCGGAAGAGGCCGCACAAATGCGTCGTGACGGCCTGCTACTTACCTTAAAAAACAACCCCTGACCCCTTCAGGCGGCGCTTGCGCCGCCTTTGCTTTTCCTTTCACGCTGCAAAAAAAAGCCTGTCGCAAGACAGGCATAAGATCAGGTCATTAAGATAACCGGTGGTACAAGACTCAACGTAATGTCCGATCATCTGCCAGTCATGGCGGACGGGTGGACAGCGTGTACCGTAAATGGCTCTGCGTCATTCCTGGGTTTATGAGGCCGTAGCGAGCATAAGGGGTGGAATGAGCATCTACTTTTTCTATAAAGCATTTACTGTGCCAAATAAAAAATCAGCCAAAAAATATTTCTATCCGTTTGTTTTTAAACAAATATTACCAAAATAGCGCTAACTTCTGTTTGCTTTTGCAGCTGACGCCTCGCTCTCCGGCTGTCGCAAGGCGGAGACAGCGGATGGCAGTGCAATCAAACTTTATTTTAATCAACAAGATAAATGTCACCGCCTGACGACAGCGCTACCAGGGTTCGGAGACACTCATTCTATTCAACAAACGCATATAAACGACTACAAAAGAAAAAAACCTGCTTAAAAAAGCAGGTTTCTGAAAGTGGTCGGCGAGAGAGGATTACGCATCCCTGCGGGAAGCGCCCTGCGGGCCGTTGCTGAAGCAACGTTGTCTCGCTGCGCTCGGCTCAAACCTCCTGCGGAGGTTCTCATCCTCTGTTTGCTACAAAAGAAAAAAACCTGCTTAAAAAAGCAGGTTTCTGAAAGTGGTCGGCGAGAGAGGATTCGAACCTCCGACCCACTGGTCCCAAACCAGTTGCGCTACCAAGCTGCGCTACTCGCCGAAATACTGCCGTATTGCTATTTTGATTGGTGCGAGGGGGGGGACTTGAACCCCCACGTCCGTAAGGACACTAACACCTGAAGCTAGCGCGTCTACCAATTCCGCCACCTTCGCATTCCATCAAAATTGGGGTGGCTAATGGGACTCGAACCCACGACAACTGGAATCACAATCCAGGGCTCTACCAACTGAGCTATAGCCACCACTGTCTTTCTACAAATCACTTACTGCTACCGGACAGCTTCTACAAGAGAAACAATGATTTGTTTGTAAACGCGGTAAATGTTACCACCGCAGCTCTTGCGCACAACTTAATGGCGCGCCCGACAGGATTCGAACCTGAGACCTCTGCCTCCGGAGGGCAGCGCTCTATCCAGCTGAGCTACGGGCGCGTAGCGCCGTTGCGGATGGGCATAGTACGGATTTGCTCCCATGCTGTCCAGTGGTTTTTGCACAAAAAAACGCGTTTGATTACGCTTTGTGCACTCACCGCTGCCTGCTCGCTTATTTACGCTGCTTTGCGGCAGAAACTGGCCATTTAGCAACCAGATAGCATCCCACGGCCGTTACAGATCGCCTCGCAAATACCAGCGGATAAAGGTCAGCATCTTAATCAGCCGTCCAATACGCGTTGGCTGGCGAATAAAACGATACAGCCACTCAAGTCCTAATTTCTGCCAGGCTTTTGGCGCGCGTTTTACACGGCCGGTAAACACATCATAGGTACCGCCAACGCCCATATAAAGCGCCCCGGAATAAACGGCCTGGCAGTCACGCATGAAGATCTCCTGCTTTGGCGATCCCATGGCGACGGTCACAATTTCTGCGCCGCTGGCAGCAATGCGCTCAACAATTGCGTCCTGCTGGTCAGGGGTAAAGTAGCCGTCCTGCATACCAACAATATTTACCTGCCAGCGCTGACGCAGTTTCTCGGCCGTTAGCTGCAATACTTCCGACGTTCCACCGACCAGAAAGACCTTGCCGCCAGTCTGACCAGCCTGCTGCATTATTCCTTCCCACAAATCCGCCCCGGCAACGCGCGCGACCTGGGCCTGGGGATACTTACGATGAATTGCACGCACAATACTGATACCGTCGGCATAGCGGTAGCGCGCGCCGTTAATCAACGCTTTGACCTGCGGATCCCGTTCGGCAGCCAGCATTTTTTCAGCATTGATTGCCACAATCATCCCCGGCAGCCAACCGCCGCCGGCCGTAAGATGGGCAATAAACGCTTCGCGACTGGTAAAGCCTGCCAGGCTTATATCGCGTAAGGTATAAACCGGTGGTTCCTCTCCCTGGTTATTCATATAATTTCAATCAACACCATATTTATGCATTGTTATCCTGATGGAAAACTCTCATGGCACTGGCGGAACGAATAAGGCCCGCGTTATCCAGCAGCCAGTAAAATAATTTAGCCGCCACGACGCTGGCGGCAAAAATTAAAATGAAGAACACCACGCGCGAAGCAAAGGCATCCAGGCCTTCTCGCGCCAGTACAATCATATTAAATACCGCCCCGAAGCAAAAACTTTGCAGTACGGCGGCTTTATAGCGCTGCGTTTCATTACGACCGGACTGATAAAGCCAGTCAAACCATTTAATTATCCAGCCGACAACCAGCGCACCAAAAGGCAAAAACCAAACGCCCCCCATCACCAGAAGCGAACCAATCAGCGTGGGTGAAATCGCCAGCCCTGAATGATTATCCAGCACTTCCCAGGTAAAATAATTGGCCGTATTTAATATTGCCGACGGGCGTCCGGGCCAGAGCCAGTGGGGAATAAACACATAGAAATCACGCGCCATCGGCGCCAGTCCCTGAAAGACGATGTCGTGATAATGGCTAAACAGCAGCGCAAGGTTCTCCCAGGGAGAGAAGGTATCACGCGTCAGATAAAGGAAGGTATAAAAGGCCTCGCTGCCGCTGACATTCAGGTTATAGCGACCCAGCGCCAAAAAGAACATCGCCACAATTCCCCCCACGCCAGCGGCCACCAGCATCCACAGCGTAATCCACCCCCGGTTAATACCAATAAACAGAAAAATTGCGAAAGCAATAATGGTATTGGCGCGGGTACCGCCAACGATCGCATAGGTCAGCAGGCCGAAAGTAACCGTAACCAATAAAAACAGCATCCACTGACGGCGCGTTTCACGGCTAAAATACACCAGCAGCATCGCCGGGATAAAAAAGTAGAAAAAGCGCTTCAGCGCCACGTTGGAGACTTCGGCTGAAAATATCTGGCTATAGGATTGCAGTCGGAACAGCAAAAAACCGTTGTGAACAAAAAATATCGCCACCGACCCCAGCGCGATCAGCATCAGTAAACCAACCGTCAGCTGATACTCCACCCGATTGATGGAAAAGGCCGATCGCCGCGGCCCGTCCCGCAGCGGACGCAGGCGCGTTTTGTAGCAAACATAATAAATAGCATAAAAGCCGGTAGCAGAAAGCAGCGCCTCCAGCAGATAAACCGGCGGGACAATTTCGGCATTAAAACCAAATACCAGCATGCTGGAAAGAGGAAAGCCGAGATAAAATGTCAGCAGAAACAGCAGGGAAAAGAAAATGTGAAAACTAAAGCGAACCCGCCGGAAATCACGCCAGGTGAGCGTTAGTACAAACCCCAGTGATAGCAAATACACCACCAACAGGCCACTAAACTGTGGAAGCGTCATGCGTCTTAATCCTCAAATTGTTGCAGTAGTTCTTTCCAGCCGGCAATGTAGCCCGGTTCGAAAAAACTAATTAACGTTTTGTCCATTGATATCAACCGCTGTCGCGCATCAGCAATCTGCTGCTGGTTCAGGGCGTCTTCAGCAAATAGCAGCGGTATATTCGCAGCCGCCAGATCCTGGCAAAAGGGATTATGGCGGCTAATAACCAGCGGAACATTTGCCTGAATCAACAGGCAAAGGGTGCCAATTCCCTGCTGACGCTCGAAAATAAAGTAGCCTAAATCACTCTGCGTTATCAGCGCAAGGTAGCGCTCAAAATCTAATGTTTCCCGCAGGATAATCGGTGTATGCGCAGGGAACAGGCTACGCCCTACGGCTTCTACCTGCGCAATATAGCGTTCGTTTTCCGGCGGATAGCCCATCGGCACCGTGATCCGGACCGCATCACCAAAGCTATTGTGAATCGCCTTTAATCCGGCTATATGCCGGTTGCTGGCATCGCCGGAGTTGCCCAGCAGCAGCCTCAAAGGCAGAGTTTGCGGCGACGGTAGCGTCGCAGGTACCGCTGGCATTCGGGTAGGGAAATAGAGCCGTCTGCCGGGTATCTGCGGACAGCGTGCATGAAAAACCCTTAAGTCGCCAAGAGTAGCAAACACCTGGCCAACCCGGCGCTGAGCCAGCCTGCGCAGCGCATAGAACAGGCTAAACTTAAGCCCGCGCCGATCCTGATACAGATCCGCGCCCCAGACGTGCCAGAGCACCTGATGGGGTTGCAGCGCCCCGCGCAACATCGCCAACCAGATTCGCAAATTGAACTGACCGTGGAACAGAAAGCGATCCTGACGATTGCGGGGCGCATACGCGGTTACCGCTTTTGCCAGCAGCGCTTTCGTTGCAAAGGCGCGAATATCCAGCGCTGGCAGCTTATGCTGTAGATCTGGCGGGCAGTTTACTACCCAGAATTGGCGCCGTCGCGTGGTTGTCTGCGCCAGTGTATCGTTAAAAAAGCGCAGCATGGTTTGATTATGATGGGGAATATCAGCCCCGAGTATATGTATCAGCATCGTCATTTACGCAGGCGATAAATCAAAAAAGCGCTGACGCATAGCGCAAAATACACCACATAGGTAGCCATATAAGCCTGAGCTGCACCGCGCGTACCGTTCAGCGGGATAAGCCAGTGGGAAAAGCCCAGCAGCAAGGCAAACTGGCTGATCTCCGTCAAAATATAAATGCGCAACGCGGCTTTCGCGATGACCAGATAACCAAACACATAGGCACCGACCTTCAGCACATCGCCCGGCAGCTGCCAGATAAATAAATCGCGCATTGGCAAAAACTGAGGAGAAAACAGCAGCCAGATAGCGACATCCCGCAGTAGCCAGACCAGGCAAGCCACGGCGGTGACTAGCGGCAGGACGAATAAAAGTGTACGGCCGATTTCCCGGCTGATTGCCGCCTTATCCTGCAGGCGCGCCAGGGTCGGTAGCAGCCAGACGCTGAATGAGGCGGTAATAAACTGCAGCCAGGCATCGGAAATGCTGGTCACCCCCAGCCAGATACCCACCTGGCTCCATCCCGCCTGGGCGGCCAGCTGATTGCGCATCATAATCCATGCAACCGGCAGCGTTGCCGCGGTGATAACCGCCATCAGCGTGTATTTACCCAGGGTCATGACCACCTCAGGCTGCCAGCGCGGGCGTAGATAATGCCAGGGGAAATGTTCCCGGCGTAATACCAACCAACTGGCTGGCAGCACCACCAGCGCGGGCACCATCGCCAGGCCGACCAGCGCGCCCCGGTAGCCGCCCAGCCAGTGGCAGCATAGCCAGGCGAGCACGCCGGCTATACTGCCAATGCTCAATGCCAGCGCATTCGCGCTGGCATCACGATAGCCTTTAATAATTGCCAGCATCAGGTTTGCCCAGGCGATGCCTACCTGTAGCAGAGCCACAATGCGAATAACGCCGGCATAATCCTGTCGACCAAACAGCGCCTGGCTGATCGGCGGGGCAAACAGCAAAAACAACGCCGCCAGCAGCAATGAAAACCCAAGTACCATTGCCGATGCGCTGCCCGCGACGGCACGTAATGCTTCTGGCTGCCGCTGGCGCTCGGCTATCAGCGCGGTGACGCCGTTAAAAATACCGGCGCCGGCCAGTACGCCGAGCACGGTAATCAGCTGGCGAAAATTCCCCGCCAGGCCAACGCCCTGCGGGCCATACTCCACCGCCAGTAGTTTCACCACCACCAGACCGGCGAGGATTTTTACCAGGGTGGAACAGGCCGTCCACAGCGATGCACGCGCCAGAGACATCAGTAGAAGAAACTCAACAGCGAGTTGATTACCGTCTGCTGATTATTATCCGACAAGTTGTAAAACAGCGGTAAGCGCAATAAACGTTCGCTTTCACGCGTCGTCACTTCGTCTTTGCCATGAAAGCGGCCAAATCGCTGCCCTGCCGGTGAGGTATGCAGCGGGATATAGTGGAAAACAGCCAGAATTTCCGCCTCTTTCAGCCAGTTAATCAGCGCGCTACGTTCCTGTTCATCGCGCAGGCGGATAGCGAACATATGCGCATTATGCTGGCACCCTTTCGGCTGGTTCGGTAATACCAGCCGTCCGCGTTCAGCCAGCGGCTTCAGAGCCTGATAGTAATGCTGCCAGAGGCGCAGACGCTGCTGGTTTATCCGATCGGCGGCTTCCAGCTGCGCCCAGAGATAGGCCGCCTGCAAATCGGACATCAAATAGCTGGAACCCAGGTCGCGCCAGGTATATTTGTCCACCTGGCCGCGGAAAAACTGGCTGCGGTTAGTGCCTTTCTCGCGGATAATTTCGGCGCGCTCAATCAGCGAGCGATCGTTAATCAACGTCGCGCCGCCTTCACCGCCTGCGGTGTAATTCTTGGTTTCATGAAAGCTAAAGCAGCCGATATGCCCGATAGTACCGAGCGCTCGCCCTTTCCAGCTGGACATCACCCCCTGCGCCGCATCTTCTACCACTTTGAGATCGTATTTAGCAGCCAGCGCCATGATGGCATCCATTTCGCAGCTCACGCCGGCGTAATGCACCACCACGATGGCTTTGGTCCGGCTGGTGATCGCCGCCTCGATTTTATTTTCATCAAGATTCAGCGTGTCCTCGCGCACGTCAATAAAGACGATAGTCGCGCCGCGCAGCACAAAGGCATTTGCTGTCGAGACGAAGGTAAAGCTGGGCATGATGACCTCATCACCCGGCTGTAAATCCAGCAGAATGGCGGCCATTTCCAGCGAGGCGGTGCAGGAAGGCGTCAGCAGAACTTTCGGGCAGTTGAAACGATGCTCCAGCCACTGCTGGCAGCGGCGAGTGAAGCCGCCATCGCCGCAGAGCTTTCCGCTGGACATTGCCGACTGCATATATTCGCTTTCGTTGCCCACCACCGGAGGGGCGTTAAATGGGATCATAAGTTTACCTATATAGCCACCAGGCGGAGCTGTCCGGCACGCCGCCGCTGCGCGTATACAGACGCATCGCCGCCAGATTGCTGGTTTGCGTCGCCACGCGTAGCGTTGTCAGCCGCTGCGCTCTGGCCCAGTCAAGTGCAGCGTTCATCAGGCGTTTCCCCGTGCCCTGTCCTGGCGTAAGCGCGGCCAGTAACCCGACCCTGGCGCTACCATCATCCAACCGACGCAGTGAAACAAATCCGGCAATTTCGCCTGCCTCATCCAGCGCCAGTAAGCACTGATGATCGAAGCTGCCTTTTACTGCATTCTCAATCCAACGCGCATAAAACCGGCCGCTATCCTGCGGTTTAAACCAGGGCGAACGAAAACGACTCTGCACGAACAGCTGAGCGGCGGCGGCGCTTAGCGCGGGAATATGCTCATTACGGGCGATTTTAATACCATCAGGCCGGGCGGCGGAATCAGAACAAAAGACAAAATCGACTTCCCCCTCAACCAAACGAAAGCCGGCATCGCCCAGCGCATCCAGCTCCGCGCTGCGCTGCGCGGGCACTTTTGCCTGCACTAGCTGGTAATCATCCATGGGCAGCGCCGCCAGCGGCACATCACCTTCCAGCAGCAGACGACCGCAGCGAATGCCAAAAAATTCGCTTTCCCAGGCCAGCGGCTCAATACGGGCTGTAATGCGCATGTCGTCTCCTTCCCAGGCTTAACGCCAGATGCCTTTGGTATCGATCAGCCGGCGACCGGCTATTTTCCCGGCGTCCAGCGCGCGAAACTCCGTGTGATCGACCAGCATAACCAGAATATCGGCCTGGTCTATTGCCTGATGCGCCGCAACCAGCTCAACCAGCCCCTGCAGCTTTGACGGCAACGTTGTAATATTGGGTTCCACCACCAGCGTGGCGCCCTGATGCCAGCGCGCAATCTGCCCGGTGATAGCCATCGCCGGACTTTCACGCAAATCGTCAATATCAGGCTTAAATGCCAGACCGAAGCAGGCGATAGTTATCTCGCTGGGCCGCTGATTGGTTTCCGCCAGGCACTCCGCCAGCATTTTTTTTACCTGTTCGATGACCCAATCGGGCTTACTGTCATTGACCTCGCGCGCAGTACGAATCAAACGCGCCTGCTGAGGATTCTGGGCCACGATGAACCAGGGATCGATAGCAATGCAGTGGCCGCCGACGCCAGGTCCTGGCTGTAAGATATTGACGCGCGGATGGCGGTTTGCCAGTTCGATCAGTTCCCAGACGTTAATCTGCTGATCGGCACAAATCAGCGAAAGCTCGTTGGCGAAAGCAATATTCACGTCGCGGAAGCTGTTTTCAGTGAGTTTGCACATCTCTGCCGTGCGGGCATTGGTGACAACGCACTCCCCTTCGAGAATCAGGTTATAAAGCTCACAAGCGCGCTGCGAGCAACGCGGCGTCATACCACCGATTACCCGATCGTTTTTGATAAGCTCCACCATGACTTTCCCCGGCAGCACGCGCTCCGGACAGTAAGCAATCATCACGTCAGCCGCTTCGCCGGCCTGCTGAGGAAAGCGCAGATCGGGACGGGCCTGAGCCAGCCAGTCGGCCATCTGCTCGGTGGTTCCAACCGGCGACGTCGACTCCAGCACCACCAGGTCACCACGCTTCAACACCGGGGCGATCGCGTTAGCCGCAGCATTTACCGCGCTCAGGTCTGGCTGGTGCCCCTCGCGGAAAGGCGTGGGTACGGCAATAAGAAATGCATCGGCGCTAACCGGCTGCCCGACAGCCCTCAGCGTGCCGGCAGACACCGCCTGCTGTACGATATTATCCAGGTCCGGTTCAACAATATGAACCGCACCGCGATTAATGGTTTCAACAGTTTGCGGGTTGATATCCACACCAACCACCGGCGTTCCCCGGGCGGCAAAGACAGCAGCGGTGGGAAGACCGATATAGCCCAATCCAATAACAGACAGGGTATTGAAATTCATAAGTGGATCCGATTTTCTTTCAGAAACTGAACGATACGCGGGCAAGCCTTGCCGTCGCCATAAGGATTGTGCGCCCGGCTCATGGCGTGCCAGGCGTCATCATCACTTAACAGGCGTGAAGCTTCCGCCACGATTTTAGCGCTGTCAGTGCCAACCAGCCGCACGGTACCGGCATCCACCGCCTCCGGGCGCTCGGTGGTTTCCCGCATGACTAATACCGGCTTGCCTAATGAAGGCGCCTCTTCCTGAACGCCGCCGGAATCGGTCAGGATCAGCCAGGCGCGATCCATCAGCCAGACGAAGGGCAGATATTCCTGCGGTTCAATCAGCGTGATGTTATCAATGCCGCGCAGAATACGATTCACCGGCTCGCTGACGTTAGGATTCAGATGAACCGGGTAGACAATCTGGCAATCGGGATGCAGATGGGCCAGCTGCGTCAGCGCATGGCAAATTCGCTCAAATCCCCCGCCGAAGCTTTCCCGGCGATGGCCGGTAACCAACACCATTTTACGACCGGCTTCAAGGAAGGGGTAGCGGCTGGCCATCGCGCTATTTTGCTGGGGATCGCGCAAAATACCGTCGCGAACCCAGAACAGTGCGTCGATAACCGTATTGCCGGTGACGACAATCTGCGCGTCGGGAAGGTTTTCCCGCAACAGGTTCTGCCGGGCATTCTCCGTGGGGGTGAAGTGCCATGAAGCCAGACGTCCGGTCAGTACGCGATTCCCCTCCTCCGGCCAGGGCGAACGCATATTTCCCGTGCGCAGTCCGGCTTCAACGTGCCCAACCGGTATCTGCTGATAAAATGCTGCGAGGCTGGCAGCGAGCGTGGTTGTGGTATCGCCATGCACCAGAACGACATCCGGCTGGAAGTCTTTCAGAACGTCTCTCATGCCATCAAGTATGCGGCCGGTAATATCCGTCAGATCTTGCCCGGGCCGCATGATATTCAGATCGTAATCCGGCTTCAGAGAAAATAAGCTAAGAACCTGATCCAGCATCTCGCGATGTTGTGCCGTGACGCACAGGCGTGATTCTATATCAGTATCCTGCGCCAGCTGATGAACCAACGGCGCCATTTTTATCGCTTCAGGACGCGTACCGAATACGGTTAATACTTTCACAAGATATCCTCGGTTTCTCGGCGGAGTTTGCTCCGACGCGCCAGCGCTACGCCAGCACCAATCAAAGCACCTACCACGCCCCACATAGCGATTAAATAACCCCGACGCGGGCTATCGCGGCTGACGGGTTCTTCAGGCGTGCGCAGATAACGCCAACTGCTGAAGGTTTTATCCAGCTGCGGACCGGCGGTCAGCGTTGCCAGCAGCGCTTGATTTTGATCGTAACTTAATCCAAAGCGTGGGCCGATGGCCTGCAAATTCTCCACTCTCGACTGTAGCAGCGGAACGCCAAGTAAAAACAGCTCCGAGTCCGGAACCTGGTCCGGCAAAGTGGTGGTTTGCATACGCTGAAGATTTTGCTGGCGGGCAATGGCCAGCGCCTGCTTAAGGTTATAAAGCTCACGTTCATATACCGCTTTGGCGACAGCCTGCTGGCGCTGAACCTCACTGTGCAATTGCATGCGTCGCGCCTGCCAGGCCCCGTCCAATGCCTGGCGCAGATTATCCGTTGCACGCTGATTAGCAAAGGCGACATAGTCGCGCAGCAGTTGGTTCGCCGCACCGCCATTATCCGCCATCAGCCGGACGCTATCCGCAATCCCTTTATCCGGATCGGCGGGCTGATACTGGATGTTGCTGATTAAGCGATCAAGCGTTCTGGCATCATCGCCAGCATTGCCGGTTTTCAGCTGCTGGTAATAGTGACTTTGCAACCAGAAATCACGACGCGTGTCCCAGGAGGAGAGTTGCAAAACAAACTCTTTATACACCTCATCAGCAATATTTTGCGGCGGCGCGTTACCGTCTTCATCACGCCTGGCGGTCATATCGTTAATAAATTGCTGCTGGGAATAATAATTGCCTAACTGGGTGATTCCCGGACGATCGGTGACAGCGGTAGCGCTCCAGACCTGCCGGGCCAGCAGAGAATATGCCAGTGCAAATAAAGCCAGTAGCAGCGCACCGCCAATAATCCAGCCTTTACCACGCCAGAGCGCACAGCAAAGCGCCCGTAAATCCAGAGCGTTCTCTTCGGTTTCAACCTGTAGCATCACCAATCCTCACTGGCTTTTCGGTAGCTGACGGCGTAAACGCCTTTTTATTCGTTTAATCACGCGTGCCACCCGCCACGCGCGTTTGATGCAGTAGCCATAAACAATGAATGCCAGCAAAAAGAGCACCAACATAAACCACTCTGGCACAAACCACAGACTTTCACCCAGCACGCCGATACCGGCCATTAACGCCGCCATGAGGGTTATAAACACAAAAGCCTGGCGTGAGGTAAAACCCGCACGCATGATCAGGTGGTGAATATGCTGGCGGTCGGCGGAAAAAGGACTCATGCCCTTACTGAGACGGCGATGCATAATCGCCACCATATCCATCAGCGGAATAGCAATCAGCCACAAAGCGGTGACGGGCGTGATGGGATGATTGTCGCCCTGGGTGGTTTCCAGCAGTATCCAGATAATAGTAAAACCAATCAGCGTACTGCCCGCATCGCCCATAAAGACTTTGTAACGCCGCCCCATGACGCCGAGATTAAGTAAAATGTAGGGCACGATGGCGGCAATCATACCAAAGCACCACATTGCCAGGCTGTATTGTCCGCTGTGCAGCAGAATGATGCCCATAGCAAGAAAGGTTACGCATGACAGGCCGCCGAGCAGGCCGTCAATGCCATCGACCATATTAAACGCGTTGATACAGGCCCAGACGGCGAACAGGGTGAGCACATAGCCGAAGGGGCCGACTATCATCTCCCAGGGTCCGAAAATAAATCCCAGACTGAGCAGATAGAGCTTACCTACAAACATCATTAACAGCGCGATTACCGCCTGAACAAGCGCCCGAATTTTTACGCTGATATCAAAACGATCGTCCAGCGCGCCAACCAGCACCAGCACGCCGGCACAGCCAAGATAAAGGGTACTATGGGGGATATAGAAATTGGTGACGGCAAAAGTAAAGCAGGTTCCGGCAAAAACAGAAATCCCACCGACCAGCGGGATAACCCCCTGGTGGCGTTTACGGTAGTTTGGTCTATCTACCAGGCCAATTCTCTTAGCGACTTTGCGAGCAAAAAAAATAAATACCAGCGTAGAAATAAAAACAATGGCAAGCTCGGTACTCATATTGAGTAAATTCACATTAACCCGCTCTCTGCTAAGAATACTGCATCGTTATTATAAGCAATGACCATGCCAAAGGCACTCATTCAATTCAGCTTTCATTACGCCGCACCGGTAAAAAACAGGGATAACCGGTTTATTTTCAGGACCAATAGCATTCGGTTTTCAGCTGGTATCCTATAGCCCATGAAACAAAAACGCCACGTTTGAACGTGGCGTTTTTCGCTTTTATTAACACGATGATGAAGTAGTGTACAGCCTGCCTGCGATGCCCCTTACCACCCTATATCATCGCCGGCAGGCCGGGCGCGTTACGAGCGCTTCATCATATCGAAGAACTCATCATTAGTTTTGGTCATCGCCAGCTTATTGATGAGGAACTCCATGGCGTCGATTTCACCCATCGGGTGGATAATCTTACGCAGGATCCACATTTTCTGCAGTTCTTCCTGTGAAGTAAGCAGCTCTTCTTTACGCGTACCGGAGCGATTGTAATCGATCGCCGGGAATACGCGTTTTTCAGCGATTTTACGTGAAAGGTGCAGCTCCATATTACCTGTACCTTTAAACTCCTCGTAAATCACCTCGTCCATCTTCGACCCGGTATCGATCAACGCAGTCGCGATAATCGTCAGGCTACCGCCCTCTTCAACGTTACGGGCTGCGCCGAAGAAACGCTTAGGACGATGCAATGCGTTGGCATCAACACCCCCGGTCAGCACCTTGCCGGATGCGGGAACAACGGTGTTGTAAGCGCGCGCCAGGCGGGTAATTGAGTCGAGCAGAATAATAACGTCTTTTTTGTGCTCAACCAGACGCTTCGCCTTTTCAATGACCATTTCGGCGACCTGAACGTGGCGGGATGCTGGCTCATCGAAGGTCGATGCAACAACTTCACCTTTTACCAGGCGTTGCATCTCGGTCACTTCTTCCGGGCGTTCATCAATCAGCAGCACCATCAATACGCAGTCAGGATGGTTATAGGCGATGCTCTGTGCAATGTTCTGCAGCAGCATGGTTTTACCGGCTTTCGGCGGCGCAACGATCAGCCCGCGCTGGCCACGACCGATAGGCGATGCTAAATCCAGCACGCGCGCGGTGAGGTCTTCGGTCGAACCGTTGCCGCGCTCCATGCGCAGACGAGAATTCGCATGCAGCGGCGTTAAGTTTTCAAACAGGATCTTACTACGCGCGTTTTCCGGCTTATCGTAGTTAACCTCATTAACCTTCAGCAGTGCGAAATAGCGCTCACCTTCTTTCGGCGGGCGTATTTTACCGGCGATGGTGTCACCGGTACGAAGGTTAAAGCGGCGAATTTGGCTGGGAGAAACGTAGATATCATCGGGACCGGCGAGGTAGGAGCTGTCTGCAGAGCGGAGGAAACCAAATCCATCCTGCAATATCTCCAGCACGCCATCGCCGAAGATATCTTCGCCGCTTTTTGCATGTTGCTTGAGAATGGCGAAGATAATGTCCTGTTTGCGCATACGCGCCAGGTTTTCCAGTCCCATGTTCTCGCCGAGAGTAATCAGATCAGAAACCGGCGTATTTTTTAATTCGGTAAGATTCATAATGGTGGGTTCTTAAACTCGGGGTAAATCTCGAACTATTTGTCGTGGATGGTATGGCAATAGGATCCATGCCTGTCTAATGGCATGCTTTCTCCCGGTCTGCCCGACGATCTGATGCAGTGCATGTCGATCTGATACGAGAAGACGGTGAAAAGCTTGCCGAAACCGATGGTACAAACCGTCAGATTGCTGACGCGCTAATAGCGAAAGGCTTAATATAGCGTTCAACAAGGGATAAATCTTAGATTCAAACTACAGGTAAGTTCAGAATGCAGTAAAAGTAACATAGCATGCGAAATTTCTGGCGTCCAGCAAGTGTGAAAAAAAGCCGCACCGCCGACGCCAGAAAAGCAGATCGACTTAGCCCAGATTCGCGTCAAGAAACTCTTTCAGCTGGCCTTTAGAAAGCGCGCCGACTTTGGTCGCCGCCACTTCGCCGTTCTTAAATAGCAGCAGCGTAGGGATACCACGGATGCCATATTTAGGCGCGGTGCCAGGATTTTCATCGATGTTCAACTTAGAAATCGTCAGTTTCCCCTGGTACTCTTCCGCAATCTCATCAAGGATTGGCGCAATCATTTTGCACGGACCACACCACTCGGCCCAGAAATCTACCAGCGTTGGGCGTTCGGCTTTCAGAACGTCAGTTTCAAAGCTGCTGTCAGTCAGATGAACGATTTTATCGCTGCTCATGTCTTACTCCACAAGATTAAACCTGGCTGGTTGGCGTAAAATCTGCCAACTTAGGATAACTTTATTTCAACGGATACGCTTTCGTAAAGCAATAGTAAGCTGATATTCTACCACACTATGAGCAAAACACATTTAACAGAACAGAAGTTTTCCGACTTCGCCCTGCACCCGACGGTGATTGAAGCCCTTGAAAACAAAGGCTTTCATAACTGCACGCCTATTCAGGCACTGGCACTCCCCCTCACGCTAGCCGGGCGGGACGTTGCGGGTCAGGCGCAAACAGGAACCGGCAAAACAATGGCGTTTTTGACGTCAACGTTTCATCATCTTCTCTCTCACCCTGCCGCTGAAGGCCGTCAGACCAACCAACCGCGTGCGCTAATCATGGCGCCTACGCGGGAACTGGCGGTGCAAATTCATGCTGATGCAGAGCCGCTGGCGAAAACGTCAGGGCTGAAACTGGGCCTGGCTTACGGCGGCGATGGCTATGATAAACAGCTCAAGGTCCTGGAAAGCGGCGTTGACATCCTGATCGGCACCACCGGCCGTTTAATCGACTACGCAAAACAGAATTATATTAACCTCGGCGCAATTCAGGTTGTGGTGCTTGATGAAGCCGACCGCATGTTCGACCTCGGATTTATCAAAGATATCCGCTGGCTGTTCCGGCGCATGCCGGCCGCCAATCAGCGTCTGAATATGCTGTTTTCCGCCACCCTCTCTTTCCGCGTACGCGAACTGGCGTTCGAACATATGAACAACGCCGAATATGTGGAAGTTGAGCCGGAGCAGAAAACCGGTCACCGGATAAAAGAAGAGCTTTTCTATCCTTCAAACGAAGAGAAGATGCGTCTGCTGCAAACCCTGCTGGAAGAAGAGTGGCCGGATCGCGCTATCGTATTCGCCAATACGAAGCACCGCTGTGAAGATATCTGGGGCCATCTGGCCGCCGATGGTCATCGCGTTGGCCTGCTTACCGGCGACGTTGCGCAGAAAAAACGTCTGCGCATTCTGGACGATTTCACCAAAGGCGATATCGACATTCTGGTGGCAACAGATGTTGCCGCACGCGGCCTGCACATTCCTGCGGTAACGCATGTATTCAACTATGACCTGCCGGACGATCGCGAAGACTACGTACATCGCATCGGTCGTACCGGTCGCGCTGGCGCCAGCGGTCATTCGATCAGCCTTGCCTGCGAGGAATATGCCCTTAACCTGCCGGCAATCGAAGAATATATTGGTCATGGCATCCCCGTCAGTCGATACAACAGCGATGCGCTGCTGGAGGATCTGCCGCCGGCAAAACGCTTAAGCCGCAGCCGTCCGGGCGGAAACGGTCCTCGTCGCGGTGGCAACAATCGCCGTGGCGGCGCACCGCGTAATAATCGCAAACGCTCAGGTTAACGGTTTCATGCTAAGCTCTTCTTCTCTTTATGCCGCGATAGATCTGGGTTCGAACAGTTTTCATATGCTGGTGGTGCGGGAAGTGTCCGGCACCATCCAGACAGTCGCGCGTATTAAGCGGAAAGTGCGCCTTGCCGCAGGTCTCGACCACAGCACTTATCAGCTCTCAGACGACGCGATGAACCGGGGATGGCAGTGCTTGCGTTTGTTTTCAGAGCAGCTACAGGACATTCCCCCGCAGCAAATCCGCGTAGTGGCAACCGCCACATTACGTATTGCCGCTAATGCCGGGGCTTTCCTTGAAAAAGCGCAGCAGATTCTGGGCTGTGCGGTGAACGTGATTAGCGGCGAAGAAGAAGCCCGACTGATTTATCACGGCGTCGCCCACACCACCGGCGGTTCCGATAAGCGTCTGGTTGTCGATATCGGCGGCGGCAGCACCGAGCTGGTTACCGGATCGGGTTCTCTGACCACCTCGCTGTTCAGTCTCTCCATGGGCTGCGTCACCTGGCTGGAACGCTACTTTTCCGATCGTCGTCTGGGGCAGAACAATTTTGAGCAGGCCGAACAGGCGGCGCGGGCAATGCTGCGCCCGGTGGCGGATATCCTTCGCCAGCAAGGCTGGGAAACCTGCGTCGGCGCCTCCGGTACCGTGCAGGCGTTGCAGGAAATCATGGTGGCGCAGGGAATGGATGAGCGCATCACCCTGAGCAAGCTGCAGCAGCTGAAACAGCGCGCCATTCAATGCGATAAGCTGGAAGAACTGGAAATCGAGGGGCTGACGCTGGAACGCGCGCTGGTATTTCCCAGCGGCCTGTCGATTCTGATCGCGATCTTCGAAGAGCTACAAATCGACGGCATGACGCTGGCAGGCGGCGCGCTGCGCGAGGGCTTAGTCTATGGCATGCTGCACCTGCCGGTCGATCGCGACGTCAGACTACGCACCTTAAGCAGCGTACAGCGGCGATTTAATATAGACGTGACGCAGGCTGAGCGCGTTCGCCAACTGGCCCTCAGCTTTATGCAGCAGGTCAGTGAACGCTGGAAGCTGGATGAACGCTGTCGGCTGTTACTGGAAAGCGCCTGTCTTGCTCACGAAATTGGCCTGAGCGTCGATTTTAGACAAGCCCCCCAGCACGCCGCCTATCTTATTCGCCATCTCGACCTTCCCGGTTTCACCCCCGCACAAAAAAATCTGTTAGCCACCCTGCTGCAAAATCAAAGCGGTAATATCGATCTGGCGCAGCTCGGCCAGCAAAACGCTATTCCGCTACGGCTGGCGGAGCGGCTTTGCCGCCTGCTGCGACTGGCGATTATCTTCGCCAGTCGGCGCCACGATGACACGCTGCCCGCCGTCCGCCTGCTGGCGGATGACGACGCGCTTCACCTGACTCTGCCAGCCGGCTGGCTGGAGGCGCATCCGCTGCGCAAGGAGCTGCTGGATCAGGAAAGTCATTATCAGTCCTATGTCCACTGGCCGCTCACCATCGCCTGAAAATTTTCATCGCTTGCCATCAGCGAATTGCCGGCTCTTCGGTATAATCTGATTTGCGGTTTAAACCGCATAATTTACTTTTGTTGACGCTTCTCGCTCCCTATAGTCGTAGCGACTATCAGGGGGAAAACAATGACCATTACACGGGAACAAACCGCTTTTATTAAGGGGATGGCGATTTTGATGATGCTGTTTCATCATCTTTTTGCTTTCCCGAACCGCATCGATCCCAGCATTGTGATTATCCCACTGAGCCAGCAGATAAATTTTGAATTAAATATCGCCCAGTACTGCAAAATTTGCGTTCCGATCTTCTTGTTTCTGTCCGGCTACGGCTTTGCATTCAGTAAGCGCAAAGGGCCAAAAGATTTGAGCAAAAAAGCCGTTTCGATATACAGCCAGGCCTGGCTGGTGGCGCTGCTGTTTGTCCCCATCGGCATGCTGTTTTTTAACGGTGACGGACGCTATACCCTGAGCCTGCAGTCGCTGCTGCTTAACTTAAGCGGGTTGGACACCAGCTGGAATCTGGAATGGTGGTTTCTCTTTCTCTACGTTGCCTACCTGTTCTCTTACCCGCTGCTACTGAAAATTCCGCCGCTGCCGTTGCTGGCAATGTCGCTGGTTGCCTCAGTGGTGGGCACACGCCTGTACTGGCATAACTTCCAGGCCTGGTATCTGAAGGATATTATCGCCTACCTGATCTGGATATTGCCGTTAACCAGCGGCCTGATGTTAGGGCGCCACGGCACGCAGATTAATGCCTGGCTGGAACGGCACGGCATCAGCAATCGCCTGCTGACGCCGCTGTGTATTGCCGCGATTGTGGTTATTGGCTATGGCCTGACTAAATATTTCTTCGTCTCCCTTTGTCTGATAGTACCGCTGCTGGCCTTTTGCTTAATTCAGCTGCATAACGTGCTACCACAAGCGCCGCGGCGAATATTTTATTCTCTCGGCAATCGCTCCGGCTTTATGTGGCTAACGCACTCATTCTATTGCTATTACTTTATTCAGCCGATCGTCTACTCTCCGCACTACACGCTGGCGATTTATGCGCTGCTGATTGCCCTGAGCTGGATTACCAGCGTCGTGCTTGGCGGCATCTTTGATGGCATAAAAAGATTCGTCAGTCCGGCATCGCGACCGGAAGCGGCGTAACGCGCCGGATTTTGCGCCGGCAAAGGCAGTTTGTTATAACAACAGCTGCCTTTTTATTTAGCCGGAGGCCGGATGCTGCCCTCACATGTCGTCACGCAAACTATTGCCAGAAACTGGGTCGATCTCTATGAAACGATCTGGAAACCAACGTTTTTCCCCCGCTGGGCCGCTGGACTAAGCCAGAGCGAGATGTCGCCGCAAGGAGAGCGCTGGAAAACCAGCGGACCGGCGGGCGAAGTGCTTATCCGCTTCACCGATCACAACCCTTACGGCATCATGGATCACTACGTCGATAGCGGGCTGGGCAAAGAGGTTTATGTGCCAATGCGCATTATCGCCAACGAACAGGGTGCTCAGGTGATGATCACCCTGTTCTGCGACAGCCTGACATCAGAAGCCCACTTTGCTGAAGATATCGCGGCGGTAGAGCGCGACCTGCAAACGCTGAATCAGCTGATGACCGGCTGAATTAGTCTGCGTCGTTACGCCGGGCGGGCATCATACGCAGCAGGGTGTTGTCTTTGATAAAATAGTGATGAAATAGCGCCGCCGCCGCATGCAGTCCAATCAGCCAGTAGCCAAGCGGCGCCAGCGTTTTATGCCAGTCAATGATATCGCCGGCGACATCGCCACCCCCGGGGTTAGCCGTCGGCATAGCAATACCAAACAGCGCCCAGTCAGCGCCGCGCAGATAGCGCGAGGTTAATCCGAGCACCGGCAGGGTGATGAATAGCAGGTAGATCAGCCAGTGCACCAGCTTAGCCAGCCAGAGCTGCCAGCTGGGCGGCGGTGGCGTAATCGCGGGCTGCGGATGCTTCAGGCGTAGGAATATGCGGGTCAGCATCAGCGCCAGCACCGCCGCACCGCAGCTAAAGTGGGTGCCAATCATCAGCGCGCGCAAGGCAGTACCCCGGCCAGCATAACCGCGTAATTCAATGGTGGTATAGGCAATAGCGACAAGGATAAAAACCAGCCAGTGCAACGCAATTTGTGACGGTGCAAACTTGCTTTTCATACGCTTCCTCAAAAAGATAAAAAAGAAATAATAAGCAGCATAAATTGTTATCCGGTATCAGACGATACCGGTAAAGGATAGCCAGCAAAATACGAATTTTCCCAGCCTTGCCGCTTCGGTTTATCTTCCTGAATCGCCATAAAAAGCCGCCAAACGGATGCGGGCCACGCTGCTCAGGCAAAGGGCGATGTTTTTATTATCACCTCACCTGCCTGAAATTGATGCGCAATCGCAGGCCGGCAGGCCGGCCTGCATAGCAAATCAGGCAATGCCGCCGTTAGCGCATACCGTCTGACCATTGATCCAACCGCCCTGCTCGCCTGCCAGGAAAGCCACCAGCCCGGCAATATCCTGCGGCTCACCGAGGCGCTCTAACGGCGACAGGTTGGCCATTTGTTGAATAAGCTGCTCGCTTTTACCGGCAAAGAACAGCTCGGTGGCAACCGGCCCGGGCGCCACGGCATTAACCGTTATCGCCCGGCCGCGCAGCTCTTTCGCATAGGTCGCTACCAGCGCTTCCACCGCCGCCTTTGACGCGTTGTAGATGGCATAACCCGGCATCTTTGCTCTGATAGCGGTGGTAGAAAGCATAATAATCCGCCCGCCGTCTTCCAGACGCTTACCGGCTTCCCGCATCACGTTGAAACTTCCCTGGGTATTGATTGCAAAAGTGCGTGTAAACAACTCGTCGCTGTGCTCAAGCAGCGGCAGGGTTTTCAGAACGCCTGCGCTGTTAATCACCGTATGCACCTTACTCAGCTCCTGCTCTGCGTAGTCAAACATAGCCTTAACGTCGGCTGACTCCGCCACATTTCCCTGAAAGATAACCGACCTGCGGCCCAGCCCGATAATTTGCTGCTGAACCTTAACCGCCTCCGCCTGATTACTGGCATAGTTCACCAGTACATCGAAGCCGGCCTTCGCCATTTCCACCGCGATGGCTGCGCCTATTCCACGCGAACCACCGGTAACAATTGCAACCTTAGCTGTATCAGACATCGCTTTATCCTCAGTTTTATTCTGTCGCTTTACTATGATTGATATTGCGTTAAAGATAATTACCGACTAATAATCATCTTTATTCCATTTTGATTAACAATAGACATAAAGATGGACCGCTTTCAGGAAATGCAGATCTTTGTCCGCATTGCGGAGCGCGGCAGTTTTACCCGCGCCGCGCAGGACTTGATGATCCCACGGGCAACCGTGACCAACATGATCAAGAAACTGGAATCGCGCCTCGGCACGCGTTTGCTGGAGCGCACCACGCGCACCGTGCAGTTAACCAGCGATGGGCAGCAGTTTTATCAAAGCAGCATCAGGCTGCTGGCAGATATAGAAGAAGCCGAAGGACAGTTCCGCCCCTCCAAACCGAAAGGCCTGTTGCGGGTAAATATGCAGCGCACCCTGGCACAACACTTCATCATGCCGGCGATCGGTGAATTCACGCGACGCTACCCTGAAATTACCCTGCACATAAGCGATAGCGATCGCCTGGTGGACATTGTGCGCGAAGGTTTTCACTGCGTATTACGGGCGGGAAACTTACAGGACTCGACCCTGGTAGCGCGCCGCGTTGCGCTGATGCCAGAGGTTACCGTCGCCAGCCCGGAATATCTGGCCCGTTACGGCGAACCAAAAACGCTGGCCGATCTGCAAGGGCATTTTGCCGTCAGCTACATTTCCAGCGCCACCGGCCAGGCAATGCCGCTGATATTTTATGAAGGAAAAATCCAGCGCACGGTTTCTCTGCCCGGCAAAATAGCCGTCGACGGTGCCGACCTTTATACTGGGGCGGCTGAAGCGGGGATGGGGATTGCTCAGGTACCGCGCTATCGGGTGGAAAAGGCGCTGAGCAGCGGAGTATTACGCGAAATCCTGCCGCAGCTGCCTCCTGAGCCAATGCCGGTTTCGCTGCTTTATCCGCAGAAACGGCACTTATCTTCCCGGGTAGCGGTATTCGTTGAATGGGTCAGCGCACGCATGGCGCTGGCCTTTCCGCATCCGGGGAAGTAGCTCAGTGCATGGCGCCGGGAGGAACGTGCTTAAAAGCTTCGACATAGCAATGGAAGATATAGCTGAGTATTTTTCGCATGACCGCGTCATCCAATTAAAAAAAGTTTTAAAAACGCAAAAAAATATACACCCGCGCGCCTTTTCAGACAATTTTTTTTGAATCTGATCACACTTTCACGCTATCTGATGAGGGTGATTCGGGATAAAGTGATGAAAACCTTATGAAAGGACACGGCGTCAGAAACGCAGGCCACTGCGCCGCCGGATTCATATATACTCTGTGCAAACTCATTAGCACGATAGCCTGACAGGTATTGGCGATTCGGAGGCCAGTATTGCGCGTTACCCGATCCCTGACGATTAAACAAATGGCAACGGTTTCTGCGGTTACGCTGGTTATCGTAAGCCTGTTTATTTTGCTCCAGCTTTTCCACTTTGTGCAGCAGCGCAGGATCGACTACGCCCAGCAGATGGAGAACGTCGCCCACACGATTCGTCAGCCATTATCTGAAGCGGTGCTGAAAGCAGATATTCCTCAGGTTGAACGTATTCTGGCAACCCTCAAACCCGCCGGCGTGATCGCCCGCGCCGATATCGTCCTGCCTAACGATATTCCCGCATTGCACAGTGAATTCGCCGTAGAGAAGCCGGTGCCGGCGCTGATCGCTCAACTGTTTGATCTGCCCGTTACCATCAGCGTCCCGCTCTACTCCCCGGAGCGCGCGCTGCCCGGACCGCTGGCATCGCTGGTCCTGCAGGCCGACTCGGCGCGCGTTTACCAGTTTATTCGCGCAACGGTTGCCACCATGCTGATTGCTTATCTGCTACTGGCTCTGATGCTGACCGTGGCAATCAGCTGGTGCATCAACCGGCTGATCGTACGACCGCTGCGCCGCCTGGCGCTTGAGCTTGATGCCCTTACGCCGCAGGATCTGATTGCTCACCAGCTGCCCCTTCCCCCAAATCATCGCGATGATGAACTGGGCCAGCTGATCCTGAATTACAATTACAACCAGCAAACGCTGGGCAATATCTACGATGAAATGAGCCGCCTTACGACCCATTACGCTCTGACGGGATTACCGAATAAGGCTTTGTTTCTGGCGTTGGTCGAGCAGCAATTAAAATCGGTAAAAAATACCGCGCCGTTAGCCATCATCGTGCTACGGATGGAAACGTTACAGGAAACGAACGGCATCGTAACGGAAGATCAGCGCAATATGCTGCTGATGACCCAGGTTGATCGTATCCGCGCATGCATTGACGAGCACAGCGTACTGGCTCAGATCAGCAACAGCGACTTCGCCTTGTTGGTAAAGCGCGCCAGCAATCTGTTTCGCGCCATGCGCCTGGCCCGCAACCTGATGCAGAAGCTCACCCAGCCGGTTACCCTTGAGCAGCTCCAGCTACGCCCGGTAACCAGCATGGGTATTTCCCTGCGTGAAAAAGAAACTCAGCATGGCGAAGAGCTGCTAAGCCGCGCCTCGTCTGCCATGATGTCCGCCCATCACCGCGGCAAGAACCAGATAATGTTCTTCGAGCCATCCATGACCGAACGTGCGCAGCGTCGTCTGACTCAGGAGCATGACATTTTGCAGGGGCTGGAAGAAGAAAGCTTTGCGCTGTTTCTACAGCCGCAAATCGATATGAACAGCGGTAAGATGGTGGGCGCGGAAGCGCTGCTGCGCATGTGCCAGCCCGATGGCAGCTGGAGCTTACCGGAAGATCTTATCGCTAACGCCGAACAGCTTGGGGTCATCAACCCGCTGGGACGCTGGGTGCTGGAAGAATCATGCCGCCTGCTGGCCGACTGGCAAAAATGCGGCATCGACCTGCCACTAAGCGTCAATCTTTCAGCTATCCAGCTGCGGGATGCAGCGATGGTCAGCCACCTGCGAGATCTGCTCAGCCAGTATCACATCAAACCGGGCAGTCTGGTGCTGGAGCTAACGGAGACCGCCCAGGTCGGCGAGCCGGATCAGGCGCTCCAGCTGCTGCAAAAATTACGTGAAGCGGGAATTCCGGTGGCGCTGGATGATTTCGGCATGGGCTATGCCAACCTCAACTGGCTACAGCAGTTCAAAGACTTGCCGATCAGTAAGCTAAAAATGGATCGCAGCTTTGTTGCAGGCCTGCCGGAAGATGACGCCATGGTGCGCATTGTGGCCGCGATTGCTGAAATTATTACTATCGACGTGGTGGCAGAGGGCGTTGAAACGGAAACACAGCGCGACTGGCTACTGGCGCGCGGCATTCATATCGGCCAGGGCTATCTTTATTCGGAACCGCTACCCATTAATAGCTTCACTGCGCGTTTTTTACCCATCCCGGTCAGCGTAACATCACACTGATATCAATTACAAAACTTTCAAAACCCCTGAAAAATCTAGGGCTGAAGGGATTCAGCTCTTAAAAAAACATGTCAGGGGGTTGAGGGGCGAGCCAGGTTGTATCAATCATGTTAGCACGATGTTATTTTCGCCCGGTCGTAAAAAATTATTACAGTGGCCGTATCGTTTCCTGATTTTACTGGACATCTGCTTATGAAAATCTCTTTGTTTAAAAGTTTATATTTTCAAGTACTTACTGCCATCGCTATTGGGATACTTCTGGGCCATTTCTATCCCGACCTGGGCGCTCAGATGAAACCGCTCGGTGATGCCTTCGTAAAACTGATTAAAATGATCATCGCCCCGGTTATCTTTTGTACCGTGGTAACCGGCATCGCCGGCATGGAGAGCATGAAAGCCGTAGGCCGTACCGGCGCGGTAGCCCTGCTCTACTTTGAGATTGTCAGCACCGTCGCGCTCATTATTGGCCTGATTATCGTCAACGTTGTACAGCCTGGCGCGGGCATGAACGTTGACCCCGCTTCGCTTGATGCCCAGGCGGTAGCCACCTACGCCGCCCAGGCCAAAGAACAGGGCGTGACCGCCTTTCTGCTGGATATCATTCCAGCCAGCGTGATCGGCTCCTTTGCCAGCGGTAACATTTTGCAGGTACTGATGTTTGCCATCCTGTTTGGCTTTGCCCTGCACCGCCTCGGCGACAAAGGCACGCTGATTTTCAATGTAATTGAAAACTTCTCTCAGGTGATTTTCGGCATCATCAATATGATTATGCGCCTGGCGCCGCTGGGTGCCTTCGGCGCCATGGCGTTCACCATTGGTAAATATGGCGTTGGTTCACTCGTACAGCTCGGCCAGCTAATCCTGTGCTTCTACCTCACCTGTATTCTGTTTGTGGTACTGGTACTGGGCGTTATCGCCAGGGTAACGGGCTTTAATATATTTAAGTTCATCAGCTACATCAAAGAAGAGCTGCTGATCGTGCTGGGTACGTCCTCATCAGAATCAGCGCTGCCGCGCATGCTCGACAAGATGGAAAAGCTGGGCTGTAAGAAATCGGTGGTCGGATTGGTTATTCCTACCGGCTACTCTTTCAACCTCGACGGCACCTCTATCTATCTGACCATGGCGGCGGTATTTATTGCCCAGGCCACCAACAGTCATATGGACATCTGGCATCAGATTACCCTGCTGGTCGTCTTGCTGCTTTCATCTAAAGGCGCCGCAGGCGTTACCGGCAGCGGCTTTATCGTCCTGGCGGCGACGCTCTCTGCGGTAGGTCATCTGCCGGTAGCCGGTCTGGCGCTGATTCTGGGCATCGATCGCTTTATGTCAGAAGCCCGCGCGCTGACCAATCTGGTCGGTAACGGCGTCGCCACGATCGTCGTGGCTAAATGGGTCGATCAGCTGGATGAACGCCAGCTGAAAGCCACCCTGTCGTCAGGCGGCAAGAACCGCAACGTTGGCGAACCACAAAGCTAATCCGCATTTGCGTTAAAATTTGCCTTAAATGCCCGCTGCGACTTGCTCTCGCCGCGGGCATTTGCATAATAACCCCACTTATTTTTCTTATCGTTTCGTGACATTGGCGCGGTTACGTGGTCTAACAGGTCACCTGGTAAAAAAACCAATGGCTACATCAGGTTAGTAACCACCTTTATTCTGACCGGAAAGCGCCAGCCTTTGTTTCTATTTTGGATTGTGATTGAGTAGGGGTTCACATGCAGGGTTCAAGGATTTGTCTTTTGGTAGGCGGTATCGTACTGGCAGCCTCCGCCAGTATTGTGCAAGCAGACACACTCCAACCCGACCCTGCCTGGCAGCAGGGGAAACTGGATAACGGTTTTAACTGGCAGATACTCTCCACACCGCAGCGCCCCAGCGACCGTATTGAACTACGTCTGATCGTTAACACCGGCTCGCTGGTGGAGAATACGCAACAGACCGGTTATTCCCATCTTCTGTCGCGTATGGCGCTGGTGCATAATTCCGCGCTAAGCCCAACTCAGCAACGCGCGCTCTGGCAGCAGGGTATGGATCCAAACCACCCTCTGGCCCCGGCGATTACCTCTTATGACTTCACGCAATACAACCTCAGCCTGCCAAACAATCGTCCGGACCTGCTCAAGGAAGCGCTAAGCTGGCTCGCCGCCACCGCCGGTAAAATGAATTTCAGCGAAGACGTGGTCAATAGCGCATT
The DNA here is from genome assembly GCF_002006995.1 of Izhakiella australiensis. Lineage (GTDB taxonomy): Bacteria > Pseudomonadota > Gammaproteobacteria > Enterobacterales > Enterobacteriaceae > Izhakiella > Izhakiella australiensis. The sequence continues at coordinate 30,541 of NZ_MRUL01000015.1, read as the reverse complement.
GGGATCGGATGATCCTATCGCCACCTGGCCGGCAAACCCTATGGATCCCTGGTGGCGCTATCGCATGAAAGGCTCAGCGCTGCTGGGGCACGATCCCGCCGCCCGTACTACCACGCCGGTGGATATCGCTCAGCTAAAAAGTTTCTATCAGCAATGGTATACCCCGGACGCCATGACGCTGTTTGTGGTGGGGAACGTCGAAGGGCGCAGCCTGTCTGAACTGATAGGCAAATACTTCTCTCCGCTGACCGGCAGACGCCAGACGCCAGCCCCGATGCCGACCCTGTCGCCGCTGCCGCATCAGCCGGTCAGTCTGGTGAATAAAAGTCTTAATCAGGACCGCCTGTCGCTGATGTGGGATTCGCCCTGGCAACCAATACGCGACGAGCAGAGCATGCAGCATTACTGGCTGAGCGATCTGGCGCGCGAGGCGTTATTCTGGCACGTGCAGCGTGCATTAAGCGAAAGCAAAGCAGAAGGTGTACAGGTTGGTTTTGACTGCCGCGTACTTTATCAACGCGCTCAGTGCGCCATTAATATGGATTCAGATAACGCCGCGCTGAATAAAAACCTTGAATTGATCGCCCGTGAGCTGGCAAAAATTCGTGATAACGGCCTGCCGCAGGATGAGTTCGACGCGCTAATGGCGCAGAAAACGACCGAACTTAATAAGCTGTTTGCTACCTATGCCCGAACCGACACCAGCGTACTGATGAGCCAGCGCCTGCGCTCTCAGCAAAACGCCGTGGTAGATATTGCACCAGAACAGTATCAAAAACTGCGCCAGAGCTTTCTCTCCGGCCTGACGCTGCCAATGATGAATCAGGAACTACGCCAGCAGCTTTCGCAGGAGCTCACGCTAATGCTGATACAACCACAGGGCGAACCAGAAGCAAATATGAAAGCGCTGCAGGAGAGCTGGATGAAAATTATGACGCCGCCGGCGAGTAATACCAGCGTCAGCGAGGATGGCAAACCTGAGGTTTCAGATATTCCGAAAGCCTCCCAATAAATACGGCCAGCGGGACAGGAAGTGGATCCCTTTGCTCCTGTCCCGGCAATATCGCTAGACCACCAGCCGTGGCCGGGTCGTCCAGTGACGCGACCTCAGCCATTCCGTAACCAGCATCGGCCAGCTGGCAAGCGGCTTATCAACCACGTTACGAATGCCAAAGCCATGGCCGCCCTGCTCGTAAAAATGCAGCTCGGCCGGAATGTTTTTCTCGCGCAGCGCGCTGAACATCACCATGCTGTTATTGATCGGTACCGCGCTGTCATCGACGGCATGAATTAACAGCGTTTGCGGCGTCTGGGGTGTCACGCAGCTTTCCATTGAGTAGGCATCGATCTCACGCTGGGTCGGATTTTTGCCGAGCAGGCGCAGGCGTGACGCCTCATGGGTCAGCCCTTCCCGCATGCTGATAACCGGATAAACCAGCACCTGGGCATCCGGCCGGGCCGCCAGCGCATCTGCCGCATCCTGAACCGGATAGAGTTTTTCATCGAACCGATTGCCAAGGCTGGCGGCAACATGACCGCCGGCAGAGAACCCCATCATCACAATACGATGACCGTTAAGGCCGCGACTGGCGCGCTCACGCAGCAGGCGTATCGCCCGCTGCGCATCCGCTACCGGCGCATCCGGGCCCTCATGATGGCCGTCCTCCGGCAGGCGATAAGTCATTACCGCCAGATGGTAGCCCATTGAGGTAAAGAAGGTCGCCAGGGCGCTGCCCTCTTTATCAATCATTACCTTTTCAAAAGCGCCGCCCGGCGCAACCAACAGCGTGATATTAAGCGCGTTGGACTCATCGGGATGATAAAGCGCAATTTCCGGACAGCGCACACCGTAAGCGGCGCGGTTGTAGGGTTCATACTCTTTTGCGAGGTCAACGATCCTCGGCTGCGCCCGGGACTCGCCGGCACCCGGCGCATCGCCCTGTGGCCAGATATTAAAAATTTCAGCTTTCATCAGACGCTCCTTCAATCAACGGTGCAAAACGGGCTGTGCCGCTGGCAGTAAATGGAGGATGTCAGCGCCCGGCTCTAAAAAAACATTGCATCGTTGTGCTAAAAGCGTCCAGTTTTTGCTGCCGGTTAATACGACTTTAGGAATTAACCTTAATCAACAAAAACATGGAGTTAAGTCAAATTAGTGTGAAAATTCAGCAGGATAGCCGCCGCCAATAGCCCGCAGGGCCGGACAGCATAGCGGCGGCAGAAATGAAGCAGCAAAGCGCAGGCAGGCGGGCCGGTTATGCCCTTAGCTCCTGATAGGAAACCATAACATGTTCGACATAGGCCGGACGCTGCTGCAAACGCTGATAGTAAGCCGCCAGCTGAGGCAAATCGGCGCGCTCAATGTCGATATCGTAATAGCGGTAGAGCAGGTGGCCGAACTGAATATCTGCCAGGGTGAAATCGTTCCCTGCCAGCCATGGATGCTGTTCAAGCCGGGCTTCGGCAATGCGTAAAAAACGCGTGAGCTGCGCTAGTGCGCGCGCGATTGCCGCATTATCGCGCTGAGCTTGCGGCGTGCGCACGACCTGCCAGAAAATCGGCGCGGTAAAACCCAGCGCAATATTAATTTTCGCCCATTCAGCCCACATATCAACCGTTGCGCGCTGCGTGACGTCCTGCGGCCAGAACGGCGCGTCGCCATAGCGCGCGGCCAGATAGCGCAAGATTGCCGCCGTTTCAAACAGCGGCGCACCGTCGCCGTCGCGTAGCACCGGCACCAGGCCGTTAGGATTCATAGCCAGAAATTCAGCCGTATCATTACCGCCAAATTTATGACCAACATCATCGCGCTGGAAATCCAGTCCCAGCTCGCCAATGCCCCACATCAGCGCCTGAACGTTCGATGATGCTTTTCGTCCCCAGACTTTAAGCATGTCGTTTCTCCCGGTTCGTCAGACGTCACAGGACAATCTGTTCGTCAGAAAGTATATCAGCTGGCGCTGCGCAAATTACCATCAATGCCGGCAGTTACGCCGGCGGCATTGCCTCGCGTGGGATAATCGCGCCCCGATGCTGAATCACGCTGCTGGCAAGCCGGTGCCCCTGCTGCGCCGAATGCTGCGCCGTGGCGCCGCAAAGCCTGGCGGCCAGATAGCCCGCGCTGAACGAATCTCCTGCCGCCGTGGTATCAATAATTTGCTCGTTGGCCACCTTGATAGCCGGTACCTGTAGCAATGACTCTCCCTGAAGCGAAACCAGACAGGCATCGGCGCCACGCTTAATAACAACCTCGCTAACGCCAGCCCGGTGCGTACGTTCAATCACCGTCTGTGCCTCAGCATCTCCCCACAGCGCCGTTTCATCATCCAGCGTGAGGAAAGCCAGGTCGCTATGCTGCAACATGAGCTGATAGGCCTGACGCGCGTCGTCGCTGCTTGCCCAAAGGCGTGGCCGGTAGTTGTTATCAAAAATAACCTGACCGCCGCGCTGGCGACATGCCGTCAGTAAAGTGAACAGTTTTCTCCGGCTGGCTTCACTCAGAATCGCCAGGCTAATGCCGCTCAGATAGAGATAATCAAATTCCGCCAGCTGACGGCAGATATCGTCAGCCGCCTCGCTTTCCAGCCAGAAACGCGCAGCGGCCTCGCTGCGCCAGTAATAAAAGGTTCGCTCACCCTGCGTATCGGTTTCAATCACATACAGCCCCGGCAGACGGCCGGAGATGCGCTGAATCAAACCGGTCCCGACGCCCTCCTGCTGCCAGGCGTCGAGCATTTCTGTGCTGAAACTATCGGTTCCCAGACCGGTAACGTAGGCAACGCTGAGCGCGTTTTCCGCAGCCTGACGCGCAATATATACGGCAGTATTGAGAGTGTCGCCGCCGAAGCCACGGCTCATATCGCGGCCGTGCTGCGTCAGCTCGATCATACATTCACCAATAACAGCTATCTTCTTCATGCGCATTCTCTGTTGCAGTAAAAATAGAGTTTCAGTTTCCTGCCAGTACAGAAGCCAGTCAATAAAAATAAAACAACGTTTTAATTTTATTGAGCACGATTTTTGGGTTCTCAGCCAGCAAAGAACCCCGAAAACAGGTGCTTTTTATCACGATTGAAACCCATGACTGCTTGATACACTCGCAAAACGACTGACAGTAATGTCCGCTCGCCAACGGGTCGAAAGACTATCCCGGCGAAGATGATTACTGATACGCTTCGATTGCAACGAAAACGATTGCTTAACACCAATAGACGAAAAATAAGCGAAAAAGGATACAAAATGGGGCTGAAAAATATCAGTCACCGGCTGCCTTCGACAATTGAGATGCAAAAGCAGCAGCAAGCGCGTTTGTACTGGCAGCAGTGCCAGCGCTTTTATACTTTCCAGCCCATATACCAGCTCTCGGGCAGGCTAATGGCTATTGAAATGCTGACGGCGGTGGTGCATCCTTCGGCGCCGCAAATCAGGCTATCGCCGGAAAGTTATTTTGATTTTGCCGCGTTGGACGTTACACAGCGCGGCTTTGTCATCCATGAACAGCTCAAAATGCTGATCGGCTGGCAGCGTAAGTTCGAACAGGACAACATCGTCGCATCCGTAAACATAGACGGCCCGACATTGTTAACCTTGCAGCACCATACCGCTATTCGCACGCTGATCGCCCGTAGCCCCTGGCTACGCTTTGAGCTGGTTGAACATCATGCTTTCCCGCAGCAAACCCTCTTATCGCGCATTCCCGAACTCGGGCCACTGTGGCTGGATGATTTCGGTTCGGGCATGGCCAACTTCTCCGCGCTCACCGAACTGAAATATGACTATATCAAGTTATCACGCGAGCTTTTTATCCTGCTGCGAAGCAGCGAAGAGGGGCGCAATATGTTTAACTTGCTGCTGACATTAATTAATCGTTATTGTCGCGGCGTTATCGTTGAAGGGGTAGAAACCATTGATGACTGGCGGCAGGTTCAGGCCTCGCCAGCCTATGCTGCGCAAGGTTATTACTTCGCCAGACCGATGGCTTTTGACCAACTGAACACCCTGCCATTGCAGATCACCTGATCGCTTCCGCTCGCCTCGTCTATTCTTAGTAGGGGACAGGCGAGGAGACGGACATGTCGCGTACAGGAAAAATTGTAAGTTGGGTTGTTGGAATTATTATTGCATTGCTGGTTCTGATCATTGTGGTGATTACCACCTTCGACTGGAACCGCCTCAAACCTACCATCAATAAAAAGGTCACGGCGGAGCTAAATCGCCCCTTTGCTATTCGCGGCGATTTGGGCGTGAACTGGGAGCGTCACCGCGATGAGCCGGGCTGGCGCAGCTGGGTTCCCTGGCCGCATATTCATGCCCAGGATATTATGCTGGGTAACCCGCCCGGTATCCCGGAAGTGAATATGGTGCACCTGCAGCGGGTCGACGCCACCATTTCGCCGCTGGCGCTGATCGGCAAGCAAATCTATCTGCCGTGGATCAAGCTACAGCGGCCTGACGCCAGCCTGGTGCAGACCGCTGACGGCAAGAATAACTGGACCTTCGATCTGGCCAGCAGTAAAAACCCGCAGCCAGATGCCCAGCCCTCCAGCTGGTCGTTTCGCCTGGATAATATTATTTTTGACCGCAGCACTATCCACTATCAGGATGCGATTAATAAAGCCAACGTGCGGGTCAGCGTTGATCCGCTGGGTAAACCGGTGCCCTATGTCCAGGTTGCTGGCAGTAAGGATAATTCCGGTCAGCCCGGCGCCTCCGACTTCGTCTTTGGCTGGCGCGCCGACGGTACCTATAACAACCAGCCGCTAAGTGGCGAAGGCAAAATCGGCGGCATGCTGTCGCTGCGCAGTAAAACCAATCCCTTCCCGCTCCAGGCCGATGTGCGCAACGGCACAACCCGCGTCAGGGTGGAAGGAACCTTGCAAGATCCACTTAATCTCGGCGGTCTTGATATTCGTCTGCGCTTCTCCGGCGATACGCTGGCAAATCTCTATGGCCTGACCGGCGTGCTGTTACCGGATACCCCGCCGTACGAGACCGATGGCCACCTCATCGCCCGTTTCCAAAGGGAAGGCGGACCGCAGTTTCGTTATGAGAAATTCAACGGCCATATTGGCGACAGCGATATTCACGGCTCGCTGACCTATACGCAAGGCAAACCGCGGCCATCGCTCACAGGAGAGCTGAACTCGAAACAGCTGCGCATGGCCGATCTCGGCCCGCTGATTGGGGTTAACTCAGGTAAAGGCAGCAGTAAAACCGAACAAGCAAAAGCCGCACGCGGCGACGCTTCGACGCAGCCAGCGGACCGGGTACTGCCACACGACAAGTTTGATACCAAAAGCTGGGACGTTATGGATGCTGACGTTAAATTCAGCGGCCAGCGAATCGAACACGGTAACAAATTACCGCTCAGCGATCTTTATACCCATCTGATACTAAAGAACGGCGATTTGCGCCTCGATCCGCTGCGCTTTGGCATTGCCGGCGGTAGCCTGAACGCCAGTATTCATCTGGAAGGAGACAAGTCACCCATGCAAGGACGCGCCGATCTGCATGCGCGTAAATTAAAACTGCGTCAGCTGGCGCCGGACGTAAAAGCGATGCAAAGCAGCCTCGGCCAGCTTAACGGCGATGCCACCATCAGCGGCACCGGTAATTCCGTGGCCGACCTGCTTGCCACCAGCAACGGCGAGCTGAAGGTGCTGATGAATAGCGGGGTTATCAGCCGCAGCCTGATGGAGATTGCCGGTCTTAACGTCGGCAACTACGTGGTTGGCAAACTGTTTGGCGACGATGAAGTCAGGATTAACTGCGCTGCCACCGATCTCAACCTGAAGAACGGTCTGGCCACGCCGCGCCTGTTTGTCTTTGATACCGAGAACGCGGTAATCAATGTCACCGGCAGCACCAATTTTGCCAATGAGCGCCTGGACCTGACTATCGATCCTAAGAGCAAGGGCGTGCGCATCGTTACCCTGCGCTCACCGCTTTACGTGCGCGGCACCTTTAAAAATCCCGATGCCGGCGTGAAACCCGGCCCACTGATCGCCCGCGGCGCGGCGGCGGTTGCGCTGGGCGCGGTGGTTGCACCGGCAGCGGCGCTGCTGGCGCTGGTGTCGCCAAGCGATAACGAAGACAACCAATGCACCCAAGTGCTGCAGCAGATGAAAGCGCAGAAATAACCGCTGCGGTTAGCTGGCTTGCAGGCAACAAAAAACCCGTAACCGAATCACCGGTTACGGGTTTTTATTTGCGCGTAACGCGGTTAATCGTAAAGCGATTCGTGTTGAGTTTCTTTACAGGACAGCACGGCGATCAGCGTAAGCAGCGCCATGGCTGCCAGATACAGCCCCACGGCGTACAAGCCATAAGTATGGGTCAACCAGGCGGCAATATAGGGCGCCACCGAGGCGCCAAGAATTGATGACAGGTTGTAGGAGAATGACGCGCCGGTGTAGCGCACTGACGTCGGGAATAGCTCAGGCAGCAGCGCCCCCATCGGTCCGAACGTCAGTCCCATGATGCTCAGTCCCAGCAGCAGAAATGCCATCACCAGCAGCTCATTGCCCGAACCCAGCATCGTGGGAAACAGGAAAGCGAAGGCGATGATCAGCAACGTGATAATAGTCATCGTGCGGCGGCGGCCAAAGCGATCGGCCAGCAAACCCGCCACCGGCACCATCACGCCAAAACCAATCACCGCCACCATCAGCATCCACAGAAAGGTATTGCGCGGGAAACCTAAGCCTCCGGGCGCCGGCGCCGTACCGTAGCTCATTGAATAAACGGTCATGATGTAAAACAGCGTATAGGTAGCCAGCATGATAAACGTACCAAGGATGGTCGCTTTAAGATGCTTTGTCAGCAGGGTACCAATCGGCACGCGCTCCTGTTTATTCTCTTTTTTCACTTTGGCAAATACCGGCGATTCATGCAGCGAAACGCGCACATAGAGTCCAATGATCACCAGCACTGCAGAGAGAATAAAAGGCACGCGCCAGCCCCAGGACATAAATTGCTGATCGCTCAGCAGCCAGGAAAGCAGCAGGAAGGTTCCGTTAGCAAAGAAGAAGCCAATCGGCGCGCCCAGCTGTGGAAATGAACCATACAGCGCGCGCTTTTTCGCCGGGGCGTTTTCAGTCGCCAGCAGCGCGGCGCCGCCCCACTCCCCGCCAAGCCCCAGTCCCTGGCCAAAACGCGCCAGCGCCAGCAGTAACGGTGCAAACACGCCGATGGTGTCATAGCCAGGCAGCAGGCCAATCAATACGGTAGAAAGTCCCATGGTCAGCAGCGATGCCACCAGCGTAACCTTGCGTCCGGCACGGTCGCCAAAGTGGCCAAACAGCGCCGAGCCGATCGGCCGGGCAACAAAGGCGATGGCGAAAGTCGCCAGTGATTGCAGCGTGGCAACGGCGGCATCACCCTGCGGGAAAAAGATATGGGGAAAAACGATCACCGCCGCCGTGGCATAGATATAGAAATCAAAGAATTCGATAGCCGTACCGACCAGCGAGGCAATCACCACCTTGCTGCGGGAATTTGTTGGCTGCTCATTGTCAGCATTGAGTGTTTCTGCGATGGAGGCTTGCATATTTGTTTCTTATTTGTAAATCGAGTCACAGAATCTTACGCATCCGATCGCGGGCATTCAATGGCAAAAAGCCCAGCGGAGACGGCTTCCCACCGGGGAAAAGAGGATAATATTCTGTTCACCATGCTGACTGGCGGATGGCAGGGAGAAAGGTGCCTTTTTCAGTGTTAATAACTAAATTTTTCTTAAAAAAAGTCAGCAGTAAAAGACAACGCGGTTATTTAGCTTAATTTATAACCATCGGGCGCGATTTAAATCTGTTTTGCCTGCCGCGTTAAGCCGTGCTGATGAAATAACCGGGGGCTGTTTGCCAGTTTCTGCCACTTGTTGAGGCTTAGTTTAAGCATTTTTAACCGGTCAGGAGCAAAAAACAGATGGCAACCAACTGAAAAATATGAACTTTAATTAATAACTAACCGTTAGTAAACAAAAGAGGCAGTGATTTACAAGCTGTATAAACAGGTCTATAGTTTCGGCGAATTTTCCAGTGGAGACACCTTTTTGGACAGTAAACCTGACGGTTGCGTCTTATAAAAGGCAGGCTGATACCTCTTTTGTTCGCCTGCCGTCAACAATACGGCGGGCAATGCATTCTCTCTTCCTTTGAGCGACTCATTCCCGAAAAACTAACCGGCAATGGCCGGGTCATGCGCATTCGCCGGTTTAACGGCGCGTCAGCGCTTACCCCTGCCTTTGCCATAGCCCTGCGGAGCAACAATGAAAGAACCTCCAACCAGCAGCCGGGTGAGGGTGGCATGAGCCGCGCTACGGGGAATAGTTAATTTTCTGATTTCCTGAATTAAACCTCGACTACCTTCCCCATCTCAGCTTTGTCAGGGGCACAAGCCTGATGAATTGATCGTAATTATGTGATGGGCGACAACATGAAAAACCCAAATAAAACTTTCGCACAGCTGTTTGCCGTCAGCCTGCAGGCCCAACAAACGCAAACAGGCTCTTTTAATCAACTACGCTGCTGTCATAAGGGACTCACGCGTGACGAAGCGCTAAATCGGCTGGATGAATACGGCCCCAATCATGTTGCCAGCGAGAAAGCGCCTCATGCCCTGATTCAGCTGACCAACGCCTTCAAAAATCCGTTTATTGCCCTGCTGACCTTACTGGCAACCATCAGCTTTGTGATCGATTTCTGGCTGCCTTACATCAAAGGAGAAGCCACCAGCCTGAGCGGCGTCATTATCATGATGACCATGGTTATCCTGAGCGCGCTGCTGCGTTTCATCCAGGAATACCGCACCAATAAAGCGGCAGCCGCGCTGAAATCGCTGGTTCGTACCACCACCACGGTGGTGCGTCGCGGCACCCCGGACGGCGAGTCAGCAAAAATGATCATCCCGCTGGAGGAGGTTGTTCCCGGGGATATCGTCTGGCTTTCCGCCGGTGATATGGTGCCGGGCGATGTTCGCCTGCTGGAAAGCCGCGACCTGTTTGTCAGTCAGACGACGCTGAGCGGCGAGGCGCTGCCTGTGGAGAAGTTCGCCACACCCGGTGCGTTGCCGAATCCCTGTGATGAACACACTCTGCCTGAGCTGTCCGGCTTTTGCCTGATGGGCACCAGCGTTGCCAGCGGTACCGCCACCGGTCTGGTGGTCGCCACCGGCGCCGATACCTGGTATGGCAATCTTGCCAGCTCGCTACTGGGCGATCGGCCGCAGACCGCCTTCGATCGCGGCGTCAACAGCGTCAGCAAGCTGCTCATCCGCTTTATGCTGGTGATGGTGCCTGTTGTATTATTTATCAATGGCTTTACTCGCAGCGACTGGGGGGAAACGCTGATGTTCGCCCTGGCGGTCGCCGTCGGCCTGACGCCGGAAATGCTGCCGATGATCGTCAGCGCGAATCTGGCAAAAGGCGCCATCGCCATGGCTCGCCGTAAAGTGGTGGTAAAGCATTTAAACGCTATCCAGAACTTTGGCGCAATGGACGTCCTCTGCACGGATAAAACGGGCACCCTGACGCAGGACAACATCATTCTTGCCCATCATCTGAATATCGCCGGCAAAGCTGATGACTCCGTCTTGCAGCTGGCGTGGCTCAATAGTCATCACCAGAGCGGCGTCAGGAATCTGATCGACCGAGCCATCCTGCGCTTCAGCGAAGGCAAAGCGGAAATATCGGCCATGCGTCACTACCGCAAAGTAGATGAGCTGCCCTTCGACTTTGAGCGCCGCCGCCTGTCGATCGTCGTCGCCGACCAGCAGCAAAATCAGCGTCTGATTTGCAAAGGCGCGGTAGAGGAAATGCTTGCGGTTGCCAGCCACATTCGCGAAGGCCACCGGGCGCTGCCGCTGGATGCGGCGACCATTACCATGATCCAGCAGCAGGTTCAGGAATGGAGCAAGCGCGGTTACCGCGTACTTTTGATTGCCGAACGCGATCTGACCGATCGGCCGATCGACGCACCGCTGACAAAAGAAGATGAACGCGATCTGGTGATTGCCGGCCTGCTGACCTTTCTGGATCCGCCGAAAGAGAGCGCGGCCAGCGCCCTGAGAGCACTGCGTGAACACGGCGTGGCCGTAAAAGTGCTAACCGGCGACAGCGTTGCGGTATCCAGCAAAATCTGCCGCGATGTGGGCCTGGAACCCGGCGAAGCGCTATGCGGCAGCGCGATAGACCATATGAGCGATCATGCGCTGGCCTGCGAAGTGGAACAGCGTAATCTGTTTTGCCGCCTGACCCCGCAGCAGAAATCCCGGGTACTGCAAGCGCTGCAATACAATCAACATACCGTTGGATTTCTTGGCGACGGCATTAACGATGCGCCGGCATTACGCTGTGCGGATATCGGTATTTCAGTGGATAGCGCCACCGATATTGCCAAAGAATCTGCCGATATAATTTTGCTGGAAAAAAGCCTGATGGTGCTGGAAGAAGGCGTGCTCAAAGGGCGCGAAACCTTCGGCAATATCATCAAATATCTGAATATGACCGCCAGCTCTAACTTCGGCAACGTGTTCTCGGTATTAGTCGCCAGCGCTTTCCTGCCCTTTTTGCCCATGCTGGCGATTCAGCTATTGATCCAAAACCTGCTTTACGACATCTCACAGCTCACGCTGCCCTGGGACAAAATGGACCGCGCATTTTTACGTCGCCCGCGTAAATGGGATGCCAGCAATATCCGCCGTTTTATGCTGTTTATGGGACCGACTTCGTCCATTTTTGATATCGCAACCTGGCTGGTGCTGTGGTTCGTCTTTGCCGCCAACTCGCCGGATCATCAGGCGCTATTCCAGTCGGGCTGGTTTGTTGAAGGACTGCTATCGCAAACGCTGGTGGTACACATGCTGCGCACCCGCCGTATTCCGTTTATCCAGAGCTGCGCCGCATGGCCAGTCATGCTGATGACCGGACTGATTATGCTAGTCGGCATCACCATACCCTTTTTACCGCTCAGCCATGCGTTAGGCATGACGCCTCTGCCGCTGAGCTATTTCCCCTGGCTGGTGACTATCCTCGCAGCCTATTGCCTGGTCGCCCAGGGGGCGAAAACGCTTTATATCCGTTTATTTGGCCAGTGGTTTTAAGGGGGAACTATGCAAAACTTTGATATCTACGCGCTGATCGTTTTATTTATGATCGGATTGGTTATTCTCAGCAGCGGTCTGAGCATGATCCTGTCATAGCAAGGCGCCCGCAAGGGCGCCTCAGACGCGGAGAAAACGGCGCCAGATAAAGCGAATGAGAAAATATTCAGCGGCGCCCAGTAGCAAAAACCAAAGGCAAAACACCAGCGTATAAAGCTGGTTAATATCGTTGAGATGAAACCAGGTAACCAGCTGACGCGTCAGCTGCAAGCCAAACTGCGGCGCGGGCAGCAGCAGCGCTGAAAGCATGCCCAACAGCAGCGTCGACATCGGCATCAGAAACAGTTCAAAAGGCGTTTTCATAACGTTCACTAAATGGCATACGAATGTCTATTCTCCGGTAATTTTCCCGTCGAAACAATCTTCAGCGCGCCAGCACGAGCGGCATCTCGCGCCGCAGCCAGTCAATGATGCTGGCGTGCGTTGCCGATGTCTGACGCCCGGGATGAAACAGCAAATGCACCGGGCGGGCATCTGGCAACCAGTCGGTAAGCACCGGCAGCAGGCGACCGGCGGCCAGGTCCTCGGCAACCAGCACGCGCGGCTGTAGCAACAGACCCGCTCCGGCCAGCGCCGCCTGACGCAGGCTTTGACCATCATTACAGCTAAAGGTACTCTGCAACGGCCAGAAGGTTTCCCCCAGCTGCCAACCGTTGCGCTTATTCCAGTGCATATTCCCAAGACAGCGATGCTCGCTCAGCGCCTGGGGCGATTCGGGCATACCGGCGCGCGCCAGATAGTCAGACGAGGCGCAAACCACCATCTGATAGCCTCCCAGCGCCAGCGCTACCAGCGGCAGATCAGACGCCAGCGTGCCGATGCGTAGCGCAAAGTCAAAGCCATCCTCCAGCAGATCAACAAAACCGTCATCCAGCACCAGCTCAATACGCACCTCGGGCCAGGCAAGCTGATAGCGCGCCAGCATCGGCGCCAGAACGCTGCTACCCAAGTTTTCCGCCGCGCTAATCCGTAGCGTACCAGAGGGAAACCGGCGTAAACTTTCCACCTGGCTATCAGCCCAGCGTAACTGAGACAGCGCCTCGCGGCTGTTTTGATAATAAGTCTGACCCGCCGCCGTCAAATGCTGCCGCCGGGTGTTACGCTCAATTAAACGCATACCGAGCGCGTCCTCCAGCTGGCGTACGTGCTTGCCAACCATAACGGCGCTGATATCCAGCCGTCGGGCGGCCTCGCTAAAACTACCGCACTCCACGGCGGCGATAAAAGCCTCAATGCTGCGCAGTTTATCCATAATTACAAACTCTGAGTTTGGAGTGATTTAAATTATTGCCCCTTTATCGCCCAATTATATTCCGTAATTATGCAATATCGATAACTGAAGGAGCTCATAATGAAAATTTTAGTGATCGGCGCCAGCGGTACCGTGGGTAAAGGCATTGTGGAAAATCTGCGCCCCAATCATGAGGTAATACGCGTTGGCCGCCAGAGCGGAGACCTGCAAGTTGACCTGACCAATGACGACAGCATTCAGCAGCTGTTTAGTCGCAGCGGTAACGTTGATGCCATCGTTGCCGCCACCGGCAGCGTCCACTTCGCGCCGCTGGGCGAGATGAAAACTGACGAGTTTGCCATTGGCCTGCAAGATAAACTGATGGGCCAGGTGCGGCTGGTAATGATTGGCAAAGATTACCTTAATCCCGGCGGCTCCTTTACCCTCACCAGCGGCATCCTGGCGCAGCACGCCATTCGCGGCGGCGTCAGCGCCATGGCGGTCAATCGCGCGCTGGAGGGCTTCGTCCAGTCAGCGGCGTTTGAGCTGGCGGGTTTACGTATTAATGCCGTCAGCCCCACGGTGCTGACTGAAGCGCTTGAGAGCTACGGTCCCTTTTTCCCAGGGTTCGAGAGCGCGACGGCAGCCCGGGTGGCGCTGGCCTATCGTCGCAGCATTGAAGGTATTGAAACCGGTCAGGTGTTTCGCGTCTGGTGATGGGGAGTTATTTCACCTACGGGGGGAGGTCCGTTCGCCCTGCCAGGCGGGTGGCTGATTTTTCCACCTCAGGTGGGTTGTCCTATTTACCTGCGATGGGTTGTTCCGTTCGCCTGCCAGGCAGGTGGTTTATTTGCCCGCCGCTGCGGGCGACCGGCAAGGGGCCATCAAACGTCATGGCCCCTTGACCCCAGACTTCCGGCAGTTTCTGCGTGGCTGCGCCATTCCCTCGCTGCTTCAGCCCGCCGTACGGGCCGTTCGCGATGCGTTCCCGACGCAGCGCTTACTTTCGCCGCATCCCTGCAGCTCACCCTGGCGGGCTTCATTCGCTCGGCGCAGAAAAGCCTGTTGGCGCAGGGTTGCTAAAACGGCATCCGTTTTTTATTAATGAAGGCATTGGGAGCCGATCTGTAGCAAACGGTATCTGTTTTAATCGATAACGACGTTGGGGTACAGGTTTGCAGGAAACGGCATCCGTTTTTTATTAAAAAGCAGAAACCAGGTTGCTGGTGTTTAACCCGGCACAGAACTGCTTTTCGTTTTTTACTGAAAGCGATGAAGAAGCTTACGGGGGAGGAGAAGGCCCGGCTGATTTCAGCAGGCTCGCGGCCAGGGATGGCCGTGCGCCAGGCCACACGGATGTGCTTGTGCCGGTGCGGAAAGCAGCCGGGCCTTCTGCGACCGGGGTGCCGGATTTGCAGCAATGAGGATATGCCTTTCGTCCGGGCGGTGGGAGGTGTATTTCACCAACGGTGGAGTATTCCCTTCGCCTGCCGGGCCGGCGGATTATTTGCCCGCCGCTGCGGGCGACCGGCAAGGGGCCATCAAACGTCATGGCCCCTTGACCCCAGACTTCCGGCAGTTTCTGCGTGGCTGCGCCCTTCCCTCGCTGCTTCAGCCCGCCGTACGGGCCGTTCGCGATGCGTTCCCGACGCAGCGCTTACTTTCGCCGCATCCCTGCAGCTCACCCTGGCGGGCTTCATTCGCTCGGCGCAGAAAAGCCTGTTGGCGCAGGGTTGCTAAAACGGCATCCGTTTTTTATTAATGAAGGCATTGGGAGCCGATCTGTAGCAAACGGTATCTGTTTTAATCGATAACGACGTTGGGGTACAGGTTTGCAGGAAACGGCATCCGTTTTTTATTAAAAAGCAGAAACCAGGTTGCTGGTGTTTAACCCGGCACAGAACTGCTTTTCGTTTTTTACTGAAAGCGATGAAGAAGCTTACGGGGGAGGAGAAGGCCCGGCTGATTTCAGCAGGCTCGCGGCCAGGGATGGCCGTGCGCCAGGCCACACGGATGTGCTTGTGCCGGTGCGGAAAGCAGCCGGACCTTCTGCGACCGGGGTGCCGGGCTTGCAGCAATAAGGACATGCCTTTCGTCCGGGCGGTATAACCCCCCGCTAAGATAAATTTTTCTATTAATTTTTTCCGGCTGAAATCGTCACCCAGGAAAATATTGCACAGGCTATACCTGTGCTAACCAGGTCATTCTTTTATAGTTTTCATCATCAGCTTCCCCTCAGAATTAGCATCCGTTAAAAAGTATAGCCAATGCTATATTTAAAACCCTGATTTTATTGTCTTTTTTTTCCAAAATTAGCGTGCTAGGATTCACTCCACTTAGCCTTAATCGGCTTATTTTTTTCAGGATAAGATCTATTTTTATATGCTGGAGGTGGTTTGCACGCTCTGGCTGGTATAAATAACATGAACCTTTATGCGACTATTATTCTGGCCCTTGGCATGTCAATGGACGCCTTTGCTGCAGCGCTTGGTAAAGGCGCTACCCTGCATCGCCCGGGTTGGAAAGAAGCTGTTCGCACCGGCCTGATCTTCGGCGTGATCGAAGCGCTGACGCCGCTAATTGGTTGGAGCATCGGTATCGTCGCCAGCCAGTACGTGATGGCTTGGGATCACTGGGTGGCATTTTTCCTGTTATTTATTCTCGGCGGCCGCATGGTTCTGGAAGGGTTGCGTAAGAAAAACGCCGATGAGCCGCTGGAAATACCGCAGCGCCACGGTTTTTTACTGCTGGCGACCACCGCGCTGGCTACCAGCCTGGACGCGCTGGCCGTTGGCGTTGGCCTGGCTTTTTTGCAGGTAAACATCGTCACCACCGCGCTGGCTATCGGTACCGCAACCACCATTATGGCAGCAACAGGCATACTGCTTGGCCGCTTTCTTGGCCCGGTAATGGGCAAATGGGCGGAAATAGTCGGCGGCCTGGTGCTGATCGGTATCGGCGGATCCATTCTGCTTGAACACCTTAACTCGCTGGCCTGAATACGCCGACTGAAGATCCCGCGGTCAGCCCGCGCCCGCCCTCTCCTTCACCGCCGTTCGCCAACGGCGATTTCATCGCAATATTTATAATAATTACGCGCAGAGTGCTTTTTTTTTGTGCGGCTAAAATGTAAACTTACTTCAGTTTCTGTTTAAAAGTATGAAGCCAACCCTCTCAAAGCCTCCCTCCCCCGGGACAGATGTAATCGAATAATTAAATCCGGGGCGACCGCAATGCGTCGGTATAGCGAAAAGATGTTTAAGCTATATAAGGATGCCCTCCTGAAAGCCGATAACACCAGATAACAACCAAAATAACGGTAAGCAACTAACACGATGAATGGGTTTGTGGACGTTTTTGCAACATACCTTTATGGCTTAAAAGCGGTCGCCATTACTCTCGCTATTATGATGTTAATTAGCGGCTTAGATGATCTATTTATTGATATAATTTACTGGTCGCGCCGCATCGTGCGCACATTGACCATTTACCGACGTCACCGCCCTATGGACTATCGCGTCCTCTATGAGCCGGATGAAAAGCCGCTGGCGATTATGGTGCCGGCCTGGAATGAAACGGGCGTTATCGGCAATATGGCCGAGCTGGCTGCCATGACGCTGGATTACGAAAACTACCACATTTTCGTCGGTACTTACCCAAACGATCCCGATACCCAGCGCGATGTGGATGAGGTCTGCGCCCGCTTCCCTAACGTCCATAAGGTGGTGTGCGCACGCCCCGGCCCCACCAGTAAAGCGGACTGCCTGAATAATATTCTCGACGCCATTACCCAGTTCGAGCAGAGCGCTAATTTCACTTTTTCCGGCTTTATTCTGCATGACGCCGAAGACGTTATCTCGCCGATGGAGCTGCGCTTGTTCAACTATCTGGTCGATCGCAAAGATCTTATCCAGATACCGGTTTATCCCTTCGAGCGTAAATGGTCGCACTTTACCAGCATGACCTATATTGACGAATTCGCTGAGCTGCACGGCAAAGACGTGCCGGTGCGTGAAGCGCTTGCCGGCCAGGTTCCCAGCGCCGGCGTGGGCACCTGTTTCAGTCGGCGCGCGGTGATGGCACTGCTGGCGGACGGCGACGGCATCGCCTTTGACGTGCAAAGTCTTACCGAAGATTACGATATTGGCTTTCGCCTGAAAGCCAAAGGCATGACGGAAATTTTTGTGCGCTTTCCGGTGGTCGATGAAGCCGCGCAGGCAAAGCGCGCCCGCTTTTTGCAGAGCGCCCGCTCGTCGTCGATCATTTGCGTGCGCGAATATTTTCCTGACACTTTCACCACCGCCATGCGCCAGAAATCGCGCTGGATAATTGGCATCGTTTTTCAGGGATTCAAAACCCACCGCTGGGCGAAAAGCCCGATGCTTAATTATTTTCTCTGGCGCGACCGCAAAGGGGCCATCAGCAATTTTCTCAGCTTTATTGCCATGATCATCATGTTGCAGCTGGTTATGCTGCTGATTTATCAACGCCTTTGGCCCAATGCATGGCAGTTCCTTTCTATTTTCAGCGGCAGCAGCTGGCTGGTTACCCTGCTGTGGGTAAACTTTGGCCTGATGAGCAACCGCATCCTGCAGCGGGTTATTTTTGTGACGGTTTATTATGGTCTCGCTCAAGGGCTGCTTTCTATTGTGCGTTTGTTCTGGGGCAACCTGATCAACTTTATGGCTAACTGGCGCGCGCTGCGTCAGGTTATTCAGCATGGCGACCCGCGGCGCGTTGCCTGGGATAAAACGACCCATGATTTTCCCAGCGTCAGCGGAGAAAACCGCGCCCAGAGGCCGCTGGGTCAGATTCTCATCGACCATCAGGCAATCACCCCCGAACAGTTCGAGCAGGCGCTGGCCAATCGCGTGCTGGGCATGCGCCTTGGCGGTTCGCTGCTGATGCAGGGGCTGATCAGCGCCGGGCAGCTTGCTATCGCGCTTGCCGATCAAAACGGCGTTAACGTCGATTCGCTGGACGCCTGGGAAATTGACAGCGCGCTGATCGACCTGATGCCCGCCACCATCGCCCTGCGCTATGCCGTACTGCCGCTGCGCGTTGAAAACAACGTCATGACGGTCGCCAGCGAAGCGGGAATCGATCCCATCTCGCTGGCCGCCCTTGAGCGTAAAATGGCGCTGCGCATTAATTACGTCATCGTACCGCGCGGTCAGGTGGTTACCGGACTGCGCTACTGGTATGCCCGTCGTCGCGGTCAGGACGAGCGCGCGCTGCTGAAATCGGCGGTTGCCAAAGGGTGGCTGACGCCGCTCAAAGCGGAAGAGCTCTGGCAGCAATTTGTGCCACGCCAACTGCTGTTCGCCGAGGTGTTAACCTCACTCGGCCACATTAATAACTCGGCCATGAGCGCGCTGCTGTTGCGCCACGAACGCAGCGAAATGCCACTTGGCGAATTTTTAGTCTCAGAAGGCGTGGTCACTCAGGAAACCCTTGAGCAGGTTCTGCGGCTTCAGCAACAGTTCCAGCTCTCGATGCCAACGCTGTTGCAGCGCGCAGGCATCACTGACAGCCAGCTGAATGAGCTGGCTCAGGCGTCGTCATGAAAAGAAAAAATTCAGCGCGACTGTGCGCCATGTTGACGCTTTCCCTGCTCAGCGCCAGCGCGCTAGCCGAAAGCAATGACACCGGCACCAGCGCAGAGGAGCTTGGCCTCAGCGACTACCGCTACTTCATGATTTATCCTCATCTGGAGCGCGCATTCCGCGCGCAAAAAGAAAATGACGAAACTACGGCGATCGCGGAGTTTCGCCATGTCCTCCAGCAAGCACCAGATAATGTTCCGCTGACCCAGCATCTGGCGGAGGCCTACCGGCATTTTGGCCATAACAAGCAGGCGCGTCAGTTACTGAAAGATCAGCTCAAGCGTCATCCCGGCGATAAACGTCTACAGCAGCAGCTGGAAGCTATCCCTTATCAAGCCGAACCGATGGCGACGGTGGAACAATTGCGTCTGGCGCAAAAGCTGTGCAACGCCGAGCCGACGTCGCGCTGTCGCAGCGATATCGGACAAAGCGCATTAACCTTAAAGCAGCTGACAATAGCGAAAGCACAGCTTGACGACGGCGCGTTTGCCGCATCGCCGCAGGGTCAGCAGTTGGAAAATAACCTGCTGCAA
Source organism: Izhakiella australiensis (assembly GCF_002006995.1). Classification (GTDB taxonomy): domain Bacteria; phylum Pseudomonadota; class Gammaproteobacteria; order Enterobacterales; family Enterobacteriaceae; genus Izhakiella; species Izhakiella australiensis. Next base: position 11,015 of record NZ_MRUL01000015.1, on the reverse strand, counting down.
CGCGCTATCTATCTCAAAGTCTGGCAGATGGTCGATGAAATATTTACCCGTAAACAGCAGCAGCATCCGCTGAGCGAGGCAGAGAAAAAACAGTGGTTTAGCGCCCTGCTTAATGGCCAGCTTGATGACCATATACACACGCTGCAAGCGCAGGGCATTTTCAACAGCCCGCAGGATCAGCTGCAGTGGGCCAGCGCGCTGGCAACCCGTAATGAGCAAACCAAGCTGGAAAACTATCTGGCGGAGCATCAGCCGCGCTTTGACGACGAAGCGCAGGAGAAAAACTGGCTGTATTTGATTGCCCGCTACGGTAACGATCCGCTGCACCAGCTGGTGCAATTTGCCCCGCAGTTCGCCGCTAACCGCCGCTACGTGGCAAATGCGGTGCTGCCGTCAATGATAAAAAGCGGGGATTATGCCGCAGCGCAGCGCGTTCTGGACACATTGCCAGAAGATGAGATGCTAACCGAGCGCTATATGCTGAGCGTCGCCAGCCATAATACGGCACAAAGCCTGGCGCTGGCGCGCCGTATGTACCAGCGGGACAGGCAAAATATGCAGCTGCTGGACCAGTTAACCTGGCAGCTGACTGAAGCCGGCCAGTCGCGCGAGGCCAGCGAACTGCTGCTGCAACGCTACCCGCTCGACGCCTCTACGCCGCAGGCAGGGCGCCTGACGGCCCGCCTGTTCCAGCTGTTTCAGGCGCATCCTGAACAGCTTACGCCCGCGCTGCTAAACCGCCTCACTCAGCCGCTGCCTACGCCGGCACTGCGGCAATTACAAAGCCAGCTACCGGGCGTAGGCGATGACTGCCGCGTTGTTCGCCGCCTGCTGGGTGATATGTCTGACAGCTATGACGCCTACAGCTGGCGCCGTCTCGCCAGCTGCTATCGCGGCGATCTGCCGGGCGTGGCGCTTTTTGCTCTGCAGCAGGCGGAGAAACGCCAGCCGGATGCTTACCAGCGCCGCGCCGTCGCCTATCAGGCTTATGCCGTTGAAAACTATGCCAGCGCCATGCAGGGCTGGCGTTCTCTGGCACTGAGCGACATGAGCGACGCGGACCTGATCGCCGCAGCCAATACCGCGCAGGCCGCCGGCGACGCTTCAGCCCGCGACCGCTGGCTGGATGAAGCGCAAAAAAGGGGCAAGACTAACAGCGAGGCGTGGTGGTGGCTGCATGCGCAGCGCTATCTGCCGGCGCAGCCGAAGTTAGCGCTAGCAGACCTTACCCGCGCCATCGAGATTCAGCCGACGGTCAGAGCGCTGACCAGCCGGGCGGACCTGTACCGGCTGGCGCGCAACAAGCAGAATAACATCAGCGACCTACGTCAGGCGCTGGCCCTTGAACCGGGCAATGGTGCGACCCAGGCCGCGCTGGGATACGCCCTGTGGCGTAACGGCGACTACCTCGAGTCCCGGGCGATGCTGGAGCAGGCGCTGAAATCTACTCCCGACGATCCGCAGCTGCCGCGTCAGCTGATGTACGTCAACGAACGGCTCGACGACCGCAACCAAACTCAGCTGTATGCCCGTCAGCTAATCGATGAAACCAACGATGCCGCGCAGGTCACGCCGCTGACGCCGGCGCAGAACCAGGAGCTGTATAATATTCGCCGTCTGCATGAAAACATCGCCCGGCGCTGGACGTTCAGCATCGACAGCACGGTGGGCCTGCGTTCCGGCACCATGAGTTCAGCCAGCCCGCAATCCGGCGGCCCCACACCGGGCAAAAGTTATCGCAGCTATGGCCAGATGGAAGCCGAGTACCGGCTGGGCCGTAACATGCTGGTTAAGGGCGATACGCTGGCGGTTTACAGCCGCGTGTTTGGCGATACCGGCAGCAGCAAAGTGATGATGCCGGTAAAAAATCCGACTTCCGGCACCGGCATTCGCTGGAAACCGTTCTATAACTTCACCCTGTTTTTTGCCGTGGAACAGCAGTTCTCACTCGCTAATCACGCGAATACCAGCGATACCATGCTGCGCGCCAGCGCATCATTTCTGAACAACGGCAAATTCAGCGACGAATGGCATCCCAACGGCAGCGGCTGGCTGGCGCAGAATTTATATCTCGATGCGGCGCAATACGTACGGCGTGATATTCAGTCTGCTACGGCAGACTACCGCATCAGCTGGCATCAGAAGGTAGCACAGGGACAAACCCTGGAACCTTATGCCCATCTGCAAATTAACAGTGACTACAACGGGAAAAACCGCGATGACCGCCGCAGCAATGATGACTACATCAGCGATTCCATCCAGGTAAACCAGCTGGGTGGTATCGGCGTACGCTGGAATATCTGGACCGGCGAAACGCGCTATAATGCCTGGCCCCATAAGATCAGCCTTGGACTGGAATATCAGCGCACCTTCAGCACCATTAATCAGGCGCCCGGCGAGCGCAATAACGCCTTCTTTACCCTGGGAGTTCACTGGTAATGCTGAGAATGGTTTCACTTCTGCTTATGCTGGCGCTGATTAGCCCCGCCGCCAGCGCGATAACCGGCATGTTCTGGCAGCCGCAGCTGCGGGACGCAAACATCAGCGCGCCGCAGTGGGTGACGCTGATGTCCAGGCTGCGCCAGCAGGGCATCGACACCCTGGTGGTGCAATGGACGCAATACGGCCCAGCCTTTAGTGATGAAAGCGGCAGCAAACTGCTCCTTCAGCGCATCAACGCCGCCCGCGACGCGGGGCTGAAGGTGATTGTCGGCCTGCATGCCGATCCTGAATTTTTTAGCCGCCAGAAGCAGACCGGCGCCGCGCTGACGCACTATCTGGCGCGCCTGCGGATTGCCGATATTCTGCAGGCAAAAAGAGAGATGAATCAGCGGGGCTTTCAGCCGCAAGGCTGGTATATCAGCGCGGAGATAGACGATCTCAACTGGCGCGGCCCGCAGGCTAGAACACAGCTGTTACGCTGGCTGAGCGAAACGCGCAGCCAGCTGAAGGCGGTCGATAACCAACCGGTATATATCAGCAGCTTTTTTGCCGGGCATATGACGCCGGACGATTATCAGCAGATGGTGGCGCAAATTCGCCAGTCCGGCATCAACGTCTGGGTGCAGGATGGCCGCGGCGTCAACACGCTTAGCAGCAGCGAGTGCCAGCGCTATCTGGATGCGACCGCGCAATGCGCCGGGTCAACCCCTGCCAGCGGTATCGTTTATGAGATTTTTCACCAGATTGCCGGTAAAACCTTTCGCGGCGTTCCGCTGCCCGAAGAGGAAACCCGGGCGTTGATGGCGCAAAAATCCGCCTGCGACAAGGACCGACTCTACTTTGAGCTGCGCTACGCTCCGGCCGCGCAGGGAATTATGCAGTACGATTAAGCCAGGCTAGCGCTGATAGCGAAAGCGCAGCATATCTTCGCGTTCGCTTGCTTCCGGCGTAACGGCAATCAGCGGATCGCCGCCTTGTGCCTGCAACCAGCCAGCGTACAGCCCCTGTAATATTGCCGTTAACACGCTGCGCCAGCGCGCCGCAGCCATCTTGTCGTCGCCTGGCGGCAGCGCCAGGTGAGTGATAACCAGCGAAGCGCCTGCCGGCTGAATATCCACCGTTCCCCAACCAAAGCGCGCCAGCAGCCGGTTAATATCCTGCTCCAAATCGGCAACCGTGGTCGCGTTTGCCAGGGGATAACGCTGCGCCAGCTGGCCGCCCATCTGGCGCAAAAACGCCAGACTTTCCGCTTCGCTGGCATTGGCGAACATGCCTTCAACCACCACGCTGAACAAATCGAGCCAGCCGGGTTGATACTGTTGCTGGCGGTAATACGCCGCCGTCGCCGCCTCAAAGTCACTCATGTCAGTGGTCCCCAAAAAGATAGCGGAAATTAAGCCGCGCGGTGCTTTCGTTATAGTCGCCGAAGGTGTCATAGCCCAGCTGGCCGCCGATGCTGACGTTGCGGTTCACCTTATAGTCCGCACCGGCGTGAATGTTGTAGCCAATGCCATTTTTACTGTTGCCCGGATAATATGCTTCGTCGATATAGCCCGCGTTGTAATACCCCTCCAGCTGCGCCTGGCGCGCCGGATCGGTCGGGAAGTAAGCGCTGCGGTCCTGGGAATATGACTGGTAGCCCACCGAGCCGCCAATACGTAAATCCAGGTCGTGATAGCGCCGGCTGAAATCGACCGGCAGCGAAACGGAAACATAATTCTGCGGACTGAAATAGCCGCCCTGGCCATAGCTGAAGTAGCTCAGATTATGGGCAAAATCCATCCAGCCGATGCTGATTCCAGTTTTTATCTCACCGTCATCATCATGGTATGGCCGGACATAAATCCCCGCCGATGCGTTAAGGCTCTGGTTGCTTTGTACGTTGCTGCCAATGTAGCTGTAACCGCCGCCGCCGAGATAAAAACCGGCGTCGCCGTTGTCATAGCTCAGCATCGCGCTGCCGCCGTTCTTCGTTACCTGACCCCAGCGCTTGCCGGAAAGCTTATCCTCGACCCCGACATAGGAAAGCAAGCTGTCGGCCATCGCTCGCCGCTCGCCGGTCAGGATCAGCGTCAGATAATCCGTCAGCTTTGGCGACCACTGAATGCCGCCGACAAGGGTGCTAAGATCCTGACCAAGGGGCGTCGAGCCGAGATCGACTTTAAACTGGCTATTGCTAAGGCCAAGTCCGATCTCCACGCCGGACGCGTTTTGCGAACCTGCGGAATCAAGCTTCACCAGTCCGGGGGCAACGTTGTTCTGCTGGGCTATCTGACCACGCAGCAGCGATGCGGTACCGAAGCGCGTCATGCTGTCGCTGGAGGCGCTGCCCGCGCTGAGCGTCACCGGCGTCAGGCTGAAATCAAAGCGGGTATCGCCGAACGGCGCACTCGACCAGGTAAGGGGCGCCTTCGCCTCGGTGAGCTTGCTCAGCCCCGACTCGCCGTCGCGCCCGCGTACCTGAAATTCGCCCTGCACCCAGTTACCGGCCTCGTCTTGCAGGCTGTCCATCATATTGTCAATCTGATGCAACGTTCGACTTTGTGCGCCGCTGGCCGCATCGCCGCCATTCATCGCGGTTTGCCCAGCGCCGTCATCGCGCGGCGCCTGCTGCCAGGGCATCACCCCACCGTAGCTGGAGGCGCTGGCCGATGCGCTGTTATGACGATTACTGAAAGGATTATCGGCGAGGGCCAGACCGCCGATAACCGGCGCCTGACCGGACTGCACATTCTGCCACCCGACCGCCTTGCTGCGCGCGCTGCGCAGATAAGCCAGCGCCTGCTGCTTATCACCGGAAGCTTCAGCCACCTGAGCCAGCAACAGCAGGCGCTCCGGCGTTTGAGCGCCGCGCAGTCCGGCCGCCAGCTGCCGGGCTTTATCAACATCGTGGCGAGCCAGGGCGACGCTTATTGCCCCTTCACGCGCCGCCTGTTCGGGCGTGTCGCGCGTCATCAGGTAATCGTAAACCACCGCCGCTTCTTTATTCATTTTGCCGGACTGATAAAGGCGCGCCATCGCAAACATCAGATCGCGATTTTGCGGATCGTTTTGCAAAGCCGTGATCAGCTTATCGTAGGCGGCGGCGTACTGGCCCTGCTCGCGCAGGCTGTCAGCCTGGTTGATGATATAGCCATTGCGCAGGCCCGCCAGCTGCGTGGAGGTACTGCGCGCCTGCAGCGCCGGATCGCTGAGAAACCGCTGCGCCTCATCATTTAAACCGGCCTGATTGAGCACCGCCACCTGCGCGGCATAATCTCCGGCATTCCCCTGCACGCCGAGCTGCATATTACCGCGCGCTACCGCTACCGCGCCGCTGGTATCGCCAGCCCTGACCAACGCCTGGGCCAGACTGCCGGCATCAACCGGGTTCTTCGGCGGATTCACCGCCAGCGCCCGCAGAGTATTGAGCGCGGCGGCGTTGGAGCCTTGCGCCAGGTATTGCCGGGCTATCGCCATCTGCAAATTAAAGTTGACTCGCGTGGCCAGCGCCCGCTGCTCGGCGTTGCGGCTGGCGGCCGGAATGCGGTTTATCAGCGTCTGCGCCTGCTGCCATGCGCCGGTTTCACTGGCAAACAACGCGCCTGCCGTAAGCGCATCGCGCCCGGCGCCACGGCCCATGGTCGGTTCCATTATGCTGGCGGCCTGCTGAGAATCGCCCTGCTGTTGTAACAACCTTGCCAAATCCAGCCGCAGCCAGCCATCCTCCGGATAGCGCTGCACGCCCTGCTGCAATATGGCGATCGCCTGCTGAGTATTGCCAGCGCTGGCCGCCTGCTTCGCCTGGCGCCGAATCGGATCGCTGCTACTGCCGCGCGGCGCAACGCTGGCTTTGACGCTGGCCGGCAGCGAGGCCAGCAGCTGATTAGCTTCAGCGCTGCGATTTTGCTGGCGCAGTACGTAGAACAGCCCCTCTTTAGCATTGCGATTATCCGGGTCGCTCTGCAGTACGCTGCGGTACGTCTGCTCAGCGTCCTGCAGGCTACCGCTGCGGCGCTGCACGTCAGCGCGAAACAGCTTCACCGCCAGACCTTTCTCGCCGCCGGCATTGGTCAGCGGCTCGCTCAGACTGAGGGCGGTCGCGCTGTCACCCGCCTTCAGCGCCGCCTGCGCTTTGGCCAGCTGGGCATAAAAGCGGGCGTCATCCGCCTGCTGCTGCCGCTGGGCGCTGTTGTTGCCACCGAGCTTCGCGGCGCGGTCGAGGTACTCCGCCGCCTGCGCAAAATCGCCCTGCCGCTGTGCGATATAGCCCAGCCCGGCCAGTGCATCGGCATCCTGGGGATTAGCCTGTAGCGCCCGGTTAAAGGCGCTTTGCGCGCTGCTGACGTCGCCGCTATTCAGCGCGTTAAAACCACTGCTAATTGCCTGGCCGCCAACGTTCTTCTGGTAGTAGGACGACACTTCGCTATCCTGGGGATGGCGCTGCTGCCAGCGCTGATAGCGCTCCGCATCGCCGGGCTGAACCGCCAGCCACAGTAAGCCCTGGCGTAGCGCCCGGTCCGCATCGGCGTTGCCGTCGGCCATATTCTCCAGCAGCGTTAGCCCCTCGCGCCGGGTTGACGCCTGATAGGTGAGCGCTTTGCCCAGCGCCAGCTGAGCGCCGGTATCCTGCGGATGGGCGGCAGCAAACTGGCGCAGATTGTCGATTGCCTGCGGCAGCAGGTTTCGGTCACCGGCCATGGTCAGATAATACTCGGCCGCCACTGCCGCAGGCGGCTGTTCGCCGCTAAACAGATTGCGCCAGGTTTGCAGCGCCGCGCTGGTATTGCCGCTGCGCGCCTGCTGACGCGCCAGCGCCAGCTGCGTCTCGGGGATTTTTTGCCGTTCACGGCTGTATTCAAGTTCGCTTAACCGGCTATCCTGCGGTGATGCCTGCGCCAGGCGTTCGCGCCAGCGCCCGGCTTCCTGATTGTTACCCTGCTGCTGGGCCATCAGCGCCATCATATAAAGCGCATCGTGGTTATCCTTCTCTAGCATCAGTACCTTTTGCAGCGACTGGCGAGCCAGATCGTCATGGGCTTTCTGATGCCAGTAATTGGCCTGATCCAACAGCGCCTGAATTGCCGGATTATTCGCAGCGGTAGCCGACAGCGTGGTTAACAGCGAGCCGGTAATGATTAGCGCGCGATTAAGCTGCCGGGTACGCTGGTACAACCTCAGGGTTTTAATCATTTTTATTACCCTCACCATCATGCACGTGCTGCAGCCGATTACGGGCATGGCGACGCAGCATCACGAAGGTTCCCCCTCCGGCAATCATCGCCAACAACAACGCCACCAGCGCCAGCGTGACGCTGTGCTGGCTGGCATACCACACCACCATCATGTACCACGGCATCTGGCCGCTGGGGAATTGTGGGCCGACGCGAAAACTGCGCACGCCATTTTCATCGGTAATGATGGCGCTGTCGCCGCGCACGCCCGCGTTCAGCTTAGGCTGCCTGAGATCGCGGTTCAGTTTGAGCAGCTGCGTATCGTCGGTCGCCAGCGCCACCACCACCAGATGCTGGGCGCTCCACGGCGAGCGGTAGCTGACAAACCCGCGCCACTGCTCGTTGGAGGAGAGGTAACGATCGGCATCAAGCGGGTGGCGGTTCCAGTCGCCGCTCAGCCATGTCCGCGCTTTTTCCAGCGTGGATGGCGGCGAAACGCCCAGCGCGCGGCCATTATTATTCAGGCTAAAAGGCGAACCGTTCAGCATCTGGCGATTAAAGTCACCGCCGTCAAGGCTGGTGACCGCCAACAGGTCGTTGCTGCCGAGCTGCTCGCGCAGCGCCCCACCCTGCGGCACGCCAAAGACCACCGTGTTTCGCGTTAATGGGACGCCGGTGGCGCTACCCGCGCGCCCGGCCAGCGCCAGCAGCGTGCCGATCTGCGCATCGCTCGGCTTTTCCGGCAGCATCAAAAGCGTGCGGGACGCGTCCGCCAGCCGGGAAAAGGGAAACGAAGCGCCAACAAACCAGGAAAGATTTGGCAGCAGGCCAAAATGACGCGAACCGCTAAGGTCAAGGGAGGAATCCGGCTCAATCTGGCTGCGGATATTATTATTGGTCAGCACGCTGCACGGGGCGCTGGCCTTAGGCTTAATGTTGAAATAGAACTGCAACTGGTTGTCACCGTATATCAGGTAAGGATCCAGCTGCATGGCGTAACGCTCCTGACGCGCATCGCCGCCCAGCCTGCGCCAGAGCGTCTCCAGAATACCTTGCTTATTCACCGTCAGGTTGCGCAGAAAAGTGCCGTTCAGCGACACGCTAAGAAACGAGTTCGATTCATCAATCCAGTTTTCACTGGGGAAACGATAGTGAATATTCAGCGGGAAGGTTTCGCCGTCCCACAGGAACAGATCCGGCGCGGCGCGGAAAGATAACTGCTGCGCATCATGGGACATACCGCTGCTAGTCAGCGATTGGTCGCTGCGCAGCAGCTCAGACAGCTTTACCGGCCGCTGGGTATTGATCCAGCGCGGCGCATCGTAAGGCTTATGTTCGGCCACCGTCTGCGGCGTGACGTCCATTGCGTCACCTTCCACGTTCAACGGGCCGCTGATAAGACGCCATGCCGCCTGACGCAGTTGCTGATCGTTGTTGCCGACCACCAGCAGCAGCTTACCGACAGGATTAACCGGATTATTCAGCAGCTTAATCAGCGGCTGCTGCGTCTGCGGCAGCACGATGCCAGCAATATTTTCACCGGGATGGCCAAATATCACCGCATTGCCATCGGGCAAACTATTACGGCTCACCGGAAAACGAATGCCGCGATAATCGGTCTGTATGCCGAGCCAGGAAGCCAGCACCGCCGCCGCACTCACCTCACCCGGCGTGGGCGTCGCGCTGAAAACCATCGGCACCTGCGCAGGGGTCATGCGCAGCGGATCGATAAAGGGACGCGGGAAGTTTTGCAGGCTGTTGGCAATATTAAGCTGTTGACCTTCCAGCGATAGCCGGCTGGTGGGCAGAATCGTTACCCGGTATTTATTATCAGCGTCGCGCTCACACTGCAGGCCGCCGTTATCGTTCACCTTAAAGCTAAGGTTATTTTTTGATACCACCATCGCCGCCGGTATATCAAGCTGATAATCAGCGGTATCGCTGTCGGAGGCGTTAAGCGGCAGCGTGCCGAGCGGCTGGCCGTTAAGCATCAGCTGCAAAGACCCGTTGCGGGCCGCCAGCGCGGGGGAAATCTTCAATGACAGCGCCAGGCTGGCATGCGTCACCACCTGGTCGGACGGCAGGGTAAAACTCATTCCAGCCTGCAGCTGGCCGCTGCCAAGCGCAATGCCTTCCGGCTGCCCCATCTGCGCTACGCTAATCGCGCCGGAGAACGGCAGATTAAAAAGCTCGCCAGCACGTTGCGTCGACGAATCGTTCGGCGTCGCAACCGGCGGCAACGGCGGCAGGCCGCCAGCCGTTGACGGCGCTTCAGCCTGCGGCGTCTCGCCGCCCGCCTGTGCTGTTGCCGCGCTGCCGATATCATTCTGCCCCGCTGCGGGCGCTGGCGCTAACGGTGCCATCGGCGTTCGCCCCGTCGCACCCGCCGCCGGCATAGTTGGGTGTTGACCCGTCCCGGGCGGCGGCGGCAGCGCTGAAAGCGCCGAGCTGTCCTGGGTAACGCGCCCGGTTTCGCCTTTCACGGTCGCAGCCAGCAGCAAGGCGCCAAACAGCAGAAAGCGTTTGCTCATCAGACTTCATCCCCGCGCGGCTGTACCTTCTGTCGTTTTTGCTCGCTGCGCCAGTCTTTAAAACTCAGCCAGAACAGCGCAAATACCGTGCGGATGATGGTCAGCAGCGAATGCAGCGGCCGGTCCTGCGGCGCCGGCGGACGCACCCAGGCGTCGGCGCGCGCCAGCACCACCCGCACCAGCTCGCGCCGCCGCGCCAGCGGGATCTCATCAAACTGCAGGCGGATAGCCTTCTCGTCGGCGCGGATCAGGCTGACCGCAATGTTGATCGCCCCCGATCGCAGCATCAGGTCGACCGCTTCGATCGGATCGCTTTCATGGCGGTTATCCGGCACCTCGACCTGCACACCGCCCATCGACAGATTAATGGTCTGGCTGCGCGAAGAAATGCCGCTGGCATAGTGCAGGATCACCGGTACCGCTACGTCAATGCGGATCGACTTGCGCGTCTGGCGGGTTTCCCGCGCCACGGCGATGGCCGCCAGCAGGATAATCAGGCCGAAGGTCGCCCAGGCCACGTTCAGCGCGATAACATAAGGGTCAACCGCAAACCAGGTATGGGCCACCGCGCGCACGATGCCGTAAATAATGCCAGCCACCAGCAGCAGCGCGCAGATCAGGTGCGGACGCACAATATTGAAATCAAAAAAGCCGGTATCCAGCAGGCCGCCCTTGTCGGTGACGTTGAACTTGCCGTGTTTCGGCGAAATCAGCGTCAGCATCGTCGGGATCACCAGGTGGAATGCCATCACCGTTTCATAGATTTCACCCCAGAAGGTGTAGCGAAAGCGGCCGTTCATGCGCGAGTTGACGTACAGCGACATCACCAGATGCGGCAGCACGTAGGCAAAGATCAAACTGGCGGAAGAGTGGATGATGTTCAGATTGA
>NZ_MRUL01000014.1 GCF_002006995.1 Izhakiella australiensis | reverse complement strand
TGGCCTCAGAAATCCCCATTTTACGGCACACCTCTTCCACCCGGGTGCCGGTTTCGGCCTGTTTCAGCGCAAACGCTATCTGTTCTTCGGTATAACGGGTCTTTTTCATCGTATTTCAGTTCCTTTTCGAACGAAGAAAAGCCAGAAACACTACTTTACACCGGTACTGTTTAAAGGGAAGAGATCACTTCCTAGCCTCTACCAAGCCATAATTTTGCTACAGCACACTACCAGTATGGTGCGCACTAAAAAGATAATTAGTGTGGTACAAATCGCCAAATCTCACTAAATTCAAACGGTTGGCTACCGGTGGTGGATTTATCTGAGTTTCACCGAACATTCCCACTTTTTAAAATCCATCAGAAAAAGCTTTTTGGCTGAGTGTGTTAAATAGAGGGGTAACCTCTTTCAACCCAGTCATAGCATTTGAGCGTATTTTTTGAATGAGATTTAGCTTCCTCATAAACTCAATTTGGAGATCATCTGGCGGACAGATAATAGGGAAGTCTTCAATGTGTTCCTTATTTATTTGTCTTTTATCTATTCCCCCCACACAAACCTCACGAATATGTTCACGATATTCATTCGAAGTTAAAATATATACAATGAATTCATGTAGCATCCCTGATTTTAGTCTTATTAAATAAACGTGACCATTGACATTTGCACTGTCGTCCTTTCCCAAAAACAAAGCTGCACGACCAAGGCTACTGTTTTCTGTATTGAATCGCCCCGTTTTAGTCATCAATATATCTTTATTTTTTAGACTGCTTTTTTTTAGACTATTATGGGTTTTTTCATCAATGTACGCGACATCATCTAGCCTGATATCATTTTTCCAAACATTTTGGCTTCTAAAAAAGGTAATCCCTTTATCAACATAAACCTTGCTCCCACCTTTAGGTGTAGAACCACTAGCTATTTTTACAGAGAGTTCTTTTAAAGGTTTTACCTTCCACCCCTTTGGATTGGACACAGGGTCGCCAAACATCTCCAAAAACGTAGCACGTAAAAAATCATCAGCCAATTTGATAGCTTTCTGGCGTTTTTGATATATACCATTGGCTTTATCAAGAATAGCTGCGATACGTTTTTGTTCACTTAAGGAAGGAAGAGGAACTTCCAATGACTTAATAAATCCTTGGCTAATATTAGGTTGAGCCCCACCAACCGCATTTTCGACAAAATAACTGAATTTGCTCTTCAAGAAGTAATAGAGATACCTCATATCAGCGATTGTCGTATCTGGCCTGATGTTGCAGATGGCTTGATTAATCGCTGCATTAATTCCTAAAATGGCCAAGCGGCCAACAGTGGCTCCATACATTGCTATTAAGATTGAGTCTTTCTCAACTATTTTTGCACTGCTATTTTCTAGCCCTGCGGCTGTAATATACTCATTCGCCTTATAAATTGTTGAATCTTTAAGGTCTCCTGATTTAACCCAAGGGATATCTCCCCCCTCATAATACTCAGGCTTTGACTTACTGGGTGTTCCACCACTACCGGTGCTACAAAAATCCTCAATTTTTAAATAACGCCCACTCACAGCATCCCCTCCAGCTCATCCAGATCCGCCTGAATCTCTTTTTCCAGATCTTTTAATCGTTTCAGCATCACCTTCGGATCTTCATACTCCTCCGCCTGATATACGACTTCTTTATAACGGTTAATGGAGAGATCGTATTTCTGCGCCGCAAGTTCCTCCTTCGGCACCACAAACACCGCCTGCGTGCGATCTTTAAAATCAACGCCAGCATCAATCCTTTCCGGGGACTGTTGTTTCAACAATGAGGCTAATTTCTCACCCATAAAGTTATCAACCGGTAGCCCGCGTAAAGTACGGTAATGCTTCCAGCTTGCCAGCAGATGCGGCAGGTCGTTGTCTTTTATCGGGTTACGCTTGTCATCCAGGCTGTAGCCATCATTTTGCAGGTCATAGAACCAGACCTCATCCGTCTGGCCGCCTTTGGTAAAGATCAGGATCGCCGTCGCCACGCCAGCGTAAGGTTTAAATACGCCGGAAGGCAGGTTGATCACCGCTTCCAGTTGGTTATCTTCCACCAGCGTTTTGCGAAGTGACTGGTGCGCCTTACTGGAACCAAACAGCACGCCCTGCGGCACGATAGTGGCACTGCGCCCGCCCACTTTCAGCATTTGCAGAATACGCGCCAGGAACAACAGCTCGGTTTTTTTGGTTTTCACCATTGCCGACAGTGTGGCGTCGATATCTTCCTCATCCAGAGAACCAGTAAACGGCGGGTTCGCGAGGATCAGGTTAAAGGCGTTTTTACTGGCCTGTGGGAAATTGGTGCTGAAGCTCTGGCTCATGGTGTCCTGATAGTGGATATCCGGCGCTTCCACGCCGTGCATAATCAGGTTCATAGCGGCGATACGCAGCATGGTGGTATCAAAATCGTAACCGTGGAACATATTGTTATCTACATGGTTACGCCACGGTGTCAGCAGATCGCCGGTAAAGATTTTTTGCTCTTCCAGCTCGCCACGTTCGTTGGTGCCAATCTCAGTATGAATGGATTCCAGCGAGCTGTATTTTTCCAGCAGATATTCATAGCTGGTCGCCAGAAAGCCACCGGTGCCACAGGCAGGATCGCAAATCGTCTCGCCGCGGGCGGGATTCAGCTCCATCATTTCAACCATCGTGCGGATAATGTGGCGCGGCGTGCGGAACTGGCCGTTGATTCCGGCAGTTGTCAGCTTGCTTAACAGGTATTCGTAAAGGTCGCCTTTGGTATCGCCGCGATCCAATGGCAGGTTTTTGATCACCTCAACCGCTTTGGTCAGCAGTGACGGCTTAACAATCTCCAGACGGGCATCTTTCATAAAGTTGCCCAGCAGCGTTACCTTCGACGCATCGGCTTGGCCGAGCTGACGGAAATGCTGGAATACGCCATCGCGCACCACTTCCATCATCTCATCCGAGCCAAGGTTGCTATAGTGACTGAAACGGAACTCCTGCTGTTCTGGCGCAAAACGCGGTTTAAAATCAATACCCGCGATTTGTTTAAGCTTCTCGTCGCGTTGTTCCTGGGTATCCAGCATCCGGGAATACATCAGATAGGTGATCTGTTCGATTACGGTCAGCGGGTTGGTGATACCACCCACCCAGAAATCTTCCCACAGGCCGTCGATTTTACTTTTTAAGTCACCGGTAATCATTGTTAGCGTTTATATCCTGTTTTAAATACAAAAGCCCCGCTGCCGGGGCTTGTCATGTGTGTATTATACCGTCGCTGCGTCGGTCACAACACCCAGCTCTTCGACTATCTTTTGCAACCGGACGATCTGCTCTAGATCCGGGAATACGCCAGTAACGCCTTCGTTGTGGATGTGCGTAAACGGCTGTTCAAAGAGTTGCCGAATTTCAATGGTGCCGTAATCGCGGATGTGGTTTTTCAGCAGTGACAGGAAGCGCAGTTGCTGGCTGGTCAGGCTGTTATCAGCGGCGAACTGTGCAAAACGTACTTCTACCGCATCGCTGTCCATCCCGATGATGGTACGTAAAAGTTTATCCAGGCTGGCGGTCGCCTGCGGATAGAACTCTTTCAGCGCCCGGATATCAACGTTGGGGTTTTGGATCAGCACCAGTTTTGCCAACTCATCCAGTTCGCCTTGTGTTACCGGCTCGCCGTTGCGGATTTTTTTCAGCACCGGGTTTTGCTGGAACAGCGGCTCCAGCGCTCCCTGAACCTGCTGGCGATACAGTTTGAAATCAATCGAGCGGATGTTGGTTTTGCGGGCCTCCGTCTGGATCAGATTCGCATCTTCAGTAATATCCACCTGTATCGAACCAAATTTCGGCGTCGCATCTTTTTCCATCAAGTGCATGATGCCGCGCAGATGAATGCGGATATCCTCCAGTTCTTCCAGGCTGGCTTGCTTCCACCAGCCTAAATCACGAAGTTGATTAATCCGCTGTCCCTGTTGCTGCACCTGAGTCAGATGCGGCGGTAGACGTTCCACTTTCTCGATGATGACCGGCCAGAGCAAATCCAGCTCTTCCGGGTTGGTATAACGGGCAGTTTGCGCCGCCAGAATATCCATATCAAAGCGCATGGCATCGCTTTGCCCGCGCACGTCCAGCCACTGTATCAGCGGGGCCAGGACAGATAGCAGATCCTGCTGTGTTTTCGGGGAAAGCTGGCGCAGTACTTTTTCATCGCTGTACTGCGCTTTTTGCTGCCACTTTTCCTGTATGGCAATCGACTTTTCATCCAGCGCATTGATCTGCTCGCGGAGCTGGTGAGCGACTAAATCCACCGCCTGTTTGTCGAACTTGCGCTGCGCAGCAGCCCCCAGCATAACCCACGCTTCAAAGCGTTTTTGCGCCAGCGATTTTGTCGCTGTGACTTCGGCCTCTTCGGTATGCAGCTCGTGATACTCAAAATTGCCCCAGTGATCGAAGATACGGAATTTTTGTTTATCCAGCGGTTTGCCGTTTTCATCGTAGCCGTACAACCCTGAACAAAGACGCGTACCTCGGCCAATCATCTGCCAGAACTTCACTTTCGATTTAACCGGCTTGGCAAAGACCAGATTCACAATTTCCGGGACATCAATGCCGGTATCAAGCATGTCAACGGAAATAGCAATGGTCAGCTCTTTGTTGGTGCTTTCATCCAGCCCTTTAAAATCGTCAATCAGTTGCTCGGCGCGGGGATCGTAGTTGTCGATGACCTGGCAGAAGCGTCCGGAAAACTGCGGATACATGTCGTCGAACAATTCATTCAACAGCAGTGCGTGTTTGTGGTTACGGGCGAAAATGATGGTTTTACCTGGCAGTTGGCCGTCCCGATCTTTCAGGCCATTTTCCATCAGGTTACGCAGGATATAGCGGTTGGTGTCTTTGTTGTAGATCGCCTCATCCAGCGCCTTGCCATCAAATTCCAGCGTATTGGGATCGATACCCTGTTCTTCCAGTTCGCGGATTTGTGCGTCGCTTAACTTCTCCCGTTTGATGCCTTCGCGCAGGAATTCCGTGGTGTGCGTAACAACCTCATAGGGAACCAGATTGTTATCGGCGATGGCATCTTCCAGGCTGTAGTTGGCGGTAGGGATACGACCTTCACAACCAAACAGGCCGAAAGTTGTTTTACTCACCATGTCGATCGGCGTGGCCGTCAGGCCAATCTGGAGGGCATCAAAATACTTAAACAGGTCGCCGTAGACGTTGTAGATAGAGCGGTGGGATTCATCGGCGATGATCAGATCGAAATAACCGACATCAAAATGGTCCATGATTTTCATCATGCCGGGATAAGTGGCAATGTAGATCCTAGCGTTCTGCCTGTCTGCTTTTTTCGATTTCCCGACCACATACAGCGGCTCATTGGTGAATTGATTGAAGGCATTTGCCGCCTGTTTGCGCAGCTCTTTACGGTCGCAAAGGAACAGAACGCGTTTTACCCAACGGGCATCAATCATCAGTTTGCTTAGCGCAATTGCCACGCGAGTTTTGCCTGTACCAGTAGCCTGAACAATTAACGATTGCCGGTACTTGTTAGTAAACCGTTCGCTGACGCGGGCA
This sequence comes from Izhakiella australiensis, assembly GCF_002006995.1. Taxonomy (GTDB): domain Bacteria; phylum Pseudomonadota; class Gammaproteobacteria; order Enterobacterales; family Enterobacteriaceae; genus Izhakiella; species Izhakiella australiensis. Next base: position 104,480 of record NZ_MRUL01000014.1, on the reverse strand, counting down.
ATGGTTTCAAGCTGATACAAACGTCCGGCAACTGTCTTACCTTCGTTATCTTTAACATGCGACACACTGTTCAGCGGTAGACGGGTTTCACGCTGCTGAATAAGGTATTGCAGGCTTTCCTTGCTGTAGAAGCCAAATACCCGACGCGGAGGATAACCATGAGTTTTATGGTCGTCCCACAGCCAGATATCGTAGCCGTTGGTGTAGAAGATGACCGGACGCTGACCATATTCTTTTTCCAGCCAGTCTGCATACAACCGGGCCTGAATTCGCCCTTGCTCGGCATTAACGCTGGTTTTTTTTGCTTCCACCACCGCCAGCGGTTTGTGTGCCTCATCCCACAAGACATAGTCCGCATAACCGTCACCGGTCGCGGTAGGCTGTTCTCTAACTGGATGTTCCTGTGTAACCTGATCGGTATTGTTAAGTTCTTCGCCTACATTCCAGTCAGCAGCAAGCAGACGGGAGTCAATCAGGCGGCGGCGGGTTTCCGCTTCATCAATGGAAAGGATATCAGCAACATGCTGGTTACGTGCTCTGGCTTCATTCAGGCGCTGAGTGAGGTGTTCAGCTTTTTCTTGTTCCTGCTGTAGTGCGCGTTGTAGTGCCAGTTCGCGCTCGCGGCTTTCATCCTGAGCCCTGATAGCATCTTCCAGACGTTTTTCTTCTGCACGACCTGACGATTGTGTTAACGGAGGAAGTGAAAATTTGGGGCAGTTATCAACATTACCGTGGGCGTAACGAACATACAGCCAGACCCCTAACAAATACGCTTCCTTAAGCAGCCAGTAGGTATCTTTGGCTTTGATACGTCCACCGTGCGCGGCGCGGTTGCCGTGGATACGCAGCGCATCCATTTTCATGATGATGGCTTCTGGCATCATGCTAGTAAAGACATCAGCGTTCATTAAATCGTAAAGATTCGCTCTGATACCTTCAGGCAATCGTTCCTGACGGTACAACCAACGCACCATTAATTCGGTGTAGTTGCGAAGCTTCACCAGACTGCTTTCCGGGTCGGTGTGAACATAGCGTTCTGCCATTAATCCCAGCTCTGCCAGTTCTGGCCACTGGCTACGCAACATTTCAAAATTGAGAGACTGCTCCATCAATCATTGCCTTATGTCATCGATACAACAGGATTTCTGGAAAGAATATCACACTAAATTTGCTGACGGAGTGAGCTGGATGGCATATGGGAGGCTATGAATCGGCTGCTGTAACAACTTTAAATAGACCAAGCATCTATTAATTAAAGTCGATAGCGTGATTTTTTTATATTGTGGGCTCAGAATAGCCCTAAAGACAGTAACAGTCAGGAGCATTTCACCATTATGACCACTCTCGTTTTTTCTTATTCTCATGTAGATGAAGCACTTCGCAATGAACTGGAGAAGCATCTGTCACCTCTGAAGCGAGCCGGGAAAATCACTACATGGCACGATCGACGCATTGTTCCTGGGCAAGAGTTTGAACGCCGGATTGATCAGTATTTTTCCGAAGCAGATATAATCTTACTGCTTATTAGCAGTGATTTTATTGCTTCTGATTATTGCTATGAAGTAGAGATGACCAATGCGTTGGCGCGGCATAAACGAGACGAGGCCGTGGTCATTCCTGTGATCTTAAGAGAGTGTGCCTGGCAACAGTTGCCATTCGGCAGCATTATGGCAGCAACAACTGACGGAAAGCCCATTACCAAATTCTCCAGCCACGATGAAGGCTATGTTCAGGTCGTAAATGCTGTTTCTCGTGCTATTGCTGATATGAATGCGAGAAAACCACAGCAGAGCACGCTTATTCCTTCCCAGCCTTCGGCCAATCCATTGCTTCAAACTCCGGAAACGATTTTTACACCGCGTTCCAGCAATCTTTCTTTACCAAAGAGTTTTACTGACCTCGATAAAGATCGGGCCCGTCGTGAGGGTTTTGAGTATGTAGCTCGTTATTTTGCAAACTCGCTGGACGAACTCAAAAAGCGCCATGCAGGGTTAGACGTCGATTTCCATCGGCCTGATGCAGATTCTTTCACTTGTGCTGTGTATATCAACGGTAGCAATGTTGGTCAGTGCGGAGTTTGGTGTGGCAGTCGTAATATGGGATTCGGGGATATCAGCTACAGTCAAAGTGGTGTGACTCGTAATAGTTGCAATGAAAGTCTTAGTGTTGCGGATAATGGGCAAACACTTGGGTTCCGCACCATGATGGGATTGGGGTACAGCAATTCAATGGATTCGTTGCTGACTAACGAAGGCATGGCAGAACATTTATGGGATATGTTCTTTAGCCCTATTCAACAGCGTAATCGCTAAATGTAGCCCGTACCAGCAAAAGTGATACGGTCATACTGATGATCAGCCAAAGCCCATCTCGGTTAAGGTAATGGCATTTTAGCTTCTCAATACTACGGGACTTGCGTAGCGAACTGATAACCAATGAAATGGGAATTAGAGGAAATGGATCTCAGTGGGTACAGCTTCAAGCAACAACTTTCAGATCTTCTGCTGCCGACTCAAGAATTTTACTCTACGGTAAACCCTTTATATCTGAATGCTGGCGGGGTTTATGTTCTACGGAGCTTCGACGATGATGGGCAAGCGCTCACCATACCGCGAGTATTAGACAATGATCAGGACGGGATTTTATACATAGGCATGGCTAAATTATTTTGCCATCGTACAGGCGATCTGGCTCGCTCCTTTAGCCCTAAATATCTGCAGAGTAAGCACCAGACCGGACAGCGTTATTGGCGTGATGAGCGCTATCAGAAGCGTTATCCGTATGAGCACCTTAAAATGTTCATGTGGGTCAGTGATAATCCCGGCGAACTTGAACAGACGTTTTTTCAGCGCTATCTTGCGAAATTTGGTGAGACTCCACCTCTTAACAGAGTTTAGCGGGATGATTACAGTACCATTAATTTATTCACTGAGTGGAAGGTGAACAAAAATGCAACGGCATATTTTAATAGAGATAATGTGACGAATGAGTATGCGTATGATCCTGGCACGATAGTCTCAATGCCGATTCCCGGAAAAACCATCAGATTATCAATGGAGTTAACTTTCTAACTGAGCGTTCTGAATACGACGACTGCATTATCAGCCTGTTCCGCCAATCCCGGTGCAGGCTATTTCTCCTCCGTCTGACAGGCATGCGTACTGCCTGCCACTTCTATGAAAAATTAAAAAAGGCGGCGGCTTGCGCGCGCGATTTTCTGTCCAAGCAACAAAAAAAGTTGTTTAATAAAATCTTCTGCTATGGCGGCGTCATTCTTTGAGGGAAAGAGCATGGGCAATGACATTCTGGCCTTACTGGCTATAAGCGGGGCCATCTTGCTGGGCGCAATGAGTCCCGGAGCAAGTTTTTTACTGGTAGCCCGTACCGCCGTGGTTTCCTCTCGTCGCGCGGCAATCAGCGTATCCTTCGGGCTAGGGGTCGGCGCGATGCTGTTTGCTATTATCGCACTGGCGGGTTTGCATGCGCTCCTGACGCTGGTTCCCTGGCTTTATACGGCGCTGAAGATTGCCGGCGGCTGCTATCTGCTATGGCTGGCAATGAAAATGTTTCGCCGCCCGGCGGGCAGCGCGCCGGATTTATCCAGCGCACCGCAAGCCAGTTCTTCACGCGCGTTTATCACCGGCGTCATTACCCAGATGAGCAATCCGCATACCGCGCTGGTATTTGCCAGTATTTTTACTGCAACGTTAAGCGCAAGTTTTTCACCCTGGCTTTATGTCGCGCTGCCGGTGATGGCTTTTCTGATAGACGTTATCTGGTATGTGATGGTTGCCACGGCGCTTTCCACCGAAAGACCCCGGCGGGTTTATCTGCATTACCGGCGTGTTATCGACAGGCTAAGCGGCGGGCTGATGGCGGTTCTGGGGATACGCCTGTTAATTAAATAATCGGCGCCCGGCTAAGTTAGCTCAAATCATGCAGCGCCTTATCAAGTGGTGGGGTGAGGGTTATATCCTGGAAATCCACCACTAACCCGCGCCGCTCAGGCGTACAGCACATTACGCCGACCTTTGCGCTGCCGTGCGGGAAGTGGCACAGGCGCAGCAGTGGCCAATGCTGCGCGTCGCTGGAGTATTGCAGCCTGAGGCTGTCGCCCTTGCGCGTCAGGCGCAGCCAGAAGTCACGGGGGTTACCGGTAAAGATGCCGGTTGCCCAGTCCGAGTTTTCCAGCGTCAGCACGCTGCCGATCGCTGGCGCGCCGTCGTTAAATTCAATGCCGGCTTTTAACCAGTGCTGGCTATCGGACATAAACATAATACCGGCCTGGTCATAAAGCTCAGTAAACTCGGCGCGGAGCCTGACCTGGAAAGTAAAATCGTTGTCGACGTCGGTGGCGAAAATGTGGCCGGAAAAGCGTTCAAAACCATACCAGGTTTTGCGCCAGAAATCGGTATTTTCATCGGTAACTACCCGCAGAGCTGCGTCATTGCGCTGCCATTGTTGGGGTTCGTTTATCCAGTAAAAAGAATCGGGCATTGCTCCTCCGGCATATGTTTATGGCGTCCTGTTGACGATTTATTTCTGCGAGGTTATGCCGGCAGCCGGGTATTTTTCTGGTCTGCTGCCGATAAAACCACAGGTGAGTATAACGGTGAGACTATCTATTGGCATCGGATTATGGCGAATATCATCCAGGCTGGGGTGCAGCGCGCAAACCTGCTTTGTCGAAATCGAACGCTTTGAACCTCCGCTGCCGGAAATAACTGCCTGGTCACCGCCGCGATTTATTGTTTTAGCGAAGGAAGAAAATAATTTCTCAAACTGAGCGGGCAATTATTTATTTTTATGGCTAGCTGCTGCATAAAAATATTATTCCTGGTTTGTGCATATTAATAGCAGGATATTTTCGTAGTTAAGGTTCTGGCGTAATGGCATGGTGAAACCCTATTCATCAGCAGGACCGATTCAATGTCTACAACCCGCGCTTTGTCACTGCCAGTGATTGATTTTTCACAACTGAATAGCGGCCCGCAGTCGCGTCAGGCCGTGCTGGAAAAACTGGGAAAATCGGCACGTGAGGTGGGTTTTTTTTACCTGACCGGCCACGGTATTTCCGCTGAATTACTGACCCAGGTACAGCAGGTTTCCCGGCAGTTTTTTGCCCTGTCGGCGGCAGATAAGCTTAGCGTGCAGATGGCGAATTCACCGCACTTTCGCGGCTACAACCGTGCCGGTTTAGAAATTACCCGCAGCCAGCCTGACTACCGCGAGCAGTTTGATATCGGCGCCGAGCGGGAGGCGGTAACGCAGGAGGACGCGCCGGTCTGGCTAAGGATGCAGGGGCCGAATCAGTGGCCCGCCGCGCTGCCGGCGTTACAAACGGTGATCACCCGCTGGCAGCAGCAGATGACGGCCGTTGCGCTGGAGCTGCTGCGCGCCTTTGCTGAGGCGCTGTCGCTGCCGCGCCATGCGTTTGACAATCTGTACGGCGAATACCCTAACGAACACGTCAAGCTTATCCGCTATCCCGGTCGCACCAGCGACGAATCGCGTCAGGGGGTGGGCGCTCACAAAGATTCCGGCTTTCTGACCCTGCTGCTACAGGACCAGCAAGGGGGATTGCAGGTGGAGCTGACGCCAGATAACTGGGTGGATGCCGTGCCGCTCGACGGGGCGTTTGTGGTGAATATTGGCGAGCTGCTGGAGCTGGCCACGAACGGCTACCTGCGCGCTACCGTGCATCGGGTGGTGTCGCCGCAGGCCGATCGTGAACGGCTGTCGGTGGCCTTTTTCCTCGGCGCGCAGCTAAGCGGCGTGGTGCCGGTATATCAGCTGGCGCCGCATCTTGCCCGCTTAGCCACGGGGCCGACCAGCGATCCATTAAATCCCTTATTACGCGAAGTGGGCTGGAATTATTTAAAAGGCCGGCTGCGCTCTCATCCCGATGTAGCAAACCGCTTTTATGCGGAATACCTCAATAACGAAAAGCGTCCTTAAACAATAAGAGTAAAAAATAATGATGAAAACTGCGATTTATACCATGGCAGGTCTTGCATTGCTGGTAGCACAGAGCTTACAGGCCGCGCCGCTGCGCGTGGCGGCCGATCCCGTCCCGCACGCTGAAATACTGGAATATGTGCAAAAGATCGACCCGAAATTAGATCTTAAAGTGGTTGAGATGAGCGCCGGTGGTGGGGCGAATCCGAATGAGCTGCTGGCTGCAGGCGACGTCGATGCCAACTATTTCCAGCACCTTCCCTATTTAAAAGATCAGGAAAAAGCGCTGGGTAAAACCTTCAGCGTGGTGGCGAAGGTGCATATTGAACCGTTGGGGATCTATTCCCATAAGGTGAAGTCGCTGGCGGCTTTGCCGACCGGCGCCAGCATCGGCGTGCCGAATAACACCACTAACCTGAGTCGTTCACTGTATCTTCTGCAGGATAAAGGGCTGATTAAGTTAAAAAATCGGCTGATGGCAGCAACACGCTGGTGACGCCGGAAGATATTATCGATAACCCGAAGAAGATTAAGATCGTACAGATCGAATCGCCGCAGATTCCGCGCTCGCTGGATGACGTTGATGCGGCGATTATCAACGGCAACTATGCGCTGGAGGCTGGTCTGGTTCCGGCAAAAGACGCGCTGGGACTGGAGTCGGCGCATCAAAATCCCTATGCCAACCTGCTGGTCACCCGGCCGGAGCTGGCGAAAGATCCGCGCATCCTGCAATTAGCCAAAGACCTGACCTCGCCGCAGGTGGCCGACTTTATCCGGAAAAACTACCAGGGCTCGGTGATCCCGGTTGCGGATTCTCAGCATGATTAAGCTGGAAAATGTCAGTAAACAGTATGCTGGCGCCTCTGCGCCAGCGTTAGCCAACGTCAGTTTGTCGATCGAAGCCGGGACCATATTTGGCATTCTGGGCCGCAGCGGCGCGGGAAAAAGTACGCTGCTGCGCTGTCTGAACCGGCTGGAAAAGCCAACCCAGGGCCGGGTGGAAATCGACGGGCAGGATATTGTCCAGCTCAGCGTGGCGCAGCTGCGCCGGCAGCGTCAGCAGATGGGGATGATTTTTCAGCACTTCAATCTGCTGCATTCACGTAACGTGAGCGATAATATCGATTTATCGCTGGAAATTGCCGGCGTAGCGCGCAAGGTCCGCCGCCAGCGGGTGGAGGCGGTATTACAACTGGTCGGGCTGGACGCGTTTGCTGGCGCCTGGCCGTCGCAGCTCTCCGGCGGGCAAAAGCAGCGCGTCGGCATTGCCCGCGCGCTGGCGGCGCAGCCGCGTTATCTGTTGTGCGATGAGGCGACCAGCGCGCTCGATCCGGAAACCACCGCTTCAATACTCGATCTGCTGGCGGATATTCAGCAGCAGCTCGGTATTACCATCGTGCTGATCACCCATGAAATGGCCGTGGTTAAGCGTATCTGCCAGGGCGCGGCGCTGTTGGAGCAGGGCCAGCTGGTTGAGAGCGGCTCGCTGCAGCAGATTATGGCGCGTAAAGAGGGACGTCTGCGCCAGATGTTATTGCAGGATGGTGAAACCGATCGCGCATTCCGCGCTCGCTTTCACGCGCAGGGAGCGGCCCGATGCGTGGCGTAAGCTGGGAACGTTTTCAGGAATTAATGATCAACGCCACGCTGGAAACGTTGTATATGGTGATGCTGGCTGCGCTGTTTACCGTGCTGCTTGGTCTGCCGGCTGGCGTGCTGCTGTTTCTGACCCGCAAAGACGGCATTTTACCCAACCGCGGCGTGGCGCTGCTGCTTAATAGCGTGGTGAACATCGGTCGTGCGTTGCCGTTCGTTATCTTGCTGATCGCGCTGATCCCCTTTACCCGGCTGATTGTCGGCACCACCCTTGGCAGCACTGCCGCCATTGTGCCGATCACCCTGGGCGCTTTTCCTTTTTTTGCCCGTATCGTCGAAAACGCGCTGGATGAGGTGGATCGCGGTCGCATTGAGGCGGTGGAATCAATGGGCGGCAGCCACTGGCATATTGTCAGCCGGGTATTGCTGCCTGAAGCGCTGCCCGCGCTGGTGGCCGGCATTACCCTGACTATCGTGATGCTGATCGGCTTTTCGGCAATGGCGGGGGTGGTCGGCGGCGGCGGGCTGGGCGACCTGGCGATTCGCTACGGCTATCAGCGTTTTGATAATAACCTGATGGCCGGTACGGTAATCGTCTTGCTGCTGCTGGTGCAGCTTATTCAGAAGCTGGGCGACCGGCTGGTGCGCTCGCTGGCGCACCGGCGCTGAAGCTAGTTAAAACGCGCTTCGTTCAGCCGCTGCTTCATGGCGATAAACGCCTGCTGATGGTCCTGATCTTCATCCCGACGCAGCGCAACGGCGGTGGACAGAATATCCATAATCACCAGCGCGGCAATACGCGAAGTCATCGGCGTGTAGATGCTGGTATTTTCCAGCGTCTCGACCACCAGGGTCACGTCGCAGTAAGATTTCAGCGGTGCGTCGCTGGCGCCAACGATGCCCAGCACGGCGGCGCCGCGCTCTTTGGCGATGCGCGCCACGTCCATCAGGGTACGGGTGACGCCGGTGTTGGAGATCAGCACGCAGGTATCGCCGGCCTCCAGCATCGAAGCCTGCATAATCTGCTGATGAAAATCCACCTCAACGCCGCAGGGCACGCCAAACAGCGGAAATTTTTGCTGGCCGTCGCGGGCGACGATGCCGGAGGCGCCGAAGCCGAAGAATTCAATGCGCCTGGCGGCGATCAGCATCTCAATCGCGTTGCCAATTGCCGCTTTATCCAGGTGATAACGCGCCCAGTCGAGGCTGGTCAGGGTGTAGTCAAAAATCTTTTCCACCACCTGATCCGGCGTATCGCTGCCGGCCAGAACCGAGTGCGTCGCCGGCATACCTAAGGCCAGGCTTTGCGCCAGCCGTAGTTTGAAGTCGGGGTAGCCGCTACAGCCTATTGCATTGCAAAAGCGTAATACCGTTGGCTGGCTGACCTCGGCACGCGCCGCCAGTTCGGCGACGGTATCGTTAAGAATCAGCTTGGGATCGTCGAGCACCACGTTGGCGACCTTGCGGTCGGATTTGCGCAAATCAGCGCGGCAGGTGCGGATTATCTCCAGGATATTCTGGACGGGTTCGCGAACCTGGTTTGGGTCATGGGCCATTCACTTATCTCGCTGACAATGGGCTTGCAAAGTAAAAGCGGGTCTGAAGCCGTGCCCGTATGAGAGACGGTTCCTTTACGCGCCGGGCCGCCGCGTCGATCTCGGCGGGGTCAGCGGTGTTAAAGTCGAACAACCCGTAATGATGGGCGATCATATAACGGATATTACACTGCTGGCAAAGACGTTGCCCCTCCGCCAGCGTCAGATTACCCGGTACGCCCTGCGCGCGTAAGTTTACGCTGCGACCGTTAACCGGCAGCAGCGCCACATCAATGTTAAGCGCTTTTAGCTCATCAACCTGACCGTCAAAAGGCACGGTATCGCCGGCGTGAAAAATGCGCACCTCGCCCAAGGTAATAACATAGCCGAGAAAGCGAAAGTTACCGGCGTCATCCTGCTCAAGGGTTTCATGGCTGGCGCGCACCGCCTGCAACCTCAGCCCTTCCGCCAGCGTTAGCTGCTCGCCGGCATTGATTCCCTGCAGACGCTCGCCGGCCTGGCTGCGTTCCGCCGCCAGCGCCAGCGCGGCGCGCGGCGCAATCAGCCGGGCCGTCGGCGCGGCCGCCATCAGGGGTTGCAGGGTCGCGCCATCAAGGTGATCGCTGTGATGATGGGTGACCAGCACATGCTGCACGTCACCCAGCTGCTGTGCGGCAATCGGCGCCGCCATCATGCGGCGATGAGGCAGCGGCCTGCCGCGATACTTTTCCGCTAACGAATCGGAAAGATAGGGATCGATGACCAGCAGGTGCGCAGCGCTGCGCAGCAAAAAACCCGCCTGGCCGAGCCAGAACAGCTCAACGCCGCGCGCCGGCGCCGGGTGGGCGGCAAGATAGTCGGCCAGCGCACCGGCAAAGGGGATTGCTGCCTGCTGAATACTCATGGCTGATTGACCTGCAATGCCTGCAGCAGGTTGGCGACCGCCATTTCAGTGGCGCGATCGACGCTTTCGGTGGTGAAGCCGCCAATGTGGCTGGTCGCGATCACCCGCGAGTGACCGGCCAGCGCCATTGAACGCGGCGGCTCTTCTTTAAATACGTCGGCGGCGTAGGCAGTAAGATGACCGCTGTCGAGGGCGGCAATCAGCGCGTCGTCATCGACCAGGCCGGCGCGGGCGGTATTGATGATAATCGTCCCGCGCGGCATTTGCGCCAGCTGCTGCGCGCCAATCAGCGGCGTACCGTCGCGCGGCGGCGGACAGTGCAGGGTAAGCAGGGTTGCCTGCTGCCATATTTCCTCAAGGGAGGCCCAGCGGAAGTGGGTGGGGGGCAGATCGAGCGGCGGGCGCATCGGGTCAAAGGCCAGCACCTTGCAGCCGAGCGCGCAGGCCAGCCGGGCGACTTCGCGCCCGATGGCGCCGCAGCCGATCACCCCCAGCCGCTGGGCGCGAATTTCATTACCCTGAAAGCGCGGCCATTCGCCCTGTTTAATGCCGCTGCTGGTGGAATGAATATGGCGCAGGCTGGCAAACATCAGTGCGATAGCCAGTTCCGCCACGCCGGAGGCATTGGCCCCGTCAGCGGTGCAGACCTGAATGCCGCGCTGGCGCAGCGCATCGACGGGCAGATTATCTACGCCGACGCCGTTACGGCTGATAACCTTCAGATGGGCCGCCGCTGCAATCACCCTTTCAGAAACGGGTTCGACGCCCGCCAGCCAGCCAACGCAGTCCGGCAGTCGTTCAAGCAGCGCTTGCTCATCGGGCAGCCTGCCCGCCGGTGAGAATACCACTTCAAAGCCAGCCTGAGTCAGCATATCCAGCGCCGGATGGCCGCCGCTGGTCAGCGAGCGTGGGGTAACCAGAATACGGTTCATGATGTGGCTCCCTGACGGGTAACGCGCAGTGCGCAGTCGGAAAGTGCATTAAAGGCGTCTCCTGCTACCGCGTCGGCGGGCAGCTCAAAGACTTCGGCGATGACCTGGGTCCAGCCGTGAATAAAATAGTCCCAGCCATCTTCCACCTGTAGCTGACGGCTGGCTTGCTGCGCCTGCGCCTGCTGCAAAAAGGTGAGTTCGCCGCGATAGTTAAGCTCCCAGACGATGGCGCGCTGCGGAAAGCACGCCTCATCGCCGATCGGCGAGCCGGGCAAATCTTTCCCCATGCCGGTGGCGTTAATGACCAGCGCGCCCTCGGGGAGCCCGGCGAGTAGCGCATCGCTCTGACGGGTGGAGTCGATGTGCTGATAGCTGACCGGAAAACTGGCGTCAAACTGCTGGTGCAGGCGCTTTAGCTCAGACAGCCGCGATGCGCTGCGATCGCTGACGATCAGACTGGCCGGCCGGTTAGCGCCGCGTTCGGGCTGCATCAGATACTGGCTGATGGCGATGCAGGCGCCGCCGGCGCCGAAGATCAGCGCTGGCGGCCTGGCGGCAAACGCCTGCGGCGGCAGAAAGCGCGCCAGCGTCAGGCCGGATGAGATCGGATCCTTCGCATAGCAGTGCAGACGCCCCTGATGCGTTGCCAGGCAGCTGGTTTCACCCAGTAGCCCGGCCACCGGATCGATGACGTCAAACAGATCGCGACAGGCATTAAACAGATCGATCTTATGGGTGGTGACCAGCGCCCCCAGTGAAAGCGGGTCCCGTTTGATAAACCGTACCGCCTCGCGGTACTCCTCTGCCGGCGCGCCGGGCGGGAAATCGATACCTTTAATCGCCACCTCGCCCAGCTGCAGCAGTTCCGCCCAGGCGGGGAAGACCTTCATGATCGAACTGCGGGTAGTGGTCACGCCAATAAAATAGAGCGTCGGGCGCTCTGCGGGAACATAGGCGGTCATCATGCATTCTCCCTGATTTGCGCAACCTGCTGACGTGCGGCGCGCGCCAGCCGGGTGATCTCGCCAAAGTGACCGGCGCGGATATCCTCGCTGCGGGCAATCCAGGTGCCGCCAACCGCCAGCACCTGTGGCAGGCGCAGCCAGTCGGCCAGCGTCGCCTGGCTTACGCCGCCGGTAGGAATGAACTGCATGCCGAGGTGGGAAAAGGGCGCGCTGATGCCGGTGAGCGCCGCCGGGCCGCCGACGATGCCCGCCGGAAAGAACTTCGCCACCCGCAGGCCGCGCGCGGCGGCGAGCGAGAGATCGCTGGGCGTCATCACGCCGGGCGCAAAGGGCAGCTGCTGGCGGCTGGCGGCATCCAGCACTGTCGGGTCGAAGCCCGGCGCCAGTCCGAAAGCGGCGCCGCAGGATACCGCCTGCGCCACCGCTCCGGCGTCCAGTAGCGTGCCGGCGCCAACCAGCAGCTCCGGGCGCTGTGCCGTCAGGGCGGCGATCGCCTGCGCGGCGGCCTCGGTGCGAAAGGTAATTTCCGCCAGCGGCAGGCCGCCCTCCAGCAGAGCATCGGCCAGCGGCAGGGCATCCTGGACGCGATCGATGGCAATCACTGGCACCACGCCGATGGCGGCAATGCGTTCAAATATGCCGCTCATAAGGTTACCCCCGCGCTCTGCTGATCCAGTAATTTTGCTACCGTTTGCGCGCTGCGCGCCTGCCATGCGGCATTATCCACCTGCTTCCAGCCGCCCGTGCCATCAGCCATTATGCGGCGGCGCATGCCGCCGGAGTGTGCAATGATGTCATAGTCCTGACCGGCATCGGCCGGATAAGAAAACAGCATGACAAACTCATCGCTGCCGGTGTTTACCGAACGATGGATCCAGTAGGGCGGGACATAACAAACGGTTTGCGCGTTGATCTCGACGATGCGGGTTTCCCCGTCCGGCGATTCCAGCAGCATCAGCCCTTCACCGCGCTGGCCGTAATAAATTTCCGGCCGATCGGCGACGGCGTGAATATGGCCGCGCGTCAGATAGAACTCCTCGCCGATTTTTCCCGGACTCATCCGCGTCAGACCGAAGATCATATCGCCGCTGCGCGCCGGCGGTCGCCATTCGGTCACTTCATAAACCACCCGGTCTCCGCCATGGCTAAGCTCCGCTTTAAACGCCGCATCATCGGCGTACAGCCCGGCCAAATCGCTGAGCCGCTTCTGATAATGACCGCTGGCGTTGTGCATCAGCCCCTGCTGCAGGTCAACCTGACAGCTAATTGGTTCAACCCATTTCATCGTCCGGCACTCCTGTTGTGTTCATTTGGTAATAAAAATACATAAAAGGATTTTTAATCACAGTTAAATTTTATATTAAGGGTGTTTTTTTGTGATTTTGAGCATAATTTTAACAATTATGATTTTTTATGTTTTCTATTTGGTAATAATAATACCGAAAGGCAAGTGAGTGAACCACAATAACGATACGCGTCCGGGGTTGCCTTTCCCCGATGACACAGGAGAACATCATGCGACTGCCCTACCGCCTTTCTTGTTATGCCCTTGCGCTCACCAGCCTGTTTGCCGGTACCGCCCGCGCTGCGGATTCCTGCCTGGTGGGTATCTCTATGTTTACGCTCGGCGCGCCTTACTATGCCGCTGCGTTGGATGCCGCCAGTAAAAAAGCCAAAGCGCTGGGCTGCGAAGTCACCACGTCCGACGGCCGTAACGATATGTCCAAGCAGATTAGCGACGTGGAAGACATGGTGGCGCGCGGTATCAACGTGCTGCTGATCGACCCGCGCGATCCGGAAGGTCTGGTGCCGGCGGTCAATGCGGCCAGCAAGGCTGGCATTAAGGTGGTGGTGTTCGACAGTGCGCTGAATCAGCGTGCTAACTACATTACCCTGGTGCAATCCTCTAACGATCAGAACGGCCGCCTGACCGGCGCATGGCTGGCGAATAAGATGAAAGGCCAGCCGATGAAAATCGCCCTGATTTCCGGCAGTAAGGGCAACGTAGTTGGCGAAGAGCGCCGTCTCGGCGTGGTGCGCGGGCTGACTGAAGCGCAGTTGCAGCAGGGCGGCGCCGCCGGCTTTCAGATCGTCGGACAGGGCTGGGGCGACTGGACCCAGGAGGGCGGTCTGAAGGCGATGGAAGATCTGCTGGTGGCTCACCCGGATATTAACGTGGTGCTGGGCGAAAATGATTCGATGGTGCTGGGGGCGCGCAAGGCGCTTGAATCCGCCGGTAAGGCCGACAAAGTGGTGCTGATGGCCGCCGCTGACGGCCAGAAAGAGGCTTATCGTCTGATTAAAGAAGGCAAGTACGGTACCACCGGCGTTAACGATCCAAACCAGATCGGCACGCTGGCCGCACAGTTTGGCGTACAGGCGCTGCAGGGCAAGCTGCCTGCCGATCAGCCGAAGGTGTTTTATACCAAACCGGCGGCGGTAACCCAGCAGAATGTGGATAAATTCTACAAAGCTGATTCCATCTTCTGATTAACCGGCGGCGGCCTGATTGCCGCCGCCTGCAACCGGGAAAAAGCGTTATGGTTCAGCCACTGATTGAACTGCGAGATATCAGCAAATCTTTTGGCGGCATTCATGCCCTGAAAGGTGCTCAACTGCAGCTGGCAAAAGGCGAGGTCCACGCGCTGCTGGGGGAGAACGGCGCCGGAAAATCCACCCTGATGCGGGTACTGGGCGGGGAGATTGCCCCGGATAGCGGCACCCTGTTTGATAACGGCGAAGCGGTGCAGATTAAAGGGCCAAAGCAGGCGATGGCGCGCGGCATCACGCTAATCCATCAGGAGATGGCGCTGGCGCCGGAGCTGACGGTCGCGGAAAACATTTATCTGCACGATCTGCCGGGGTTTATCTCCTGGCCGAAACTGCGGGCCAAAGCGCGCAATATTCTGCGCCGGCTGGGTTTTGATATCGACCCGGCGGCGACCGTCGGCGATCTGAGCGTGGCGCATCAGCAGATCGTCGAGATCGCCCGGGCGCTGTCGCAGGATGCGCGAGTGATCGTGTTTGATGAGCCGACCGCCGTTCTTTCTACCCAGGATGCCAATCGCCTGCTGGATATCATCAGCGATCTGCGCAGCGTCGGGGTGGCTATCGTCTATATCTCCCACCGACTGGATGAAGTGTTTCGCATCGCCGACCGCATGACCATTATGAAAGATGGTCAGTGGATCGCCACCGAAACGCCGCAGCAAACCAGCCTGTCGCAGGTGATTCGCCAGATGGTCGGCCGTCCCGTCGATCAGCTGTTCAGCGAGCGGGAAAACCGGCAGCGCGGCAAGGAGATTCTGCGGGTTGAGGGGCTGAATGCCCGCCATAAAGTCCGTGACGTCAGCTTCAGCGTTCATGCCGGTGAGGTGGTCGGGCTGGGGGGACTGGTTGGCGCCGGTCGCACCGAGGTTGCCCGGCTGATTTTCGGCGCCGATCGCAGCGACAGCGGCAGCATTTTTCTTCACGGCAAGCAGGTTGCATTGCGGACGCCGCAACATGCGGTGCGCGCCGGCATCGCGCTGGTGCCCGAGGATCGTAAACGCCAGGGCGTGGTGCTGGATATGCCGATCAAAGCCAATGTGACGATGGCAAATGACCGCGAGGTTATGGCGCCGCTGGGCTTCATTCAGTCCGGCCGTGAAAACGCGGTGGTCGGCAAGCTGGCGCAGCAGATGCGCCTCAAGTGCGCCGGACTGCATGCGCCGGTTTCATCCCTTTCCGGCGGTAATCAGCAGAAGGTGGTGTTGGCTAAATGGTTTAATCACGGCGGCGAGGTCATCATCCTTGATGAGCCAACGCGCGGCGTGGACGTTGGCGCCAAGCGTGAAATCTATCAGCTGATTGCTGAACTGGCCGATCAGGGGCTGGCGGTGATCGTTATCTCTTCAGAACACCTTGAGCTGTTCGGCCTTTGCGATCGCGTACTGGTGATGTCTGAAGGGGCTATTTGCGGCGAGCTGCAGCCTGCCGACTATTCCGAAGCAAAATTGCTCTCTATGGCGATGACCAATCGTACATCCCTTTTAAATGCGGAGAATTTCTGATGAGCTCCCTTTCTGTAAGCTCCAGCGGGCGTAAGGTCCGCTTCGACGCCGGTGATTTTTTTCGTCGCTATGGTACGGCCATCATCTTTCTGGTGCTGGTGATTTTCGCTTCCTCGCTCTCTTCCTCGTTCTTTAGCGAACGCAACATTATGAACGTGCTGCGCCAGGTGTCCGGCACCGGCATTATGGCGGTTGGCATGCTGCTGGTGATCCTCACGCGCGGCATCGATCTTTCGGTCGGATCGATTGCCGCGCTGGGCAGCGTGCTGTCGGCGATTATCCTCAATCAGTACAGCCCCGGCGCCTCAGTGCTGATGGTGTTGATTGCCGGCATGCTTTGCGGCCTGATGAGCGGCTTTCTGGTGGCCTATTTGCGCCTACAGCCTTTCGTGATGACGCTGGCGATGATGGCGGTTGCGCGTGGGCTGGCGCTGATCATCTCCAATGGTCAGCCAATCATGATGGGCGAGAAAGGCGACGTGATTACTGATTTTGGCACCAGCAGCGTGCTGGGCGTGCCGCTACCGGTGGTGCTGATGCTGGCGATTTTTGCCGCCGCCGCCGTGCTGCTGAATCTCACCCGCTTTGGCCGGTTGGTCAAAGCCATTGGATCGAATGAAGAAGCGGTACATCTCTCCGGCATTCCGGTGGCGCGCTACGTGTTGGCGGTCTATGCCATTTCCGGCGCGCTGGCGGCGCTGGCCGGTATCATTATCACCAGCCGCTCCGGCGTGGGTTCCGCCACCGTTGGCGTCGGCGCTGAGCTGGACGTGATTGCGGCGGTGGTGATTGGCGGCGCCAGCCTGGCAGGCGGACGTGGCGGGGTGTTCAATACCCTGCTCGGGGTGCTGGTGTTCGGCGTGATCGGCAACATTATGAATCTGATCAACGTGCCGGGTTATCACCAGCAGGTCTGCATGGGCGTGATTATCGTGGTGGCGATGCTGCTGCAAAAAGGCACCGGCTGGCTGAAACGCTGAGGAGTGAATGATGGATTACTACCTCGCAATAGATGTCGGCACCGGCAGCGCCCGGGCGGCGCTGGTTAACCGCCAGGGCGATATTGTGGCGATTGCCAGCCACGAGCATGAGCAGCGGGTGCCGCAGTACGGCTGGTCAGAACAGGCGCCGGAAGAGTGGTGGCAAGGTGTGGTGGTCAGCATCCGCCAACTGATCAGCCAGTATCCCGACGCGCGCGACGGCATCGTCGCCATCTGCGCCTGCGGTCAGATGCACGGTACCGTATTGCTGGATAGCCATGGCGAACTGGTAAATCCCACGGTGATGCTATGGAATGACAAGCGCACCACGCCGCAGGTACAGGCGTTTGAACAGCAGTTTGCCGCTGAGGATTATCTGCGGCACAGCGGTAACCCCGCCACGCCGGCCTGGCCCGGATTTAAGTTGCAGTGGCTGCGTGATCATCAGCCGCACGCGCTGGCGCGCACCGCCGTGGTGCTGATGCCGAAAGATTTTATTAACTTTCGTCTGACCGGGGAGCTGGCGCAGGATCGCACCGAAGCCTCCTGCAGTTTTTTGATGGATCCGCAAACCGGCGACTGGTCTGGCGTGATGCTCGACAGAATGGGTCTGTCGCCGGATCTGCTGCCGCCGATCCGCCAGCCGGCCGAGCTGCTGGGCGGATTACTGCCAGAGGTGGCCGCCATGCTGGGCCTGCGCCCGCAGACCCCGGTGCTGGTGGGGGGCGGCGACTATCCGATGGCGCTACTCGGCTCGGGCGTTTCGCGTCCCGGTCTTGGCTCCGACGTTACCGGTACTTCCTGCATTATCACCACTATCGCGTCGCAGCCGCTGCTGGACGCCGAAATCTCCAACGTCGCCACCTGTCAGGGCGACTGGGGTCCCTTTGTGCTGCTGGAAACCGGCGGTGACGGTATGCGCTGGGCGCGACGCTCCCTGCATGACAACACTCTGAGCTATGCCGAAGTAAACCAGCTGGCGACCCGGGCGCCTGCGGGCGCTCGCGGTCTGTTCTTCCTGCCTTATCTGACCGGTGAGCGACTCGGGCAGCATCGTAATGCCCGCGCGCAATTCTTTGGTCTGGCGGCGAACCATCATCTGCCTGAGCTGCACCGGGCGGTGATGGAAGGGGTTGCTTTTGCCGCCGCGCGCCACATTGCGGTGATGGAGCAGGCCACCGGACAAAAGCTGGAGCGCATTGTCGCGTCGAGCGGCGGCGCGCGCTCGGCGCTGTGGCTGAAAATCAAAGCCAGCATTTACGGCGTGCCGATCGTGGTTCCGCAGGAGGCGGAATGCAGCGTACTGGGCTGTGCCGCGCTGGCGGCGGTGGCGGTAGGGCACGCCGCCAGCGCACAGCAGGCGGCGGACCGCTTCGTGCGTTACAGCGACGAAATTCAACCCGATCCGGCGTGGCAGGCTATCTATCAGCGTATGCAGCCGGTGTTCAATCAGATCTATTTCAATAGTCAGGCCCTGTACCACCAGCTTGATGCGCTGGCGCTAAACGGCGACTGATCCACAGGAGAAAACATGTATCTGGAAAAATTTGATCTCAGCGGCAAGCGTGCGGTGATAACCGGCGCGGGGCGCGGTATCGGTCTGGCGATTGCCGAGGCGCTGGCTGAGGCGGGCGCAAAGCTGGCGATTACCGATATTGATGAGCAGCGAGCGCAAACCGCGGCAAGCGGCCTGCGCGATAAAGGGTACGAGGTCGACAGCTACGGGCTGGACGTGACCAAGCCGGATGCGGTGAATGCGCTGAGCGAACGGCTGACGCAGCGCTATGGGCGCATCGATATTCTGGTGAATAACGCCGGCATTTCTATCTGCGAAAAAGCGGAAACCATGAGCGACAGCGACTGGCTGAAGGTGATCGACGTTAACCTGAACGGTGTCTTCTGGTGCTGCCGCGCTTTCGGCAAGGGCATGCTGGAAGCGGGCGGCGGCGCGGTGGTGAATATCGGTTCAATGTCCGGCTATATCGTCAACCGGCCGCAGGAGCAGTCGCAGTACAACGCTTCGAAAGCGGCGGTACATCATCTGACGCGTTCGCTGGCGGCTGAGTGGGCCGGACGCGGCGTGCGCGTCAATGCGGTGGCGCCGACCTACATCGCTACCGAGATGACTGCCTATGTTAACGAGGATCCTGAGATGCATCATTACTGGGTGGGCGGTACGCCGATGCAGCGCCTGGGGCGCCCTGATGAGGTGGCATCGGTGGTGTTATTTCTGGCGAGCGAGGCCGCCAGCCTGATGACCGGCTCAATCGTGCTGGCGGATGGTGGCTATGTCTGCTGGTAACCTCACACCGATTAAAGGCGCTCGCTTTCCCGGACGCTACTTGCAGGGGGCCGGCGCGCTGGCGAGGCTGGGCGAGGAAATCGCGGTTTTCGGCCAGCGGGCGCTGCTGATTGTCGATCGCGGGGTCTGGGATAACTGGCAGCAGCCGCTGCGCGCGGCCTGTAAAAATCTGGCGGCGGTGCAGCTTGAGCGCCACGGCGGCGACTGCACGGAACAGGAGATTAACCGCCTGCGTCAGGCAGCCGTGGACTATCAGGCCGACGTTGTGGTGGGCCTCGGCGGCGGCAAGGCGCTGGATACCGCCAAAGCGGTGGCCTGGCATCAGCGCTGCGCCAGCATTATCGTGCCGACCATCGCCGCTTCTGATGCGCCCTGCAGCGCGCTGGCGGTGATCTATAACCCGGACGGCAGCGTGGCATATGATCTGTTTTTGCCGCGCAATCCTGATTTAGTGCTGGTCGACAGCGCGCTGATTGCCCAGGCGCCGGCGCGTTTTCTGGTCGCCGGCATGGGCGATGCGCTGGCGACGTTTTGCGAGGCAGAGGCCTGCCGCCTGAGCAACAGCAATAATTCTTTTGGCGTTCGCGGGCTGCCGGTTGCCTGGGCCGTGGCGCGCCAGTGCCTTGATACGCTGTTTGCCTGTGGGGCGCAGGCGCTGGCAGAGTGCCGCGAACAGCGGCCGGGCGATGCGCTGGAACGTATTATTGAAGCCAATATTTTGCTGAGCGGCATCGGCTTTGAATCGGGCGGCGTGGCGGCGGCGCATGCCATCCATCATGGCCTGTGCCAGCTACATGAAACGCACGATTTTTTGCATGGCGAAAAGGTGGCGCTCGGTACCCTGGCCGAGCTGAAGCTCCAGCAGGCGCCCGAGGCATTTTTTCAGCAGGTTAAACAGTTCTGCCAAAGCGTAGGGCTGCCGGTTAGCCTTGCTCAGCTGGGGATCGCCGACGCGACGCCGGAAAAGCTGGCGTTGATCGCTGAACGCGCCTGCCGGCCCGGCGAGATTATCTATAACGAGGCGGTGGCGATCACGCCGCAAAAAGTCATTGCCGCGCTGGAGCAACTGCGGAACTAAGAGGAGGCAGCATGTTTGCAGAGGTGTTTCACCACGGCCTGTTTGCCGGTAAAACGGTACTGGTTTCCGGCGGCAGCAGCGGTATCGGGCTGGAGATTGCGCGTGGCTTTTCCCGGCTGGGGGCCACAACGATAGCGAGCGGAAGCTCGGCGCAGAAGCTGGCCTCCCGGCGCCAGGACGCGGCGGACCGCGCCATTGAGTTTCGTCTGATAGATGTCAGCGATGGGCAGCAGGTTGACGCGGCGCTGAAGGATTTGCCGCGACTGGATGTTTTGGTTAACGCGGCCGGCATTGCCCGGCCGGAGGCCGAATACCAGCAGGAGACCTTTATGCAGGTGATGGAGGTCAACCTCAACAGCGTGATGCGGCTGAGTCAGCAGGTCATGCCGCAGCTGCTGGCCAGTCGGGGATCGATTGTCAACGTGGCCTCGATGCTGAGCTACCTGGCCGATGCGCTGGTGCCGGCCTACTGCGCCAGCAAAAGCGGCGTAACGGGCTTAACGCGCGCGCTGGCGCATCGCTATGGTCCGCAGGGCGTGCGCGTCAATGCCGTAGCGCCGGGCTACCATAAAACGGATATGACGCAGCCGCTGTGGCGCGATCCCGCGGCGGCAGAACATATCAGCAATCGCACCGCGCTGAAACGCTGGGGACGGGCTGAAGATCTGGTCGGCGCGGTCTTATTTCTCAGCAGCGATGCGGCGCAGTATATTACCGGCGCGGTTCTGCCGGTTGACGGCGGCTACGTCAGCGGGATGTGATGTTGCTGCCGGGCCGACGCCGCGCTGGCGCGTTACCGATCGTCGGCGCTGTTCAGCTCGCCAGTCTGGATAAAGGGCGCCGCGGGCCAGGGGTCGTAGTAAGGATAATGGATCAGTATGTCGCCGAACCCGACGTTATAAGTCAGCTTTTTTACATGCTGGCGGGTAAAGTTAATGCTGGGCAGCGCCGCGAGGTAGCCTCGCAGTTTGTCGATGGTTATCCTGCCCTCGCAGAACTGATAGCCCGGCTGCTGAATTTTCGCCACCTCTTCTCGGGTTGCTGCGCGGTAAACCGTTCCCGACGCCCGGTGAAAAAAGCTGGTTATTGAGAGCTTGTCGATAACATAGCAGTCATCAACATGGTAGACGCCGCCGAGGGTGGTGGTGGTGACAATGACTTTTACCACGCCTTTTGCCCGCCATGAAGCGGCGAGGCCAAAGGCTGCGGTAATCACCTCGGGATGCTGCAGGTAATGATCGGCGCAGCGGTTAAGCTGGTCGACACAGGAGCGCATCATTTTATTTTTGTTGTCAGGGATGCGCGAAGCGTCGCCGGTAATATTGCAGACTGTCTGGTAGTACCTGCCGTAATGGAGGGGATTGCCGTTCGATTTCAGTTCGGTAAACACCAGATGATCGTCGATAATCATCAGGCAATCGCATTCAAAATCTTTATGAGCATCAAGCGATCGGGCCGGGATCCCCGCTTGCTGCACCATCTGCAGAAATTGCTGTTCGTGAAACTTGCCTTTACGGGTCAGGTTAATTTTTTTCGCGCTGAAGAGTGACATTAAAGAGCGGGTGGCCGAGCTGCTGGCGACCAGCGCCGGCATCAGGCACAGCCCGCCTTCGCAGGCGATAAACGGACAGTCGTTGAGATCCTGAGCCTGCTTGTTGAAGGTGAAGTAATCGGTGACCAGCGCGGCGGCCGCTGCTGACAGGCCCCGTTTGCAAAACAGATCTATCCAGCCGCGGCGGCTTTTTACTATCAGCCAGCGGTGGGCATCAAGGGGGATAGGCTTTCTGGCGGACAGCCTGCTTTTCATTTCCGCCGCCGCCAGCGCCACCAGGCTGCGGTAGGCATGAACCCAGTCATACAGCGATACGCCGCCGTACTGCTCGTGCAGATCTTGCGGAGCCATGTTTTCCAGCTGGCTTAGCAAGACGGCGTCGAACAGGCCGTCGCGCGTTAGGTAAGACGGCACGGTGTCGACGATCGGCTCGTTATTGCCCATCGCATTACGCAATTCATTATCCAGATTTATCGCCCGCATCATCAGCCGGCAGCGGGCGACTTCGTAATCTTTGTACAGGCAGGCATTATCGGTATCGAGGCGGTATTCCCGATCGTTTAGCGGAGTAATTGTCGCCTTGCTTAAGCGGAAGTAATCGCTGATGCGGCTCAGTGAATCAAACTGGTTCCACTCGTTGAGATATTTCACCGATGACAGCAGGGATCTTTTTTCCAGCGCAACGCTCAGCTTCATGGGGTCGGCGCCGCGAATAAAGGCGAATATTTTGCCGGTATAGAAAACGATTTCATCAATTGCCCGGCTGATAACCTTCAGTTTCTCCACATCCGCATGCCTCTCGTTGGCAATGTTCGGCGGCAGAATAAACAGCGGGAAGGCCTTTTCAACCCGGCGCGGGTCGGCTCTCATCAGTACGGCATTGATGGATGACAGATATATTTCGCAAAAGACAATGAAATTGACCGCCAGCGAGCGCGATTGGCTGTGACGTTTATTCCAGATGTTATTGCCGGTAATTGACTGGAAAAAGGCGTTGTTGAGATCGTGCATCATCCGACATTGCTGTTCGAAGGCTGCTATTTCCTGATGCTGCTGCGGAAAAACCTGCAACAGCGCGTCGATGCAAACCCTGAAATTATCGTTATAAGCTGTTAGCGTTTGCACTGAAAAGCGGTTGAGATAAATGCCTGAGACGCGCAAAACGTCCAGGGCGTGAGCCAGACTGATATCGTCCCGGCGGATATAGCTTGTGAAAAAGGGATAAAACGCCTGCGGTCGCGCCGCTTTCTCCAGGATCCTTTTAACGTCATAGGTTTGCATTGCTATTCCCGTCCGGTGTTTAGGCTGCGCGCTGGTTTTGCCATCGTAATAGAGATAGCCTGCATGGCGCGCGATAGCAACGTCCGCTAAGCGGGCGGGCCGGATTCAGGCGGCGGCGCAGAGGGTGACGATATGGTGGTGGTCGCTTTGCCAGCATACCCGATAGCGGCGTCCGTTAAAGCGCGGGTTTTCAGTCGGGTAAATAATCAGCTGAACGCTGTCTGCGCTGATGGCAACGAGGCGCGCAGCGGTAAAATCTCCCAGCGGCGGCGCCAGCGCGCACAAGGCTTTAAGCAGGCTCTCTTTGGCGCTGAAAGCGATGGTTAACGCAGTTGTCAGGGGAAGCGGCGAAGCGAGCAGGATTCGGCGTTCATCCTCGTTGAGGATGATGGAGGCGATCTCCTCACATAGCGTCGGCGTCATGATGTTTTCAATATCCACGCCGACGGGATGAGACGCAACCAGCGCCAGCGCCGTGCTATTGCAGTGGCTGATGCTGCCAAACAGCCCGGGCGGCCACAGCGGCTGGCGCTGGCTGCCGATGGCAGGTATCTGATTGTGGCCGCGATCGCGCAGGGCGTGGACCGCAGCAATGCGTCCGGCAAGGTGCTCCGCTTTGCGCTTTCTGACGGCGTTTTGCAACTGATGGTGATGGGGAAGCCAGAGCAAATCCGCGTCGCTGAAGGTTTGCGGATTAAAATCGATACGGTGAAGCGGGTAACCGGCAACAGAGAAGACGGTGTGCTGCACGTCCATATTTACCCTTCTTTGCCAGCGATGATTTTACTGCGCCCTCCCGCAAGGAGGAGGGCGCAACCCTGTCAGAAGTGAGTATTGAGACTCAGGTACCAGGTCCGACCGGACTCATTGTAAGTCGCTGCGCCAGCACCGTCCATGTAGCCGCGATCGCCGCCGGTGGTTTGCGCATTACCGGCGCGCCAGTGGCGCTTGTCGAACAGGTTATCCACGCCGGCGGTCAGGCTGACATTCTTCGTGGCATCCCAGGTGGCGCTCAGACCGACAACGCTGTAAGGGCTAAGCTCGGTGGTCTCCGGCCCGGTGGCAGGCTGTCCCTGATAATTGAATTTTTTCGGCTGCTGCTTGCCGTACCAGGTAAAGGTCGACTGCAACGACAGATCCTGGCGCACCTGCCAGCTCAGGGTGGAGTTGAGCGTATACTGCGGGATAATCGACAGGCGCTCGCCGGTTTGCTTATTCTTGCTTTGCAGCATCCAGGTAATGTTGTTGGTCCAGGTGACGCTATCGCTGACCGGAATGTTAAAGGTCCCTTCCAGCCCTTCGACCACCGCTTTCGGCACGTTCTCCCACTGGTAGATATCGGTATAGGTTGTGCCGCCGCGGCCGGTGACAGAGGTCTGACCGATCGGCGCATAGCCCGCTTCAATCTTGTTACGATAATCGTTGCGGAACCAGGTCACGCCGGCTAACCAGCCTTCATGCTTATACTCCAGGCCAATTTCTTTGTTGACGCTGGTTTCGGCATCAAGGTTATCGTTCCCCATCATATAGCAGCCAACGCCGTTGCCGCTGGCGTAGCAGCCCTGTCCTTTACTGTAGAGAATGTAGTTAGGGTTGGTCTCGTAAAGGCTTGGTGCTTTGTAGGCGCGGGCGATACCCATTTTCAGCGTAAAGTCGTCGCCCAGCAATTGTGACAGGTTGAGCGCCGGACTCCAGTTGTTGCCGACGACGCTGTGGTGATCAAAGCGCAGCGTTGGCGTCAGGGTGGTGGTGTCGGTAAGCTCCATATTGTCTTCGGCGAACAGCGAGAAGATCTCTGCGCGTGAATAGGGGCTACGATCGTTGCTGCTGAAGCCTGGAATGTTGCCGCCCATAAAAGTCTGGGTGTTGGATGAGGTATCGTTCATCCGCTGCTGGCTCCATTCACTGCCGAGGGTCAGGTTTTGGTTGACCAACAGGTCAAACGGAATGCTGACTTCGCTGTGCAGCATGACGTCATTGAGATCGATATCGGTATATTTTTCGGTAGCGTTCGGATCGAAAATCCCTTCCGTGCCGCCGGCCAGGCCTTCGGGAGTGCGCGAGTTACGGGTATGCTGGTACTGCACCCAGTTGTTGGTCGTGACGCCGTTATCCCAGCCGCCGTTCCAGGTTAGCGAGTAGTTCTGGCGGTAGAGACGATTGGTCTCTTTGCCATAGTTCTCTTTTACCAGCTGGTTGCTGTTGGTGTTTTGCGTATCGCCGGCGTACAGGTTGCCCTGACGGCTGTAACCGGCTTCAAGTTCCAGCGACTGCATCGGCGCAAATTCCCAGCGCAGCACGCCGTTAATATTTTTATCCACCACGCCTTCGCGCCCGGCGGGCAGGGTGTCAGCGTAGATGCCGGTACGCTCGGACTGATGTCCCTGGTTGATATCCCAGGCATCGGCCTGCGTTTTAGCAAGATTACCGTACATGCGGAAGCTGAAATCGTCGCCCAGCGGGCCGCTGAGGCTGAAGTTGGTGCGTTTGGTCGCGCCTTCATCCTTATGCTGCGGGACGTTGAAGTAGGTATTCCAGGAACCATGCCATTCATCGCCGCCTTTTTTGGTGATGATATTCACCACGCCGCCGGCAGCGCCGTTGCCGTAGCGCGCCGCGGCCGGACCACGGATGACTTCAATACGATCGATAAGCTCCGGCGGTACCCAGCCGGTATCGCCACGGGTATCGCGCTCGCCGCGCCAGCCAAGGCGTACCGCATTGCGGCTGGTGACGGGCTTGCCGTCAATTAAAATAAGGGTGTTTTCCGGACCCATGCCGCGAATATCAATCTGGCGGTTATTACCGCGCTGACCGCTATTTGAGTTACCGGTTAAATTAACGCCCGGCATGGTGCGAATAATTTCTGATATATCGCGCGCCGGTGGGCGTTTGCGAATTTCATCGGAGGTAATGGTTGAAACCCCCGGTGCCTGAAGGTTTTGCTGCTCGGCGGTGACTACCATGGTCGCTTCCGGAGGAGTGCTGCTGCTACTCGTTTCCCCGGCATGCAGAGGCAATGCCACGCCGTAAATTCCCAGATTGACCAATAAGGTCAGGGAGCTAATTTTTTTCATTGTCATTCCTGCTTTCGATTGCGTCTGTCCCTGCGACTCCGTCCCGAATGGGAAGGGCGACGACTCAATGAACGTCAGAAATTTGCGTAAGTGCACCACGAGAGCACAGGCAATCCCTGACATGATTATGTTTTCTGGCGCCTATGGTAAAAGCGCGGTAATACGCTATTGCAAATGCAAATACTTATCAATAATATTATCAATTGTTTTGAATGGTATAATGGAAAACACAGATTAAACATGGGGTTATAGTGCGGGATCTGTTAACGATCGGAAGTGACGCCTGGTGGGATACCCTGAATGGGCCTCAGTGGTGCGAGGAAAATGGCGACTGTCAGGTAACTTTCTGGTGGCGAGACCCGGCGGGAACGGAGCAGACGTCGTCCGTTCGCCGCGTGTGGATATACATTACGGGCGTTACCGATCACCATCAAAATGCGGTTCCGCAAAGCTTAGCGCGCATTGCCGGTACCGACGTCTGGCGCTGGCAGACGCGTATGACCCCGGGCTGGCGCGGTAGCTACTGCTTTATTCCTTCCACGCGGGAGGATGATTTTCCCCCGCAGGCGTTCTCCGGCGCGCCGGATTCGGCAGCGCTGCGCGCAGGCTGGCGCCATCTGCTGCCGCGCGCCGTGGCCGATCCGTTAAATCCTCACAGCTGGCAGGGCGGGCGCGGACATGGCGTATCGGCGCTGACCATGCCGCAGGCGGCGCAACAGCCCGGCTGGGAGAACCATGACGTCGCCTTTACGCCGCCGCGACAGATTGAATGGCGCAGCGCGCGGCTTAATAACGTACGCCGGGTGTGGATTTACACCACCGGAGAACAGGCCGTGGAAGAGCGGCCTTTGGCCATCCTGCTCGACGGTCAGTTCTGGGCGCAAAGCATGCCGGTATGGCCTGCGCTGGCGTCGCTGACCACTGACAATCAGCTGCCCGCGGCGGTTTATCTGCTGATCGATGCGATTGATACCGCCCGGCGCGGCCTTGAACTTCCCTGCAATAACGATTTCTGGCTGGCTGTGCAACAGGAGCTGCTGCCGCAGGTGGCGGCTATCGCGCCGTTTAGCGATCGCCCGGAACGCACGCTGGTCGCCGGGCAAAGCTTCGGCGGGCTGGCGGCGCTGTTTGCCGGGTTGAACTGGCCGCAGCGCTTTGGCTGCGTGCTCAGCCAGTCGGGATCTTACTGGTGGCCGCAGCGCGACGGTCATCAGTCCGGACAGCTTATTCAGCAGCTTGAGAACGGAGAGCTTAAGCCCCAGGGGCTACGTATCTGGCTGGAGGCTGGCGTGCGTGAGCCGATCATTTTTGCTGCTAATCAGTCGCTGCTGACGCAGCTGAAGCGCCTGCGACAGCCGGTATTCTGGCGTGAGGTCGACGGCGGCCACGATGCGCTCTGCTGGCGCGGAGGGCTGACCTCCGGACTGATGCAGCTATGGCAACCGTTGCTCCCTGCGGCGTAACAAACAGCAGCGACGACAGGAGATCGCTATGCAATTCACTAACCCTTTCGATGATGCGCAAGGGCACTTCTATATTTTACGCAACGCTCACCAGCAGTTCAGCCTCTGGCCGCAGCAGTGCGCTCTGCCGGCGGGATGGGACATCGTTCAGCAACCCCAATCGGCAGAGGATTGCCAGGCATGGCTTAATCGCCACTGGACAACCCTGTCACCCGCCAGTTTTGCCCGCTAAGGAGCCGTAATGATGAAGCGTTTACCGCTGGTGGCGGCGCAGCCCGGCATCTGGATGGCGGAAAAACTGTCAAACCTGCCAAATGCCTGGTGCGTCGCGCATTACGTTGAGCTGGAGGGGCACCTGGACGTCGAGCTGTTTGGTCAGGCGATTGCCGCCGGGCTTGAACAGGCTGATACCCTGCGCATGAGATTTACCGCAGAGGAGGGGGAAGTCTGGCAGTGGGTCGATAAGACGACGGATTTTGCGCTGCCGCAGTGGCGTGATTTGCGCGCCGAAGCAGAGCCTGATGCGGCTGCGCTGGCGCTGATGGAGGCGGATATTGCCGCTGAACTGCGCATTGAAAGCGGCCGACCGTTAGTGAAACATCAGCTGCTACGGCTGGGCGATAATCGCTGGTTCTGGTATCAGCGTTATCACCATCTTTTAGTCGATGGTTTCAGCTTCGCCGCTATCAGTCGCCAGATCGCCGCCATCTATCGCGCCTGGCAGCGGGAAGAAACGACGCCAGCTTCGCCTTTTGTTGCGTTTGAAGAGGTGGTGGAAGAGTATCAGCGCTACTACCAGAGCGAGGCCTGGCAGCGCGATAAGCTGTTTTGGGCGCAGCAGCGCCGCGCGCTGCCCGCCCCGGCATCGTTATCCTCCGCGCCGCTGCCGGGACGGCCGTCAACCAGCGCCGTCTGGCGTATGAAGTTCCCCGTCGGTCAGGGGCTTCAGCGCCTGACTGAACAAGCCCCCGGCTGTCAACTGACCGATCTGGCGCTGGCGCTAACGGCGCTCTGGTTAGGCCGCCTTTGCGGCCGCACCGACTACGCTGCGGGCTTTATTTTTATGCGGCGCATGGGGTCGGTGGCGTTAACGGCCAGCGGTCCGGTGCTAAACGTGTTGCCGCTGGCGGTCAGCCTGAACGCGGCGGAAACCCTGCCGGAGCTGGCGCTACGCCTTGCCGCGCAGCTGAAAAAAATACGTCGTCATCAGCGCTATGATGCTGAGCAAATCGTGCGCGACAGCGGTAAAGCCGGGGTTGGTGAAGCGCTATTCGGGCCGGTATTCAATATTAAAGTGTTTGAAAATCAGCTGGGGCTTGAGGGCATCAGCGCCGTCACCCATACCCTCGCCTCAGGTCCGGTCAACGATCTTGAGCTGGCGCTGCTACCGCAGGAGTCCGGGGCGCTGATTATCGAAGTACTGGCTAACCGTGAACGCTATGACCAGCCGACGCTGGCTGCACAGGTCGCGCGTCTGAAGGCGATGATCGCCCAGTTTGAGCGCCAGCCGCAGCTGTGCTGTGGCGAGGTCGATCTGCTCTCTGCTGAGGAACATCAGCGGCTGACAAGGATTAATGACACCGCGCGCCCGGTGCGGGAAATTACCCTTAGCGCGCTGGTCGCGGAGCAGGTGGAGAAAACCCCCGATGCGCCGGCGCTGACAGATGGCCACTGGCAGTTTAGCTATCGGGAAATGCGCGAACAGGTGGTTGCCTTGGCTAACCTGCTGCGCCAGCGCGGAGTGAAGCCCGGCGACGTGGTGGCGGTGGCGCTGCCGCGCTCGGTATTTTTAACCCTGGCACTGCACGGCGTGGTTGAGGCTGGCGCGGCCTGGCTGCCGCTGGATACCGGCTATCCCGATGACCGCTTGCAGATGATGCTGGAGGATGCCCGGCCATCGCTGCTGATAACCTCGGCCTATCAGCGAGCCCGTTTCAGTCATCTTGCCGGGCTGGAAACCCTTTGCTATGAGGAACCGCTGTCAGCCGACAACGGTTCGCCGCTGGCGCTGTCGCGACCGCAGCATAGCGCCTATGTCATCTTCACATCCGGCTCTACCGGGCGACCGAAAGGCGTCATGGTGGGACAAGCGGCTATTGTTAACCGCTTGCTCTGGATGCAGGACAGCTATCCGCTGACGGCGCAGGACGTCGTGGCGCAAAAGACGCCCAGCAGCTTTGACGTGTCGGTCTGGGAATTTTGGTGGCCGTTTATCGCCGGCGCTCAGCTGGTTATGGCGCCGCCGGACGCCCACCGCGATCCGCTGGCTATGCAGCGCTTCTTTCAGCGCTTCGGCGTGACGACCACCCACTTTGTGCCTTCAATGCTGGCGGCGTTCGTGGCGGCGCTGACGTCGGAAAACAGCGGCTGTTGCCGCACGCTGAAGCGCGTTTTTTGCAGCGGCGAAGCGCTGCCTGCGGCACTGTGCCGGCAGTGGCAGCAGCTTACTGGGGTGGCATTACATAATCTGTATGGTCCGACGGAAGCGGCGGTGGATGTGAGCTGGTATCCGGCGTACGGCGACGGGCTGGCGGCGGTTGGCGGCAGCAGCGTGCCGATCGGCTATCCGGTGTGGAACACAGGCCTGCGCATTCTTGATGCCATGATGTGCCCGACGCCGTTTGGCGTAGCCGGCGACCTTTACCTGACCGGCGTCCAGCTGGCACAGGGCTACCTGGGACGACCGGATCTCAGCGCCAGCCGCTTTATCGCTGACCCCTTTGCACCCGGCGAGCGGATGTATCGCACCGGGGACGTAGCGCGCTGGCTGGAGAACGGCGCGGTTGAGTATCTGGGGCGCAGCGACGATCAGCTGAAAATCCGCGGCCAGCGCATCGAACCTGGTGAAATTGACCGGGTAATGTCCGGGCTGTCGGATGTGGCGCAGGCGGTATCTCACGCCTGCGTGATTAATCAGGCGGTCGCCGGCGACGGCGACGGGCGTCAGCTGGTGGGCTATCTGGTTTCCGCGTCGGGGCAGCCGCTGGCGCTGAGCGAGCTTCGTCAGCAGCTGAGCGAGCAGCTGCCGCCGCATATGGTGCCTGCGGTGCTGCTGCAACTTGAGGCGCTGCCGCTCAGCGCCAACGGCAAGCTGGATCGGAAGGCGCTGCCGTTACCGACGCTGGAGACAAACGCCGTCGGCGTTGCCCCGCAGTCTGATAATGAGCGGCTGGTTGCCCGGGCGTTCAGTCAGCTGCTGGGCTGCGTAATTAACGACGTGGGCGCCGACTTCTTCGCCCTGGGCGGCCATTCGCTGCTGGCCATGCGGCTGGCGGCGCAGCTCAGTCGGGCAGGCGGGCGCCAGGTCACGCCGGGGCAGGTGATGGTGGCACCGACGGTGGCGAAGCTGAGCGCGCTGCTGGACTCCGCCCTCAGCGACGAACAGGCTCAGCGTCTGGGGCATGAAGCGCTGCTGCCGCTGCGTGAAGGTAGCGGGCCGACGCTATTTTGTTTTCATCCCGCTTCGGGCTTTGCCTGGCAGTTTAGCGTGCTGGCGCGCTATCTCGATGCGCGCTGGTCGATTACCGGCATTCAGTCGCCGCGCCCGGATGGACCGATGCAGCAAGCGTTAACCCTTGATGAGGTGTGCGATCGCCATCTGGCGACCCTGCTGGAGCAGCAGCCGCGCGGTCCCTATTATCTGCTCGGCTACTCGCTGGGCGGCACCCTGGCTCAGGGTATCGCCGCGCGGCTTGGCGCCCGTGGCGAAAAGGTGGCTTTCCTTGGGCTGTTGGATACCTGGCCGCCAGAGTCGCAGAACTGGACGGATAAACAAGCCAGAGGGCCGGACCCGGCAGTGCTGGCGGAAATTAATCGCGAGCGCGAGGCGTTTCTGGCCGCGCAGCAGCAGGGGCAGACCTCTGAAGCGCTGTTCAGCGCTATTGAAGGCAATTATGACGATGCGGTGCGGCTGTTAACCACGGCCCGCAGCGCCAACTTTGCCGGGAAAGCCACGCTGTTTGTGGCAGAGCGCACGCTTAAGACAGGCATGGACCCGGCGGAGGTTTGGGCGCCGTGGATCGCTGAGCTGGATATCTACCGTCAGGATTGCGCGCACGTGGATATTATCTCGCCAGCGGCGTTTGAGGCGATTGGACCGGTGTTAAGTCAGCTGCTGAATCAGGCTTAGTGGCGTAAAAGATAGCAGCGGCGCAGCCGGGCGCGGCTTAGCTGCCCGCCTGCGAGATTGCCGTCAGACCCGGCGGCGGGGCGCAGGTATGATCGCCAGGGCTGTCACTGACGGCGCCCCAGCGGTACAACCAGCGGCGTGTGGCTGACCGGATCGTCGATGATGGTGCAGCGCAGGCCGTAAACTGCCTCGATTAGCCCGGCGGTAACAATGTCGCCGGGCGCGCCCTGTGCCAGCACCTGTCCATCGCGCAGTGCAATCAGATGTGTGGCGTAGCGGCAGGCATGATTAAGATCGTGCAGCACCGCAGCCAGCGTATAGCCGCGCTCGCGGTTTAGCTCGCTCAGCAGTTCCAGCAGATCGATCTGATGGCTGATATCAAGCCAGGTGGTCGGTTCGTCCAGTAGCATAATGGCGGTCTGCTGCGCCAGCACCATGGCGATCCATGCGCGCTGGCGCTGGCCGCCGGACAGGGTATCCATGCTCTGCTCTGCCAGACTGGTGATGGACGTAGCCTCCATCGCCTGGACTACCGCCCGTTCATCTTCGTCGCGCCAGCGGGTAAACAGCGGCTGGTGCGGATAGCGCCCGCGCGCCACCAGCTCGCGCACGCTAATATCTTCCGGCGTGGTCGCGTTTTGCGCCAGCAGGCCGATGCGGCGGGCTACTTCTTTGCTGGCGTAGCGCTGGATCTGTTCGCCATCAAGATAAACCTGCCCGTGCTGCGGGGTCATCAGGCGGCTCAGCGTGCGAAGCAGCGTTGATTTACCACAGCCGTTAGGGCCGATAATCGCCGTGAACTGACCGTCGGGAATGGCGACCGTCAGATTTTCCGCAATGCGCTTTTTGCCATACGCCAGCGTTAGCCGCTCGCCGCGCAGGCGCGTCTCGGTTTCGCTCATCGTTTACGGGACTCCTGAATTAACAACGCGATAAGATAAATGCCGCCGATGCTGACCGTCACGACGCCGACGGGCAGCTGGTAGGGAAGGAGCAGCCGCTGGGCGCAAAAATCTGCCAGCAGCAGCAGCAAAGCACTGCACAGCGCCGACTGCAGCAGCAGCCAGCGTGAGCTGCCGCTGATGCGCCTGGCGATATGCGGCGCCACCAGCGCAATGAAGGAGATCGGCCCGGCCAGCGCGGTGGCCGCGGCCGTCAGCGTAACGGCGACCAGCAGCAGCAGCAGGCGCGAACGTTCGATCCGCACTCCGAGCGCGCAGGCGCTGTCATCGCCCATTTCCAGCATGCGCATGCGACGGGCCAGCAGCGCGGCGCATAGCAGCATTAAGGCCATTATCGGCGCTGAGGGCCAGATTTTCGCCCAGGTCAGTCCGTTGAGCGAACCGGCATTCCACAAGCCAGCCGACAGCGCGGTCTCCAGCGTCGCGCGTAACAGCAGCCAGGTATTAAAGGCAATCAGCATGGCGCGCACGCCGATGCCGATAATAATCAGCCGGAAGGTTTCAATTCCGTTGCGCCAGGCCAGCAGCCAGACCAGCAGCGAAGTGAGTATGCCACCGGCCATCGCCGCCAGCGCGATGGCGGTCAGGTTCTGGCCGAACATCACCATCGCCACCAGTACGCCGCTCCAGGCGCCGGTGTTAAAGCCCATCACATCAGGGCTGCCGAGCGGGTTGCGCATCAATGACTGAAAGATGGCGCCGCTGACGCCAAGTGCGGCGCCGATTAACAGCGCCATCAGCACGCGCGGCAGGCGCCACTCGGTCACCACCAGCCTGACCGCGTGCGGGCCGTTACCCAGCAGCGCATCAAGCACCTGATTAAGCTCCAGCGACACGCTGCCGCTGCGCAGGCTCCATAAGCTCAGCAAGAGGTTGGCGCTCAGCAGCAGCAAGCCGCTGATGATTAAGCGGCGGGAGGTGGCGATCATCGTCTGCGTCCTCCCGCCTGGCGGCGCACCAGCCAGATGAGCACCGGCGCGCCGATAAAGGCGCTGACCACCGAGACGCGGAGCTCGCCGGGAACCAGCAGGCGGCCAATGATATCGGCAAACAGCAACAGAACCGGCGTGGCCAGCAGGGTGACGGGCAGCGACCAGCGGTGATCGCTGCCCACCAGCCAGCGGGCGATATGGGGCATCATCAGGCCGATGAAGGTAATGGGACCGACCAGCGCGGTGGCGCTGCCGCACAGCACGCTAATCACCAGCAGACCGGCAAGCTGGGTACGCGCCACCCGACTGCCGAGCGCAGTGGCGGCATCATTGCCCAGGCTCAGGCTGTTCAACGAGCGGCTTAACATCAGCGCCAGCGCGGCGGCAATCAGCGCCGGAATTAAGACAATTTTCAGCGTTTGCAGGGTGCGAATATCCAGCGAACCGGCCTGCCAGAAACGTAGCTGATCGTATACGTCAGGGTTGAGCAAGGCGATACCGCTGGAAAGCCCTTCCAGCACGGCGCCGAAAGCGACGCCTGCCAGCGTCAGGCGCACCGGACTGAGCTGTCCTCCGCCCTGGCTACCGGTAAAGGCGACCAGCAGCGAGGCGGCCAGGGCACCGCAGAAGGCGACCAGCAGCAGCCCCTGCGGCGAGGAAACGCCCAGCAGCGCTGCGCTGAGCACGATGGCAAAGCTGGCGCCGGCGTTGACCCCCAGAATACCCGGGTCGGCCAGTGGATTACGGGTCAGGGTCTGCATCAGCGCGCCGGAAAGGCCCAGCGCGCCGCCGGCCAGCAGGCCGGCCAGAGTACGCGGCAGCCTGGCGTCCAGCACGATAATACAATCTGAGCTCTGGCAACTGCCGACCAGAGCGTTAGTCACCACCGACAGGGGTAAAGGTTTTGCGCCGATAGCCAGACTCAGTAAGACGGCTAGCAGCAACAATATTAGCAACGCGGATACGTTAACGATGCGCATCACGGTCGGAGAAAACAACATAACAGCTTCCGTGGCATTGATAATGATAATAGTTATCGTTATTTATCTTATTCGTTTATGTTAGCATGCGCGCTTGCGGAACAGTATGAAAAAAGTATCAGGGCGCAGTAGATGAATCGACAATCCTGGCTGTTAAATATGAGCCTGCTGAAAACCAATCCGGCTTTTCGTGCGGTCTTTCTGGCACGTTTTATCTCCATTTTATCGCTGGGCTTATTAGGGGTGGCGGTACCGGTTCAGCTACAGATGATGACGCACTCTACCTGGCAGGTCGGGCTGGCGGTCACCTTAACCGGCTGCACGATGTTTATCGGCATGATGGCCGGCGGGGTGCTGGCGGACCGCTACGAGCGCAAAAAGCTCATCCTGCTGGCGCGCGCTACCTGCGGCCTCGGCTTTATCGGCCTGTGGCTAAATGCTCAGCTGCCTCAGCCTTCGCTGATTGCCATTTATCTGCTGGGGATCTGGGATGGATTTTTCGCCTCTATCGGGGTAACGGCGCTGCTGGCGGCCACGCCGGCGCTGGTTGGCCGGGATAACCTGATGCAGGCCGGGGCGATTACCATGCTGACCGTGCGTTTAGGATCGGTGATTTCACCCATGATCGGCGGCCTGCTGCTGGCGACCTGCGGGCTGAGCTGGAACTACGCCCTTGCCGCCGCCGGCACCTTTATCACCACCCTGACGCTGCTGCGTTTACCCGCGATCCCGCCGCCGCCTCAGCAGCGCGTTCATCCCCTGAAGTCGCTGCTTGAGGGCGTGAGATTTTTGTTCAACAGCCCGCTGATTGGCGGTATTGCGCTGCTGGGCGCGCTGCTGACAATGGCCAGTGCGGTGCGGGTGCTTTACCCGGCGCTGGCTATTCACTGGCAGATGTCCACCGCCGCGATTGGCATTCTGTATGCCGCCATTCCGCTGGGGGCGGCGCTGGGCGCGCTGACCAGCGGGCAGCTGGCGCAAACATCTCGTCCCGGCCGGGTGATGCTGTTAACCACTATTGGCTCGTTTAT
Source organism: Izhakiella australiensis (assembly GCF_002006995.1). Taxonomy (GTDB): domain Bacteria; phylum Pseudomonadota; class Gammaproteobacteria; order Enterobacterales; family Enterobacteriaceae; genus Izhakiella; species Izhakiella australiensis. The sequence continues at coordinate 68,771 of NZ_MRUL01000014.1, read as the reverse complement.
CGCTATTGCGTTGTTCAGCCTGATGCCGTTCTGGGGGCTGGGCGCGTTGTTTCTGGCGGCGTTCGGCTGGCTCAGCGCCATTAGCTCGCTGCTGCAATACACGCTGATCCAAACTCAGACGCCGGAAGCGATGCTGGGGCGGATTAACGGCCTGTGGACGGCGCAAAACGTGACCGGCGACGCTATCGGCGCGGCGCTGATCGGCGGGCTGGGCGCGATTATGACGCCAGCCGGATCGGCCAGCGCCAGCGGCTGGGCGCTGGTGTTGTGCGGCGTCATGTTATTGCTACTGCTGCGCGAGCTGCGGCGGTTTCGTCAGACGATGGTGCCGCAGTCATAGCCCCAGACAGGCCGCGTGGCCTGTCGGGTAGCGATTACTGACCGGGGGCGAGCAGGGTGTTGAGGCGATCGAGTATCAGCATGGCGCTGTAATAATCGAGGCGGAAGGTTTCACTGCCCAGGGCATAAACACGCTTGTGCTGTACCGCAGGCAGATGAGCAAGCAGTGGGTTGGCGTAGATCGCGTCGGCGTCCTTGTTATCGCCCGCGAACAGAAACAGCGATTGGCCGTTCAGCCCCGCCGCCAGATTCTCGCCACCCAGCTGAATAATATCGCTGCGCTTGCCCTGGCTGTGGCCGCCGTGCAGGCCCGCCGGCAGCGTTGCGAGGGTCATTCCCAGCTGCTGCAACAGTTTTCCCTGAGCCGATTCCGGCGTCCACAGATTGGCGCTGCGCGCCGCAGCGGTATACACCAGAGAGCTGACCGGCTGAGGCGGCAGTTTAATACGCTGTTTTACTTCGGCTAGCCGCTGATTGAAGCTGGCAATGCGGGCGGCAGCCTGTTTTTCCTCGCCGGTGATGGCACCGAGTCGGGTGAGCAGGGCCTGCCAGCTTTCATCGCCGTAATCGACCACAATGGTTGGCGCAATCTGCGACAGCTGGTCGTAAAGCGCCAGCGCCGAGTCGCCGCCGCTGGCGCTGACCAGAATCAGGTCGGGCATCTGCGCGGCGACCGCTTCAGCGCTGGGTTCGCCGATATATAAGCGCGTCAATTTTCGCGCTTTCGCGACGCTGCCCCACTGGCGCAGGAACCCCTGGTCGTCAGCGACGCGATTATTGGGCGTGGTGGCGCCGCTGGCGATGACCGGCGCATCAATGGCCAGCAGCGATCCCGTCAGGGTGACGCTGGTGGAAACAATACGCAGCGGCTTATGTTCCAGCGTATGGCTGCCGTGGCTATCGGTTATTTGCCGTGGCCAGTCAGCAGACCGGGCGGCACCAGTTCCGACAACCAGCAGAGCCGCTGCCAGCCAGACGTTGCGCCATAAAGAAGAGAAGTTCACGGATAAGATCCTTATTGTGCCGATGAAAACATCGCATTTTGGTTATCAGCTGCTGGAGAAGCAAGCTTCGTTCGCGCTGTATGCGGTCAGAAGGTTGACATACAGGACGTTTAAATTTAGGTTACCAAACCAAAATAAAAATGATAACCATTATTAATACCGTTATCGTTTCTGTGGGGGTAGTATGGAAACGTCAAGTTCAGGCACCATCCGGGGGATTTCAGCATCGCTGAAGCCCGACAGCTTTTTCTTTATGTCGCCCCATCGCTGTTTTACCACCTCCGGCTGCTTCCGGCGCTTGTCTCTGCCTGCTGCCGATGGCGGTAATATGGACGGCGCTTTTCAGCGGCAGACAGCTGAGGCCTTTTCACAGGCCAGAGCGGCCGGCATCGTTAATCCGGTTGTCGTCGGCGCGATTCCTTTCGATACCAGCCAGCCCTCGGCGCTGTTCATACCGCAACGCTGTGAATCCTTCACGCGCAGCGAAGAACAGCAGGCGGCCGCACAGGCGCCAGAGCCTGCGGCGATGAATATTATCGAGCGTAAGGAAATTCCGGCACAGCAGCGCTTCGAGTCGATGGTAGCCAGCGCCGCCGGCCTGACCGCCACGCCAGAGGTGGATAAGGTGGTGCTCTCAAGGCTGATTGACATTACTACTGATAAAGCCCCCGACAGCCGCCAGCTGCTGACGCGGCTGGTTGCGCAGAATCCGGCCAGCTTTAATTTTCACGTACCGCTGCCGGATGGCGGCGTGCTGTTAGGCGCCAGCCCGGAGCTGCTGCTGCGTAAACAAGGGGACCGCTTCAGTTCGCTGCCGCTGGCAGGCTCGGCACGCCGGCAGGGCGATGCGGCGCTGGACAGAGAGGCGGGAGACAGGCTGCTGGCCTCAGAAAAAGATCGCCATGAGCATCAGCTGGTTATCCAGGCGATGCGCCGGGTGCTGGATCCCTGCTGCCAACGGCTGAGCGTTCCCGATTCTCCACAGCTGATCACCACGCCCACACTCTGGCATCTGGCAACGCTGATTGAAGGCACTGCCCATGCCGGGCAAAACGCGCTGGCGCTTGCCTGTCTGCTGCATCCTACCCCTGCGCTAAGCGGCTTTCCGCATCAGACGGCGAAACGGCTGATTGATGAGCTTGAGCCTTTTGACCGCCAGCTGTTCGGCGGCATTGTTGGCTGGTGCGACGACCAGGGCAACGGCGAATGGGTTGTTACCATCCGCTGCGCCCGTCTGCGTGAAAATCAGGTGCGTCTGTTTGCCGGCGCCGGCATTGTACCGGCCTCCTCCCCGGAGTCCGAGTGGCGGGAAACCGGCGTCAAGCTGGCCACCATGCTTAACGTTTTCGGTTTGCACTAATAAATAAAAGGCAAAATATGCGTATTCCTTACAGCCGCTGGCCGGACGATCTGGCAGCGCGCTATCGTGAAAAAGGTTACTGGCAGGATTTACCGCTGACCGACATCCTTTCCCGCCACGGTGAAAGCGATGCGCTGGCGCTGATAGAGGGTGAACGGCATTTCAGCTATCGCCAGGTAAACCAGGCGGCTGATAACCTGGCCTGCTCGCTGAAACGTGCGGGTTTGCAGGCGGGGGAAACGGCCTTAGTGCAGCTTGGCAACGTTGCCGAGTTCTACATTACGCTGTTTGCCCTGCTGAAAATCGGTGTTGCGCCGGTTAATGCGCTGTTTAGCCATCAGCGCAGCGAGCTGACCGCCTATGCCACGCAAATTCAACCGGCGCTGCTGATTGCCGATCGCCAACACGCGCTGTTCACCGATAACGCGTTTTTGAACGTCTTAGTTGATGAGCAGCGTTCGCTGCGCGTGGTGCTGCTGCGCAACGACAGCGGTGAATATAATCTGGATGCTGCCATTGAACGACCGGCCGTTGATTTTGTCGCTTCGCCATCTGCCAGCGATGAAGTGGCTTTTTTTCAGCTGTCCGGCGGCAGCACCGGCACGCCGAAGCTTATCCCCCGCACCCACAACGATTATGACTACAGCATTCGCCGCAGTAACGAGATTTGCCAGTTTGATCACAATACGCGCTATCTTTGCGCGCTGCCCGCCGCCCATAACTATCCGTTGAGTTCACCGGGCGCGCTGGGGGTTTTTCTCGCCCAAGGTTGCGTAGTGCTGGCGGCCGATCCCAGCGCAACGCTGTGTTTTGCGTTGATTGAACGCCATCAGATTAACGTGACGGCGCTGGTACCACCTGCTGTAAGCCTGTGGCTGCAAGCCATCAGGGAGTGGGGAGGCAATCAGCCGTTGGCTTCGCTGACGCTGCTACAGGTCGGCGGCGCGCGGCTGTCTGCCACCCTGGCCGCGCGTATTCAGGATGAAATCGGCTGTCAGCTGCAGCAGGTTTTCGGCATGGCGGAGGGGTTAGTTAACTATACCCGGCTGGACGATCCTCCGGACCGCATTATCAATACGCAGGGCCGGCCAATGAGCCCTGATGATGAAGTATGGGTCGCCGATGAACACGGCAACCCTTTACCAAACGGCGAAGTCGGACGGCTGATGACGCGTGGACCCTATACCTTTCGCGGTTATTACAACAGCCCGGAACATAATGCTCAGGCTTTTGATCGTCACGGTTTCTACTGCTCAGGCGATCTGATCTCGATCGACGAGCAGGGCTACATCACCGTGCAGGGACGGGAAAAAGATCAGATCAATCGCGGCGGCGAGAAGATCGCCGCAGAAGAGATCGAAAACCTGCTGCTGCGCCATGACGCGGTGATCTACGCGGCGCTGGTTAGCATCGACGACAGCCTGCTGGGTGAGAAAAGCTGCGCTTATCTGGTGGTGAAAGCCCCGCTGCGCGCGGTAGACGTGCGCCGTTTTTTGCGCGAGCAGGGCGTCGCCGAATTTAAGCTGCCGGATCGCGTTGAGCTGGTGGATGAGCTGCCGCTGACGCCGGTGGGTAAAGTAGATAAAAAACGCTTACGCCAGCGGCTGGATCGCCGCCCGCAGGCCTGAATCAGAGAGAATTATCATGGCTATTCCAAAATTACAGTCCTACACGCTGCCCTCGGCGCAAGACGTGCCGCTGAATAAAGTCAGCTGGACGTTCGAGCCGCAGCGCGCCGCGCTGTTGATCCACGATATGCAGGATTACTTTCTCAACTTCTGGGGCGATGACAGCCCGATGATGGACAAAGTGGTGGCGAATATCGCGGCGCTGCGCCAATTTTGTAAGCAGCAAAATATCCCGGTTTACTATACCGCGCAGCCTTCAACGCAGAGCGATGAAGATCGCGCGCTGCTGAACGATATGTGGGGACCGGGTCTGACCCGCTCGCCGCAGCAGCAAAAGGTCGTGGCGGCGCTGGCGCCCGATGAATCGGACACCATGCTGGTCAAATGGCGCTATAGCGCTTTTCACCGTTCGCCGCTGGAGCAAATGCTCAAAGAAACCGGGCGCGACCAGCTGATTATTACCGGGGTTTACGCCCACATCGGCTGCATGACGACCGCCATCGATGCATTTATGCGCGATATCAAGCCCTTTATGGTAGCCGATGCGCTGGCGGACTTTAGCCGCGACGAGCATTTAATGGCGCTGAAATTCGTTGCCGGCCGCGCCGGTCGCGTGGTGATGACCGAAGAACTGCTGCCGCTCCCCGGTTCCAAAGCCGCGCTGCGTGCGCTGATCCTGCCGCTGCTTGATGAGTCAGACCAGCCGCTGGATGACGAAAATCTGATTGATTACGGTCTCGACTCCGTACGTATGATGGCGCTGGCGGCGCGCTGGCGCAAAGCCCATCAGGATATTGATTTTGTCATGCTGGCGAAAAATCCCACCATTGATGCCTGGTGGGCGCTGCTGTCGCGTGAGGTGAAGTAATGGCGGCGTTGGATTTTCACGGTCAGCGGGTATGGGTAACCGGTGCGGGCAAAGGGATCGGTTACGCTGCCGCGTTGGCGTTTGCTGAAGCAGGGGCCGAGGTTACCGGCTTCGATCTGGCTTTTTCCGCTGGGCCTTACCCTTTTGTGACCGAAATTATGGATGTGGCCGACGGCGCGCAGGTGGCGCAGGTGTGCCGCCGTTTGCTGCCAGAGGGCAAGCGGCTGGACGTGCTGGTCAACGCGGCAGGCATTCTGCGCATGGGCGTTACCGATACGCTGTCGACGGAAGACTGGCAGCAAACTTTTGCCGTTAACGTCGGCGGCGCCTTCAATCTTTATCAGCACACCATGGCGCAGTTTCGCCGCCAGCAGGGCGGGGCGATCGTCACGGTGGCCTCTGATGCCGCGCATACGCCGCGTATTGGTATGAGCGTCTACGGCGCGTCAAAAGCGGCGCTGAAAAGTCTGACGCAGACGGTAGGGCTTGAACTGGCGGCGTACGGCGTGCGCTGTAACATCGTCTCGCCGGGCTCAACCGATACCGATATGCAGCGCACGCTCTGGAGCAGCGACGATGCTGAGCAGCAGCGTATTCGCGGCTTTGGCGAACAGTTCAAGCTGGGCATCCCTTTGGGCAAGATCGCCCGTCCGGCAGAAATCGCTAATACGATTTTGTTTCTTGCATCCAGCCACGCCAGCCATATAACGTTGCAGGACATTGTGGTCGATGGTGGTTCAACTCTGGGAGCATAAATGAACTGGAAACGCCCTTATACGCTTGAGGAACTGAACGCCTCCAGTGCCGATACTCTGGTCGAGCATCTGGGGATCGTCTATACCCGCGTGGCGGATGGCATTCTTGAAGCTGAAATGCCGGTGGATAGCCGTACCTTTCAGCCGTTTGGCCTGCTGCACGGCGGCGCCTCGGCAGTACTGGCGGAGACCCTCGGCTCAATGGCGGGTTATATGATGACCAGCGAAGGGCAAACCGTGGTCGGCATGGAGCTAAACGCCACCCATCACCGCGCGGTCACCAGCGGCAAAGTGCGCGGCGTCTGCCAGCCGCTGCACCTTGGCCGCCAGCATCAAAGCTGGGAGGTGGCGCTGTTTGATGAGCGTGGGCGGCGCACCTGCACCTGCCGGTTAAGTACCGCCGTGCTGGGCTGAGTGCGAAATCATCATCCCCTTTGCGGCGTCGCGGGCGATGTATTACCGACGCCGCGCTGCATTTCGCTGCTAATCTGCTCCAGGGTTTTATTGCGCGTTTCCGGAATGAAAAACAGCGTCAGCAGATACCACAGCAGACAGAAGAAACCGTAGGCCAGGAAGGGGAAACCGCCGTTGAAGGTGGCTCGCAGCCAGGGATCGCCATTCATTAGCGGGAAGGTTTGCGCCACCACAAAGTTCGCGGCCCAGATAAGAAATACCGCCAGCGCCATCAGCCGGTCGCGGATGGCGTTTGGCGATAGCTCCGGCAGGATAATCCATAGCACCGGACCGACGGTGCCGCCGAACAGCAGGATATAGACCACGATGATGCCCAGCATCCACAGGCTGGTGATTTTCATCCACACCAGTACGCCAAGCAGCAGGATGCTCGCCAGGCAGCCAAGGTTGCCGTACAGCAGAAGCTTGCGCCGCCCGATGTTTTCCACTTCTTTTACCGCCCAGGCTGCGGCGAGAAAGAACGCCAGACCGATGATCACCTGCTGCCAGAAGGCGGTTTTTTCACTGGCGATGCCAATGCTTTCTACCAGCACGTTGCCATAGTAGAGCACGGCGTTAATACCACACAGGTTAGCGAGCGTCGCCATGCAAAGCACGGCGAATACCACGCGGCGGTTGTGCTTCGCCAGCAGCGGCTCGCGGATGACCTTACCCTGTGAGTCCTCAAAGGTTGCCCTGATTTGACGAATAAGCGATTCTGCCTCGCACTGCGGCCCGTTGATCTGGCGCAAAACGCTGGCGGCCTCTGCATCGCGGCGCTTTTTTACCAGCCAGCGCGGCGATTCGGGAACCCGATAGAGTAGTGCCAGAAACAGCGCCGCCGGAATTATTTCCGAGGCGAACATCCAGCGCCAGGAGGCGTTAATCGCCCACTGCGGGCTGTCGCTCAGTTCGGAAATCAGCGTGTTAACGATATATACCAGCAGCATGCCGCCGGAAATCATGAGCTGATAGAGACCGGACATTTTTCCCCGCACTTCTTTTGCCGAGATTTCACTGATATAAACCGGGGCGGCCAGTGAGGCCATGCCGATACCGACGCCGCCGGCGATCCGAAACAGCACCAGCTCACTGAAAGTACGCGGCACGGCGGTGCCGATGGCGGCGATAAAGATCAGCCAGGCGGTAAAGATCAGGGCTTTTTTACGTCCCCAGCGGTCAGTCAGATACTGGCCGATAAGCCCGCCCGCCATACAGCCAACCAGCGCGCTGGAAACTGCCCAGCCGGTTTCACCGTCGCTGAGGGAAAAGTAAAGGGTCAGATTTTTAATCGCGCCGGCAATTACCGCCGTATCGTAGCCAAACAGCAGTCCGCCCAGCGATACGATCAGCGCTAGCTGGAAATTCACCGTTTTCATGGGTTCGCCTCTTTTACAGGTTAAGGAGTGCGCCAATCGCATTGGCTGTTGTGGGCGTTACTGTCGGTAGGATCAGTGCAGCTCAGGCACCACGTTTTCTTCAATGCGTCGACAGCGCTCGACGTACTCCGCCAGCGGCGTCATTCCCTCGCTAAACCAGGCGAACGGATCGGTGCTGGCGGTCATGGCGAAGTTTGCCCATGGATTGAGAGAGCCAGAGCGAATGACCACTTTGGCGCGTGTCGGAACCTGCTGTAAAAACTGTGCATGAGGCAGAGCGGAAAAATCGGCGCCGGAGCCGGTAAAAATGCGCTGCACATCGTCATACAGCTGCGGGTTGCACTGCGGTACTTCGCTGGCCATACGGATCTCATCGAAAAACATCTCCTGGCGCAGCACCTGCAAAATATCCAGTACGTCGACCATGCCGGGATAAAAAGCCAAATCGATGCGCCGGGCGTCGGCGGGAATAGGAAAACCGGCGTCGGTAACCAGCAAAATGTCGGAGTGGCCCAGGGTAGCTAAGGCTTGCGCCAGCTGCGGATGCAGAATGCGATCGCGTCTCATGATTTATCTCCTGACCGTTAGTGATGCATTTCCAGTTCGATTTCTTCCAGGGTTTTCCCCTGGGTTTCCGGCACCATCGCCAGTACGAAAATCAGGGCGACGGCGGCGATGGCGGCAAAAATAAAGAAGGTGTTGGCGGCGCTGATGTGTTCTACCAGCAGCGGAAAAAAACGTGAGACGAAAAAGTTACCGCCCCACAGAGCGAAGGTCGCGACGGAAACCGCTACGCCGCGTACGTGAATCGGGAATATTTCTGAAATCACCACATAGGCAACGGTGCCGTAGGAAACGGCAAATACCGCTACGTAAGTCAGAATGCAAATCAGTAGCAGGGTGGTTGAACCGTTGAGGCGAAACAGCAGGCCGACGCCGGCAAGGGTCAGTGCCATGCCGATGGAGCCAAAAATGAGCAGCGAACGGCGGCCGACTTTGTCAATAATCCACATTGATACCAGCGTGGCTAGCACCAGTGTCAGGCCAATCAGTACGGTAAAAGACATGGCGCCGCTGAGGTTTACCCCGGCGGTTTTAAATATCTCCGGGGCATAATAGAAAATGGCGTTAATGCCGGTTATTTGCTGAAACAGCGCGACGCCAAAGCCGACCATCAGCGCTTTACGCAGCCGTGGTGAGAACAAATCGCTCAGGCGCGGCTGACGTTCGCTGTGCAACGCCGCTTTAATCGCTGCCATCTGCTGCGCCGCGCTGGCCTGATCCGGATTTATTTTTTCCAGTACCGCCAGGCTGGCTGCTTCACGGCCTTTGCGCATCAGCCAGCGCGGACTTTCCGGTACCTTCGCCAGCAATAGCAGGAACAGGATGGCCGGTACGATGCCGGTGGCAAAAATGATGCGCCAACCGTGCTCAACGTTCCAGGCCTCGCTGGCGCCGTTAGCGATTAGCGCGGCGATGGAGAAAATCGCCAGGTTGCCGATGCAGTTAAACAGTTGATTAAGCGAAACCAGCCGTCCGCGAATAGCCGCAGGAGAAACCTCGGCGATATACAGCGGAGCGATGGTGGTTTCCACCCCGATGCCAACGCCGACCAGAATGCGGAACCAGACCAGCATTTCTGCCGAGCTGGCCATCGCTTCTCCCAGCACGCCAAAGATGAAAATCAGCGCGGTTAGCAGCAGGACCTTTTTTCTGCCGATGGCATCGCAGAGCGGGCCAGCCAGCGCCACGCCGATGATACAGCCGACGATGATCGACGACGTTACCCAGCCGGTGCTGTCGGCATCGAGGGCGAATTTACTTTGCAGGAAGCCAACCGAACCGGAAATGCTGCCGTTATCAAAACCAAACAGGAAGCCGCCGACGGCGGTAACCAGTGAGATCAGCAGGACGTTACGCATCCAGCCGGTTTTTGCTGTGATATCTGCATGACTGACCATAAGTACTCTCCGTTAAGCAGGTGAGCGTCGCGGGGTCGAAACAGCGCGTACCGCGCAGCGTTGTTGTAAGGCAAAGATATCGCTCCCCTCCGCCAGGCCCGCCGTCGGGCTGGCGGCATTGGCGGCGCCGCAGGCGGCGGCCAGCGTCAGATGCGCCGCCCAGCCCTCGTCAGGTCTGGAAAGCAGGCTGGCGACCAGACCGGCGCAGTAAGCATCGCCGGAGCCGACCGGGCTGAGCGTCGTCACCGTTGGCGGTGTTATCTGATAATCTCCGTCGGGGGTCAGCGCCAGCGTAGGCTGCTGGCCGTCGGTAATAATCACGCAGTGTACTCCCTGAGCCAGCCACGCGCCGGGCAAATCCAGCCCGGATTCCAGGCTTGCCTGACGCAATTCATCGCGATTAATTTTGATAATGTCAGGCAGCGCGCGGGCAGACTGCAGCAGCGCCGCGCCGTGGCTGTCCAGCAGCGTCAAAACACCCCGGCTACGGGCCTGATCGATCCATAAGCCGTATTCATCCGGCGCCAGATTTCGCGCCAGCGAGCCGGTGCAGATCAGCGCCCCGGCCCGGTCAAGCTCATCGCTTAGCATGGCGTGCAGACCTGTGCGTTCCTCCGGCTGGATCGCGGGTCCGGCAGCGTTGTAGACGCTGGCTTTTTGCGGGTTTTTACGCTCAGTGATGACTTCGCAAATGCGGGTATCGGCGGCGATTTGACACCAGCATCCGGCCAGATCCTCGCGCGCCAGCAGTTCCTGGCATAGCTGGCCGCTTGCGCCGCCGAGAAACCCTAAAAGCAGCGGGGCAGGGGCATTGTCCAGCCGGCTTTGCAGCTGGCGCAGCACCCGCGCAACGTTAACGCCTTTGCCGCCGGCCAGGGTTTTGTCATCCAGCAGACGATGTACCTGGCCTGGATGCTGTTCTTCCACCAGCAGCAGGCGTTCGATGGCGGTATTCAGCGAGGCGATAAGTACCTTCACAGGCGATCCTCCTGGTTGCTGGCGATGAGCCAGCTTTCGCGGGCGACCATCGCGGCGCCGGTGGCGACCGGCTCGGCAAGTTCGCTAATAAACAGCGGTATCTGCCAGCGGCGCTGGCGGTGCTCCAACATTTCCGCGCGTTGAAACAGCGATCCCATCAGCACCGCATCCTGCGGGCGGATCGCCCCGATTTCGCACATCCGGCCCAGCAGGTCAAAGGCACGATCAGCGATATGATTTAGCGTGGCATGAACCACGTCGGCAGGCGTCAGGCCAGCGTTAAGATGGTGCAGTGAAAACAGGCCGCGATCGTCATCTTCATTAATGGAAACCGTTAGCTCGGGCGTGATGTCGCCGCGCCGCAGGTCGGCAAACAGCCGCTGATAATCGCCGGCGTACAGCAGTTCCGCCAGCGTCTGAATAATTTTACCGGACGGCGTGGCACAGCCCATGACGTATTCGCCTGCCTGCCAGGTGCGCTCAATATCCACGCCCAGCTGCCAGGCGATGGCGCTGTCCGGCAGATGCGGCGTCAGCACCATCAGATATTCCGAAGTACCGATCGAATCAAACACGTTGGTCGGCTGGCGGCTCTGCACCGCCCAGGCGGCGAGAATTTGATCGTGACCGCCGATAAACAGGCTGGCGCCGGGCGCCAGCCTCACGCCGGGCAGGCTGGCACTGAGGATTTCTCCGCAGCACTCGCCGGTATTGGCGACCGGGGGAAACAGCTCCGCAGGCAGATCGAGCCGTTCCAGCGTCGGCTGATGCGGCTGCATACTGCGCAGATCGAAGCACTGTGAATGGGTAATTTGCGAACTGGCGGCGCGCCATTCACCGGTTAAGCGCCACATGATAAAGCTACCGAAATCCACCCAGCGCGCCGTTTGCCGCCAGATTGCCGGCTGATGCTTACGCAGCCATGCCAGGCGTGACGGGCTTTGATTGGGCCGTGAACGCATGCCGGAGATGGCGTAATGTCCGGCGCTGTCGAGCCACTGTTGCGTTTGCGGCGCAAGCGCGTCGTCGCCATAGTTTTGCCACCACGCCAGCGACGGATAGATCACCTCGCCGCGACTATTGACCGCCACCGACTCTTCCTGGCCGAAGGTGCCAATCGAGATCGCCGCCAGCGGGCCGTGGGCTTTGGCGTCATTGCGCGCATATTCAGCAATCAATCCCGTTAGGGTTTGCCATACCGACTGCGCGTCATGAAAGCTGAGGCCGTCGCGCTGAAGCACCGGCGTCAGGCATTTTCTTACCGCCAGCACGCCGCCATTTTCATCCATGCCGACGGTCTTTATATGGGTGGTGCCGATATCAATGCCGAGAAACCACATGGCGCCAATCCTCCGTTACAAACCCAGCTTGCCGGGATTGAGAATGGCATTAGGATCGAGCGCCTGCTTGACGCGACGCAGCAGCAGATGTGCCGATCCCAGCGACTGGCGGGCGTAGGGGGAGCGAATCAGCCCGCCGCCGTGGTGATGAGACAGCTCGGCATTGTGGGCCAGGCAGACGTTCATCGTTTCCTGCCAGATACGCCGCAGTTTTTCCACCGCCTGACGATCGTCCTGCTCCTGGCCCAATAAGATCATGTACATCGAGGTACCCTGCGGATAGACATGGGAAAAATGCGACAGCACTTCGCCCGCCAGCGGCGTCAGAATGTCGACCAGCGCGTGGTACAGGCTGGCAATACCGTCCCAGTTATGGGCAACCTCGATGGTTTCGGCGTAGCCGCCGGGCGTATCAAGCCGTTTTTCCACGGTGGAGAAATCGAAGCGGCGCTGCATCCAGCCCTGCACCCCTTCGCAGCCCAGAGAGCGGCCGCCATGACGCTGGATAATTGCCATCAGCGCGTCCATTTCCGCGCGGGCAACGCCGTCTATCCCCTGAGTGCCAATGAACATCACCGGCAGCGGCTGCTGCGGATTTTGCATGGCGTGACGCGCTTCTGCGGCGTCATAAAGCCGCAGCAAGAAAGGACGCAGCCCGGCCATCGCCTGTTCGCGCATGATGTGCAGGCCGGCCTCCACCGAGGGCAACTCCAGGGTATCGAACAGACGGGTTTGCGGCAGCGGAAATATCTTGAGCTGCACCGAGGTTACTACCCCGAGGGTACCCTCTGCGCCGATAAATAGCTGACGCAGATCCGGCCCCATCGCCGCGCGCGGCGAGGCTTTTAGCCGGATATGTTCACCGCTGGCAAGGATTACCGTATAGGCGGTTATCAAATCTTCTATGCCGCCGTAATAGGAAGAGAACTGCCCGGTCGCCAGGGTTGATAGCCAGCCGCCGACGCTGGACTGATATAGCGACTGCGGCGAATGTCCAAGCGTCCAGCCCATCTGCTGAAGTTCATCTTCCAGCTTGCCGCCGTTGTAGCCGCTGGAGACTTCTACCGTCATATTGGTGGTGTTGATTTCCCGCTGTTGGCTCATGGTGCTGAGATCAAGCACGATGCCGCCGCGGGTCGGCAGCGGCTGACCGGTTACTGACGAGGCCAGCCCGCGCGGCGTGACCGGCGTATCATGAGCGGTCGCCAGCGCCAGTACCTGCTGAATTTGTTGCTCGCCGGTGACGTTTACCACAACATCGGCCTGATAATCATGGCAACCTAGCCGTTTGAGTTTGGTAGACAGCGGCCAGGTATCGTGACTGGATGCCTGAAGCGTATCGCTGTCGGTCAGCACCTGCTGCGGCGGCAAAGCGCTTTTCAGCGCGGCGATGAGGGGAGAAATGTCAGCCATAAAGACTCCTGCATTGACAAAGTAAGCGATGCGCCGGGGCGGCCTGCCGACGGCAAAAACGGTCGGGCATATTGCATTGACAGCCGGTTGATGGCTAATATACGATCAATTTGCAGAAAACTGCAAATTGCATTTTATGTTTTTTCTTAACTTTGTGAAGGAGAGCAACATGGATTCCCGAACCGGTAAGGCCATTCGTTTAGGGCGAATTTTACGTCCGGAAACCGGCAGTGCGGTGGTTGTCGCCGCCTCTCATGGCGTGATGGCTGGCCCCCCGGCAGGCCTGAGAACGCGCCACGAAATTGAAACGGTGTTCAGCCAGCTACGCGCCGCCGACGGCGTGATGGTATCGCCTGGCATGATCCCGCTGGTGGAAAACACCTTCATCGGGCGCGATCGGCCGGGCATGGTGCTACATCTTGACTGGAAAAACCACGCGCGCTCAATTTATACGCCGGGCAAGGAGGGGCGCAGTGAAGGGGTACTGGCGCAGCTGGCTGATATCAGCGAGGTGTCAGTCAGCGGCATTGACGCGGTGATGACCTATATGTACCTCGGGCAAAAAGACAGCGCGCTGGAGCAGGCGGAAATCGCCCGCAATACGCGTATCGCCCGGGACTGCGAGCGCCATGGCATTGCGCTGATTATCGAGCCCCGTTCGGCGCTGGAAGGAAGCGATCCCGAGGCGCTCAGCGCAAAAGTGATGAGTATGTACTGCCGGATTGCTGCGGATATCGGCGCAGATCTGGTGAAAGCCTTGTGGCCCGGCTCGGTGGCGGCTTTTGCTGAGGTTACGGACAGCTGTTATACTCCGGTGCTGCTGGCAGGCGGCGCGGGCGGTGATGATGCGCGCTCTACGCTGCAGCTGGCGGCCGATGCCATGCAGGCAGGGGCGAAAGGGGTGATGTTCGGCCGGCGGATTTTCCGTGCGCCGCAGCCTGCCGCAGTACTGCAGGCGCTGAATGCGGTAGTCCATGAAAAACAGAGCGTAGAGCAGGCGTCACAGCTTCTGGAACGATAAGGGTTGATGGCAACAATGACGGTGATGGCGCACGATGCCAAACAGCTTTCTCCGGTCGCGTTTATCGCCCGGGTCATTTTGTCCCACGGCCTGGGCGGGCGGCTTCCGACCACCTCCTGGTTTCAGGACGCGCTGGAAATTGGCTCCGGTACGGTACAAAAAGCGCTGCTTGAACTGAAAAAGTCCGGCGCGGTGCAGCTGGTTTCGCGCGGCCATCAGGGCACCTTCGTGGTGGGCTGGGACTTCGCCCGCCTGTGGGATGCGGCGCACCTGGCGCCGGTGCATATGCTGTTGCCGCCGCGCGGTTCCCAGGAGGCAACTCAGGTCGCCTCGGCGTTTGTTCGCCAGTGCAGCCGCTGGAGCGTGGTGACTACCGTTGGTTATTTGCGCGGCGCTCGCTCCCGGCTGGCGGCCTTCGAACAGGGGGAAGCGGATATCGTACTGTTGTCATCCGGTTCGGCGCAAATGCTGCTGGCGCAGGCGGGAGAGCCCGACGATGAACTGTTTGACGTTGGCAACGGCAGCTACTATCGCCCGCAGAGCCTGGTGGTGGTGGAAAAAAACGGCGCAGCGCCGGTTGGGCGCCGCCGTGTCGGCATCGATTTTCATTCCAGCGACCATCAGCGCCTGACGCGCGCGCAGTTTCCTGAACAGGATTATGACTACGTTGAGGTTGATTTCACCCTGCTGCCGCGCAGCGTTTTTCTCGGCGAAATCGACACCGGCGTCTGGCATCAGGAGGCGTCATTAATTCCGCTGGACCGGGTTGGCCTTAGCATCCGGCCCCTTGATAATTCCGCCGCGCTGACGCTGGCCGATTCCATATCCAGCGCGGTGCTGCTGGTGCGTGCTGCCACGCCGGTTGCCCGGCTGCTACATCAGCTGGATATGGCGACGCTGCGCCAGCAATCGCTGCAGCTGGCCGACGGCGACAGTGCCCCATTCAGCGGCATCCCGCTGGCGTTTCGCTTACCGTGATAAAGCCGAATTCTTATCTTTACTGGCCGGGGGGCTGCTCAGGGCGAGTCCTGTCCCAGCGACGTTGTTACACCATCTTGTTTCCAGGTAAAACGCGCGGTAAAAATTCGAGTGCTGGGATAGTCACCTTTCTCCAGCCGCTGCGCTGATTGCAGATCGATTTTCCAGGTATAGGTTTTACCGGACTGGTAGGTATAGGGTGGCGCTGGCAGACAGTCATTGCTGCTGACTTGTGGCTGCGGGTAAAATTCTTTCATCATGCCGCCGCCGGTGTTATTCCCTTCGTAGATAAATATGCTGCGAACCTTCTCGTCGCCCTGTGGGTTTATCTTCACGCAAAGTTGGTTATTGATAACCGCAGCCTGAGCCTGAAGGTCTGGCGATACCGGACGCTGGCTCTGGCAGGCTGCAAGCAGGATGCAGGGAAGTAAAAACACGATTTTTTTCACGAGGCACCCCTTAATGAAGTCGCGGCGATGGGATTGATCATTATGCCGCCGGCGATGGTGTGCCGGCGGGGATCATATTATCATAACGTGCTTTCATCGCTGTTCTGAATAACTTGTAGTTTCAACCTGTTACAGAACGTAAAGTCGGTTAACCCTCTGCTGGCTACCACAGATTCTGAGGCGAAAGGCCGCGTCCTCACTGCGATATCCAGACGCCTGTGGCAGGCTTATGCGTATCTGCCGCGCCGATCCCGGCAATAAATATTTATGAGAATGACCGGGCTGGTAGTAATATTACCGTCTAAGAATTTTCTTAACCTGATGGGTTTTACTATGTTTCGGCGAGTTGCTCTATTCATGCTGGCTGTATTGCCGTTTTTCGCGCTAGCTGATAGTACCGGGTATTATAAAGCAGTCCATTCGAACAGCCAGTTTGTGGTCCACGGCGATTCGATTAGTACCATTGAAAATAATAAAGAAAGAACGATTGTTTGCCGTGGCTATAAGCAAAATGATTCTATTACTGATGACGGTACGCCATATACTTCTCTGGACTGGAACAAGTGCAGCAAGTCATTGTTAATTTCTTTTGTGATTTATAACCCTAAAGTTAATCCTGACCCGGTTATTTTTCTATTCGACAATAAAGGCAAATTAATCTGGAAGGATCAGGTTGTTAATACCGCTAACATTGCAGAATAATTACAGAAATTATTAATTCGGCCCGGCGCAGCGCGGGTTATGATAAATGGCCATACGTTTGGTCTGGCGCTCTCGTGCGCTGAGCGTTATATTGCATCGCGTTTTCCCGGACAAATTTTGGCAAACGCGATGAATAAACTAGCCAGCAATGAAGACTATTTCAGAGAATCCTTCCAACGGCTGGATCTAAGGTCGGGTAACCTTGAAAACGCCCGCTTTGAGGAGTGCGAATTCAGCCACTGCGACTTTACCTCCACGCGCTTTTCCCGCTGTAAATTTACCGACTGCCGCTTTACTCACTGTAATCTTAGCCTGGTCGAAATGTCAGCCGCGCGTTTGTATGCCCTCAGCTTTGAGGAATGCAAACTGAGTGGCATCGACTGGACGGGGGCAAGCTGGCCTGAATACAACCTTGAGGCCGATTTGCACTTCAGCAAAAGTATTCTGACCAGCGGTTCTTTTTTTGGTCTGGCGCTGCGGGGACTCAAAATGGATCAATGCCTGCTGCAGGGCGTTGATTTTCGCGAATGCGATCTTAGCAACGCTGAAATGGTCGGCTGTGACTTAACCGGCAGCCTGTTTAATAAAACCACTCTGCGCGCGGCGGATCTCACCGACTCGTGGAATTTCACTATTGACGTAATGAATAATACGCTGAGCGGGGCGAAGTTCTCCCGCTATGAGGCTCTGGCGCTGCTGGAGAGTCTGGGAATTGAACTGGTAGATTAATCGCAGCGGCGCGGGTACTCACTGAGCGCCGCGGCGATAGCTTTTTGCGCTCTGTCCGGCGCGATTAGTGCAGGCAGCACTGCTTGTATTTTTTGCCGCTACCGCACGGGCAGGGATCGTTCCTGCCGGGGCGGTTACCCAGCACTATGGGTTGCTCCGGCGCCTGCTCTGGTTGTGATACCCAGTAGCTATGCAGCGCAATGGCGGCCGGGCGAATGGCTTCAATACTCTGCGCCATCTCCTCAGGAGATAAATCATCAAGCCGCTCAAAGTTTTCCTCTGTGCCATGCAGGGCAATAGTCTCTAAGGCCGGTTGCAGCTGCGGCGGCAGCGATGACCAGTCGCGCAGCGCGACGCCGCGCATGTAACCGAAGCACCACTCCTCGGCGATGGTAAACTCCTGCCCGTCCATTTCACGTACGCCAAACAGCGGATCAAACTGGTCGGAATAGTGATTCAGGCGATCGGCGATATCGTTCATATGCTGAAAACTGAGATCGAGAAAGCGCGACATTTCCCGCTCGTTGCTCCATGACGGCAGTTTTTTCTCTCCTCCCCACAGGGCGACCAGCCATTCGCTGGGAGGGACTACCGTCGGGCCGGACAAAATGGCGGTTAACATGCCGTCCAGCTCGGCGACATCAAGAATTGAGTCATCATTGCCGTATTTTTCCAGCAATTCTTCGAGCCATTGCAGCTCTTTGTCAGTTAATGGACCTTCTTTCATACAGACGCCTCCCGACATCATGGGTGCTAATCGTGGCAGACAGGCGCCGGGCTTATTGCCGATCAGAGGGCCAGCTGCACCCAACACGCCGTTGATTCAACGAGTTTACTATTTATCGATAAAACTTGCGCTGGCTACGCCCGCTAAAAAATGCCGTGCTCTGTTAATCGGTGCCTTCTTTGCTCTACAGCGGTTTGTTTGTCCGGCTATTTCTATTGCGCAATTGTAAATCGGATGTTAGCCTGGATATCCATTCATTTTATTCAGGGTATGCCCACTAATGCGCCAGCTTGTCCCAACCTTAAAAGATGCAACCCAAGTGGTGAAGTCATCCGTTATGGTGGACGTGGCCTGCCCGGTGATGATGCTTCCTGTTGCAGCCTGCCCGCCGCCGCCGTTGATGCTTACGCGAGTGGTTTAAAGCCACTTCCCGCTTTTCACAGGCACTGGTTCTTGCTGATGCTGGCTGTCAGCCAGCCGGTGACGGTTAGGTTTTAACAGGATGTAAATTCTATGCGTTTTTTAACTCTTCCGCTGGCCTCATTCGCGCCAGCAATGCTGTTCGTTTTGCTATGGGGCAGCGCGGCGATTTTTACCCGATGGGGGCTGGATCACGGCTCCGCGCTTGCCTTGCTGATTTGCCGTTTCACTCTGGCTCTGATTACGCTGCTGTTGATGGGGCTTTATCGCCGCCGCTGGCTGCCCGATTCGGGGACGCGCTTGCAGGTGGCGGTGACCGGCTTTTTACTAATTGGCTGCTACGCCATGTGCTACTTTGAGGCGATGGCTTTCGGCATTACGCCTGGTCTGATAGCCACCATTATGGGAATTCAACCGCTGCTTACCCTTTGCCTGGTGGAGCGGATTTTTAATCCGCTGCGGCTGTGTGGCCTGCTAATTGCGCTGGCAGGGCTGGTGCTGGTGGTGTTGCAAAGCCTGCTGGTTTCACACTTCAGCGCATTGGGCGTTGCTCTGGCGCTGGCGGCGCTGTTTTGTATGACGGTAGGCGCAATCCTGCAAAAGCGTAACTCACAGCCGCCAGGTAATCAGCTGCCGCTGCAATATGGGGTTAGCCTGCTGTCATGTCTGGTTCTTCTGCCGTTTCAGTCGTTTCATACCGACGGCAGCTGGGGGTTTTTTATTCCGGTTATCTGTCTGGGATTAGGCATTTCGGTACTGGCCCAGCTGCTGCTGTATCGCATGTTACGCAGCGGCAACATCGTTAACGTGACCAGTTTGTTCTATCTGGTTCCCGCCGTTACGGCTGCGTTGGATTATCTGCTGTTAGGGAATGCTATGCCGTGGAGTAGTCTGCTGGGTATGCTGGCGATTCTGGGGGGCGTGGCGCTGGTTTTCCGCTTCAGATAGCGGCAGGCGGCCTGAAAAGGCCGCCTTAAACACACTTGTTTACTTTTAGCTTGAATAAGTCTGGTCATCCTGGGCTGGTTGCGGCTATAACTGTCTGTCACAATGAGGTGTTTGTGCGGCATGATGGCCGTAAGTGATGGGAGAGGTTATGCATAAGACTAAAAAGGCGCTGTTTACCGCCTTAATTTTTTCCGCGGTATTACCGTTAACGTCCTGCGCCAAGGCCAGCAATGAACAGGCTGAGGGACAGCAGGCTGCACCGGTTGATCAGGCTCAGAGCGATGCCAGTCAGCAGAACAATGCGCAAAACGATGCGGCGCAGGCGCCGACTCAGCAGCAGCAGGCAGAACAGCCGCAGTCTTTGCCGCACAGCGTGCAGGAGCAAAACGGCGCGACGCCGGGAGACAGCCACGAACAAGTGCCTGGCCCGCAAAACGATTACGAAGTTAAAACGTTCTTCGCTGATTACAAGAAATACACCATCGGCGATATCGTTCCGCAGCTCTATCGCACCAAACCTTATTACATTACTGATTACAAAGTTCGTCATTTGCCAGCGCCGCAGCCGGATAGCCACTGGACCTATATGGGCGGCAACTACGTGCTGATCAGTAATGCCGAGGGGAAAATCCTGCAGGCCAAAGCGGGCGATATTTTCTATCACTGATCCATCCCGTCATCTTTCCGGGGCGCAATATTATTGCGCCTTTTTTTATGGCTGATATTGTCGCCTGAAAGCGGTGACGCTCAGTATAACGACGGTGTTTTAGTTAACCATTCAGGTAACGAGGGTGATGACGTTGCCTTATTACGCTGAAACTAAAATTCATAAAAAGAAAGATAATATCGTTTAACTTTATGTTAATTAAAAAGCCTGTCTGCACCGCTGTTTTCGTGCTGACAGTGACGTAAGTTTTTCTTGCTTAACAACGGTGTCAAAGTCGCTAACGGCATAATAATTCTCTGCATGGCGGCTCAGGCTAAGTTGACCCGGTTAATGGGGAACGTTAACGGCTACTAATTTAAGGTAAATGGAATTGAAAAAGTTATTATTGCCCGTCCTGATGTCAGGTTTTATTGTTACCGGATGTTCAACAATACCCAAAAACATTGGCGGAAACAGCGGGCTGGTTTCTGCGGCTAATTATAGTCAAATATATGGCAATCCAGCCCAGTATAAAGGGCAGGAAGTTCGAATTGGCGGTAAAGTATTAAACGTTATTAACCACAAGAACGAAACGCTGTTTGAAATTGCCGTTCTGCCTTTAGATAAAGCGGCCAGGCCCGATGTCGACCAGCCTTATCAGGGGCGCGTGATGGTCAAAAAGGCGGGATTTATCGATCCCCTGACGCTTAAAAATCGTCTGGTGACCGTGCTGGCTACGGTAGCCGGTAGCGAACAAGGCGAGGTGGGTAAGGCAAAATACAGGTTTATCATGCTGGATATGTTGGGCTATCAGGTCTGGCACATTAAAGAGAGCCTGATACCAATCGATAGCTGGAATTATGGATTTGGTCCTTACTGGAACTATGGCTGGTCTGCGTATCCTTACCCTTATGCTATGGATTGGGGCTGGTATCCGATGCGGACGTCTTTTCAGGTCGAGAAAAGCATAGTCAAATAATATGCGTAAAAGCGGCCGGACGGCCGCTTTGGCGTTCATCCGCTGGCAGCGATGTTTGATTTCTCTCTCACCTGGGTAAGAGAGATCGTGGCAGGAACAAACTCATCGGGCGTTTCTGCAATGTCGGCACTGTTTAATGTCAGCGTGTGAGCGTCTCCATTTATATGAACGGGTTGTGGCTGGAGCGGAACTGACTGAGCGGCGGAAAAAAAAGAGATACCAAGAAAGATTCCACCTGTTAATACATCTGCAATTCTCATACTAACTTTTTCCTCAATGACCTTTCGGTATCCAGTAACCTACCGGACAAAAAATTTATTTTTGTCAGGATAAGATAAAGATGTTTTGGCAGTTATGGTGATTTTTATCGGTTAGAAAAAGCCTGGGCGCGGCATTGAAATACAGCTGATTAGCATGTTTACGTATGCTTCAGATAGCGATGAGGGATTTTTTTCTGCACGCTTGTCAGACACCGATGGTTGTTTAACGCTTATTCTGCGCAGGAGATTTATCATCCGCAGATAAATCCTTTTGTAGACGGGCGTATCCTTTTATGTCGATAAAATAAAAGCCGGCTTATGTTGCAGGTTGGAGGCTGGGGTAACGTTTTCGTAATATCCCTGGCACAGGGGAAGAATAATTTGTTTACTTTCCTTCAGGCAGATTTTAACCGTACCCTGACACGTAATAATGACTAAGGCGCTAATAGTAAGTATTAACATCGTTAGCATGATTCTTTTTATTTTCATTTGCTGCTGCGGCGTATTATTTGTAGGTGGGCATGTTAATCTTTTTAGCCGGGACAGACTACAGTTTATTATTTGTTTAGAGAAGAATCCCTTATATTTAGCTTTTTTTCCTGAAATAGTTTGATTTTAGTCAACCCGGTTGCTGAACGCTAAAATGCCCATTTGCCGGGTTGGCCGCTGCGACCTTTGCCTGATACGCCGTGGGGAAGTGAAGGGGGGCTAAAACCATTAAACCGGCAGATCGATTACCAGCGCTCGCGTCGGGGTGCTGGCAACCAGCTCGAGATGATTTTCTTCGCCAATAAATGCGCCATCGCCGCAGACCAGCCGCTGAGCGGCTGACGCCGGTGTTTGCACCTGCAGTGAACCGTGAATTGATTGCAGATAAGCGCGCGGTCCATGCAACTGGATGGTATAGCGCTCGCCTTTCGCCAGCGTTAAATGATGGATCCACACCTGCTGACGTAATTGCAGGCTAGCGCTGCTCCCTTCCGGCGAAGCCAGTAGCAAATAGGGGGCGGGAAGAGTGCTGATGCGCTGCACCAGGCGGTTCTCGCGCTGCGGGCAGGCATCAAGCCATAGCTGCATACGCGTCAGCGAGGCGGTTTTACTCAGGTTGTGCTCGCTATAACTCACTCCCGGCTGCGTTGCCAGCAGCAGCGCTTCGCCGGTTTGGGCCACCGTGTGATTGCCTTCGCTGTCGCGGTATTGTGCTTCGCCCTGCAAAATAATATTGAGCACGTCAACGTTGGGATAGGTGCGCGGTTGGAAAGATGCCCCCGGAGCCAGCACCTCCTGATTGAGTACGCGCAGCGATGCATAGCCCAGCAGTTTTGGGTCAAAGTAGTGTCCAAAGGAAAAGCTGTAGCGGGCCTGCAACCAGCCGTAGTCGGCCTTACCGCATTCGTTCGCTGCTCGACTGGTAATCATAATATCCTCCTGCTGGTCGCATGCTTGTGCACGACCATGAATAATTCCATGGTAAGTTTCTGGACGTTGGAATGTTAGCCAGTTAATCTGCTCGCTATATTCAAATTTCCTGACAGAGACAGCTGTTATGGCAAAAGATCGGGCGCTGACCCTCGAAGCGCTGCGCGTAATGGATGCCATTGATCGGCGCGGCAGCTTTGCCGCGGCTGCCGATGAACTGGGGCGGGTACCCTCGGCGCTAAGCTACACCATGCAAAAACTGGAAGAAGAACTGGACGTGGTGCTGTTCGATCGTTCAGGGCACCGCACCCGCTTTACTAACGTCGGCCGGATGCTGCTGGAGCGCGGCAGAGTCCTGCTGGAAGCGGCGGACAAGCTCACCACCGATGCCGAGGCGCTGGCGCGCGGCTGGGAAACGCATCTGACTATTGTTGTCGAAGCCCTGGTGCCGACCGAGCTGCTGTTTCCGCTGGTTGATAAGCTGGCGACCAAATCCAGCACGCAGATTTCACTGATGACCGAGGTGTTAGCCGGCGCCTGGGAGCGCCTTGAGCAGGGGCGCGCGGATATTGTGATCGCGCCGGATATGCATTTTCGCGCTTCGTCGGAGATCAACACGCGCAAGCTGTTTAGCATGATGAGCGTCTACGTTGCCAGCGCCGACCATCCGATCCATCAGGAGCCGGAGCCGCTTTCTGAGGTTACCCGGGTTAAATATCGCGGCATTGCGGTGGCGGACACCGCGCGTGAGCGCCCGGTGCTTACCGTTCAGCTGCTGGATAAGCAGCAGCGCCTGACCGTCAGCAGCATGGAAGATAAGCGGCGGGCTTTATTACAGGGGCTGGGCGTGGCAACCATGCCCTGGCCAATGGTAGAGCAGGACATTGCCGAAGGGCGGCTGCGGGTAGTCAGCCCGGAATATACCCGTGAGGTAGATATTATTATGGCCTGGCGGCGCGATAGCATGGGCGAGGCGAAGGCATGGTGCCTGCGCGAGATCCCAAAGCTATTGGCCCGGCGTCAGACGGGCTGACAAGCAGAGTGGCTGGCTGAAAGCATCGCGTTAACGGCTATCAGCCAGCGACTAAGCAGAAGGTCAGCGTTTAGACCGGAAAGCGTTCATCCCGGCCATGTGGCTCCAGCCAGTTAAACGCGGGGCCCACGGAAATGATGCCGTGAGGATTAATGGTGCCATGGCTGCGATAGTAATGATTACGGATATGAGCCAGATCGACGGTGTCGGCAACGCCGGGCATCTGGTAGATTTCACGCAGGAAACCGTTGAGATTCAGATAGTCGCCGATGCGAAATTTATCGCACTTAAAGTGGGTGACGTAAACCGGATCAAAGCGCACCAGCGTCGTCCACAGTCGTAAATCCGCCTCCGTCAGGCGACTCCCGGTCAGATAGCGATGCTGCCCCAGCATTTGCTCAAGCCTTTCAAGGGAGGAGAAAAGCGCGCCGACCGCCTCGTCATATGCTTGCTGGCTGGTCGCAAATCCACTTTTGTAAACGCCGTTATTCACCGAGTTATAAACCCAGCCGTTAATCTCATCGATTTTTTGCCGCAGCGTGTCAGGATAATAATCCCCGGCGCGTGCGCCGAGCGCATCAAAGGCGCTGTTCAGCATACGCATAATATCGGCGGACTCATTGCTGACGATGGTGTGACGCTGCTTATCCCAGAGAACGGGAACCGTTACCCGCCCGCTGTAGTGGGGATCGGCATGCAGGTAAAGCTGATATAAAAATTCGTGCTGATAGAGGCTATCTCCGGTGGCGCCGGGAAAATCATCGGCAAAGGTCCAGCCATTTTCCAGCATCAGGGGATGGACTACCGAGACATCGATCAGCTTCTCCAGGCCCTTTAACCGACGCATCAGCAGCGTACGGTGCGCCCAGGGGCAGGCGAGTGAAACGTACAGATGATAGCGGTCTTTTTCCGCTTTAAAACCGCCTTCGCCATCAGGGCCTGCGGCACCGTCCACCGTAACCCAGTTGCGAAAAGCGGACTCGCTGCGTTTGAAGCGCCCGCCGGTAGCCTTTGTGTCATACCAGGTATCATGCCAGACACCGTCAATTAACTGGCCCACATCGCTCTCCTTTTCGCAATAACGAAAAATCCTTCCGACGTCAGGCGTCGGAAGGTGACTTTCAGAGTATAGACGGCAACGTTACCACTTTTTATTTAATGCGCGGTCAATGCTCCAGGCGCCGGGACCGGTGAAAAACAGCAGCAGATAACCGCCGGCTATCACCAGGTTTTTCATAAAGTTAATATTGTTGCCCGCCACCGAGAAATCGCTATGGAAAATCAGCGCGGTTAACACGGCGAAGACCGCAGTAATAATGGCCGTGGTACGGGTGAGGAAACCAAACAGGATCGCCAGGCCGCCGCCAAATTCCAGTAAAATAGTCAGCGGCAGCAAGATACCGGGTACGCCCATATGTTCCATGTACTGCTGGGTCTGTCCGTAGCCGACGATTTTTCCCCAGCCCGCGACGATAAACAGAATGGACATCAGGATGCGCGCAACGGTAAAGCCTGCATCTTCTAATTTTTTCATCTACTACCCCAATCAATCAAAATGCGAGCTGACTTCGGGTCAGCCGTTCAAGGCAGCGTCTGACGACTTTCAGAGGTCAGCATGCTGGTGTGTGATGATGATAAGGGCCAGGGGGCAGGTATTGTAAGCAAGTTATACTGCAGGACTTTGTCAAAAATATTGATGCAGGGCGTGCGGGGTAAAACGCACGCCCTGAGTGAGGCGTTATCGCTGCGGCAGGTTGCTGCGTATCAGTCGCCAGGTGCTCCAGACGCCGAGTCCGCGTTTAAACCAGCGGCCCATACGCCGGGGATGGCGTACTGACCAGATGGCCGCCAGGCTGCTGCCGATGGCGATGTAGCGGCGTAGCGACATCAGCCTGAGCCAGCTGCGGTCATAGCGGGCGGTAGCATACTCCCAGTCGCGACATTCCGCGCTGAGATCAAGCCGCTGCTGCTGAACCAGCCGCAGCAGGTCTGCTTTTCGCTGCTCACGCTCGCGGCGGCTCATTACTCTTTCTCCAGCAGTTGGCGATCGTTTTCCAGCTCTTTGCGCGTTGCGCGCAGCAGGCTGGATTTACGTGATTTCGCCAGCGTCCACAGGCCAAAGATCAGCGCTAAGGCAAATAGCACCGCCGTGGTGATAGCAATCGCCATCAGCCGGTACTGGGCATCAACGGCCCAGATGATCAGCACCATCAGGCTCATCAAGCCAAAAGCAGTAAACAGCATGGTGAGGCCAATCATCAGCAGCATCTGAATCAGATTGGCTTTTTCCTCTTCCAGCTCGACTACTGCCAGGCGCACGCGCGTTTCCACTATCCCCACCAGCGTGGTGATAATACGCTGGCCTATGGAAATGACCCCTTTGCCGGGGCCCTGATTTTGCTGTAAGTCAGTCATAGTTAACGACGCGCTATCAGAATGCCGATGATAACGCCGACCGCTGCGCCTATGCCTGCGCTGGTCCAGGGGTTTTCCCGGACGTAGCCATCAGCGCGGTCGGCGACTTCGCGTGAGGTCTGCGCCAGGCGCTCGCCTGAATCACCCAGGCGCGCACGGGTGTCTTTCAGCGCGCTCTGCGCTTTAGAACGCAGCTTATCCAGCTCACCTTTTGACTTATCAGTCGAATTGTTCAGTACTTCTTCAAGGGTATCCGCCAGGTTTTTCAATTCAGCGCGCAGATTTTCTGAGGTTGTATCTTTAGCCATAAAATGCTCCTTGATAAATAAATAATATCCGAATCCAGATGAAGCTCACTTACCAGGATGAAGACTCCAGCTTCTTCAGTTCACTGCGGGCTTCGGTGAGTTTATGTTCGCGTTTCTCAATCTTGCTGCGATCGTCTCCCTTAGCACGCTCTTCGGCCAGCTCATGTTCACGCTCTTTAACTTTAGCACGCTGTGCGGCAATTTTTTCCTGATGCGCACTGCGTAGCTTTTTATCACTGCAGTTTGACTGCGCTTCGGTTAGCGCGCGTTCAAGGCCATTGACCCGACGCTGATTGTTGTGTTTTTTAGCCAGTTCGATTTCATGCTTGATGGCGTCGGCTTTTTGCTGGCATAGCGAATCTGAAGCCTGCGCGACACCGGCCAGCATAAACAGTGAAGCCGCAGCAATTAGGCAGTATTTCATGACTGATTTCCTTGTAATGATGACGACAATAGTCGGCACAGATTCCCAGAGACGTCGCTTTTTCAATTCGTTAAAGCATAGTCACTAATTTAACAAACCACAAAAGTGAGAAAAGCGCCGCGGCGCGATAGAGGATTCAGGTACGTTGAGTGATTTGGCTGCTTTGGCCTTCGGCTGAGACCGCGCCCTCCAGTTGACCAATGTCAAAACCATAGGGAAGAAGCTGTCGCAGTAAGCGCTCGGCTGCCACGCTTTGTTCAGGAGAATCAAAGCGTATTACCAGTGAATCACGATCGGGGGTAATGCTTTTAATGTGGATACCGTGTTCGTTCAGACGTTGATAAACATAGAAGCCATCGGGCAGCATTATCCCCTGGCTACTGGCGCGAATCTGTATCCCGTTGTCGCTGCGCACCATTGAGGGAAACACGACGAGCGCAAAGATTAACACCAGTCCGATAAACAGCCAGGGGAGTTGCCGCGAGCGGATAAGCCCCGGCATTTTTAACAGGTTCATTATGAGTTTCCTTTCTCATTCGGTTGCGATGCGGTGCGTCTTTTACGCCAAATCATCAGCAGTGAACCGCATAATCCGATCACCAATAGTATGAGCGGAAGCAGCATCAGTCCGCACATTAGCTGGTCTTCGTAGCGACGAAACAACGGCGTTTTACCCAGAGCGAAGCCGAGCAGGGTCAAAATCAGCACCCACAGCAGGCCGCTCATCCAGTTGAAAAACTGAAAGCGCGTATTGCTCAGGCCGGAAAGACCGGCAAGGGTTGGCAGCAGGGTGCGAACAAACGCGATAAAACGCGCGATAAGCAGTGCTGAAAGGCCATGACGATGAAACAGATTATGGGCGCGTTGATGATACTGAGCGGGCAGATGCGTCAGCCATTTTTGCACAATTCGGGTATTACCCAGCCAGCGTCCCTGAAGATAACTAACCCAGCAGCCGAGGCTGGCGCCAGTGGTGAGAATAAATAAGGTCAAAGGAAAACTTAACGTACCTTTGGCGATCAGTACGCCAACCAGAATTAACAGGCTGTCGCCGGGGAGAAAGGCGGCAGGAAGCAAGCCGTTTTCCAGAAACAAGATGATAAACAAAACGATATAGATTGCCCATACCAGCGATGGGTCCGCCAGCGTCACGAAATCCTGATGCCACAGGGCATAGAACAGAGATTTAAGAGTTTCCATTAACGGGCATTCCTGACTGCGTATTCCTCAATCGACCTGAAAAGAGCAGAAGTCACTTTATTGCTGCTCTCAGCGCGCGTAGATCGATCATTATGCAAATTATGAAGCGAGACGTTATTAACGTTGTTACTTAACACCATTAGTAAGAAAAGCTGTCTGACTGTAACAAATCGCGGGCCAGTGCGACAGCTAAAGCTGAGTCAGTTTCTTGTTTTTACCGTTTGATAACCGGAAGCCAAAGGAGTTTTACACAGGCTGACATTTTGTATACTTTCTGACGCCATAACGCCCGCTTATTGCCAGGTAAAGTATTACTTTTGCCGTCTGGCGATAGTTAATTAGATCAGAGCGGCAATTTGGTCAGACTTTACCTCTTCTGTAGCGACCTCCGCAGGTATGACTAAGGCTAACCCGGTATACTGGCAGCATTTTCCCTGCTTATTGGTTGGGTGTGCGACGGTGATAACATCGCGCTCTGATATTGCCTTTTAGCCTGCTGCAGGCAGCGTGGCTGTCTGTTAGTCAGCGTTTCTGAGGTTCTGCGGGTCACGCTCCCAGCGTTCGCTGCTATTACCGACTCTTTGCTCACCAACCGATGACGGTAAACCGCCTGACGCGGGCAAAATTATTTTGCGTTTGTATAGGTAATATTTAATTAGGCTGGCGTGGGCAGGAGATGACCAGCCGCCCCCGGCAGGGACGGCCCGATCGCTTAATAGTTGATTTCGGCCTGCTGCTTACGCTGGTCGCTGATGCAGGCGGCGGCGGTAAACAGAATATCCGCTGAAGAATTTAGCGCGGTTTCTGAAGAGTCCTGTAACACGCTAATAATAAAACCAATGGCGACGACCTGCATGGCGATATCATCAGGAATGCCAAACATGTTGCAGGCAACCGGTACCAGCAGTAACGACCCGCCCGCTACGCCGGAGCAGCCGAAGGCGCAGAGGGACGCAACCACGCTGAGCAGTATTGCCGTCGGCAGATCAACGTGGATGCCCAGGGTATTGACCGCCGCCAGCGTCAGGGTGGTAATGGTGATCGCCGCGCCGGCCATGCTGATATTGGCGCCGAGCGGAATGGCAACCGAGTAGGTGTCTTCATCAAGGTTAAGCTTTTTCGCCAGCGCCAGGTTTACCGGAATATTCGCGGCGGAGCTGCGGGTGAAGAAGGCGGTGACGCCGCTTTCGCGCAGGCAGGTAAACACCAGCGGATAGGGGTTGCGGCGAATCTTCCAGTAAACCAGCAGCGGGTTAATTACCAGCGCCATCAGCAGCATGCATCCCAGTAACAGCGCCAGCAGATGGGCATAGCCCCACAGCGTAGCAAAGCCGGTATCGGCGAGAATCGAGGCAACCAGGCCGAAAATTCCCAGCGGAGCGCAGCGGATGACCACGCGCACCAGCCAGGTTACCGCCACAGAGGCATCTTTCAGTACCGTGCGGGTGGTGTCACTGGCGTGCCGGAAGGCCAGCCCGAGACCGATTGCCCACACCAGGATGCCGATATAGTTCGCCTCCATCAGCGCGCTAACCGGATTAACCACCATATTCAGTAACAGACCCTGGATAACGTCCAGTATCCCCGACGGCGGCGTGATTTGCTGATTCACGCTTTTCAGCACCAGAAATTGCGGCATCAGGTGGCTCATCACCACCGCCACGGCCGCCGCGCAGAAGGTGCTGAGTAAATAGAGAATGACCACGTGGCGAACGCTGGTTTTTTGTCCGGGCTGGTGGCTGGCGATGGATGCTATCACCAGCATCAGCACTAACAGGGGGGCGACCCCTTTTAGCGCGCTGACGAACAGCGTTCCCAGGATACCTACCGCATGAGCGGCTGGCTGTGAAATGGCGGCCAGCGCGATGCCAGCCAGTAGTCCAATCAGAATTTGTTGAATGAGGCTTCCCTGAAACAGGCGCTGCCGCCAGTTTTGTCCTTTGTTATCTGCTTGCATGTCTGAACCAAATTGTTATGAAAATAATGCGCTCAGCCCGCGTGGAGGGCGGACTTTACGCAGCGTGTTTGCGCGAGAAAGTATAAGGAATTGAGGCGATGAGGGAAGGGCAGGCAACAATTTTTACGCAATAAGTCCGGTAAAAATGCGCGGATCGTGCAGAGATGCCAATTTTTATCAGCATCTCTGCCGGTGGGTTAAGCCTGTGACTTCAGGCGATCGCGGCGGCGATTTACCATCAGGTTCAGCAGCAGGGTCAGCAGCAAAATCAGGGCCACTACGCTGAGTGAGACGCTCACCGGTAGCGGATAAACATCCATTAGCAGCATCTTGATACCGATAAAAACCAGTACCAGCGCCAGACCATATTTCAGCAGCGGGAAGCGATCTGCCACACCGGCCAGTAGAAAATACATTGCCCGCAGACCGAGAATGGCGAACAGGTTTGAGGTCAGCACGATAAAAGGGTCGGTAGTGACGGCAAAAATTGCCGGGATGCTGTCAACGGCGAAGATGACGTCGCTCAGCTCGACCATAATGAGCGCCAGCAGCAGCGGGGTGGCAAACAGCAGCCCGTTGCGGCGAATGAAAAATTTTTCGCCGTGCAGCTCATCGGTCATGCGCAAATGTTTACCCAGCCAGCGTATCAGCCTGGTATCGCCTGCCGTCTGAGCATTATCGTGCTTAGCCAGCGCCATTTTGGCACCGGTAAACAGCAAAAAGGCACCGAACAGATAAAGTATCCAGTGGAATTGCATTACCAGCCAGCTACCGGCAAATATCATCAGGGTGCGCAGCACAATGGCGCCGAGGACACCATAAACCAGCACCCGCCGCTGCAACCCGGCAGGAATCTTGAAATAGCTGAACAGCATCAGCCAGACAAAGACGTTATCCACCGCCAGCGCTTTTTCCAGCAGCCAGCCGGTGAGGAAAGCCGTGCTTTGCGTATTGGCCACCATTCGGCCCTGGCTGTCGTCAAGATACCACCAGAA
The DNA here is from genome assembly GCF_002006995.1 of Izhakiella australiensis. Classification (GTDB taxonomy): domain Bacteria; phylum Pseudomonadota; class Gammaproteobacteria; order Enterobacterales; family Enterobacteriaceae; genus Izhakiella; species Izhakiella australiensis. The sequence goes on along the minus strand of NZ_MRUL01000014.1, from coordinate 37,683 downwards.
CGCGGCGGCGAAGAGCAGGGTGAGAGAGATCCACAGTAAAGACCAGATGGCGGCTTGCTTTACCGACATGCCGGGCTGGTCGCTGCGGCGTTGTAAAAAAAGATCTATTGCCAGCATCAGTATGACGATGACGCTAAAACAACCCCACAGCAGGGGTGTGCCTATGGTATTCATGGGCGAGTCCTGTAAAAAGTAAAACGGCCAGCATCAGAAGACGCCAGCCGCACTTTTCACGCATGACCTTGCCTTCCGGCAAGGTCTCACTCACAATCGGTTGATTGCCTGGTCACCGGAAGCCTGAGCATTCGTAATGACGATGAACCAGTTAGGAGTTACTCCCCTTTGCTATTGCTGACATTAGTGCCTGTCGGCACAAAGGTCAATGACTACCAGATAGCTTTACACAACGGCGTCTTGCGGAACGTCATCCGCCGGGAATTTCACCCCGGTCTGGCGACGAATCTCGCTCAGCAATGCTGCGGTAATGCGTGAGGTGACCAGCCCGGCGTGATTAACCTCGTTGTTTTCTACCAGCCCGGCAAAGGTTTGAGCTTCATACAGCATGGTATTGATATGCTGAGGCTGGCTCAGATCCTGCGGCTGCTTGCCGCTGCGGGGAATGAATTGCAGCCGCTGGCATTCAGGCAGCATCTCAATCACCAGGCTGCCCGCCTCGCCCTGAATTTCACTGGGCAGCGTGCTCTGACTGACCTTCGAATGCAAAATGGTTACGTCAAAGTCGCCATAGCTCATCACCACGCTGCCATGACCATCGACGCCGCTGGCCAGCAGCGATGCCTGCGCGTGCAGATGCTGGGGTTCTCCCCACAGGCTAACCGCGCTGGCAAGGCAGTAATAGCCGATGTCCATAATCGAGCCGTTGGAAAACGCCGGGTTGAAGGTATTCGGATTTTCACCGTCCAGATAACGCTGATAGCGTGACGAATACTGACAGTAATTGAATAGCACCTTGCGCAGCTTACCTGCCAGCGGCAGCTGCTGCATCAGCATATGAAAATTTGGCAGGCTGGCTGTTTTAAATGCCTCGAACAGCACCACCTGGCTGCTGCGGGCGCAGGCGATCATCGCCTCCACTTCGCGCAGATTCGACGCCAGCGGCTTTTCACAGATAACGTGCTTGCCGTGGCGCATAAAGAGCAGCGCCTGCTCGCAGTGCATTGAGTTTGGACTGGCGATATACACCGCATCGACGTCAGGAGACTGCGCCAGCGAGGTAAGCGAAGTAAACAGATGTTCGACCGGGTAATCGTTACTGACGGTGCGGGCCTGTTCAAGGGTGCGCGAATAGATGGCCGTCAGCTTCATTTTGCCACTTTCATGGGCGGCATCGACAAACTGGCGGGTAATCCAGTTGGTTCCTACAATGGCAAAGCGGATCATAGCCTGTTCCGGTTACGGTTATTTGGCGTTCCAGAGTAGCACGCGGCGTCATCAGCGCAATGTTGTTGCAAAGAGGGACATGATAACGATCATAAAGCCCGGCGCTTTTTCTGTATTACTCTGTTGCAATATATTCATTCTGAATAGTTTTTTTCTGACGGGATTCGCGGGCGGTATGAGCATAAGCGGTAGACATATTCTTAACTGGACCTCCATTCTGGTGGCTATTCCCATTGGGATGCTGGGGGCAATGGCAACGCTGCTGTTCCGCGCGCTGATTGAAATTTTAACCCGCCTGATCTTTGGCTCCGGCGACGATATTACCCACGCGGTGCTATCGCGGCCGTGGTACAGCTGGCCGCTGATTGTCGGCGCGGGTGGTCTGGCGGCGGGCTTTTTCCTGCGCTATGCAACGCGCCTTGAGCAGCAGCAGACCGCCAGGACCGATTATCTTGAAGTGATCAACGCCCGCCTTGATGCGGTGCCAACCCGCACCTCGCTGTTCCGCGCGCTTTCTTCGCTGTTTAGCGTCAGCAGCGGCGCTTCCCTTGGTAAAGAGGGGCCGATGGTGCAGCTGGCGGCGCTGGCAGGCAGCCTGGCTGCCCGGGTTATCCAGCGTCCGTTGAAGCTGAAAAACAGCGATGTTGTGGCGATGGCCGCTGCTGCCGGCCTGGCGTCGGTTTATCACGCGCCGCTGGCTTCCGCTATTTTTGTCGCCGAAATTGCCTTTGGCATTTCCGCGTTGCAGCGGCTGATCCCGCTGGTGGTTTCCGCCGGGGCGGCGGTGCTCACCATGTGGATGCTGGGTTACACCTCTGCGCTGTATCCTCTGTCTGCGGTGCATTTCGACATTAGCTTTAGCAGCATGCTGTTAACCGTGGTGGTGGGATTGGTATCAGGCCTGGCCGGCTGGGTGATTATCCGGCTCATTGCGTCGAGTAAGCGTCGGTTCGCGACCATTACCAGTCTGCCTCTGCGCCTCGGCCTTGGCGGGCTGGCGGTTGGCGTACTGGCCATCGGGTCAACGGATATTCTCGGTAATGGCTATGAAGTGATCGTGCGCATTATGTCCGGCGATTTCGTTTTGAAAACGCTGCTGGTTTTGTTTGGCCTTAAGCTGGTGGCGACGGCGCTTTCTGTCGGCTCCGGCGCGGTAGGCGGTATGTTTACACCCTCGCTGATGCTGGGGGCGATGACCGGCGGAATTGTTGCGCTGTTTGCTAATCTGGCGGGAATGCCGGTCAATAACAGTCTGGTCTTCGCTGCTATTGGTATGGGGGCCGTACTGGCCGCCGTCAGCCAGGCACCGCTGATGGCAATGTTGATGGTGCTGGAAATGACGTTTAACAGCAGCCTGCTGTTTCCCACCATGATAGCCTGCTGCCTGGCGTCAATGACGGTGTATCGCTTACAGTCTGCCAGCACCTATCCTTTGGTCACCGAGCACCTCAATCGCGCCGATGCCTGGTTCGATTTTGATAACAGCATCATTGCACAATATATTGTTGCGGGTGCGGCGCTTCATCCGCAGGATTCGGTGGGTAAAGCGCTGGCGGTTAGCTCAATTAAACGCGAACGCTTTGTTTATATCATTGATGAGCAGGGTACTTTTCTGGGGGCAGTATCAATCCACGACATTTCGCACCAGGTTCTGGATAAAGCCATTACCCTCGACTCTCCGGTCAACTGCGTGATGGACAGCGATTTCCCGGTGGTCTTTGAGTATCAGACCGTTCGCCAGGGATGGGATATCTTCTCCGGTATCTCGCTGGAGCGCTTGCCGGTGCTGAATAATTCCGAAGAGCGTAAATACCTGGGGGCGATCAGCAAAACCAGCCTGATTCAGAAGACCAAAACCTTTATCTAATGATTCCGCTCCAGACGCCGCCCCGCAGGTGAACGTCGCCTGACAAGACAAACCATTAGCTTCAGAGCCAGCTGAAGGCTACCGTGCCTTCCGCTGGCTGTATTCCTAATCAAGGGAATAAGTAAGCGTGTAATTTGATGCATTAAATCGGTAATCGAGTTTTTTCATGTCATCTTCCGGATCCGCTGTATTTTTTCGCGCAAGCGGGATGCTTTCGTCGATATTGTCTTGTTCGTCATCACTGAAAAGCGGAACGTTATCAAACAGATGATTATCATCGACGCACTCTGCAAATTCGTCAGACGCGCCGTGAAAGGTTGAAATGTTATTATCAGCCTGATCAGGCGGGTTATTTAAGTTAATTTTGGGGGATACATTAACGCTATTATTCTCAGCGCAGGCGCGCAAATAAGATTTCGCTCTGAGTTCAATATCTGAATGTAAGGCAGAATTTTTTATGGTGTCGGGCCGCGAGTTTGACGCTGAAAAATTCAGCCCCTGGAAGACGTTACCGTGCCGGTTAAGCGGATTATGGAGTGCGGGTCACACCGTGCTGGTTAATTTTTAATGACGTGGCTTTTACTGAATTAATCTTTGATGCAAAATTACATTTAATCGATGATTTATCTGAAACCTTGTGAAATGAATCATCATGATTCACAGTCTGTATCAGGTTGTTTATTGTGGTCATTTTTACTCTCAACTTCACTGGTTAAAACAGCGCACATTAAATAGCTATTTACTTTATTTCTTTCAAAATTCGCCCATTTACTGGCTGATTGCTTTATACGCTAAAGGCTGGCTCTAAACCTCTGCGAGTGACCGAATACGCAGACGCTAAAAAATTGGATCAGAATGAACGCTTTTTTATAGAAAAATAAAAGTTAACACCAGTAAGATTATTTTTATTTCATCAACTTTAATCGTTAAATCCAGGGTTTATATATGAATATTAATTGTTTTCCTTGTTTTTCAAAACCGTCTCAGACAGACAGTACTCAAGCCTTTCTCAATGCCAGCAAAGCGGCAAGTAAGAAAAACAGGGTGACAACATCAGGTCTTGAAAAGCTATTAAAAAAAGTTGAGAACTCACCAAAAGAGCTGAGCAAGAAAGATTTTGAACAAATTTCCGGCTGCGTCGCAAAAATGAGCAATATTCTGCGAAATCAACACTCAGATAAGTTGCGTGACAAACTGAACGTGATTAATAACGCGTTTTCTCAGGCAAAAGAAAAGCTCACTTCGGAGGCAATTGACGCCCGTGCCGAAGAAAATAGTGCTTCGCGTAGCGGCCAGATCCAACAGGCATTACAAACCATCCGTAACATACTTCCTGCGCTGGAAAATAAAGAAAAAGAGTATCGCAAAGAAATAGCCGACGCTATTAACAGGCTTCCTGACACAAAAGCGAAAAGTAAGGCCAGAGAAATAATCGGCCGTGGTCACTATTCTGCATTCTCCCGGGACAGCGCGATTACTCAGTCACTTTTTCCAGACCAGACAGTAAAGGTTGAACGGGAGTATGGTTATCAAAATCAGCGCCATCGACATCCAGATGCGGACAAGTGGACTTCACTTGAGGATATCGGCGTGAAATGGGCCGGGATGGCGCGCAGTCTGAATAAGGCTCAGTCCATTATTAAACCGGCGGACAAGTTACAGCTTACCTCGCAGCAGACCGATCGTCTGGGGGACGTGCACCTGACCCCGCAGCAGAAGCAGTTACTGGAGTTTGCCAGTAAGTTTAGTAATAGATAAATTTCATTATTTAACAAGGGAATAAATGAGCGGCCGCCATCGAAAAACAATCATTGCAGCATGACGCGCCGCGCATTGCCCCAGGCGTAAGAAAGGGCGCTTTCACCTGGGGCGGCAAATAAAAATATTTACTGGCGAACGATTTTAAGGGATAAAGCGCCTGCATTTGTCTAAACCGGAGCGCCAATGAGCCATTCTGTCTATTCGCTGGAAAACCTGACGCTGCAGCGTTTCCCGCCCCAGCGCGATGAGAGCCCGCTGCAGGCCTGGGAAGCCGCCGATGAGTTCTTACTGCAGCAGCTGGAAGGACCGGCTGCCGGGCCTACCCTGATTTTCAACGACAGTTTCGGCGCGCTGGCCTGCGCCTGCCATGGCGACGCTCCCTTCAGCATCAGTGATTCGCTGCTTAGCCAGCTGGCTACGCGTCAGAATCTGCAGCTCAATCAGCTGCCAGCGGAAGCAGTGACGCTGCTCGACTCGCTCAGCCCGCTGCCCGCCGCGCCTGCCAGAGTATTGATTAAAATACCAAAAACCCTGGCGCTGCTTGAGCAGCAGCTGCGGGCGCTACGCCATGTCGTGACGCCGCAAACGCGCATCATCGCCGCCGCGAAAGCGAAAGAGATCCATAGCTCGACGCTGCAACTGTTTGAACGGGTGCTGGGTATGACAACCACCTCTCTGGCGTGGAAAAAGGCGCGGCTGGTATTTTGCCAGTGGCAGGCACCTGCGCTGAAAGACGATGAGATGATCCAGCGCTGGCCGCTTGATAGCGGTGAGACGATTGCCAATCACGCCAGCGTGTTTGCCCGTAGCGGACTGGATATCGGCGCACGTTTTTTTATCCAGCACCTGCCGCAAAACCTGTCGGGGGAGATTATCGATCTTGGCTGTGGTAATGGCGTTATTGGGCTGGTGGCACTGCGCGAGAATCCGCTGGCGCAGGTGCATTTCGTCGACGAGTCCTGGATGGCGGTGGCGTCCAGCCGCTTGAATATTGAAGTCAACCAGCCCGCGTCGCTGACGCGGGCGCAGTTCAGCGTGAATCATGCACTGAGCGGTTTTGCCGCCGATAGCGCCGCGGCGGTGCTTTGCAATCCGCCGTTCCATCAGCAAAACGCCCTTACCGATCATATTGCCTGGCAGATGTTTCGCGATGCCCGGCGCTGTTTGCAGCGCGGCGGAGAGCTAAGGATTGTCGGCAACCGTCATCTTGATTATCACCACAAGTTAAAAAAACTTTTTGGTAACTGCCAGTTAGTCGCCAGCAACAATAAATTCGTGGTGCTACGCTGCGTTAAGCAGCCTTAATCAACGCGGCGTATCCACGAATAGCGCTGCTGATAGCCGCCGTCGAAATGGGTGTTGCGCCGGTAGCTGGCATGCTCTTCGGCGGCGCAGTAGGTGCAGACGCTTAGCTGCTCAACGTTCTCTGACGCCAGCCCCCAGGCCTCAGCCATCCGCTGCGCCAGCGCCGGTAAATCAAACCAGACGCCGCTCTGTTGGGCCACCGCTTGCGGCCGCCGCGCCAGCCGGTTAGTGGGCTGTTGCGGCGACCAGGGCAGGGCGTCACGCAGCGGCGCCAGCGCTGGCTGCTGCTGCATATCTGTAATCACCTGCTGACCCAGCTCGTAGCAGCAGGGGCCAATTGCCGGACCGATAATTAACAGCAGGCTGTCCGGCACCGCGCCCATCTCGCACAGCTTATTCAGCACATTGATATGAATACCGGCGGTAACGCCGCGCAGGCCGCCGTGGGCGGCGGCAACCCGGCGCTGATGCCGATCGACGATCAGCATGGGCAGGCAGTCGGCCGTGTAAACCGCGACCGGGCGGTCATCGGTCGCGATGACCGCATCGCCTTCGCAGCTTTTGGCCGGGAACGCCTGCTGGCTGGACAGCACCGTTGCGCTATGGCGCTGGTGACCGTAGGCTGCATCTTCAGGGGGACGCGCGCCGGCTGGCATAAACTGATACTCGACCCATGGCAGAGCGTCCAGCAGCCGGGAGCGGTGAACGGTCGCAGTCGAGCTAGCGGTGGCAGACATCATCTCATCCTGTGGTCTGAAGGTTGAATAGCGATTCTGCCAGCTTAACGCTGAAATGCGATATTTTTAATACAAACGCTTAACAAATAATGTTGACAATTTTTGCCTGAAAATCGCCTACAGCGCCAGGCCCAGACGGGTTCCTCGGGCGATGGCGCGGCGGGCGTCCAGCTCGCGGGCGACTTCAGCGCCGCCGATAACATGCACCGTTTTGCCCGCCGCGCGTAGCGGCTCCGCCAGCGGATTAAAGCTGAGCTGCCCGGCGCAGATAACCACATTATCAACTGGCAGGCAGGTCGCCTCGCCATCGCGCAGCAGATGCAGACCGCGATCGTCAATGCGCTGATAGCTGACGCCGCCCCACTGATGTACGCCGCGCATTTGCAGGCTGGCGCGATGGATCCAGCCGGTGGTTTTGCCGAGATCGGCGCCCGGTTTGCCGGGTTTACGCTGTAGCAGCCAGATTTCGCGAGCGCTTTTCTCCGCCTGTGGACGCAGCAGGCCGCCGGGCTGCTGCAGCGAGCGATCGATTCCCCACTCCTGGCAAAAGGCCGCAATATCCAGCGAGGTTGCCGGACCATGCTGGCTCAGGAATTCTGCGACGTCAAAACCGATCCCGCCTGCGCCAATCAGCGCGACGCGGCTACCGACCGGCGCGCCGTCGCGTAACACCGCAAGATAGCTGAGCACTGAAGGATGGTCGATGCCTGGAATGTCCGGCATCCGCGGCTCAACGCCGGTGGCAAGGATAACCTCATCAAACGCCAGAAGCGTTGGGGTATCGGCCAGGGTATTGAGCCGCAGCGTCACGCCATGCAGGCTTAGCTGGCGGCGGTAATAGCGCAGCGTTTCATTGAATTCTTCTTTGCCGGGAATGCGGCGAGCGAGGTTGAACTGGCCGCCGACTTCGGCGGCTGCCTCGAACAGCGTTACCCGATGCCCGCGCTGGGCGGCGCTGATAGCACAGGCCAGACCGGCCGGGCCGGCACCGACAATTGCCAGGTTTTTCACTAACTGAGCTGGATGCAGCGGCATTTCGGTTTCGTGACAGGCGCGTGGATTTACCAGACAGGAGGTGAGCTGGCCTTGAAAAATCTGATCCAGGCAGGCCTGATTACAGCCGATGCAGGTATTAATTTCGTCGTGTCGCTGCTGACGCGCTTTTAACACCAGTTCAGCGTCCGCCAGCAGCGGGCGCGCCATCGAGACCATATCGGCACAGCCGTCGCTCAGCAGCTGCTGGGCAACCCTGGGATCGTTAATGCGGTTGGTGGTGATAAGCGGGACGCGCAAATGGGGCTTCAGCGCCTGCGTAACCCAGGCAAAGGCCGCTCGTGGCACCGAGGTGGCGATGGTCGGGATGCGTGCTTCATGCCAGCCGATGCCGGTATTAATCAGCGTGGCGCCCGCGGCTTCAATTTCTTTAGCCAGCGCCAGGGTCTGCGGCAGGGTGGCGCCTTGCTCGACCAGATCAAGCATCGACAAGCGGTAGATAATGATAAACGCTTCGCCGACGGCGGCGCGTACCGCCTTGACGATTTCCACCGCAAAGCGGCGGCGGCGTTGCTCATCGCCGCCCCAGCCATCGTTACGCTGATTGGTGCGTTCAACCAGAAACTGATTAATCAGGTAGCCTTCCGACCCCATGATTTCCACGCCGTCATAGCCCGCCTGCTGTGCCAGCGCGGCGCAGCGGGCGAATTTTTCAATCAGCGCTTCAACTTCCTCGCCGGTTAGCTCACGGGGTTTATAAGGATTAATTGCGGCCTGAATGGCCGAGGGGGCGACCAGATCAGGCTGGTAGCTATAGCGTCCGGCGTGCAGAATTTGTAGCGCGATTTTACCGCCAGCCTGATGTACGGCCTCGGTAATAATCCGATGGTGCGCCAGCGGCGCTTCGTCGGCCAGCACTGACGCGCCAGCGCTGACCACACCCTCCGGCGACGGGGCAATGCCGCCGGTGACAATCAGTCCAACTTCTGCGCGCGCTCTCTCGGCATAAAAGGCCGCCAGACGCTGCGCGCCGTCCGGATGCTCTTCCAGCCCGGTGTGCATTGAACCCATCAGCACGCGATTTTTTAGCTGGGTAAATCCGAGGTCCAGCGGTGAGAAGAGGGAAATAGCGGCCATAATATTACTCATCAAGTGGTCGGATGAGTTAACTGTAGCGTGCCGCCACCCGCTTGCAAAGCCAGGCGTAACCGGAGTGTGACCGGGCGCGAAAACTGGCGCTCAGCGGAGTCGGTCTGATGCCGATTGTTTAGCCGTTAGTCGTCAGCTGTTCAAATGACATGCCGGCAACCTGATTATTTTCATAGTAATAGCGCAGAGCATTTATCGTGCTCTCATCTTTTGAGTCGGCGCGGGTTTCAAACTGCTGACAGCTGGCGCGCGCAGAGGCGGGCGACTTGAAATAGTCCGCGACCTCACTCCGGGTGGCGCCAAGAGAGGGAACGGTAACGCCGGAAAGATAGATTGGTCTGGCTGGTATATCGCAATGGGCTTTATTGTCGATGGCGCTCAGCATAATAGTCGATAAATTCCCGTGCTCGATATCGGTACGGGAAATAAACCACCAGGTAAGATTTTCCGCCTGGGAATGGTAGCAAAGCCATTCCTCCCGGTCGTTTTTCTGAATATCACCTTTGAACTGCTGCTGAATATCGTCGAGGGTGGTGCGCTCCAGCACGATGGGAAAATTACGCGAGCGAAATTTGGCCGGCAGCGCGCGTTCGCTGTCAATTTTCGCCGCCGGCGCGGCGCAGCGGGCGTTATAGTGGCGGCCAAAGCCGTCCAGCGAGGCCGCCACCGCCTGCTGGCAGAGCAGAGCGCCGCACAGCGCAACAAACAACATTTTTATCATGATAATTTCCATCCGCTCAGACTAAGCCGTGGCACGCGGGTTGGCGTGCCGGCATCATCCAACCGGGAATAAATACCTAAGGAGCCTTTTAACATCCTGTCTCATTAAACTGTTTTATCGACCGCTATGGCCCGGTGCGGCACTGGATCTGATGTTAATCATCGTTCTCTTTTGAGACAGGCATTAAGGCGTCTTTCTATGGCTGCCATGGGCGGGCGTTTTGTCCGGAAAATAAAGTGCGCAAAGACGTTGTTTCAACGCTGCCGCATCCGGAAAGCCACCATCCCGCTTACGTTCCCATATCACCTGTTCATTGGCGGTAATTTGATACACGCCGCCTGTACCGGGCTCCAGGGTAACCGATGCCAGTTCGTCGGCAAAACTATTCAGTAACTCCTGCGCCATCCAGGCGGCTCTCAGCAGCCAGTTGCATTGCACACAGTATTTGATAGTAATTGCCGGTTTGGTCGTCATTGGCTAGCTCATTCTGGCGAAATAAAACAAGCTAATTATTTGATGTTTCCCAAAGAGTAGCAATGCCTGCAACACAATTAAAAGCGCTATCCGCGCTTCTTTACATAAATGCGTGTCGCACCCTGTTTTTGCCAGCGATTAAATTAAAACTCCAATCCATAAAAACGATTGATAGTGATTATCATTTGTATTATCTTTTCTTTCGCCACAGGCGCTCACATGCAGAAGCACCGTGAAAGTTACTCGTTATCCTATTTTTCGCGCTGCGTTGTCGGGCGCGTTTTTTAATGTTTTGCGTAACACCAGCAATCGTTGAGCTCCCAATAACCATGACAGGGACTATTACAGGGTTCAGCCATGCTCAATACTTCTTTAAAGCAAGGATCGCTTCACCTGCGCGCTTTAATCGGAACGCTGATCGCAACAATGTGCGTTCAGGCGAGCGCCGCAGAACACACTGCCGGCAATCCGGTAAATAATAATGTTCAGTCTACCCCGGCTAAAAGTGGATTCGCCGCCAGAAAACCTGCTGACGAACCGTCAATGGTCGTCACGGCGCCGCTGCCGGAAAAAAAAGCCGGTTCGCACACCAGAATTACCGCTGAACAGATGCAGCAAATCGGCGCCGATGACTTCGGAACCATTATGCGTTATCAGCCGCTGGTTTCCGCAACCGGCGTCAGCGGTGGTTCCGGCGCCGGAAAAAGTGGTTTTGACCGCGGTGGTTACACCGGTTACAACATTCGCGGGCTGGAAAGTAATCGCGTAGGGATTGACGTGGACGGTATTCCGCTACCGAATGCAACCGGGCGTAGCTACGCCAGCCGCGCCGGGTTAAATACCTTTGGCATCGGCCGCGACTATATCGATCCCTACATGTACGGTCAGGTAGATATTGAGGCCGGCGCTACCTCCACCGCAACGGCAAATACCGCCATCGGCGGCATGGTTTCATTTGCGCCAAAATCCGCCGATGACTTCCTGCATCCGGGTAAAGATAGCTACTTCGGCTATCAGAGTGATTATGACTCCGCCAGCCGCAGTTGGCATAACGGCTTAACGGCTGCGGCCGGCGACAGTGAGCTACGCGGCGTTTTTGTGCTCAGCCGCCGCGACGGGCAGCAGATGGAAAATAACAGCGGTGTTCACGATGCTTATCCCGCCAACTGGCACTCCACCGCGCTACTGACTTCCGGTATCTGGCAGCCCAACGATCAGCATAAGCTGACCGGCACCGTTGATTATTACCATAAGACGAATCATACCCATTACGATACCTGGAACAGCGGCGGCAGCAGCACTATCGGCACCTCCTATCAGCAGAGCGAAACCCGCCGCTTAGGCCTGTCGCTGCGCGATGAATGGTCGCCGTTTAACCGCTGGATTGATACCGTTGATACCCGGCTATTCTGGCAGCAAACCCAGGCCCATGATAATACCCTGATGCCGACCGACAGCCGCACCACAGAGCGCGTTTATTCTGATTACAACGTGGATACGTTCGGGTTTGAAAGCCGTCTGGCAAAAAACTGGGGACGCCATGATTTCAGCGCCGGCGCTAATGCCCGTTTTGAAAGCGCCAAACGTCCTTTCCGCCAGGAACCGGCGCCGAGTACCTTCGGCGCAATCACCAAGCCGCAGGCGGACAGCCGGACGACGTTGCTTGGTGGCTTTGTGCAGGATAATATCCACTTCGACGTTAACGATCACAATCTGTCGCTGATCCCTGGCGTGCGGGTCGCGCGGCAGGAGACCAAACCGCGTGATCTTGGCGAAATGACGGCTAACAGCAGCGTGCTGACGGAAAATGGCGTTAACACGCTGTATGGCAAGTCCTTTAGCGATACCCGCGTATTGCCCTCGTTGACGCTGACTTATGACCTGACGCCCAGGCTGATGACCTATCTGCAGTATAAGCGCGGCGTGCAGTTCCCGGATGCCAGCCAGCTTTATGGTTCCTGGAACCTTGGTGCCTCCTACGCCGGACGTCAGCAGTATGCGCTGATCGGTAATACCGACCTGAAAACGGAAAGCAGCAATGATTTCGAATGGGGCATGAAGGGGACGCTCACCGAAGGTGTAACCTTCAGCACCGCGCTGTTTTACAACGACTATGACAATTTTATCGCCTATACCCGCTATACCCGCGCCGGCAGCCCGGATAAATTCGTCAATGTACCGGGGAACATCTACACCACCTATCAGGCGGAAAACCGAGATAAAACCTATATTTATGGCGGTGAACTGGCAACGCGCATTAACTTCGGCACCTGGTTTGAAGCGGTTGATGGTCTGAGCGCCACCCTGGCATACGGCTACAGTCAGGGTAAAGCGAAGTCCAGCTATCTGGGCGACAAGTATATTGATCTCGACAGCGTACCGCCGATGAAAGCCGTGGTGGGACTCGCCTGGGACGATCCGGCGAAGCGTTATGGTGCGGCCATCACGGCCACCTTCGTTAAGGGCAAGCGTGCGATCGACAGCAACCGTGAAGCTTACAATAACAGCGGCGCGGCACTCGCCAATGGCAGCAAAGAGTATGACCGCGTGCCGGGCTATGGTCTGGTGGACCTCAGCGCCTGGTGGCGGGTTGCCGATCACGTCAAGCTCAGCGGCGGCATTTATAACCTGACCGATCGCAAATACTGGGATTATCTGAGCGACCGCCAGCTGACCAGCGTTACTAATCAGGATGCCTACGACAGAGCGCTGGCTGTGATGCCTGGCCGTAGCTTCCAGCTTGGCGTGAACGTCGATTTCTGATGCATTACCGCGCTGCCCCGGTGCAGCGCGTCATAAGGAGAGAATGAATATGACCCAAAGGTATGAGCAGTATCTGGCGCTGAAAGCCGCCGAACCGAAAAAATACGCGCGCGATCTTGCCACGCAGATGGGGATCAGCGAGGCCGAGTTGAGCCAGGCACGTTGCGGCCATGACGCCCGGGCGTTAAAAGCGGACGTCCGTCAGCTGCTGACGGCGCTTTCGGCGGTGGGCGAAACCAAATCTATTACCCGTAATGAATACGCGGTGCATGAAATTATTGGCTGCTATGAAAATCTACACCTTGGCAACCATGCCGGGCTGGTGCTGAATCCGCGCGCGCTCGATTTGCGCCTGTTCCCCGGCCAGTGGCAAAGCGCTTTTGCTTTGCAGGAAGCAACCACGCGCGGCGAGCGTCACAGCATTCAGTTTTTTGATAATCAGGGCGACGCGGTATTAAAGGTTTACGCCACCGATAACACCGACATGACTGCCTGGCAGGCAATGGTCGATCGCTTTGAAGATGATGCTTTGTCGCCGCTGGCGGTTACGCCAGCGGAAACGCTACAGTGGAACCCGCAGCCTGACGCGCTGGCCATTGAGCAGGAATGGCGGACGATGACCGACGTTCATCAGTTCTTCGGTTTACTTAAGCGCCATAATATTTCCCGCCAGCAGGCGTTCCGGGCCGTAGCGAGCGATCTGGCGCGTCAGGTTGATAACCAGGCGCTGACGCAGATCCTCAGACTGGCAAAAGAAGACGGCAATGAGATTATGATCTTCGTTGGCAACCGGGGTTGCACGCAGATCTTTACCGGCGTCATCCGCAATCTGCAGCCGATGCATGGCTGGCTGAACATTTTTAATCCCGACTTCACGCTGCATTTACGTGAAGATCAAATCGCAGAGAGCTGGGTAACCCGCAAGCCAACAGATAATGGCTTTGTTACCAGTCTGGAGCTGTTTGCCGCCGATGGCACGCAGATAGCGCAGCTTTACGGGCAGCGTACTGAAGGTCAGGCTGAGCAAAACCTTTGGCGCGAGCAGCTGGCAACGCTGAGCGACACGGGAGAAGCGGCATGAAGTGCTGGCTGCTGCTTTTGCTGCTGTCTTTTTCAGCAGTCAGCGCCGAGAGGGTGGTTTCAATCGGCGGTGACGTGACGCAAATCGTGTATGCGCTGGGCGCGCAGCAGGATTTGGTCGCGCGTGATAGCACCAGCCTGCATCCGGCAGCGGTGACTAAGCTGCCGGACGTCGGCTATATGCGTCAGCTTAATGCTGAAGGCATCCTGGCGATGAAACCGACGCTGGTGTTGAGTAGCGATCTGGCAAAACCCTCGCTTGCGCTGGAGCAGGTGGCGCGCGCCGGTGTAAAGGTGGCGCTGGTGCCCGGTGAACCCAGTCTTGCCACTATCGACAAAAAAATAACGGTTATCGCGCAGGCGTTGCACAAAGAGGCGCAGGGTAAGGCGCTGACTCAGCGTATGAATAAAGTGCTGGCGCAGGTGCCGCATCAGTCGTTGCCGGTAAAAGTGCTGTTCATCATGAATAACAGCGGCATGAACAGCATGGGTGCCGGCACCGGCACCGCCGCCGATGCGGCAATTCGCAGCGCCGGTTTAATCAATGCCATGGGCAACGTTCGGCACTATCAACCTCTTTCGCAGGAGGGGGTGGTAGCCAGCGCACCTCAGCTGGTGGTGATCGGTAAATCCAGCGCGCAGGCCTATGGCGGCGAAGACAGTATCTGGACGCTACCCGGCCTGGCGCTGACACCGGCGGGCAAAGCGCATCGTCTGCTGGTGGTGGATGATATGGCTCTGCTGGGCTTTGTGCTGGATACGCCGGACGCTATCGTCAGTCTGCGCAAAGCCGCCGAACGGATTAAGCAATGAGGCAGGTTCACGCTCTGCGCTGGCTGCTGTTAATGCTGGCGCTCATGTTGTTAATGATGATTCTGGCCGCCAACCTCGGCGCCATGCGTCTTACGCTGCTCCAGCTATGGCAACAGCCGATGGATAGCATGGTGTGGCAGGTCTGGTGGGATATTCGCCTGCCGCGCGTGCTGCTGGCGGTACTGGTTGGCGGCGCGCTGGCGCTGTCGGGCGGCATCATGCAGGGGCTATTTCGTAACCCGCTGGCCGATCCTGGCCTGCTGGGCATCAGCAGCGGCGCGGCACTGGCGGTAGCGCTGTCCGTGGTGCTGACCTTTACCTCTCTTGCCCCCGGCGCGCTGGCGCTGTGGGTGCCGATGCTGGCGGCATTCGTTGGCAGCCTGGCGGTAACGCTGATTATTTTTACGCTCAGCCGCAGCGGCAGCAGTTCGCTGGCGCGCCTGCTGCTGGTGGGCATTGCCATCAACGCCCTGTGCGGTTCGGCGGTCGGGGTGCTTTCGTGGCTCAGTAGCGATCAGCAACTGCGTCAGCTTTCACTCTGGGGAATGGGCAGCCTGGGACAGGCGCAGTGGCCGCTGGTGGGCGCCTGCGCCAGCCTGATGTTGCCAACGATGCTGCTAGTCCAGCGCCTTACCGCCCGACTCAATCTGCTGCAGCTGGGAGAAGAAGAAGCGCATTATCTTGGCATTGATGTGCGGCGCACCCAGCGCCAGCTGCTGGTGCTGAGCGCGCTGCTGGTCGCGGCCTCGGTGGCGGTAAGCGGCATTATCGGTTTCGTCGGGCTGGTGGTGCCGCATCTGATGCGTATGTGTCTCGGCGGCGATCACCGCTGGATGCTGCCAGGCTCGGTGCTGGCGGGTGCGATGCTACTGCTGCTGGCCGATACCATCGCCCGTACCCTGGTGGCACCGGCGGAAATGCCAGTCGGGCTGATCACCAGTCTGATCGGCGGCCCCTGGTTTCTCTGGCTGATCCTGCGGCGCTCAGGGGGCCTCCATGGCTGATTTCGACGGCGCTCATTTACTGGCAGCGCAGTCCATAAGCTACCGCGCGGCGTCACGTATGCTGGTCGACGGGGTATCCCTGACGCTGGCTCCCGGTGAAATGGTCGCGCTGATTGGCCCTAACGGCGCGGGGAAATCCACCCTGATGCGCTTGCTAAGCGGCTATCTCCCGCTGGATGCCGGGCACTGCGTTTTACAGGGGCGAGCGCTGGGAGAGTGGCCGCGTCAGGCGCTGGCCCGGCAAAGGGCGGTGATGCGCCAACAGCACCAGATTACTTTTCCACTCAGCGTGCGGGAAATTGTGGCGATGGGACGGGCGCCCTGGCCTGAACGCCATTCCGGGGAGGTCGTGGAGCAGGTCATGGCGCTTACCGATAGCGCTAACCTTGCCGATCGCGATTTTCGTCAGCTGTCCGGCGGCGAACAGCAGCGGGTTCAGCTGGCGCGGGCGCTGGCTCAGCTCTGGCACGACGCGGGGCCGCGCGGCTGGCTGTTTCTCGATGAGCCGACATCCGCCCTTGACCTTTATCACCAACAGCAGGCGCTGCGCCTGCTGCACCGCTTGACGCGCCAGGGCGAGCTGAGCGTTTGCTGTGTGCTGCACGATCTTAATCTGGCCGCGCTCTGGGCCGACAGAATGGTATTAATGCACGGTGGAAAGCTGGTCGCCTGCGATACCCCGGCCGGCGTAATGACGGAAGCAACGCTGACGCGCTGGTATCGGGCCGATTTGCAAATCTATTCCCATCCGCTGGAAGGTGTGCCCCAGGTCGCGCTGCGCCGTTG
Source organism: Izhakiella australiensis (assembly GCF_002006995.1). Lineage (GTDB taxonomy): Bacteria > Pseudomonadota > Gammaproteobacteria > Enterobacterales > Enterobacteriaceae > Izhakiella > Izhakiella australiensis. Next base: position 20,829 of record NZ_MRUL01000014.1, on the reverse strand, counting down.
AGGCTAGGCGCCGGATTTGACCGGGGCGATCATCACGTTGATACCGCTGTCGCGCATTCTGTCGATATACGGTAGCGGAGTGCCCTGGTTGACGATCACCACGTCAAATTCATCCAGCCGGGCAAAGTGATGCAGCGCGCGGCGTTCAAATTTAGTGTGATCGCACAGCAGCACGCGCTTTGCCGAAGCGTCAAACATCGCGCGCTTGGTTTCTACGGTTTCCGCCGACTGGTGAAAGACCGCGCCGTCGGTAATGGCCGACATGCTGACAAAAAACAGATCGGCGCGCAGCCTGGCGATTTCATAACGCGTCATCTGACCCATAAAGGCATTGCACCAGTTGTAAAACTGGCCGCCGAGGCCGAGCAGGGTGATATCACGTCCGCTTTTCAGCTCTGCCATTAGCGGCAGGGAATTGGTGATCACCGTTAGCGGCGCGCGGGCAGGTAAAAAGCGCGCCATCTGCAGCACGGTCGTTGAGTCATCCATAAACATTGACAGGCCGGCTTCGATAAGGGTCGCGGCGGTTTCGGCGATAGCCCGCTTCTCATCCAGCTCGCGCGTGGCGCGATAGATATCGCTGGATTCAACCTGACTGGTTGAGGTGGCGGAAACCACGCCGCGTGCCTTGCGCAGCAAACCGCGCTCTACCAGCTCATCGATGTCACGATGGGCGGTCATCAGGCTGATGCCAAAACGATCGGTTAAGTCTTCGATGCGTATGGCGCCTTCGGCAATCACCGCTTCGACAATCAGCTGACGCCGTGCCAGCTGGCGTGCCTGGCGGCTGTCGCCCGGCATCTGCTCGGCCATGAATATATCAACGGCTTTTTCCGGCGTTATCGGGCCCATAGTGCATCCAGAGTCATCAGAGGGAAGAGAACCGGCCTTATTAGACCGCCTCTTGGCGAATTTGGCAAATCGCTGAAGGGCGGCGAGGGAGCTGGCCCCCGCCGCGCGCGCGCATTTACTCAGAAAGCGTAAAGGCTGAGGTGTATTTGCTGGCGTTATCTTTGGTGATCAGCTTGCAGTCAAATAGCTGTTTTTCCGACTGCGCACCGGTTTTACCGGTTTTGATAAAGCTGTCTGCCTGCTGAACGGCTTTCACCGAAAATTCAGACACCGGCTGCATAATGGTGTAGGCCAGTTCGCCTGATTTCACCGCATCAACCGCATCCGGCGAGCCGTCAAAAGCGCCAACAACGACGTTTTTCAGCTTACCGGCCTGCTTCAGCGCCGCAACGGCACCAAGCGCCATTTCATCGTTGCCGCTGATCACCCCTTTGATATCCGGATGGGCCTGCAGTAAAGACTGCATTTTGTTGTTGCCCTGGGTACGGTCCCAGTTAGCGACTTCTTTGCCCACCTGCTTCAGGTCCGGATACTGAGACAGCACGGTATCGTAGCCGTTAGCGCGCGTCGCCGCGTTGTTATCGGAAGGTGAGCCCAGCAGCTCAACATAATTACCGCTGTCGCCAACCGCTTTCACCCACTGCATAGCACCCAGCGCGGCACCCTGCGCGTTGTTGGAGACCAGCTGCGCTTTCGCCAGGCCGCTTTGGTTAAGCTCGGCGTTGATCACAATCACCGGAATGCCTGCCGCGATGGCTTTTTTCACCGAACCGATAGAGCCGTCGGCGTTGGCCGGGTCAAGAATAATCGCTTTCGATTTGTTGGTAATCGCGGTATCAATCAGCTGGCTTTCAGTGTTGGTATCGCCTTTGTGGGCGCCGACGATGGCGGTATAGCCCAGCTTCTCTGCTTCTTTTTTCGCTACCATACCTTCGGTAAACCAGTACGGGTTTGACGGATCGTTGACAATGATAGTCATCAGTCCGTTATTCGCCCATGCCGGAGCGGCAAGGGTAGTGATGAGAGCGGTGGCCGCCACCATCAGAAAGCGTTTGCTGTTGGTGAACATGGTATTTCTCCATTTATCGTTGTATAGGGTCGGACAGAGTTGGCACAGGCGCCGGATAACCCTCCGGCGCAGGGGAGTTACTTCGATCGTTTACCGTACTGCAAGGTATTGAGCAGCACCGCCAGCACGATAACCGCACCGGTGAACACCGTCTGCCAGTAGGCTGAGACGCCGATAATCACCAGTCCGTCAGAGAGAAAGCCGATAACAAAAGCGCCAAGCAGCGTGCCGCGCACGTTGCCGCGCCCGCCGGTGAGCGCCGCGCCGCCGATCACCACCGCTGCGATAGCGGTCAGTTCATAGGTGGTGCCAGCCGTTGGACCTGCGGAGGTAAGCTGAGATGAGAGCACCAGTCCCGCCAGCGCGGCACAGATGCCAGACAGCACGTAAACGCTGACTTTAACGCGCTTAACCGGCACGCCGGAGAGATCGGCGGCGCGCTCGTTGCCGCCGGATGCGTACAGCCAGCGGCCGAATGCGCTGCGGCTGAGCATAAAGCCAACGGCCAGTGCGATGACGGCGAGGATCAGTACGCCAATGGGAATACCCAGAATGCGGTTAAAACCCAGCCAGTCGAAACCGGTATTGCCCAGCTCAGGGCTGCCGGACAGCTTGTTATAGGTCAGACCATCGGTCATCAACAGGGCGACGCCGCGAGCAACGTACAGCGAGCCAAGGGTGGCAACGAAGGCCGGCACGCGGAAGAACGCAACCAGCACGCCGTTAACCAGACCTACCAGCGCGCCGAGCGCCAGCGTCAATATAACTACCGCCCACAGCGGGAAGTAGAGGATAACCCCGAACGCTTGCAGGTTAACGCCTTGCATCAGAAACCCGGCAAACACTCCGGCCAGCCCCAACGTCGAACCGACCGAAAGATCGATGCCGCCGTTGAGGATCACCAGCAGCATGCCGATGGCCGGCAGGCCGAAGATCGCAACGTGCGACGCCATGATCAGGAAGTTATTGGTGTTGAAATAGTTCGCCGACAGAAATGAAAACACGGCGATGATAACGATCAGGGCAAAAAACGCTCTGCCTTCCAGCAGCAGTCTGGCGAGGTTAATACCAGACCCCGGGCGGCGCGCCGTGGCGTTACCTGACTGCAGGGTGTGGGTTTTATTGTTCATAACAGGCTCCAATATCAATCTGGATCTCAGGCCACGAGGGATTCGCCAGAAGCGGCCATAATGCGTTCTTTGGTTACGTTGGCGTCGAAAATCGCTGAAATCCGCCCTTTGTGCATCACAATAATGCGATGCGCGACGCTCAGGCATTCGCTGACTTCCGAGGTGGAGAACACCACGGCCAGGCCTTTACGGGCGTTTTCCGCCAGCAGACGGAAAACCTCGGCTTTGGCACCAATGTCGATACCGCGGCTGGGTTCATCCAGCAGGATGACGTTTGGCTGGGTAGCCAGCATTTTGCCGATTACCACCTTTTGCTGATTACCGCCGGAGAGTGAGCCTATCGCCGCTTCGCCGCCGGCGGTTTTTACCGTCACGTTACGGATAGCGTCTTTCACCAGCTGTTTTTCCCGTTTGGGCACCATCACCATGGCGCGGATAAACTCGCTGATGCTTGCCAGCGTCAGGTTTTCTCCTACTGACATGGTTTGCACCAGACCGTCGCGCTGCCGATCTTCCGGCACCAGCGCCAGCCCGCTCTCAATGCGGTCAGCGATGCTCAGCCCGGCGATGGAGGTGCCGCGTAGCAGAATTTCGCCCTCTCTGGCGTGCAGGCGTCCGGCGATGCATTCCATCAGCTCGGTGCGTCCGGCGCCCATCAAACCGTAAATACAGACGATTTCGCCGGCCCTGACCGACAGCGAAAGGTTATCGACAACGCGAATGCCGGCCGGGTTGGTCACCGTCAGATCGCTGACCTCCAGCGCCACGTCGCCCATTTCATAGCCATCCGGCGGTGAGCCAAGGTCAAAGTGATCGCCAACCATGTTGCGTACGATCCACGGCAGATCGATGTCGCTGCGCGGCGCGCTGGCGGTCATCGCGCCATCGCGCAATACGACGGCGTGATCGGTAATTTCCAGCGCTTCTTCCAGGTGGTGTGAGATATAAACAATCGCCACGCCGCGCGCGGTCAGGTCGCGGATAATTTTGAACAGGACTTCCACCTCGGCGGCGCTGAGCGCGGACGTGGGTTCATCCATAATTAAGATGCGGGCGTTGACTGACAGGGCGCGGGCGATCTCAATCACCTGCTGCTGGCCGAGACGCAGCGATTCTACCGGCGTCAGCGGATCGATCTCCTCTTCCAGTTCGGTCATCAGCTCACGCGCCTGGCGCTCTTCTTCAGCGAAGTCAACGCCGCTGCCATTCATGATTTCACGGCCGATAAAGATGTTATCGCGCACGTTCATGTTAAGCGCGAGATTCAGCTCCTGGTGAATAATGGCGATGCCGCAGGCCCGGGCATCGTTAGTTGAATGAAACGTGCGCTGTTCTCCCTCAAGCAGGATCTCGCCGGAGCTTGGCTGGATAACCCCGGAGAGGATCTTCATCAGCGTTGACTTACCGGCACCGTTTTCGCCAAAAAGCGTGGTGACCTGCCCGCGACGGATGTCAAAGTTGACGCCTTTCAGCGCATGGGTCGAGCCATATACTTTGCTGACGTTACGCGCCGACAATATAACTTCGCCGATGCGCTCGCTGTTTTTCAGCTGAACGTTACTCATTTTACCTCCAGACTGACGGGGGTAATAAGCCAGTTAGTCGGCGTTAACAGACGAAACACGCCGGTGCCTTTAAGCTCTTTTCCCGTCAGACTCTCCCCCTTCAGCGGTTCCAGTACGCTGGCTTTCATCGCCCGGTTAATTGCCGAACCGGCGTTCTGGTATTCGATCTGGTTTTTGAAATCGCCGAACTGAATTGAACCCGTTGCGTCGCGCAGATCGGTGCCGTTGATCGCCGGCCCGGTTTGTATCCGTACGTGGACCTCTTGCGGTAGTCCGGCGACTTTCAGCGTACAGAAGCCGCTTTTGCACTCACCGCCGGTGGCGCTAAAGGAGACGGAGAACACCGGCATTGGCGAACCAACGCCATATTGCTTTGTCGCCGCCTGCTGGTCAGCTTTCAGTGCGTCATACAGTTTGCTGGCTTCAACGGCACGTCCCTCAACGCTTTTCTTTATTTCCGGGAAGGTACGGCTGCCATAGCTATCCGGCGAGAAACCTTGTTCGGCAACGTTTTCTGCCGAGCCGACCTTCACCACTTTGGTATCCAGAGCAATGGCAGCCAACACAACCAGCGTGACAACAGCGGCGATCGCCACCCGTTTGCGGGTTCGTGCGTTGACCTGCACCGTTAAAGCTGACGCAGTATTCATAGTGCTGACCTCGTTATAACGCTACAGGGCCGATTACATGCTGTTAGCTGCGGGAGCCGGAATTATCCGGACAGCGCTCCGTTGCCGCAGGCAGACGGACCTCAGAGATTGTGAATTTAATGTGTTATAAATGTGATAACTAGTGAGATGAAAAATGTTATATAACCTGGCGCTTGTCAACATGGGGTAAGGCTTTTTTTTCAGGAGTCGATCTGGATCTCTCTTCTGTGCATTTTTTTATCACTGGCGCGATTTTTTAACCGGAAAACAGGCCGTTATCAGTGAGGATTTTTATGCGATAAAAAAACGAATTATTAATTTTAAGTTATTGATTTGTATTTTTATTTGTTGGGTGGTTAGTGACGGGAAACCGTTTTGTTTTGGCCGTTACGGGCAGGGATGCCTGGCGCAGATTTAACCCGCGACAAGGGCGCTGTTTTGCTAACAAAATGTGATCCGATCCGATTTACTGAAAGAAATTTATTATCACTATAGAAAAAAAATACACTTTTAATGTTAACTGTGTGATAGAGGTAAGCGCCCCTGGTTACCGTTGATGATTAACAATACTAATACACAGGTATAACAAATGATCCTCTCCACCTGCCGTCATGAGTTTTGCCCGCTGAGCGGAGGCCTCCATGGATAATCGCGATATTATTATCGGCATTGACGCTGGAACTTCAGTGGTCAAAGCGGTGGCTTTCGATCTGCAGGGCCAGCAGTTGGGAACCGGCGCGGTACGCAATCATTATCACAGCGGCCCCGACGGTTCGGCCCAGCAGGATATGGCGCGGACCTGGCGCGACTGCGTGCGTGCCATTCGCCTGCTGGCGCTGGACGTTGCCAATCTTGCGCAGCGCACCGCGGCGCTGGCGGTTACCGCCCAGGGTGATGGCAGCTGGCTGGTGGGGAAAAATAATCAGCCGGTCAGCGATGCCTGGATCTGGCTGGATGGCCGTGCCGCGCCGACCGTGCAGGCATTAAGCGCCTCGCCGCAGGCGCGCGCCCGCTTTGAAGCGACCGGCACCGGCCTTAATACCTGCCAGCAAGGCGCGCAGCTGGCACATATGTCCCGGCACTATCCCGATTTGCTGCAACGCGCGGAAGTGGCGTTGCACTGTAAAGATTGGCTGTATCTGAATCTGACTGGCGTACGCGCTACCGATCCCTCCGAGGCCAGCTTCACCTTTGGTAACTTTCGCCATCGCCATTATGACGATCGGGTGATTGATGCGCTGGGGCTAAGCGCCCATCGTCGCCTGCTGCCGGAAATCATCGAGGGAACGCAGACGGTTCATCCTTTAACGACCGAAGCGGCGCACGCCACCGGCTTATATGAAGGAACGCCGGTCTGCCTTGGCTACGTGGATATGGTAATGACCGCCCTCGGCGCCGGCGTTCATACCGGTGAAGAGAATACGGGTTGTTCGATTGTTGGTTCGACCGGCGTCCATATGCGCGCGGTGTCCGCAGAACAGGTCTGGCTTAACCAGGAGCAGACCGGCTATGTGATCGCGCTGCCGCTGCCTGGCATGGTGACCCAGGTGCAGACCAATATGGCGGCAACTCTCAACCTTGATTGGGCATTGCAGATGGCGGAATCGCTGATTAATGACTTTGGCGGTCAGGTCGATCACGGCAAGCTGGTCAGTCATATCGATCGCTGGCTAAGCGAAGCCCGGCCGGACTCATTGTTATTCCATCCCTATATATCCGAAGCCGGAGAGCGCGGTCCCTTTGTTAATGCCGACGCGCGCGCCAGCTTTATTGGTCTGAACCCCCGCCATGGATTTGCCGATCTGCTACGCGCCGTTATTGAAGGCATCGGCCTGGCGGCGCGCGATTGCTATCAGGCGATGGGCGAGGTTCCCCGTGAAATCCGACTCTCCGGCGGCGCCGGACGCTCTGCCCGCCTGCGGGAGATTTTTGCCGCAGCGCTGGGCGCGCCGGTGCGCGTCAACGTGCGCGAAGAGGCGGGCGCCGCCGGCGCGGCAATGATGGCGGCGGTCGCCATTGGCGCCTATGCGGATATGGAAAGCTGCATCGACAGCTGGGTCACGCCGCTGCTGGGAAGCTGCGAACAGCCGGATGCGCTGCAACAGGCCCGCTTTACCGCGCTGTATGACAGCTACCGCCAGGCGCGTACGCTGCTGCCGCCGGTGTGGAGCGGGTTGCATGATGTACGTAAACGCTTTGAATCCTGATGTAACACAGGGCGGGATAAAAGCCCGTGAGGAGTAGACCATGAGTGAAGCACCACTGCTGGACCTGTTTGTGATTGGCGGCGGCATTAACGGCGCAGGTATCGCGCGCGATGCGGCTGGCCGGGGTCTGAGTGTGATGATGTGTGAAAAAGACGATCTGGCGCAGGGAACCTCTTCCCGCTCCGGGAAGCTTATCCACGGCGGCCTGCGCTACCTGGAGTATTATGAGTTTCGCCTGGTGCGCGAGGCGCTGATCGAGCGCGAGGTGCTGCTGAATTCGGCCTGTCATATTATCTGGCCGATGCGCTTTGTGTTACCCCATAGCCCGCAGGACCGGCCCGCCTGGCTGGTGCGTCTGGGGCTGTTTCTGTATGACCATCTTGGCGGGCGTAAAAAGTTGCCCGGCACCCGCGCTCTGAATTTGCAGCGCGATCCGGAAGGGGCGCCGCTGCTGGATAGCTATACGCGCGGCTTTGAATATTCAGACTGCTGGGTAGACGATGCGCGACTGGTTACGCTCAACGCGCTGGATGCGGCGGAACGCGGCGCGACCATTCTGACCCGCACCCGCTGTCAGGCGGCGGTTCGCCATTCGGATCACTGGGAAATCATCCTGCACGATGTCGTACAAGACAGTACGCGTACGGTGAAAGCGAAGGCGCTGATTAACGCCGCCGGCCCCTGGGTGCTGGATATTATTCATAACGTGACTCACACCCAGAGCAGCCGTAAGGTACGCCTGGTGAAAGGCTCGCATATTATCGTGCCGAAATTCTGGGAAGGGCAGCAGGCTTATCTGGTGCAAAACCATGACAAGCGGGTGATCTTTATTAACCCCTATGAAGGGGATAAAGCGCTGATTGGCACGACTGACATCGCCTGGGACGGCGCGGCGGAAGATGTGATGGCCGAGGATAACGAAATCCAGTATCTGATGGACGCGGTTAATCGCTACTTTAAGGTAAAGCTGACCGCAGACGATATTATCACCAGCTTTTCCGGCGTACGCCCGCTGTTTGATGATGGCAAGGGGAATCCCTCGGCGGTAACGCGCGACTATCTGTTTGACCTCGACAGTAAAGGCGGCGCGCCGCTGCTGCACGTTTTCGGCGGTAAAATCACCACGTTCCGTAAGCTGGCGGAGCACGCATTACAGCGTCTGGCAAACTACTTTCCGCAGATGGGCGCTGACTGGACGCGCGATGCCGTGCTGCCCGGCGGCGATATCGCCGATGCCGATTTTGAAAACTTTAACCAGCACCTGAAAATGCAATATCCGTGGCTGCCGCGCGCGCTGCGCAAACACTATGGGCGTTTATACGGTACCCGCTGCCGGGCGCTGCTGGGCGAAGCGCAGCAGCTCAGCGAGCTTGGTCGTCACTTTGGCGGCCAGCTTTACGAAGCGGAAGTGCGCTATCTGGTCAGCCATGAGTGGGCGCAGCAGGCGGAGGATATTCTTACTCGTCGCACCAAGCATGGATTGCACCTCAGCGATGAACAGCGCCAGCAGTTTAACGCCTGGTTTAACGCCCAGTTTAGCAGTGACGCGGCGTTAAAATTGGCCAGTGCGCAATAGGGAGGGTGACAATATGGCGCTGACGCTCTCGCTGAACACCAATCCGCTGGTTAATCGCTTTGCCGAGCCTGAAGACTTAATTACCACCGTGGCGCGCAGCATCCGCATTCGCGATTTGCAGCTGACGCACGAGTTTATTAATCCCGGCTGGCCGGCGCCGTTGATCCGCAGCATGACCCGGCGGATGAACGCGGCACTGGTGCAAACCGGCGTGCGCGTCACCTCCGGTATGACCGGCCCTTACGGCCGGCTGAATCACTTCGGTCATCCTGATGCCGATGTGCGGCGCTACTATGTCGACTGGTTTAAAACTTTCGCCGATATCACCGCCGAACTGGGGGGCAAATCGGTGGGATCGCAGTTCGCCATTTTTACCTGGCAGGATTTTGACCAGCCGACGCGACGTGAAGCGCTGATCGAACGCGCAATCGAATGTTGGGCCGAGGTGGCTGAACATGCCAAATCCGCTGGCCTTGACTATCTGTTCTGGGAGCCGATGAGCGTTGCGCGCGAATTTGGTGCCACCATTGAAAGCTGCCTGCAACTGCAGCAGCGGCTGAGCGCGGCGCAGATGGCGATCCCTATGTGGATGATGGCGGATATCGATCACGGCGATGTCACCTCGACGAATCCGCAGGATTACGATCCCTACGCCTGGGCCGCTGCCGTACCGCAATATTCGCCGATTATACATATTAAGCAGAGCATGCTGGATAAAGGGGGCCATCGGCCGTTCACCGCCGAATATAATGCCAACGGGCGCATTCAGCCTGCGCCGCTGCTGGAGGCGTTTAAACGCGGCGGTGCGGTTGATAATGAAATCTGTCTTGAACTCAGCTTCAAAGAGCGCGAACCCAGCGACCGCCGGGTAGTCGAGGATATTGCCGAAAGCGTGGCCTTCTGGCAGCCGTGGATTGATACCGGCCTCGAAGATTTGCATCTGTGAGGCTGGACATCATTCAGCGAAACGGTAAGGTACTTGAAAATTATCGGTGCAGTGATGTGTTATCCGCCGGGGCAGATTCACCTTTTCAGGCCGCAAAGGGAGTGAGCAATGAAACAGCCAGTGACGTCGACTGAAACCGAGGACTCGTTGGCGCTGCGCGCCGCCTGGCTGCACTACGTTGGTGGCCTGACGCAGGCGGAAGTGGCGAAGCGGCTGGGGCTGCCTTCGGTCAAAACTCACCGCATGATAGCCAGAGTGGTGGCCGAAGGGGCGGTAAAAGTCAGCATTGATGGCGACATTGTCGAATGCCTTGAACTTGAGGAGCGGCTGCGCGAGCGTTTCGGTCTGAGCTTTTGTCAGGTTGCGCCGGATTTAGCTGAAAGTGGTTTGCCCGTCCGGGCGCTCGGCATGGCCGGCGCCGCCTTTTTGCGCGCTCAGCTGCTGGCCGATCCGCAGGGGGTAATCGGCCTGGGCCACGGCCGTACGCTGGCGGCGATGATCCATCAGATGCCGCGCACCGACGCGCGCAACGTGCGCTTTGTTTCACTGCTCGGCTGCCTGACTCGCAGCTATGCGCTCAATCCCCACGATGTTATGCACCGCATTGCCGATAAGACCGGCGCCACTGCCTATATCATGCCGGTGCCGTTTTTTGCCAATACCCAGCAGGATAAACAGGTACTGCTGGCGCAAAGCGGGGTGAGTGAAGTGTTCGCCATGGCCGAGCGGGCGCCGCTAAAACTGGTCGGCATCGGCGGCGTCGAACCTGCCGCGCAGCTGGTGGAAGCCGGCATGCTGCAGGAAGATGAAATCCGCGACATCTCGGCTTCAGGCGGCGTCGGGGAGATCCTCGGCCACTTCGTGGATAAAAAAGGCTATCTGGTTAATACCCAGCTTACCTCTCGCACTCTGGCGGTGTCGCTGGACCCTAACCGCAAGCAGCGCATCGTGGCTATCGCTGGTGGTAGCGGCAAGATTGAAGCGATCCGCGCGGTGCTGTGCGGCGGCATTCTTCATGGTTTGATCACCGATGAGCTGACCGCAACGGCGCTGCTGGCGGCTGAGTAAGCGATGCCCCTGGCGGTCGGTTCATCTCAGTCGGCTTTTTTCAGCTGATAAATATCCGGCCGGGTGATGGTCCAGGCATAGTCAGGGCGATTGATCGGTTGATAGCCAAACTTCTGGTACAGCCAGGGCGCGGTGGTGGTAAACAGCAGCATCCGACGCAGCTTTTCACACACCGGGTGCGCCTGGCAGCAGGCAACCAGCCAGCGGCCTAATCCCTCTCCCTGATACTTTTCCAATACGTAAACGTCGCACAGATAGGCAAAGGTAGCGTAATCGGTAACAAAGCGGGCAAAGCCGATCTGCTGAGCGCCGTCAAACAGGCCGAAATTAAGGCTATTGGCGATGGCAAGCTGCACGGTTTCCAGGTCGATTCCTGCCGCCCAGCTCGATCGGGTGAGATAGCGGTGGATTGCCGCAACGTCCTGCTGCGCGACGTCGGTGGTAATCAGAAAACGGTCTTTATGCCATTGAAGCGCAGTGTGCATGGTGTTGTTATCCTGCCGGCTGTTTTCAGCATAATGCCTTAAACAGCCGGTTCGGACTATGGCTGGCGGGCGTTATTATGGGATTGATTGCGCCGCATCATACCGCCGTCGATCTACAACCCGGCGATGAGAGCAAAGCGGCTTACAACATCAGGCCGGACTCATGGCATCAGACCTGCGTCATACCGCCGTTGATGTACAACCCGGCGATGAGAGCAAAGCGGCTAACAACCTCGGGCCAGACTCATGGCATCAGACCTGCGTCATGCCGCCGTCGACGCAGAGCTCGCCGCCAGCGATAAAGCTGCTTTCATCGCTGGCGAGAAACAGCGCGGCGTTGGCGACTTCGCTCGCTTTGCCCATACGCCCGGCGGGAATGCGGCTAACGATGGCCTCGCGCATTTCATCGGACACTGAAGCGAACATGGCCGTATCAATTGGTCCTGGCGCGACGACGTTAATCCTGATACCGCGCGCGGCAAGCTCACTGGTCCAACTGCGGGCAAAAGAGCGCAACGCGGCTTTTGTCGCGCCGTAAACGCCATAGCCTGGCGTGCCGATGCTGGCGGCGATCGAGCCGATTAGCACCACGCTGGCGCCCGGTTTTAGCAGCGGCAGAGCGGCCTGCAGCGCAAACAGCGGCGAGCGCACGTTGAGGCTGAAATGACGGTCGAAGTCCTCTGGCGAGACGCTTTCCAGCGTGGCGTATTCTGACATCCCGGCGTTGATAACCAGAACGTCCAGCCGGCCGTGCTGCTGATCAACCTGCGCCATTAGCTGCTCTAAGGCCTGCGGCTGCTCAAGCTCCGCCTGCAGCGGATGACCGCGATCGCCAATCTGCTGGCGGGCAAGTTGCAGATCCTGCGCGTTTCTGCTGGTAAACCAGGTGGTAGCGCCTTCGGCGGCAAAGCGGCTGGATATCGCCAGTCCAATGCCTTTGGCGCCGCCCAGCACCAGGGCAATTTTATTCTCAAGTCTGCTCATAATTCGCTTTCCAAAAAGAGTGGAAACCAGATGATATAAATTTTATATTTAATATCAATTACGCACTTTGTTTATATCAGATATCGGAGAATATATCGCTATGGCGAATATGCAGCCTAATAATTTGAAAGATATAGGAAAAACCAGGATGGTGCTGGAAAACATTACCAATAAATGGTCAGTATTAATCCTGACCGTGCTCTGCACCCAGCCCGCGCGCTTTAACGAAATCCGCCGTCGGCTGGACGGTATCACCCACAAAGCGCTTGCCGATGCATTAAAGCGGCTGGAGCGAAACGGTTTAATATTGCGTGAGGTGCTGCCGACAACCCCGGTTGGCGTTGAGTACCGTATTACCGAACTCGGTCATTCGCTGCGCCAGCCGTTTGAAGCGCTCTATCACTGGGCGCTGGTGCGTGGGCCTGAGCTGGAAGAGGCGCAGTGCGATTATGATCGGCGTCGGGCAGAAGAAATAGCTTGAAACGTGGCGCTGAATGTTATCGACGTGCGCGCCACCAGCGGCGATGGCGTGGCAAAAAATCACCTGGCAGATAAGCCAGCATAAGTCCGGTGGGCGGGGAAGCGCTTAATACTGCCCAGCCAGACTATTTTTCAATATTCTCAGATCGGATAAAGACGCTGTATGTAGTTTTTAAAAGTAAATCTGTCATGCTTTTTTAGTTATAAAGGGTCAGACATAGACATTAAACTTATGCCTGAAGCGCTGGGAATTAACCAGCATGTTATATCATTGTGAAATTTATTTTTGTAAAGACAATATATAATCGAGAAAGTACGAATAAATTTTCATTGCCTCTTCTTTGCTGCGCTTTTCCTGGCTATCAGGCGCGCCGGGGAGCAACGCGCTTCTTAAGGTTTGCCCGGTTGCCTCTCGTGAAAGCACTGATAAATCCAGGATAATGCCATGCCGGTGAACGGTCCTGATAATGTCAGGCGGTATGTTGTTATGCGCCATCAGTTTTCTGCACTGATGTATCAGCTGATGATAATTATTATCATTGATATAGCGATGCTTATCGACCCAGATTTTTTCAATTAGATCGTTTTTTCGTGTTACTCCATTTTTAAGATAAAACAAAAAACGGCATTGGAGGGTCGAAAGCTGAATGTCAGTCTTCAGATGCTTAAAGAAAATTAAGTTATTGTTGACATCCAGACGAATCACATCGTCCTCAATGCAGAAATAATCTTTAGATAACAACATTATATGGCCCGGTTAAATTAATGAACGATACAAGGTGCTAAAGGATTTTCACCTACCTGACTTCCTCAAGTAATGCTTTTAGCTAGCAAAATTTAGCTGGCAATCGGAATAAAAATTTTGTGTCCGCCATAAAGTCTTATTTTCTACAGAGTCTCCATGGTTAGTGTGATTTTTCTAATTGTAAGTGGAAAAGTGGTATTTATTTCTAAAAATTTTACAAAATGTAACGTAAACCAAAGTTAAATAGCTGAAATGTACCCTCATTAATTTAATTACTACAGCTTTAATTTTGATGTAACCAATTGAAATTTAATGACTTATTTTGCTGGGGTTATTTTTAACTAATTTGATGTAGTTTGTGTATCCCGGTATTTTCCCATTTTTATTAAGAAATATATTAACGGGAGTTATTATCACTGGGTGACGGAATATCCTGATAAAAGCTATCGCCTATCAGTCTGATAGTGGGTAGTTATCAAAAAAATTTCTTGCCGGTTTAATTATCGGCATCGGGTATGGATATGGACTCGTTTTGCATTTTCGAGCCGTCAGGCTGGAGACTATTGTTTGATGACTGGCGTATCAACTACGTCGAATTAACCAATATAGCGCTAAGGGAGATCGGTATCAGCAGTAGCGTTGCAATATCAAACCCGGAGAAAAATTTTTAGTAATCCGCAGTCAAAGCCATCGTGGCCGGCCGGCATAAACGTATTTTCAGGTCTTATGCTGGAAAGGAATTAAGAATTTTCGGCTATAAAAAATCCTGTGGAACATTCTCATTGCTAAATGAGGAGTTGTTGAGAACTTAAATATTTTATTGAGTAATAAGGAGTTAGGCTACGTGCAAAAGCGGCAGAGTATTGCCTCAATGGTTCTGAATAGCATTAAAGCTAATGCTATTCGTTAGTGGTGGGAATATTCCTGGTTTTATAAACCTACTCTCTTACAAGATTTCTTATTTTCCTTATTTTTCTTATTGATATCTTGTTAAGTTTAATTTCCGAATGTTATAAATACATCTATGAATTGCAGGGGTATTGTCCGCCGTCACTAATTATTCTGAGTGCGGGAAGTGAGGGATTAAAATGGGCAAATATGTCATCAGTGACGATGTTTTTTACCGGGAAGGGCTAAGAGCCTGTGGCTTCAGCCACTATTCAGAACGCGGCGCTTTAGTTCGCCATGGCGATGTATTTATTGTTAAGTTGGCCTGTACTGAACTTTTAAAAAAAAACTTTATGCTCTGCTGGAAAATAGCAGTTGCGATGTTCTGGTGCTTACCCAGCTATCAAGCGGAATTTATGAGCCGTTAAGTTGTAAAAGCGGTATTACATTTATACCGCCGCTGTCTTTTGTCTTTTTACTGGACCTTATTGTTGCTCTTAAAGGGTGCGTGCCGGTAATTAAAAGCGCAGGCAGTCTGTCGCAAGATGAACGCCGGGTTATCAGCCTGCTGTCAGCAGGTTTTAATTTTAGTCATATTGCGACCGCGCTCAATATTTCGCAAAAGACCGTGTACTCGATAAAAGACCGGGCGCTGACAAAACTCAGTATTTCGCCATATGAGAATATGGCGACGGCGGTGCGTGCGGCAGATATTATTAGTAATTTTTGCTGAGCGAAGAGTTTGGAAATAACATAAATAAATATTGATAAGTCAATTATCAACTGGCCCATTATATTTTCAGGAAATAACAGAGTCTCTGTTGTTAATGTATTTGTATGAACATAAATAAATTCTTTAACGTTGCTTTGCTATCCGCGTTTATAACTCTGCCTCCCGCGACGGCTTTTGCCAGCATGGATAGCGCGACCCAGTCATTCTCCGTCAGGTTGGGAGCCAGCCGCATTATTTTTGACCCGGCAACCAGCGCCACGACGCTGACCGTTATTAATCCGCAGGACTACCCGATGCTGGTGCAGTCGGAGCTGCTGAACGAGGATATGAAAAGCAAGGCGCCGTTTGTGGTCACCCCGCCGCTGATGCGCCTGGACGGCCAACAGTCAAGCCGCCTGCGCATTGTTCGCACCGGTGGTAGCTTTGCCGCTGACCGTGAGACCTTGCACTGGCTGTGCGTGAAGGGGATACCGCCTAAAGCCGGCGATGCATGGGCCAAAGACAACGCGAACAAGACTGACGCGAAAGATAAAGTGTCGCTGAACGTGCAGCTCTCAATTAACAACTGCATCAAGCTGCTGGTACGGCCGGCGGCGGTTAAGGGGCATCCCGACGAGATGATGGCAAAGCTGCGCTTTGAGCGCAGCGGCGGCCGGTTACGGGCCGTTAACGACTCGCCGTTTTATATGAATATTTCCTCGCTCAAGGTAAGCGGCGTGGCGGTAAAAGATATCAGCTACGTCGCGCCCTTTTCCGCACATGAATTCAGCCTGCCCGCCGGTACCACCGGCGCCCGGGTGGAATGGAAAGTGGTTAATGATTACGGTGGGGAAAGCGGGCCCTATCAGAGCAACATTAAATAAGTCGTTTTTATTATTGCGGTGAAATAAACGATATTCCGTGGCGGATAATAGACCGTGATATCTGAAATAGCGTCATGGTAATTCGGTAAGTAATTATCTAAATAATATAAATTGCACGGCATCTTATATATTCGCTTTGGTCAACAGGCATGCCGTTTATTTTCTGGCATCGGCGGGGCGTTCCCTTTTTTTAAGGTTTACCGGGTTCTGATATGCGTACTACGTTCAAATATTCATTGCTGGCGCTGGCCTGCGCTGGCCTGCATGCTCCCGCAGCACACGCCGATAGCTGGAGCTTTGACCCGTCGATGCTCAACGGCGGCGGGCGTAGCGCCGATATTGCCATATTTGAGCAGGGCGGCCAGCTGCCGGGTATCTATCTGGTTGACATTCTGCTCAACGGCGAGCGGGTGGATAACAGAGAGATGGTGTTTCACCAGGCAAAGGACGCGGACGGCAGGCCGGAGCTGAAGACCTGCCTGACCCGGGCGCAGTTGACGCGCTATGGCGTCAGGGTGGAGGCTTACCCGCAGCTTTTCCCTGCTGATGCAGGAGAGGTTGGCAGCGATGCGGCGCAGTGCGCCCGGCTGTCCGCCATCCCGCAGGCGAAGGAGATCTTCGCGTTTAACAGCCAGCGGCTGCTGCTCAGTATTCCCCAGGTAGCGCTGCGTCCTAAGCTGCAGGGGATTGCGCCTCAGGAGCTGTGGGACGACGGTATTCCGGCATTTTTGCTCAACTACCGCGCCAATGCCGCTCGTTCTGAATCTCGCGGATACGGCAGCGCGGCCAGCGAAGCGCTGTATGCGCAGCTTGAGCCGGGGGTGAACCTCGGGCCGTGGCGGCTGCGTAATCTGACAACCTGGCAAAAGCAGGGGCGGGCAGAGGGAAAATGGCAAACCGCCTGGACCTACGCCGAACGCGGCCTGTATCAGCAGAAAAGCCGGCTGACGCTGGGTGACCGCTACACCTCGTCAGAGGTTTTTGACAGCGTGCCGTTTCGTGGCGTGATGCTGGCTTCAGATGATCTGATGGTGCCTTTTAACCAGCGTGAATTTGCGCCGGTGGTACGCGGCATCGCTCGTAGCCAGGCGCGGATTGAGGTCCGGCAAAACGGTTACATCATTTATACCACCACCGTGGCGCCGGGAGCCTTTGCCCTGACCGATCTACCGCTGTCCGGCAGCGGCGGCGACCTGCAGGTCCGGGTGACTGAGACTGACGGCAGCGCGCAGCTATTCACCGTGCCGGCCACCACCCCGGCGATTGCGCTGCGTGAAGGCTACCTGAAATACGGACTGATGGCCGGGCGTTACCGGCCGGCAGATGCCGGCACAAAAGAGTCCGGCGTGGCGCAGGCAACCGTCATGTACGGCTTGCCCTGGGGGCTGACGGCTTACGGCGGCCTGCAGGGAGCGGAGAATTATCAGGCCGCCACGCTGGGGCTGGGCGCCTCTCTGGGCTATGCGGGCGCGATTTCCGTCGATGGCATTCAGTCGCAGGGGCAGACGCGGGGGCAGGATACCCATCGCGGGCAGAGCTGGCGGCTGCGCTACAGCAAAACGTTTGAAGCCACCGGTACCGGTTTTTCGCTGGCCAGCTACCAGTATGCTTCATCGGGGTTCAAAAGCCTGTCTGAGGTGCTGGACAGCTATCGCGGTAAGGCGAGCGATTTCCGCTATCAGGAGGGCGACCGCGACCAGCGAAGATCCCGCACCACCCTGGCGCTCAGCCAGTCACTCGGCGCGCTGGGCTATATCAGCCTGAGCGGCAGCCGGGAAAACTACTGGCAGCGGTCGCAACACCGCGACGAGCTGACCGCTTCCTGGGGGAGTGGTTACCGGAGCGCGTCATGGTCACTCAATCTGACGCAGCGCCAGCGCCAGACAGCGGCCTCCAGCGGCCAGCGCGAGAGTAAAAATGAGCAGGAGATCAGCCTGTGGCTCAGCCTGCCGCTGGACCGCTGGCTGGGCGGAAACACCCGCGCCAGCTGGCAGACGCTGAGCGGCAGCGGTCGCGATACCCAGCACGAACTGGGGCTGAACGGCGACGCGCTGGATCGCCGGCTGAACTGGGACGTTCGTGAACGCATGACGCCGGGCAGCCGCTACGCTGACCGCAGCAGCAGCCTGCTGAATCTGACCTGGCATGGCACCTATGGCGAGCTGAAGGGCGGCTACGGCTACAGCCGGAGCAGCCGGCAGATGAACGCCGGAGTAGCCGGCGGGATGGTCATTCATCGCCACGGCGTTACCGCCGGTCAGCCGCAGGGGCAGACTCTTGCTCTGATAGAGGCACCGGGCGCGGCGGGCGTTTCGGCCGGCGGCTGGCCGGGGGTAAGAACCGACTGGCGCGGCTATACCACGCTGGGTTACCTGAGTCCGTACCAGGAGAACACGGTGACGTTAGACCCGACCACGCTGCCGCCGGATGCGGAGATACCGCAAACCGACAGCCGGGTGGTGCCAACGGCCGGGGCGGTGATACCCGCCACCTTCGTCACCCGCACCGGTGGCCGGGCGCTGATTACCCTGACCCGGGCGAACGGCCAGCCGGTGCCCTACGGCGCGCTGGTGACGTTGGATGGCGAAGCGCGCAGCCGCAGCGGTGCGGGCATTGTTGGCGATAACGGCGAGGTTTATCTCAGCGGTCTGCCGCAGAAAGGCAGCCTGCTGGCCGTCTGGGGCGACGACAGCCGCTGTCGGGCGGATTACCAGCTGCCGGCGGAAAAAGGCCTGGCCGGTGTATACAGCCTACGGGCCGACTGCAGCGTAAATGCCAGCGTTAACGCAGAGCGCCCGGCGGCGGCGACAGAACAAGGTGAAACAAAATGACAAACATGACAATTCAGCAGCTGCTGCTGACGGCCACCATGCTGGCCGCAGCACTGCTCACCCCCCACGCGCGCGCCGCAGACCCAGAGGTGAGCTTAACGATGCGTTCACCGCAGGATAACCGCCTGCGCGACGGCGGTCTTATCGGCAGTATCCGGGTCACGTATCGGGAACCGCATACGGAGTTCCAGGTATGGCTTGAGGCGGAGAAAAGCGCTACGGCGGCAGACAGGTATGTGCTGACCGGAAAAAACGACGCCAGGAATAACCTGAAGATCAGGCTGACCGGAGAGGGCTGGACAGCGAACGCTAACGACGGCCAGAGCGGGCTCACACGGCAGACGACAGATGAGCAGGTGAGCGTAAATATCGTGGTAGATGGTAACCAGGAGACGGCGCCAGATGAGTACGTGATTACGGCTAACGCGGTGGCCATCGTACCTTAAACGCCCGGAACAGACAGTGCGAAAAGAAAGTCATGACGATTTTTGCAGGGTGCCGTAAGACGGCGCTCTGCAGGAAAAGCCCCGGTTTCGGGGCAATGATAGGCGGCTGGTTCACGGTAGCAGCAATGCCTGCCCGAGCTGGCCAAACAACGGTAAAAACATTAACTGATAACAAAGGGAATGAAATAATGCGTATGAATAAACTGATTCTGGCTACGGTATTAGCCACCATTAGCGCCCAGAGCATGGCGGCACTGACTTCTCACGGCACGGCTACCACGAGTATTGTCCTGAACGCCGGCGCTGACTGGAGTATCCGGAAAGGCGTGGATGCGGAAGGCACCCTGGGTTCGGGCAACGTGTACACTAATGATGATATCCTTAATCACAAACCAACCATTATTATCAAAAACGGAACGGCCACTGCCGGTACTTATTACATCCGGGGAGCCGGCGCGTCTCTGGCAAGCGATGGGACAATCCGTTGGTATAACGATGCAGACAATAGCAAAGTTGCTAGGTTTCCTGCACCTGGCACAGCATTGGGAGGCACATGGAATGGCGAGGAGTCAGCCTATAAATCAAACGCCGAACTTGCTGCTGGTGCGGAAAAAACATTTGAATTAACCATGCTCGATGGCGCAGTCGTCGAACCGGGTACCTGGAATATGACTCTTGAGTTGTTCACCAAAACACCGTAAGACCTCGGTCTGAAAGCCAGTGCTCCTGTTCTCTGGCGCCGTAATATATCGAGCAGGCTGGTATTGCATTTGCTAGCCAGCCCGGAACGAAATAACGGCATTCAGTCTGGTCTATTGGCCCGTAGGGATACGCCCTGACAGACAGCCCGGATGAGATAGTTTTCAGGCTCATCCGGGTGTGGATTAACCCTGTAAATTTGGGTGATTCATGTTAAGCGGCGTTAAAGGGGACGTTGGGGAGATACTGGCGGAGTTCGACTTTGTAAAGCACAGCCCATCGTAATTATGTACCGTTACGGCGGGCTGTTTTTTTACGCAATCTCACCAGCATAGATTATAATTTTTGCCCGTTACTGACAGCAGTAACCTATTTACCCGCCAAACCATCCCGTCTTTGCAGTAACGGCGCTATCATCGTCAGCGGTCATATTTTTACGTTAACAACAGAAGCCGTTGACCTATGACAGGGCAAGGCTGGCAAACTGATCTTACCCACCATTAGTGGACACGCGACTAAGTGAGTAAACTCTCAACCAGAGGTAGCTCACATGACAAAATCCGTATCAACCAGTAAGAACCCCCGTAAGCAGCATTCGCCTGAATTCCGCGA
>NZ_MRUL01000013.1 GCF_002006995.1 Izhakiella australiensis | reverse complement strand
CGGTTACGTAATGAATTTACGTGTTCACTCTTCAAGACTTGATACATCAAATAGTTTTGCGATATCAATCCTGCGAGTGCCCACACAGATTGTCTGATAAATTGTTAAAGAGCGTGCGACGCGGCGTACAGCCTGCTGTCGCGAGGTGGCGTATATTACGCATTCCTCTTTCAGAGTCAATTCATTTTTCAGAATTCTTCTCCGCTCCGGCGCCTGCCGGACTGACCTGCCAGCGTTGCCGCCTTGCCGTGTCAGTGGGTGCGCATTATAGGGCGCAGCGAGCCGCTGACAAGGGTTATTTGCAAAAACAGTACCGTTCGCTCACTTTTCAATCTCCCCGCTGATTTAATCGACGCTTATGTCAAAAAAGGCCGCTATGCGACCCTTTCTGACAGGGGAAGACCTACTGTGAAGCAACGATATCGCCGTCTTTGACGTCCATTGAGATCGGTTTACCCGGCACGAAAGCGCCAGAGAGGATCTTCTGCGCCAGCGGGTTTTCGATCTCCTGCTGAATCGCTCTTTTCAGCGGGCGAGCGCCGTAAACCGGGTCGTAACCATTTTTACCTAAAAGTTGCAGCGCTTCATCGCTGATCTGCAATTCATATCCCCGCTCTTCCAGGCGCTGATAAAGGCGATGCAGCTGAATTTTGGCAATCGAAGCAATATGCTTTTCGCCCAGCGGATGGAAAACCACCAGCTCATCGATACGGTTAACAAACTCCGGACGGAAATGATGACCAACCACAGACATCACCAACGCTTTCATTTCATCATAGTTCAGATCGCCAAAGCGTTCCTGAATCAGATCCGAGCCAAGGTTCGATGTCATGATAACCACCGTATTGCGGAAATCGACCGTACGCCCCTGACCATCGGTGAGACGGCCATCATCCAGTACCTGGAGCAGAATATTGAACACATCCGGGTGCGCTTTTTCCACTTCGTCAAGCAGGATAACCGAATAAGGACGACGCCGGACCGCTTCCGTCAGGTATCCGCCCTCTTCATAGCCCACGTATCCAGGAGGCGCCCCCACCAAACGGGATACCGCATGTTTTTCCATAAACTCTGACATATCGAGGCGCACCATCGCGTCATCGCTGTCGAACATAAAATTAGCCAGCGCTTTACAAAGCTCGGTTTTACCCACGCCGGTCGGACCAAGAAACAGAAACGAACCAATCGGCCGGTTAGGATCAGCCAGCCCCGCCCGGCTGCGGCGAATCGCGTTGGATACCGCTTCCACCGCCTCATCCTGACCAATTACGCGCTGGTGAAGTTCGTGCTCCATGCGCAGCAGCTTATCCCGCTCGCCTTCCATCATCCGGGCTACGGGGATCCCCGTCCAGCGCGCCAGCACGTCGGCAATCTCAACGTCGGTAACGCGATTGCGCAGCAGCTTCATCGTCTTACCTTCAGACTGCGTGGCAGCGGTAAGCTGTTTTTCCAGCTCCGGAATTTTACCGTATTGCAGTTCTGACATCTGAGCCAGATCGCCCTGACGCCGCGCCTGCTCCATCATAAGACGCGCCTGCTCCAATTCTGCTTTAATCGTCTGAGTACCGGAAAGCGATGCCTTTTCCGCTTTCCATTCTTCTTCCAGCTCGGAGTAATCGCGCTCTTTTTGTGTCAGCTCTTCCTCAAGCATATCAAGGCGTTTAATGCTGGCATCATCAGACTCTTTTTTCAGCGCCTGCTGCTCCAGCTTTAACTGTATAATTCGCCGTTCGAGTCGATCCAGCGACTCGGGCTTAGAGTCGATCTGCAGACGAATACTGGACGCAGCTTCATCGATTAGATCGATAGCCTTATCCGGCAGCTGCCGGTCAGCAATATAGCGATGCGACAGCGTGGCGGCTGCGACAATAGCCGGATCGGTAATCTGCACGTGATGATGCAGCTCATAGCGCTCTTTCAGCCCGCGCAAAATGGCAATGGTGTCTTCCACGCTCGGCTCAGCAACAAAAACTTTCTGAAAACGACGCTCCAGTGCGGCATCTTTTTCAATGTACTGGCGATATTCATCAAGCGTGGTGGCGCCAACGCAGTGAAGCTCACCGCGAGCCAGCGCGGGTTTCAGCATATTACCGGCATCCATTGCGCCGTCGGCTTTACCCGCACCCACCATGGTGTGTAATTCATCAATAAACAGGATGACATTCCCTTCCTGCTTCGCCAGATCGTTCAGCACGCCTTTCAGGCGCTCTTCGAACTCACCGCGATATTTGGCGCCGGCAACCAGTGCGCCCATATCGAGCGCCAGAACGCGACGCCCTTTCAGCCCTTCCGGAACTTCGCCATTGATAATGCGCTGAGCCAGACCTTCAACGATAGCCGTTTTACCAACGCCAGGCTCACCAATAAGTACCGGGTTATTTTTAGTTCGGCGTTGCAAGACCTGGATGGTGCGGCGAATTTCTTCATCGCGCCCGATAACCGGGTCCAGCTTTCCTTGTTCGGCCCGTTCGGTAAGGTCGATAGTGTATTTTTTCAAAGCCTGACGCTGATCTTCTGCGCCCTGATCGTTCACGTTTTCTCCCCCACGTATTTGTTCGATCGCTTTCGTCAGCTTATCGCTGGTGACGCCGGCAGATTTCAGTAAATCGGCCAGCGAACCGCGCGAGTCGAGCGCCGCCAGAACAAACAATTCAGATGAAATAAAGTTATCGCCGCGCTTTTGCGCCAGCTTGTCGCAAATATTCAGTACGCGAATCAAATCG
Organism: Izhakiella australiensis; assembly: GCF_002006995.1. Lineage (GTDB taxonomy): Bacteria > Pseudomonadota > Gammaproteobacteria > Enterobacterales > Enterobacteriaceae > Izhakiella > Izhakiella australiensis. The sequence goes on along the minus strand of NZ_MRUL01000013.1, from coordinate 121,646 downwards.
GCAGAAGGTTGCACGTCGGCATCGCTGCCCTCAACCTGAGGAAGGCGGCTAATCGCCTGCTCAATGCCGGTTCGCAGGCTGGCAACATCGGCGCCGGCAGTGGTCAGAAGCGGGCGCACAGAGCCCCCTTCCTGATTGAGCAACGCGCTCATCAGATGCAGTGGTTCAATAAATTGATGATCGCGCCCAAGTGCTAAAGACTGGGCGTCGGCGAGAGCAAGCTGGAATTTGTTAGTAAGACGATCCAGACGCATAATTTCCCCCTACAGGTCAAAATTGCTACTGGAGATTAAATGAGGTCTGTCCTCAAATTTTCAAGTTTCCTGACCCGTTTTTTTGCTGGAAAAAACACCAACCTGGATCGTCTTAGGGCGCTAATTTATATCAGCCAAATCAAACTTGCCATACGGCCCGTGATTCCATCACGCCGGTAGGAGAAAAATTGACCAATTTGCTGATAGGTACAGACCCCTCCGCCGCTAACGGACTCAATGCCCGTGGCCTGGAGACGCTGGCGCGCCAGCTGCCAGAGATCGGCATAAAACTTGTCGCCGGCAGGGACAAAAGCGGCGGCGGCAGCCTGATTGTGATTAATAAAAGCATCGCGCACTTCACCGCCGACCTCAAATGCCTGAGGTCCGATAGCCGGTCCTAGCCAGGCCATGATCTGATGCGGCGGGGCATTGAACGTTTTCAAGGTTTGTTCAATGACTCCGGCCAGTAATCCACGCCAGCCAGCATGTACCGCCGCGACCTCATCGCCATGCGTCGAACACAGCAGCACAGGCAGGCAGTCAGCGGTCATAACAGCACAAACCACGCCGCGCTGATGAGTATAAGCGGCATCGGCGCGCGGCGCCGATTGGGCAGAAGGCAGGATCACGACCTCCGTTCCATGTACCTGCTCCAGCCAGACGGGCGGGGATGGCAATTCAGCCAGCCGATTCAACCGCTGACGGTTAAGCGCGACATGCTCAGGCTTATCGCCAACGTGCGCTCCCAGGTTAAACGCCTCCCAGGGGCGCTGACTAACACCGCCCTGCCGCGTAGTGCTACAGGCACATACTGACGCCGGCGCTTTCCACTGCGGCAGCAGTAAACTCATAGCCAGTCCAGCTGATCTTTAAATTCCTCGGTATCAGCCTTCAGCGCATCAATCAGGTCGACCATGTCCTGCGGAATCTCAGCATGCCACTCCATCTCAATGCCGCTAATCGGGTGGTAAAGCCGCAGCATGGTGGCATGAAGCGCCTGGCGATCAAACTGTCGCAGGGTGCTGATAAAGCGATCGGAAGCCCCTTTTGGCGGACGCGGACGCCCGCCATACAGCGGATCGCCGACCAGAGGATGGTTAATATGCGCCATATGAACGCGGATCTGATGAGTACGGCCGGTTTCAAGGCGTAGCCGCAGGCGGGTATGGGCACGAAAATGTTCCATAATGCGGTAATGCGTTACCGCAGGCTTACCCATCGGGTGGACGGCCATATGCGTGCGCTTGGTCGCATGGCGGGTAATCGGCTGCTCAACCGTGCCGCCAGCCGTCATATTACCGATAGCGACCGCTTCATATTCTCGGGTTATTTCGCGCAGCTGCAGCGATTCCACCAGATGTGTCTGCGCGGGAACGGTCTTCGCGACCACCATCAGTCCCGTGGTGTCTTTATCAAGACGGTGAACGATACCGGCACGCGGCACGTCGCCGATTTGCGGATAATGATAGAGCAACGCGTTGAGTACCGTGCCATCAGGATTACCCGCGCCGGGATGAACGACGAGGTCGCGGGGCTTATTGATAATCAGAATATCGTCATCTTCATAGACGATATTAAGCGCAATATTCTGTGGCTCCCAGCGGGCTTCTTCTTCAATTTCAGCGTCAATTGCCACCTGCTCGCCGCCGAGCACCTTGACTTTGGGCGTATCTGCCACGCTGCCGTTTACCCGGACGCGGCGATCCAGAATCCACTCTTTTATGCGTGAACGTGAATAATCAGGGAACAATTCGGCCAAAGCCTGATCTAAGCGTTGTCCAAGTTGTGATTCGGACACCGTTGCGGTGAGTTGTACTTGTTGTGCCATAAACAGCTTCTTCGTTAACGTTGGGTTTTCACGGCGTAGCCGTTAATATATTGTGCTATCGTACCTGGTCACTATCGAAAGCTTAACGGACAGCTTTCGCAATAACACTCTGAGGATAATCAAATCGTCATGACGCGTATGAAATATCTGGTGGCTGCAGCCACGTTGAGCCTTGCACTTGCCGGCTGTTCCGGCTCCAAGGAGACGGTGCCTGACAGCCCGCCTGCCGAGATTTATGCCACGGCCCAGCAAAAGCTGCAGGACGGTAACTTTAAAGGCGCCATCACGCAACTGGAAGCGCTTGATAACCGCTATCCATTCGGTCCTTACTCCCAACAGGTGCAGCTGGATCTTATCTACGCGTATTACAAAAATGGCGATCTTCCACTCGCTCAGGCAGCTATCGATCGCTTTCTGCGTCTGAATCCAACGCATCCGAACATTGACTACGTTATCTACATGCGTGGTCTGACCGATATGGCAATGGATAACAGCACGTTGCAGAACTTCTTTGGCATCGATCGTTCCGACCGCGATCCGGAACATGCGCGCGTCGCATTTCGCGATTTCACGCAGCTGCTGCGTGGTTATCCCAACAGCCTGTATGCCAACGATGCCAGATTGCGCCTGATTTCTTTAAAAGACCGCCTGGCGAAATACGAGTTAGCCGTGGCGCAATTCTACACTAAGCGCGGCGCGTATGTCGCCGTTGTTAACCGCGTTGAGCAAATGCTGAAGGATTATCCGGATACGCAGGCAACGAAGGCCGCACTGCCGCTGATGGAAAATGCCTACCGTAAGCTACAGCTTAATGGCGAAGCGGAGAAAGTCGCCAAGCTTATCGCTGCAAACCGCACCAGCTAACAGCATTCATTGTTAACGCAAAAAGGCAGCCGTGGTGGCTGCCTTTTTGCTGCTTAATTCATCAAATTTTCTGTTTTGAAAATCTGTTATCCAGTCAACTATGTCAGCCCAGGCTATGAAATTCAAGAGCCAAAAATGGGTTAACCCGCCCTTTTCACATATTTCATTTCTTTGACAAAAAGTGACCTAATTTTTTGATCCAGATCAAACATTAACCCATTTGTGGCGCTATTCTGGACTTACCCGGACGGAAATGACAGAGAGGTAAGCACTATGATTCTGAACATTACCAGTAAACAGATGGAGATTACCGAAGCTATCCGCAATCATGTCGAAGAGCGTCTTGCTAAACTGGAAAAATGGCAAACGCAACTAATCAATCCGCACATTGTCTTGTCAAAAGAATCCAACGAATTCGTCGCCGATGCGAACATCAACACCCCTAACGGCCCGTTGGTTGCCAGTGCTAAACATATCGACATGTACTCTGCCATTAATGATTTAATAGGCAAGCTGGAAAAACAACTGAATAAAGCCCAGCACAAAGGTGAAGCACGCCGCGCTTACAGCAGCGTGAAAGACCTTAGCCTTAGTGAATAATTGGTTATTAATCGACAACACGCGCCTCAGGGCGCGTTTTTTATTGACAGCCTATTTTTAACAAGGTTATTGTTCTAACCTGTCGCAGCCAAAGATTCCTGAAACATGCAAGTAAACCTGTTCTTCTTCGCATTCTTTTTTACCTTCCCCTGAACGGGAGGCGTTTCGTCGTGAAATAAGAATGCGAAGACGAATAATAAAGCCTCCCGAAAGGGAGGTTTTTTTTTGAACGACTGAAAGGTACAGAAACACGATGAGCATGGACAACCCTTTACTGTCATTGCGCGATAAAATAACCGCGCTGGACGAGAAGTTACTGATATTGCTTGCAGAACGGCGCGCCCTTTCCGTCGAAGTGGCTAACGCTAAGATGCTGACAAAACGGCCGGTACGCGACATTGCTCGCGAACGTGAACTGCTGGAAAAGCTGATTGAAAAAGGAAAATTGCAGGGTCTGGACGCCCATTATGTTACGCAGCTTTTTCAACAGATCATTGAAGACTCAGTGCTGACCCAGCAGACGCTATTGCAACAGCACCTCAACCAGACGGGCAGTGAAAATGCGCGCATCGCCTTCCTTGGTCCAAAAGGTTCCTGGTCACACATTGCCGCGCGCAAATATGCCGCGCGCCATTTTGAAAATGTGATAGAAAGCGGCTGTCTGAAATTTAATGACATTATTCAGCAAGTTGAAACCGGACAGGCCGACTATGCCGTGGTGCCGATTGAAAACACCAGCTCCGGATCGATTAACGACGTGTACGACCTGCTGCAAAATACCAGCCTGTCCATTGTCGGCGAACTGACCATCCCCATCGATCACTGTGTGCTGGTCGCCGGCACAACGGACCTGCAGCAAATAAAAACCATATACAGCCATCCTCAGCCTTTCCAGCAGTGCAGTCAGTTCATCAGCCGCTTTGCGCAATGGAAAACCGAATACACCGAAAGTACCGCAGCGGCAATGGAGAAAGTCGCGGCGATCAACAGCCCGCACGTCGCCGCGCTGGGTAGCGAAGCCGGCGGCGCTTTATATGGCCTGCAAGTTCTGGAACGAGACCTGGCAAATCAGAAGCAAAACATTACCCGTTTTATCATTCTGGCGCGCAAGCCGGTGGAAGTGACGTCTCAGGTGCCAGCCAAAACCACGCTGCTGATGGCAACCGGTCAGCAGGCTGGTGCGCTGGTAGAAGCATTGATGGTCCTGCGCAATCATAATCTTATTATGAGCAAGCTGGAGAGCCGGCCGATTCACGGCAACCCGTGGGAGGAGATGTTTTATATTGATGTACAGGGAAACCGGCGCTCTGAGGCTATGGAGAACGCACTGAAAGAACTGCAAGGCATCACCCGCTTCCTGAAAGTGCTGGGATGCTACCCCAGCGAAAACGTCGTACCCGTAGAGCGCGGCTAAAAAAAGTCCCTGATTAAGGGACTTTTTTATTACTGACGGCTGTCATTTGCGGAACGCAGCATCGCCCTGCTTTCCGTCATGAAGCGGGGCGCGTAATCGCCAAACCAGCGTTCAACCTTACGAAAGCTATCAATAAAGGCCTGCTTATCACCTTTTTCCAGCAGCGCAATCGCCTCGCCAAAGCGGCGATAATAACGCTTTATCAGTGCCAGATTGTTCTCCGAAGACATAATGATATCGGCGTAAAGCTGAGGATCCTGCGCAAACAGCCGACCTACCATCGCCAATTCCAGGCGATAAATCGGTGAGGAAAGCGCCAGCAGCTGCTCCAGCTCAACGTTTTCTTCCGTCAGATGCAGACCATAAGCAAAAGTGGCAAAATGGCGTAAGGCCTGGATAAACGCCATATGCTGATCGTGTTCGCTGGCGCTAATACGATGCAGGCGAGCGCCCCATACCTGAATTTGCTCCAAAAACCACTGGTAAGCTTCCGGATGGCGACCATCACACCAGACAACAACCTGCTTTGCCAGGCTGCTGGTATCCGGACCAAACATTGGGTGCAATCCCAACACCGGACCTGGGTGTGCGGCCAGCATCGCCTGCAACGGTACATTTTTAACCGAGGCAATATCGACCAGAATGCAATCCTTCGGCAGCGGAGGCAGCTGTGCAATCACCTGCTCAGTCAGATGAATCGGCACGCTGATGATGACCATTCCCGCCTGCCCCAGCATGGTTTCGGCGCTATCCCACTGCTCTTTATCGAGAATTTGTACCTGATAGCCAGACAGCGTGAGCAGCTTTTCAAACAGCCGCCCCATTTGCCCTTTGCCCCCTACGATAACCACCGGCCGCAGCGCGGGATTCATGGTCTTAAAACCTTTATCATTTTCGCTGGCGTAGGACTCACGCATAACACGCCGCAGCACGTCTTCGATCAGGTCCGGCGGCACGCCCAGCTTTTCAGCTTCATGTCGCCGGGAGGCGAGCATCGACGCTTCCCGCTCCGGAACATAAATAGGCAGTCCGGCCTTACTTTTGACCTCACCAACTTCGGCAACCAACGCCAGACGTTTTGCCAGCAAATCCAGCAGCGCCTTATCAACTTCATCGATCCGATCGCGCAGCGCGGTTAATTCAGCCACCATTATTTTATGCCTCTTATGCCAGACGCGCCGCCAGTACGCCCTGCAAACCCTGATGGATTTCCCGCAATAATGAGTCCGTGACCTGCCAGTTAATACAGGCATCGGTGACGGAAACACCATACTTCATATCAGAACGCGGCTGCTCAGAAGACTGATTGCCTTCATGCAGGTGACTTTCCAGCATCAGCCCCATAATCGAGCGGTTACCATCTTTGATTTGCGCCACAGCAGATTCTGCCACGCCGGGCTGGCGACGATAGTCTTTATTAGAATTACCATGGCTGCAATCTATCATTAAGGCCGGACGCAGTCCCGCTTTCAGCATCTCTTTTTCACACTGTGCAACGTCTTCCGGGCCGTAGTTAGGCGCCTTACCACCGCGCAAAATGACGTGACCATCAGGATTGCCCTGCGTTTGCAGCAGGCAAACCTGGCCTGACTGGTTGATCCCGACGAAACGGTGCGGCATGGCAGCGGCGCGCATAGCATTAATCGCCGTCCCCAGGCTGCCGTCAGTACCGTTTTTAAAGCCAACCGGCATGGAAAGACCAGAGGCCATTTCCCTGTGGGTTTGCGATTCAGTGGTGCGCGCACCGATCGCTGACCAGCTAAACAGGTCACCGAGATACTGCGGGCTGTTAGGATCCAATGCTTCCGTGGCCAGCGGCAGCCCCATTTCGACCAGATTGACCAGCAGCTGGCGGGCAATATGCAGACCAGCCTCCATATCAAAGGAGTTATCCATGTACGGGTCGTTGATTAATCCTTTCCAGCCAACGGTGGTGCGGGGTTTTTCAAAATAAACGCGCATAACGATATACAGCTGGTCTTTCAGCTGATCGGACAAGGTTTTTAACTGACGAGCGTATTCAAGAGCCGCTTCGGTATCATGAATTGAACAAGGACCGCAGACCACCAGCAGACGATGGTCACGACCGGCAATGATGTCAGCAATAGTCTGGCGTGAAGTCGTAATCTGAGCTTCGAGAGCGGCACTGAGCGGGAACTTGTTTTTCAGCTCTTCAGGCGTGATTAAAATTTGTTCGTCAGCGATATGAATATTATTAACTGCATCTTTCTGCATGATAGCGACCCTGTCATTTCGTTATGCGTATAGCGTGACCTTCAAAGGATGAATAAATGTACCATAATTGATACATAACAGACCACATGCCTGTACATAAAAATAACCATAGATAACTAAAAACAAAAAATATAAATAAAAACAAATAGTTAAATAATGACGACAAAATTAATATGTAAACCTAACTATACACCTCTTCTTGCTATGGCTTAGCTTTATTCTTAACGGTGAACATCCGCGACGGCTGGGCTCCGGTAGCAGGCAGCGATAAAAGATGCATTACAGAACCCGCCGCTTAAAGATGACGCAGCGTGACAAGAGTGGTACGGTTATCGCGAAATCAACTGGCGGTGCTGTCTGAAAAGATTAATAAGCCGTCTGGCAGCGATATTATCAGCCGGCCCAAAATAAAGGCGTGCATTATGAAGGTAAACCTACGTCCCTGGCAGGATGAACATGCCGCTGAATTTTCTCACGCCGTAATCAGTTCACTGGATACGCTGAAACCATGGATGATATGGGCCAGTGAAGATTTTGGCGCCAGCGAAGCCAAACGCTGGTTCGCGATTACCCATCATTTGCGGGCAACCGGCCAGGCCGAAGAATTTGGTCTGTTTACTGACGATGGCTATATCCTTGGCGGAGCCGGCATCCGCTTTCCTCAGCAGATGGAAATCCTGCCTTCAATTGGTTACTGGGTACGTAGCAGCGAACAGCGCAAAGGCATCGCCACCGCGGCGGTAAGGGCGCTGTTAGAAATGGCGTTTACCCGCCCGGAGATTGAAAAGGTAGAAATCCTCGCCGCAGAGGCCAATATCGCCAGTCGCACCGTCGCGATCCGCGCCGGCGGCGAGCTGACTGCTATTCGCTACGGTTTAATCGTGCTGGATAGCGGCCCGGTTAACACCGCTATTTATCACATCTCGCGCAGGTAAATATCTGCTAAGCCTGTGCAACCACCGTGGCAGGTGCGCGTTTTGCAATAAAAATCCAGCCTGAATACTGTGGTCATTTGTGGACGATTTAGATTTCACGTGGACACGCCGCGAACACCAAACAAAAAAGGGGTTAGCTTTACGCTAACCCCTTGTTTGCTATTAACTTTGAGATGTCGCTTACGCGAGCTCTTAGTTAAGACGCTCTTTAATACGAGCTGACTTACCAGTGCGCTCACGCAGGTAGTACAGTTTGGCTTTACGTACGGCACCACGACGCTTAACGGTGATGCTGTCAATGACCGGTGAATGCGTCTGGAATACACGCTCAACACCTTCGCCGTTAGAAATTTTACGAACAGTGAATGCAGAGTGCAGACCGCGGTTACGAATAGCGATAACCACGCCCTCGAATGCCTGCAGACGTTTTTTAGAACCTTCAACAACCCATACTTTCACTTCCAGGGTATCACCCGGACGGAAGGGAGGTACGTCCTGCTTCATCTGCTCTTGTTCAATTTGCTTAATAATGTTGCTCATAATTTAATCTCTTATCCTGGGTAAACTGATATTCAGGAGGGGTCAGGCGTCGCCTGCACGCTCCCATCATCGTTATGCTGTTGCTGATATTCACACTGGAACTGTTGCAACAACCTTGCTTGCTCTTCAGTCAGAGCCAGGTTTTCCAGAAGTTCAGGTCTTCTTAGCCAGGTTCGGCCCAGCGACTGTTTCAGGCGCCAGCGGCGGATATCCGCATGGTTCCCCGACAATAATACCGACGGGACGTCCATTCCTTCCAGCACTTCAGGGCGAGTATAGTGCGGACAATCTAATAGCCCGTCAGAAAAGGAATCCTCTTCTGCCGACGCTTGTTTCCCCAGCACCCCCGGAATAAACCGGGCAACCGAGTCAATCAACGTCATTGCGGGTAGTTCGCCGCCGCTGAGCACATAATCACCAATTGACCATTCTTCATCAATTTCGGTATGAATAATGCGCTCATCGATACCTTCATAGCGGCCGCAGACCAGAATCAACTTCTGATTCGCCGCCAGCTCACACACGCCGGACTGATCCAGCTTGCGCCCCTGAGGTGACAGGTAGATCACCTTTGCACCTTCCCCTGCCGCTGCTTTCGCTGCATGAATCGCATCCCTTAAGGGCTGCACCATCATCAGCATTCCCGGTCCGCCGCCGTATGGACGATCGTCCACCGTACGATGTCGGTCATGCGTGAAGTCGCGTGGACTCCAGCTTTGAATGCTTAGCAGGCCATTCTTTACTGCCCGGCCAGTTACCCCGTAATCGGTAATCGCGCGAAACATTTCAGGAAAAAGGCTAATAACACCAATCCACATCGCCTGCGCCGTTTTACCATTGAATCCGGAGGTCAAAAACCAGGATCCCAATCTACTTCAATAAAGCCAGTAGCGAGATCGACTTTCTTGATAACCTGTTCGTTAAGAAACGGAATTAACCGCTCCTTTACGCCAAACGCATCTTTGAGATTTGCCTTCACTACCAGAACGTCGTTAGAACCGGTTTCCATCAAATCAACGACTTTACCCAGTTCATAACCCTTAGAGGTCGTTACTTTGCAACCAATAAGGTCTTTCCAGTAGTAGTCGCCTTCTTCCAGCGACGGCAGAGAATTAGCGTCAACGACGACTTCGCAATTGGTCAGCAGCGCTGCCGCATCACGATCGTCAATGCCCTTGACCTTAATTATGATCTCCTGACTGTGGCGCTTCCAGCTTTCCAGCTCGACCTGCTGCCACTTACCGGCCCGTTGAATAAACCAGGGCTGGTAGTCAAAAATGCTTTCGGCGTCTTCGGTGGAAGAAAATACCTTGAGCCAACCACGAATTCCGAACGCTGCACCCAGTTTGCCCATCACAATGGGGTTTTCAGGAGGCAGATCGGTTTGTTGCTTGCTCATGCCAGCCACCGTAACAGATTAAGCTGCTTTCTTAGCTTCTTTGATCAGCGCATTAACGCGATCAGAGAGAGTAGCGCCCTGGCCAACCCAGTGCTCAATGCGATCCAGATCCAGACGCAGTGCTTCAGCCTGACCAGAAGCGATCGGGTTGAAGAAGCCTACGCGCTCGATAAAGCGACCGTTGCGAGCATTGCGGCTGTCAGTAACGACTACCTGATAAAACGGACGCTTTTTAGCGCCGTGACGTGCCAAACGAATTGTTACCATAACATCCTCTTCAGTTAATAAAACAACCGGGCCCCATCGAGGAACGGGGCCCGGGTGTCATATAAAAAGCCCGAAAATTTTACTCATTTTGGCGCAAAAAGCAATCTTTCAGCGATGCTTTTTCGCGCCGGGGCATATTCAGGTTAACGCCCGGGAAATCCCGGCGGCATCATACCTTTCATGTTACGCATCATTTTCGCCATGCCGCCTTTTTTCATTTTCTTCATCATTCGCTGCATATCGTCAAACTGTTTCAGCATGCGGTTAACATCCTGCACCTGCATGCCTGACCCCGTAGCGATACGCCGCTTGCGTGAGCCTTTGATAATTTCCGGTTTTTCACGCTCTTTGTGCGTCATGGAATTAATCATTGCTTCCATGCGCACCAGCACTTTGTCATCCATTTGTGACTTCACGGTATCCGGCAGCTGCCCCATTCCGGGCAGCTTGCCCATCAGGCTGGCCATGCCGCCCATGTTACGCATTTGCTTTAGCTGTTCGAGAAAGTCGTTCAGATCGAAACCGTCGCCTTTCTTCAGCTTGCTGGCCAGCTTTTCCGCTTGATCGCGATCGACCTTGCTTTCAATATCTTCAATCAGCGACAGAACATCGCCCATGCCGAGAATACGGGAAGCAATGCGGTCAGGATAGAACGGTTCCAGCGCCTCGGTTTTCTCACCAACGCCCATGAACTTAATTGGCTTGCCGGTAATATGGCGAATTGATAGCGCCGCGCCGCCCCGGGCATCACCATCAACTTTCGTCAGAATAACGCCGGTCAAAGGCAGGGCTTCATTAAATGCTTTGGCGGTATTGGCCGCATCCTGGCCGGTCATGGCGTCAACCACAAACAGCGTTTCAACCGGGTTAATTGAATGATGGATTTGCTTGATTTCATCCATCATCGCTTCATCAACGTGCAGACGCCCGGCGGTATCGACCAGCAGTATGTCGTAGAATTTCAGCTTTGCCTGCTGCAGTGCGGCCTTGACGATATCAACGGGTTTCTGACTCAGGTCGGACGGACAGAAATCGACGCCCACCTGCTGCGCCAGCGTTTCCAGCTGCTTAATCGCCGCCGGACGGTAAACGTCCGCTGAAACCACCAGTACTTTCTTTTTATGCTTTTCACGCAGGAATTTGCCGAGCTTACCAACGCTGGTAGTTTTACCCGCGCCCTGTAAGCCAGCCATCAGCACTACCGCCGGCGGCTGCGCATTGAGATTCAGGCTGTTATTTTCCGTCCCCATCGCCGCTTCCAGCTCATTGCGAACGATTTTGACGAACTCCTGGCCCGGCGTAAGGCTTTTATTGACCTCATGGCCTACCGCGCGCTCTTTCACCCGATTGATGAAGTCGCGCACCACCGGCAGCGCGACGTCAGCCTCCAGCAGCGCCATACGCACTTCGCGCAAGGTATCTTTAATATTGTCTTCAGTCAGACGGCCGCGGCCGCTGATATTGCGCAACGTACTCGACAATCTGTCGGTTAAATTATCAAACATTGTCTCTCGCTCAAGGTATTCAGAGTGGGCGCTATAGCGACATGATGGCGATGATTATAACATGAAGGGTCGACGATCTCAGCCATCTGCATGGAGATCGTTTGGAGCCAGCCGGTGCTGGCGCTATACTGCTTTTTTTCGTTATCTGGCGAGTACCTGACAACTTTTATGTTCGTATTTGCGATAGTGGCGCTGTTTGCCTATTCAACCAGCCTTGCATTAATTATTCCCACGCTGCTGCGCAAAAATAGCGCCTGGCGTCGGCTGGCTATTATCTCCGCAGTGCTGGCTCTGATTTGCCATGGCGTGGCATTAGAACAGCGCATTTTTGCCATCGGCAACGGACAAAATCTTAGCCTGCTGAATATTGGATCGCTGGTCAGCCTGCTGATTTGCGCCATTATGACCATTGTTGCTTCACGCAATCGCGGCTGGCTTTTATTACCCATCGTATACAGCTTCGCCCTGATTAATCTGGCCTTCGCCACCTTCGTTCCCAATACATTTATTACCCATCTGGAAACAACGCCCGGCATGATGGTGCATATTGGCCTCGCGCTTTTTGCCTACGCCACGCTGATTATCGCCGCGCTTTATGCTCTCCAGCTGGCCTGGATTGACTACCAGTTAAAAAACAAAAGGCTGGCTTTCAGCAACGATATTCCGCCGCTGATGGGTATTGAACGTAAAATGTTTCATATCACCCAGGTTGGCGTCGTGCTGCTGACGCTGGTGCTATGTACCGGCTTATTTTATATGCATGACCTGTTTAACCGGGAAAATGTTGATAAGGCCGTTCTCTCCATCCTCGCGTGGTTTGTCTATATTGTGTTGTTATGGGGCCATTATCATGAAGGCTGGCGTGGACGCCGCGTCGTCTGGTTCAACTGCAGCGGCGCGTTTCTGCTGACCATGGCTTATTTTGGCAGCCGCATGCTGCAACACTTTCTGACATCCTGATGACCGACAGCAAGGAATTATCGCCTTGGAACATATTTCGACTGCCACGCTGATTATCACTCTGGTGGTGATGGTCATTGTGTCTGCCTGGTTTGCCGGCTCTGAAACCGGCATGATGACGCTGAACCGCTATAAACTGCGTCACCGGGCAAAGAACGGCAACCGCGCGGCGCGACGTGTCGAGAAACTGCTGCGTCGCCCTGACCGGCTGATAAGCCTGGTGCTGATTGGTAATAACCTGGTAAATATTCTCGCCTCTTCGCTCGCCACCATCGTTGGCATGAGGCTGTATGGCGATCTCGGCGTGGCTATCGCCACCGGTATCCTGACTTTCGTGGTTCTGGTTTTTGCTGAAGTATTGCCAAAAACCATCGCGGCCCTCTACCCGGAAAAAGTGGCCTACCCCAGCAGCTGGCTGCTGGGGCCACTGCAAAAACTGATGCTGCCGCTGGTCTGGCTATTAAACACTATCGCCAAATTTTTTATGCGCATGGTGGGTATAAAAACCGAAGGTGCGATCAGCGCCGCGCTAAGTAAAGAAGAGCTGCGTACCATCGTCCATGAATCCCAGACGCTGATGTCGCGACGCAATCAGGACATGCTGCTATCGGTACTCGATCTCGATAAGGTCACCGTCGACGATGTGATGGTGCCACGCAGTGAAATTGTTGGCATTAATATTAACGATGAGTGGAAATCTATACTGCGCCAGCTCACCCACTCGCCTCACGGCCGTATTGTCCTGTATCGCGACAGTCTTGACGACACCATCAGCATGCTGCGTGTACGCGAAGCCTGGCGCATGATGACCGAGAAAAAAGAGTTCACCAAAGAGCTAATGCTGCGCGCCGCCGACGAAATTTACTACGTTCCTGAAGGAACGGCGCTAAACGTCCAGCTGGTAAAATTTCAGCGTAATAAAGAGAAAGTCAGCCTGGTGGTCGACGAATATGGCGACATTAAGGGGCTGGTGACCATTGAAGATATTCTGGAAGAGATTGTCGGTGATTTTACCACCTCAATGTCGCCAACGCTGGCGGAAGAGGTGATGCCGCAAAATGACGGTTCGGTGTTAATCGAAGGCAGCGCTAACGTTCGCGAGCTGAATAAGGCGTTTAACTGGGCGCTGCCGGAAAATGAGGCCCGAACCATTAACGGCATGCTGCTGGAAGCGCTTGAAGAGATCCCGCAGGCCGGCACCACCGTTCAGCTGAAAAACTACGCGATTAACATTCTTGACGTGCAGGACAATATGGTCAAGCAGGTGCGCATCACGCCGCAAAAGCCAATCCAGCAATCCGTTGGCTCCTGAGTCCTGAATGTCGCGCTCACCCCATAATTAATTGAAGTCCGGCGCCCTGATGTACCTGCCATTTGATACAAAAAAGCGGCCAATCACTGACGCTGACCAGCCGCTTTTTTAGCTACAAACTTCGGGTTATTCGCCGACTTTAGCCCAGGTATCACGCAGGCCGACGGTGCGGTTAAACACCAGCTCTCCCGGTTTAGAATAAACGCTGTCGGTACAAAAGTAGCCTTCACGCTCAAACTGCCAGGGTTTCAAGGCTTCGCTATTGCGCAGGCCCGGCTCAACAAATCCCTGGCGGATAACCAGCGAATCAGGGTTAATGGTGGTGAGGAAATCCTCCGCCGCCCCCGGATTTGGTACGCTAAATAAGCGATCGTAAAGACGGAACTGCGCCGGCAGGCCGTGATCGACCGACACCCAGTGGATAACGCCTTTGACCTTACGCCCATCGGCAGGATCTTTACCCATGGTATCCAGATCGGCAGTACAGAACAGGCAGGTAATGTTGCCGTCATCATCCTTTGCCACGCGCTCAGCACGAATCACATAGGCATTACGCAGGCGCACTTCTTTGCCCAGCACCAGCCGCTTGTATTGCTTATTCGCTTCTTCGCGGAAGTCGGCGCGGTCGATCCAGATTTCCCGGCTGAAAGGCACTTCCCGCAGGCCCATTTCCGGACGGTTGGGATGATTCGCCATGGTCACCACTTCATCATGACCTGCCGGCAGGTTTTCAATCACCACCTTAACCGGGTCGAGAACCGCCATAGCACGCGGCGCGTTCTCATTCAGATCATCGCGAATACAGGATTCCAGCGAGGCCATCTCGACAATATTGTCCTGTTTGGTGACGCCGATGCGGCGGCAAAACTCGCGGATCGAAGCGGCGCTGTAGCCACGACGGCGCAGGCCGGATACCGTCAGCATCCGTGGATCATCCCAGCCTTCGACAATCTTCTCAGCCACCAGCTGGGTCAGCTTACGCTTGGACATCACCGCATATTCCAGATTCAGACGCGAAAATTCGTACTGGCGCGGGTGAACAGCAATCGTAATGTTATCCAGAACCCAGTCATACAGCCGACGATTGTCCTGAAACTCAAGCGTACACAGTGAATGCGTAATCCCTTCCAGCGCATCGGAAATGCAGTGGGTAAAATCGTACATCGGATAGATGCACCATTTATTTCCGGTCTGATGATGCTCAGCAAACTTAATGCGATAAAGGACCGGATCGCGCAGCACGATAAAGCTCGAGGCCATATCAATTTTCGCCCGCAGGCAGGCTGTGCCTTCGCTAAAGCCGCCCGCGCGCATTTTTTCAAACAGTGCCAGGTTTTCTTCGATACTGCGGTCGCGATAGGGGCTATTTTTACCCGGCGCTTTCAGCGTACCGCGGTATTCGCGGATCGCCTCCGGACTAAGCTCATCAACGTAGGCCAGACCTTTACTTATCAGCTCCAGCGCATAGTCATACAGCCGATCGAAATAGTCTGAGGAATAGCGAATCTCGCCACTCCACTCAAAGCCCAGCCATTGCACATCGTGTTTAATGGAATCAACAAATTCCATATCTTCTTTAACCGGATTGGTATCATCAAAACGCAGGTTGCACTGGCCCTGGTAATCCTGGGCGATGCCGAAGTTCAGGCAGATAGACTTGGCATGACCAATATGCAGGTAGCCGTTCGGCTCCGGTGGAAAGCGGGTATGAACAATGGTGTGTTTACCGCTAGCCAGATCCTCATCAATAATCTGGCGAATAAAGTTGGTTGGCCGGGCTTCAGCCTCACTCATCACGATTTCCTCAATACGTACGGATATACTGCTGCTTAATGTAATCGATTATGATCCACTAAGCGCCAGCGGGAAACAACCGTTTGTTAAATTCGGCGCAAAAAAAAACAGGGGTGAGAAGCCTCTCACCCCTGCTGTAAACAGACCGGCAAACATACTGCCGGTATTTGTTTTAGCTGTTAACTTCGTACAGGCGGGTTTCGCCTGCCACAACCGTCCCCTGCGCTAGCTGCGTCAGACCGACATAATCATCGCTGTTGCTGACCACTACCGGGCTAATCATTGAGCGCGCATTCGCGTTAAGGAATGCCAGGTCCATTTCCAGCACCGGCTGACCGGCAGTAACCTGCGCACCTTCTTCCACCAAACGGCTGAAGCCTTTGCCATCCAGTCCAACGGTATCCAGCCCCATGTGAACCACTACCTCAACGCCCTTCTCTGTTTCCAGACAGAAAGCGTGGTTGGTATTAAAGATTTTCACTATGGTGCCGGCTGCCGGTGATACGACGGTGCTACTGGTTGGTTTGATCGCCACGCCATCGCCAACGGCTTTGCTGGCGAAAGCTTCATCCGGCACCTGCTCGAGCGCAACGATCTCACCGCTTACCGGTGCGACCAGCGTCGCGATAATGCCCTGGCTGGCCTTGGGTACCGCCTGAGGCTGCGGTGCGGCGGCTGCCGGCGCTGCCGTAGCGCTGCTGGCAGCAATCGGGCCTTTCGCCATCAAAATTTTCATCTCTTCAGCGATTGATTCAGCACGTGCGCCGACAATCACCTGCACCGTTTTCTTGTTCAGTTTAACCACGCCGGAAGCGCCAAGGCGTTTACATTCGGCATCATTAACCTGTGTCGAATCGCCCACGGCCAGACGCAAGCGGGTGATACAGGCATCAATACCGGTGATGTTAGCGCTGCCGCCGATTGCGGCAATATACTGGCGTGAGAGCACAGACAGCCCCTCTTCCGTATTGCTGTTGGCATCTGCGGCCTGCTCCGGCATCGCATCTTCACGACCCGGCGTTTTCAGGTTCATCGCGCGGATAACCACGCTGAACAGGACAAAGTAGACCACGAAAGCCACGACGCCCATAACCAGCAGCAACCAGACGTTTTTACTGGCCGCCGGCAGATGGTACATCAAGGCATAGTCGATAGCGCCGGCAGAGAAGGAGAAGCCGGCATGAATGCCCAGCGCGGTTGCAACGTACAGACTAATGCCGGTCAGGATAGCATGCAGTAAGTACAGCAAAGGCGCGAGGAACATGAACAGGAATTCCAGCGGCTCGGTAACACCGGTCAAAAACGCGGTCAGTGCAACGGAGAACAGCAGGCCGCCCACCATAGGACGACGCGCTTTCGGCGCGGCGAAATACATAGCCAGCGCGGCGCCTGGTAGGCCGAACATCATGATCGGATAAAAACCGGACATGAACATTCCCGCAGTGGGGTCACCGGCATAGAAGCGGTTAATGTCACCGTGGAATACCGCGCCCGCCGCGTTGGTGTAATCACCAATCTGGAACCAGGCGATGGTATTAAGCACCTGATGCAGGCCGGTTGGGATCAGCAGACGGTTAACAAAGCCGAAAATACCTGCGCCGAACGCGCCTTCAGAAACAATCCATTCGCCGCCGGCGTGGATTGCATTCTGTACCGGAGGCCAGACGTAGCCGAAAACGGCAGCCAGTATCAGACAGAAGAAGCCGGTGGCAATCGGTACGAAGCGTTTGCCGCCAAAGAAGCTGAGGAAATCCGGCAGCTTGATATTGTACCAGCGGTTATAGGTAGAACCGGCGACCAGGCCGGTAATAATCCCCGCCAGCACGCCCATATTGACCGCAGGGTTGA
Source organism: Izhakiella australiensis (assembly GCF_002006995.1). Lineage (GTDB taxonomy): Bacteria > Pseudomonadota > Gammaproteobacteria > Enterobacterales > Enterobacteriaceae > Izhakiella > Izhakiella australiensis. The sequence goes on along the minus strand of NZ_MRUL01000013.1, from coordinate 103,891 downwards.
TGGTAACCATCGCCTTAGTCATGATGAAATAACCCACCGCGCCCGCCAGGGCTGCCGGACCGGCGTTATCTTTTGACCAGGTTGACGCCACGCCGATAGCAAAAATTAGCGCCAGGTTATCGAAGATTGCGCCGCCTGCCTGAGCAATAAACGGCATGTTAAGTAAATCAGGTTGCCCGAATCGCAGCATCAATGCTGCAACAGGCAGCACGGCGATAGGCAGCTGAAGCGACCGCCCTAACCTTTGAAAGAAGCCTAAAATATTCACCTTGTTCCCCCTTTGAACCCGTTAGCACCGCGTGCTTTTTTTACCTACATGTAGCAGGTAGTTTTATGTTGTTCCACACCACAGTGCGGAGTGTAAGAAAAAATTAATTCGCCCCGCAAATTAAAACCCTCTCTAATGTGATTAAAGTCACCATAAATCGCATTTCAATCGCGTCAGTGTTGGCTTACGCCACAAACTTATTTTATGATTAAAAATATCGTGACGGATTTTTCCCTCGTATGACTGCGTTATCACAGGTTACGCTTACCAGACAGGCTATAAATAATCCGTCTTAGCATTTAAACAATCGCCACTGTGAGGTGTTCCATGCGTCTAATTCCTTTAACCACCACCAGCCAGGTCGGCAAATGGGCGGCACGCCATATCGTAAACCGTATCAACGCATTTAAACCAACGGCAGATCGCCCTTTTATCCTCGGCCTGCCTACGGGCGGAACGCCGCTTGAAGCCTATAAGCACCTTATTGAGATGCATAAAGCAGGCCAGGTTAGCTTTAAACACGTGGTCACTTTTAATATGGACGAATACGTCGGCCTGCCGAAAGAGCACCCGGAAAGCTACCACAGCTTTATGTACCGCAATTTCTTCGATCACGTCGATATTCAGCCGGACAATATTAACCTGCTAAATGGCAATGCCGATGACATCGATGCCGAATGCCGCCAGTACGAAGAAAAGATTCGCTCATATGGCAAAATTCACCTGTTTATGGGTGGCGTAGGCAACGATGGTCATATTGCGTTTAACGAACCGGCCTCTTCTCTCTCTTCGCGCACGCGCATCAAAACGCTGACCCATGATACCCGCGTAGCCAACTCACGCTTCTTTGATGGCGACGTTGAGCAGGTACCTAAATATGCCCTGACCGTTGGCGTAGGCACGTTGTTGGACGCAGAAGAAGTGATGATCCTGGTTACCGGCCATTTGAAAGCGCAGGCGCTGCAGGCCGCTGTTGAAGGCAATGTCAATCATATGTGGACCATTAGCTGCCTGCAGCTCCATGCCAAAGCCGTGGTGGTCTGCGATGAACCATCAACCATGGAACTGAAAATGAAAACCGTAAAATATTTCCGCGAAATGGAAGCGGAAAATATGAAAGGTCTGTAACCGATAACAGGATCACTAGCGCAGACCGCATGTCCGGCCTGCGCCCAGCGGGGAGAATAATGATGTACGCACTGATTAACGGCCGCATTTATACCGGCCATGAAGTTCTGGACAACCATGCCGTGGTGATCGCCAACGGCCTGATTGAGCGCTTGTGTCCGCTTAATGAGCTACCGACAGGGATAACCACGCGGGATGTTCAGGGTGCCAACATCGCTCCCGGCTTTATCGATTTGCAGCTTAACGGCTGCGGCGGCGTGCAGTTCAATGACGACATGGCGGCGATAAGCGTTGAAACGCTGAAAACCATGCAGAAAGCTAACCAGCGCTCCGGCTGCACCAGCTTCCTGCCCACGCTGATTACCAGCAACGACGAACTGATGAGGCGTGCGGTAGAAAGCATGCGTGAATTTCTGGCGCAAAATAAGTTTCAGGCGCTGGGACTGCATCTTGAAGGTCCGTGGCTTAATCCACTGAAAAAAGGCACCCACAACCCGGAATTAATACGCCAGCCAACGGCAGATCTGGTCGATTTCCTGTGCGACAATGCTGAGGTGATAAGCAAGATCACCCTCGCCCCTGAAAAAGTAGCGCCGGAGGTGATTCGCCGCCTCAGCGCAGCGGGGATCGTTATCTCTTCCGGTCACTCCCACGCGACCTATGCTGAAGCCCGCCGCGGCTTTGAAGCCGGTATTTCCTTTGCAACGCATCTGTATAACGCGATGCCGACCATCACCGGACGCGAACCCGGCCTGATCGGCGCGCTGTTTGATACGCCAGACGTTTACTGCGGCATCATCGCCGACGGGCTGCACGTTCACTACGCGAATATCCGCAACGCCAAGCGTATTAAAGGCGATCGGCTGGTGCTGGTCACCGATGCTACCGCACCGGCGGGGTTATCGGCGGATGAATCGATTGACCGGTTCATTTTTGCTGGTAAAACAATATACTATCGTGACGGGCTATGTGTTGATGAAAATGGCACGCTCAGTGGCTCTTCACTGACGATGATCGAAGCGGTGCGCAATACCGTTGAGCATGCCGGCATCGCGCTTGATGAGGCGATCAGAATGGCAACGTTATACCCGGCAAAAGCAATCGGTGTGGATCGCCTTTTAGGCAGCATCGCGACAGGAAAAGTTGCGAATCTCACAGTATTCACAGGTGATTATCACATTATCCAGACCTACGTTAATGGCAACGAGGTTTTAAGCGAGTAGATACTGAATGACCAATGGCGGACAGGCTCAAATAGGAAACGTCGATCTCGTTAAGCAGCTTAACAGCGCGGCCGTATACCGAATTATCGACCAGCAGGGCCCGATTTCGCGCATTCAGATCGCAGAACAAAGCCAGCTGGCGCCCGCCAGCGTAACTAAAATTACCCGTCAGCTCATTGAACGCGGCTTGATTCGCGAAGTGGATCAGCAGGCCTCCACCGGAGGCCGCCGCGCCATATCTATTATTACTGAAACCCGCGGCTTTCATACCGTCGCCGTGCGCCTGGGGCGGGAAGATGCCACCCTGTCGCTGTTCGACCTGGGCGGTAAGCTGATTGCCGAACAGCGTTATAACCTGCCTGAGCGCACGCAGGAAACGCTGGAGCACGCGCTATTCAATACCATTGAAGATTTCATCAACCAGCAACAGCGCAAGCTGCGTGAGCTGATTGCAATATCCGTTATTCTGCCAGGCCTGGTCGATCCGGCTAACGGCGTGATTCGCTATATGCCGCATATCCAGGTCAGCCAGTGGCCGCTGGTTGCCAATCTGGAAAAGCGCTTTAAAGTCACCAGCTTTGTCGGCCATGACATTCGCAGCGTGGCATTAGCCGAGCATTATTTTGGTGCATCGCGTGACTGCGCTGACTCTATTTTGGTGCGCGTACATCGCGGTACCGGCGCGGGCATTATCACCAACGGACAGATTTTCCTTGGTAGCAACGGCAATGTTGGGGAAATTGGCCATATCCAGGTCGACCCGCTGGGAGAGCGCTGCCACTGCGGCAACTTTGGCTGCCTTGAAACCATCGCCGCCAACGGCGCAATCGAGCAGCGCGTTCGCGCGCTGGTTCACCAAGGCCATCCGACATCGCTGACGGCGGAAAACTGCGATATTCTTAGCATCTGCAAAGCGGCTAATCGCGGCGACGTGCTGGCGGCGGAAGTCATCGAACACGTAGGCCGCCACCTTGGCAAGGCCATCGCAATCGCCATTAACCTGTTTAATCCGCAAAAGGTGGTCATCGCCGGTGAAATCACCGAGGCGAATCGGGTATTGCTCCCCGCCATTGAAGGCTGCATTAACACCCAGGTGCTGAAAGCGTTCCGTAAAAACCTGCCGGTGGTACGTTCAGAAATCGATCATGGCTCCGCTATCGGCGCCTTTGCGCTGGCAAAGCGCGCTATGCTCAATGGCATCCTGCTGCAACGCCTGCTGGAAGGCGCGCATACCCAGGAATAACCGCGAATACAGCGCGCTATGAATTTCAGCCCAGCCCCGTGTTATAGCCACCGAGGCTGGGCGCTGAATGACAATGCTAACCGCTTGCAGCATGAACAAGCGGCGACTACTTTCTTATCTGATTAACGACGATGGCGGAAGCAGCCAATTAAAGCCGGGTTATTTCTGCTGCCGTTTCATTTTGACCCGCGGGAATAACAACCACCGCCTCCATTTCAACCGCTTCTCCGGCTGATGATTTTCTTTCCAGCACCGATGCAATGACGCCCGCATTATGACTAATATTTTCTTCAGAAGGTTCATAACAGCAGGATTTTATCGCGCTTCTGATTGTGTCGCATGCGCCTGGTGCCATCGCTTCCAGAAACTTGCCTAAATTGCCGTCTAAAATAACCTTATCTTCAGCAATAAGATAAGCGCTTACCAGCGAATAACGCGCGTAAAAGTTAGCCTGGATATCAAGCACTCCGGGTACGACAGGCCATGCATTATTGGTATCAAAACTAAAGGAAAATTTAGCCCACTCCGCCCCGCCGGCTCGTTTACTGTGATCAATTATCTGTTTTAACCACGTTGTTAATCCTTTTTTCACCATACCTGAATGTGAGGAAGATATATTTTTCATATTGCAATCCATTGGTTTTGCGACCACAACTTCCTCAAGCTCTGCATCCGGACTGTGAGTTACTTTGGCTGGACTCAACCAATTACTAATCGGCTTAACAATAGTTTTTTGTGCCGCAATAAGAGGTGATGTAATCAGTTCCCCGGGTAACGAAAGCAAGGCGGTAGCGATATGAGTACCCAGCGCGTTTGCCGTGTCTTTTGTCCATTCAAGTTCAGTCGTTGTCCCTAACTCGGCTAAAACGCCAACTTTCGCGCTACCACTAAATGCCAGCTTCGACGGGCTACCATAGCGGGCAAACTCCTGTACCTTGTAATCGCCATGGATCAACGTTTCCTGAAGCGGAACGATGCGTTTAGACCAGCAATCCCCATTGAAATAAAGGCGAAGACCGAGTTGCTCCAGCGGTAACACATAGCCATTATTACCGATTGCATGACCGTATTCGAGGTGGCCAATAAAGACGTCTAACGCGCCTGGATTCCCCTTATTCCAAACCACGGTAGGCGTCAGTTTGATATCGCCCCATGAAAAAGGTAACGCAGGCCCGGCCTGAGCAACCATCTGATCGGGCACGCCATATTTATATGCTTCTGAAAATAGGCGTCCGATAACATCGCACCATGTTTTGTTTTCACTGGCGACAGGCGGCGCTTTCCCATTGAGATTTAGGGGGGGCGCTGTTTCAATATTATCCAGACCGCGCAAGTCAATGCTTATTGAATCAGGGGTTATTGAATCAGAGATTATTGATAAGTTGGATGGCAGGGATATCGTTTCCGAAGAGTTACTTACTCTTCTAATTTTTTCAGCGACGGTATTAACCGGTTTCTCTGAGAGATCCTTATATACCGAAGCGTTAACCGGGGTGAGGTTTGGTGATGCTGAAGCAGTATCAGATGAAATACCATACATGATGTAAATGCCTTCCTTAGAAATAACGATCAAGAGTTTAAGAGTATTACTCGCCGCGATCAGCCGCAGTTTAACTAAATTGGAGCTTAAGCTAACTCTGACCGACGATTAATACAGGATTCAGAAAAATCAAATTCAGTTTATTTTTTAGTCTCGACCAGCGTAGGCCTGCAACTTATTTTTTCTCGATTTGCTATTTATTGTCACATCAATGCCAATTTCTCAATAAATCTTTATTACCCTACTACGATTAATCACCTCAGCTCACCTGGGGTCCAGCGCGTAGAAGATGGCCGTTAATTGGTTAAATTTAAGCCAAAATTGCACACTCATTGAATAATATTCAATTTTTACCACCAATTATTGATGATTCACTAATTTATCAGCCGCAAGGCATGGCTATTTCATAGCAGAAAGCGAAATTGCTTGCATAGCCTTTCCCATTATCGCATTTTCTTATCTATGCGCTGGCGCTGTCCGGCATAGAATAAATGATTAAGTAATCCGCTCAGGAGTGAAGCTATGTGTTCGATTTTTGGCGTGCTGGATCTGAAAACTGATCCTATTGAATTGCGTAAGAAGGCTTTGGAACTGTCGCGCCTGATGCGCCATCGCGGTCCGGACTGGTCCGGGGTATATGCTGATGATAAAGCGATTCTTGCCCATGAGCGTCTATCGATCGTCGACGTGAACAACGGCGCGCAGCCGCTGTACAACGCCGACCATACTCACGTGCTGGCCGTGAACGGCGAAATTTACAACCATCAGGCCCTGCGCACGGCGCTGAGCGATCGCTACGACTTCCAGACCGGCTCCGACTGCGAAGTAATCCTGGCGCTATATCAGGAAAAAGGCATCGATTTTCTCGACGAACTGCAAGGAATGTTTGCCTTTATCCTGTGGGACAGCGTTAAGCAGCAGTACCTGATTGGCCGCGATCATATCGGCATCATCCCCCTTTATATGGGCAACGACGAGCACGGAAACTTTTACGTCGCATCTGAAATGAAAGCGCTGGTGCCGGTATGCCGCACCATCAGCGAATTCCCGCCGGGAAGCTACCTTTCCAGCACCGACGGCGAAATTCGTCGCTACTGGCAGCGCGACTGGATGGAATATGCCAGCGTCGAACATAACCAGACCGATGCCGCCGCGCTGAAGGATGCGCTGGAGGAGTCGGTAAAAAGTCACCTGATGTCAGACGTGCCTTACGGCGTGTTGCTTTCCGGCGGCCTGGACTCTTCTATCATCTCGGCGATTACCAAAAAATATGCCGCCAGACGCATTGAAGATCAGGATAAAAGCGACGCCTGGTGGCCGCAGCTGCACTCCTTTGCCGTTGGCCTGGAAGGATCGCCGGACCTCAAAGCCGCGAAAGCCGTTGCTGACCATCTCGGTACCGTCCATCACGAAATCCACTTCACCGTTCAGGAAGGGCTGGATGCGGTTCGCGATGTGATTTATCACATTGAAACCTATGATGTCACCACGATTCGCGCCTCAACGCCGATGTATCTTATGTCGCGTAAAATCAAGGCAATGGGCATCAAAATGGTGCTTTCGGGCGAAGGCGCAGACGAAGTATTCGGCGGCTATCTCTATTTCCATAAAGCGCCGAATGCGCAGGAGTTCCACGAGGAGAACGTGCGCAAATTGCTGGCGCTGCATATGTTTGACTGCGCGCGCGCCAACAAGGCCATGTCAGCCTGGGGCGTGGAAGCACGCGTGCCGTTCCTCGATAAGAAATTCCTCGACGTGGCGATGACGATTAACCCGGCCGATAAAATGTGCGGCAGCAACGGTAAAATGGAAAAACACATTCTGCGTGAATGCTTTGCTTCTTATCTGCCTGAAAGCGTCGCCTGGCGTCAGAAAGAGCAGTTCTCCGACGGCGTTGGCTACAGCTGGATCGACTCGCTGAAAGAGATCGCGGCCCAGCAAATCAGCGACCAGCAGCTGGAGACCGCCCATTACCGTTTCCCGCATAATACGCCGGGTTCAAAAGAAGCTTATCTGTATCGGGAAATCTTCGCAGAGCTGTTCCCGATTGCCAGCGCGGCGGAATGCGTACCCGGCGGCCCATCCGTTGCCTGCTCGTCGGCAAAAGCCATTGAATGGGATGAAGCCTTCAAAAACATGAACGATCCGTCAGGCCGTGCGGTCGGCGTTCATCAGTCGGCATACCAGGCATAACCCACGCAGCAAACGGGCCTTTTTTACCCGGGCCCGTTATTTTTTACTTATGTTACAATGATAAATCGTTGCTTTTATCGCCAGGCTGTTCATTACCCATGCAAACAGCCGTTCTGTGGCTAAAATCGGCAAAAAATTTGTTGACGCTAAAAGGCTCAATACGCATAATGCGCCCCGCAAAGCCGATGAAGGTAACGCAATATAAAGATGGCTACGTAGCTCAGCTGGTTAGAGCACAGCACTCATAATGCTGGGGTCACAGGTTCGATTCCCGTCGTAGCCACCATATTTGCGGGAGTGGCGAAATTGGTAGACGCACCAGATTTAGGTTCTGGCGCCGCAAGGTGTGCGAGTTCAAGTCTCGCCTCCCGCACCATTGTCATAAACGGTTTGCAGCTTTAAAAGAGATGGGGTATCGCCAAGCGGTAAGGCACCGGTTTTTGATACCGGCATTCCCTGGTTCGAATCCAGGTACCCCAGCCATCTTTTTAAGCGATTGCAGCGCAATCAGGCAGTACAAGAAATTATGGCTACGTAGCTCAGCTGGTTAGAGCACAGCACTCATAATGCTGGGGTCACAGGTTCGATTCCCGTCGTAGCCACCATATTCTTGGGGTATCGCCAAGCGGTAAGGCAGCGGATTCTGATTCCGCCATCCGGGGTTCGAATCCCTGTACCCCAGCCATATTCAGATACAAGATGTACAGCATTGGGGTATCGCCAAGCGGTAAGGCAGCGGATTCTGATTCCGCCATCCGGGGTTCGAATCCCTGTACCCCAGCCAACGTTCAACAATAAAGCCCGCTTTTAGCGGGCTTTATTGTTTTTGCCATTTGCGAATCATATAACGGCGGACATCGCCGCCGTCATCACTACAATCCCAGCGCGTACTTCAGCGCCTGCCGCTTTAACACCCCGCTATGCTCGGCGGCGAGCAATCCGAGATTGCGCGCGATGCGCAACGGCCCTGACCGGTTACTGAACGCCAGATAGAATAGATCCATACTGCTTTGCATCAGCAAATTATCGTAGCGCCGCCGACGCTCATAGCGCTGCAGCACCGCGTCACTACTCCACGCCTGCCCACTGTTGCGCGCATTGCTCAGCACATCAATTAAGGCATTGACGTCGCGATAGCCGAGGTTAACCCCCTGCCCGGCCAGCGGGTTAATGGTATGGGCGGCATCGCCGACCAGCGCCAGCCCCGGCAGCACATAGCGCTTCGCATGGCGGCGAACCAGCGGAAATGAACCGGCGGCCAGCGGCGTTACTTTACCGAGACGATCGGGAAACTCACGCTGAATCTCTTTTTCCAGCTGCGCCATCGACATCGCCTGCAGCTGGCGAATACGCGCCGGCGCGTCGTACCACACCAGCGAAGCCCAGTTATCAAACAGCGGCAGCAGCGCGCGCGGCCCCTGCGGCGTAAATTGCTGCCAGGTCGCCATGCCAGGCGGCTGTTCACACCTGACGCTAATGAGCATACAGGACTGTGCATATTGCCAGCCCTGGATGCCGATCCCAGCCAGCTGGCGTACCCGGGAATTCGCCCCGTCTGCCGCAACCACCAGCTGAGTTTGCAGCTGGCTGCCATCATCCAGCGTTAACATCCAGCCCTGCTCAAGCCGCGCCAGCATCGCCACGCTGGCCGGTGAAATAACGCGAACCTTTAGCTGCGTCATACGCTGCCAGAGCGCCCGCTGTAATACGTTATTTTCGACCATATAGCCTAAAGCCGGCAGCCCGAGACTTTGTGCATCGAACGCCAGATGGGCACTCTGCCATTCCCAGGTCTCCAGCCGGGTATAGGGAAAAGCGCGCATCGCCAGCACCGACTGCCAGGCATCAAGCTCACGCAGTAAATCAACCGAGGCTGCTCCAATAGCGGAAATACGTAAGTCCGGCGGCTGAGCGCGGTCAAAATCAGGCGGCGCTTCGGTTTCAATAACCGTCACCTCAAACCCTTGCAGCGCCAGACCGCAGGCCAGCGCGGCGCCGACCATCCCGCCGCCGACCAGGGTCACTTCTGTCGCAGCGTGCTGATTATTTGTCATGGTTACTCCTTTCGCATAGCGCCCCGACGGTGAGTCTGAAAGCCGGGTCGCCCGTTAAGGCAAAGTTTACCGGATTTTCAACGCAGCGCAGAGAAAAGCACGCTGGTCTGGTCACAACAGCAGCAAAGCATTACAATACGCGCCCTGCATTCCGTTCTGCATTGAGTAATGGCAAGTCGATGAATAAAAAACTGCACATCAAAACCTGGGGCTGTCAGATGAATGAATACGATTCATCGAAGATGGCCGATCTGCTGGAGAGTACGCACGGCTACACGCTGACAGAGGTAGCCGAAGAGGCGGACATTCTGCTGCTGAATACCTGCTCTATTCGCGAAAAAGCCCAGGAAAAGGTTTTCCATCAGCTTGGCCGCTGGCGCACGCTGAAAGAGCAAAACCCCGAGCTGATTATCGGCGTGGGCGGCTGCGTCGCGTCGCAGGAAGGAGACCACATTCGTCAGCGCGCCAGCTACGTCGATATCGTATTCGGCCCGCAAACGCTGCACCGCCTGCCGGAAATGATCAACACCGTGCGCGGTTCCAAAAGTCCGGTGGTGGACATCAGCTTCCCGGAGATTGAAAAATTTGATCGCCTGCCGGAACCACGTGCAGATGGCCCGACGGCGTTTGTCTCGATTATGGAAGGCTGCAACAAATACTGCACCTTCTGCGTTGTGCCTTATACGCGCGGCGAGGAAGTCAGCCGCCCCTGCGATGATGTGCTGTTTGAAATCGCGCAGCTGGCCGCGCAGGGCGTACGCGAAGTAAATCTGCTGGGGCAAAACGTTAACGCCTACCGTGGCGCTACCTTTGACGACAAAGTTTGCAGCTTTGCCGAACTTCTGAGGCTGGTTGCCGCTATCGACGGCATTGACCGCATTCGCTTTACCACCAGCCACCCTATCGAGTTCACCGACGATATTATTGAAGTCTATCGCGATACCCCAGAGCTGGTGAGCTTCCTGCACCTGCCGGTACAGAGCGGCGCCGACCGTATTCTGACGCTGATGAAACGTGCTCATACCGCACTGGAGTACAAATCGATTATCCGCAAGCTGCGCAACGCGCGCCCGGATATTCAGATCAGTTCTGATTTCATCATCGGTTTCCCTGGCGAAACCCATACTGATTTCGAACAGACGATGAAGCTGATAGCCGACGTCAATTTTGATATGAGCTTCAGCTTTATTTACTCAGCGCGTCCGGGGACGCCAGCGGCAGACCTGCCGGATGACGTAACGGAAGAAGAGAAAAAACAGCGCCTCTACATTCTGCAGGATCGTATCAGCCAGCAGGCAATGGCCTGGAGCCGCCGCATGCTGGGCAGCATTCAGCGCATTCTGGTGGAAGGCACCTCGCGTAAGAACGTAATGGAGCTGTCGGGACGTACAGAAAATAACCGCGTGGTCAATTTCGAAGGCTCACCGGCGATGATCGGCAAATTCGTTGATGTCGAAATCGTTGACGTGTATCCCAACTCGTTACGCGGCATCGTGGTACGCACTGAAGACCAGATGGGACTGCGCGTTTCTGAAACGCCGGCTTCCGTTATCGCGCGTACCCGCAAAGAAAATGAGCTGGGCGTAGGAACTTATCAGCCCTGACTCGCTGCGGCGGCGGAAACATTCCGCCGCCGATCGCTCTGTTTCCCCCTTGTAAACGCCCGTCCCAACCCAAATAATTATTTTGTAGCTTGCACAGTGCTGCGAGGGCATAAATAATTTGTCATAACTGTAACCTGACAACGCCGGCAAGCGCTGTTGAAACACGCAACTGGCCCTGAGCGACCCAAAGGATTAGTTTGATAACCGAAACACGTGAAATTACCTTAGAACCTGCTGATAACCATCGCCTGCTTAGCCTGTGCGGCCCGTTTGACGACAATATCAAACAGCTTGAGCGCCGACTGGGCATTGAGATAAATCGTCGCGATAATGCCTTTAAACTGACAGGCCGTATGCTGTGCGTTGATGCGGCGATGGATATCCTGAAGACGCTTTATGTTGATACCGCGCCGGTGCGCGGCAATATCCCGGACATTGACCCCGAACAGATCCATCTGGCGATAAAAGAGAGCCGGGTGCTGGAGCAAACGGCGGAAAGCGTGCCGGTATATGGCAAAGCCGTCAACATTAAAACCAAGCGGGGAGTGATTAAGCCGCGCACGCCCAATCAGGCGCAGTATATTGCCAATATTCTTGACCACGATATCAGCTTTGGCGTCGGCCCGGCCGGTACCGGGAAAACCTATCTGGCCGTTGCCGCCGCGGTAGATGCGCTGGAGCGCCAGGAAATTCGTCGTATTTTGCTGACGCGTCCGGCGGTTGAAGCCGGTGAGAAACTCGGCTTCCTGCCGGGCGACCTCAGCCAGAAGGTTGACCCGTATCTGCGCCCGCTCTACGACGCGCTGTTTGAGATGCTGGGCTTTGAACGCGTGGAAAAACTGATTGAGCGCAACGTCATTGAAGTGGCGCCGCTGGCCTACATGCGTGGTCGAACGCTGAATGATGCCTTTATTATTCTTGATGAAAGCCAGAACACCACCATTGAACAGATGAAAATGTTCCTGACGCGCATCGGCTTTAACTCGAAGGCGGTCATTACCGGTGACATTACGCAGATTGACTTACCGCGTAACCTCAAATCCGGGCTGCGCCACGCCATTGAAGTACTGGCTGAAGTGGAAGAGATCAGCTTTAACTTCTTTCACAGCGAGGACGTGGTACGTCACCCGGTGGTCGCCCGTATCGTGACGGCCTATGAAAGCTGGGAAGACGCTGACCAGAAGCGGCGCGACGCAGCAGCGGCCGAGCGCAAACGTGAAGCGCTGCAAGCCGCAGCGCCACAGCAGGATAGCCAATGAGCAACGTCATTCTCGATCTACAAATTGCCTGCGAATCGCCGGCAGGCTTACCGCCAGAAGCGGATTTTCAGCGTTGGCTTGACGCCGTACTACCGCGCTTTCAGGCAGAAAGCGAGGTAACCGTGCGACTGGTGGACGTTGCGGAAAGCCAGGACCTTAATCTTACCTGGCGCGGCAAAGATAAACCCACCAACGTGCTATCGTTTCCCTTCGAAGCGCCGTCGGGCATCGAACTGCCGCTGCTGGGAGACCTGGTTATTTGCCGTCAGGTGGTGGAGCAGGAAGCCGCCGAACAGCAAAAGCAGCTGCTGGCTCACTGGGCGCATATGGTGATCCACGGCAGCCTGCACCTGCTTGGCTATGATCACATTGATGACGACGAAGCCGAAGAGATGGAGTCGCTTGAGACCGAGATAATGCTTGCTCTCGGCTATGCTGACCCGTACATTTCGGAAAAAGAATAACGTTTAGGCACGCCCGGTCACACTGCCGTCTTGTGTCCAGGTTACAACGTAGAACCGCTCCCATCCGGTGCAATTACGATAGCAAGGGGGAAGCGGCATTTAATTCTCATCTGTCCGCCCGGCGGACAGCCCTATTTCATATAAGAGTGAAAGACAAAAAAACGCCATGAGCGATGACCATTCTCAGAATAGCGACAGCCCCAATAGTAAAAAGGGCTTCTTTGCCCTTATTCTTAATCAGCTGTTTCACGGCGAGCCGAAAAACCGTGATGAGCTGCTGGAACTGATCCGAGATTCCGAGCAAAAAGAACTGATCGATCCCGACACCCGCGATATGCTGGAAGGGGTGATGGATGTAGCCGAACAGCGCGTTCGCGACATTATGATCCCCCGCTCCCAGATGATTACCCTTAAGCGCAACCAAACCCTGGATGAATGCCTGAACGTTATTATTGAATCGGCCCATTCACGCTTTCCGGTAATCAGCGAAGATCGCGATCATGTGGAAGGCATTCTGATGGCGAAAGATCTGCTACCTTTCATGAGCAGCGAGTCAGAGCCTTTCAGCATTGAGAAAGTGTTACGTAACGCGGTGGTGGTGCCAGAAAGCAAGCGCGTCGATCGCATGCTAAAAGAGTTCCGCTCGCAGCGCTACCATATGGCCATCGTTATTGATGAATTTGGCGGCGTTTCCGGCCTGGTGACCATTGAAGATATTCTGGAGCTGATCGTCGGAGAAATTGAAGACGAATACGATGACGAAGAAGATCGCGATATCCGCCAGTTGAGCCGTCATACCTTCACAGTACGGGCGCTTACCTCGATTGAAGACTTTAACGAAATTTTCCAGACCGACTTCAGCGATGAAGAGGTTGATACCATCGGCGGTTTAGTGATGCAGGGCTTCGGCCACCTCCCCTCACGTGGAGAAAGCATTGTTATTGATGGTTACCAGTTTAAAGTTGCGATGGCCGACAGCCGCCGCATTATTCAGGTCCATGTCCGCATACCGGAAAACGCTCCATTACCTACGCTGGATGAATAAAACATTCCCATGAACATGGCTACTCTGCTTCAGCGTCAGCGGATCCGTCTGCTGCTGGCGCTTTTAACCGGCGCCTGCGGCACCCTGTCTTTTTCACCCTATAACCTCTGGCCAGCGGCGCTGATTTCGCTAATGGGTCTGCTGGGGTTAACCCTTTCGCGCCGCCCGGCGCAGGCGGCGGCCATAGGCTTTGCCTGGGGGCTTGGCCTGTTTGGCAGCGGCATTCACTGGGTTTACGTCAGCATTGCCACCTTCGGTGGTATGCCCGGCCCCATTAACGTCGCCCTGGTGGTATTGCTGGCGGCCTATCTGTCACTGTATCCAATGCTGTTTGCCGGCGTACTCAGCCGGTTTTTTGCGCAAACGACTCTGGTTCGTCTGGCGCTCGCTGCGCCGGCGCTGTGGCAAATCAGCGAGTTTTTACGCGGCTGGGTGCTGACCGGCTTTCCCTGGCTACAGTTTGGCTACAGCCAGATTAACGGTCCGCTAAAAGGCATCGCGCCGCTGCTCGGCGTGGAAGGCATTACGTTCCTGCTGATGATAATCAGCGGCCTCGCGGTTTATGCCGTGGTTAAGCGCAGCTGGCGCTCATCCGCCGCGGCGCTGGCGCTGCTGGTACTGCCCTGGCCTCTGCGCTCGGTTGCCTGGTACCAGGCTGAACCCGATCGGGCGGTGAACGTTGCGCTGGTTCAGGGCAATATTCCCCAGTCGTTAAAATGGGATCCCAACCAGCTGCGCAACACCCTCGAAATTTACAGCAGCCTGACGCGCCCGCTGTTAGGAAAAGATCCGATTATCATCTGGCCTGAGTCGGCCATTCCCGATCTGGAAAGTAATCAGCAGCCGTTTTTGATCTCCGCAGATAAAGCACTACGTGATGCCGGCAGTTCTCTGGTCACCGGCATCGTCGACTCAAGGCTGGAAAACAATCACTACCACGATTACAACTCGATTATCGTGTTGGGTAATAAAACCCCGTACAGCTATCAGAGCAGCGATCGCTATCAGAAGAATCATCTGGTGCCGTTCGGCGAGTTCGTTCCGCTGGAATCGCTGCTGCGCCCGCTGGCGCCGTTCTTCAACTTGCCGATGTCCGGCTTCAGTCGTGGCCCTTACCGCCAACCACAGCTGAAAGTAGACGGCTATAACCTGACCGCCGCTATCTGCTATGAAATCGTTCTTGGCGAACACGTACGCGATAATTTCCGCCCGGATACCAACTTCCTGCTGACGATTTCCAACGATGCGTGGTTCGGCCATTCCATCGGCCCCTGGCAGCATTTCCAGATGGCGAGGATGCGCGCGCTTGAGCTGGGTCGTCCGCTGCTGCGCGGCACCAATAACGGCGTGACCGGCGTTATCAACGCCGATGGCAGCGTAGCCAGCACCCTGCCGCAGTTTACCCGCCAGGTACTGCAAGCCCGGGTAACGCCAACCAGCGGCCTGACCCCCTATGCCCGCACAGGTAATCTGACCATCTGGTTGATTACTCTGGCCACCGGCATCGCCGCCGCGTTTATCGGCTGGCGCCGCCGCTGAGTCGCTGACGGCTGGTGCGCTGACAACGCACCAGCCACCAGCCACCAGCCACCAGCCACCAGCCACCAGCCACCAGCCACCAGCCACCAGAATATTATTTCACCCGCGCCGCTGTCTGCATCAACAACTCGCTGATAACACAACGCTAAAAAACATATTGGCATGTGTATTGCAAAGTATTTCCGCGCAATGGCTGGCAGGCAGATGAGCCTGCCGCCAGGCGGCAGCACCGCACCATTATGAGGCGAATAATGCGCCAGCAAAGCGCATAACAGGGAGCAGCGCCTCAATTTGGTGCGGCACGCTTCGCAAAAAAGAAACTTTTATGTTTCCCGCTGTTAACATTCAGCTATTTTAAGGGAGGGTTAACCTCCTCAGACAGCAATACTTCGGACAATAAACACAACATCAGACGCTTTTAAAATTAATTGGCGTCAAACCTTGTTAAGGAGCTGGAAATGCAGATGCGTAAACTGGCGCTCTCTCTTATGTTGCTCGGTGTAGCAACGACGGCAGCCCAGGCGGAAGACCTGACGGGCACGCTGAAGAAAATTAATGACAGCGGCGTGATTGTCGTCGGTCATCGTGAATCTTCCGTCCCCTTTTCTTATTACAATAACCAGCAAAAAGTAGTGGGTTATTCACAGGAATACTCCAACGCTATCGTCGAAGCAGTTAAGGCAAAGCTCAACAAGCCCAATCTGCAGGTAAAAATGCTGCCCATCACCTCACAGAACCGTATTCCGCTGCTGCAAAACGGGACTTACGATGTTGAGTGTGGCTCCACGACCAACAACCTGGAGCGCCAGAAACAGGCCGCTTTCTCTGACACCATTTTTGTTATCGGCACCCGTTTGCTGGTTAAGAAAGACGGCCCAATCAAAGATTTTGCCGATCTGAAGGGCAAAACCGTGGTTGTCACTTCCGGCACCACCTCGGAAATTCTGCTGAACAAGCTTAATGACGAGAAGAAAATGGGTATGCGTATCATCAGCACCAAAGATCACGGCGACTCGTTCCGCACCCTGGAAAGCGGGCGTGCTGTGGCCTTTATGATGGATGACGCGCTGCTGGCCGGCGAACGTGCAAAAGCTAAAAAACCCGATCAGTGGGATATCGTAGGGACGCCGCAGTCGAAAGAAGCTTACGGCTGCATGCTGCGTAAAGACGATCCGGCATTCAAAACGCTGGTTGACGATACCATCGCTAAAGCCCAGACCTCTGGTCAGGCAGAGAAGTGGTTCGACACCTGGTTTAAACAGCCTATTCCGCCGAAAAACCTGAATATGAACTTTGAATTGTCGGAAGATATGAAGAACACCTTCAAGTCACCGAACGACAAGGCACTGAACTAATAATGACGATAAGGGCAGCCTGCTGCCCTGCGATTGTTGACAACAGGCTCGGACAGACAGCGTCAGCCGGCGTCGTTCCCTCTGGCTGACATACGCAGAAGCCTCGCATCAATCTTAGGGTAGCTTCGCTACCCTTTTTTCAACGGAGTACGTATGTCCATAGACTGGAACTGGGGTATCTTTCTGCAACAGGCCCCGTTCGGCAATACCACCTATCTCGGCTGGCTGTGGGCAGGTTTCCAGACCACCGTGGAAGTTTCGCTGTGCGCCTGGATCATTGCTTTTCTGGTTGGTTCACTATTCGGTATTTTACGTACCGTTCCTAATCGCTGGTTATCCTCTATTGGTACCTGCTACGTCGAGCTATTTCGCAACGTACCGCTGATTGTCCAGTTCTTTATCTGGTATCTGGTGGTGCCTGAACTGCTGCCGGAATCTATCGGCACCTGGTTTAAACAGGATCTGGACCCAAACATTCAGTTTTTTGTTTCCTCCGTATTTTGTCTCGGCCTGTTTACCGCAGCCCGCGTCTGCGAACAGGTGCGCGCCGCGATCCAGTCGCTGCCGCGCGGCCAGCAAAACGCGGGGCTGGCAATGGGACTGACCCTGCCGCAGACTTACCGCCACGTGCTGCTGCCCAATGCTTACCGCGTCATCGTGCCGCCGATGACCTCGGAAATGCTTAACCTGGTAAAAAACTCATCCGTCGCCTCCACCATCGGACTGGTCGATATGGCGGCCCAGGCCGGCAAGCTGCTCGATTATTCCGCGCACGCTTATGAATCTTTTACTGCCATTACCCTTGCCTATATCGCCATTAACCTGGTGATCATGCTGATCATGATGGTCGTTGAACGCAAAGTCCGTCTGCCCGGCAGCATGGGAGGTAAATAATGTACGAATTTGACTGGAGTACCATTGTTCCTAACCTGCCCTGGCTGCTGGCCGGGATGGTAGTGACGCTGAAAATCACCGTTACCGCGGTAATTTTTGGCATTATCTGGGGCACGCTGCTGGCGGTAATGCGCCTGTCCGGCTTCCTGCCATTGCGCTGGTTTGCCAAGCTCTACGTTAACCTGTTCCGCTCCGTTCCGCTGGTGATGGTGCTGCTATGGTTTTACCTTGTAGTGCCAAGCTTTCTGCAACAGGTGCTGGGCTTATCGCCTAAGAGCGATATCCGCCTGATCTCCGCCATGGTGGCGTTCTCGCTATTTGAAGCCGCTTACTACTCGGAAATTATTCGCGCGGGGATTCAGAGTATCGCCCGCGGTCAGTCCAATGCAGCGCTGGCGCTGGGGATGACCTATGGTCAGTCGATGCGGCTGATTATCTTACCCCAGGCGTTTCGCGCAATGGTGCCGCTGCTGCTTACCCAGGGTATCGTGCTGTTCCAGGATACCTCGCTGGTTTATGTTTTGAGCCTCGCCGACTTCTTCCGCACCGCCGATACCATTGGCGTTAACAGCGGCACGGAAATTGAAATGGTGCTGTTTGCCGGCGCGGTTTATTTTGTGATAAGCCTCAGCGCTTCACTGCTGGTCAGCTACTTAAAGAAAAAAAGGACAGTTTAAATGATTACCCTGAAAAATATTTCAAAGTGGTATGGTCACTTTCAGGTGCTGACCGATTGCTCGACGGAAGTCAAAAAAGGCGAAGTGGTGGTGGTTTGCGGCCCTTCAGGCTCAGGTAAATCCAC
Source organism: Izhakiella australiensis (assembly GCF_002006995.1). GTDB lineage: Bacteria > Pseudomonadota > Gammaproteobacteria > Enterobacterales > Enterobacteriaceae > Izhakiella > Izhakiella australiensis. The sequence goes on along the minus strand of NZ_MRUL01000013.1, from coordinate 85,280 downwards.
GCTAATTAAAACCGTAAACGGCCTTGAGCCCGTGCAGCAAGGCAGCATCATGGTCAACGACACCGAGGTAACCAGCAAAAAAACCAACCTCGCCAGGCTGCGCTCACATGTTGGCATGGTATTTCAACATTTTGAGCTATTTCCGCACCTGACCATTATCGACAATCTGGTGCTGGCGCAGGTGAAAGTGCTAAAACGCGGCAAAGCTGAGGCCCGCCAGAAGGGATTAAAGTTGCTTGAGCGCGTCGGCCTGTCGGCCCATGCCAATAAGCACCCCGGTCAGCTTTCCGGCGGCCAGCAACAGCGTGTAGCAATCGCGCGAGCGCTTTGTATGGATCCGGTCGCCATGCTGTTTGATGAACCCACCTCCGCCCTCGACCCGGAGATGATTAACGAAGTGCTGGACGTGATGGTCGAACTGGCAAACGAAGGCATGACCATGATGGTGGTGACTCACGAAATGGGTTTTGCCCGCAAAGTTGCCAACCGCGTAATCTTTATGGATGAAGGCAAGATCATCGAAGATGCCAATAAAGACGATTTTTTCTCGAATCCGCAATCTGAACGCGCCCGGGATTTTCTCGCCAAAATACTGCACTGATTGTCCCTCCAGGCCGCGATGCGGCCTGTTAACATCCCATTTTTTGCCCTTGAATCACGCTGAGTTTACCCGCAACCTGAATTTTGCATCCAGGCGTGAACAAGGAGAAACGCGATGGCTCTACCCCTGATTTTTGATTGCGACCCGGGCATTGATGATGCTATCGCGCTGGCGATGGCGCTAAGGGCGCCGCAGTTTCATTTACTGGCAATCACCACCTCTGCCGGCAATCAGACGCCGGATAAAACGCTGCACAATGCGCTGAGCCTGTGTACCCTGATGGGCAGAACGGATATTCCGGTGGCGGGCGGCGCGCTGAAGCCATTAATGCATCCACTGGTGATCGCCGAAGAGGTACACGGCGCCACCGGACTTGGCACCACCACGCTGCCGCCTGTCACCTGCCAACCGGCGGCAGAAAATGCCGTGGCGCTTATCGCCCGCCTGTTGCAGGAATCCGCCGAACCGGTAACCCTGGCGGTGACCGGCCCGATGACCAATATTGCGCTGCTACTCAGCAGCTGGCCGCATCTCAAAAGTCGAATTGCCCGCATCGTCTTTATGGGCGGCGCGATCCACGGCGGCAACGTCACGCCGGTTGCCGAATTTAATATTTACGTCGACCCGGAAGCGGCAGAGATCGTATTGCAGTCGGGCGTTCCGCTGGTAATGGCTGGCCTTAACGTAACGCATCAGGCGCTGGTTATGCCCGAGGAAGTCAGTCTGGTGCGGGCACTGAATAATCCGGTTGCCCGCGCGGTAGCCGAAATGCTCGATTTTTATATGCCGGTTTATCGCAAGCACCCTCGCGGGTTACAGGGCGCGGCAATGCACGATCCCGCGGTGGTCGCCTGGCTGCTGCAGCCAGAATTATTTCTCAGTGAAAAACGCTGGGTTGGCGTTGAAACGCAGGGGCGCTATACCCGAGGAATGACGGTGATGGACCCGTTCGGCCAGAATGGAATGGCGCCAAACGTTGAGATACTGACGCAAATTAACCGCGCAGGATTTATTGAACTGCTGCTCGACTGCCTGCGGCGCTATTAATTGTCAGGCAAAGCGCTAAGAAGCGGGCTTCTGAACAATCGGAAGCCCGCCAGGTCGGTCAGGGAGTGAACGGCTGGCGCTGAAACTTATCATGCCCGCACTCCGGACAGCGTGACAGCGTTTCCGGGGTGTATATTTCGCGGGTAAAATGGCAATTCTCACACACCAGTTTTCCCAGCCCGACCACTTCACCGCTGTGATAAACGCCGTGATGGTTGAGATCTTCAAACACGTCGCGCCACTCCAGCTGGCTGCGGTCGGTAATATCTGCCAGTTCTTTCCACAGGCTCTGACGAATCACGCGCATAAAAACGCTATCGCTGAACTCCTCTGACAGGTTTTCCTCATAACTACGGGCAAACTCACCAAGATCGCGGCGCAGCGCCTGCAGCACCTGCCCGCGCTCATGGGGCTGAAGCTCCGGACGCTTATCAAGCTCGTGGCTGGCATGGTCCATCAGGGTATCAATATTACGCTCGCCCTGATGCAGACGCTCAGTCAGTCTGGCCAGCAACTCACGGTAGGCATGGGCAACTTTGCTCATCGCACTCTCCTTTTTGTTATCCTCAGCTTAAGTTTAGAGAATTTCAGGATTTTCGTCGTACCGCTACGCAGAAAATCCCCTCCATTGTAGGGAATCATGATTAATGGCGGCTCAACAGCGCTTAGCTGTTGTTGCGCCGGTTGCTTATCGGCTATGCTATGCGGATTTCCAAACACTATCGCGTAGTGGCAGTTTTGGCTAACTGCACGCTTCACAAAGGAACACAGCCCGTCATGCAAGAGCAATTCCGTCCGGAAGAGATTGAATCCCAGGTTCAGCAGCACTGGGAAAAAAAGCAAACGTTTAAAGTCACGGAAGACGAAGGCAAAGAAAAATATTACTGCCTGTCAATGCTGCCCTATCCTTCCGGCCGCCTGCACATGGGGCACGTGCGTAACTACACCATTGGCGATGTCATTTCGCGCTATCAGCGACTGCAGGGTAAAAACGTCTTGCAGCCCATCGGCTGGGACGCCTTCGGCCTGCCGGCGGAAGGTGCGGCGGTAAAAAACAATACCGCGCCGGCGCCCTGGACCTATGACAATATCGAATACATGAAAACCCAGCTCAAGCTGCTGGGTTTTGGCTACGACTGGAGTCGCGAACTGGCAACCTGCCAGCCAGAATACTATCGCTGGGAGCAGTGGTTTTTTGCCCGCCTGTACGAAAAAGGCCTGGTTTATAAAAAAACCTCCGCAGTGAACTGGTGCCCGAACGATCAAACGGTGTTGGCGAATGAACAGGTTATTGACGGCTGCTGCTGGCGCTGTGACACCAAGGTTGAGCGTAAAGAGATCCCGCAGTGGTTCGTTAAAATCACCGACTATGCCGATGAACTTTTAAACGATCTTGATAAGCTGGAAGACTGGCCGGAAACGGTTAAGACCATGCAGCGTAACTGGATCGGCCGTTCCGAAGGGGTTGAAATCACCTTCGACGTGGTGGACAGCGCAGAAAAAATCACCGTTTATACTACCCGTCCGGATACCTTCGTCGGCGCCACCTACGTAGCGGTGGCTTCCGGCCATCCGCTGGCAACTCAGGCCAGCGTGAACAATCCGGCGCTGGCTGATTTTATCGCCGAATGCCGTAACACCAAGGTCGCGGAAGCCGATATGGCGACCATGGAGAAAAAAGGCATGGCCACCGGCCTGTTTGCCCTGCACCCGCTGACCGGTGAAAAAATCCCCGTCTGGGTGGCTAACTTCGTACTGATGGAATACGGCACCGGCGCGGTGATGGCCGTGCCGGCCCACGACCAACGCGACTGGGAGTTTGCCAGCAAATATAATCTGTCGATTAAGCCTGTCATTCTGAATCTCGACGGCAGTGAACCGGATATCACCAGCGCGGCGATGACCGAGAAAGGTAAGCTGTTTAACTCCGGAGAGTTTAGCGGTCTCGATCACCAGGCCGGCTTTAACGCCATTGCCGATAAGCTGGCAGCGATGGGCGTGGGTGAACGTAAAGTTAATTACCGCCTGCGCGACTGGGGTGTATCCCGTCAGCGCTACTGGGGCGCGCCGATCCCAATGGTGACGCTGGAAGACGGCACCGTAATGCCTGCCCCGGATGACCAACTGCCGGTATTACTGCCGGAAGATGTGGTGATGGACGGTATAACCAGCCCGATAAAAGCCGATCCTGAGTGGGCGAAAACCACCGTTAACGGTCAGCCAGCGCTGCGCGAAACCGACACGTTCGATACCTTTATGGAATCCTCCTGGTATTACGCGCGCTATACCTGTCCGGATTATGATAAGGGGATGCTGGACCCGGCGGCGGCCAACTACTGGCTACCGGTTGACCAGTATGTCGGCGGTATTGAACATGCCATCATGCATCTGATGTATTTCCGCTTCTATCACAAACTGCTGCGCGACGCGGGCCTGGTGAACTCAGATGAACCGGCAAAACGCCTGCTCTGTCAGGGTATGGTGCTGGCCGACGCCTTTTATTACACCGGGGTAAATGGTGAGCGCAATTGGGTGTCGCCGGTTGATGTCAGCATCGATCGTGATGAAAAGGGCCGGATTACGCGTGCGGTTGATAGCCAGGGCCATGAGCTGGTTTACGCTGGCATGAGCAAAATGTCCAAGTCGAAAAACAACGGCATTGACCCGCAGGTGATGGTTGAACGTTACGGCGCCGATACCGTGCGTCTGTTTATGATGTTCGCCTCGCCGGCGGAAATGACTCTGGAATGGCAGGAGTCCGGCGTCGAAGGCGCCAACCGGTTCCTGAAACGCGTCTGGAAGCTGGCTTATGAGCACGTAGCGCAGGGCCCGACCGTAGCGCTGGATATTGCGGCACTTGATGATAACCAGAAAGCGCTGCGGCGCGATCTGCATAAAACCATCGCCAAAGTTAGCGATGATATTGGCCGTCGTCAGACGTTCAATACCGCCATCGCCGCGATTATGGAACTGATGAACAAACTTATCCGCGCGCCTCAGGAAAGCAATCAGGACCGTGCGCTGATTCATGAAGCGCTGCTGGCGGTGGTGCCAATGCTTTATCCCTTTACCCCGCACACCAGCTTTGTGCTGTGGCAGGCGTTGGGCGGCACCGGCGATGTCGATAATGCCAGCTGGCCACAGGCCGATGAGCAGGCGATGGTAGAAGACTCGCTGCTGGTCGTTGTTCAGGTTAACGGCAAAGTACGCGGAAAAATTATCGTTCCTGCGGATGCAACGCAGGAGCAGGTTCAGGCTCGCGCCGCGCAGGAACATCTGGTGGCGAAATATCTGGATGGCGTCACCATTCGTAAAGTGATTTACGTACCGGGCAAACTGTTGAATCTGGTCGTGGGTTGATGTCAGGAGGAACTGTGCGACACCCTATCGTAACGCTCATGCTCGCTCTGGCGGTGATGCTCACCGCCGGCTGCGGCTTTCGTTTGCACGGCACCACTGCGGTGCCTCACGAGTTGAAAACGCTGATTGTTGACAGCAGCGATCCCTATGGCCCGCTGGCCCGCGCCGTGCGCACCCAGCTGCGTCTTAACGACGTGACCATTGTCGAAGACAGCGCGAATATCCGCAAAGATCTGCCGTCTCTGCGCCTGGGAGGGGAAACCTTCGGACGCGATACGGCATCGGTATTCCAGGACGGTAAAGCGGCCGAATACCAGATGGTAATGCGCGTTACGGCGCAGGTTCTGGTACCTAACAAAGGTATTTTCCCGATCTCAGTAACGGTGTTCCGTTCCTTCTTCGATAACCCGCTGGCCGCGTTGGCGAAAGATTCCGAGCAGACCATCATTATCGACGAAATGCGCACCCAAGCCGCCGATCAGCTGGTGCGTAAACTGCTGGCGGTCCACGCCGCAGAGGACGACATCAAACCCACGCCTCCCACGCCGCCGGCGGTCAAAAACCCACGGGCGACCACCGGACCAGGTTCGCTGGGTAAATGATCAGGATTTATCCTGAACAGCTAAGGGCGCAGCTCCAGGAGGGGCTGCGCCCCTGTTATATCCTCAGCGGCAATGAACCGCTTCTGCTGCAGGAAAGCCAGGATGCAATACGCAAGCAGGCGCAGCAAAACCAGTTTACCGAACACCATTCCACCGCGATTGATGCACACACCGACTGGGATGCATTATTCGCCAGCTGTCGCGAGCTGAGCCTGTTCGCCAACCGCCAGACGCTGACGCTGATGCTGGCGGAAAATGGTCCCAATGCCGCCATTGCGGAGCGACTGGTAACCCTGAACGGCCTGTTGCATGATGATATTCTGCTCATTTTGCGCTGCCCGAAGCTCACCAAAGCGCAGGAGAACAGCGCCTGGTATAAGGCGCTAAGCGCCCAGGCGGTCGTGGTGCCCTGCCAGACACCGGAGCAGGCCCATCTACCGCGCTGGGTCAGCGCCCGGGCAAAACAGCTGAATCTGCAGCTTGATGACGTCTCAATTCAACTCCTTTGCTACTGCTATGAAGGCAACCTGCTGGCTCTGTCGCAGGCGCTCGAACGACTTGGGTTGTTGTGGCCGGAAGGCAAGCTGACGCTGCCGCGTGTAGAAGCGGCAGTCAATGATGCTTCACACTTTACTCCCTTTCACTGGGTGGATGCGCTGCTGGCAGGAAAAAGCAAGCGCGCACTGCATATCCTGCACCAGCTACAGCAGGAAGAAAGCGAACCGGTGATTATGTTACGCACCTTGCAGCGCGATTTAATGACGCTGCTGCTGTTGCAGCGTCAGATGAAAACCGTGGCGCTGCGCACCCTGCTGGATCAACATCGCGTCTGGCAAAATCGTCGACCGCTGTTTACCGAGGCGCTGCAGCGCCTCAGCGCTAGCCGGCTGCGGCTGGCGATCGGCCAGCTGACGCGCATTGAGCTAATAATAAAACAGGACTATGGTCAGTCAGTCTGGCGCGAGCTGGAAACGCTGACGCTGATGCTGTGCCATCCCGGATTCCCCGAGGAGCTCGTCCATGCCTGATAGCCATGCGCTTTATGCGCTGCTCGGCGGTACCTTTGATCCGATACATTTTGGCCATCTAAAACCGGCGGAGACGCTGGCACAGCAGGTCGGTTTGCAGAAAGTGACCCTGATGCCGAACAACGTGCCGCCCCATCGCCCGCAGCCGGAAGCCAGCGCATCACAGCGCCTGGCAATGGTCCGACTAGCTATTGATCAACATCCGTTGTTTGATATTGATGAGCGCGAACTGCGCCGCGATGCGCCCTCATACACCATCGACACGCTGCAAGCGCTGCGCTCGGAACGGGGCGAACGCCAGCCGCTGGCGTTTATAATCGGCCAGGATTCGCTGCTAACCCTGCCGGGTTGGCACGGCGGCTACAGCCTGCTTGATTACTGCCATCTGCTGGTATGCCAGCGGCCAGGCTATAATCAGCAGATGAAAACCACGGAAGATCGGCGCTGGTTGCAGCAGCACCTGGTAAGCGATCCGGCGCGTCTCCACCAGCAGCCCTCCGGCTGTATCTTTCTTGCCCGGACGCCGCTCATTGATATTTCCGCTACTGAAATTCGCCAGCGTCGCCATCAGGGACAATCCTGTGACGACCTGCTGCCAGCGCAGGTTTCGGCGTTTATGGATCGTGAGGGGTTGTATCGCGATCTTCACGGGGCGTGATATACTGCGCCGCTAAATTTTTCATCGATTCTGGTAACCAGCAGGCCGCCGGCGTATTCCACTTAGTTCAAATCCCAAGGGGGAACCTTTTGCAAGGTCAAGCACTCCAAGAGTTCGTCATTGATAAAATTGATGATCTTAAAGGTCAGGATATTGTATCCGTAGACGTTCAGGGCAAATCCAGCATTACCGATTGTATGATTATCTGCACCGGCACCTCTACCCGCCACGTGATGTCCATTGCCGACCATGTGGTGCAGGCATCCCGCGAAGCCGGCTTGATGCCGCTGGGCGTGGAAGGTAAAAACGTCGCGGACTGGATAGTGGTCGATCTTGGTGACGTGATTGTGCACGTAATGCAGGAAGAAAGCCGCCAAATGTATGAACTGGAAAAGCTCTGGAGCTAACAGGTGAAGTTGCAGTTGGTTGCCGTTGGCACCAGGATGCCAGACTGGGTGCAAAGTGGTTTTATGGAATACTTGCGCCGTTTTCCCAAAGATATGCCGCTGGAGCTGCTGGAAATACCGGCGGGCAAGCGTGGCAAAAATGCCGATATTAAACGCATTCTCGAAAAAGAAGGCGAACAAATGTTGGCGGCCGCAGGCAAAGGCAATCGGATTGTCAGCCTGGATATCCCGGGTCAACCCTGGGAAACGCCGCAGCTGGCAGCACAGCTTGAGCGCTGGAAGCAGGATGGCCGCGATGTCAGCTTACTGATTGGCGGACCGGAGGGTCTGGCGCCCGCTTGTAAGGCAGCCGCAGAGCAGAGCTGGTCGCTTTCAGCCCTGACGCTGCCTCATCCGCTGGTACGCGTGCTTGTTGCTGAAAGCCTTTACCGTGCATGGAGCATTACGGCAAATCATCCTTATCATCGCGAATAACCGGGCTGACCACACTGCGGATGAAATTACAACGCAACTCCTTTCGTGACTATACTGCCGAGCAATCTCTGTTTGTCCGGCGCGCACTTATTGCGCTTTTCGTTATCCTGCTGCTGTCCGGCATTCTGGTCGTTAACCTCTATCATCTACAGATTCAGAGCTACGCAACCTACAGTACCCGCTCGAATGAGAACCGGATCAAGCTGGTGCCGGTCGCGCCCAGCAGGGGTATTATCTATGACCGCAACGGCATCCCGCTGGCGCTTAACCGCACTATTTACCAGCTGGAGCTGATCCCGGAAAAAGTCGACAATCTGCAAGACACGATTAACGCCCTACACCCGATTGTCGATTTGACCGATGAAGATATTGATAACTTTCAGAAAGAGCGCAAGCGTTCGCGGCGCTTTACCTCGATTGCGCTAAAAACCAGCCTCAATGAAGTGCAGGTCGCCCGCTTTGCCGTTAACCAATACCGCTTTCCAGGCGTCGAGGTTAAGGGCTATCAGCGCCGCTATTATCCCTACGCATCGGCATTAACTCACGTGCTTGGCTATGTCTCTAAAATCAACGATCGCGACGTGAAATCCCTTGATGAACAGGGAAAACTGGCTAACTATGCGGCAACGCGTGACATCGGTAAGCTTGGCATCGAACGCTACTATGAAGACACCCTGCACGGTAAAACCGGGTATGAAGAGGTTGAGGTTAACAATCGCGGTCGGGTGATACGTCAGTTGCACGAACAGTCGCCTCAGGCCGGCCGCGATATCTACCTGACTATCGACCTCAAGCTGCAGCAATATATTGAAACTCTGCTGACGGGCAGCCGCGCGGCCGTTGTGGTCACCGATCCACGCAGCGGCGACGTGCTGGCGATGGTTTCCACCCCCAGCTATGACCCGAATCTGTTCGTTGACGGCATTTCCAGTAAGGAATACAGCCGGCTACTTAACGATGAAAACCACCCGCTGATAAACCGGGCAACCCAGGGCGTCTATCCGCCGGCGTCAACGGTCAAACCTTATGTTGCGGTCTCGGCGCTGAGCGCCGGGGTAATTAATCGCAACACCTCGCTGTTTGACCCGGGATGGTGGCAGCTCCCCGGCTCCGAAAAGCGCTATCGTGACTGGAAAAAATGGGGCCATGGTCGGCTAAACGTGACCAAGGCGCTGGAAGAATCCGCCGATACCTTTTTCTATCAGGTTGCTTATGACATGGGAATCGACCGCCTTGGCCAGTGGCTGGGTAAATTCGGCTATGGTCATCTGAGCGGTATCGATCTGGCGGAGGAACGGGCCGGCAATATGCCCACGCGCGACTGGAAAATGAAGCGCTTTAAAAAACCCTGGTATCAAGGCGATACCATTCCCGTCGGCATTGGCCAAGGCTACTGGACCGCGACCCCGGTGCAGATGAACAAGGCGCTGATGATTCTGATTAATGACGGCGTCATTAAAGTGCCACATCTGATGATGAGCACCAGTCTCAACGGCCAGAAAGAGAACTTTACCCAACCGCCTTCCACCCCGATAGGCGATGTACATTCCGGCTACTGGGAAATAGCCAAAGACGGCATGTACGGCGTGGCAAACCGGCCAAACGGCACCGCCCATAAAAGCTTCGCCGATGCACCGTATAAAATTGCGGCTAAGTCAGGAACCGCGCAGGTATTTGGTCTGAAAGAGAACGAAACCTACAACGCGCATAAAATTGCCGAACGCCTGCGTGACCACAAGCTGATGACCGCCTTTGCGCCTTATGATAAGCCGCGTGTCGCCGTCACGATTATCCTGGAAAACGGTGGCGCCGGTCCGGCTGTCGGTACCGTTATGCGCCAGATCCTCGATCATATAATGCTTGGGGATAACAATACTAACCTGCCAGACGCCGCGCCGACGCCGCCTGGCTACGAAGGCGAATAAACGCGATGAATGACAGCTCCCAGAAAAAATCGCTGTGGATGCGTATCCACCTCGATCCAATCTTTCTGATAATTGTAACCGCGTTGTTGGTTTACAGCGCCTTCGTGATCTGGAGTGCCAGCGGCCAGGACCCCGGCATGATGGAGCGAAAAATTGGCCAGATTGGCATCGGTCTGGCCATGATGGTGGTACTGGCGCAGGTTCCTCCACGAATTTACGAAGGCTGGGCGCCTTACCTGTACATTTTTTGTATGATCCTGCTGATTGCCGTCGACGCTTTTGGCCATATCAGTAAAGGGGCGCAGCGCTGGCTTGACCTCGGAGTGGTACGCTTCCAGCCGTCTGAAATCGCGAAAATTGCCGTACCGCTGATGGTCGCGCGCTTTATCAATCGCGACGTCTGCCCGCCGACGCTGAAAAATACCGCTCTGGCCCTGGCACTGACTTTTTTACCCACCCTGCTGGTAGCCGCTCAGCCCGATCTGGGGACCGCGATTCTGATCGCCGCCTCCGGCCTGTTCGTGCTGTTTTTATCCGGCATGAGCTGGAAATTAATCGGCGTGGCGCTGCTACTGATCGCCGCCTTTATTCCGATACTCTGGTTCTTTCTGATGCATGACTATCAGCGCGATCGCGTGATGATGCTGCTGAATCCTGAAAGCGATCCGCTCGGTGCGGGTTACCATATTATCCAGTCAAAAATAGCGATTGGATCTGGCGGCCTGCGCGGTAAGGGCTGGCTGCACGGCACCCAGTCGCAGCTGGAGTTCTTGCCTGAGCGACACACCGACTTTATATTTGCGGTACTGGCCGAGGAACTGGGACTGGTTGGCGTGCTGGTGCTGCTCGGACTCTATCTGATGCTGATTATTCGCGGCCTGATCATCGCCGCCAGAGCGCAGACGACCTTCGGGCGGGTCATGGCTGGCGGCTTAATGCTGATTCTTTTTGTTTATGTATTCGTTAATATTGGCATGGTCAGCGGCATTCTACCCGTGGTCGGCGTACCGCTGCCGCTGGTGAGCTATGGTGGCTCCGCACTGATTGTTTTAATGGCCGGCTTTGGTATTGTGATGTCGATACATACCCACCGAAAACTTTTATCAAAAAGCGTATAACAAATAAGAGGACTCTGGCATGCGTAAGGATTGGCTTTGGATTAGCCTGGCAGCGGTGCTGCTGGCAGCCTGTAGCACCGAAGAACAGCAGCAGACTGCGCCACCACCGCAGCAGGTCTACAATGGCCCGGTCGTTGATATTCCAGGCGCAGAGCCGAAATATGAGCCGGTCAATCCGTCCACTAATCAGGACTATACGATTAACGGCAAGACCTATCACATTATACGCAAACCGGATAACTACAGTGAAACGGGGCTGGCGACCTGGTACGGCGATGAAGCCAGCGGCAATCGCACCGCCACCGGCGAAACCTTTGATCCCGACGCCTTTACCGCCGCGCACCCGACGCTGCCGCTGCCGAGCTATGTGCGCGTGACTAACCTGGCAAATGACCGTCAGATCGTGGTACGCGTAAACGATCGCGGCCCCTATACCGCCGGGCGGATTATCGATCTCTCCGAGGCGGCGGCCAACCGCCTGAATATCTCCGGAAATACCCGCGTACGGGTCGACTTTATTAAAGTGGTGCCTGACGGCACCCTGTCCGGCCCCGGCACGATTGGCACGCGCGTCATTAAGCAAAGCTTCGCTCTGCCCCCGCGTCCGGAAATCGGCGCTGGCATGGCGGCTCCGCAAGCGGACAGCCAAAACAATGACGCCGCAACCAGCCAGCCGGCAATGCAGCCCGCAGCGGCCCCTGCGGTAGAAAACGATGCCAACGCCGCCGCGTCCCCGGCGCACAGCAGCGGGCTACTCGGTGCGCCGCAGCCACTGCGAGCCGGCGTGCTTGAGGGCAGCGAGTCGGCTGCCGCCGTTGCCACCCCGGCCGCCGCTGCAGCGACTGCGCCAGCGCCGGTCCCGGCGGCAACGTCCTCGCAGAGCGCCAGCGGTAACTATGTGGTACAGGTTGGCGCCGTGAGCGACCCGGCCCGTGCCCGGGAATGGATGCAAAATCTAAGTAAACGCTTCGGCGTCCCCGGCAAAGTGAGCCACCAGGGCAATGTTTATCGGGTGCATCTGGGCGGTTTCAGCTCACGTCAGCAGGCGGCAGCCCTTCAGCAGCGCCTGCTACAGCAAGCAAATCAGCAGTCGTTTGTTACCGTGGCGCCCGCCGGTTCATAATTGCTCACTAACAGGTTGTTTTTTGTCACATCCTGACACCACTGTTCCGTAAATACGGATGCCTGGCACGGTGGCTTTTGTTATAGTAAGTCACTTTTTTTAACCTTTTGCCATGGATGTTGTAGTCCTTAACATGAACATGCTGAACTCTTCCCGCTTTTTCAAACGCCTGACGATGAGTACTCTCGTTGCGCTTAGCCTCTCTGCCGTCGCTCACGCTGACGAGGTCAATATTAAGACCATGATCCCCGGCGTACCGGATATCGACGCAGAAGCGTATATTCTGATTGATTACAACTCAGGCAAAGTACTGGCAGAAAAAAATGCGGATGCCCGCCGCGACCCTGCCAGCCTGACCAAAATGATGACCAGCTATGTCATCGGCCAGGCGGTGAAAGCCGGTAAAATCCATCAGGAAGATATCGTCACCGTGGGTAAAGATGCCTGGGCGACCGGAAACCCGGTATTTAAAGGCTCTTCGCTGATGTTTCTCAAGCCTGGCGATCGCGTGCCGGTTTCGCAGCTGACGCGCGGTATCGTGCTGCAATCGGGTAATGATGCCTGTGTTGCCATGGCCGACTACGTTGCCGGCAGCCAGGACGCTTTTGTCGGCCTGATGAATAATTACGTTAAAGCGCTCGGACTGCAAAACACGCACTTTCAGACCGTTCACGGCCTTGATGCCGAAGGGCAGTTCAGCTCAGCCCGTGATATGGCGCTGATCGGCCAGGCGCTGATCCGCGATGTACCTGATGAATACGCGGTATATAAAGAGAAAGAGTTTACCTTTAATAATATCCGCCAGATGAACCGCAACGGTCTGCTGTGGGATAGCAGCCTGAGTGTGGATGGCATCAAAACCGGCCATACCGCCGCTGCGGGCTATAATCTGGTGGCATCGGCGACCGAAGGTCAGATGCGGTTGATTTCCGCGGTGCTCGGCGGTCATACCTACAAAGGCCGCGAAACCGAAAGTAAAAAACTGCTGACATGGGGCTTTCGCTTCTTCGAAACCGTCGCGCCGCTGAAGGCGGGCAAAGAGTTTGCCTCTGAGCCAGTCTGGTTTGGCCGCAGCGATCGCGCCCAGCTCGGCGTGGACAAAGATGTTTACCTGACAATCCCGCGCGGACGCATGAAAGATCTCAAGGCCAGCTACACGCTGAGCAATACCGAACTGCATGCGCCGCTGGCAAAAAATCAGGTGGTCGGCACCATCAATTTTCAGCTTGACGGCAAAACCATTGAACAGCGCCCGCTGGTAGTGCTCAGCGAAGTGCAGGAAGGCGGTTTCTTCGGTCGCATCATCGACTATATTAAGCTGATGTTCCATCATTGGTTCGGTTAACCGCCGCCGTTATTGGTGAACAACGCTTGATAACCAGCGTCCGCGTTCCCATATTAATGCTATAAGTACACTCCCGCTGCCGCGGGAGCGTTTGTTTTTTGCGTCGCCGGAGTCTTTATGAAAACCAAGCTGAATGAACTACTCGAATTCCCCTGCCCTTTTACCTATAAAGTGATGGGACTGGCGCACCCTGAGCTGGTTGACCAGGTAATAGAGGTTGTTCAACGCCATGCGCCTGGCGATTACAGCCCGCAGGTAAAACCCAGCAGCAAGGGAAACTATCACTCCGTTTCAATCACCATCAATGCCACGCATATTGAGCAGGTGGAAACGCTCTATGAAGAGCTTGGCAATATCGAAATTGTCAGAATGGTGCTGTGACCATCCGTAACCCCGGCAGCCTCGCTGGTTCAGCTGCGCTGCCGGCGCTATACTGCAGCTCTGTTTACCCCACCGGACATCTGTTTTGCAGAACGATACTCTGATTATCCGCCAGCTCGGGCTGCAACCCTGGGCGCCCGTTTCCGCCGCCATGCATCGCTTTACCGATCGGCGCGATGAACAGACCGCAGATGAAATCTGGTTAGTGGAACATCCGGCGGTATTTACCCAGGGCCAGGCCGGTAAAGCGGAGCATTTGTTAACGCCGGGCGACATTCCGGTAATGCAGAGCGATCGCGGTGGCCAGGTCACTTACCACGGTCCGGGTCAGCAGGTGATGTATGTTCTTATCAATCTGAAACGTCGTAAGGTTGGCGTGCGCCAGCTGGTCAGCGCGCTGGAAGATACGGTGATCGCGACTCTTTCCCACTGGCAAATCACTGCTGCGGCGCGCCCGGATGCGCCGGGCGTTTACGTCGACGGTCGTAAAATTTGTTCACTGGGCCTGCGTATTCGCAATGGCTGTTCATTTCATGGGTTGGCGCTCAACGTCAATATGGATCTTTCCCCCTTCCAGCGCATTAATCCCTGCGGCTATGCCGGTCTGGAAATGACGCAAATCAGCCATTTTACCCCGGGGGTAACGCTAAGCGACGTCCAGCCGCTGCTGGTTACGGCGTTTGCCAGCCAGCTGGCTATCGATTCGCTGGATTGGCAGCACGATCCGCTGCCGCTTTGCGAGTAGCCGGACGTGCTGTTTTACAATTATGTAACTTTAATCGTCGGGTGCGGGCTGAAAGTGCCCGGCAGCGATGATATAATTTTTGCGCTTTTATCAAAAAAGTTGAAATCTGCTTAGCGAGGTACCTTTGCCTTGTTAAGACAGCGCAATCCAAATCGGGACTTGCAACACTATGAGTAAACCAATTCAGATGGAACGCGGCGTAAAATACCGCGATGCAGATAAAATGGCGTTAATCCCGGTGAAAACCGTGGTTACCGAGCGCGAAGAGCTGCTGCGCAAGCCAGAATGGATGAAAATTAAACTGCCTGCAGATTCCAGCCGTATCCAGGGCATCAAAGCGGCAATGCGTAAAAACGGTCTGCACTCCGTTTGTGAAGAGGCTTCCTGCCCTAACCTCGCAGAATGTTTCAATCACGGCACCGCGACCTTTATGATCCTCGGCGCAATTTGTACCCGCCGCTGCCCGTTTTGCGACGTTGCCCACGGTCGCCCTGTTGCCCCCGACGCCAACGAGCCGGTGAAGCTGGCGCAGACTATTTCAGATATGGGACTGCGCTATGTGGTGATTACCTCCGTTGACCGCGACGATTTGCGCGACGGCGGCGCTCAGCATTTTGCTGACTGCATCAGCGCCATTCGCCAAAAAACGCCATCGATTAAAATCGAGACCCTGGTGCCGGACTTCCGTGGCCGGATGGATCGCGCTCTGGAAATCCTCAACGCATCCCCCCCCGATGTCTTCAACCATAACCTTGAAAACGTACCGCGCGTCTACCGCCAGGTGCGTCCCGGGGCTGATTACAACTGGTCACTTAAGCTGCTGGAACGCTTTAAAGAAGCGCACCCCGAGCTACCGACCAAGTCCGGTTTGATGGTCGGCCTGGGTGAAACCAACGCTGAAATTATTGAGGTGATGCGCGACCTGCGTCGCCACGGCGTCACCATGCTGACGCTGGGTCAGTATTTACAGCCCAGCCGTCATCATCTACCGGTGCAGCGCTATGTCAGCCCGGCTGAGTTCGATGAGATGAAAGAAGAAGCGCTGGCGATGGGCTTTACCCATGCCGCCTGCGGCCCGTTTGTTCGCTCCTCTTATCACGCGGACCTACAGGCCAAAGGGATGGAAGTCAAATAACCAACACCCCAGGCGACAATAAAAAAGCCAGCTAACGCTGGCTTTTTTATTGCCTCAGATAAAGCGGCTGAGAAAGGACTGGAAGCGCGGATGCTGCGGATTAGACAGCACCTGATCCGGCGCGCCTTGCTCAACGATAACCCCACCATCCATAAAAATTACCCGATCGGCCGCTTCACGGGCAAAGCCTATCTCGTGGGTAACCACTACCATCGTCAGCCCCTGGTCGGCCAGGGTACGCATGGTAGCCAGCACCTCACCGACCAGCTCTGGATCGAGCGCCGAGGTCGGCTCATCAAACAGCATCAGCCGGGGCTTAATTGCCAGCGCCCGGGCGATCGCGACACGCTGCTGCTGGCCGCCGGAAAGATGGCGCGGCCAGGCATCCGCTTTGTCGCTCAGCCCTACGATAGCCAAAAGTTCCCTGGCATGCGCAATCGCCTGCTTGCGGGAACGTTTATGTACACCAATCGGCGCTTCAATAATATTTTGCAGCACCGTCATATGTGGATAGAGATTAAACTGCTGAAACACCATGCCGATTTCCTGACGCTGACGGGCAATGCGTCGCGATGACAGCCGGTGCAACTTTCCTTTCTTCAGTTCAAAACCAATTTGCTGATCGCCCACCTGAATAGAGCCGCCATCCATATCTTCCAGGTGATTAATACAGCGCAAAAAGGTGGATTTTCCGGAGCCAGAAGGACCAAGGATCACCACCACCTCCCCCGGAAAAACGTCCATATCGATTCCTTTGAGCACCTGATTATCACCAAAGCTCTTGTGAACATTTCGCGCCTGGACTAATGGCTCTGCCGTGCTCATACATCCTCCTTACGCGTTTGCAGATTAACCATCGGTTCGGGTTGCCCATCGGAAGAGGCGACGCGCCGCTTGACTACGCCATTGCGCCGCGTGCCGCGCGCGTAATACCGTTCGATCGCCGACTGACCGACGTTAAGAATTGAGGTGATTATCAGATACCAGATAACCGCCACCATCAGCATCGGAATAATTTCAAAGGTGCGGTTATACACCGCCTGTACGGAGTAAAGCAGATCGCCCATGGCGATCACGCTGACCAGCGAAGTTGCTTTGATCATACTAATCAGCTGATTGCCGGTGGGCGGCACAATCGCACGCATTGCCTGGGGAATAATTACCCGGCGCAGCGCGCGGGCGCGGCTCATACCAAACGCCTGAGTGGTTTCAATTTGCCCGCTATCGACCGACAGTAGTCCGGCACGGATAATTTCCGCCATATAAGCCGCCTCATTCAGCGCCAGGCCGGCAATAGCCGCCGTGAGCGGCGTGATCAGATCGTTGGTATTCCAGCTGCCTAAAACGACGCTGGTAAAGGGGACAGACAGCGTAACTTTAGGAAACAACGTCGACATGTTGTACCAGAAAATAAGCTGGACCAGCAGCGGCGTACCGCGAAAAAACCAGATGTATAACCCGGACAGCCAGCTCAGCAGACGGTTATCGGACATGCGAGCGATGGCAAGCAGCAAGCCTAATATCACCCCCAGGATCATTGAGACCAGGGTAAGCCCGAGCGTCACTTTGAGGCCGTTCAATACCGACGTTTCAGTAAACCACTTTGCCACGACTCCCCATTCAAAGTTGGGATTCATGGCAACCAGCCAAAGAAAGTTAAACGCCAACAGCAGGACTATCACCCAGGAAACCAGGCGACCATAGCGCGGGGCGCGATGAGCGTTGCTCACATCACGAGCCTGAATATCAGACCGCTCCATGGTCCGGGGATCCGTGGTGCATTCTGTCATTTTGGCATCTCCTTCGCCAGGTTAACGCCCGGCTGTTTGATCATGTTGTCGCTCAGCTGCCATTTTTTCATGATGGCTGCATAGGTGCCGTTGTTGAACAGCTCCTTATAGGCATCCAGCACCACTTTTTCCAGCGGAGAGTTTTTCGCCACCACCGTGCCCTGGAAGATGTCGCTGAAGCCGTTTTTCTGGCCTTCCGCCGTCAGCTCAAGCGCGCCATGTGCCTGCTCAACAAAATACGTTAGCGGCGCCTGCGAGGAGAAGAAAGCATCCGAGCGCTTAGAGCGTACCGCGAGGATAGAAGAAGGCTGATCGGTGAAGGATTGCACGGTCACCGCCGGTTTTCCGGCGTCAGTGCAGGCTTTCGACTGGTTACGAATAACCTGTTCGGCCGAGCCGCCGGCCATTACCGCAATCCGCTTGCCGCAGGTATCCGGCAGGCCGTTGATACCGGCCGGGTTGCCCTTCAGTACGCCGAAAACCACAAACTCCTGCACGAAGTCGATAAAGTCATTTTTCTCCTGCCGGTCGGGATAATCACCAACCGGTCCGATAGCCAGCTGATAGCGGCCGGATTTAATGCCGGCCAGCAGGCCCGGCAAACCACTCACCGTGGCGTGCTCGATTTTAACGCCAAGCAGTTGGCCAAGCGCCACCGCCAGGTCGGCGCTGGCACCATCCATTGATTGCGGCCCGGTGACGATTTCATACGGCGGGAAAGAACCGTTATTTACCGAGATCATTTTACCGGATGACTTGATATCCTCCGGCAGCCTGTCATGCAGTGCCTGATCCATTTTTACTTCAGGGATGGCGTCGGCGGCCTGGGCCAGCGCGCCGGACATGCTCAATGTCAACGCTATCGCAGTTGCAATTTTTTTCATTACAAAAGTCCCCTGTGGCTTTAGTTGTTATTTAACTCAGGTTGGGCAAAACGACGGTTTGCCAGCACCGGCAAAACATCGCGGGCATGTGCTATACGCGCCGGGTCCAGTTCGGCAAATACCAGAGCGGGCGCTTCTGCGGCTTTGGCTATCGCCACGCCCAGCGGATCAATCACCATACTGTTGCCGATATTGCGCGGCCCACATTCGCCAACGGCGACCATATAGCAGGTGTTTTCTAATGCACGGGCGGTACACATAACCTCCCAGTGCATTTCTTTGAGTGGCCCTTTTACCCAGGCGGCCGGCAGAGTTAATACGTCGGCTCCCGCCAGCGCCAGGGCGCGGGCCAGCTCCGGAAAGCGCACGTCATAGCAGGTCATCATTGCCACTTTCATCCCGGCGACGTCCACCAGCGGCGGTATGCGATCGCCCGCCGTTACGCGCTCGGATTCTTTCATGGCAAAGGCATCGTAGAGATGCAGCTTGTCATAACGCGCGACAATCTCACCGCGACGAATAGCGATGAATACGTTCAGCGCCTTATCGCCCTGGGTCGGTACGTGGACCGTCATCATGGTGGTCATGGCATTATCACGACTGGCTGCCAGCACCTGGCTCAGGAACGGGCCGTCAAGGGGCTGGGCCGCTTTTAGTACCAGATCGGGATCGGCAATGTCGCGCGCCAGTACGCCTTCCGGTAATACCAGCAGGTCGGCACCACCTTCATGCGAGCGACGCATCAGGGAAATAATGGTTTCGGCATTCTCTTGCCAGTGGCGGCTAACCGCATACTGGCCCATCGCAACGTTCATCATCACACTCCTCCTTCTGCATCGGGAAATAATTGGCCGTGGCTAAGCAGGCTGGCCGTCAGCCCCTGCTCATACAGTTCGTTGGCAAAGTCGCCGATCATCTTGTTGTTAGCGGCAAAACCGTTTTCATTCCAGTTAGCCGGTAAATCCTGGGCGGTGCGTCGCAAATCATCGAGCAGCCAGGGGGTGGTGTCGGCGTATTTTTCGCGCTTCTCCATCCAGGCCCGCGCTGATGCGTCGATAAGCGAACTAAGCGCCGCCGGCAGCGTTGGGTTGGCGTCGACAAAGCTTGATTTAAACGCCAGCAGGTGCATTCCGGGGACATAGCCAACCCGATGAAAGTAATCCAGCTCGGCCTGGCGGAAGTCTTCCTGCAGCTGGCGGAAACCGGAGTCCCGTTGAAAGAATCCTTGCGGCATAAAGGGGGTGAAAACCGCATCGAGAAAGCCGTCTTTCAGCGCGTCCATCATCGGCTGTTCGCCGGGCATTGCCTCAATACGCCCCGGCCGACCAAAGCCGGCCAGACGGTCAACGATAGGATGAGCGGCAGTCAGTCGGCCCATATACCAATGCGCATCGTCAATGCCGACTCCCGCCTCGCGCATCAGCGTGCGCGTCCAGGTATTGCCCGAATCCTGCCAGCCGGTAAGGCCTATATTTTTACCAGCCAGCTGATTAAGGGCGGTTAGCGGGCTGTCACTGCGCGTAATAATGCAGCGCTGACGAAAGCCTCGCATCAGAAAGTGCGGTAACGCATACAGGCCCGTTTCACCCTTAGCGCGGCTTTGGGCATAGCGACTAAATGAAACCTCTGCTGCATCGTATTCGCTGCTGGTTGCCAGGTCGCCCACCAGGGTTCCTACCCGGTGCAGTTCCAGCGCAAAGCCCTGTGGTTTAAGATCGCCCAGCGCCAGCGGCGTAAAGTAGTCCCAGTCGCGCACCGCCAATCTGATGGTTACCATGCCTTTCTCCTGTCTGTATTTTCATCACCCTGCGTAGTTGTTATCCAAATATTGCATAAATTTGATACTAGAATGACAATAATACTTGTACAATATTTTCTTTGTTATTGAACAAAAGGAATTATTATGGCTGTTTTGCTGGACCCAGATTGGCTGGCACAGCGCCTTTCCAGCGTCAGCGTTAAGGGAATTGCGTCAACCACGGCAAACCTTATCAGGGAGGGCCAGATTGCGATTGGCACTCAGCTGCCCGCAGTGCGCACGCTGGCAGAAAAGCTGGGCGTCAGTCCGGCTACCGTCTCCGCCGCATGGAGTCAGTTGAAACGGCAAAAAGTGATTGCCGGCAAAGGAAGAGGCGGCGTCTGGGTTTGCGGCAACAACGTAACGCCAGGACCGGTCAGATTCGAAACCATTGGTAACTATGGCGATAACGTTAAGGCCAATCTTGCGATGGCCGTCCCCGATCCAGCACTGCTGCCGGACCTGAGCGAGGCACTGCTGAAAGGGGCAAAGTCACCGGCGCTGAATAGCTACCGACGTGAGCCGATCGCCCCGCCGCTGCTGGAAGCGATTAAGCCCGGCTGGCCGGTTGACTCCGGGAGCTTTATGGCGACCAATGGCGGCTTTGAAGCCATGAATTTGATTGTGCAGACGCTGCTATCCCCCGGAGATCGGGTGATAATTGAAGATCCAACCGCCACACGCCTGCTGGATATGCTGGACAACGCTGGCGCTGAAATTTTACCGCTGCCGTGCGATGAGGAAGGTCCGCAGCCCGATGCGCTCAGGCTGCTGCTGAACAAAAAGCCAGTGATGTTTATTCACCAGCCGCGTACCCATTCAGCTACCGGAAATACGGTCAGCAAAGCACGCAGCGCAGCGCTTTCTCAGGCGCTGATACATTCATCCATATTGATCGTCGAGGATGACGGTATCGGCGAGCTTTCGTGTCACGCGGTCTGGAGCCTGGGTCGTTATTATCCCGAGCGTACCCTGTATGTCCGTTCCTACTCGAAAGCTTACGGTCCGGACCTGCGTCTGGCCGTTATCTCCGGCCCGGCTTCCCTGCTTAAACGCATTCAGTCCTGGCGCCAGTTTGGTGCCAGCTGGACGAGCCGCATACTGCAAGAGGCCGTAGCCTGGATGCTGCACGATCCGGCCACGCAGCAGCAGCTTCAGCTGGCGCGTAAAACCTACGCTCAGCGCAGGCAGTTACTGATTGAGGCGCTGGCCCGCCGTGGATTGCACCTGCCGCAGCGCGACGGACTGAGCGTTTGCATTCCGGTTGCATCAGAACAATTCGCTATGATAACGCTGGCAGCCAGAGGGATCGCCGCCTTACCGGGTGAACGCTGCCGCAGTGCAGGCAGCCAGTTTATTCGCGTAAGCACGTCGCTTATTCCTCCCCAGCAGATTGCATCGATAGCCGACGCGCTGGTTCTCGCTACCGGAATGGATTTGGCTGCCGGTGCTAAGTCAGATATTTGATCAGATATTTTGAGGATTCGCGGTAGCCTTCGCGAGCGTAGAAGCCGAGCGCTTTAGTGCGCCGCTCGTGGCAGTGTAGCTCCATGCGGTCACAGCCGCGCTCACGCGCCATCTCCTGCGCGGCATTAATCAGTTGGTGGCCTGCGCCTTTACTGCGCTGCCCATCCGCAACGCAGAAATAGCTCACCCTGGCGAAGTCGCCCGCCAGCGCTAGCTGGGGAATAAAATGCAGTGAGAGAAATCCCAGCACGTTATTGCCATCTGCAGCAATCAGCAGGCGTTCATCGGGATGGTCAATTAGCTGCTGTACGCGTGCTTCAATAAAACGTTCATTATCCGGATAACCAAGTTCAGCCAGCAGCGCGCTGAGCGCGAAGCAGTCCCCGGTGGTTGCCGATCGGATAATCATAGCGCCTCCTGTTTCAACCGTTCGCTTGCAGACGTGGTGTCACTACCTGTGTCAAAGATGACATTGACACAAACTGCGGGCATAAAAAAACCCGCCGGAGGCGGGTTTTCGGAATCTGACTGATAACTTACAGAGCGGTAACGTTAGCAGCAGAAGGGCCTTTGGCGCCGTTGGTGATTTCGAACTCTACGCGCTGACCTTCAGCCAGAGTTTTGAAACCGTTGCTCTGGATGGCAGAGAAGTGTACGAATACGTCTTTGCTACCATCTTCCGGGGTAATGAAACCAAATCCTTTGGACTCATTAAACCACTTAACGCTACCTTTAATCTTGGACATCAATATTACCTTTACTTGAAAAATAGACACTCACTTGTGTCACCTACTAGTACAGCAAGTCAGCCGGCTTTTGTCCAGTTAAGGATCGCGAAAAAGTGATAAATATTGTATTTTTCGCTTTAACCACGCATTAACTGCCATCTTGTCGTTCAGAACTGCCAACGCAACCAGGCAAAATATACATTACCGTTATTATAAGTGCCAGGAATATAAGTCATCTGAAAAGTAGCCGGGCCATAACCCACGGAAAACAGAGGGAGAATAACCGGAATAGGTATGTAGTTCCAGTTGTTGCGCATCGTCACGCCAGCCGTGTAGCCGGCACCAAGTCTGAAATTATCATCCGGAAGCGGGCGCCAGATTTTTTCCCAGCCGTAGCCGCCGATAGGTTCCCAGTAATTAAACGAATCTTTGAACGCCATAAAATAAATACCGTTCCAGTTACCGCTGCGATCAAACCGGGAAATGCCGCCGCCCGCTCCCCAAGGCCGCTCATTATATCTGTCGATATGCGCCCGGTCGTAGGTTAACCGATTATGCCAGGTTATCGCCGGGAGGTAGAAGTCATAATGCTGTGGATGATGCCAGGTTTGACTGACGCTATCACTAAAGTCAGACCAGAGACTCTTTAGAGTAACCTGACCAGTCTGCTCAGCATTGGCGCCGGTGGAAAATAACGCCCCTGATGCAATAATCAGCGAAAATGCAATAATATAACGTTTCACAATAGAATAATTTAATCTTTGACTTTAAGTTAAATTAACACAACTAAGTTGCTTAAAATCGTACCCTGCCACGATTAAGCTAAACAAACGCTAAATGCAATTAACTTACGTAGGCGCAACAACTGTTCCAGCCCACTTTATACGCCGTCGTTAAGGATATACCGCAGTAAAAACCCTGTTCATCATAATGATACACCCGTACATTGATGAGCGGCGCGAATTGTAAAAACACACTAACTTATTGAAAATAATAACAACAGCAAAAAAAACCATCCGTTATTATTAAATAACATTTAAGTATGTATAATTTGTTTGATAGGATAGTTCTTAGTGTTTGCATCAGGATGTCGTTTCAGGATGAAATTATCTTGCCGCCGCTGTGGAAGCAGCCAGTTAGTTTTTATTAGTGAACCGCATCGCGGATATCGCCACGGCGCCATTTGCGCACGTTGCGGTAAGCCTTTAAAAGCGCAGGACTGGGGTCTTGATCCCTGGCTGGAACCCGGCGTCAATCAGACAAGCGGCCCCGGTCGGGGTGAGAGAGTGAACGGAGCCGCTTTTAGCGAAATGAAATCAGAACAATAGTTTAAACACGCCAGTGATGGTCAATAAGCCCACGATAAAAATAATGGCGATAATCCAGAGTATAATTTTCATTGCTTCCCTCACCTCTCCTGTCCAATTAAAAGTTTCAGGCGGCTTTACGCTTTAATGCCAGCCGCAGCACAAGTATAGGAAAAGATAATAATTTTGCAGTAATGGCTTATAGCGTTGCCAGCTACCGGCGCCAGACGCTATCAGCGCTTAACATTGATCTTGTCGCAGGGTGCCAGATATCTGCTGCAATCGAGCCGAACGCCTTATTACAGCCATGGTAACCCGGTCACTGTAGTTCAATAGGTTACGCCTCATATACCGATTAAGATCACGTCCCCGGCTGATATTTGGATAATTCTTAAGCATTAACGCCTGACAGGACTAAACTTTATTCAGGTATTACTCACTGGCTGTATGTCTCTTAACGTTTGGATCAAAGGAGAGGATATGAGCACAATCAATACCAGCATGGGGCGTTACAGCCTCAAGGCTAAGGAAGCAAAAAATGGTCATATTCATGGCTCAATCGCCATCAATGATGAGGGCGGTTCGCAGCTGACGATGCAGGAGTTCGAAGAACATTATCTCGACGACGTCATCAATAACGTTATCTATCCGGTCACGGGGGGCAACCGGCAAATTGCTAATGCGCTGCGCGACCAGATGGTAAAAGCAGGCTTTGAACAACCGCATTAAGGCAAAATCAGGTCAGGGAATCGCTCCCTGACCTGATTTTGTTGCCGCTAACGCGCATCACCACCAACAGCCATCGCACAATCACGCAAGTAAACACAATCACGCCAGTAAATTAGTCAGGCGCCCCGGTCGTGGACTCGACGGCTTCTTCTTCAAACTGCGGCGGGTCGATAGCCTCTCTGCGCAGACGCTTGCTGACCATCAAAATGGGCGTCATAAGGAATAATAGAATGCTGGCGGAAGCGCCGGCGGCAACAAGACTGATTTTGCCTGGCAGGCCGTTACCAAGGGTCATACCGGCCATTAGCAATGAAACCATAAAAATAAACAGGGTGGTAAGGCTGATCGGCCAGATATTGGCTACCTGCATATCGGTCAGCGCCATGCTGACTGGCAGGATTGCCTGTCGCGCTTCGGCCTCTTTTTTGGCTATTTTCTCGCCGATAGCGTTAAGATCGAGACAGGGCAAAACAAAGTTTTCCTGCTGCTGCGGATGGTAAAGCTCTTCAAAAATTTGCATCACTGAAGGAAAATGCGCTGGCCAGTGGTGATTATGTACGCCGTAAATAGCCAGCGCTGGCAGCGTGATGCGCGGCCACTGTAGCGGCTGTAAATAGCGATCGTGCAGCACCACCCAACTCTGGCGGACGCTGCCGCGCGAAACGTGATAAATACGCATGCGGTCAGCAGGAGGGTAATTCAGCATCGTAACCCGGGCCGTGATGAACGGTATATGCCTTTCCCGGCAGTAACTAACCCGATTTTGCCCTTCAGCCGCCAGTACCACCGCCAGTTCGGGAATAAAATAATAGGAGGTGGTATCTGCGGCATGGGGGCCAGCCAGATGTTCGCGCAGCTTTGCTTCACTGTTATGATTGAGATGTTCAGGCCACCAACGCCAGCTGCGGCCAATTACCCGTTCGGTCGGTACCTGAAAAAAACCCATCGACTCACTGTTGCCGGGCAGCGGAGCAAACGGAAAAATTTTACTGAAGAAGGTAAGCGCATCATCCGGACCGTCCCATTCGCCACTGGTTTCAAGTCCGTGCAGATTAGCCGTCAGATTGCCCCACCCCGCCTTACCCAGCAGGTCTATTTGATATTTAGTGTCCGTCAGCCTGAGACCGAGCGCCAGTATTTCATGTGGAATGCTTTTCATCACCAGCTCAGGGATCTGCTTTTCGCTCCCCGAGTCTTTCTGGTCATCACTTTTCTGCTCACTTTCCATACTGCGTGCTATCCCCAAATTATCGTCAAATCAGAAACAGGAAAAAGAAACGGAAATATAATTTTCTACTTATCGCTATCAGTTATCGGCAGCAACTGACGCTTTTTACAGGGAGAGCAGAGAACTTTTTTAAGCCAGGAGGTGAAACGTCGGACGGGAGGTGGTGAGGCAGAAAACGATACCGATATAAACGCGCGTGCAGGCAGCCCCGCACGCGCTTCAGATTAAACTACATATTGCAGTAACAGAGTGCCAACCAGACCACAGAGCGCAATGACCGTTTCCAGCCCTGACCAGGAGCGCATCGTTTCACCAATACTGAGATTGAAATACTCTTTAAACAGCCAGAACCCGGGATCGTTTACGTGCGAGAAAATCACGCTGCCAGAACCGACTGCTATCACCATCAGCTCCGGGCTGGCACCGCTTGATGCGATCAGAGGCGCGACTATGCCACCGGCGGTAATCGCTGCAACCGTTGCCGATCCCAACGCAATACGCAGCGCGGCGGCAATTGACCAGGCCATAAGCAACGGTGAAACGTTGCTACCTTCCATCAGTCCGGCGATATATTTATCCAGTCCGCTATCAACCAGCACTTGTTTGAAAGCGCCGCCGCCGCCAATAATCAGCAGCATCATAGCGATGATTTTAATTGAATCCACCAGGGTGTCGGTCACCTGGTCCATCGTCCGGCCACGGTTTAAGCCGAAGGTAAAAATAGCTATCAGCACCGCAATCAATGTCGCCATGATGGGGTCGCCGAAAAACTCCGCATAGGCCAGAAACGGATGCCCTTTCGGCAGAATCATTTCCGCAATTGCGCGCAGCGCCATCAGGATAACAGGAACCAACGCGGTCCCGACGCTGACACCAAAACCGGGCATCTCTTCCTCGGTGAATTTTTTTGAATTGTACAAACCTTCCGGAATAGGCTTGTCGATACTTTTCAAAAATCGGGTGTATACCGGACCGGCGAGAATCACCGTCGGAATACCAAGCAGCGTGCCATAGAGCAGCGTTTTACCCATGTCGGCATGGAACAGCGTAGCAATCGCCGTTGGTCCTGGATGGGGGGGCAGGAAACCATGCGTTACGGAAAGGGCCGCGGCCATCGGCACGCCGACATACAGCAAAGGCACCCTGGCGGTCGCAGCAATAGTCAGCACCAGCGGTAGCATCAGCACAAAGCCCACTTCATAAAACAGGGCAAAACCAACGGTAAACCCGGTCAGCACCACCGCCCACTGGATCCAACGCTGACCAAACTTATTGATAAGCGTCGTCGCTATGCGCTGCGCGCCGCCGCAATCTGCCAGCAGTTTGCCCAACATGGCGCCAAATCCCATAATCAGAGCCAGGCTGCCCAGGGTACTGCCAACGCCGTTTTTAATCGATTCGATAACTTTGTTGACCGGCATTCCTTGCATAATTCCTACCGCAAGCGCGACCAGAATTAAGGCAATAAAGCCATTTAGCTTGAATCGGATCATCAGAATCAGCAATAGCGCAACGCCAATCGCAACAATAACTAATGGCATAATTTACTCTCCGCAATGGGTTAGTGGCATTCAGCCCCCATTTTGTTTACGCCCGGCATCAGTACCGGGAAACTCGGTTCGGGTGGTTGAAGTGTAGACAGCATTATTACCGTTACGCGTAACATGTTAACGGTAACATCACCTGACGAACATCCGTGAACAATGAGGAATTTACATTTTGCGAAGGAGATCAAATTTCTGTTATACCGCTAAGAGCTGACTCACTCTTGACGGATTAAAACCTGACGTAGCCAGAGTATCTGGCATAGGGCGCGGATTGTGCATCAGGCTATTTAAGCTTGCTGGCCGCCGCCTGCACTACTTTTTGCCCGTTATGTCCCAAAAGATCATAAAGGGAATCTGATGCCTTTTTCGTTAGCACCATTATTTCAATACGCCGGTTCAGGTCCGCCTGAGGGTTATCATTATCTAATAGCATACTATCGGCCATCCCACTTACTTGAATGATTTGACCATTAGCTAACCCGGCCTGTTTCAGTACCCGCTGCGCCGCCAGTGCCCGATCGGTGGAAAGGTTCCAGTTATCATAGGCGGCATTGTCGTTGTACTGCGCCGCGTCGGTATGCCCGCTAATTAAAATATGGTTTTCCAGGCGGTTAAAGACCGGCGCTAATTCTGTCAGCAAGCGCTGAAAAAAAGGCGTCATTACGGCGCTGCCTCTGGGAAACATCATGCGCTGGCTACTATCCTGAATTAAAATACGTAACCCCTGCGGCAAGCTCTCAAGCGTCACGTTACCCTGAGCATCGGAGCTTTGCAGAATAGCGCTCACTTTATTCTGCAAATCAATCAGTTCATTGTTGCTGTGGTTAAAAACAGTAACCGAATTATTGGCCATCCGCTTGCTGGCATCGTTTTCACGGCTCTCGCCGCTCATTTTGAATATTTTAATTGCTTCCAACGTCAGTGAGACGCTTTTTGCCGTCACCGCCGGCGAAAAGTTGGCACTGAGATCGCGGGTGCTCATATCGCCCGGCTCGCCGTGCATATGCAGCGGATTAAAAGAGCGACTGCTTAGCGCGGTAGCGCCCTCCCCTTGTAGTTCAGCAGCAATCGCATGGCGCCCCTCTTCGCTTACCGTTGCGACAATCCACAACACCATAAACAGCGCCATCATCGCCAGCGTAAAATCGGCAAACGCCACCTTCCAGCCGCCCCGATGTGCGCTGTGTGCGGCTTTTCTCCCGCTGCGTCGGATGATGGTGGTTGAAGCAGAATGTTTCGACATTACTCGCTCTCCAGCAGCTGGTTGACCCAGCCGTCAAGCGCGGCAAAGGTGGGCTTGCTATCCAGCGGTAGCATTTTACGCCCGGCGTCTACAGCCAGCAGCGTAGGTTTTCCGGCAACCTGATTAACCAAAACGGTGCGCACGCACTCAAGTACCGCCAGCTGCCTTTTTGTCAACTGCTCCATGGCGTTTGCCATGGGATCCATCAGGCAATAGCAAAGAAAAACGCCGAGAAAAGTGCCAACCAGCGCAGCAGCAACCTTAACGCCGATCTGCGCAATATCACCGTCAATAGATTGCATAGTGATGATGATGCCCAGAACCGCAGCACAAATCCCAAAGCCCGGCATCGCCTCTGCGGTTCGCGACAGCGAACGCGCAGGCAGCATCATCTCCTCTTCTACCGCCCCCAGTTCCTGCTCAAGGATGTTTTCCAGCTCGTGCTCGTTAATTCTGCCCATTGCCATCAGACGAAAATTATCGGAGATAAAAGTAATTAAGCCTTTGTCTGCGAGGATCAGCGGATATTTTTGAAACAGTTGGCTGCTGGCGGGCACTTCAATATGTTCATCCAGCGCTTTGAGGCCACCGGCCTGTACCAGTTCCAGTAATTCATAAAGCAACATCAAAAGCTGCTGTTGAAAGGCCTTGGTGTACATGTTTTTCTTCAGCACGCCGCGCATCTGGCGCATCATTTCTTTTAATATGCTGCGCGGATTAGCAATAACCATCGCGCCAATCCACGCGCCGATAATAATCGTGAGTTCCCCAGGCTGCCAGAATGCATTAAGTACGCCGCCTGACAATAAAAAACCTCCCACAACACCGACCAGAACGATGATGAATCCAAACAGTTTTTGCATATTCCCTTACTCAAAAAATAACTTAATTTTGTCAGCAATTTTTTTATTAAGTTGACAAACCCGCGCCTCAGTAAGCTCCAGTACCTGGGCAATGTCTTTCAGGCTCATATCCTGCTGATAATAGAGACTTAAAATAAGCTGTTCGCGCGGCTCCAGCGCCGCCAGAGCCTTTTGCAGCGTGCGCTGCGTAGTCATCTGATCGTTCAGATCTCTTCCGGTTAGCAAGTCGCCGGACTCTCCCCGATCCAACAGAACGTCAAGGCTTTCCATTGCCGCCGCATTCTTTAGCAGAAAATATTGCTGAACGTCTTCTGCATCGATAGCCAGATGAAGGCGAATATCCTCTTCATTCGGTTCACGGCCAAGCGAACGCGCGAGTTCCCGCACGGCATCATTCATCCGGTGACTTTTCTGGCGCAGCCTGCGTGGTCGCCAGTCATGCTGGCGCAGTTGATCAAGCACTGCCCCACGGATCCGCTGGCGACAATAGGCCGCAAAACATTCATCCGGGTGACCATAACGCCGTATTGACTCCAGCAGACCGAGCAGCGCTACCTGTTCCAGATCTTCACGTCCGATGACGGCATCCGCCTGAGCGGAGAACTGGCGGACGATTTGCTTTACCAGCGGCAGCCACTGCTGCAGATAGCGCCCCTCTTCTTCCGGCGTCAGCACGGAAATTTCGCTAAACGCACTCATTATATTTGCGGCTCATAGCTCTTAATATCATCGGTCATACCCGGGTTATAACCGAGCGATCATCACGCTCAGGTGACGTTACGCTTCGCCCGTCGTTGGCGAAGATATTCTCCTCCTCATGCTGCTGATGATAACGCTCCCGGCCTTTACCGCCCTGTTGTGAAACCTGTACATTGACCTGCAGCTGATTATTGTCACTCAGCGTCGCACGTAATTCAGGCGCCGCCTGATTCAATGCGCGCCACACTTCCGGCTGAGCCGCGTGGATCTGCACCTGCAGCTTGCCTGTGGTGTAGTGCAACGAAATATCAAGCTTACCCAGCTCGGGGGGATCCAAACGGATAGTCGCCTTTTGCATCTGACCATCAATTTGCATTTGCAGGCGCTCACCCAGCGTCTGTTGCAAGGTGCGGGCGCCATCAGCGTTCAGGGCAGACTGGAGCATGGGCTGTAGCTGGATTTTTTGCTCGCTAATGTGAATGGCCGCCTGATTGATAACCGCCCCCGTGGGCGCCAGCTGCGTCGGGTTATTTATCGCGGATTGATGGAGCATTGAGGTAATGGCGGACTGCGCCTGAACGGATTTCTCCGGCGCGCTAAATGCCAGCGTCATTGCCGGTTCTCCCGGCTGCCGATTGAAGGTATGAAGGTCGGTATCGCCGATCGGGCTGTTCTGCTTTTCGCTGCTTAGCACAGCAGAATTCACCGCGGTAGCGGTAGCCACTGCCGGCGCCAGTATGGACTGCGGCGAAACAAACCTGTCTGATGAGGCGGCTGGCCGGGGGAAGCTTACCGATGCTGAATGGTTAGCAATGAGCGGATTTGCGCGTTCCTGACTCTGCGGTAAAAAAGATTCAGCATGCAGAGCAGCATCCGCAGCGGGGAGTGGCCTGACAGACGCAGAATCAATCACCGATGCACTATGGCTGACTGATACTTCGTCGCCAGTGGTTGGCTTGTCGCTATCCTGTTGCGGGTGGTCGTCAGGCCACGCCGCTACGGAATGGGCCTTCAGGGCGTCATCCGCTGCGCTGCGGCTGCTATCGGTATTATCGGTATTACCCCATGACGCTGCGACGCTGGCCGTTAAATCACCATCATCATTCGGCAATCTGCCGTCCGCCATTGCCGCTGCAGAATGGGCCTTCAGGGCGTCATCCGCTGCGATGCTGGCCGTTAAATCGCCATCGTCATTCGGCAATCTGCCGTCCGCCATCGCCGCTGCAGATTCGCCACTGTGGGCCTCGCCGGCTGCACAAGCGGCGTTAACCTCATTTGTCGCTGGCAACGCCACGCCCGGCAGCAGCAGCGCCAGCAGGGCTGCAGGGTCGACCAAAACCTCGTCTGAACCGGCATCAGCATTGTCCGGATGCCGTTCATTGTTTACCTTCAGGCTCCCGTTCGACGAAGAATCTACCAAAGCAAACGGTAAAACAGGTGAAAAGGCAGTTGTGGGAGACGTTATCATCAATGCGGGCGAGGCCGGCGGCACGGATAAGGCTTCGCGGCTGGTTTGCCGCAATGATTGCGACACCAGGCTGGAGATTATCATCACAGCCTATTCCCCCTGCGTCGAAGAAAACAGGTCATAAGCCTGCAAGCCTTCCCGCGAAGAATGGTACCGTTGCAGCGTCTGGCGAAGTGTTTCCAGTCGCCGTTGAGATTGCTGAATAACTTGGTAGTGGCCCTGCTGTAACACGCGCAACGCTTGCATATCAATAGTTTCTGGCGGCGCTGAGCGCAGGCGCTGTAGCAGGTTGCTAATATCCCGGTCCAGCGATTGAACCTGCAGCCAGTCCTCACTCTGGCAGGCCTCATGCAGCGCATTATTCAGCATTAAAGCTTCCTCGCGCATCATGACTGCATTCCTTCCCAACCCGAACGAATCTCAGCGAGGATTGCTTCGACCTCTTCGATTTTTACCACCGATAGCTCGTTGCTAGCGTCATACAAACGATAAACGCAGTAGTCATAAAGCGCCGCCAGCTGTTGTGCAAGATCGCCCCCCTGTTGGTAATCGAGCGCACTGGTTAGCGCATTGAGAATATCAATGCATTTAGAAATGCTGTCGGCTTTTCGCTCATAGCGCCGGGTCTCGATATGGCCTTTTACCCGTATCAGCTCATCCATTAACCCGCTGAATAACATCAGGACCAGCTGATGCGGACTGGCCGCTGCGGTACGTATTGCTAAATCCGCGTCACCGTAGCCATCGAATTCATTCAGATTTCCGTACATCATCCTTCCCTGTTAAAAAAACTGCGTCATGGTTTGCTGCATTTGCTGCATTGCCGCCTGAATACGAGTGAACTCACGCAGATAGCGGTTGTAAGCATTTTCGTAACGCGTCGAAATTTGTCCGGCTTTCTGCGACAGCATTTTGTCCTGCCGATCGAGTGCTTCATTTCGGGTTTTAATCGATCCGCTGGTGAGATTGAGCAGGCTGTCGAGGCTTTTTTCCATGGTTTTTACCAGCCCACCCCTGCCGGCGAACAGGTTATTTAAGGCGCCCGGGTTAGTCCTCAACCCTTTTTCCATCCGCTCCCGATGCAAAACTAACTGCCCTTTTTTATCCGCTTCAATGCCGTAATCACTTAATAAAAAACCGCCGAAGCTGCGGCGTAACTCACTATTAAGCTGCTGTTGCAAAACGCGAATACCCGCATCGCCGGCCAGAGGTCCGCGGCCGCCGTGTTCGTCACCGCTTTTAGTCAGTGTATCCAGTTCAGATTTGAGGCTGTTATAAGCATCAACGAATTCCTGCAGCTGTTGTTTACTGCCGTCTTCATCGGTTTCCACATTAATTATCAGAGGCCGATCGCCCGTTTTTTGTAAGATATTTATTTCTACGCCGGGGATCAGATCTTTAAAACTATTGCTGGTGCTGGTTATTTCACGCCCTGAACCTGCGCTTCCGTCACCGCCAATGCGAATGACCGCATCACGCGCATAGCTAATATTAATGCCATTGCTCAACCGCGCGTTTAAATTGGCATCCGCAGCAGAGACGCTGAATTTATTGCTAAGGCCGGTTTTTTCGCTGCTCAGCAGCAGTTCAACTTTACCGTTGATCTTCATTAGCGAAGCAATAACGCCCGGATTGTCACCGTCTTTATTAATTGCATCGCGCAGGTCAGCCAGGCTACTAACATCATCAAGTGCAATGTCTAAGGTTTCACCATTAACCCCGAGCGTCAGTTTACCGCTGGCGTTATCTATGTCTTCATCAGTCAGACCGGCATAGGAAACCTGCTCGGCCGCTGCGGTCTCGCCAACGCTGAATTGATATAACCCTTTGCTGGCGCTGGCGCTGGCTTTCAGGCTGACGTAGCCATCATGATTCGCCGTTGCGCTATTCTTGATAATGCCCTGAGAAGTATTAAACTTGCGCAGGCTGCTACGAAAACCGCTTAATGCGCTTTTCAGGCTGTTTAAGGCTTTTCGCTGTTCCTGAACTGACTTCTGCTGTGCATCCAGTCGGGATTGCATACGATAAACACTGTTATCCGCTAACTGTTTGGCCCACTGAGCAGGATCCATTGCTAAGTCCATTTCACTCTCCTGATTGCGCTATTTCCCGCGATCGCTTTTATAAATAAAGCAAAAAAGATGCCAATTATTTTAAAACTTAACTTTCAAGCAAATGCGCGATGACCCACTTTGAGTAGCGGACAAAAGCGGAAAAGAATCTTCCGGTGACGGAAACAAAAATACCGCCAGATAACAAAGTGTCCGACAAAAGTTTTACGTTAAGTGACGCGGAGTTTTAACCGATGATGACTAACTTAATTATTTAAAAATCCCAGAATCATATTACTCATACTGCCAGCCTGCTTCAGCATCATCTGGCTGCTTTGCGCCAGCATTTGCTGGCGCATCATTTGCGATGATTCCACGGCATAGTCCGTATCGCGAATAACGCCAATGCTGTTATCAGTATTGTCTTTCATGTTGGCAAGGTTGTTCATTGTATGCCCCAGGCGGTTAATACCGGCGCCAAGGCTGGAGCGGATCGCGCCGACCGAATCAAGCGCATGGCTAACCCGCCCAATCATGTCATTTGCGCTGGCGCCGTCGGACAAGTCATGACCGGCGCTCTACAGGTCGCCCAGCGCGCCGCTAACGTTCCTGAGCTGTCCGCTGAGATCCAGCTCCATCACTTCATCTTTTCCTGCGCCTATCTGAAAATGCAGAACGGACGCCAGCTTGCCATCGACGGCGGATTTAATCACTGAAGCAGGGGCCGCAGCAGGTTCTACCTCAGGCTCTGATTCTACCTCAGGCGTTGCTACTGGTTCTGTTACCGCTGGTTTTTCCGTTACATCTTCTAATATAAAGGGAGGGATGCGATCGCCGTTAAGCAGAGCCATATTATTATCAGCAAAATATGTAAACGCCCTGGTGAAGTCGGGATCATCCATATAAAATATCTTTCTTACTGGCGAACCATCCGCAGCATGACCGGTCATTGTCACAGGACCGCCACCATAAGCTGAATACGACATATATTCCGGCGTAAAGCTGCCGGTATGAGCTGCCGCAGGATTCACTTTTGGGGCAGCTGCTGGCCGGAGATTTATTTCCGCAGCGGCGGATTTATTTATCACCGCAGAATCGGGTTTATTTACCGCCGCATTGAACGTGGCGCCGAATAACTTTTCTTCGCCATACGAGGTATTACTGAAGATATTAGCCAGCTCTTTATTCAGCGCATTAAATTCTGACTGCAGTGATTTACGATCGTCTGAACTGTTGGTATCGTCTGCGCCCTGAGTCGCCAGGTCCTTCATGCGATAAAGAATATTTGTAATTTCGTTAAAAGCGCCCTCCGCGGTTTGCAGCATGGAGCTGGCTTTGCCAATATTCTGCTGCGCGACCGCCATGCCGCTTGACTGGCTTTGCAGGCGAGTGGCGATTTGTAGCCCGGCAGCATCGTCCGCAGCTGAATTAATGCGCTTGCCGGTACCCAGACGTTCCATCGCGCTCTGCAGCACTTGATTGGCACGGCTCAAAGCATTTGCCGACTTCATTGCTGATGTATTAGTAAAAATCGAAATCATGATATACATCTTTTATTAACAGGCGGTAAAAACACCCTTTGTGATTAAGTTTTCTAACTCCCGTCGCTAAATATATTTTCTATAAAAGAGAATGTATTCAGAGAAACACCGCCATTTAAGGCGGTGTATTTTTCACATATTAACCGAGGAAGCTCATTACCATGCCGCTCATGCTATTTGCCTGCTTCAGCATCATCTGGCTGCTTTGTGCCAGCATCTGCTGGCGGGTCATTTGTGATGACTCCGCAGCATAATCCGTGTCGCGAATAACACCGAGGCTGTTATCGGTATTATCTTTCATGTTAGCAAGGTTATTTGACGTATGGCCCAGGCGGTTGATGTTGGCGCCAAGACTGGAACGAATCTCACTAACCTGATTCAGCGCATCGCTAACTTGCCCAATCATATTGTTGGCATTTTTGCCGGTGGTCACCCCATCTTCCGCCCCCAGACCGTCGAGCGCCGCAGTCACAGAGGAAAGCTGCTTGCTGACGTCCAGATTGAGAACTTCATCCTTACCGGCGCCGATCTGAAAGTGCAGGGTTGTAGTCAACTTGCCGCCATTTGCTGTTGCAGGCGTATCGCCACCGCCTGAGGGTTTGCCACCTCCAGAGTCTTTATCATCAGCAGCGCCGCTTGCCAGCAGCTTTTCAGAACCATAAGAGGTGTTATTCATAATGTTTTTGAGCTCTTTATTCAGCTCGCCAAACTCAGACTGAATGGATTTGCGATCGTCATCGCTGTTAGTATCATCCGCGCCCTGAGTCGCCAAATCCTTCATGCGATAAAGTATATTGGTAACTTCGTCAAAGGCACCCTCTGCCGTCTGCAGCATGGAGGTAGCTTTACCAATATTCTGCTGCGCAACCGCCATACCATTTGACTGCCCCTGCAGGCGGGTGGCGATCTGTAGACCGGCGGCATCATCTGCCGCGGAGTTAATACGCTTACCGGTACCAAGACGCTCCATTGCGGTTTGCAACAGATTATTAGCGCGATTCATCGCGTTAGTTGAGGTCATAGCCGATGAATTAGTGAAAATTGAAAGCATACGGTTTCTCTCTTAATAATGGAAAAGTGCATTTACACAAAATGGTAAAAACGACCGTCCTTTATCATTTCTTAAATTTTTGCTGAGATTTTTTTCATTTTTTTAAAAAATCAGCAGTGACGTACAGTTATCTGGATACGGCCTTACCCTGCAGGTCGACAAATCGGCAGATAAAGTAACTTAATTTACCCTCAGTCAGTCCACGCCCGACAACATGCAACGGATATCCGTTAGCAGGCATTTAGTAACGAGTCCGGTCGCTCAACCAGGAAAATCTGAGATCTTTGAATTTTTCAGAAAAAAAATATAAAATCCATGCTACTCATGGCATGAGTGAGTAAAGAAAAAATATCATGTTCTCTTTGCTTAAATTATTAACTATTTTGATGTATCGCTGTATGTTAAAAATTACAGCCGAACGTTAAGTCAAGGAGTTATACGCCCTGGAAAGAAGTGCCGGGAAAGGATATCGTTAATCAGGAAGATGAAAACAGATGAACTCCCAATACGTTATTAATAGCTGGTTACTGGATACCGATAGCTCGTCACTCATTCATCAGGAAAGCAATGAACAGCGGAAACTGGGCGAATATCAGTTCAAATTATTACAAGTACTGGCAGAGAATGCCGGTAAAATATTATCGCGCGATGAGCTAAATGCTAAGGTATGGGAAAAACGAATAATTGGAAACAACAGTTTACCTAACGCGGTTCATGCGCTGCGCGTTGCATTGGATGATAACGGTAAACAAAAGCTTATTATTCGAACGGTCCCTAAAAAAGGCTACACGCTGGAAGCCGATTATTGTCAGAATTATTCTGCCCGAACCGAGGCAATATTAGCGAACGATGCCACTCTAAACGCGCAGCCAGGACCCGCGACAAACGATCGCGAGGCGACCAGTTTAACCCCATCAGTGGCCCTTTCCGGCTCACACATCACTACCGATAAAGTTCGCTCAAACAAGCTCTGGCACCGACTGTTTTTAGTACAGTTGGCATTAGTGCTCATTCTAAGTACGGTACTCATCAGGTCACTATGTTCAGAAACGGCAAAACCTGAAGCGTTGAGCCACAACCGCTGGGATAGCATAAACCTCTGGCGTCTTTTGCCAGCGCCGGTTGACAGCCGCCATGAAAAGCTTAGCCGCATGCCTTCAACAGATAATGCGCTGACTAAACAACTGTCATCCAATGAACCACCCGCCAGACGCCATGCGGGTATGCTCACGCCGCAGGACTGGTGTTACGCAATACGTAAATAAACTGACTGTCGGTTGCCGGCTTTTCCACCAGTCCCTTCCACAGGGCAGCCGTGGGCGGCTAATGCAGCGCTCATCGACCGTCCCATCCATTAGCCGCCCCTGCTCAATACGTTTCGAACCCTGGCTGCCGGCACTCTGGCCTGAGCCAGCAGCGCCTGATTCAATGCAGGAAAATCGGCATCCCTGAGCCAGCCAGCCAGCCTCTTTGCCGAACTTAATGCTGATAGCTGCGGATTGAACGTCGCCATACTCTCAATCCGCGTCTTAACTTTTCGCTGTGACTCCTGTAAAACCTGACGTTGAACGCTGAGCATACTGAGCGTTTTTTTCATGACAGGTAGCATCCGTTTGGCTGATAAAGGCTGCTGAAGCAGCTCCTCTAATGACGGCTCCGGTCTGGGTTTAACAGGAGAAAACTGTTCCGCGGGATAAAGACCGCCTCCCCCCTGAATGCTGAGCTGCTGGCTGATGCGCAACCATTTAGTTTCATCAACCTGAAATTGCACAGCCCCCATACTGCTGGTGCCGGCAGCGATCCCCCACTTGCCGAGGGTACGATTGAGCAAACGCACTACCTGCTGCGACGTGCCGCCGGCAGGCAGCTCGACCGCGCTGATTTCCCGCGAATTTCCCGCCAGCGAAAAAGTCAGCATTTCTCGCTGCGGATTGTTTACTAACACGTCACCATCCGGCAGTCGGAAATTTACCCGGGGATTCTGTTCAAAATTAACCTTTAGCTGGCGGTCAATGCTGCCGCCGGACTTCATTTCACGCTCAGTGAGCAGGTTTTGTAATTGCCGCATCTTATCGGCAATCACCACCGACGTTTTACGCTGGCTCAAGGCGTGCTGTATGGCAACCACCCTGCTCTCAACCGCCTTGAGATAATCATCGGCCTGCTGAACGCGCGTTAACTGCTGATTGAGCTGCGTGCCATATCGCAATGGCCGCGAGGAGATCCGCGGAGAGTCGGGAAAAGCACTATCCTGACGGTGTTTTTCGTGGCTTATGCTTTGAACTTTCGCGGCCTGCTCTGCCGCTTTCGTCTGATTTAGCGGCGCCCCTGCCCGGGGTGACACATGACGATTATCTATCTGCATCGCTTTGTATTACCCCTGCGCGAAGGGTGAAAGGTTAAGGATCCTGACAAAGTTTTTTAACGACATTTGCGTCGCCATCATATACTTTTGCAATTCCATCTGAGCGGCCGGATAGTTAAGTCCTTCAAGGTCATCAACCATGGTCTGATTGATCGTTAGATTATCCTCATGCGCTTCATCCATCTGCGTCAGTATATTCTGCCGGGTTCCCAGCTCCGTCAGTATTGAGGCGCTATCGCTAAAGGCACCGTTCACCTGCTCAATCATGCTGCTGATATCACTCAGGTAGCTGCTGGCGTTCAGCGCAGGATCGTCCATTTTACTCAGCAAATCTTCCAGATTATTCAGTACCGATACATCGCTTCCCAGCACTGAGACCAGGTCGACGCTATTCTCAACGCTGTTGCTACTGCCGACCGGCGTCGCCGCGCTATTATGATTGCCCTGAAACAGCCATTTACCGTCGCTGCCTCTGACCAATGGCACTTTATCTGTCAGGGTGCCGCTAAAAAAATAGCTGCCATTTTCATCACTCGAATTCGCCATTCCTACCAGAGCGCTAATGTTGGCGCGAATTGATACCGCATAACCATTCATGTCGGCGGAACTTAACGCGCTGTTATTGGCTTCCCGCAGGCTATTAAGGATCGCCAGCAGTTGCTCATTACTGCCGCTAACCTGTATTTCCTGCTGTGAAAGATGACTGGAAAGATTATCGATATTACTTTGGTATCGATCGGCGTCAGCGATACCGCGCCGCAGCAAAAGTACCTGGGCACTGGCGATGGGATCGTCTGAAGGCACCAGAATTCGTTTGTGTTGCTCAAGCTGATTGAACAGCTTATTCATGTGCGTGTTGCGGCTAGCGTAGCTCTGCTGCAGCGTATTAAAAAGCAGCTGATTTGGAAATCGCATAAGTCCCCCGGTCAAAACAATGCCAACACGCTTTTCAGCAACTCATCGCCGGTTGCGATAACTTTCATGTTGCTCTGATAAGCGTGCATATAAGCGATCAGGCTTAAATTCTCCTCCTGATCATCCACCTGGCTGATGCTGTCACGCTGCTGCTGAGCGTGGTTTAACTGTGTCCGGGCCGCATGCTGCTCGCTCTGATTATGCGAGCTTTTCATTCCGATCTCGTCAACTAACATCGCACAGGCGTTGCTCAGGTTGAGCTTGCCCATCCCGGGAATAGCCATTTGCTGATTTTTGATGGCGATAAGCGCCAGCAGGTTGCGATTATCACCGATCTCCTGGCGAGCAGAAGAGAAGGCCAGCGCGTCGCGCGAAAGGTCCGTTAGCTGCAGCATGCCTTGCTGATTGCTCTTATCAAATGCAAACAAGGGTTCTCCGCGATTTCCGTTCAGATCGAATCCCTGCGCCTGCTGCTTATTAAACGCATCGGCCAGATTTTGCGCCATTCCCTGCAACCTGTTGTAGAACGGTTTCAGCGTCTGCTGCTGGTAGTCAAACAGCGCGCCAAGATCGCCGCCGCAGGAGGCATCTTCGCGCAGCTGGCTGCGGGAAAAATTCAGCCATAATTCAGGCTGGGCGCCATTGCCCGATTTGATCTCCAGGCTGCCAGCTTCGCCACCGCTGACCAGCGGCTGGCCGTCGGCCAGCGTAATTTGATATTCACCGTTGTCGCTTTCATTGACATGGACGGCAATATGGCCGCTGAGCGATTTAACCAGCTCGTCACGCTGGTCACGCAAAATGTTCGCGTTGCCCCCTGCCGCCTCGGCGCCGAAAATACTGCGATTAAATTTAGCAATGCCGGCGCTGTACTGATTAATACGCTGTACCAGCATCTGCTGCTGCTGGCTGCTATCGCTCAGCTGATCCTGCAGGAAACGCTGCATGTTATTAAACCGCAGTGTCAGCGATTTCGCTTCCGCCAGTACATTCTGGCGCAGCGCCAGGTTATCAGCCTTTGTGCTGGCCGCATTCAGCGAGTTGAAAAAGTTATCGAGACTGCCGCTCAGTTCGCCGGTTGGCGAGCTGATAACGGTCTCCAGACCGGTAAGCCAGCTCTGGGTTTGATCGAAATAATGCGCTTCGCTATTGCTATTCCAAACTTGCGCCGTGCGATAGCGGTCTGCCATCCGCCGAATGCCGATGACCTCCACGCCGCTGCCGCTATTTAAACGATCGTTACCGACCGGGCCAATCGACTGCTGTTCGCTCCGCTGGCGGCTGTATCCCGGCGTCATGATATTGGCGAGGTTCATCGCCGCGGCGTTCAGGCCGCTGCGCGCAGCCTGAACGCCGCTAAAACCGGTATCGATTAAACTCACAGTGTGTCTCCCTGTAATTTAAATCCTGCTATTACCGCTAAGAAATAGCGACGCATGGCGGGCAAAAATTAATTTTCAGCATTATTTTTCCGGCGGTGAAAGCTGATGGATAAGCAAAGTCGCTATGCCGGTGCTGCGCTGGCTGGCTAGCTGCTGCGCCAGCGCGTCATCGAAAAAATCACGCATCCTGCGCGCTTCCTGACTGCTAAACATGCCGTTCTCACTGTTCATGACATCGCTTGCTTTGCGCATCTCTTTTAGCATTGAGCGCAAAAACATCGCTTCAAACTGCTCCGCCGCCTCGTCAAGGCTACGCGCTGTTTTCGGCCCCGCGAACTCAACGTCGGGCGCTGCAAATGAAGTATGCAAAGGATTAATCATCTGAAGGCCCCTATATCACTATCAGTTCGGCATCAAGAGCGCCGGCCGCATGTAACGCCTGTAAAATCGCCATGGTGTCATCCGGTGATGCTCCCAGGCTGTTGATAGTATTGACAATACTACTCAGACTCGTACCGCCAGGCACCACCACCATCCGTCCATTGCCGCGATCGACGCTGATATCGCTCTGCGGCGTTACCGCAGTAGTGCCGCCGCTAAGCGCGCCTGGCTGGCTGACAGCAGGCTGTTCACGAATAGTGACCGATAAATTGCCATGGGAAACCGCAGCCGCATGAACCACAACCCCTTCTCCAATTACGACAGTGCCGGTGCGGGCATTGAAAACAACCCGTGGCGGCGGAGCATCGGCTGTAATCTGCACGTCTTCCAGCATCGACATAAAGGCAACCCGTTCAGAGGCAGAAACCGGTGCTCTGACCTCAATGTTGGTCGCGCTTTTTGCTTGCGCCGTCCGGCTACCAAAGCGTTTATTCAGCTGCTGGGCGATGGTATTGGCGGTTTTAAAACTGGGCCGCTTGAGATTGAGCATGACCGCCGGATTTTGCTGAAAATCGCTGGGGATTTCTCGCTCAACGGTGGCGCCGTTTGGAATAAGGCCAACGGTTGGCGTATTAATCACTACGCTGGAACCGCTGTCCCCCTCAGCGCGAATTCCGCCGACGACCACGTTTCCCTGCGCCAGCGCATAAACTTCGCCGTCGGCACCGCGTAGCTGCGTCAGCAGCAGGGTTCCCCCGCGTAGGCTTTTCGCATCGCCAATCGAGGACACGGTAACGTTAATAGTCTGACCACGTGCATACATCGGCGGCAGCGTTGCGCTGAGCGTAACCGCCGCCACGTTTTTTACCTTAGGATCGATTCGCGGTGGTAGCTGAACGCCAAACTGGCGCAGCATGTTTTTTAATGACTGATTGGTAAACTTAACCTGATTGCGATCGCCCGTACCATCAAGACCAACCACCAGGCTGTAACCCACCAGCTGGTTACCCCTGACCCCCTGAATATCGACCAGGTTGCTGAGCGGCTCCGCGTTAAGCCAGGGACTGATCGTCAGCAACAGGGCGGTCAACAGTCGCGATAAATAGCCTTTCGACATAATATCTCCCCTCAAAACGGAAACAGTGGATGGTTAAAGAAGCGCGTTAACCAACCCGCCGAGTTGGAATCGCTTAATGCTCCACGCCCTGCATATGAAATGCGGGCGTTGGCAATACGCTGCGAAGAGACGCTGTTATCGCTGGCAATATCCTCCGGGCTGACCAGCCCGGTAACGCGCATATATTCATCGCCCTGGTTGAGGGTGAGCCATTTTTCGCCGCGCACCGCCAGCACGCCGT
Organism: Izhakiella australiensis; assembly: GCF_002006995.1. Classification (GTDB taxonomy): domain Bacteria; phylum Pseudomonadota; class Gammaproteobacteria; order Enterobacterales; family Enterobacteriaceae; genus Izhakiella; species Izhakiella australiensis. The sequence goes on along the minus strand of NZ_MRUL01000013.1, from coordinate 42,536 downwards.
TGGGCAGCACTTTGTACACCGAAATGGTGATGGCGCCGCGCAGCATGTTTTGCTGCATAGAACTGGCATTGCCGCGGAAATCCCGGTCGCCGTTTATTACGCTATCCAGATTGCTGTCCGACTTGCCAAACAGCGCCGGCACGCCCAGTTCAACGTCGTTTCTTTTGCCAAAATTAGTTTTTGCCTGCTTGCTGGACTGGGTGGACTCATTGAGACGCACCGTCAGAATGTCGCCAACGCGATAGGCTCGCCGGTCCTGAGTTAACGACCAGCTGTAATTGGACTGATACACCCCGCCGCCACTTGGCATTCTTCGCGGTTCGACGTTCCACTCAGGCGGGGCAAAGGCTGCGTCATCTTTCTGCACCAACAACGCCTGGCTTTCACAGCCGGTTAGCCCACAAGACGAGAGTAAAATGCAGACGATAAGCTGCTTGATTTCTGTTTTAGTCATCATCGGATTTCCGGCGGAAGCATTACTTCCGCCTGAGATTTACATCTGCTGGGTGAGGAATCGCAACATATCATCTGCCGCCGAAACCATTTTGGCGTTCATCTCATAGGCACGCTGCACGGTGATCATATCGACCATCTCCTCAACCACCTGCACGTTAGAGCCTTCCAGCGATCCCTGTAATAAGGAGCCAAAGCCATCTTCTCCCGGTACGCCTTCGTTGGCCTCCCCGCTGGCGGTGGTTTCGCGATACAGATTGTCGCCCAGCGCTTCAAGACCTGCCGGATTGACGAAAGTGACCAGCGTAAGCTGCCCAAGCTCCACCGGCTCAGCTTCGCCGCCAACCGTAGCAGAGACGGTACCGTCCCTGCCGATAGTCAGTTTTTGCACGTTTTCCGGCAGCTCTATCTGCGGTATTAGCGGCAATCCTTGGGAGTTTGTCAGAACGCCGTCGGCATTTACCCGGAAATTACCGCTGCGCGTATAGGCAAGATCGCCGCTGCCATACTGAATACCGCCAGGCGCGGCGTTGTTCTGATCGAGCATGGCGCCGGGCACGCGCTGCGTCTGATAGTAGAGGTCTTCAAACGCCACGCGATCGCGCTTAAAGCCGGTGGTGTTAACGTTGGCGAGGTTGTTAGAAATGGCGGCCATCTTAGCGTCCTGCGCCGCAAGACCGGTTTTACTCACCCAAAGTGCGGGATTCATCCTGTTATATCCTTATATCAAGTTCCACGAATCAGTCGATTGCCCGCCTGGGCAAGCGTATCCGCCACCTTCATCATTTTGATCTGCGTTTCAAAATGGCGGCTCAGCGCGATGGTCTGCACCATTTCGTCAATGGCTGAAACGTTGCTGGCCTCCAGATGCCCCGCCGTCAGCCGGACCTCTTCACTGGCTGGATTGACGGCGCGATTGGTCACCATTAAGCCCTGGTTATTTTTGCTCAGCCTGGCGGCCGGAATATCAACCAGCTTGATGCGATCGACGTCGAACGCCGCCTGCACATCCCCATCGTCCGGCACAATAGTAATGGTGCCGTCAACGCCAACGGAGACTTGCGTGAACGGCGGCAGCTGAATCGGCCCGCCAATGCCAAGCAGCGGTTTACCCCTGATAGTGAGATTACCGGCGTCATCAACTTCAATATGACCGCTGCGGGTATAGGCTTCACGGCCAGCGTCGCGGACGGCAAAAAGGCCGCTGCCCTTGATGGCGACATCCAGATCGCGCCCGGTCTCCTGCAACACGCCGGGCGTCAGATCAATACCGCCGTTGCTGCTGCTAACCTGAACGCGACTGTGATAACCGTAGCCGTTTATCACCTCGCTGGTTGCCCGCTCAAGATCGGCACGAAAGCCATCGGTATTGGCATTTGACAAATTGTTAGCGTGAATTTGCTGCTGCATCAGGCTACGGTTGGCGCCGCTGACTGCGGTATAAATTAAGCGGTCCATGATTACAGCGCCTGGAACAGCGCTGTCATCATCTGATCGTTAGTCGAGATGACTTTGGTGTTAGCCTGATAGTTACGCTGTGCGGCCATCAGCCCCATCAGCTCGCTGGTAATATCAACGTTTGACTGCTCCAGCATTGAGGATTTAATACTGCCGTTGCTGCCAGTCTGCGGCGTTCCCAGCAGCGGTTGACCAGACTGATTTGTCATCGTCCACGCCGTTCCATCGGTCGATTCCAGACCATCGGGATTGGTAAAGTTTGCCAGCACCAGCTGCCCTTGCAGCAAACGCTGTCCGTTGCTGTAAGTGGCGTAGATCTTGCCATCAGCATCGACCTGTCGACCGTTTCTCTCGCCGCTGGTATAGCCGTTTGCGTTATTGGCGGTCACGCTAAAATCGCTGGCAAATTGAGTAGTGCCAGTATAATCGGCGTCAATGCTTAGCGCTCCGGCCCCCGCGGGGCTGTATTTGATCTGCAGCTTGCCGTCGGGTTGCGTCATCAGGCCGTTTACGTCGAAAGTAAACGACTGGCTGGCCGGTTCGGTGGCATTACCATCAATAAAATAGTGCGCCTGCCATTTTCCCTCATCGGTTTTGACAAAATACTGCTCAAGACTGTGCTGACGGCCAAGTGAATCGTAAATCGGCGTGCGGAAAACATGGTTATATGTCTGGCTATCACCGCGATCAAAGCGGCGGTCATCCAGCGCTGGCATATCGGCGCTCAGGTTGGCAATAAACGTCATGCTGTCGCTCACTTTAGCCGGAATAGTGCCGCTGCCTATCATCAAATCGCCCAGCATCCCGGTCTGGAGTTGACCGCTCGCGTCAACCGGGTAGCCCTGTACGCGCTTGCCGGCATTATTTATCAGATATCCTTGATTATCCTGTTGAAAATAGCCGGCGCGGGTATAGCTGGTGTTACCTGCGCTGTCTTTGGTAATAAAGAAACCGCCGCCGGAGATCGCCAGATCAAGATCGCCAGACGCGCCAACCAGATTCCCGCTTTGGCTGATACTCTGCGCAATGCGCTCAACGCCAACCCCCAGCGGCTGATTGCCGGCATAAAGAGAGGAAAACTCAGCGCGCATCGATTTATACCCGACGGTATCACTGTTCGCGATGTTGTTACTGATTGCGCTCAACTGTCTGGATAATGCGTTGAGGCCCGAATTTGCAATGCTAAAACTCATAAATTAGTCCCTTAAAATAAATCAGGCTGCGCTACTGCTTCCGAACTGACGTAGCCGGGTATAAAGCACGTCGCCCACGCCGGAAAGCGCCAGTACAGGAAGATGGCTATCCGGATCGATACGTACGCTATTAACGGTGCCCGCCAGCTCCAGCGGTATATTTTGCTCGCCGCCGTCGGTTGTGGTGCGCAAGCTGTATTCACCGGTGTTGAGGGCAAGCTTTGCCGCATCAATCTTAAAATTGACGTCACCTGCCGCCTGCGCACCCAGCGACATAAGCGTCTCCTGCCCTGCTGCATCTTTGATATGAAGCGTCAGGTTGCTGGTCGCATGCGCCAGATGCAGACGGCCACTAACGATGCTGTTCTGCCGCAGGTTTATCCTGTTACCCTCGACGTAGGCCTCCTTGCCAACCAAAGAGCTCAATGTCAGCAGCTGAATATTGTCGACCAGTGTCCCCACTTTATTCACTTCACGGGTCATTCTGTTCATCGACTCAATCTGAGACATCTGTGAGAACTGGTTAATAAACTGCGCGCTATCAGTCGGGTTGGTCGGATCCTGGTTTTCAATCTGCGCCACCAGCAGCTTGAGAAACATGTTGCCGGCCGCCTTGCCATTATTCATCGGCAGCGAGTCAGCACTGCCGGCCTGGGCGGCCCCCTTATCCAGAGGATTGATATTCATTAAATATCTCCCAGCCTGAGCAGGCTTTGTTGCATGCTTTTTACGCTGTTGAGCACCTCAACGCTGGTTTCAAAGCTGCGTGACGCGGACATCATGTCAGCCATTTCTTCCACATTGTTGATGTCCGGATAAAAAACCATACCGCGGGCATCGGCCAGCGGGTTTCCCGGCTCATAGCGCTGCACCGTGCCGCCGCTCTCCACCACGTCCAACACCTGCACTCTGGCGCCAGAGGTTGCCTGGCTGCCGCTGTTATAAACTGCTGAAAATACCGGGCTGAGCGCTTTGTAAGTCGCTGCCGCGCTGGCCGCCGGCGTATCTGCGTTGGCAAGATTACTGGCGATGGTGTTCAGCCGGATAGTCTGGGCATTCATCGCCGAACCGGAAATGCGATAGATATTATTAAAAGACACGATTATTTCCCTTCAATCGCTTGTTTAAGACCGACAAACTTGCTGGTGAGAAACGCCATACTGGCCTGATAATCCAATGCATTTTTTGCGAACTCAGCCTGCTCAACGGCTATAGCAACCGTATTGCCGTCTGCCGAGGGCTGATAAGGAACGCGATATTTCACCTGAGGATCCACGTTTGACAAATTTTCGTCCTGTAAACGTTGCATCTCAGCGGCAAAGTCAATATCTTTTGCCTGGAAGTTAGGGGTGTCGACATTGGCCAGATTAGCCGACAGCAGCTCAGCTCGCGACAGTCGAAGCTGCAGTGCGGCAGGATGAACACCTAATGCTTTATCAAAACTGATTCCCACTCATGACTCCTCATTTGTTCAATCCAAAATGCAGTGGCTGTTATTAACTAGCAAATAACGTGCCATATTTTATTGAATTAATGAGGTTTTTATGAAATCACCCCGTCAATTGCGGAAGATTTTTTTCCGCCCGCTGACGCTCTTTATTCTGCTGAGCGCCAGCATATCCTCCGTAGCGAACGTGGCGCCTCAGGCAAAAAAAATCCCGATGACCGCGCGTAAGCAGGTCTATAACCAGGCAGTGGCTAACGCTACCGCCGACATTCAGCACATAGCCAAACAGCGAAAATGGCAGGACGTCACCAGCAAGCTGAATGTATTTATTCCCGGAGAAGTAAGTCAGTTTGCCGCCTGCACGCGACCGCTGGTGACCTCATTACCAGCAGGCGATCGCTTGATCCTCGCCCGCCTGCGCTACGATATTCGCTGCGAGGGGGCCAGGCGCTGGGAGATAACGGTAACGGTAAAACCCAATGTCTATGTCCCCGTGTTGGTTGCCAGCCATACGCTGATGCGCGGCCAACGCCTGCAGGCCAGCGATGTGGAAATGAAAAAGCGCAACGTTGCGATGCTGCGCGACGGCGCGATAACCTCACCCGACGATGCGATTGGTCTGACGCTAAAAAGACGCGTGCGGGAGCTGCAACCGCTGCTACCGTCTCATTTACAGCAGCCGCTGATGGTTGAACGCGGGCAACGAGTATTGATGCTGGCAGAACAGGATGGCGTAGAGGCACGGACGATTGGCGAGGCGCTGAGAAAAGGGCGCAAGGGCGATATGATTAAAGTACGCAATCTCAGCAGTAAAACCGTGGTGACCGCCATCGTTGAAGGCCCGGCCGTCGTGCGCCTGCTGGTGGCCGGATAAAATTAATGAAAAATGAGTTAAGTTTTCGCCAGCTCAGGTCGCTTTTATTCAATAACCCGCTCAAATCAGGCAGAGAAATCAACATAAGATGAAAATTATAACCGGCCTGCTGGCGCCTGTCCCCACGCGCCAGGCCCCGCGACAAGAATCCGAGGCGACCAGTGCGGCCGAACAGCCGACCGCCGCGCCGCGCCAGTCACAAAATCCCGGCAGCGCCCTGCTCGCGGCGCAGCGTTTACTGCGCGAAACACCGGAAGTCGACGCGCAAAACGTTACCGCCTGCAAAGCAGCCATTGAGGCAGGAACCTTTAAGATAGATACCGATGAACTGGCCCGGGCCATGATGGATTTCCACCGCCATGGCTATTAAAACCGAGCACATTAAAGCCCTGCTGCGCGAGGTACAGCAGGATAACCAGCATTACCAGCAGCTTATAGCACTGCTTGAGCAGCAGCATAGCGCGATGATCTCCTGCAACAGCCCGCAGCTGACAGATTTAAATCAGCAGCTATTGGCATGTTATCAACAGCTGAGAGAATCGGCTCAACGCCGGGTTAATAGCTTAAAAATTCTGGGCCTGCCTGCCAATAGCGAAGGCATGAGGCAGCTGTTAAGCACGTTACCGTCGGGTTTATCAGAGCGGGCAGCTGGCTGGTGGCAAAGGCTTGAGCAGCAGACCGAGCGCTGTCAGCAGATTAACAGCCGCAATGGTCGTCTGTTGCACGCTCAGCAGGAAACCTTTGCCGCGTTGATAAACAGCAGCTCTGCCGGTGATTTTCTTTATGCGGAATAGGCCATTATCGGACTACTTCTGCTTACGCAGCCAGCTTTGCAAAGCAATATCATCCGTTTGACGCTGCTGCCGGCGCGCCTCGACCCGGTGTATTTGCTGTCGCTGTAACTTAACCGCCTGCGCCAGGCGCATTTCCTCACGAGACTTTTCATACAGCGCGCGCTGTAGCTGAGCGATTTCCGCTTGCGCCAGCGCATACTCCTGCTGCTGCCAGTCAACCACCCGCTGCAGCATCGCTTTATAACCAGCGGCGTTCTGCATCACTTTACCGCCGCCGGGCGCCGGTAAATGTACCGTTTTCAACTGATTCAGAGCATCAATATTATTACGGCAGCGCTGGGCGACCTGCCGCTGGCTGGCAAGCTGGCTGCTGAGCCGCCCGACGCTATTCTCTCGCAGCTGGCGTAGTCGCTCCAGCAGCTGGACATTGGCTGTTTTACCGCTCAACGCACGCTCCTTATGCCTGGCTTAGCGCCAGTAGCTCGCTGACAGAACGCGCCAGCGGCGAACATTCATCCTTTCCCTGTCGCAGATAGCTCATCATTGCCGGCTGCATGCGTACGGCCTTATCCACCTCCGCATCCGCCCCTGCGACGTAGCCGCCAAGCGGAATCAGCGGCTTTATTGCCATATAGTCGCTGTAACGCTGCTTTAAGGTTCGCCCCGCCTGCTGATGCGCAGGCTCGGTGACCTGTGCCATGCAGCGACTGATGCTTTGAGCAATATCAATAGCCGGATAGTGCCCGCTTTCCGCTAACTCACGAGAAAGTACAATATGACCGTCAAGCACCGCCCGGGCGCAGTCCACGATCGGATCCTGCTGGTCGTCACCCTCAGCCAGTACGGTATAAATTGCCGTCATGGAGCCGCTGGCGCCGCTGTTGCCTGCACTTTCCACCAGCCGGGGAATAATGCCAAACGCCGAAGGCGGATAGCCTTTGGTGGCAGGCGGCTCTCCCAGCGACAGCGCGATCTCCCGCTGCGCCATGGCATATCGGGTTAATGAATCAACCAATAGCAGGACATCTTTACCGCTATCACGAAAATGCGCCGCAACGGCATGGCACAACTCCGCCGCCTTCAGGCGCATCAGCGGCGATTCGTCCGCCGGAGCGGCAACAACGATTGACTTTGCCATGCCGCTGGCCTGAAGCGTATGGTAAATAAATTCATTCACTTCACGCCCGCGCTCGCCTATTAACCCGACAACGACCACGTCAGCCAGCGTGCTGCGCGTTATCATTCCCAGCAAAACGCTTTTGCCCACGCCGGACCCGGCCATCAAGCCAACGCGCTGTCCTTTGCCGATCGTCAGCAGGCCATTGATCGCCTTCACCCCGGTATCAAGCGGAGTATCGACCGGCTTTCTCAGCAATGGGTTGATCGGTTCAGGCTGCGAATTCAGAGGATATTCTCCGCCGGGCGCGCTTTTACCATCCAGCGGCTCGCCAAGACCGTTAATCACTCTGCCCATCCAGTCCGCTCCAATCATCAGCGCGCGTTTTTTCTCCTGCGGGAAGACCCTGGCGCCGGCGGTCAATCCGCCGGGTGATTTAAACGACATCAGGAAGGTAACGTCGCGATCAAAGCCAACAACCTGTGCGTCCAGCATTGTCCCGCCGCTCTCCTCAATCTGGCAGTACTGACCGACGGCCAGCTGGCATCCTACCGACTCCAGCAGCAGCCCTTTAACCCGCACCAGCCGTCCTGACACCCGGGCCAGCGAGATGCTTTCAATTGAGTTCAGAGCGCGATCGAGCGGGCTCACTTTTCCTGCTCTTGCGAGTGATGCGCAACCGCATCAGCCGGCGCTGCTGCTGCGTCTGCCGGCGCTGCTAAATTTTTTCCAAGCGCATCCATACACTGTTCCAGACGATGATTACAACCCACATCCATTTCACCCACATCGGTAATAATACGGCACTCTCCGCTTTCCAGCGTCGCATCGGCCATCATTCCCCAGGCGCTGACTTTCTCCGGCGCCAGCTCCTGGATGCGCGCAAACTCGTCGGAATTGAGCAAAACCTGCAGGCGCGCTGGCGCTTGCGGCAGGCTGGAAAGCGCCTCGTCGACCAGCGCCAGCAGCTGAGCAGGCTGCAGCGCCAGTTCACAGCGGATCGCCTGGCGCGTCACCTTTTCGACCAGCAGCAGCAGCTCGTCACGGCGGCGCTGCTCATACTGGCTAAGCATCTTTTGCAGCTCATCAACCAGCTTATCTACCGGATTAACGGCCTGTTGCAAGCGGCTACGCGCCGTTCGCAGCCCTTCCTCCCGGCCCTGCTGCTGGCCCTCTTCATATCCGACCTTACGCCCGGACTGATAGCCCTGCTCGCGTCCCTGGTCAAAACCGCTGCGCCTCATCTGTTCAACTTCCAGCTCAATCTGCTGGCAGTTAATCGTTTCCTGCGACGGGGTCACGGAGTCCTCCAACGGCTTTTTACTCAGCGGTGGGAAGTGATACAGACGTAGCGCCCCCTCATTGCCGTCGTTCAGCGCCATTCGTCCACTACTCCATGGTCCTTTCATTAAATAGCTGAATCTGTATTTCACCGCTTTCCGCCAGCTCGCGCACCGTTACCATTATCTCCTTGCGCAGCTGTTCAACCCGGCTAACGGGGACCGGTCCCAGTCGGCTGGTGGTACTTTGCAACAGCTGTACCTGGCGGCGAGGCATTGCGTCATAGATTGCCTGACGCAGTACGGTCTCGGTACCTTTCAGCGCGACCGCCCAGGTTTCCAACGGGATGTCATCCAGCAGACGCTGGATGACATCAGGATTCTGGCGACTGAGAATAAAGAATTCATACATTTCGCTTTTCAGCTTTTCGGCGACCATGCCATCCCGCTGCTGCAAATGCTCCAGCAGGGTCTGCTGATTGCTGCCAAAGCGGTTGACAATATTGGCCGCCTGACGAATACCACTGACCTTTGAACCATGCTCGGAGATAACCGCCACGCCACGCTCAATCAAACGATCAAGCTCGTTCACCACGTCGCGATTGACGTCATCAAGCCGGGCAATACGGAATAAAAGTTCTTCCTGGCTCGCCTCATCAAGCTGATTTAATACCTCGGCAGCCACTTCGGGCGGCAGAAAGGCCAGGAACACCGCCTGCAGCTGTAAATGTTCCTGGTTGATCATCGCCGCCAGCTGAGGCGCCGCTACCCACTGCAAACGCGTCATGCGGTAGCGAATTTCGTCACCGTAGATACCGTTGATCACGCTACTGGAGATTTCACTGCCCAGCGCTCTTTCAAGGATGTTACGCAAGTAGCTACGTGAAGCGCCGTTAATGCCGCTCAGCTCGCTATAATCCTGAAAAAAATTATTCAGCGCGCCGCGTGCCTGGGCTAGCTTAACGCCGCTGAGTCGCGCCATGACTTCGCTCATCTGCAACACCTCTTCGCGCGATAGCTTGCTCATTACGCTGGCGGCCGCCTCTTCGCCAATGCTGAGCAATACGATCGCCGCCTGCTCCAGAGGCGGGCGCTCGGCGCTAGTATCTTCCTTATTTTCCGTTTCGCTCATTGCTGCTTATCCATTGTTTCAATACGTCGGCAACGCGGTCGGTCTCATTTTTCGCCAGCATTTGCAAAAAGGCGATTTTGGTTTCTAACCCCGAACTTTGCGGCGGAAGCTCCTCGCCGCCTTTAAATGCGGCGCTTCCGAGCACCGCCTCCTGCTCACCCCCTTGCCCGGCGCCGGCATCATCAGCCATTGCCGTTTCGCCGCTGGCCGCTGAAGCCACAGCGGCGTTCGGCCGCCGCGCCCAGCGCCGCAGCAGCGGTAGAATGCCAAAGACGACGATGAGTAAAGCCAGCAAGCCTATGCCACCAAACTCAGCCCAGCGCAAAGTTGATGGTCGCTGCCACCAGGGCAGAACCGGCTCGTGATATTCTGGTGGGGGAGTAAACGCAATACGCGACAGGCTAAGCTCATCGCCACGGATACTGTCAATGCCGGCCGCATGATCGAGCAGTTGCTGCATTTGCTTAAACTGCTGTTCGTCCCATTTTTTTAACTGCGGTGCATTCTGATTGAGCAATACGGCGACCGTCAGACGCTGCAGCTGATAGCTCTGATGATGGATATTACGTATATCGCGATCCCAGTTGTATTGACGACGCGCCTGATTACGGGTTGAGAGCGGCTGATTATCCTGGCGTGCATTATTATTCTGACCAGCCGGCTTTTTGTTCTGCGCCGCATTCGTTGGGCTGTTGCTCAGCGAACCGGGAATGCCCATCGCCAGCTCCTCGCTGGTATTTTCCTGCAGCAGACTTTCCTCAGCCAGATGGGGATCATTCAGATAGCGCTCCTGCGTTTCCTGCATCTGGCTGAAATCAACGCGCGGCACAACGCTCACGCGGAAATTTTCGGCGCCCAGAATCGGCGTTAGCAAGTTGGCAATATTACGTTCGGTTTGCTGGCGAATATGTTGCACCATCTCCGCGCTTCCCTGCAGGCCATAGCCGCCATCCAGCCATTCACTGACGTTTGCCGACAGCAGATTGCCCGCCTGATCGACCACTTTTACCTGCTCAGGCTTCAGGCCGGGCAGGCTGCCGGAAACCAGGCTGACAATGGCCGCAACCTGTTCATTGTTTAGCCTACGGCCATATTTCAGGCGCAGCATCACCGAAGCGCTGCTATCAGGCTTATTCGTCAGCACAAAAGAGCTGGTTTCGCTGATGCCCAGCAGTACGCGCGCATAGTCAACCGCATCCAGGGTCATGATACTCTGCGCCAGTTCACCTTCCAGACTGCGCTTTAAGCGCACGTTCTGCACGAACTGACTGCTGCCAAGCATCTCTTCTTTATCCATCAGCTCGTAGCCGGCAGGTAAGCGGGCGGATATGCCTTTCGCGGCCAGCGCCATACGCGCTTTGCTAAGCTGATTTTCCTGCACCAGCAGCGCGCCGCTTTGCGGCTCCACGCGATAGCTGATGCCCTCGCCGGAGAGCACCTCGACGACGTCGGAAACGGAAATATTTTCGTGGGCGCCGAACAGCATGGTGTAATGCCGATTGTTCTGCCACAGCAGCGCGACTATCGCTGCGGTCACCGCCAGCGCCAGCGCGCCCGGCAAAGCAAACTTTTTGAACGTAGCAATGCGATCGGCTGGCAGGCGCGCCTTAAGTTTCTCAAACACCGGCCCCCTCCTCAGAGTGGCATATTAATAACTTCATCAAATGCCTGAGTGAGTTTGTTACGCACCTGAACCATCGCGGTGAATGCAATGCTGGCTTTTTGACTCTCAATCATCGTACCGCTGAGGTCATCGCTTTGCCCGGTATCGACGGCGCGCTGTTTCTGGCTGGCAAGCTGCTGCAGTTGGTCCACGTTGTCGATGGCATTTTGCAACGCCTCGCTGAATGAAGGCGCGCTGGCCGATGACGCCAGCGGTGAAGAGCTAATGCCGGTACCGGTAGCCTGGAGCTGCATACGCTGCATACTCGCTAACATTTCGGCTTGCATATTCCCTGAGGTAATTTTGTTAACCATAAAGTCTTCCATGAAGCTGGCTATTAAAAGAATCCGGTGTCGAATCCCTGCTCACGCATCGAGGCCAGCCGATAACGCAGCGCACGCGGTGTGATACCCAAGGATTCAGCGGTTTTAGATTTATTTCCCTGATTGCGTCGCAGCAGATCGAGAATATACTGGCTTTCAGCCATCCTGCCCTGGCGCTTTATCGCACGAGCGCAGCCATCATGCGGCCTATCATGTTCACCTTCAGCCTGCGGCATCAGGGCGCTTTGCGCGCGGGCGTTCGGCAAGCCAAAGCATGCCGTGGTCAGATTACCGTTGCCGCAGAGTATCAGCCCACGCTGCACCACGTTCTCCAGCTCGCGGACATTGCCAGGCCAGGAATAGCTTTCCAGCGCAATGCGCGCCCCCGGCATCAGAGTTGGTTTACGCTCAATCAGTGCATGGTATTTGCGTAAGAAAAGCTGAACCAGCGGCATGATATCCTGTACACGACTGCGTAGCGGAGTGATGTGAATAGGGATTACCGATAAGCGATAATAGAGATCCTGGCGAAAACGGCCGGCGGCAATTTCCTGCTCAAGATCTTTGTTGGTTGAAGCAATTAAGCGCAGATCCAGCGGTATCTTTTTATGGCTTCCCAGCCGCTCGACCTCCTGCTCTTGCAGTACGCGTAATAATTTCGCCTGCAGCGCAATCGGCATATCGCCTATTTCGTCCAGTAATAATGTGCCGCCATTCGCCAGCTCCAGCTTACCCGGCTGGCTGTTTATCGCGCCGGTAAATGCGCCTTTCTCGTAACCAAACAGCATGGCCTCCAGCATATTTTCCGGAATAGCTGCGCAGTTGACCCCAACGTAGGCCGCACTTTTTTCTGCAGAATGACAGTGAATATATTTGGCTATGCACTCTTTACCGGTCCCGGTTTCTCCGGTGATCAACACGGGTACGTTAAATTTCGCCACGCGTTCAGCCAGAGAAAAAACCTCTACGCTGGCAGGGTCTACCGCAATATAGTCAACGCCGTGTTCAAGTTGAATATTTCCGGCCTCACTCATTGAAAGCAGAGCCTAAAATAGCCAGACAGAAAAACAGGAAAAAGATGTAATTTTATCGCGTACATTGAAAGCCATCCATGGATTTAAAATTATTGAAACGCACAATAACCTTGCGTCACGGGGGGAGTATATATTACACACCAAAATCAATGACAGACACAATAAAATATTAAAAAATTAATCATTAAAAAACAACCAGTTAAAATAATTTAATTTTAAACATTAATTTGAAAATTAATGCATTAATAATAAAACAACCTTGATATAGCTAAAGATAAAGGATTAAATACACTGTCGCATATAGCCGTTTTTAATAGATAGCCTAGCTGATGCGTTTTAATACCATTCTCTATTTGGTATGAACACCTTTTTGAAGCTCTGACTCGATTACACCTCCACTAACAACCTATAATATGCAAACAAAAAGAAAGAAGTTCAGAATTTATCCAGCGGATCAACACCCTGAAATGATGGGCCTCGAAGTTAACAAGCTTGGGCGCCCCTATCATAAGGTTCCACGGATATTTAATGAGCGTTTTGATCAGCTTGACGGGCAGCTAAGCATTTACTTTCTGAAGAAGTATCGGGTCAACACCGGTCTTAAAGAAATGCAGTTCCAGATGGACCGCTGGGTTAAGCAGAGCAAAATATTCAGCAGCGAGGTCGGCAATCTGGCGTTTTGTATTGATCGCCAGCTATTGCTCAGTGCGCTACATGATTATTACGGGCTGAGCCAGGACTTTCAATCTGACAAGATTAACCCGGAGGAAATAGCGGTTAGCAAAACGGAAGAGCGACTGCTAAATAAAATGGCGCTGGAGCTAACCACGCTATTGTGCGAAAGCGGTATCTTCCCCCAGCCGCTGACGATAAAAGCCGATTACAGCGCGTTAATAACCCAATGGTCGTATCGCATTGATTTTTATCTTAACGACTACAGTAGCGGCGGCTTCTCATTGCTACTCGATGGCTATCACGTTGATCTGCTGCTCAGCTCACTGGGCGGATCGAATCGCCAGCGTAACAGCAATGAAAACTGTGCGGCGCTGGTTAGCGCCAGCTTTACATCTTTACCGGTACGCCTGCATGCCCGGCTGGCCGCAGTGACGCGCACCGTCGCCGAACTGGCAGAGCTTAAACCTGGCGATTTGCTGCCGATTTCGCTGGCGGAACGCGCACCGCTTTACGTCGGCGACAAACCGCTGCTAACGGCAGCTATCCGTGAAGAAAACGGCAAATTATATCTTTCCGATTTTAGCGAACTGATAAGGGAGTAAACAGTGAGCGATCAATCCTTTAACGATCCGGATAATCTGGATCATTTTTTCGCCTCTGACGCAGATGACGGGACAGACGGCGATGATGAGCTAGCCAACGTGCCAGCCGCGCCGCTGCGCCAGGATAAGCCGCGTCATCTGGCGCTATTCAGCCGTATCCCCGTAACGCTGACGCTGGAGGTCGCTTCGGTTGAAATTTCGCTCGCCGAGCTGATTAACGTCGGCAGCGACTCGGTTATTGAGCTGGACAAGCTGGCGGGTGAACCGCTGGACGTCAAAGTAAACGGCGTACTGTTCGGCAGCGCGGAAGTGGTGGTAGTAAATGACAAGTATGCGCTGCGCCTGATTGACTTTAATAACCAGCAGCTGGCTGAACTAGTGCAATGAAATCATGGATATGGACAGCGCTGGCCATCGGAGCGCTGTTGCTGCTGCTCCCTTCGCAGGCGCTGGCGCAGAACAATGGCTTAACGCTGTTCTCGGCCACCCCAACGGCTGGCGGCGGGGAAGATTACAGCGTCAAAGTTGAAATACTGATTCTGATGACGCTGCTAAGCCTGCTGCCGGTGATGCTGCTGATGCTGACCAGCTTTACGCGCTTCATTATCGTGCTGGCCCTGCTGCGTCAGGCGCTGGGTTTGCAGCAGGCGCCGCCAAATAAAGTACTGACCGGCATTGCACTGATACTCACCCTGCTGGTTATGCGCCCGGTATGGAACACTATCTATCAGAACGCCGTGGTGCCCTACCAGTCAGACCAGATAGGCCTGCAGCAGGCTATTGAGCGCGGCGAAGTGCCGCTGAAAAAATTTATGCTGGCGCAAACCAACAGCACCGCGCTGTCGCAAATTATGACCATTGCCAGCGTCAGCGGCGATCCGCAGCACCAGGATTTCACCGTTCTGGCACCGGCATTCGTCCTCAGCGAACTGAAAACCGCCTTTAAAATTGGCTTTATGATTTACATCCCGTTTCTGGTCATTGACCTGATTGTCGCCTGTATTCTGATGGCGATGGGCATGATGATGCTGTCGCCGCTGATCGTATCGCTGCCGTTCAAACTGATCCTGTTTGTCTTGTGCGACGGCTGGTCACTGGTGGTCGGCACGCTGACCCAAAGCGTGCAGGGAGTCGGCGGATGATGACGCTTGACGTGGCTGGCGACATACTGGCCAGCGGCTTAAAGCTGGTGCTGATTATCTCGCTGGTCGCCATCCTGCCAAGCCTGGCCGTTGGCCTGCTGGTCAGCCTTTTTCAGGCCACGACGCAAATCAATGAGCAGACGCTGAGCTTTCTCCCCCGCCTGGTCGCTACGCTGCTGACGCTGGTCTTTGCCGGGAAGTGGATGCTACTACAGCTGACTGACTTTACTCATCTGCTATTTCAGCAAGCCGCGCAGTTAGCAGGCTGAACATGAACATCGCCATCCAGCAACTGATTACCCCGCTGCTTGCCCTGTGGCTGCCCTTTATGCGCATTCTGGCTTTTTTTCTCTTTTGCCCGCTGCTGGATAACCGGGCGCTGCCGCGTAAAGCGCGTATCGTGCTGGCACTGCTGCTGAGCATACTGATTGCCCCGATGTTGCCGCATCAACCGGCACCTGACGAACTGCTGTCGGTACGCACCCTACTGCTGACCGGCGAGCAGCTGCTTTGGGGGCTGGTATTCGGTCAGATCCTGTGGTGGGTATTCTGGACTTTGCAAACCGCCGGAGCCATTTTGTCGATGAACATGGGACTGGGCATGGCGGTGATGAACGATCCGTCCAGCGGCAGCTCTACGATGGTCATTTCGCAAATCATTTTTATCTGGACCGGGCTGCTATTTTTCAGCTTCGACGGCCATCTGCTGCTGGTTACCATTTTATATAAAAGTTTTATTTACTGGCCGCCAGGCCAGGCGATTTCGCAAAGTTCTTTGCGCACCGCAGCAACCGGCGTGGGGTTTATCATTTCCGGCGCGCTGCTGCTGGCGCTGCCGACAGTCCTCATTATGATGCTGGTTCAGTGCGTGTTCGGCTTGCTTAATCGGGTATCGCCGACGCTTAACCTGTTTTCACTTGGCTTTCCCATTAGCATGTTATTCGGTCTGTTCTGCTTTATGGTGCTCAGCGGCCATCTCGGCGAGCGCTATCTGCAGCTGACCAATCAGGTGCTGGGCGTGCTGGAACGACTGAGGATGGCCTGATGTCGGCAGGTAGCGGCGATAAAAGCGAAAAGCCCACCCCGGGGAAGCTGCGCAAGGCAAAGCGCAAAGGCGAAATCCCCCGCTCGCGCGACGTCTCGCTGGCCGCGTTACTGCTGGCCGCCTTACTCTGCGTCACCCTCGCAGCGCCCTTGTATAAGCAGCTCATGCAGCAATCATTAAATCTCATGCAGCAGCTGGCGCTCAGTACTGACGACGGCGCGCTGGGCCAGTTTATGCTGGCCCAGGCGCTGATTCTGTTCAAAGTCATCGCCACGTTACTGCCAATTCCGCTGGTGGCGGTGGCCTGCGCCGTCCTGCCCGGCGGCTGGATTTTCGTCCCCGCCAGAATTAAACCGGACTTAAAAAAACTTAACCCGATCGCCGGCATTAAGCGCATGTTTAGCGCTCAGCAACTGACAGAAGTCGGCAAAATGCTGATCAAATGTACGGTGTTGCTCTGCCTGCTGTGGCTGACAATTAATAACAATATGAGCGATATCCTGCGGCTACAGCACCTGCCGCTACCTACCGCCATATATCAATGCCTCGACATCATGCAGTCAATCCTGCGCCTGTTCGTATTTGCCATTTTGCTGTTTGCGCTGCTGGACGTGCCGCTAAGCCGTTTCTTATTTTTGAAGAAAATGAAGATGACGAAAAAAGAGCTGCGCGATGAACATAAAGAGAATGAAGGCTCGCCGCAGATTAAAGCGCATATTCGCCATCTTCAGCGCCAGATGGCAATGGGGCAAATTCAGCGTCAGGTACCGCAGGCCGACGTGGTTATTGTCAATCCAACCCACTTTGCCGTGGCGCTTAAATACGATCCGCAAAAAGCGCCGGCGCCGTGGATCGTCGCCAAAGGCATTGATGAAACAGCACATTACATTCGCCAGCTGGCGATAAAACATCAGGTTGACGTCATCACCTTTGCGCCGCTGGCGCGGGCTATCTATCACTCAACGCGCATCAATCAACAGATCCCCGCGTCACTATTTCGTCCGATGGCGCAGGTGCTGACTTATGTCATGCAGCTAAAATCCTGGCGCGCCGGCAGCGGGGATAAACCCCGGCTCGATATTCATTTGCTTCCGTCTGAAGAGGTCATTGCCAACCATGCTTCCGATTAACCCTCGAAAGATCCTGTTAACGCTGCGCCAGAGTCATCTCGGCATTCCCGTGCTGCTGCTAAGCGTGCTGGCAATGGTTATTCTGCCGCTGTCGCCGCTGGTGCTGGATATCCTGTTTACCCTTAACATCGTGCTATCGGTGATGGTGCTGCTGGCCAGCATTAACAGCAAACGCCCGCTCGACTTCTCCATTTTTCCAACCATTTTGCTGATCACAACCCTGATGCGGCTGTCGCTGAACGTGGCATCAACCAGGGTGGTTTTACTGCACGGCCATGAAGGCGCCGACGCGGCCGGTAAGGTGATTGAAGCATTTGGTCAGGTGGTGATCGGCGGTAATTTCGTGGTTGGCTTTGTGGTATTCATCATTTTGATGATTATCAACTTCGTGGTGGTCACCAAAGGCGCGGAACGTATTTCTGAAGTCTCGGCGCGCTTTACCCTGGATGCCTTGCCCGGCAAGCAGATGGCGATTGACGCCGACCTGAATGCCGGTCTGATTAATCAGGAACAGGCGCGCGACCGTCGGCGTGAGGTGGCGCGCGAGGCCGATTTTTACGGCGCGATGGATGGCGCCTCTAAGTTTGTGCGCGGCGATGCGATAGCCGGCATGCTGATCCTGCTGATCAACGTCGCCGGCGGCATCCTGATAGGCATTTTTAAATATAATCTGCCGGCAGGACAGGCCTTTGAACAATACGTATTGCTGACTATCGGCGACGGACTGGTGGCGCAAATACCGTCGTTGCTGCTGGCCAGCTCCGCCGCCATCATCGTTACTCGCGTCAGCGACGGCAACAATATCAGCGATGAAATAACCAGTCAGCTACTGGCAAAACCAACCACGCTGTTTAGCGCCGCGCTGGTGATGTTTATCCTCGCTATCGTGCCGGGCATGCCCCACCTGGTATTTTTACTTTTTACGTTGCTGCTGCTTTACGCGGGCTGGCATCAGCATCGCAGGATCAACACGGCGACGCAAACCCCTGAAGAGATGGCGGCCCTCAGCGAGGCCTTGCAGCAGGAAGAACCGCCAACCATTGACTGGCAGAGCATTCCGCTGGTCGAGCCGATTGGGCTTAACCTTGGTTACAAGCTGGTGCCGCTGGTGGACAGCGGCCGCGGCAGTCCGTTAAAACAGCGGGTGCGCGGAGTGCGTCAGGTAGTGTCGGAAACCTGCGGCATACTACTGCCAGAAATTGCGATTCGCGAAGATTTTCAGCTGAAACCCGCCCAGTACGCGATCCAGATTAATGGCGTGCGTGCGGCCACGGGTGAGGTTCACCCCGAACGCCTGATGGCAATCCCAACCGCCGAACAATATGGCGAGGTCGACGGCGTACTGGAAAGCGATCCGGCGTATGGCATGACGGTGACCTGGATCCAACCAGAAGAAAAAACCCGCGCGCTTAACTTTGGTTATCAGGTGGTGGACTGCGCCAGCGTTATCGCCACCCATCTGAATAAAATCTCCCGCGACTTTTTACCGGAGCTCTTTAACTATGACGATATTACCCAGTTGCATGAGCGGCTGGCGCAAACCTCGCCTAAGCTGGCGGACGATCTGCTCAACGTGTTGGATTACAGCCAGCTGCTGCGCATTTACCGGCTGCTGCTGATCGATCGCGTTTCACTGAAAGACATTACAACTATCGCCACTGCGCTCATCGAAAGCGCGGCAATAACCAAAGATCCGCAGTTGCTGGTGGCCGACGTGCGCTTTGCCCTGCGCCGGGCGCTGATCGCCACAATTACCCCTGGCGGCCAGACGCTGTCAGCCTACACGCTGAATAACGAACTGGAAAACTTGTTGCTGTCAGCGCTCAATCAAGCCCAGCAGGCGGGTAAAGTCGCGCTGGACAGCTTTCCGGTCGATCCCAATATTCTGACGCAGTTGCAAAACACGCTGCCGGTAATAGTCGAGCAGTTAAAAGCCCGTCATCTGACGCCGGTGCTGCTGGTAACGCCGCAGCTACGCCCGCTACTGGCGCGCTATTCGCGGCTGTTCGCCAGAAGCCTGCAGGTACTGTCTTACAACGAAGTGCCGGATGATGCTCCGCTGGAAATTGTCGGTACGGTGGAATAGACCTCAGCGCCTGCCGGTAAGGCAGGCGCTGAGGCGGGTTAATCATGCAGGGCGCTGCTGAGAATAATCGAGGTAATAATGCCGGTGGCGGCGGCAATCAGCACGTAGTTGCCATCAATATAAGCCCAGTGTTCGCCTTGAGGCGGCTGGCGTAATCCGCGCGCATGCCAGTCATCGACCCGATAGCCGTCACGATAATCTGGCGGTACCGGGCGCCCCCGGCGAAAATCATGCCCCTGCCAGGCAAAATGGTCGCGCTCTTCATAATGACCGCGCGGTTGCGGATGATGCTGATCGCCATAAACCGGCTGAGCATGCGGGCGGGCATGATTATCATGCTGCGAGGGTACATGGCGATCGCCCTGTCCGTGCGAAGACTGCCAGCGCGGATCCTGGCCACGTGGCGGCCCGTCAGCCTGGCTGCTGGTAGCAAACAGCGCGTTAGCGGTGAACAGCGAAATCACAAATGCCAGCGTTGTCTTTTTCATTTTTTTATCCTCATGCGACGACGGCTTACGTCGTAACGGGATAGTGTGCGCCTCGCCGGTAAAAGCCTAGCGCTGACAATCCTAAAGCGCGGTTTTTAACGAAATTTTTACGCTTTGCTGGCGCTATGCAAACGCGCAGCTCAGAAAAACTGACTGCGGATGCCGGTCAGCGAGCCTGGCTGGACGCACCCGACGTGGGAAAGGATAAAGCCCAATGCTGGTAATAATGCTTCAGCCCGGCACAGGAAGAAATCATCACCTTAGCCTGAGGCTGCGCGGCAATGACCTCCGCCAGCGCCTGCTGTTTTGCCGGTGCGGTGCCGGTGATGTAGCGGATCATCTCCCAGCTTATGCGGTCTCTTGCGATATCCAGTCCGCCAATACGCTGCTGTGACCAGGTGCGGCGAAAATAGCGCAGCAGGCTTACTGAAGGGGAGACGTTGAGCAAAATAAATCCGCTGGCGCGCTGTAAACGCGGCGCCAGCAGGCGACTGTAATTGCCGTCAATGACCCAGCTGTCCCGATCGATGGCTGCCTGATGCAGGGCGCTAAACTCTGCCGGCGGACGAGCCTGCCAGCGCGTTGCAGGGTAATGATATAAACGATCGAGATGAATAACGTCGAGCTGCAGCTTGTCACCGATAGCCTGAGCCAGCGTGGACTTACCGCTGTTGGAAGGACCTAAAATACAAATTCTGCGACCCAGCTGTTGCAGATCCATGAGATGAGAAACGTTGAAGGATGGGCGACAAACTATAGCACGAACGCCGTTCAATGGTTAAGCGGGTAGCCGCCTCGCTGAAAATATCATCAAACCTTTATCATTTATAAGACGGCCAACCACGCTGTGCGGCGAGCGGGATTAATTACTCAGCTCGTAATCCAGCGTAATATTCGCTTTAAATAGCTGCGATACAGGGCAGCCTTCTTTCGCTTTATTGATAATTTTATCAAACTCGCTTTTATCGATACCGGGAACCTTCACCTTGCTCGACAGCGCGATTTTGGTGATGGCAAAACCACCGTCAACCTTGTCTAAAGATACGTCGGCGATGGTATCAATACCGGCTGGCGTGTGGCCTGCCTCGCCGAGCATCAGTGATAGCGCCATCGAAAAACACGCGGCGTGAGCGGCGCCAATTAGCTCCTCTGGATTAGTCCCCGCAACGCCTTCAAAGCGCGTATTAAAACCGTAGGGATTGTGCTTCAGCGCGCCGCTTTCTGTAGAAACCGTGCCTTTCCCGCTTTTGAGATCGCCTTCCCAGTGTGCCGAACCTTTCTTATGGATAGTCATTCGCCTGCTCCTTAGTTGTACTGACAAACGTTAAGTATAGATGGCTGATGGCAGTCAGCCAGCCGTCACGGGCAATCATTGTGGGATGAAGCATGCGTCGAGTTTCGCTATCTTATAAAAATACGCTGCGCTTCATCGTCCCGTCGCAGATAAAATTAAAACCTAATGATGCAATCAGGAGCCTCTGTGAATCACTCTACGCTTATCGCCAATCGCCAGGTTATTTTTGGTCGCGGCACGCTGGCGCAGCTCCCCGACCTGCTCGGCAATGCGCCGCAGCCTACATTGCTATTTTGTAACCGATCATTTATTAGCGGCCCCCACTGGCAAAGGCTGGCACCCGCCCTTTCGCCTTTGCTGGTCGGTCATGAAGTGGTCTCACATGAAGCCTCGCCGGCCGAGCTGGATGAGTGGGTAACACGCTGGCGCGGTAAGGTTGAACGGGTGCTGGCAATCGGCGGCGGCAGCGTGCTGGATGCGGCTAAAGCCTTTGCTGCACTCTGTCAGCACCCGCTCCCCTGCGCCCGCTACCTGGAAAAAATTGGCGATACCCGCATTACGGCGGCCACCCTGCCGTTAATCGCCGTTCCCACCACCGCCGGTACCGGCAGCGAAGCAACGCAAAACGCCGTGGTAACCGATCAGCAGCAAATTCAGGTCAAAGCCTCGCTGCGCCACGCAGAGTTTGTTCCGCAGATAGCCCTCCTCGATGCCGACCTGATGCAGGGCACGCCGGAGCGCATTCTGGCCTGCTGCGCTATTGACGCATTCACTCATCTTTTTGAATCCTGGCTGTCAAAGCGGGGAACGCTGTTAACGCGCCAGCAGGCACTGAGCGGCATGCAGCTTTTTTATCACGCCTGGCCACATCTGAACAAACCGGGTGAGGATGGCGATGTCGCCCGTGAAACCATGCTGATGGCATCCTGGCTCGGCGGCCAGTGTCTCGGCGTGGCAGGACTCGGCGTCATTCACGGAATTGCCGGCGAGCTGGGGGCGATTAAGCCGTGGCACCATGGGGAGGTTTGCGGCAGACTTCTGCTGCCCTACCTCAACTTACTGGCAAAGCAGGCCTCTCCCGATCAGCAAGCATTGATGAATACCCTGGCCGCGACGCTGTTTCCGCTGCAGACGATTAATCCCGCCCTGCTGCTGGTTAACTGGCTGAAGGACAACGACGTATACCGCTTCTGGGACGATGCGCCGACGCTAACGGAACAGGATGTTGAATGGATACTCGCGCGCAGTAATAGTAAAAACGCGATGGTGGATTACAGCAAAGAGCAGCAGCGAACGCTGATAGAAGCCGCCTGGCCGGTCGGTCAGGCGTAGTCGAACCCGAGGATAAGCAGGGTTGCGCCGGGGTTTTATGACCCGGCGCTACGCACTCAGGCCAGATTATCCAGGTCGTGCAGCAGCCCCGGGCCGCGGGGTGTCCAGTTCAGCTGCTGCTGGGTGCGTTCGCTGGAGGCGGGCATATCGCTGCTGGCCATCATATTCAGCCAGCCAAAATAAGCGCCGGCCTCTTGCGCAGCAATCGATCTTACCGGCAGGCCGAGACGTTTTCCCGCCGCCCTGACAATATCCGCCGCTTTTACGCCAGACTCACCGACGCCGTGATAGACCGCGCCGGCTTCTGCGCGCTCCAGCGCCAGGCGGTAAAGGCGCGCCGCATCACTGAGGTGTACGGCGGCGATCTGGCTTTCACCGCTGCCGACCCAGGCCAGCTCGCCCTTTTCCTTGCCCAGGGCGATAGCGTAGCTAATCAGCCCCTGGCGATGAACGTCATGCACCTGCGACAGCCTGACGATTGCCGCCCTGACACCTTTTTGCGCGGCTTTACGCACGGCATCTTCCGAAGCCGCGCGCGGCGACTGCGCTACCGTTTTGCACGGTGAGTCTTCTTTTGCCAGCGCGCCGGCAGGCAGATCGACGATAAGAATACCCGAGGTTATCAGCAGTGGTTTCTGAGTGCCTTCCAGCGCCTCGCACATTGCGCTAACCAGCGCGCAATCATCGGCGCAATTTTGCGCAAAGCGACTAAAGTCATGGTTAAACGCCAGATGAATAACCCCGTCAGACTGGCGTACACCTTCCAGCACTTTGTCGGTTTCTTCCAGCGTCGCCTGGTGAACCTCCGCGCCCAGCGCCTGCAACAGGCGAATCCCCTCTTCGGAACGCGCCATGCCCAACACGCTGTGGCCGTTGTCCAGTAACTCTTTCACTACGGCCTGTCCGATATAGCCTGACGCTCCTGTGACAAAAACTTTCATATGGTTCTCTCCGGAATGATGTCGTCAGGCCATCCTGACAGATTGCCACCATACGAAAAGAGGAGACGTTATAGGGGTATAAACATTAACAGGCTATGCAAAGATGCAGCACCGGCGTCTGCCTGTCGCCATGAACCGGTTCCCGGCTGCCAGCCGATCGTGGGCGACTATCGCCACCGGTTAAACGCCCGCAGACAGCGGGCGTCAGAAGTGTCAGACCGCGCAGTAAACGCGCGCTTCTCGCGGGGTGTAAATACCAAAGGTCACCACGCTGAGCAGGCCGTTAACAAAGGTTTGCTGCACTTCAGTACGCACTACTTTGTCAGCACCGCCGCAAACTGCGGCCGCATCAATGGTTTTCTTCTGACCGATACCATAGACAAAGAAGTGATGGGTGGTAACGCGCGTCGGCTTAGCCACGGCCTCATTTTTAACCGTAAAAGTTTGCTGCGCACAGCCGGTAATAAACAGACTAAAAGCAGCAACCACAAGCAGTTTTTTCATAACGGATTTCCTGTTGGCGTAAGAAACACAAAGTTAATCATATTTTTACATTCAACAACAGAAACACATAAACCCGTAAGCTTTTATTTCTCGTGGCGCCCTGCCAAAACCCATGTGCTTTAAGCGCAAAGTGTGACTTTACGAACCGGGCGCATAGGCGCCGCTGGCGATAAACCAGGCCAGCAGGGCAACACCCGCGATGATAATTGCCACGGGGAACAGATAGCCAATTTTCACAGTCATATCCTTACAGCAAAATAATGTTACAGCAGTAATAACTGCCGCTGACAGTAGCCTTTCAGCACCTATCATTCTATGCTCTCCGCGTACTGTCCAGCTTGTTTTTTCTGGCCTCAGCCGATGCAACATTTCACCTCAACGGTAAAAGGAATTTAAACGCGTGAAAAAAACGATCCAGTACCAGTTTCACCACTTAGGTATTCCGCTTGAGGACGGCATAAATGAAGGGATATATAGCGAAAAAGCGGGTATGTATACCACGGATAATCCGGGTAAATTTCGCGTTCAGTGGCATCGTTTCACCGCCGACTCGCCGCTGCATACGCTGATTAAAACCGTGCCCCACGTGGCGTTTAAAGTCGAAGACCTGGATGCCGCCATCGAGGGTGAAGAGGTTATCCTTGGCCCCTATGAGCCGATCGATGACTACCGGGTGGCGATCATTAACGATGCCGGCGTACCCGTTGAACTGATTCAAACCACGCTTGATGATGAAGAGCTATGGGCCCGGGCAAGAAGCGGCCGGGGCGCGTTATATCGCTCTGATGAGTAATTTACCGCAACGACCGGAGGGGGGCTTGTGAACAAAGGTTTTGATGGATTTTTAATTATTATCTGGGCATTTACCTTTTTTCCCTGTTACAGGATGTCAAGAAAAGCCGGATTCGGCTGGGCAATGGCGATCTTCTTATCGATGCCCGGCCTGCATTTTATCATGCTCTATGTATTCGCTTTTATGAAATGGCCAACGCTCCCTGACGCCTGATAATTTCCTGGCGCAAGCCGTATTAAGGAAGATATTGCCCCGGCGTCTGACCGGTCATAGTGCGGAAAAAGTAGACGAAGGCACTATCGCTGGCAAAGCCCAACGCCTGAGCGCTATCCGTAATACGATGGCCGGTAGCCAGCAGCTCTACCGCCTTCATCAGGCGCCACTGCTGTCGCCACTGTTGGTAAGACATACCGGTATCACGGCGGAAAATACGACTGATGGTTTTCTCACTGGCACCGCATCCGGCGGCAAACTGCCGCAGCACGGGCGGCAGCTCATTAGCGGACAAAGCGGCCAGCCGTTTATCTTTTGGCAGCGGCAGCATCATCGGCTCATGCCCGGCGGCGCAGATTTCCGCCCGGCATAGCGCAGCAAGATGCAAGGCAGGCGCCTGCTGCCAGCAAGTTTCCCATGGACTTTGCGCAATGCGCTCCAGCAGCTCCCGCAGTAGCGCAGAGACATTCAGGATCGCCGGCGCGTCCGGCAACGCCGGATACGCTTCAGGCTGAAACCAGACTGAACGATAGGCAACGCTATTTTTCATTTCGGCACGATGGCTGATGCCGGCGGGGATCCAGGCGGCGCGGGTTGGCGGCAGCAAGCACAGTAGCGCGCCGTCGTTAAGGGTTATGCGCACGCAGCCCTGGCGGGTAAACAGCATCTGCGCCATCCGATGACAATGCAACCCGGAGTCATGGTTTCCCAATTCTGACTGAATGCCGACAACCGGTTTTCCCAGGCGGTCGGGGTCGAACGCAGTCGTTGCATCAAGCCAGGCCATTCTGTCTGATTTCCTATATAAAAAGTCATTATATTTATAATGACCACAATATCGTTTCCCTACAATAGCGCCTCGTTAATTTAAGGAGGCGAATATGTTTAGGGGTTCAACAATGCTGCTGCTCACCGCCCTGCTGATGTTTCCGCAGATTGCAGAAACGATTTACAGCCCGGCGCTCACCAGCATCAGCGCACATTATTCCGTCACGGCAGAGGACGCCGCGCAAACGTTGTCGATATATTTTATCGGCTTTGCCGTCGGCGTCCTGTTCTGGGGACGCATCAGCGACAGCCTGGGACGCAAACCGGCGCTGCTGGCTGGCCTCGGCGTTTATGCCCTCGGCAGCCTGATGGCGCTAAGCGCCGATAGCTTTACGCTGCTGTTGACGGCAAGAGTGATAGCGGCATTTGGCGCCGCCACCGGCTCGGTAGTCATCCAGACGATTCTGCGCGACCGCTATAGCGGTCAGCAGCTTATCAGTATCTTCTCGTTTATCGGCATCGCGCTGGCTATCAGCCCGGCGGTGGGGATTTTTACCGGCGGCGAGCTGGCCTCGCGCTGGGGATATTCTGGCGTGTTCAGCGCGCTGGCGATCCTGGCGCTGCTATTGCTTATTAGCAGCAGCTGGATGATACCCGAGACCCGTCCGGCAAATCACACCCGCGTGTCACTTATATTGGTACTGCGCCGGATGTGTACTGATAATAAAATCTGGTTAGCCGTGCTGCTGGTCGCGCTGTTCAACGTTAGCTTGTTTAGCTACTACAGCCTGGCACCGTTTATTTTCGAACGTCTGAATCTGGGCGCGCGCATCTTTGGCTACAGCGGCATGGTGCTGGCCGCCGGTTCAGTTATCGGCTCGCAGATCAACCGCTGGCTGCTCAAAAAAGGGCACAGTCAGCGCACAATGCTGGTCATCGCCTGCATCGTCAACCTGGCTGGCGCCACGGGCGTTTATGCTTACGGCGATTCGCTGCTGCTACTGCTGCCGATGGCGCTGGTCACCATCGCTTTTTCGATGACGATACCGATAGTACTAAGCTCGGCGCTGCACGCCTACGCGGACTGTCGGGGTTCGGCGGGAGCGCTGTTTGGGCTGTTCTACTATGTGCTTATCGGCCTGGGGCTGATGCTGGCCGGCTGGGCGCAGGCTCTGGGTTTTGTCCTGCTGCTTTGCGCGATGTTGAGCGTGGTTGCCGCCTGGCGCTACCAGATGCGGCTGTGAGACAGCTTAATGATGCAGAGCGCAACGGCCTGCTAAGCCGCTGCGCTCTGCATGGTGGAAACGCCCGCTATTTAACAGGAGGCTACCTTTTACACATCGCCCGCATCAAATCGCGCCTGCGTCGCGGCCGGCGACAAATGATGGATAATCACCACCGCTGAATCCAGTTCGATTGCCGGATAATGTTCCCGCATCCCCGCCAGCATAATCGGATCGGGCCATTCGGCGCTCATGCCGAGATAATCAGCCGCCTGTGAAAGCGACATGGTTTTGACCTCGGTGACCCACACAACCAGCCTCTCACTGGGATCCTGCTGATTAATGTAGGTCAGCGGGCCGCACCTGACAGCGCCTTCCTGCCAGCGAATGGTATGACGTTTAGTGCCGTTTCTTACCGCCGGGATCAGGCGTGGAACAATCTCAAGATATTGCATCAAAGCCACCGCTGCTGGTTTATATTTAATCAATGAGAACATCATGGCCACCGCGGCCGCAGAGTTAACAGTATGGCGCAAACAGCGCGCTGACATCGACAACGATGCCGGATTAACAGCCCTGACAGATGGCATAAACTTAGAACATTACGCTATTTATCAGCATGATAATCTGCGTGTTAGCTTATGCTCAAAATATGATTACCCTTCATTGCCAATTGGCAGGAGATTTCATGTCAGATGCACACAGTAAAAAAACGCATATTGGCGCGCGTAAGCTGCACCCTGAAACGCAAATGCTCAACTACGGTTACGATCCCCGGCTGTCCGAAGGGGCAGTAAAACCGCCGGTATTTCTCACCTCAACGTTTGTCTTTAATAGCGCCGAAGAAGGGCGTGATTTTTTTGATTATGTTGCCGGTCGCCGTGAACCGCCAGAGGGCCAAAGCGGCGGCCTGGTCTATTCACGTTTTAACCACCCGAACAGTGAAATCGTTGAAGATCGGCTGGCGATATACGAAGAGGCAGAAAGCTGCGCCCTGTTTTCTTCAGGAATGGCGGCGATCTCCACCACTTTGCTGACTTTTGCCCACCCCGGCGACGTTATTCTCCATTCGCAGCCGCTGTACGGCGGCAGCGAAACCCTGCTCAGTAAAACGCTGCACAATCTGAACATTGAACCGGTTGGATTCAGTGACGGCACCGACGAGGTGAAAGTGCGCGCAGCGGCGCATAAAGCCATGGCCTGCGGCCGCGTGGCGCTGATTCTGGTGGAAACGCCCGCTAACCCGACCAACAGTCTGGTGGATATCGCGCTGATGGTGCGCATCGCCGGAGAGATTGAACACCAGCAGGGAAGCCGTCCCATTATCGCCTGCGATAACACCCTGCTCGGCCCGCTTTTTCAGCGCCCGCTGAGCCTGGGGGCCGATTTGTCGCTCTACTCGCTAACCAAATACGTCGGCGGCCATTCTGATTTAATTGCCGGCGCGGCAATGGGCAGCAAAGGACTGATAACCCGCATCCGCTCGCTGCGCGGCGCCATAGGCACCCAGCTCGACCCACACTCCTGCTGGATGATTGGCCGCTCGCTGGAA
The DNA here is from genome assembly GCF_002006995.1 of Izhakiella australiensis. Classification (GTDB taxonomy): domain Bacteria; phylum Pseudomonadota; class Gammaproteobacteria; order Enterobacterales; family Enterobacteriaceae; genus Izhakiella; species Izhakiella australiensis. The sequence continues at coordinate 13,980 of NZ_MRUL01000013.1, read as the reverse complement.
ACGCTGTCGCTACGCATGGAAAAAGCCTGGCACAATGCCGAAACGGTGGCCGAATTTTTGCGTGACCACGCGAAAGTAGCGAAGCTGCAATGGCTGAGCTATCTCGACGCCAGCAGCCCCGAAGGCAGAACCTTTCGCAATCAGTGCAGCGGCGCCGGCTCGACCTTCTCCTTTGATATCGTCGGCGGTCAGCCGGCAGCCTTTCGCTTTTTGAATGCGCTGACGCTGTTTAAACTCGCGGTCAGCCTCGGCGGCACCGAGTCCCTCGCCAGCCATCCTGGCAGTACCACCCACTCCGGCGTGCCGCAAGAAGTACGCCAGCGCATTGGCATCAGCGATGCCACCATCCGTCTGTCAATCGGCATCGAAAACGCCGGCGATCTGATCGAAGACATCCGGCTGGCGCTGGCGAAAGCCTGACGGCCTGGCCAATAGAGAACCCATCCAATTAGCCACCGAAAAGACGCGCTTTTCTTCAGCCTTGCTCATCAGTCTGCGACACAGCTTGTCGCAGCAAAGGGTAAAGTAGCGTTTTTAGCGCTGGCAGGCGTTTGACTCAACGGTTCTTTGAGCGCCTTGCCGTCGCAGGCTGGCACTGCCGCTAGCGCATGATAGCTAAACGGGCTGCAGCCCGGCCCTGTCACAAATTATTAATATTTTTAATTAATAGCAGACTAAAGGATCAGACCTGTCGGCCGATAAACCAACGGAATAAAACCCCGCGGCGGAGATATCAACCTGGCCTTGATTAGCGGCATAGTTCGCCTGAATCGACAGCCTGGGGGGAAATCTTTGCTTCAGGAACGTCGGGATGATTCGGGTAAAGGGGCTGGCGGAACGACTGAATCTGCGCCACTCCGGGCTGACATAAGGATTATAACGTGGCCAAACGACCAGACACGATTGAAACCACCCTGCTGGCAATTGAATTACTGCGCCGTATTCCGCGCAGGCGAAAGATAACCGCCAGGGAGCTACATCAACAGCTCAGCGATGCCGGCATCGAACGCGACCTGCGCACCATACAGCGTCAGTTGGAGATGCTGTGCAATCATTTTGACATTGAATGTGATTTGCGCAGCCGCCCTTACGGCTATCGCTGGCTGGAAGACGCCAGGGGCATTTCACTGCCGCAGCTGACGCCGCAGGAATCATTGCTTCTGGGAATGGCGCAAGCCCACCTGACACCAATATTACCCGCCCGGCTGATGAAATCACTGTCCGGTTTATTTAATCAGGCCCGGCGTACTCTCGATCCTCATCGCGGTGGGAACAGCAAGCTGGAGGCCGAATGGCCGGATAAGGTGAGGGTAGTGGCGACCAGCCAGCCTTTGCTGCCCCCGCATATTGCCGAAGGCGTGTTTGAAGCAGCCAGCGAGGCACTTTATCTTAACCGCTGGCTAAAGATCGTCTACCGCAATGCCAGCGGCAAAGAGACCCAGACCTCGGTTATGCCGCTCGGCATGGCACAACAAGGGCCACGCCTGTATCTGGTCTGCCGCTTTGAAGGCTACCACAACGAGCGCAGTCTGGCGCTGAACCGTATTCAGCACGCCAGCGTCAGTACCTTCACCTTTGTACGGCCAGCCGAGTTTAATCTAAAACAATACCATGATGATGGGCGCTTCGGCTTTGGCGAGGGTCAGATGGTGCATCTGTCCTTCGATATTGACCGCGCCGCCGGTTTTCATCTGATCGAATCACCGCTTGCGCGCGACCAAACCCACCGCGAAATTGACGGCAACCGCCTGACGTTTAGCGCCACGGTAGTGGATAGCGCCATGCTCAGCTGGTTTTTAGCCGCCTTTGGCGGCGCCGTCAGCAATATTGAACGCCGTCCGATTCCAGCCACAAGCAGCGCAGAATGAATCTGAACATCACAGGCGCGTTGACGTCGGGCGGGCCTGTATCATCGTCGGCGCATACAGCAAACCCTGTTGCCCTGAGCGCTAAGCCCCGGATAACAGGCTGCGTGACTGACAGATAAAAATTTAAAAGCAAAAAATCATAAGAACCTTTGGGGAATAATATGTTTGAACGCAAAAAAGCGCTTATTCAGTATCTCGAAGCGCAAGGCGCACTCTGGCAAGAGGCGGTTAACGCTGCGCCATCGCTTCTGCAGGATCTTGATAAAGACTGGCAAACGCACAAGCAGCAGCTGGCCGAACAGTTAGTGCGCAGTGAACTGCTGATCCCGGTCACCGGCGGCTTCAGCGCCGGCAAATCCAGCGCGCTGAATGCGCTATTTGAACGCGACATATTGCCGGTAGCGGTCTCTGCGGAAACGGCAATCCCGGCAGAATTACGTTACGGCAAGCAGGAAGGCTTGCTGGCCGTTCGCACCGATGGCACGGAAGAACACCACTCGCTGGCCGCGCTGGCGGAGCTGAGCCGCCAGGCGCACCAGTATGAGGTTGTCAGACTAACGCTGGATCATCCGCTATTGCTGGCGATACAACCTTTTGTGCTGGTAGATATGCCGGGTTTCGACTCGGCCCAGGACGCGCACGCGCGCGCCATCCTGCGCTATTTAAGTCGCGGTGCTTTTTACTTCTGGTTTGTCAACTGTAAGGATGGCATGCTGAAACAGCAGGATCTGCAACGCCTCGAAGAGTTTCGCGGGCTCGATCGCCAGTTTGCGGTGTTTATTAGCCGTTGCGATCTCTGTCCGCCGCAAACAATCAGTGAAGTAACAAGCTATATCAGCGATCAGCTGGCAACCGCTTTTGGCGACGCAATAAAGGTCGCCACGCTGAATGAAAATGATGTCAGTGCACTCACCGATTTTTTCAGCCAGGTTAATCCGCGAGAACTGTTTGACCAGCTTTACCTCCCCCCGGTTAAAGAATTTTATTTGCGCAGCAGCATGCATATTAATACGGCCATCCTGGCGCTTAAAAGCAGCGTACAGCAGGGACAACAGCAGATTGCCGATCTGAAAAAAGCGCTGGCAAACATTATCGACCAGCAGCAGCGTAGCCTGTCCGGCGTCGATGCGCCGTCAATCACCTCGACGTCAAAGCGCATTGCCGGGCGCGTGCGCCAGCGTCTGGAAATGGAAATAGATGAGCTGACTCGTCAGGCTATTGTCGGCCGGGAACCATTGAACCGCAGCATAACGGCCATCGTGCGCAGCAATATACTGATTGAGCTAAAAAAAGTGACCGACAGTCGTGCAAAGAAGGTTGTTGAAACCTACTCAGACAGCGGTCTTGCCAGCCTGAATACGCAATTTATCCTGCAGGAAGACTGGCTGCACAACCTGGTCGGCCAGATGCAACAGCAATTGATTAACCTGATTCTGGGTAATTCGTCCCATGACGCTTCCACAACAGCGACCGCCAGCATTGGCAACGCAGGCGCGGTATTTCGTTCCGGGACAGACGTGCTAAACCGAAAAATTCAGCATCCAGTGATCAACGTCGTGTTGACGGTACTAACCAGACTCGTCAACACGCTATTCGATAAATACAGTGCCCGCCTTCAGCAGGAGCAGACCCGTCGCGCAATGAGCGAAGATCTGATTCCGGCAGTGGTTCAGCAGGTTGAGGAGATGGTAGCAGAAGCGCTGCTTACTATTGAAAAACAACTAAACCAGGCGGTGGCCCAGGCTTTCAGTGCGCGCATCAGCGAGCAAAAGGAGATTGTGGAAAAAGCTCAGCAGACGGTGTTAAGCGAAAGGCAGCAGCAAGACCAGACGCTGGCTAATCTGGAGCGTTGCCGTGCGGCGCTTAATCAACTCACCGAAAGCACGTTAATGCGTTAAGGATAACAATAATGAACCAAGCAATTTTGCACCGACTGACCCGCCTGGACCAGCTGTTCAGTCAGTTCGACGATATTTGCGACGGCGCGGCGCTGGATATCAAGCGCTCACACTGTGAATACAGCGCAGCGGCGTTCTCACAGCATCTGCACGATCTGCAAAATAGCGATCGGCTATTAACCGTCGGCATTATTGGCCGGGTGAAAGCGGGAAAATCCTCCCTGATTAACGGCTTGCTGTTTGAGGGTGAAGAGGTGTTGCCAAAAGCCGCCACGCCGATGACCGCCGCGTTAACAACGCTGAGTTACAGCGACAGCTTCACCGCCGAGGTCTGTTTTTTTAACCGCGATGATATTGAGCAGATGCATAGCGATAGCCAGCGCTATCAACAAAAGCTGATACGCCTTACCGAAGACGAGATAGCTCGCCTTGCCGAAAGGCGCGATGTGCATCCGGACCAGCTGGACGAATCAACCCTGGAGCGCTGTAAAAGCAGCGCAAGGCGCCAGCTGGACGAACGCGAGCCAGGGCTGCGTGCGATGAACGAACTGAGTCTGCGAGTGCGCGCGTCCGGCATGGATATCAATACGCTCCCGTCCATCCAGGACATTACCGCCGGGTCACGCGCTGAGCTGAATCAAAAGCTGCTGGATTATGTCGGCGCCGACGGGCGGATGATGCCCTTCACCAGCAGCCTGAATATCGGCCTGCCGGTCGCCGCCCTGCAGGATCTGCGCATCGTCGACACGCCGGGACTTAATGATGCGATGGCCTCCCGCGAACAGCGCACCTATAACATGCTTAAAGAGTGTAACGTGGTTTTCATCGTCAGCCCGGCGGGCCAGTTTCTTAGCGAGCAGGATCTGGAGCTAAGCTCGCGTCTGAGCAGCAGCCACGGCATTCAGGAGATTTATCTGGTCGCCAGTCAGATTGATACGCAGCTACACAGCCGCAGCGAAAGAGAACGCTGGGGCGGTGATTTTTCTTCCGTGCTTGGCGGCCTCAAGCAGACGCTGTCTAACGCGGCATTCGGAACGCTGAAAAACCAGGACAATGAAAGCTTAAAGCACCTTGCGCAGAATATTCAGCCGCGCCTGTTTGTTACCTCAGGCATGGCGAAAACCTTACAGCATCAGCCGGAAAGCAGCTGGGATGATAACTGTCGCCACGCGCTGCAAATGCTACACAGAAACTACCCTGACGACTTTTCTCAGGCGGCGATGCAACGCAGTCTGAGCATGCTGGCAGGATACGACGCGCTGGACGGCGCGATTGCCGGCGTACGTCAGCAGAAAGAGGCCATTATTACCCAGCAGGTCGAAAGCTTCTGTCAGTCGCAGCGTAAGTCGCTGGATCGCGCCGTCAGCCAGCTGGCTGAGCATTTCACTGAAGGTAAAAAGCGCATTGAGCAAACCGACCTGGCGCAGGTGGTAAAAAGGCAGGAAACGCTGAACGAAGTACGAACCCGCGGCGCTGCGGCGGCTAACGTGCTGTTTCAGGACCAGATTGAACGGCTGGATCTCATGCTGACCGAGCAGCTCTCCGGGTTGATAGCATCCTTTCGCAAAGACATTCAGCAGAGCGTAAATGAAGCCCAGGGTCAGACAACGCGATCGCGCACCGTTGATAAAAGTGGATTTGGCGCCAGGTTTCTCCGCGCGATAAACTTCGGCGGCACTGAAACCATCACCCGTACCGTCACCACGCTGAAGGCCAGCGAAGTGCGCACCGCGCTGGAAGACATGCGCAGTTTTATTGACTCAGGCATCGCCACCATCGCACGTAAACTGATGCATCAGTGGCGCGATGCGATGAACACCGCGCTGATTGCTAAGCTGCGTGAAACGGTGGGCGATAGCAACGTTGACGGCGATCAGCTGGCCACCGTGACCCGCTGGGCGCTGGCGACCATCCGTGACCTTCCCTCCCCTGCGCTTTCTGAACTACCGGCAGTGCTGGCTTATAGCGGCACGCGAGAAGGTAACAAGGCTGAAGAGCACCTGGCCGCCGCCCATGACTTCGTGGTTCAGCTGCAACAGGAAGCCCATTTGTATGCAAAACAAATCCAGCGGGAAGTCCGGCAGATAGCAGAGATCGACCTTGGCGATTTAATTTTCGCCGGGCTGCAACAGGAACTGACAAAGCTAAACGATATGGTGTTAAACAAGCGCTTAACCCTCGATAAGATGGAAATGATCGCCAAAGCATTTAAGGAACTAGCCCAATGAGTGACGCCATTCAGGATAATTACCAGCCGAAATCACTACCCCAGAGCCGCACGGCTCGCGTGCTATGCCGGCTTTTCCCATCCTGGCGTAACGTGCTCGCCGCTTATAGTCAGCTGCTGCCGCAGTTTGAATCCCTGCTAAGTAACTATCGCGCTCTGCACATCTCTCAACTGGCGCTGCAGCACGATCACCAGCAGCTGGCGGTCTCGCACCGGGCATTGAACCAGCACAGTGAGGAGCAGACGCTGCGGCTTAATTTGCTGGCAAGTACGCTGCACGCCCGCCCGCGTCCGGCGCTACGCAGCCAGGCATTTCAGCAGTTGACTGCCGCACACTTGCCTGCGCTACTGGCACAGCATCCGCTGCCCGAACTGCAGGCCCACTTAAGCGCTATCGGCGATCGGCTCAGGCGCGCGGACGCCATCGGCGATTTGGCGGAAAGGCGCCTGATGGCGGTGGGCGGCGGCTTTAGCAGCGGTAAGTCATCGTTTATCACCAGCCTGATTGCCAGCACGCAGGTAAAGCTACCTGAAGGGGTTGATGCCGTCACCGCCATTCCGACCTGGGTGGCGCACGGCGACAACCTCGTTATCACCGGGATCGCCTCATCGCTGGGTGAAGTTCCTCTTAGCCCGGAGCTATACGGCAAACTCAGCCATCGCTGGCTGCAGGAAATGGGCTGTGACCTGCGGGTGCTAATGCCATTTATCATTTTGCGCACGCCAATGGCCCAGTATTCACATCTGACATTTATCGATATGCCCGGTTATAACCCAGGCATACGCGAAGGGTATACCGCTGAAGACGGTGAAAGCGCGGCGCAAATGATGAAAAATGCCGACGCGATAATCTGGCTGATTGGCCTTGATGCTAACGGGACCATAATTCGGGACGATCTGGATTTTCTGCGCCAGCATGCGCCGCGCAATGCCCCATTTTATCTGGTGCTGAACAAGGCCGATCTGCGCCCGCAGAGCGGCTTGCAGTCGGTTATTGAGGAGGTGGCAGATACGCTGCATATGGAAAATATCTCCTGCGCTGGCATCAGCGCCTGGAGCAGCGATCTTGCTCAGGAGTTTTTATATCAGGACCTCTCCCTACATGACTTTTTGGCCGGGCAAAATCAACCGGCTGAACTGCGCCAGAGACTGCGTGCGGCGCTGGAACAGGCTTTCAGCAGCGCCCGCACTCAGCGACAATTGCAGCTCGACGAACAGGCCAGAAAAGCGCAGGCGGTAAAAAGCCTGGAGCTGGACTTGCACGAGCTGGGCGTTTTCAATGAGCAGATCGCCGCAGACAATCAAATCGACCTGTCTCAGTGGCGAAGCACACAAGCAGCCGAACCCGGACGGAGCAGCATATATAACCTTCTGTTTAATAAGCCGGCGAAGCCGGCGGCAAAACATTCCCTCCCGACGCCAGAAGAAGATCGCCCGTTGCAGGCCAGACGCACTGAGCGTATTGCCGCCATCAAAGAAACCTTAACCACCCTGAGCCAGCAATATGAAATGCAGGATGATAGCTGGCTGGCGCAGCTGGATCGGCTACATGAAGAGCTGAGCGCATTAATATAAGGCGTTGCGGCAAGGTTATCCGGCGACAGATGCCTTGCTACCATCAACCAGCAGCCGGGCTATTTATGGCCGGCGCGGGGATGGCGAAAGCCTGCACAGCCGCACACGGGCAGTGCGCGTTTAAGCCGCTTCCGGTAACAGCCACCGATTGGTAAAGTAAGCCGCAGATACCGCAGAGTAATCAAAAGGAACTCAGAGGGTGAGCGGAAGAATCGATTATCAGATTGAAAAATACAGCTTTACGGAAGCTGCAGAGACGCCTCAACTTGCCCGGCAGTGGCGTGAGGTTTTAGAACAAAGCCGGCAGCAAAAGGCCGGTGCTGAAGAACGCCTGCGCCTTGCGCTGCAAACGGTGGATTATGTCACCAGCTTTGAACTTCCCTTCCGGCTGCTGCTAATTCGCACGCCACAGCTGATCGCCGCTCTGCGTAACGAGTTTCCGCTGCAGCAGAAAAATGTGCTGTTTAACGCGAAGCGTTTTGGCTGTGTCTACAGCCTGAAAACCGACCTGGATAAGATACCCGACGAATTTCAGTACCGTCTGGTCACCCGTATCCGACGCGAAGATTCAGCGGAAACAAACGCCGCGCCCTACCAACAGATAGCGAAAGAAGCCAAAGCGCCGCGCGAGCGCCTCAGACTGGCACTGGAAAGCGGCCTGCCCGTCACCGCGCTGGACGGACTCTTTTGGTTTGGCATCCAGCGCATTGCCGCTGACGTGCAAAGGCTGAGAAAAACGGGCCTGAAGATAGCCACCTCGGAAACAGAAATATTCGATAGCCTGACTGGCACTGTCAGGCTGGTGCCGGTCTATCGGCGCGTGGGCTGAGTGGGATATACCCCGCTCTCCCGGGTAAAAATCGCCTGCTTTTACTTTACCCGGCGCGCTGCAAGGGTAAGAAAGCGCACTTTTCCTGCCACTGAAAAAATATAGCATCGCTATAGACAGCCAATTATAGCACCGCTATATTACTGGCATGAAAACATATGACATGCTGTTAAATGCGGCGTTAAAGCTGCTGGAAGAAAAAGGCGAGGCGCAGTTCACAACGCGCAACGTTTGTGCGATCGCCAATATTACGGCGCCCTCGCTTTACCATCATTTCGGCAGCGTAGACGGCCTGCTGAGCGCGGCTATTGAGCAGGCATTTTCGCAATTTCTTGCCAGCAAACAAGCAGCGGTGCAGTCTGACGATCCAGCAACAGCGCTGCGCGAAGGCTGGGACGATTACGTTCGCTTTGCCGCTGCCCGCCCCCGACTTTACGCAGCAATGATGAGCCGGGTTCTTGACGGAGCCGAAATACCGGCCGCAAGCCAGGCCTACAGCCTGCTGCTCTCACGCATCAGCGCCATGCAGAACCGCCTGGCGCCATCGGTTGACGACGTCGCTTCCATTATCTGGGCATCGGCTAATGCCGCCTCTCTGCTGTACGTCACGGCACAGCTGCGCAACACGGGCGCGCCTTCAACAGAGGTTATTGCGCAGATCCGCGAAAATGCCTTCCGCACTATTCTTAATTCTGAAGCAGGAGCACAGCCGTAATGAAAATTCTCGTCACCGGCGGCACCGGTCTGCTTGGCCGTCGCCTGGTGCCAAAACTGGTTAAAGCGGGGCATCAGATTATCGCCCTGACGCGCTCGGCATCTTCTCAGGCAAAACTTGAAGCGATGGGGGCAACGGCATTTAACGCCGATTTGGAGAGCCGCGCCCCTCTGCTATTACCCGCTATCGATGCGGTGGTGCATGCTGCTGCCCTGTTCCGCTTTTCCGGGCCTCGGGAGCCGTTCTTTCGCACCAATGTTGATGGTACTGCCGCATTATTAAAAGCCGCTGAAAGCGCCGGTGCCAGGATGTTTGTTTATATCAGCGCGGCGGGGATAATCATGGATGAAGCCGGTTCGCCGATTCGCCATGCCAGTGAAAACGCCCCGACCTTTCCGAACCATTTTTCCGCCTATCTGGCAAGCAAAGCGCAGGCTGAACAGCTGGTTCTGCAGGCTGACAACGCCCGTTTTCATACTATTGCTCTTCGTCCCCCCGCCATATGGGGCCCCGGCAACGCATTCAGTCGGGAACTGCCTGGCGCTATTACATCCGGCCAGTTTGCTTTTGTTGAGAAAGGAAATTATGACGTTTCAACCTGTCACGTCGATAACGTGGTGGAGGCCGTGGAGTGCGCGCTTGAATATCGCCACGGTGGACGGGCATTTTTCATTGCTGATGCCGATGAGCTGACTTTCCGCGAATTTATTGCTTCGCTCGCTGGCCAGCAAGGACTCTCCATCGAGGGACTGCGGTCAGTACCATACTGGCTGGCGTCCACCCTGGGTCGGGTGATGGATACGCTGTGGAGAATCCGACAACAGGAAAGCGACCCGCCGGTTTCTCGTTCAATGATGCGAATGATCGGACGTGAATTCACCATCAACGATGCTGCTGCCCGCAGCGAACTGGGATACGTTGGAAAGGTCTCACGTCAGCAGGGACTGCAAGACGTGTATACCGATAAGCAGCATAGTGCTGGCGGCTAAGTTAATCACTGAGCAAAAGTCCCTAATGCTTCAGCACATCCAGTAGCTTCTGTTATAGTTAAAAATCCCCGGAATATCAGGGGATGCGAAGATAGAAATAATATTCTCGCGAGACGTATTACCAGACTTTGGGGTATGGAGAACATTTCAGGCAGATATCTATCGATTAAACTAATGGCTATCAGATAAATAGTACAAAATAGTTCATCGGGATGAGTACAGATGACAGAAGGATAATATCGGGTGTTAATATTGTTGAATCTGCTCTCAGCCGTAGCGTTACTGATTTGGGGGACGCACATTGTACGTACCGGAATTATGCGCGTGTACGGTGCCGATCTACGACGAGTCCTTAGCCGTAGTGTGGAGAAAAAGACGACGGCATTTCTCGCAGGGCTGGGGGTTACCGCATTAGTACAGAGTAGCAATGCAACAACATTATTGGTGACATCGTTTGTCGCTCAGGATTTAGTGGGTCTGACCCCTGCCCTTGTCGCTATTCTCGGCGCCGATGTTGGAACCGCATTAATGGCAAGGGTATTAACCTTTGATCTCTCCTGGCTATCGCCATTGTTTATTTTCTTCGGGGTGACGTTTTTCCTTAAGTGTAAGCAGACCCGTATAGGACAATTGGGGCGCACCAGCATTGGTTTTGGACTGGTCCTGCTGGCCTTACAGCTGATCGTTGCCTCTACCGAACCTATTACTCACGCACCTGGAGTACACGTTATATTCTCCTCATTAACCGGAGATATTATGCTGGATGCGCTTATTGGCGCTGCCATTGCCATTATTAGTTATTCCAGCCTGGCTGCCGTATTGATTATTTCCACACTGACTGCCACCGGCGTTATCTCGCTTAAAGTTGCACTGTGCCTTGTTATAGGGGCTAATCTTGGCAGCGGATTGCTGGCAATATTGAATAACAGCGCCTCTAATGCTGCGGGGAGGCGCGTTGCCCTGGGTAGCTTGTTATTTAAACTTATCGGTTCTCTGCTGATATTGCCGTTTGTTAATTTACTGTCAGCATGGCTGGCAACGTTATCCGTTGCCAGTGCTGAAATCGTGATTCTCTTCCACGTGTTCTATAACCTTATCCGCTGTCTGGCGATGGTGCCATTTGCCGGTTTGATGGCCGAAATATCCACGCGACTTATTCGGGAAGAAGCGGAAACTGAGACACGGGTGGGGCCCAAACATCTGGATATCAGTGCGCTGGACACCCCCGCTCTGGCGCTGGCAAATGCCTCCCGTGAAATCCTCAGGATGGGGGATGTACTGGAGCAGATGCTGGTGGCTTTTGGTAAGGTCATCCATGGTGAGATGCGTCAGGAACGTGTTATCCGTAAACTTGACGACGATATGGATGTGCTTTATACGGCGATTAAGCTTTATCTGGCGCAAATGCCAAAGGAAGCGCTGGGGGAAGAAGACTCGCATCGTTGGGCGGAAATCATCGAAATGTCGCTAAATTTAGAAGAGTCCAGTGACATTATTGAGCGTCTGGCCGGGAGCGTCGCAGATAAATCTCTGGCAACCCAACGCGCATTTTCCGCTGAAGGCGTGGGAGAACTGGATGCGCAATTGGAGTCGTTAATTAGTAATTTACGCCTTAGCCTGTCGGTTTTCTTCTCCCGTGATTTAGCCACCGCCAAGCGCTTACGTCGGGCAAAGCACCGCTTTCGTATTCTCAATCGCCGCTATTCGTATTCCCATGTAACCCGGCTGCATCAGCAAAATATACAAAGTATGGAAACCAGTTCATTACATCTGGGATTACTGGGCGATATGAAACGGCTGAATTCGCTCTTCAGCGCAGTGGCATACAGCGTATTAGATTTGAAAGATGATGATAATGATACGGAAGATCTGACGGCGACTAAGTCATAGTATTGAAAATGTCGTAGCAAACTACAGTGGTTCGTCTGAATCAGGGGATGACCGAATCATTGAAGTCATAAAAAAAGCACCGCGCATTTCTGCCGGTGCTTTAACTTTGCAACATCAGCGCTCTTTGCTCAAATCTGCCCGCCAACGCCTTTGAACTTCTCAATAAATGACACTATTTTTTGAAATACCGTCTGTTTCCTGGTTTTGTACTGCGGGTTCAAAGGACTCAGTTTTGGTAATGCTTCATTAAGCTCAGTGCCATTTTCACTGGCATATTCACGTTTGAGTGACGCGCTAATGTACCGTCTGGCCGCGGCTTCATTCAGATTCTCGCTATGTATCAGCGCTTCTACTTCCCGCTGCTGCTCACGCTGTGCAAAGGTAAAGAACGCATCAATAATCCCGGCTTTATCCGGCACCTCATCAAGGTTGGTTTTCTGGATGAAATCGACCACCAGCTCTTCTTTCGCGCGATTGCCAAGACTTGAACGAATCAGACGCCGAACGTCTTCGGTCAGAGCGCTTTTGCTTTTATTCTGCTTGTTATGTTCGAATATCAGCCCAAGGATATAGTCCAGATTGATTTCCTGTGACTTCAGCAAATCAATCTCGAATACTACATCGTCCCAGTCAGTGGTCGATTTGTCCTTATCATTTGCCGATTTCTCGCGGCGCTGCCAGTCACGGATATCATTGTAGGCAGAGCGGTAATCCTGAATCTTGCGCTCAGCAGGCAGGCGGATAGTCTGTAGCTCAGCGAACTTTTTATCATCAAGGTAATGTTCTGCTTTGAAGGTTTCGAGTGCCGCCGGGTCAGTATTGTCTACCTTTTGCAGGGCTTTCAGGGTGACAAACTCATCGTAGTTTTGCAGGACGTTCTCAGCGCGCAGGTATTCGCCAAACAGCTTAACGAATGCCTTCTTCTCTTTTTCAGAGTCAATGCAGGAAGGGTCAGCAAAGCGTTGTTCTAATTCCGCCACAACATCCATAAATCCGCGCTTTGCTTCACCGGTAACAATATCGGTAAAACCGGCCATGTACTGCTCATAGCTCTTCTCAAGTACGACGTTTTTGGTGTTTTTATCGCCAAATAGGGTGATGGCATCGATAGTTGCGCGTTCGAGGTTCCGAAAAGTGATGATATTGCCAAAAGTTTTAGTCGCATCGTAAATGCGGTTGGTGCGTGAGAATGCCTGCATCAATCCGTGATAGCGCAGGTTTTTATCAACAAACAAGGTATTCAGCGTCGGGGCATCAAAGCCGGTCAGAAACATGCCGACGACAATGAGCAGGTCGATATCCTGATTTTTCACCCGCTGCGCTAAATCGCGATAGTAGTTCTGAAAGCCATTGCTGTCGGTGCTGAAATTAGTTTTAAAATGACCATTGTAATCATCGATGACCGCATCCAAAAACTCTTTGGCGCTGGCGTTCATCGCGCTGAGATCAAAACTTTCATCGGTGATATCCCCCGCCGCACTCTGCTCTTCATTAGCCGCAAAGGAATAGATGGTCGCGACTCTCAGCGGCTTGCGGGACTCGGTATGAGATACAGCCGACTGTAGCTGTTTAAAAGCGTCGTAATAAGCTTATTAGGCGACAATTACCCCGTCCGATTCGCGACAATTACTCTGGCCTGTTTGTAACCTTAGCGTCCCGTTTTTTCCCCACCCGGGAGAGGTTGTGGCGCTGAATATCAGGCAGGTCAGTTTTTACATGACTCAACGTAATAAAGGTCTTACCCAGGAAGCCGCTGCGGCTACTGCGGGCATCTCGGTCCGTTCAGGCCGGCGTATTGAAAAAGGACAGTGGCAACCGTTCGGGGAGCGACACTGGCGGACCCGCCAGGATCCTCTGGAGGATGTCTGGCTGAGCGACATTCTTCCCTTACTTGAATCCCGGCCGCAAATCTCGCCGGCAACGGTTCTTGAGTATCTGCAGGAGAAATATCCGGGCAAATATCCTGATAAGCTGCGCAGGACGTTACAG
>NZ_MRUL01000012.1 GCF_002006995.1 Izhakiella australiensis | reverse complement strand
CGTAGCGCCGATGGTAGTGTGGGGTCTCCCCATGCGAGAGTAGGGAACTGCCAGGCATCATATAAAGAAGAAGCCCCGTGCGAAAGCGCGGGGCTTTTTTGCGTCTGCGGCGGAGCCTCCCCGGCGCGTATTACCCTTCGGGCAAATCCGCCGGGGTATTTATGTTGGCAAAACAGCGCTCTTCATCTTCCAGTAATACCCCATGGCCGCCGGCCTCCGTCAGAAACTGCATTAAACGACGTTTGCCGCCGGCAAGACAGGCTTATAAATCCGGGCGTAAAGCGGAGCTGAACGATAAATTTCTTTTACCTGTCTATCCGCTAATCTGGCTATTTTTTGCTGCCAGTAAGGGGATTACAACCGGCTGAAAATGAACAGAACCACGCCGGGTTCACAAAAATCGCTGCTGCTGAAATAAAGTATTTCCTTGATATTGTGAAGCCAGGCTTTACTGAACGCTTCATATTCATCTGGCTGATTATCGGCAGGGAACGATCAGAGGTATTACCATGGCGGAAGTGACTAATATAAAGCCCAAACCTGAAACCCCGGGAGCGGATAACATCGAACATATGAGCGTGCGACAACGTATCTGGGCAATCTTTGGCGCATCGTCAGGCAATTTGGTTGAGTGGTTTGATTTTTACGTCTATTCCTTTTTCTCTCTCTATTTCGCGCAGGCGTTTTTTCCTACCGGCGACAGCACGACACAGCTATTAAAAACAGCGGGGGTATTTGCCGCAGGATTTTTGATGCGTCCGATCGGCGGCTGGCTATTCGGCTTTATCGCGGATAAATATGGCCGTAAAAAATCAATGCTGATCTCGGTATTTATGATGTGCTTCGGCTCGCTGGTCATTGCCTGCCTGCCGGGCTACGCGACAATCGGCGTGGCGGCTCCGGTGCTCCTGCTGCTGGCGCGGATGTTTCAGGGACTGTCGGTTGGCGGCGAATACGGCACCAGCGCAACCTATATGAGCGAAGTGGCAGAGGAAGGTAAAAAAGGATTTTATGCGGCTTTTCAGTATGTCACGCTCATCGGCGGCCAATTGCTGGCGGTACTGACGGTTGTCATTCTACAGTTTATCCTTGATGACAATGAGCTGAAAAGCTGGGGATGGCGCATCCCTTTTTTCATGGGGGCGGTACTCGCGGTAGTGGCGGTGCTATTGCGTCGATCGCTTAATGAAACCTCTGATAGCCAAATCCGGGCGCGCAAAGATGCCGGAACGCTGAGCGGTCTATGGAAGCACCGTCGGGCATTTTTGATGGTATTAGGCTTTACCGCCGGAGGCTCCCTGAGCTTTTATACCTTTACTACCTATATGCAAAAATATCTGGTCAACACCTCAGGGATGGATGCCAGAACCGCCAGCGGCCTGATGACCGGGGCGCTATTTATTTTTATGATGTTGCAGCCGATTATTGGCGGATTATCCGATAAGATCGGTCGCCGCAGCTCTATGCTGTTGTTTGGCGGCTTGTCGGCGATATGTACGGTTCCAATTCTGACGCTGCTACAAAGCGTTACCAATCCGTGGATTGCGTTTGCGCTGGTTATGCTGGCGCTGGTGATTACCAGCTTCTACACCGCTATCAGCGGCATTCTGAAAGCCGAAATGTTCCCCCCTGAAGTGCGGGCGCTCGGTGTGGGGCTGTCTTATGCTCTGGCAAATGCGATATTTGGTGGATCAGCGGAGTACGTTGCGCTTTCGCTGAAGGCGGCGGGCAGCGAAACCAGCTTCTTCTGGTACGTGTCGGCAATGGGCGCTCTGGCTTTCCTGGTATCACTTCTGCTTCATCGCCGGGGGAAGGGGCTTAAGCTGTAGTTAGTGGCTAAGCGTCCATAATGTGTAGCCGGTGGCAGCGCCGGCTACGTCCCAGCTAAAATCCTTCCAGCTCCAGCCTGAACCTAAGGGACGGCTGTCATAAGCTTCTTTTCCTGCACCGATACTTAACGAAAAAAGCAAACCAATGCCCGCACTGTGACTGTCGCTTATATGCTGGCGTCTGGCATATTCGCTGCCTGCTGCGGCGAGCAGGCCTGAAGCGACAAAGTGCTCCGCTTTATCCTTGCCGGTCCAGCCGTCGCTAGCCATATGGCTACAGCCGCAGCAGCTGAGAATTAAAAGCAGGCAGTAAAGACGCATGGCAGCTCCATAAAAAAAAGCCCCGCCAGAGCAGGACTTTATCAGTTACAGAATACGGCTGATTAGCTTATCAATACGAATGCGCCGCAGCCGGCGTATCAGCTTACGCACTTTAACCGGATAATCTGCGATGCTTTCCAGATCGCGGAAATGTTGCACGATGGTGGTATGGGTGCGAATTAGCGCCAGCTCGCTGGTACGCTGTTCGCTCAGCTGATGCTGCGGATCGTGAATAAGAATGGCATTTTCCAGGTCGAGCCGCCAGGCGCGCGGATTCAGGTTATTACCGGTGACCATCATCCATTCTTCATCCACCCAGACACCTTTAAGGTGATAGCTGTTTTCCCCGTCCTTCCACAAGCGCACCGTGAGCTGCTGGTTATTAATAAAATATTGTAAACGACTGAGGAAGCGGCGCAGGTTAATTTCATAAAGATAGGGCAGTGCGCCGATAATTTTAAACGGCCGGTCGGGGGGGAGATAAAAATCATTAGCGGTTTTATCACCGACAATGATTTCAACCTGTTTGCCCTGGCGCAGCAGACCGATGATATTGCGCACCAGAATGGCGGGCAGATTGAAATAAGGCGTGCAGATAGTGAGCCTGTTGGTGGTACAGGGCATCAGATGATAGATCGTCTTATTCAATAAGCTGCGTTTGCCAAGGCCGACCAGCGGGGTTACCGATAGCTGGTTATTATCGGCGTCGGATTGATAACGATAGTCGATACCGCGCAGGTCCTGGCGAAACTGCCGGGTTTCATTTTTAATTTCAGGACTTTTAGGCCGTTCCGTACGGTCCAGGCGGTGAACGGCATCGGCTTCGATGAGGTGCTGACGGACCCAGGAAACCATGGAGTCGGCCAGCGCCGGGTTAGCGATGAGCTGGTAACGATCGTAGCGGTATTTATCGTGCTGATGAAGATAGACATCGTTCAGGCTGGCCCCGGTATAAATCACCGTATCATCGACAATCGACCCTTTAAGATGCAGTACGCCCAGCGCCTCGCGGGTGTTAACCGGCACGCCGTAAACGGGGATTTCAGTATCCGGATGCTGGCGCGCCATCCCGCAATACCAGTCAGCATTGGTGGCGCCCTGTTTGTCACCAATACGCCCGCGCTGCGCCCGGTGCCAGTCAACCAGCACGCAGATATCAAGCTCGGGGCGCGCCTGCTTAGCAGCATAGAGTGCAGACAGAACGGCTCGTCCGCCGTCATCATTTTCCAGATAGAGAGCGACAATACAGATACGCAGTCTGGCGCTGGCGATCTTATCCAGCAAAGCCTGACGAAAATCGGCAGCGGTATAAAGCGTGGTGAAATCTGCTGCGGATTGAGCCAGTTTAGGCAACTGAGCAAGGTGCTGTTGGTGTTTATTACGCTTGAGCTTGGTCAACATCACAGTACGCTTCTTCTCTGTTCATAATGGCCTCTTTTGCCATAAAATCATAAGCCTGACTGCAAATAATATCATTAGTATGAAGCAATGGCGTGTGATTTACGTTTCAAAAGATCCTCTTCCCGCTTCTGGTAATGACAGCGACAGGCCGACGATTCCGTCATTGAGCTGAATATCGACGCTGAAACCCAGCTTACGGGCGAGGGCGATCATTCCCTGATTGTGGGGCATGGTGATGCCATTTAGCTGCTTCAGACCATGCTCGCGGGTGTAGGCAATCATCTTTTCCAGTAGCCTGCGTCCCATTCCCAGGCCTTTGAGATCGGAGCGAACCAGCACGGAGAATTCAGCATCAATGTTGTCCGCATCGGAGATTGCTCTGGTTACGCCGATGATCTCTTGCCGATTATTTAACTCTCTCACTGCGACGATCGCCATTTCCCGATCGTAGTCGATTTGCGTCATATTAGCCAAATCATCATGGGTGAACTCATTGATCTCGCTGAAATAGCGATAATAGAGATCCTCTTTGGTGACCTGGCTGATAAAGCGCTGCAGCAGCGGTTCATCTTCAGGCAAAATTGGCCTGAACAGACAGCTGAGCCCGTTTTTTAGCGTGACGGGTTCTTCCAGGTGGTGCGGATAAGGACGGATTGCCAGGCGAGCTTCGGCATCGCCGCTGAATGGCGCCAGCGTCATGGTTACATCCAGCATTGTGAACGTCTCGCCACCGGCCAGCAGCGGATGAATATCCAGCCGGCGAACTTCCGGACAGTCGATAATCAGGTTTGAGACTTTTACCAGAACCTGACTAAGCTGGGTGATATCTAAAGGTTGCAGCGCCCCCCGGCTGCGCAGCTTGCCGCCGTTAATCGCCTGAATAACCAGGTAGCGGGCGAGCGTCATATTCAACGGCGGCAGGGCCACGACCGCCTGGCGGTCCGGCTGCCAGTCAGATCCGCCTTCGCCCAGCAGGATCAGCGGGCCAAACACCGGGTCGTGTTCGACCTGAATGCGCAGCTCCTGAGCGCCGGCGCGGTTTGCCATACTCTGAACCAGCAATCCTTCAATTCGGGCCGCAGGCCAGGCTTGCCTGACGCGGTCAAGAATCGCATCGGCTGCGCGCTGAACCTCCTCTGCGGTACGCAAATAGAGCATGACGCCCTGAACCTCTGATTTATGCGCAATATCAGCGGAGCGCAGCTTAAGTGCAACCGGATAGCCAATCTGATTCGCAATTTGCACGGCTTCGACGCTATCGCTGGCAATCCAGGTCGGCAGTACGCTCAGGCCATAAGCCTGAAAAATATCCCGCACCTCATGGGTATCAAGAGAGAGATCGCCAGCGCTGAGCGCCTGTTGAATTAGCTGATGCGCCTGGGCCGAGTCCTGGGTAAGCGAGGGAGGAAGCGCTGGCGTTTCGCGCAGCAGCTGCTGATTGCGGCGATATTCCACCATATGCATAAAGGCGCTGATGGTCCCCTCAGGCGTACGGTAGGTTGGCATATGCGCTTCACTGAACAGGCGACGTGATTCCTGTGATGAATATTCGCCGCACCAATTAGTCAATAACGTTACCTGGGCGGCGCGCGGATGCTTATTAATCTGCTCGATAAGCTGCTTTGCGGTGGGCGTTGCCGGCGCGGCGGCGCTGGGCGCATGGATAATCATCAATGCATCAAAGCTGTGGCTGTCGAGCAGGGTGTTAATCACGCAGAGGTAGCGCTCAGGGCTGGCATCGTCCTGAAGATCCAGCGGATTGGCAATGTTGAACTCAGCCGGTAAAACCGCCTTTAATGCAGCGCACAGCGGTTCATCGGGCTGGGCAAGCTGACCGCTGCGGGCATAGAGAGCATCCAGCGCCAGCGCCGCCGGCGCTGCACCGTTACTGACGATCATCAGCCGATCGCCGCGCAGCGGGCGCATATGACTGAGGGTTTCCACGGCGGAAAACAGCTCGTGGGTATCCCGCACGCGCAGCAGCCCGGCCCGCTGGATAGCGGCATCCCAGGCGGCATCCATCCCTGATGGCGTTCGCAGTAGCTGCTGTGCTTGCGGACTACTGCCGCTTTTTATCACCAGAATAGGCTTATTACGTGAGGCGCTGCGTGCTGCAGAGACGAAACGTCTCGCATCGCTGAGGCTTTCAAGGTGCAATAAAATAGCGGCGGTTTTACCGTCCCTGGCGAGAAAATCGAGCAGGTCATCGACGTCAATATCCAGGCTGTCGCCAAGGGCAATAAACCATGAAAAACCCAGCTGGCGCTGCTGCGCCCAGTCAAGGATAGTGTTGGAAACCGCTGCCGATTGGGAAATAAAAGCGACTTTACCCGGCAGGATAGGAACCGGCGAGAAGCTGGCGTTCAGTCCCTGCCAGGGCGCCAGCAAACCCAGACTGTTTGGCCCCAGCAGACGCATCTGGAAGCGGGCGGCGCAGGCGCGAAGATCCTCCTGTTGCGCCGCCGGCGCGGAAAGAATAATCGCCGCTTTACACCCCCGCTCGCCAAGTGCTTCAAGCAGGGCGAGGTTGCGGCTGGCGTTGGTGCATATGATTGCCAGGTCCGGCGCCAGAGGCAGGCTGGCGATATCCGGCCAGGCCAGCACGCCGCAAACGGCTTTATAGCGTGGGGTGACGGGCAGCACCGGCCCCTGAAAGCCACCATCAAGCAAGTTGCGCATCATCAGCCAGCCCGCACGCTGCGGCCTGGCCGAAGCGCCGATGACGGCGATTGATTTTGGTCTGAGTAGTGCTTCCAGCCCGCGTTGGCTCATAGTGCGCTCCTGGCAGTGAGAATCAGAATGATTTTAAACTTTTTCTCTGTCTTTTGCCGTGATATGCACAGGACGAAACGGTTTTCCGGCGAGGTAGCGATCGCGAAATAGCAGAAAATGTTGCGAAAGTGCCTGGGCTGCGTGGTGGTCGCCTGCCTGCGCCAGCAGCGTCGCTGCGACTTCAGCGGTACAATGCTGGCCGGGAGCATGGGCCTGGCGCAGGGAGTAAGCTGAAGGGGTCGTCACGTCAACTGACATGACGGGAAATTTATCCAGCCAGGGACTTTTGCGAAACATTTTCCGCGCTTCGGTCCAGGTGCCATCCAGCATAATAAACAGCGGCGGTTTGCCCTGCACCGGGGGGGTATTTTCCACCTGTCTGCCCGGGGAGGCATAGCTGGCGGGAAACACGACAAAGGGTTGATAGCGGGCGTCGTTGACCGCGCTGAGCAGGGCCGGACTTATCCCGGTTCGTGACCAGCCGAAGGCGAGGGTATCGGGGAGAATATCGGCAATTAAACGCCCGGTATTGCTGGGCTTCATCGGTTCGGTATCGAACATCACCAGGCAAAACCGGCTGCGTGCCTGCTGTACGGCCACGGCTGAGCACAGACAGTTTATCTGCGGCAGCAGGCAGCGCTGACAGCGGCGCACGCGATTGCCTCTGGCAAGAAAGGGGCGGGTGGCGCGGGCCAGGCGCTCGGCACGCAGGCGAAGAACGGCGTTTTCAGTCATCATCAATAGTGGCTAAAAACCCCATTCTATCCTGGCTGGCGTAAAGAGACAGTATTAAACCGTCTCGTCCAGCCACTCGCTGAAAGGCGCCTTCGGCATTGCGCCGTTGAGCATATCCACCATCTGCCCGTCTTTGAAGGCCATAATGGTTGGAATGCTGCGAATACCAAAGCGGCTACTTAGCGCCGGCTCTGCTTCCGTATTCACTTTAAGAAAGCGTATTTTACCGCTGCGCTCCGATGCCAGCTCTTCATAGACTGGCGCAAAGTTTACGCAGGGGCCGCACCAGGGCGCCCAGAAGTCAATCACCACCGGCAGCTCATCCTGTAAATATTTATCCAGCGTGGCGGCAGTCGCGTTGATGACGTCTTTAGCGAACAGCTCAGCGCTGCATCGGCCGCATTTTACCCCTTGATTGACGCGTTCAGCAGGCAGGCGATTGGTTGTCTGGCAGGAAGGACAGACTGTATTCATTTTTTACCTCGTCAGCGCAGAAAATCACTGCGAAAAGCTGATTTTGTAAACTACAGGTTGCTCAGTATGTTCATTGAGCGTTCGGGCAACAATGTGATTCGCTCAATGGTTATAATAGCTGATAGCTTTTAGCTAAAGGTGATAGCTAACTCAGGGAACATCAGGTAATCTGCGCGCTTCGCGCTCAGCCAGGGGGAGAAATCGATGAACGACGAGCTGAAGGGTAAAAGTGGCAAGGTTAAAGTGATGTATGTCCGCGGTGATGAAGAAAAAGAAAACCGGGGACAGAATCCGCGCACCGGTAAGGGAGGCGCCCGCCCGCCAAAAGAAAGCGGCCGGCGTTCCGATCGCCATGAAAGCAAAGGTCGCGGCCCGCGTGAGCACAGCGATACCTATGAATCCTCACCGTGGCGTACCGTCAGTCGCGCGCCAGCTGATGACAATAAACCCGACCATCGGGGGATCAGCGGCAAAAGTTTTATCGATCCGGAACAGCTGCGCCGTCAGCGTCTGGAAGAAACCCGCGTATATGGCGAAAATGCCTGTCAGGCGCTATTTAACAGCCGGCCTGAAGCTATCGTCCGCGCCTGGTTTATACAGAGTGTCACGCCGCGTTTTCGCAATGCGCTCAAGTGGCTGGCCGCTAACCGCAAGGCGTACCACGTTGTCGATGATGCGGAGCTGACCAAGGCTTCGGGCACTGAGCACCACGGCGGCGTTTGCTTCCTGATTAAAAAACGCATGGGAATGCCGGTTGCCGACTGGCTGGCGCAGGCGGCAGAGCAGGATTGCGTGCTGGCGCTGGAAGATATTGGCAATCCGCACAACGTTGGCGGCATCATGCGCAGCTGTGCGCATTTTGGCATAAAAGGCGTGCTGGTTGATGATGCGGCGGTGCTGGAATCCGGCGCGGCAGTGCGTACCGCAGAAGGCGGCGCTGAACATATTCAGGCCATCGGCGCCGACGATTTTGCCAACGGACTTGATGCCTTCCGTAAAGCGGGTTACACCATCGTGACGACCTCAAGCCATAAAGGCGTGACGCTAAATAGCGCGACGCTGCCGCAGAAAATGGTGTTAGTGCTGGGCCAGGAGCGTGACGGTCTGTCCGACAGCGCTTTCCAGCGTGGCGATCTGGCCGTTTCGATAGGCGGTACCGGCAATGTTGAAAGCCTGAATGTCTCGGTTGCTACCGGTATTCTGCTGGCTGAATGGTGGCGTCAGAATAACTGATAGCGCGTGGCGCCATCGATAAAGCGAGATAAAAAAAACCGGATGTTTTCAGCATCCGGTTTTTTTTCGTCACCAGCTAGTGGGCGCCGCCGCCGCCGCCGCCCGAACCGAAAGGCGGACGGGCAAACCAGATAAGCACCAGCAGAACCAGGAAAACCCCGGCCGAGGCCCAGAATATCTCGTTTGCTGAGATTATCAGGCCCTGGTTGGTTATCTGCTGTGCAATCCAGGCAGAGGCCTGATCGTGCGTCATACCCAGCGACTGCAGCTTATCGTACATTTGCTGTGCGTTGGGATTATACGGCGTGACCGATTCTGTTAGCTGCGCGTGATGCATTGATTCGCGATCTGTCCACATTGTGGTGGTGATCGAGGTTCCGATGGAGCCCGCCAGCGTACGCACAAAGTTAGACAGGCTGGAGGCCGCCGCCATTCGTTCGCGGGGTAAACCGGAGAGCGTGATGGTCGTCAGCGGCATAAAAAAGCAGGCGACGGCGAAGCCCTGAATAAACTGCGGCCAGGCCGAGGCGCCAAAGTCCATGCCAGGTTCGAAGGTATAAGCGCGCCAGTAAAAGCAGACGGCATACATAATGAAGCTGAAGGTGACCAGCCGGCGCATATCCAGCTTGTGGGCAAAGCGGCCGATAATCGGCGACAGTATGACCGGGATGATGCCAACCGGTGCTGACGCCAGACCGGCCCAGGTGGCCGTGTAGCCGTATACCTCCTGTAGCAGCTGAGGCAGCAGCACGATCGAGCCAAAGTAAAGCATATAGGCGAGGCTGATCGAAAGGCAGCCGATGGTGAAGTTTCGCCCGGTAAACAGCGACAGATCGACGATAGGGTGCTTATCGGTTAGCTCCCATACCAACAGCACTATCAGCGCGACGACCGCCACCGCCGTCAGAACGATAATCTCCGTAGAGCTAAACCAGTCGAGTTCTTTACCGCGATCGAGCATCACCTGCAGCGAACCAACGCCGATCACCAGCAGTACCAGACCGACCATATCGATAGGCGCAATGCTGATTGGCGTTTCGCGACCGCGCAAGGTTTGCAGCGTAAGAAGTACCACAACGACGCCAATCGGCACGTTAATAAAGAAGATCCAGCCCCAGTGATAATTGTCGCTGATCCAGCCTCCGAGAATCGGACCGCAGATCGGCGCAACGATGACGGTCATTGCCCACAGCGACAGCGCAATGCTGCGTTTAGCCGGCGGGTAGTTATTCAGTAGCAAGCTTTGCGACAGCGGGATCAAGGGGCCGGCGACGATCCCCTGAATAACGCGAAAGAAAATCAGGGTAGTCAGACTTTCCGATATGCCGCATAGCCAGGAAGCAACGGCGAAGGCGCCGGTCGCCCAGATAAACAGCTTCACCTCGCCCACGCGGCGGGCAAGCCAGCCGGTAATAGGAATTGAAATAGCATTCGCTACCCCAAACGAGGTGATAACCCAGGTTCCCTGGGAGTTAGACGCGCCGAGGTTACCTGAGATGGTTGGGATCGCAACGTTGGCGATGGTGGAGTCCAGTACCTGCATAAAGGTCGCCAGCGACAGCGCGATCGTCATCAGAACCAGCGGCATCCCCTCAAGCGGTTTTTGTTGCATGACAACCTCTCGCGTGATTAACCCGCATTGGCTTTAATGATCTCGCTTATCAGCTGGTTCACCGGCGCCAGATTGAGCGCCAGCGCATTGCTGACGTAAGC
Source organism: Izhakiella australiensis (assembly GCF_002006995.1). Classification (GTDB taxonomy): domain Bacteria; phylum Pseudomonadota; class Gammaproteobacteria; order Enterobacterales; family Enterobacteriaceae; genus Izhakiella; species Izhakiella australiensis. The sequence continues at coordinate 135,848 of NZ_MRUL01000012.1, read as the reverse complement.
CGGCGTACTGCGCACCTTGGTGGCCAGCACCGCGCCTTGCATATCGGTGGTATCCACGTTTACCAGCGCGGAAAGTCCAATACGCAGCGGATGCTGTTTCAGTTCCTGAGGGTCCAGCTCGATGCGCACCGGCAGGCGCTGAACCACTTTGATCCAGTTACCGGTGGCATTCTGCGCCGGCAGCAGTGAGAAGGCGCTGCCGGTTCCCATATCCAGGCCCACCACCTTGCCGTGATAAACGACATCATCGCCGTAAATATCGCTGACCACCGTGGCCGCCTGGCCGATGCGAACTTTCGCCAACTGGGTTTCTTTGAAGTTTGCATCAACCCATAGCCCCGTAGAAGGCACGATAGCCATCAGCGGTGTGGACGGAGAGATCTGCGAGCCAACCTGAACGCTACGACGCGAAACGTAGCCGTCCACCGGACTGACGATTTGCGTGCGCTGCAGCGCCAGCCATGCGTCGCGCAGTTCGGCTGAGGCCTGTTGAACCGCGGGCTGATTTGCCAGAGAGGTGTTGAGGATCATTGCCTGATTAGCGTTATATTGCTGAATTGCTACGTCGAGCTGTGCTTTGGCGCTGGCAACCGCATCGCGGGCATGCTGCAGCTCTTCGCGACCAATCAGGTTAGCGCTGCCAAGAGGGACGCGACGGCGCAAATCAGACTCAGCCTGATCCAGTGCGGTTTTTTGCAGTTCGATATTGGCCTGATACTGTTTACCGTTAATCATCAGCTGATGAGTCTGACGTACGCTGGTAGCCAGCGCGGTTTTTGCTTTCTCAAATGCCTGCTGCGCATCGGTTTGGTCGAGTGTAACCAGCACATCGCCTTTTTTAACGAAGTCAGTATCGTCAAACACCACTTTATCGACGCTGCCGGAGACCTGGGCCATAACCTGAACCTGGTTACCCGCGACATAGGCATCGTCAGTTTCTTCAAAGTGGCGCAGCACCAGAAACCAGTAAACTAACCAGGCAACGCCAATCACGATAAACAGCACAGTCAGTAAAACCAGCGTGCGCTTACGTTTATTTTTATTAGCCTTGGACTGCTGTGGTGTCTGCATCTCCGCATTCACACTCATCGTACTCTCCTGTTTGCCTAATCATCCGGAGAGAACATCCTTATTCAAATATCCGGCGCGAAAAATGCCAGCGCGAATGCGCTGGCATAAGACATGAAATCTGGGCGCTTAACATAGCGACTTACTGGTAAAAATATGTCGCACAATATGCTATTAGTGGCAGGCGTTATTGCTGTATTGAGGCGATATTAACGCGACAAATTGCTGATAACTTCTTCTTCGTCCATTTTATCTAGCCGATTCAAAAGCTTGCGGGTGATCGTCTCCAGCTGCGTTTTTTCGCTGCCGTTCAGTGAATCCCACAGTAGCTGCAGGCACTGATGCTGAGGCGGCAGAACCTGCTGCAGGAATTCATTACCCTTTGCGGTGAGGCTAAGGTGCAGACAGCGGCGATCGTTATCGCTTTCGCGGCGTTCAATCCAGCCGCGTTTTTCCAGCTCATCGGCGATGCGCGTAGCATTGGTGCGAGAGGAGCCGAGGGCGGAGCTCAGTTCAGAAGGCTGAATACTTTGATCTTCCTGCGCGTCCAGGGTGATTAATGCCATAAACAGGGTTTCGTTAATCCCTTGAGCTTTCAGCATTTTATTACGATTTTCTAGCAGTTTTCCCTGCATGTGCATGCACAGACGGGTCAGCATAATTTCTTGCAGAGGAAAATCTTTGTGGCGACTGGCGCGAAAATTTAGCATTTGCTCAATGGGCGTAAACGAGCTTTCCATTATAAGGGGACCTCACTTGTTGCAACGGGTAGTAACAATGGTGTAATCCGAGGTGTTTTCAGATTGCATGCCGCGCAAACTGTTTGCGTTACGCATTTCACCATCCTGATAACCGAGTCACTCCCTAACCCAGTGGCAATGCAGCCTGAGTCCTGGCTGCGGGTTAAAAAAACAAAAAACTGAATGGGCTTTTTCAGCGGCTTTAACCGCAACTTTTCGCCGTCAATACGTTGACGAGATTTCTCGTTAGCAGCTAAATAATTTCCTGTGAAAAAATAACCAGCATGAATAAGTGTCTGCATAACAATACCAGACACCACCAGCGGATAACAGTTCAGAGAGCCTGATAAGTCTGACTTTTACGCGGTCTGCGCCGCTTTTTGCGCACAAGGTTATCTGTAATGCGAACCCTGCACCGGGTTTTACGGCGCCGGGCTCCGGCATTAAGGGCATAAAAAAAGCGACCTTGCGGTCGCTTAGGTGATCGGATGATATCAGCGTCAGTGAATTATTTTGCCGCTGCCTGCGCGTCGCTAATCCACTTATCAAACATTACCTGATGGGCTTTGATCCAGCCATCGACCTGAGCATTGATCGCATCTTCCGATGACTGGCCGTCGTGCATGCGTGCGTTCTGGGCGTTGATATCCGCCAGCGGCAGCTTCATTTCAGCAAACAGTTTCGCTGCGGCCGGGTTTTTCGCCGCCCACTCCTTGTTAGCCACGATATGCATGGTATTCACCGGGAAGCCGTAGTTAGCGCCGTTTGGCAACTTGGTTTCTACGCCGCTCTGTTTACCCGGCAGCGATGAGAAGGGCACCTGCAGCCACACAACGTCACGTCCAGGTTTTAACACGTCGCTTACCCAGTAAGGTGTCCATGTGTAATAAAGGACAGGCTTACCCTGTTTGAAGCGGGTGATGGTATCGGCAATCATCGCGGAATAGTTGCCCTGGTTATGCTCTACGGTATCGGTCAGACCGTACGCTTTAACCTGGTGATTAATCACGGCCTCGCAGCCCCAGCCGGGTGTGCAGCCGGTCAGGTCGGCTTTGCCATCGCCATTGGTATCAAACAGCTTCGCAATCTTAGGATCTTTAAGCTGAGCGATATTGGTAATGTGGTATTTTTCGGCGGTTTTCTTATCAATCAGATAGCCCTGCGCCGCGCCCTGTACGAAGGTTCCCTGACGATAAAACTTGTTATCGCCGCCTGCGGAGGCGTACATATCGTCATGCAGCGGCTTCCAGTTGGTAGCGATATAGGTTGCATCGCCGGCTGCAATGGTCGTGTAGGCGACGTTGTAATCCACTTCGCTGGGCTTCTCTACGCTATAGCCCAGCTTTTCCAGCGCCCGGCTGACCAGCAGTGTCTGAAAAGTTTCTTCCGCGATGGCGCTTTGCACCGGTTTTACCGTAATGCCTTTACCTGGTTGGTCGGCGGCGGAAACATGTAAGGTGGCCAGCGAAGTAAACGCGGCAGCAATTAAAGCAGTCTTGCGCATAACGTATCCTTTTATTAATGATTGTCAGTGCATGGGACGCTGGCGGCGCAGGTTTCTACGCCGCCGGAAAATTAACGTTTAAAGGGGCGAACCAGCAGGCCAATCGGCCCGGTGGTGTACCAATGGCGATTACCGCGGCTGCGTCCATCCCGACCTAACGACTGCGTCAGACGGTCAAGAATGATGGCGAGAATCACGATGCCTACGCCACCTACAGTTGCCAGCCCCATATCGAGACGACCAATACCGCGCAGCACCATCTGACCAAGGCCGCCGACGGCAATCATCGAGGCAATAACCACCATCGAGAGCGCCAGCATCAGCGTCTGGTTTATACCGGCCATAATGGTCGGCATCGCCAGCGGCAGCTGCACTTTAAACAGCAGCTGGCGTGAATTGGCGCCGAAGGCTTCCGCCGCCTCGATAAGGTCTGCGGGAACCTGTTTAATACCCAGAATCGTCAGGCGCACCACCGGCGGCAGAGCAAAGATAATGGTGACGACGACGCCGGGTACGTTACCGATGCCAAACAGCATCACGATAGGCACCAGGTAGACGAATGCAGGCGTGGTTTGCATCGCATCGAGCAGCGGGCGAATAAAGCGCGCCGCGCGTTCACTGCGCGCCAGCCAGATGCCGAGGGGCAGGCCGATGACGATGCAAAACAGCAGGGCGGTCAGCACCAGCGCCAGCGTCACCATCGCCTGTGACCAGGCGCCGATGGCGCCGATAGCAATCAGTGAAATCAGGGTGGCAACGCCCATTGCCGGACTGGCCAGCTGCCAGGCGATCAGCGCAAAAATGACGATCGCCACCGGCGCAGGCATCCCCATCAGCAGGTGCTGGAAAGCGCTAAGAATATAATCTACCGGTACGCGGATCCCCTGAAATAGCGGGCGGAAGTGCGACACTATCCAGTCGATACCTTCGGTAACCCAATGGTCGAGCGGGATCAGTTTTTTATGGAACGGGTCCATAAAACTAAAGTGCTCCGCCTGCGGTGCCGGTGCGCTGTTCAGCCAGTCGCTACCGCCGCCGCTGCCGCCGGTCGGATCGCTCCAGGTATTACCGGCCTGATGGGCTGCGCTATCGCCGCCATGCTGGCTGGCGCTATCAGCGCCGGAAGAACCGGCGCCGGACCAGGGATCGCTGCTCTGGCTGTTAGCGGCTGCGCTATCGCCGCCTTGCTGGCTGGCGTTATCAGCGCCGGAAGAACCGGCACTGGACCAGGGATCGCTGCTCTGGCTGTTAGCGGCTGCGCTATCACCGCCTTGCTGGCTGGCGTTATCAGCGCCGCTTTGCGCGGCGTTCTGGCTATCGGCAGAGGCCGTTTGCCACGGATTTGCATCTTGTTTACTCATTGGTCGCCCCCTCACGGTCCAGCGCCTGCAGCAGCATGCCTTTGGAAATAATGCCGACGTAACGATTATCCTCATCAACCACCGGTACCGCGCAGGGCGCCTGGGCAACATGAGAAAGCAGATCGTTCAGTGAGGTATCTGCCGGAACCGGAGCCGGCTCCGGCAGCATGGCGTGCTCAAGTCCTGCGCCGGCGGCGAGGGCTGATTTCAACGATTCGATGGAAACCACACCGAGGAATTTCTGGCGCTCCAGGATATAGCCAAATTCGCGATCCTCATCCTGCAACACTTTTATTGCCGAACGCGGACCAAAGCCGGGCGATTTTCTCATCAGCGCCGAGGCGCTGCGTCGGGCAATATCCCTGGCGCTGAATACGTGGCTGATATCCACGCCGCGGAAGAAGGTGCGAACATAATCGTTGGCAGGATTATTGAGTATTTCATCGGGCGTACCAACCTGCACCACTTCACCGCCTTGCATAATGGCAATTCGATCGCCGATGCGCATTGCTTCATCAAGGTCATGGGAAATAAATACGATGGTGCGCTGATGACGGGACTGCAAATTAATTAATTCATCCTGCATTTCTGTACGAATTAATGGGTCGAGGGCAGAAAAGGCCTCATCCATTAATAATATATCAGGATTGATTGCCAGTGCGCGTGCCAGGCCAACGCGCTGACGCATACCGCCGGAAAGTTCATCAGGATAAGCGTTGGCATAATTTTCCAGCCCGACCTGACGCAGCGCATCTAATGCTTTTTGCTGTCTTTCTTCAAGCGGCACGCCGGCTAATTCCATACCGAAGGCGGTATTATTCAGCACTGTCATATGCGGCATCAGCGCAAATGACTGGAATACCATGCTGATTTTATTTCGTCTTACCTGGCGCAGTTCCCGGTCAGATATTTTGGCGATATCGACGCCATCAATAATCACCTGACCACGGGTAGGTTCTATCAGACGATTGAGAAGGCGAACCATAGTGGATTTCCCTGAACCGGATAATCCCATGATGACAAATATCTCGCCTTCTTCAATGGCCAGACTGGCGTCTTTTACGCCGAGCGATAGCCCGGTTTTTTCCAGTAATGCCTCCTTGCTGATTCCTTTCTCTATGTGCTTAAAAGCACGCTCCGGATGATCTCCAAATACTTTATATAAATTTTTAACTTCAAGTTTAATCGTCATTCGATAATTAAATCCTGGTTAAGGGTGATAATTCGTTGTTTTGTACATTTCTCTGGTGGAAATTAACAGCCTATAACCGTAGCACATTGAGGTCCGATGACAACCCTTGACATTTGCCTGATTTTCACTGAGCCGAAGTGAAAATGCGACATAACGCCAGTAATGATAAGGCTTAACAGGGCATTAAATTATTTCAGAGAAGATTGAATAATTTTTTTGGGAAAAGTCTTAATTGACGGTGAATGGCTGTAATAATAAGGAAATAATGAAAGTAATTCCCCCTGAAATACGACGTAGTTTTGTCAGGAATTATTGGTCTTTATCGACTGAAATTTATCAAAATAATTTGGCTTAAGTTTGAAAGCGGCGGTTTGCGTCAACCGCCGTGCCGATAAGTTTAAAATGCCCAGTCTTCGTCCTGCGTTTCTTCTACTTTCCCCATTACATAGGAAGAGCCGGAGCCGGAGAAGAAATCGTGATTTTCATCGGCATTTGGCGATAGCGCAGCCAGGATTGCCGGATTAACGTCGGCCATATCCGCCGGGAACAGTGGATCGTAGCCGAGGTTCATCAAGGCTTTGTTGGCGTTATAATGCAGAAACTTCTTCACGTCTTCAGCCCAGGGAACGTCGGCGTAAAGTTCATCGGTGTAGATCAGCTCATTTTCATACAGCGACATCAGCAGCGTAATGGCAAACTGCTGCAGCTCTTCACGGCGTTCAGCGGAGACCTTCTGCAACGCCCGCTGATATTTATAGCCAATGTAATAGCCGTGTACCGCTTCATCTTTGATGATCAGGCGTATCAGGTCGGCGGTATTGGTCAGCTTGCCGCGGCTGGAGAAGTACATCGGCAGCCAGAAACCAGAATAAAACAGAAATGATTCCAGAAAGACGCTGGCGATTTTCTTCTTCAGCGGGTCGTCTGCGTGGTAATGGGCCAGCACGATCCCGGCTTTGCGCTGCAACGCCTCATTGGCCTCACTCCAGGCATAGGCGGCGTCTACGTCCGGCGTCTGGCATAAGGTTGAAAAGATCGAGCTGTAAGAGCGGGCGTGAACCGCTTCCATAAAGCTGATATTAGAAAATACCGCCTCCTCATGAGGCGTAATGGCATCGGCCATCAGCGCAGGCGCGCCGACGGTATTTTGCAGCGTATCAAGCAGCGTCAGGCCGGTAAACACCCGGATAGTTAGCTGCTGTTCATCGCGACTCAGGCTCTGCCATGCCGGGATATCATTCGACAACGGCACCTTTTCCGGCAGCCAGAAGTTAGCGGTCAGCCGGTTCCATACCTCCAGATCTTTTTCATCTTCAATCTGGTTCCAGTTCACCGCCCGCAGGCGGTGGTGTGTACTGTTCATATTATCACTCCGGATTCATAGTGCGCAGGAGACACAGCCTTCCACTTCGGTGCCTTCCAACGCCAGCTGGCGCAGGCGGATGTAGTAAAGGGTTTTAATGCCTTTTTTCCAGGCGTAAATCTGCGCCTTGTTAATATCGCGGGTGGTGGCGGTATCGCGGAAAAATAGCGTCAGTGACAGCCCCTGATCGACGTGGCGCGTGGCCTCGGCATAGGTGTCAATAATGGCCTGCGGCCCAATCTCATAGGCATCCTGGTAGAGATGAAGATTATCATTGGTCATATAGGGGGCAGGGTAATAGACGCGGCCGGTTTTGCCCTCTTTACGTATTTCAATACGGGAAACGATCGGGTGAATGCTGGAGGTCGCATGATTAATGTAAGAGATGGAGCCGGTCGGCGGGATCGCCTGCAAATTCTGGTTATACAGCCCGTCACGCATCACCTCTTCACGCAAGGTTTGCCACTGTTCGCGGGTGGGCAGATGAAAATTGAAGCGCTCAAACAGCGCGCTAACCTCAGGCGTGCGTGGCGTCCAGTTCTGCTCAATATAGCGCTCAAAATATTCGCCGCTGGCATAGCGGGAATGGCTAAAACCGGCAAAACGCTCACCGCGCTCGCGCGCCAGGCGATTTGAGGTGCGTAGCGCCAAATAAGTGATGGTGCAGAAATAGAGGTTGGTAAAATCCAGCGCTGCCGGCGAACCGTAAGCAATCCCTTCGCGCGCCAGAAAGCCGTGCAGGTTCATCTGACCAAGCCCGATGGCGTGTGATTTCGCATTGCCTTCCGCCACGGACGGCACCGAGCCGATATGACTCATATCAGAGACGGCGCTCAATCCGCGTACCGCCATTTCAACCGTGCGGGCAAAGTCGCTTGAGTCCATGGCACGCGCAATGTTCAGCGAGCCAAGGTTGCAGGAAATATCTTTACCAACCCGGCGATAGCTCAGGTCATCGTTAAATTCCGACGGCGAATTAACCTGCAGGATTTCAGAGCAAAGGTTGCTCATGTTTATCCGCCCGGCGATCGGATTCGCGCGGTTAACGTTGTCTTCAAACATGATATAGGGATAGCCGGATTCAAACTGAATCTCCGCCAGCGTCTGGAAAAAATCGCGGGCGTTAATATAGCGGCGGCTGACGCGATCGTCTGTCAGCAGCTGATCATAGTGTTCATTAATGCTGATATCGGCAAAGGGCATGCCGTACAGGCGCTCAACGTCATAGGGGGAGAACAGCGCCATCTGCTGGTTATCCTTCGCCAGCTGGAAGGTGATGTCGGGGATCACCACGCCAAGCGAGAGGGTTTTGATACGAATTTTTTCGTCAGCGTTTTCCCGCTTGGTATCTAAAAAGCGCAGAATATCAGGATGATGAGCATGCAGATAGACCGCGCCGGCACCCTGACGCGCGCCCAGCTGATTGGCATAAGAGAAGGCATCTTCCAGCATTTTCATCACCGGAATAACGCCCGATGATTGATTTTCTATACGCTTAATCGGCGCGCCTGATTCGCGCAGATTTGACAACAAAAATGCCACGCCGCCGCCGCGTTTGGACAGCTGAAGCGCCGAGTTAACCGAACGGCCAATCGACTCCATATTATCTTCAATGCGCAGCAGGAAGCAGGATACCAGCTCGCCGCGCTGCTGCTTGCCGCAGTTAAGAAAGGTCGGCGTCGCCGGCTGAAAGCGGCCGCTGAGCATCTCCTCCATGAGCGATAAAGCGAACGCGGCGTCGCCCTGCGCCAGGGTGAGCGCGACCATGCAGACCCGGTCAGCAAACGTTTCCAGATAGCGCTTGCCGTCAAAGGTTTTCAGGGTATAGCTGGTGTAAAACTTCCAGGCGCCGAGAAAGGTCTGGAAGTGAAAATCATAATCATATGCCTGCTGAAAAAGCTGACAGATAAAGGTGAAATCATAGGCATTCAGCACCGAGGCTTCGTAGTAGCCTTCATCAACCAGATACTGCAGACGTTCAGCGATGCTGCCAAAGTTGACGCTATTCGGGATCACATGCTGATGAAAATAGTGGCGTATCGCCTCGCGATCTTTTTCGAACTGAATATTGCCATCGTCATCATACAGATTCAGCAAAGCGTTCAGCGCGTGATAATCGCCGCTATCGGTGACGCTGCGGTTCAGCGCCTGGGTTGTCGTTGCCAAAATGTTTTCACTCCCCGGTGAATATTAACGAGGTCGGTTTCGCTGCCCATCAGTTCAAAACGATACAGCCAGGGAACCTGACACTTGCGCGCTATAATGTCGCCGGCAAGGCCAAACGCCGCACCGAAATTACGGTTGCCGGCAGCGATCACGCCCCGTAGCCGCGTACGGTTGTGCTCATCATTGAGAAACTGAATGACTTGTTTTGGCACCGCGCCTTTGACGGTGCCGCCACCATAGCTGGGCACCACCAGGATAAAAGGGTGGTCGACCTGCAGCTGTTGATCTCCGGCCAGCGGAATGCGCGCTGCCGGTAATCCCAGTCTTTCAATAAAACGCTGGGTGTTACCGGACTGACTGGAGAAATAAACCAGCGGGTGCATGGGATTATCCTGCAAGCGCCAGCTGTGCCTGAAGGGCGGCAATTTTATCCGGGCGGAATCCGCTCCAGTGTTCTTCATTGGCCATTACCACCGGCGCCTGGCGATAACCAAGGTTACGTAAGGATTCTACCGCCTGCGGATCGTTATCGAGATGAATCAGTTCATAGGGCAGGCCTTTACTGTCCATGGCGTTTTTTGTCGCGTTGCACTGGACACAGTTGTCTTTAGTGTAAATAATAATGCGCATGATTCGTATTTCCCTCTCGCAGCGAAGTTGTGATCTGAATGTGCGATAAAGACACTATCAGATCGCCTCTGTCATCAATATGTAGCGTGGTTCCTCTGGAAAAGATACTAGATGTAGTTTTTATCGAATGCAACCACGCAATATATAGTGGTATGCGAATTTTCTTAGAGAAGCCCCGTAGGCTGCGGTTTGCGGCAACAATAAAAAAAATCCCCGCCGAAGCGGGGATTTTTACAAACTGTCAGCCTGAGCTGTCGGAGGTTAGTTACGTCCGGTGGTGCTGACCAGCAGGGCGCCAACGAATACACCCAACGCGGTGCCGATGCCAATACCATGCCAGGGCTTATCGTGTACGTAGGTGTCAACGTGACCGCCTGCGTCTTTCGCCGCTTGAGTGACCCGGTTATTGCCGTTTAAACGCGCCCGCGTTTGCTTGAGAAGCTTCTCAGCACGCGAGCGTGCGGCATCCATTTCGTCCTGCGTTTTACTGCCGTATGATTTCAGTAAATCGTCCAGGCTATCAGCCAGTGCCGTGACGTCCTGGTTAATATCAATGTCTTCGTTTTTGTTCGTTCGGTTAAACATTTTTCTCTCCGTTACGTGTAAAACGTATTATTAACTATAGAACATTCTGCGGGCGATCGGCGTAAAGCCCCGGCTTCAGAGCGGTTTATGGATTAATCCGAAAGCCCTGGGGCCTGGCGCTGTTATAGGCTTACAGCGATTTTGAAGAACCTGGCATTGAGGACTGAGCATGTATTTACGACCTGATGAGGTAGCACGAGTATTGGAAAGGGCCGGATTTGAGGTCGATACCATTACGCAAAAAACCTATGGCTATCGCCGTGGCGATGATTATGTCTATGTTAACCGTGAAGCCCGCATGGGGCGGACCGCGCTGATTATTCATCCGACGTTAAAAGAAAGAAGCCTTAATTTCGCCGACCCGTCGTCAGACATTAAAACCTGCGATCACTATACCCGCTTCCCCCTCTATCTGGTTGGCGACAGCAACAACCACTACGGCATTCCACACGGTTTTAGCTCCCGCATGGCCCTTGAGCGCTATCTCGAACATATGTTTGGTTGATTAAGCACCCGGTGATATCGCGAAATTGATTCAGTGACTCCCTCTGAGGCGGGCAGGGCGGATAATCGACTACAAATTTGTTTTACTTTGCAGGTCGATCGCGAACGTATTTGGTGAAAAGCTGGCGTCCAGCGCTTAGACTTAACGGATAAACCCGCAACGGAAATAATTATGAAAGCGCTGATTCTGGCTCTGGGATCCCTCTGGTTTTTAAGCGGCTGCGCGACCATTGTCGGCAATGAGTCGCAAAACGTGACGATCAATACTCAACCGCCCGGTGCGCGCTTTGTGGTTCAGGATGAAACCGGGCGGATTGTCGCCCAGGGCATCACGCCAAAAACGGTGGTTCTGGCGAAGTCTAACGGCAGCTATTTCGGCAAAAAAAGCTATCAGGTCATGCTTGAGCGTCCGGGCTATGTTCCGCAGACGTTACCGCTGACGGCGCGCGTGAACCTGTGGTACGTACTCGGCAATATTCCGCTGGGCGGCATCCCGGGCTGGCTGCTGGTCGATCCGTTCTACGGCGGCATGTACGATATTCAGCCGGAGCTATTGCAACGCACTATGAGCCCGGTAGGCGCCCGCGGTTAGGGGAGAGCTGAAGCTTGATCATGGCGAACGGCTAACAGGTGGGATGCGGCGCATCCCGCCTGTTTGTTACTGGGCGGTTGGTTTTAATAAGTTTTTGCCAGGCGCCGGCTTATGTTTTTCCATATAGCGATCCTGAAAAATACACATGCGGATGGTGTTGCGGTATTCACCATTAATAAAGAATTCGTGCCTTAGCTCACCTTCAACTTCAAATCCCAGCTTGGTGTAAATATGGATGGCCTTGGCGTTTTCTTTATCAACGATCAGATAAAGTTTGTAGAGGTTTAATACCGAGAAACCATAATCCATAGCCAGTTTAACCGCCCGGCTTGCCAGTCCTTTACCTTGATGTTCGGGGGCGATAATTATCTGAAATTCAGCGCGGCGATGAATGTGGTTAATCTCAACCAGCTCGACCAGACCCGCCTTATCGCCATCATGCTCCAGCACAAAGCGGCGTTCGCTTTGGTCATGAATATGCTTGTCATAAAGATCTGATAGCTCGACAAAAGCCTCATAGGGCTCTTCAAACCAGTAACGCATGACATTTGCGTTATTGTCTAACTGATGGACAAAAGTCAGATCCTCGCGCTCCAGCGGGCGAAGCTTAATATTCAGATCTGTCAGTTGGGCAGGCATAAAAATTCCTTTCAAAGCAGGCGTATTGCTGCTTTTCCAGTATAGCGGCTGGTGGAGGAAGATATAAATAGCTATTGCAGGAAATAAATCAGGGCGTCTGCCAGATACGCCCTGATTAACAGTCAGTATGACGATTAGAAGTTATAACCTACGACCAGGTAATAACCGAAGCCGGTAGATTTAACCTCAAACGGACCTTTGCCGAAGTTCAGGTTCGCACCGTCATCCCATTGTCCGCCATTGTGGAAATAACGGGCAACCAGTGAATAATGCCAGTGATCGTAACCTAACGAAAGAATATGGCTTGAGGCGATGGAGTTGCTGGTGCGGTTCGCGCTATCGCCCAGATCAGATCCCCAGTCAAAGTTCGTAAAGCCGATATAGCTCAGATGACCGCCCCACAGTTCGGTAATCGGCACCATATATTTAATTTTGAAACGGTAACCATCCCAGCTGTTTTCATTGGCGGCACCGTAGTTTTCCCACTGATATTTCGCATAGACGTTCAACGACAGGCCGACGTCGCTGTGGGTATCAATATCGGTACCGAGACCCATATACCAGGTATTCTGGCGGCTGCCGCGGTTATCGCCCATGTCATAGATGTAGTTGTTAGCAAAATACCACTCTTTGAACGGGCCAAATGCCAGGCTGGTGCCCGTCAGCTTATCGATAGAGAAGCGCGGTTCAATTTCCATAAACAGCGGGGAGCCGTCATCCCAAATTCCTTTATCATTGCCGTTACCAGCGCCGAAGAATTTTGGTACGTCGACATAGCCGTAAAAATCAAACCAGTCTTTGTGGGCAAAGGCTTCATATTCCAGATAAACGTCATTATTCAGCTGCGGCCCGAAGCGGGTGTGATAGCTGCCAACCACGTTGACGCTCTGGTGCCACCAGTCGGAAAGATATTCCGGGTTACTGTCTGCAGTCGCGCTCCAGGAAGCCGCCGCAAGTACGCTCGCCATGATGATTTTATATTTCATTCTATTACCACATGCTTAATATGCCTGGCGTAGGTCTCTGTCAGACAGAACCGATCGCCTGGAAGGTTAACAGAGGTGAATTAAACCGCGTTTTCACCTCTCAAGATCGCTGCGGCAGTGTGCCTGCAGACGTGCTTAAGAAAATAGATTTTCCTCACACTTGTCAATTTTTGTTTCATTTATTTTTATATTTTTAGTGATTAAAATCACGCTTTATCCTGGTTGTAAATACCGTGTAAGGAATAGCCTTGACGTTGCCCGGTAAACGGTTGCGTAGGTGCCGATCGCGGCAGAGGCTGTTAAGCGGGCTGGGGGAGACAGAGAAAAGCGCGGGATATGGCCGGCGCTGGCCTGCACTGCCAGATTTTAGCGGGGGATAGCTGGCCGCGCGGGATGTGTCGGCGCTAGCCTGTACTGGCAGATTTTAGTGGGAGATCGCTGGCGCTCAGGCGGCTTTAGCCAGCCGGATGCCAAACAGACGGCGACAAAAGTCGAGGAAGTAGCCATAAACACCGCCCAGCAGCATCGAAGCCAGCAGATTGGCGCTGACGGCGGCAATAATTTGCTGCAGGCTCGCACCGATGCTGAGCAGTATCAGTGCATAAACCGGCGACTGAAAGCTGACGTAAGCAATGACGTCCGCCAGCGAGCGCAGCCAGCTTGCCGGACTGGCCTGACGCGCTTTTGCCAACAGCGCATCGCGCCACACGCCGTAAGGCCAGGCAATAACAACGTTGACCGGGATAGCAAACAGGCGCGATGAAAGAGAACGATCAAAACTCATTCCGCTAATAAAGATCTCGGTGATCATGCCGGTAACAAAGCAATAAACGACCATTGCCACGATATCGGCCACGGCATGACGCATACGGAAAGGAGAGATCATAAACTGCACCTTGCAATTTTAACCAGTATTTAACAATGCGACCAACCAATAATGCAGTGTTTATTACTGGGTTTTCAGCTTAGTTGTAAAATATATCGCTGGGTGTTTTCTGGCAATTGGCGAAAGATCTTTATTTTCAGGCATTTTGTCGATGAAATGCTGTACGAGGGGGGAATGTGATATAGATCGCGCGATTTAATAAGCGGTTTTATATAAAATTCATATAAATCATTATGATAACAAAGTTACTTTTATCAGCCCGGATAACGTTCAGCGACTACCGCGCGCGGTTAAAAGTGGGCATAGTAAAAAGCGTTTTTAAGGGATGCCAGAAATGACAAACAACAGATTAGATGGAATGGGACTGCGCAGGCTGGGTGCTGCGGCGCTAGTTTTGGCGGGAACGCTGCTGGCTGGCTGTGCCCAACAGCAGGCGGGGCAATCAGAAGTTTACCGGACCTATGCCAAAATCGTAGCGAATAAAGTGTGTATTACCCTGCCGCATTTGCGTAGTGAAGAGAAGCTGTTCAGCATCTACATCAGCGAACGCGGTAATCCGAACCGATTTATCATCCGCCAGTACCCCTGGCAAAAAGGCAAGTACCTGGCGGCGGTGCCGGGTAAATGCGTTAACGACTTTAATTTCCCTTACGTCATCGGCCGTGGTTATGATGTGGCGATTCAGGTCGCCGATCCGGCCGTTGCCACCGCGAGTGGCGCAACGCAAGGACGCGTATACAGCGGCGCATTTGCCCTGTGGCGCGCCGGGACAAAACTGCATGTGGTGCCGGTGATATAACGCGTTCCGCCGCAATGCGACTTTCACCGGCGGCGGGGCCGGACGGGCGGCGACGCCACGGCTCCGGCCTGCGTCGCCAGCACAATGCGGCTACCAGCTGGAAGTATCGGGCCTTTGGCCAAAACCGGTCCCTGAATCGGTGCTGTTATCAACCCTGCCACGATCGCGCAGCCGCTGTTCGCGAAGCTGCTGGTGTACCCAGTGGCGGTATTCCGGGGTCGGATAGCCGACGTCGCGATAGAGGTTATCACCATAGGGCGGCGGTGCATGGTTTAGCTGTGGATTTTGCCGCCAGTCGGATGCCTCCCGCCCGGAAGTGATGCCGCCGTCCGCGCAGGATGCGCACAGCAGCACAGCGCTAATGCAAAATGCCTTATTCAGAACGCTCAAGTTTCCTCCTTGAAGGTCATGCTGGTTAACGATTCTGGCAGCCAAAAGCCATATTATAAAATCATCCCTGAAAATCGGTGGGAAGATTAAAACAATGTCATCAGGCTCACCCGGACATAATGATATTACGCGAAACAGGCGGACTTGAATAAATAAGCTTACTTAAAGATAAATCCCTGGTCGGCCAGCGTACTGGCAATCTTGTAATAGCGGTTGGTAGTGTAGGTTTCGGCCAGCGATGCGCTATAGCTTTTCATTTTCTCCAGTCCCTGATTGTCCCACCATGCCCGCAGCTGGCGATCGTAAGTATCAACGCCGTCTTTCACTTTCTGGCTATCGTAGCGTTCTCGCATGGCAAAACTTTCAACGGGAACCCTTGGCTTAGTCTTTGGTAGATGATCCCGGTCAATCACGCCGATCGTCATGCCGGCGATAGGATAAGTTTTGGCCGGTAATTCAAGTAACCTAACCATCTTTTCAGGATAGTAGCGAATGCCGCCAATCGCCGTCGTACCATAGCCAAGGCTGATCGTCGCCGTTTGTAACGCGTTCAGCATAATGCCGGCGTCGAAGGAGCCGACGATAATACCCTCCGCCGCTTGTTCGACAATCTGCTGAGCGTCGCCGCGAGAAACGGCGTAGGCGGTACGGTTGAAATCAATCAGTAAGGTAATGAAAACGTCCGCACAGGCCACCTGAGACTAGCCGCCGGCTAGCTCAGCAATCTTTTTAATTTTTCCTTTATCCCGAACAACGATCAATGAAATCTGCTGACCATTAACTGAAGATGGCGCCTGCTGCGCAGCCTGAATAATATTACATAAATCATCGTCGCTGATCTTTTCCCCGGTAAAGCGCCGAATTGATCGACGCTGGCGCATTAATTCTAACGTGCTGTTCAGACTGGTCATGATAATGTCCTCCGATTATTCGCTTATTTTTTTGGTTGCTGTAAAACGTCATTTCAAACGCCTCTGGAAAGGGCTCAACGTTCAGTCGTGTCATTACAGTCTGATTAACGTTCCGGTGGAATAAGATTGAGCGTTATAACTATCTTAACTAAAGGTTAACGACATGATTCCCAGGCAGCTGCCTCATTTTATTGCCGTGGTTAATACCGGGAGCTTTTCCGGCGCCGCGCGCGAAATGGGGATTTCTCCGGCGGCGCTTAGCAAAGCGATAACGGCGCTGGAGAGCTCGCTGAACAGCCGGCTTTTTTCCCGCTCGACCCATGCGGTAAAACTGACCGCCGACGGGCAGGAGTTCTATGACAATATTGCACCGCTGTTTCAGGCGATTAGCGAGCAGATAGACCATACCCGCCAGCGAAAAGAGCAGGCTTCCGGCGTGATAAGGGTTAATTTGCCTAATGAAATGGGGTTGAACGTTATTTATCCGCAGCTGCTGGCGTTTCAGTCAGCCTATCCCGATATTATTCTTGATCTGCACTTCAACGACCGCGTTATCGATCTTCTTGAGCATCGCTTTGACTTAGGGATCGGTAATAACATTAATCAGGACAGCCGCCTGATTGCCCGACCGCTGTATAAAATGAGGATGGTGACCGTCGCCAGCCGGGATTATCTTGACGGTCGCCCCACACCACGCAGTCCGCAAGCGCTTTCCGGTCACAACTGCATTGCCTATCGCTCCCCCAGCTCGGGCAGGCTATTACCCTGGATTTTTTCGCAGGGTGATAACAACCTGCAGTTTGTGCCGGCCGGTAATCTCATCGTTAACTCGTCCAGCGCTATCGTTCAGTCCGTTTTACGCGGGCAGGGCATTGCCACGCTGCCCTGGGATTACGTCAGTGCCGCCGTGGCCGAAGGGCGCTGCATCCGGCTGCTGGCCGGATACGAACCCGCGCCTGTCGTGCTGTGGCTCTATTATCCGTCGAAAACCTTTCTACCGGCGCGAATAAGGCTGCTCATTAACTGGCTGAACGACAATATTGGCGCCGCTGATACGAGGACTTAGTGCGGCCTCAGGCCTTGCAGGGTTGCCTGCGCGCCCTGCGCCAGCAGCTGCTGATAGGCATCGGTAAGCGCATTGACAAAATCCTGGTTGCCGGACAGGTCATGAGCAAAAATAGCCTCAATAGCCAACAGGGCGCCAACGCGCTCCGGCGCGCTGGCATACTGCTGGTGGATCGCCTTAAACTGCGGCGCCAGCGGGTCGATCACCTCGATGGCGCCGCCTTGCTGGTCAGTGCCGCTGATGTAGCGCATCCAGCCGGCAACGCCAAGGATTAGCAGGGGAGGCAGCTGTCCCTGCGCCAGATGCTGACGAAGTGAATCCAGCAGGCGCTGCGGCAACTTCTGACTGCCATCCATTGCTATTTGCCGGGTCAGATGCCTGAGGGAAGGGTTAGCGAAGCGTTCGATCAGCCGCTGCGCGTACGCGTTGAGATCGATACCCGGCGGCATGGTCAGGGTCGGCGCCTGCTCATCAAGCATCAGGCTCAGCGTCGCTGCGCGCCAGGCCGGATTAGCCATTGTCGCGGCAATGGTGTCATAGCCGCCCAGACAGCCGAGGTAGGCGAGAAAGGAGTGGCTGGCATTGAGCATGCGTAGCTTCATCAGTTCAAACGGCTTCACATCACTCACAAACTGCGCGCCCACCCGATCCCAGTCCGGCCGGCCGTTAACGAAATTATCCTCGATTACCCACTGACGAAACGGCTCGCAGGCGATAGCGCAGGGATCGTAAACGCCAAGTTGATCGGCGATTTGCTCAAGCGCTTGTTCCGTCGCGGCCGGCACTATGCGATCAACCATGGTGCAGGGAAAGGTCACGTTAGCGTCAATCCATTGCGCCAGCTGCTGGTCGCGGGCCGCGGCCAGCTGTAATACGGCGGTTCTGGCTACGTGGCCATTTTCCCGCACGTTGTCGCAGGACAGCACGCTAAACGCCTTCAGGCCGCGCTGGCGACGCCTGTTCAGCGCTTCAACGATATAACCAATGGCTGACTGCGGCTGCTGTGGATGCGACAGATCGTTTTTATCAGCGGGCTATTAAAATCCAGATTGCCGCTGGATGCTTCAGTGCAGTAGCCCTTTTCCGTAATGGTCAGCGAGACGATCGCCGTTTCTGTACGCGCCATCGCTTCCAGGATCCCTTCACAGCCATCAGCGCCGGGGTGTAACGCCTCCTTAATCGCGCCGATCACTTCCTGGCGGGTGTGCTCGGCTCCGCGCTCTGCGACGCAATACAGCAGGTTTTGCGCCTTAAGGTTTTCAATCAGCTGCGCACCGGCACCGCTGCGCAGGTTAACCTCGCAAATCCCCCAGTCGCCGTTGCCGCTCGCCAGCAGCAGATGGGTATACAGCGCCTGATGCGCCCGATGAAAGGCGCCGCATCCCAGATGCACGATGCGGGATACCAGGCGCGATGGATCCCACTGCGGCCGGGAAACGCTGATCGCGGCGTTGGCAATATTCTGTTGCATGCTGGCTCCTGTTATCGACAAGCCTGCTGGCCGTCGGGTCGGAAAATAAGCGCCAGCGCGCCCAAAAGACAATGGCAGCGCGCTGCTTCGTTTAGCTGTGACTAAATTTGTGCAATGTGCGATTTTTGTCAACCAGTTTATTGAAATTGGTTGACCAATATCGCTGCCGTACTTTGTAACGATAAAGACTGAAGGGAAGAGGCAGCCGCTGAGGCGGGCAGAAATGATTAGCGGGCGGTAACGCGAAGTAGGGCAGGTGGCCGAGCCGTAGAAACAAGAAAAGCCGCAATGGCGGCTTTTCTGCAAAGCGAGTCAGGCATTATTCACTGACTTTTTTCTTCAAAGACTGCGCACCTTCTTTGGTTTTGTTCCAGCCTTTTTCAGTACCTTCTTTGGTTGCATCCCAACCTTTTTCAGTGCCCTGCTTGGTTTTGTTCCAGGCTTTTTGCGAGCCTTCACTCACCTTGCTGCTGGTACTGTTGCTTTTACCTTCAGCCGCATGCTTGGATTTGAGCTTCAGCTCGCTTCCTTTATCCTGGGCTTGATGCAGCTTCTCCTTGGCGGTGTTTTCACCTTTGTGGGCAGCGGCAACGGTGTCATCAGTCGCATGTGTGGTAGCGGCAAAAACCGGGGCTGCCAGCAGAATTGCAGAAAGTGTCATCACTGTTTTTTTCATAATATCCTCATTAAACGGTATTCGCTTTATCAGCATAACAAGCGTAGTACAGCAAAAAGCTTCGTGCTTTAAGAATAAACCGTAAATGAATCATCGCGTTCCGTATAACGCCAACTTGCCTGCGTTTTTCCCTAAGGCAAATAAAGCCCGCCGGCAGCCGATCCGCCCGGCAAACCTTCGCGCCGGTCAGCGCTGGCGCTTTAGGTCCGGTGATAATTTAACTGCCATAAAGCAGGGCGATATCCTACAGCAAACAGTATAAGCCTGAAATATTGCTGCGAGTTGGGCAGATGCCTGGTGTGCAGCGCACCGGCCGAGCCGCCGTTTGTGCTTAGCGAACCCTGAGAACAATTTTTCCCTGAATATGGCCCTGCGCCGCGCGTTGATGCGCCTGTCGGGCGGCGCAGAGTGGATAGATACTGTCTACGATGACGCGCAGTTTTCCCGTCTCCAGCAAGCGACCTAGCTCGGCCAGCTGGGCCCCATTGGAACGTACCTGGGTTGCCGAAACCGTAACCGCCAACTTTTCGGCCTCGCTGGCCGCGGAAAATCCCAGTGGGAAAATGGGAAACAGGGCGCCGCCGGGTCTCAGCGTTGGCAAAAAGCGCGCCGTAGCCTGACCGCCTACCGCATCGAGTACCAGATCGGCATCGCGAATCACCTCTACCGGCTGGGTTGTTTGGTAATCAAAGAATTGATCGGCGCCGAGCTCTTTTAACAGCGCTTCATGCCTGCCTGAGGCAATAGCCAGGGTGCGCGCGCCCTTTAATTTCGCCACCTGAACGGCAAAGTGGCCTACGCCGCCAGCGGCGCCGTTAATCACCACCGTTTTACCCGCCAGCGGCACCGGCTGATGCTGAGCAGGCTGGAGTGGATTTTGTTCGCTATGTCCGATATCGACCAGAAACTGCCAGGCCGTAAGCAGCGACATCGGCGCGCCGGCGGCGTGAATATGATCGAGACTGGCGGGCTTATGGGCTATCTCCGTGGCCGGGACGTTAACATATTCGGCATAGGCGCTACTTTCGCCGGCAAGGCCTGTGGGAAAGCGCACCATGGCATAGACCTCGTCGCCGATATGAAAACCGTTAACATCGTCAGCAACTGCAACGATAACGCCCGATACATCCGTGCCCGGAATAAAGGGAAAAGTGACCCTGGGCTGCCATTCCGCCGGCAGCATGTTGTAGCCTTCGCGCAGATACCAGTCAGGGGGATTAATGCCTGCCGCATGAACCTCGATCAGCACTTCACCAGCTTTTATTTCTGGCCGGGGTGCATCTTCATAGCAAAGTACTTCAGGAGCACCGAATGCATGCTGGCGGATTGCTTTCATCGTTTTTACCCTCATGGCTTTCTCCACTAACTAAAAAAGTTTACTATGTTCGGAGCAGTGCTCCACAATATACGGAGCGCTGCTCCTTTTTGTCAAGGAGGCTTATGAGAGTCGACGCTAAAAAAAACTACGAGCATTTACTTATTACCGCGCGAGAAGTGTTTGCCCAGCAGGGGGCCGGGGCATCACTGCGCGATGTAGCCCGTAAAGCTGAGGTCGGTCTCGGTACGCTGTACCGGCATTTCCCCAACCGCGAAGCGTTGCTTGAAGCTTTGCTGCGCACCAGCTTTGATGCGCTGGCAGCGAAAGCAAGGGAGCTCGAGTCCGCCGCGCAAGCGGGAGAAGCCCTGACCTGTTGGCTACAGGAAATTATTCTGTTTACGCACCAGCATCGCGGCGTTATCGCTCTGATGATGAGTGCGATTGAAGATCATGACTCGGCGCTGCATAGCTCTTGCGTAACGCTGCGTGCGGCGGGGGCTTCGCTCCTTCTGCGTGCTCAGGAGCAGGGGCTGGCCCGGCAAGATCTTAACGGCTCGGAACTATTCGACCTGATTGCCGCGCTGGCCTGGCTGCGCGACCAGCCCTCCCACGCCCCGCGCAGTGACCGGCTGTTTCAGGTGATCGCTGACGCCATCCTGCCGGGCGCCAGCGCGCGATAATTTCACTTATGTGCAGGCGAACCGCCAGCCGTTCGCCTGCCTGCACAAATCTTCCAGATAATTAGCAAAACGCACGGCACAGTGGAGGGAATAAATAAAGGAGCCTGCTGTGAGCCTGATGCCGTTTTTGCTGTTCTCGTTTGTCGCCTCGATTACGCCGGGGCCGACCAATATCCTTATTCTCGCCAATAGCCAGCGCTATGGCGTCAAGCGGACCCTGCCGGCGGTATTCAGCGCCTGCCTGGCGGCAAGCCTGATTGTTCTGCTCTCCGGCGCCGGCGTCGGAGAAGTGCTGCAACACCACCCGCTGGTACGTAGGGTAATGAGCTGGGCAGGAGTGCTGTGGCTAAGCTGGATGAGCTGGCAACTCTTTAAGGCGCCGGCGGCAAATTTAACCACCCGCTCCCATAAACCGTTCTCCACACGCGCCGCCGCGCTGCTGCAGGCGGTTAACCCAAAAACGTGGATGATGACGCTGGCCGTGATCGGCGTATTTGCCCCTGGCGGAAACCATACGCTGCAGGATATTGCATTAATGGCGCTCTGGTTTTTCCTGATCTCGCTGGTTTGCCTGTCCTGCTGGGCCTGGTTGGGGAAAGTGGTAAATAAATTGTTCCGCACCGCCAGAACCCTGCTTATTTTTCAACGCCTGATGGCGCTGTGCCTGTTTATTTCAGCCTGGGCCGGCGTGCTGAGTTATTAGGTTTGGGGTGGTCGGCGGCGCTTTATTATTTACCGGCTGCCCGCCAGTGGTGGACGCGGCCTCGCTGCATGCCGGATGCAGCCTAACCCCTGCAGCGTTGTCTCGATGGCTTCATCCAGCGGAGTATGCGGCTCTGCGCCTAAGAACGTCACGAGCTTGGTGTTATCCATGCGTACCGGCTGACGCCACAGATAGCGCATTTCCAAAATCTCGCGCAGGGTTGTACTGAAAGGCGCGGCCAGATACGTGAGCCACCAGGGAAATGACTGTATTTTTGCCGCACCGCCATAACTGGCTACGGTGCGCTGAATCGCACGGGACATTGTGCTGCCGTCAGGATCCCAATGACCTTGCATTTGGAAGCAGGCAAAAGGTTCAAGCTCGTCGCGTCGGGCGAGCAGGGCCGCGACCGTTGCTGCCATATCAGGCAGATAGGCCCACTGATGGCCAATGCCGGGCGTACCTGGATTGTTAATCACAGTCGGCAGGCTGCCGGGCTTGACCAATCCTTGTGAAAACCAGTTATTGCCGGCATGGGGGCCAAAAAAATCACCCGCACGGACGATTAATACCCGCCCACCCCGCTGTGACCAGGCTGCCAGCTCCTGCTCCATTTCAACGCGTATCGCGCCTTTTCTTGTCAGCGGCCTTTGTCGGGCGTTTTCTCGTATCAGCGGAAAGGCGTCCGGACCATAGTTATACAGCGTGCCGGGAAGAACAATCAGGGCGTTATTTTGCTCGGCTGCCTTAATGGTGTTACGCACCATAGGCAACACCAAGCCTTTCCAGTTCCGGTAGCCTGGCGGGTTGACCGCATGAACAATCACATCACAGCCCGACGCCGCTGCCTTGACCTGTTCCGGATCGAGCACATCGCCCGGTGTCCATTGAATACCATTCCGCTGTTCACTGCCTTGTAACCCACGTTTTAGTGCCCGAACATCCCACTTTTCCTCTATCAGCCGGCGTGCAGTTTCGCTGCCAATGCCGCCCGTGGCGCCGAGAATTAAAACCTTGCCTTTGGTTTCCATCTTTATTAGCCCTGTGCTGATTGCGGCTTGACAGGCTACGTACAGCTAGTGCTAAATGGAATTGCATATCATAACCTATCATCTATACAAATTTGTATGTCAAAACCGATTCCCTGGGAGTGGTACCGAACATTTCTGGCTGTGCTAAGAGAGGGATCGCTCTCCGGCGCATCACGCGTGCTTGCAATTACACAACCCACCGCCGGACGTCATATCGCCGCGCTGGAGTCCGCGCTGGATCAGGTATTGTTTACCCGCTCTCAGACTGGCTTGCTGGCTACCGATGCAGCGCTGGCGTTACGGGGACTCGCTGAAACGATGGAAAGCACCGCCAGTGCATTGACGCGTACCGCCACCAACTTTAGTCGCAACGGCACAACCCTGCGTGGCGTCGTCCGTGTCGCTGCCAGCGAAGTTATTGGCATCGAGGTACTGCCGTCTCTTATCGCCCGAATCAGGGAAGCTTATCCGCAGATTGTGATTGAATTAGTTTTATCTAACCGACTGCAGGATTTGCTGCACAGGGAAGCCGATATTGCGATACGCATGACAGCGCCGCAGCAGGAGCAATTAATCGCGCGCCGTATTGGCAGTATTGAGCTTGGCATATACGCGTCGGCTGCATATCTTGCCCGGCATGGTTCGCCTGAAACGCCTGAAGATCTGCGGGCGCATTCACTGGTGGGATTTGATCAGGACACGCCCTATATCCGTGAGGCACAGCAGCGCTATCCCCTGTTAACCCGTGATATCTTTTCCCTGCACACCGACAGCGACGTGGCGCAATTGAATTTGATTCGCGCCGGTGCAGGTATTGGCATATGCCAGTTACAGCTTGCCAATCGATATATTCCGCTGCAGAG
This sequence comes from Izhakiella australiensis, assembly GCF_002006995.1. Lineage (GTDB taxonomy): Bacteria > Pseudomonadota > Gammaproteobacteria > Enterobacterales > Enterobacteriaceae > Izhakiella > Izhakiella australiensis. Next base: position 111,724 of record NZ_MRUL01000012.1, on the reverse strand, counting down.
GCTACTCGCCGATTACTTCTCTTACTATCTTGATACGTGGGTGGTTATGCATGAAGACCTGCGCAATAGTCGTTGCTGCAAAGCCGTCTTCGATATTTTGGCTGAAGGAATGCAGCAGTATATTAGCCAGGTGGAGTGAGGATGGATTACTCGCAAGGGTTAGAAGCTACACTGAAGCGGTCAACAAAAACTGGCCACGGTTTTAGAGTTTTTCCAGTATCGGTTTTTCGATTCGTTTGGTGGTAACCCACCGTTATATTCATGCGGTCTGAGCGCGCTGTAATATCTAACGATATAGTTCGTTATGGCGTGAGTTGCATCGCTGAAGCTTACGTAACCCATCACTGGCACCCATTCGTTCTTCAGACTCCGGAAGAAGCGTTCCATTGGACTGTTATCCCAGCAGTTTCCGCGACGACTCATACTTTGTTTGATCCGCTATCGCCACAGTAACTGCCGGAACTGCCTGCTCGTATAATGACTGCCCTGGTCACTGTGGAACATCACTCCAACGGGCTTACCGCGCGTTTCCCATGCCATTTCCAGCGCCTTCATGGTGAGTCTGCTGTCCGGCGAGAACGACATTGCCCAGCCCACTGGTTTTCTTGCGAATAAGTCGAGAACAACGGCGAGGTACGCCCAACGCTTACCTGTCCAGATATAGGTCACATCACCGCACCACACCTGGTTTGGCTCTGTCACTGAGAACTGCCGCTCAGGGTGATTTGGGATAGCGACGTGCTCATAACCACCACGTTTATACCGATGAGCCGGCTGCTGACAACTGACCAGCCCCAACTCTTTCATTAGCCTGCCAGCAAGCCAGCGCCCCATCTGGTAGCCTCTGTGGGTTGCCATTGTGGCGATGCTTCTTGCTCCGGCCGAACCCTGACTGATGCTATGTAGCTCAAGTACCTGACTGCGCAATACTGCCCGTTTTCCGTCTGGTTTTTCAGGGCGTTTTTTCCAGTATTTGTCGCTGCTGCGATGAACCCCGAACACGTGGCAGAGAATGACCACAGGGTAACGCGCTCTGAGCTTCCCGATTAACGAGAACTGTTCAGGGAGTCTGACATCAAGAGCGCGGTAGCCTTTTTTAATATTTCGTTTTCCATTTCAATACGTTGCAGCTTTTTCTTCCGCTCGCGTATTTCGATTTGTTCCGGTGTTATCGGAGAGGCTTTTGGTGTTTTGCCCTGACGCTCTTCACGCAGTTGCTTGACCCATTTCGTCATCGTGGAAAGACCGACATCCATAGCCTTAGCGGCATCTGAGACAGTGTAGTTTTGATCGACAACCAGCTGAGCGGATTCACGTTTGAATTCAGGACTAAAATTTCTTCTTTTCATTGGGACACCTGTGTTGTTCTGAGGTGATCATATCACCTCTATTCAGGTGGCCAAATTCAGTAAACCACTTCATGGCGTCAAGTCTAAAAAATTCAGGGGTAATTTCACCGACAAGAAGTTGAGGCAGGCGGTTAGTTAGGCGTTACCGCTTTTCTCTCAGTCAAGATAGCCTCTTGGGGATTTTGCTACATTTCAGATAGGGGATTATTTAAACTCAAATTCATCTGTGAACCTAACTATATCGCCGTTTTTTTGTGGCTGATATTTACCATCATACGTTGTAAAGATTGTGCCTAAATTCTTGCTATTACTGACAGAGAAAACAGCATCTTTATCAATACAGTTTAGCGGTGGTGGCATATCATCAAAGCATAGCCTGTCATAACCATCTGTTTCTTTATAGCCATCGCCGAATAACCAGAAAATCACAGTAAAATTACCATCTTTTTTTGGTTGAGGGATGTCATATTTTTCTTTCAGTATATCTTTATTTTTTAGCCACCAGTTTATTTTCCCCTTATCTGTCAGAGGGAAACTCTTGACTAAAACATAGCTATGATTACCGTTGTCATGAACCGCAACAACCTTTACCGGGCGCAGTGATATCCAAAGCCAGTAACCCAGCAGAACACAGCCAGTCAGGAAAACCAAAATCAAGATTTTTTTATTTTTTACTGTCATCGCGTCCTCCAGCAATTTCTATGGTGGCTTCCATATTGGTCATGAACGGCTTAAAGGGAAGAGATCAATGCTGGTGTAGGCCGGACAGGAGAATGATTTTGTTGCAGTCTCTACGCGAGAGGTGAGGTAATTATTTGTCTTTGATTTTCACCATTTCACCATTTTCCTTTGTACGATAGAACCCATCATTAACGCCAAAAAGTATATGTTTACTCCTGTCATTCCAGACAGTGAAGGCCTTATCTTTTTCAATGCAATTTATCGGCGGCTTCATATCGCCAAAACATAAATAATCATAGCCATCGGTCTCTTTATATCCATCGCCAAAATACCAAAAAATAACTTCAAAAAAGCCATCGCTATCTGGTGTTGGGATGCCATATTTTTTTTTAAGCATGTCTTTGTTTTTAAACCACCATTCTATTTTTCCTTTGTCCGTAATCGGGAAATTCTTTACTAAAACAGAGCTATAGTTACCGTCTTTATGAACTTCCACAATTCTTACTGGACGTAATGTTAGCCAGAGAATGTAGCTCAGAGCTATACAAAAGAAGAGCAACAGATAAAAAATAACCTTCTTATTTTTACACATCGTGACGTCCTCCTGTTATTTCCACTGTCGCTTCCATATTGGTCATAAAAGGCTTGTAGCCAAATAACTTGTACCGCTGGAGCAAAAACCAGATGCGGAAGAAATTAAAAGTGCGAAATTTCTCTTTTAAAATGTCATCATCATCCAAACCAAAGTGGTCTTGTACTTTATAATGTACTACTGCCCGGTAGCGCTCATTATCGATCTGTAAAGTCTTTAAAGTAATGTGGGTTGCCCATGTATCGTGAACAGTTATGCCCATGCCGTTAAAATTATCTTTGAGCCTGTCAAATTTAGGGAGTTTCCCGAAAGCTATCGCTTTACGTAAGTCATCTTTATTTTTCATAGGGTAATTTTTATTATCCCAGTCAATAAACGTATTAAAGGCTTTATCTAATCGCAAACGTGTACTGTTTTCACTGGAAGTATCTCTAACTATTTGCTCCTTCAACGCTCTGTCCAGCGATATATCCCGGAAGGGTGCACCGTTGCGATACTGCATATGAGTGATCATCTTTTCGATCAAATATCGGTATGGCCCATACAGCGAAAACTGACGGGATAACATGCGGAATTCATCAAACAGGATAGTGGCGCACTGCTCTCGAGTAATCTTATCGCCTGCCGGACGCATACTACAGCAGAACATGGAGCGTGGATTATCAAAGGCAGAATGCTTGGTCAATGTCCAGGGATCAGCTCGATCAGAAATGTAATTCAACCCGTAATGTGTTTTTAACTGTATTTCAGTTAGATCCCCGTAGCGCATATCTCTGGCGCTATAATCGTCCATCCAGTTTTGGGTTTTGAATATGGTGCAGGGAAGCTGTAGTGCGGCCATCGTGATACATTCCTTGTCTTATCGTCCGTTGCTGCCTATACAGGGAATAATACATTTTGCCAGGGAGCGGGTAAACATAGCCATGTTTTATCCTATTTTATCCAGCTTCTCTGGCTGCATCCTGTTCATAAGGAGATTTTCGGTTTTTTTGATCTGATAACGCGAAGGCCAGATGTCGTCGGCATAGTCCTCTGTTACGCTGGCTTTCTTCACATTCCACCAACGTTCGGCAACTAACAAGAAAGTGTTGATTTTGGCCTCTTCTGAATTTCTGACCTGTTCTTTCTGATGTTCTTGGGGATCAATGTCTTTCGCCAATAAAACTTTAGATTCGGCTCTGAGTTTACGTGCATCAGAAAGCGAGACTGCAGGGGAGGCACCGAAGCTCTGTTTGGTTCGCTGCTTGGTTAGAGGCCGGTAGTAACGGAACTGCCAGAGCTTACTACCGCTGGACTTGATTAATAGAGTAAGCCCGTCGCCATCATACAGCTGGTAATCGGCATCTTTAGGTTTGGCGGCTTTGATTTCCGTATCGGTTAACGGCTTGGTTTTTCTTGCCATGGGGGAGTCTCCATGCGTTTAGGCCCAACGAAAACAATAGAGCTTTTCGTTGGGCCTATCAATGGGCCTAAAAGGTTCGGATTTAATTAGTTGGCATCAGACTTCGCGGGACAAATTGAGGGCACAAAAAAGCCCGCAGGGCTTGCGCCGTGCGGGCTTTCAGGACTTCATCGGATGACTCTGGTAATCACCGATGGAGAATTTTGGTGGAGCTGGCGGGAGTTGAACCCGCGTCCGAAATTACTACACCGTCGGCACTACATGCTTAGTCCAGTCTTTACATTTGCCGGTTAGCTGCGGACGGACACGCTACTAACTGACTAGCCTGATTGGATTTAACGCTTCAACCCCAGGCAGGGCATCCACGCGATCTCTTTTGGGTTTGACCTCTCTTGATCCCCGTCCTAAGAGCGGAGGCTAGGGAGAGAGGACACCTTCAGTTTCTTAGGCTGATTAAGCTGCGAGCGCAGCAGGTGCAAATTCGTCGTTATTTGCGACTATTTTTTTGCGGCTTTTTACGAGGCAAACCGCCCCTCGGCATGCTCCTTGGGCTTCGCAAATCCCGTCGAATCCAGAATCAGCCCCAAGTAGACGAGTAGTATAGCAAAAAACTATATGGCAACGCCAGCGACTTAGCGGTTGGCGTTCTTCATAATGCGTGCTTTATCCAGCTTCCACTCGCGATCTTTAATGTCATCGCGCTTATCGTGCTCTTTTTTACCGCGCGCTACGCCAATTTTCAGTTTGGCCCATGCATTTTTCCAGTACATGGACAGGGCGACGACGGTATAGCCTTCGCGGTTTACGCGGCCGTAAAGCGAATCCAGCTCGCGCTGCTTAAGCAGCAATTTACGGCTGCGGGTTGGGTCACAAACGATATGTGATGAGGCAACCGAAAGCGGCTGGAAGGTTGAGCCAAAAAGATAGGCTTCGCCTTCGCGCAGCAGGATGTAGCTGTCGCTAATATTTGCTTTGCCAGCGCGTAATGATTTTACTTCCCATCCTTGCAGCGAAAGCCCCGCTTCAAACTCTTCTTCGATGAAATATTCATGGCGGGCGCGTTTGTTCAGAGCAATGGTGGCTGAACCGGGTTTATGTGCTTTTTTCTTTGTCATAGTGAAACGTAGTCTACCTGAAGCAGGTTCAAATGGCATCCCCTGAACCAACCGGGGCGGGATAGCAGCGTATTCTAGCACGCTCCATCAGGTGCGGAATTTTTGTTTACATCGGGTCGATGGTATTATTTTACAATTAATGTTCAACAGGAATGGTTATGTCCCAGATTAGTCGTTCTGCACTGGTTCCTTACAGCGCTGAACAAATGTATAAACTGGTTAACGATGTGGGTTCCTATCCCCAGTTCCTTCCGGGCTGTACCGGAAGTCGCGTGCTTGATGCCAGTCAGCAGCAAATGACAGCGGCGGTGGACGTTTCAAAAGCCGGCATCAGTAAAACCTTCGTAACGCGCAACACGCTGGTAGATAATCAAAGTATTCAGATGCAGCTGGTCGATGGGCCTTTTCGCAAGCTCACCGGCGGCTGGCGTTTCGTTTCCCTGAGCGAGGATGCCTGCAAGGTGGAGCTCAATCTTGAGTTTGAATTCACCAATATGCTGGTCGAGCTGGCTTTCGGACGCATCTTTAAGGAGCTGGCAGGTAGCATGGTGCAGGCATTTACCCAGCGTGCCAAAGAGGTTTACAGTGTCTGATATTGCCGTTGAGGTGGTTTATGCCCTGCCGGAAAAACAGTATCTGTATACGGTAAAAGTGGCGCAGGGCGCCACCGTGGCCGAGGCAATCCAGCGCTCCGGCATCCTTGAACTACGGCCCGAGATTGACCTTAGTCAGAATAAAGTGGGCGTTTTTAGCCGCCCGGTGAAGCTGACTGATACGCTGGACGCCGGCGATCGGGTGGAGATTTACCGGCCGCTGCTTGCTGACCCGAAAGAGCTGCGCCGTCAGCGCGCCGAGCGCGCGGCTAAAAAATAAGGTGGCGCAGAGTTTAACGCGATAAAAAAAACCGGCCTGGGCCGGTTTTTTACACTGTGCAAAAAATTACTGATCGTGCAGCGATTCATCTTCGCGGCAGTCGCCTTCGGCGCAGTGGCCGTACAGATAAAGGCTGTGGTTGGTTAGCTTAATGCCATGGCGCGTAGCGATTTCACGCTGGCGCGATTCAATTGATTCATCGCTGAACTCAATCACCTTACCGCAGTCAAGGCAGATGAGGTGGTCATGGTGATGCTGCTGAGTCAGTTCAAAAACGGATTTGCCGCCTTCAAAATTATGGCGGGTGACGATTCCTGCGTCATCGAACTGGTTAAGCACGCGATAAACCGTTGCCAGTCCAATCTCTTCACCCATGTCAATCAGACGTTTATACAAGTCTTCCGCACTGACGTGATGGGACTCAGGTTCCTGAAGCACTTCCAGAATTTTCAGTCGCGGAAGTGTGACTTTCAGGCCGGCCTTCTTTAATGCGGTGTTGTTGTCAGTCATGCGGATATTGTCCTGTTACTTTTCAGTTCATTTTAGGGCTGTAAATTGGCATTACTGGTCCTGCCGAACGAAATTGCGTCTCATTATAGAACCGATGAGGTGAAATGAAAATGACCGGGGGGCAATTCCTCTGACAAGAGTAAGGTTTTTTTTGCGATGCCTTGACGCCGCGCCCGACCATGCTGCTTTGACATTTTGCTGCCTCATCAAGCGTGACCGGGGTAATAACGGGCGCTGAGAACACTTTTTTCCAGTATGGGTATTTTACAGTTATGCAGGTAAAAGTTACAAAAATGTATCTATTACTTCTATAGGAAAATCCAATAATGGGATGTGAGAGCGATCCCACATCCATACCTCTGAGCGGTCAGGCTTCGATAATAGACTGCAGCTGCAGTTCTTCATACAGCTGTTTGACCCACTTGTCGACACGCTCATTCGTCAGCTCCGGCTGGCGGTCTTCATCGATCGCCAGACCGATGAAATGATCGTCATCCGCCAGTCCCTTCGAGGCTTCAAAATGGTAGCCAGCGACAGGCCAGTGGCCGACAATGATTGCACCATTAGGTTCTATAATGTCGCGAATAGTTCCCATCGCATCGCAGAAATATTCTGCATAGTCTTCCTGATCGCCGCAGCCAAAGAGCGCGACGAGCTTGCCGGTGAAGTCAACTTCTTCCAGCGTGGGGAAGAAATCATCCCAGTCGCACTGGGCTTCGCCGTAGTACCAGGTGGGGATGCCCAGTAGCAGAATATCAAAGGCCTCCAGATCTTCTTTGCTGCTTTTAGCGATATCGTGAACCTCTGCAACCTCTTTACCCAGCTGCTTTTGGATCATTTTTGCAATGTTTTCAGTATTGCCTGTATCGCTGCCAAAGAAAATGCCTACGATTGCCATGTGTCTGATAACCTCTTGATACTCAATGATACGGCGACTGCCTTAAAAATAGATAAAGCCAATAATAGCAGAGCGCGTCAGGGGGATAAATCTGTAATGCGGCCAGGTTTGTCGCTTTGTGCCTTCTGCGCCGTCTATTTTTCGCTGTCAGCCAGCTGCGCCGTCAGCATTTCTTCAATCAATTCGCTGCGGCTGATCTGTCGGGATTCGGCCAGCTGGTTCAGCGCATCGACCGCTTCCGCCGTCAGTTTCAATTCGACGCGACGTAAACCACGCACCTTGTCGCGCTTGAGCTGATTACGTTTGTTAATGCGTAACTGCTCGTCGCGGGACAGCGGGTTAGTCTTCGGTCGTCCCGGACGGCGCTCATCTGCAAACAGATCGATTGTCGTGCGGTCAGTGTTTTCTTTTGCCATAGCGTTGTTCGGGGTTGGAAGTCATAACCACTAGCGGAGTCTGCCGCCGGGGCAGAAAAATTAGCGCGACATCATACCCCAGGCGGCGGAGAGAGAACAATCGGGAAATCGTTGTTTTTTAAAGCGCAAAAAAGCGTCGCAGCGCAGCTAATACCGCCTGCGGTTTTTCAGCGTGAACCCAGTGACCCGCCCCGGCGATGACATGCGCCCTGGCCGCTGGAAACTGCGCCAGCAGGGCATCGCGGTATTCATCTTTAAGGTAGTCTGAGCGTTCACCGCGAATGAAAAGCGCCGGGCCATGCCAGGCAGGCAGCGGCTGCCAGCCGATGAGGGTAGGGTAATTATTCCACAGCGCCTCGACATTAAAGCGCCACTCACCGCGCTCGAAAGATTTCAGCAGAAACTGGATAACGCCCTCTTCATTAACCGAGTGACGCATAATCGCGCTGGCTTCGCTGCGCGTGGTGACGCCGGCTTGAGTAACGGCGCGCAGCGCGGCGAATACGTCATCGTGATGACGCTGTTGATAAGCCACCGGCGCAATATCCATTACCGCCAGCTGGCCGATGCGCTCTGGCGCAAGGGCGGTCAGCGCCATGGCGATTTTTCCTCCCATTGAGTGGCCAACAACATCAACCTGCTCAAGGTTATGACGATCAAGCGTATCGATCAGATCGCCCGCCATCGCGGTATAGTCCATTTCGTCGCTGCGCGGCGAGAGGCCGTGATTGCGCACATCAACCATGATTACCGGGCGCTGGTGCTGTATGTCGCGCGCCAGAACGCCGAGGTTGTCGAGGTTGCCGAACAGGCCGTGGATAAGCACCAGCGGACGATGTTGGGCTGGGGATTGTTCAGTTAACAGGCGGGCGTTCAAATTCATAACAAAGTTCTTACGGCTAACGGGAGCGCTTAGGTTATCATGATTTCCATCTGCGCTGCCCGTTGGGAATCGGAAGTATTGTTCTGCTTTGCGGCATAGTCTGACTTTTGCCTGCAACGCGTTGTGATGCTACACCCCGGCAGGATTTAACTTTATAATCCTCACGTTAGCGCCGCTTTACGCTGAAGCATCGCTGTTGGCTTCAGCCGGGACTGGCGTTGAGCGAAGCAACAATCGTACTGGATAAAGATGAAAACGATAGAAGTCGACGAAGATCTATACCGCTATATTGCCAGCCACACCCAGCATATTGGCGAAAGCGCCTCGGATATTTTGCGGCGTATGCTGAAATTTACGCCCGGGAGCGCAAACGCGCCTGCTGCGGAGGTGGCGAATCTAAGCAAGGAGGCGGATAAGGCGGTTAGTCGTCCCCAGGATCGCGTTCGCGCTGTGCGTGAACTGCTGCTTTCTGATGAGTATGCCGAGCAGAAAAAAGCAGTAAATCGCTTTATGCTGGTCCTCTCGACGCTCTATTCGTTAGACGCCAGTGCGTTTAAAGCAGCGACTGAATCGCTGCATGGCCGTACGCGGACTTATTTTGCCGGCGATGAGCAAACGTTGCTTCAGAATGGAGCCCAGACCAAGCCGAAGCACGTTCCCGGCACGCCGTACTGGGTAATTACCAACACCAACACAGGTCGTAAACGCAGCATGGTCGAACATATTATGTCGGCGATGCAGCTACCGGCAGAGCTGGCAGAGCGCGTTTGCGGCACCATTTAATGAAGCGTCTCAGGGAGTCGTGTCAATGGCTAACCACCCACGCGCCGGTCAACCGACCCGGCAGAGCGATTTAATTAACGTTGCACAGTTAACGTCTCAGTACTACGTCCTGAAGCCGGAAACCGGCAATGCAGAGCACGCGGTAAAATTTGGCACTTCTGGCCATCGCGGCAGTGCGGCCCGTCATAGCTTTAATGAAGTGCATATTCTTGCTATCGCTCAGGCGATAGCCGAAGAGCGCAAAAAGAACGGCATTACCGGCCCGTGCTATGTCGGTAAAGATACCCATGCCCTTTCCGAGCCGGCGATTATTTCGGTGCTGGAAGTGCTGGCCGCCAACGGCGTCGATGTTATCGTGCAGCAGGAAAATGGCTACACGCCGACGCCCGCGATTTCAAATGCAATCCTTGAACACAATAAGCGCGGCGGTGCGCAGGCTGACGGGATTGTCATCACCCCATCTCATAACCCGCCGGATGATGGCGGGATTAAATACAATCCGCCAAACGGCGGCCCGGCAGATACCAACGTGACGAAAGTCGTGGAAGAGCGGGCGAATCAGCTGATTGCCGGCGGGCTGAAAGAGGTCAAACGCCTGCCGCTCGATCAGGCCTGGGCAAGTGGGCGTATCCTTGAGCAGGATCTTATTCAGCCCTACGTCGAGGGGTTGGCGCAGGTTATCGATTTTGCCGCGATTCAGAAAGCGAATCTGAACATTGGCGTCGATCCGCTTGGTGGTTCGGGTATGGCTTACTGGCAGCGTATCGCTGAGCATTACAAGCTGAACCTGACTATCGTAAACGACGCTATCGACCAGACTTTCCGCTTTATGCATCTGGATAAAGACGGCGCGGTGCGTATGGACTGCTCTTCAGAATGCGCCATGGCCGGCCTGCTGGCGCTGCGCGATAAGTTTGATCTGGCATTCGGTAATGACCCGGACTATGACCGCCACGGTATCGTTACCCCGGCGGGCCTGATGAATCCTAACCACTATCTTGCCGTGGCGATCAACTACCTTTTCCAGCATCGTCCGCAGTGGGGCAAAGAGGTTGCCGTAGGTAAAACCCTGGTCTCCAGCGCGATGATCGACCGGGTGGTTAATGATATTGGCCGCAAGCTGGTGGAAGTGCCGGTTGGCTTTAAATGGTTTGTTGATGGCCTGTTTGACGGCAGCTTCGGGTTTGGTGGCGAAGAGAGCGCCGGCGCTTCTTTCCTGCGCTTTGACGGCACGCCCTGGTCTACCGATAAAGACGGCATTATTCTCTGTCTGCTGGCGGCGGAAATTACGGCGGTAACCGGTAAAAATCCGCAGCAGCACTATGACGAGCTGGCCGCTCGCTTCGGCGCGCCGAGCTATAACCGCCTGCAGGCGGCGGCAACCTCCGCACAGAAAGCGGCATTGTCTAAGCTGTCGCCGGAAATGGTGAGCGCGGATACGCTGGCCGGCGATGCGATTACCGATCGTCTGACGGCGGCGCCGGGTAACGGCGCATCCATCGGCGGACTGAAAGTGATGACCAAAAACGGCTGGTTTGCTGCTCGTCCGTCCGGTACTGAAGATGCCTATAAAATCTATTGCGAAAGCTTCCTGGGCGAAGAACACCGCCTGCTTATTGAGAAAGAAGCGGTTGAAATCGTCAGTGAAGTGCTGAAAAACGCCTGATTTTATCGTCGCCGGAGTGAGATCTCTGGTTTGAGGCGATGAATAAAACCCCGGTCGGCGGTATGCCCGAGCGGGGTTTTTTTATGGCATAAAGCGATAGCCGACGCCGGTTTCGGTAAGCAGATAGCGCGGCTGCGCCGGGGTGATTTCCAGCTTTTGGCGCAGATGGCCCATATAGATACGCAAATAGTGATTATGTTCCACCGCGTTCGGCCCCCAGACTTCATTCAATAGCTGGCGCTGGGTAAGCACTTTTCCCGGATGGGTCATCAGCGCGGCCAGCAGGCGAAATTCAATCGGCGTCAGATGAAGATGCTCATTGCCCCGGGTTACCCGGCGTTCCGCAAGGTTCAGGGTAATTTCGCCAAGCTGAATCGTGCTGCCGACGGCGCCTTGTGCGCTATTTCTGTGGCGCAGCGCGACCCGTACCCTTGCCATTAGCTCACCGGTGCCAAAGGGTTTGGTGAGAAAGTCATTGGCGCCGGCATCCAGCGCGGTAATTTTATCCTGCTCATCGTTGCGCGCTGATAGCACGATAATCGGCACCGACGACCATTGACGCACGTCGCGAATAAACAGATTGCCGTCGCCGTCCGGCAGGCCGAGATCGAGAATCACTAAATCCGGTTGGCGGGTGGCGGTCTCAATTAATCCGCGCTGCAACGTTTCCGCTTCAAAAACCCGTAGTGACTCGGACTCAAGCGTAATACGCAGGAAGCGGCGGATCTCTTTTTCATCTTCGACGATAAGAATGCTGGTCTGGTTCTGGCTCATCTGGCATCTGCATAATCGTTAATTTAGCTGGCAATTAATCTAACAAAAAAACGCCTGCCGCGTTGTTAAAGGCGCAGTAAATAATATCGGATAAATCGTGATTTAGTTAACATTGAATTAACCTTTAAATTACCAAAGTGAAACTTAATTTCATCATGGGGCTAAAAAAGCACGATTTGGCTGTTTGATGTGGTCGGATGAGTAGTTTTTTTACACAAAAGACGGTATTATTTTACGCAATCAAGAGCCGTTCACAGCAGGAGGATATATGGCGCTCTATCAATCATATTCACCACTTCATATTTTTTTGCGCCGCCTGACTGCGGTGACCATCGGCGTGCTGGCGCTGCCTTTTATGCTGCGTCGCCGCGATCGCGCCCGCTTTTACAGCTATTTGCACCGCTACTGGATAAAAACCAGCAACAAACCGGTCTGGCTGTCACAGGCTGAATCTACCGGCGCCTATTACTATTAATTGCCGGTTTCAGTCGTTAGCAAAATAATCCCCAATCCCGCCGCTGGCGGGATTTTTTTTACCCCTCGTCATGCCGGCATGGCCATTATTTAACGCCAGCGGGGAGACTTTAGGCTACACTCTAACTTATACAGTTATGAAAAGGTTGTACAAGTATGAGTGAGAAAATCCCCGTAGGAATCAGTGCTTGCCTGCTCGGTAAAAATGTTCGCTTTGATGGCGGACACAAACGCTGTGACTTTGCCACCAACGAGCTGGCGCCTTACATGCGCTATGAACCCGTCTGCCCGGAAATTGCCATTGGGCTGGATACGCCGCGCCCGGCGCTGCGGCTTACTGAACAGCCAGAAGGGGAGGTGTCGCTAGTTTTTAGCAACGGCGAGGGCGAGCCGCTGACCGAACAAATGCGGGCTTTCTCGCAACAAAAGGCGGCCTCGCTGGGCCATCTTTGCGGCTACATTGTCTGCGCAAAATCGCCAAGTTGCGGCATGGAGCGGGTAAGACTTTATCAGCCTGACAGCAATATTAATCGTAAAGCCGGGCGCGGTTTATTCACCGCCGAACTGATGGCGGCGATGCCGTGGCTGCCGGTGGAAGAAGAGGGGCGCCTGAACGATGCCGCCATCCGGGAAAACTTCGTTGAGCGCGTCTACACGCTGCACGAGTTAAACCGCCTGTGGCGTAGCGGACTGACCCGGGCGAAGCTGATGGATTTTCACAGCCGCTACAAGCTGTCTTTACTGGCCCATAACCAGCAGGAGTATCGCGATCTTGGGCGCTTCGTCGCCGCCATGGACAGCTGGGATTCGCTGGAAGAGTACGCGGGTGAATACCGTCAGCGCCTGATGGATTTAATGAAAAATCAGGCCACCCGCAGCAACCATACCAACGTACTGATGCACGTGCAGGGCTATTTCCGCCGTGAGTTAAGCTCGCCGCAGCGTCAGGAGCTGGCTTCGCTCATCGATCACTACCGGCGCGGATTGCAGCCGCTATTGGCGCCGATCACCTTGCTGAAACACTATATGGCGGAGTATCCCAACAGCTGGCTGGCACAGCAGCGCTACTTCGAACCCTATCCGGAAGCCCTGCGGCTGCGTTACGGTCACTGATTAACGCGAAGGAGTTTTATGAAGACCCATCTGGTCTGGCTACGTAACGATCTGAGAATTCATGATAACTATGCGTTACACGCTGCATGTCGCGACGCTCAGGCAAAAGTTATCGCGCTATTTATTGCTACTCCCGGCCAGTGGCAAAAGCATGGAATGGCACCGAGGCAGGCGGAATTTCTCTGGCATAGCCTGCAGGATGTACAGGCGGCGCTGGCACAAAAAGGCATCGCCCTCTATCAGGAAACCAGCAGCGATTTTGCTGGCGCGGTGGAAAGCCTGATGGCTTTTTGTAAAAAGCACCATGTTGAGCGCGTGTTTTATAACTATCAGTATGAAGTCAATGAACGCGACCGCGACGTGCAGGCTGAACGCGAACTGAACAAGGCTGACATTGAGGTGCAGGGATTCGATGACAGCCTGCTGTTTGCGCCGGGAACCATACAGACCGGCGGCCAGGCAATGTACAAAGTGTTTACGCCGTTCTCCAAAGCGGTGATTAAACGTTTGCAGCAGGAGCTGCCTGTCTGCGTCAACGCGCCCGCTGCCCGTGAAGGGGCGCCGCTGGCGCGTAAACCGGCGCTGAAAAAATTTGATTATCCCTGCCAGGGTTACGACCAAACCCTGTTTCCTGCCGGCGAAGACGCGGCCCTTAAGCGACTGCGCCAGTTCTGCAAGACCCCTGTCGGCGAGTATCCCGACCGGCGTGATATCCCGGCGCAGGATGGCACCAGTCGGCTGTCGGTTTACCTGGCGCTGGGGGTGCTTTCTCCGCGTCAGTGTTTGCACCGGGTACTGGCCGAGCATCCGCAGGCGCTGGACGGCGATCGGGCTTTTGTCTGGCTGAATGAAATCATCTGGCGCGAATTTTACCGCCACCTGCTGGTGGCCTGGCCGGCTTTGTGTAAACACCAGCCGTTCGTTGACTGGACGCGTAATATCCGCTGGCAGAAAAACGATCGCCATCTGCAAGCCTGGCGTGAGGGGCAGACCGGTTATCCTATCGTTGATGCGGCGATGCGTCAGCTTAAAACCCTGGGATGGATGCATAACCGACTGCGCATGATCAGCGCCAGCTTTCTGGTTAAAGACCTGCTGCTCGACTGGCGCATCGGCGAGCGTCATTTTATTGAGCAGCTGATCGACGGCGATCTGGCGGCTAATAATGGCGGCTGGCAGTGGGCGGCATCAACCGGCACCGACGCCGCGCCCTATTTTCGTATTTTCAATCCAACCACCCAGAGCGAACGCTTTGATGCCGGCGGTGATTTTATCCGCCGCTGGGTTCCTGAGTTGAAAGACGTGCCGGACAACGGTATCCATGCACCTCATGAATGGGCGAAAAAAAATCAGCAAAAACTCGCATATCCGGCGCCAATTGTGGAACATAAAGCAGCAAGAAAACAAACGCTGGATGCCTTTGAGGCAGCAAAGAATTAACAGGATATCTGATGCGCAATAGCGAACTGGAACAGATTGTTAACCGGCAGTTGAACACTGCCAGCTTTCAGGATTACGCCCCCAACGGATTGCAGGTTGAAGGCCGCCCGGAAATTAAGCGCATTGTGACGGGGGTTACCGCCTGCCAGGCGCTGCTGGACGAGGCGGTGCGCCTGCAAGCGGATGCGGTGCTGGTCCATCACGGTTATTTCTGGAAATCGGAGCCCGCGGTTATCAGCGGCATGAAACGCCAGCGTCTGAAAACGCTGCTGACCAACGATATTAATCTGTTTGGCTGGCATCTGCCGCTGGATGCGCATCCGACGCTCGGCAACAATGCGCAGCTGGCCAGCCTGTTGGATATCGAGGTCCGCGGCGAAATTATGCCGCTGGTCCCCTGGGGAGAGCTAACCACACCGCTGGACGGCGCGGCGTTTGCCCGGCACATCGGCGAGAAGCTCCATCGCCCGCCGCTACACTGCGGTGACAACGCGCCGGCGACGATTCGCCGCGTGGCCTGGTGTACCGGCGGTGGTCAGGGCTTTATCGACGAGGCGGCGGCCTTTGGCGTTGATGCTTTTATCAGCGGTGAGGTGTCCGAAAAAACCATTCATACCGCGCGCGAGTGCGGCCTGCATTTTTACGCCGCCGGCCACCATGCCACCGAACGTGCTGGTATTCGCGCTCTGGGTGAGTGGCTGGCAAAGGAACACCAGCTGGATGTCACCTTTATCGATATCGATAATCCGGCGTGAGCAGGGCAGGGACTGGTCGCAATATGCTATGCGTCGCCGGTCCACAAGCTATCGCTTTCCCGATCGTGGTGCGTCACAGAGCAAAGAAAGCTGAGGAGTTGCAATGAAAACGATACTGATTACCGCCTTTGAGCCGTTTGACGGCGAAACGCTGAACCCGTCATGGGAAGCGGTACGTCAGCTGGATAGGCGCGAGCTGGTGGGCGCAACGGTTATCGCGCGCCAGCTGCCCTGTGCGTTCGGGCAATCGCTGACGGTGCTGCAGCAAACGATTGAAAGCGTGCAGCCCGTAATGGTGCTGGCCGTCGGCCAGGCAGGCGGGCGGGCAGAGGTCAGCGTCGAGCGCATCGGCATTAACGTTGACGATGCGCGCATTGCCGATAATTGCGGTCAGCAGCCCATTGACCGGCCAATCGCCGCAGAAGGGCCGGCAGCGTATTTTGCTACCTTGCCGATCAAAGCCATGGTCGCCGCGATTCGCGAAGCGGGTATTCCGGCGGCGGTATCGCAAACCGCCGGCACCTACGTATGCAACCATGTGATGTACGGTTTGCTGCACTACCTGCATCAGCACAGGCCGCAGGTGCGCGGCGGCTTTATTCACATACCTTACCTGCCGGAGCAGGCGGTTGCCCATCCGGGGCAGGCCAGTATGTCAGCCGATAGCGTTATTCGCGCGCTGGAAGCCGCATTAACCGCCGCGCTCAGCGTTGAAGAAGACATCCGCCAGACGGGCGGCGCCACGCACTAATCACGGAGCGATTATGCCAGAGGGACCGGAAATAAGGCGGGTGGCCGACCAGCTGGAGGAGGCGGTCGGACAGCAAGCGCTGACGGAAGTGTGGTTTGCTATGCCGGCGCTGAAAACCTATGCGCCGGCGCTGGAAGGCGAACATATAACGGATATCGCAACGCGCGGTAAGGCAATGCTCACCCACTTCAGCAATGGCCTGACGCTTTACAGCCATAACCAGCTGTACGGGGTCTGGCGCATTGCTGAGGCTGACGAGACGCTGGATACCCGGCGGGTACTGCGGGTTAAACTGGCCACGCGTGAGAAACAGGCGCTGCTGTACAGCGCCTCGGATATTGAGCTGCTCAACGCCCAGGGGCTGGTGGAACATCCCTTTTTGCAGCGGGTCGGGCCGGACGTGCTTGATCCTCGTCTCAATGTGGCGCAGGTCGCCGAACGATTGCTATCGGCGCGCTTTCGCTGTCGCCAGTTCAGCGGACTGCTGCTCGACCAGGCATTTCTCGCCGGGCTGGGTAACTATCTGCGGGTGGAGATCCTCTGGCACGCCGGGCTGCTGGCGACGCATCGTAGTATGGATTTGACGCCGCAGCAGTGCCAGACGCTGTCTCAGGCGTTGATTGCGGTGCCGCGGCTTTCTTATCAGACGCGCGGGACCATGGATAAAGAGGGAACGTTTCGCTTCGAAGTGTTCCACCGCCAGGGGAAAAAGTGCCGGCGCTGTGGTGAGGCTATTCAGAAACAGACGCTGTCTTCGCGGCCGTTCTTCTGGTGTCCGGGCTGTCAGAAATAAAAACGGACGCCGCAGCGTCCGTTTTTCATCGCAGTGAAAAGCCGTTTTACTTCAGATTGGACTTAAAGCTGCGTTTCTCATAGCCGGTGTAGAGCTGGCGTGGACGCGCGATCTTCATACCTTCGTCGTGCATCTCTTTCCAGTGGGCAATCCAGCCGACGGTACGCGCCATGGCGAAAATGGCGGTAAACATGGAAATCGGAATACCCATCGCTTTCAGAATCAGCCCGGAGTAGAAGTCGACGTTCGGGTAGAGCTTACGTTCGATGAAGTAGGGGTCATTGAGCGCAATATGCTCCAGCTCCATGGCGACTTCAAGCAGGTCATCCTTCATCCCCAGCTCCTGCAGCACTTCATGGCAGGTTTCGCGCATTACGGTGGCGCGTGGGTCATAGTTTTTGTAAACGCGGTGACCAAAGCCCATCAGGCGGAAAGAGTCATTTTTATCTTTCGCCCGGCGCAGGAATTCCGGGATATGTTCGACGGTTTCGATCTCTTCCAGCATCCGCAGACAGGCTTCGTTAGCGCCACCGTGCGCCGGTCCCCACAGCGAGGCGATACCCGCAGCGATACAGGCGAACGGATTCGCTCCGGAAGAGCCCGCGGTACGCACGGTCGATGTGGAGGCGTTCTGCTCGTGATCGGCATGCAGGATCAGGATACGATCCATGGCTTTTTCCAGTACCGGGTTCACCTTATAGTCTTCACAAGGCGTGGAGAACATCATGTGGAGGAAGTTACCGGCATAGGAGAGATCGTTACGAGGATAAACAAAAGGCTGGCCAATCGAGTATTTGTAACACATCGCGGTTACGGTTGGCATTTTGGAGAGTAGTCGGAACGCTGCGATTTCGCGATGGCGCTCGATATTAACGTCCATGGCGTCATGGTAAAATGCCGCCAGCGCGCCGGTAACGCCACACATCACGGCCATCGGGTGCGAGTCACGACGGAAACCGCGGAACAGATGGGTTATCTGCTCATGGATCATGGTGTGACGGGTGACGATGGTTTTGAATTCCTCGAACTGTTTTTTGTTAGGTGCTTCGCCATTCAGCAAAATGTAACAAACTTCAAGGTAATTTGAATGTGTTGCCAGCTCATCAATAGGAAAGCCGCGGTGCAGCAGGATACCTTCATCGCCATCAATGTACGTAATTTTTGACTCGCAGGACGCTGTAGAAGTGAACCCCGGATCGAAGGTAAACAGATCGTTAGAGCCCAGATTGCGTACATCTACGACATCCTGGCCGAGGGTGCCTTTCAGCACTTTCAGCTCGATAGGCGTTCCACCTTCAAGGGTAAGCGTTGCTTTTTTATCAGCCATTTACAGTCTCCTTAGCGCCTTATAGTTGGAATCTTCGTCCTCTGAAATGCACCATGTCCGGTACTGCTTTCGCCGGGTGCCGCGCTGGTTACTCTGAGGCGTTTGCCTTCGGGTACAGAATCAAGCGCGCATGTCAGCATGAGGGCACGATAATTTTGCGTTTCAAGGATGTTAAAGATTCGATGTGATCATGACTTACTCATACAGCTTTAACCAAAACCTGATAATTCAATGTTTTTTTACTCTACAGATAAGCGTTATAGATTAACAAGATGCTCAATGTTACATAACTTGTGCTTAGGGGAAAGTGTATCCCCATAACTTTTCCGCATCATAGATTTTTTATGCGCTCGTTTGTAACAAAATTGTTGAACTTTTGTCAAATCAGATAATTAAATTTATGTAAAATATGGAAACCGTGAAAGAGATCACTGTTTCACCTAAATGTGACCAAAGAGTTTGTAGGGGAATTGTAATAAGAATGTGAAACCCCTATACTTCGGCCAGGTCTCCGGAATTCCCTGACACCAGGAGCCACCCAGCGTTTTACCGCGTCAATAACACTGGATGTTGCTGTTTTGGTGACGGTGCTCGATTTAGACGATTGTATTGTCTGGCTAGCCTTCAGGACCGGAGGAAGCAAAATAAAAAAAGCTGTGTGGGCTAAACCGTGAAAAAACAAAGACCTGTCAACTTGGATCTCACTACGATCCGGTTTCCCGTTACCGCAATTGCATCCATTCTCCACCGCGTATCAGGCGTCATCACTTTTGTTGCCGTCGGCATACTGCTCTGGTTGCTGGGTCTCTCGCTCTCATCTCCCGAAGGTTTCATGCAGGCTGCGGCCATCATGGACAGCTTTATCGTCAAATTCATCGTTTGGGGCATCCTCACTGCGCTGGCTTATCACATCGCCGGTGGGATACGTCACATGCTGATGGACTTCGGCATTCTGGGAGAAACACTGGAAGCCGGAACGCGTTCCGCACAAATCTCTTTTGTTGTCACTGTCGTGCTATCTATTCTGGCTGGAGTCCTCGTATGGTAAGCAATGCTTCTGCACTGGGGCGTAATGGTATTCATGACTGGCTGCTGCTACGCGGCGCGGCCATGATAATCGCGCTTTATGTGCTCTATATTCTCGCTTTCGTCATTATGTCCGCACCGCTGACCTATGACGTTTGGCACGGATTCTTTGCATCTAACTTCACTAAAGTATTTACCCTTCTGACGTTATTTTCCATTCTGGTGCATGGCTGGATTGGTATGTGGCAAGTGTTGACCGACTACGTTAAGTCGGTTGCCGGCCGTTTGCTACTGCAACTGGCTGTTGTCATTGTGCTATTTGTTTATGCGATTTATGGAACCGTTGTGGTGTGGGGTGTGTGATGAAATTACCTGTCAGAGAGTTTGATGCCGTAGTCGTAGGCGCTGGCGGGGCAGGGATGCGTGCTGCACTGCAAATTTCCCAGTCCGGTCAAACTTGCGCGCTACTGTCTAAAGTTTTTCCAACCCGTTCCCATACGGTATCGGCTCAGGGCGGTATTACCGTTGCCCTGGGTAATACCCATGAAGATAACTGGGAATGGCACATGTATGACACCGTTAAAGGTTCCGACTATATTGGCGACCAGGACGCGATCGAATATATGTGTAAAACCGGTCCGGAAGCCATTCTGGAACTGGAACATATGGGACTGCCTTTTTCCCGTCTTGACGATGGGAGCATTTATCAGCGCCCGTTCGGCGGACAGTCGAAAAATTTTGGCGGCGAGCAGGCTGCGCGCACCGCAGCGGCGGCTGACCGTACCGGGCATGCGCTGCTGCATACCCTCTACCAGCAGAACCTGAAAAACAAAACCACTATTTTCTCCGAATGGTATGCACTTGATCTGGTGAAGAATGCTGACGGCGCCGTCGTAGGTTGCACCGCGCTCTGTATCGAAACCGGTGAAGTGGTTTACTTCAAAGCGAAGGCGACGGTGCTGGCTACTGGCGGCGCCGGGCGTATTTTCCAGTCCACCACCAATGCGCATATCAACACCGGCGATGGCGTTGGTATGGCGCTGCGCGCTGGCGTACCGGTGCAGGACATGGAAATGTGGCAGTTCCACCCGACCGGGATTGCCGGTGCCGGCGTGTTGGTTACCGAAGGGTGCCGCGGCGAAGGGGGTTATCTGCTGAATAAACACGGCGAACGCTTTATGGAGCGCTACGCGCCTAACGCCAAAGACCTTGCCGGTCGCGATGTGGTCGCCCGCTCAATGATGATTGAGATCCGTGAAGGCCGCGGCTGTGAAGGTCCGTGGGGGCCGCACATTAAGCTCAAATTGGATCATCTGGGTAAAGAGGTGCTGGAAGCGCGCCTGCCGGGCATTCTCGAACTGTCGCGGACGTTTGCCCACGTGGATCCGGTGAAAGAGCCGATCCCGGTTATCCCAACCTGCCACTATATGATGGGCGGCATTCCGACCCGCGTCTCCGGTCAGGCGCTCGGTGTCAATGAGCAGGGCGAAGACGTGTTGATCCCCGGACTGTTTGCCGTGGGTGAGATTGCCTGCGTATCTGTTCACGGTGCTAACCGTCTTGGCGGCAACTCGCTGCTGGATCTGGTGGTGTTCGGCCGCGCTGCCGGCCTTCATCTGCAGGAATCTATTGCCCAGCAGGGTGAGCTGAAAGAGGCCACCGAGGAAGAAATTGACGCCGCGCTGGCGCGCTATAACCGCTGGGACAACAACACCTCCGGCGAAGATCCGGCTGAGCTGCGCAAAGCGCTGCAAACCTGTATGCAGCATAACTTCTCGGTGTTCCGTGAAGGCGATGCGATGGCGAAGGGTCTGCAGGAGCTGAAGGTGCTGCGCGAGCGACTGAAAAACGCCCGTCTCGACGACCGCTCCAGCGACTTCAACACCCAGCGCGTTGAGTGCCTGGAGTTGGATAACCTGATGGAAACCGCTTACGCCACGGCCGTTGCGGCGAACTTCCGTACCGAAAGTCGCGGCGCTCACAGCCGTTTTGACTACCCGGATCGTGATGACGCCAACTGGCTGTGCCATAGCCTGTATGTGCCGCAATCGGAAAGCATGACGCGCCGCGAGGTGAACATGCAGCCGAAACTGCGCGCCGCGTTCCCGCCAAAAGCGCGTACCTACTAATTGCGGAGAGAAAACGATGAGACTCGAATTTTCCATTTATCGTTATAACCCGGACGTTGATGACGCGCCGCGTATGCAGGACTATTCGCTGGAAGCGGAAGACGGGCGCGACATGATGCTGCTGGACGTTCTGATGCGGCTGAAAGATAAAGACCCGACCCTGGCTTTCCGCCGCTCATGCCGCGAAGGCGTTTGTGGTTCAGACGGCCTGAATATGAACGGTAAAAACGGTCTGGCCTGCATTACGCCGGTTTCCGCACTGGGCAACGGCAAGAAGAAAATCGTCATTCGCCCGCTGCCGGGTCTGCCGGTTATTCGCGACCTGGTCGTTGATATGAGTCAGTTTTATGCTCAGTATGAGAAGATCAAACCGTTTCTGCTTAACAACGGGGAGAATCCTCCAGCACGTGAGCATCTGCAGTCGCCGACCCAGCGTGAAAAACTGGATGGCCTGTACGAATGTATCCTCTGCGCCTGCTGTTCGACTTCCTGTCCATCATTCTGGTGGAATCCGGACAAGTTCATCGGGCCTGCGGGGCTGCTGGCGGCTTATCGCTTCCTGATTGACAGCCGTGATACCGAAACCAATCAGCGTCTTGATAATCTTAACGATGCTTTCAGCGTATTCCGGTGCCATAGCATCATGAACTGCGTCAATGTATGCCCTAAAGGGTTGAACCCGACCCGTGCTATCGGCCATATCAAATCGATGTTGCTGCAGCGCGGTGCTTAACTAAGTTGGTTCAGAACTAAGTTGATTCAGACGGGCGAATACGCCCGTCTGCTAACGGAAACCCTTGTAAGGTTTGTCTGCAACCGCCGACAGACAGGCCTTACCAGGGTTCCCTTACGGGACGAAGTGAGATGTATTTCGACTCGTATCGTTGAACTTTTACTACGGCAAGCCGTTAACGCGGCGCGGGGTTCTAAGGGATCCCATTAATCACCACGGCGAAAAAAAGCAGAAAATGCTTAAGGGCATCAACATGCAGAACAGCGCGATGAAACCCTGGCTGGACTCTTCCTGGCTGGCTGGCGCAAACCAGTCCTACATAGAGCAGCTCTATGAGGATTATCTCACCGATCCTGACTCTGTGGATGCGGTCTGGAAGACCCTTTTCCAGCAGTTACCCGGCACCGGGGTCAAACCTGAACAGTTCCACTCCCAAACGCGTGATTATTTCCGTCGTCTGGCGAAAGACAGCACGCGCTATACCGCTTCAGTCTCCGATCCCGCAACCAATTCGAAACAGGTTAAAGTCCTGCAGTTGATCAACGCTTATCGTTTCCGCGGCCATCAACATGCGAATCTTGATCCCCTCGGCTTGTGGAAGCAGGAAACGGTTGCCGATCTCGATCCGGCTTTTCATGAACTGAACGCCGAAGACTTCCAGGAATCGTTTAACGTCGGTTCCTTTGCTATCGGCAAAGAGACGATGAAGCTGGCTGATTTGGTTGCCGCGCTTAAGCAAACCTACTGCGGTTCGGTCGGCGCCGAATATATGCATATTACCAGCACCGAAGAGAAACGTTGGATCCAGCAGCGTATTGAATCCGTTGTTGGCCTGCCGAGCTTTTCCACCGAGGAGAAGAAGGGCTTCCTCAAGCAGCTTACCGCTGCGGAAGGCCTCGAGCGCTATCTCGGCGCTAAATTCCCGGGTGCGAAGCGCTTCTCGCTGGAAGGCGGCGATGCGCTGGTGCCGATGCTCAATGACATGATCCACCATGCCGGTAAAACGGGCACCCGCGAAGTGGTGCTTGGCATGGCGCACCGCGGACGCCTGAACGTTCTGATTAACGTGCTGGGTAAAAAACCGCAGGACCTGTTCGACGAGTTCTCCGGTAAACATAAAGAGCATCTCGGTACCGGCGACGTGAAATACCACATGGGCTTTTCGTCAGATGTGGAAACGGAAGGCGGTATGGTGCATCTGGCACTGGCGTTCAACCCGTCGCATCTGGAAATCGTCAGCCCGGTGGTCATGGGCTCGGTGCGCGCCCGTCTCGATCGCCTGGACAAGCCGGGTAGCAACCAGGTTCTGCCGATCACCATTCACGGCGATGCCGCTGTGACCGGGCAGGGCGTGGTGCAGGAGACGCTGAACATGTCTCTGGCGCGCGGCTATGAAGTTGGCGGTACGGTGCGTATCGTTATCAACAACCAGGTGGGTTTTACCACCTCTAATCCGCGCGATGCGCGTTCAACACCATACTGTACCGATATCGGTAAAATGGTGCAGGCACCGATTTTCCACGTTAATGCCGATGACCCGGAAGCGGTCGCTTTTGTTACCCGCCTGGCGCTGGATTATCGCAATACCTTTAAGCGCGATGTATTTATCGACCTGTTCTGCTATCGCCGTCATGGTCATAACGAAGCTGATGAGCCAAGCGCCACGCAGCCGTTGATGTACCAGAAAATTAAAAAGCATCCGACGCCGCGTAAAATTTATGCAGATCGTCTGGAAGCCGCTGGCGTAGTGAAAACGGAAGATTCAACCGAAATGGTTAATCTCTATCGCGACGCGCTGGATGCTGGTGAATGCGTGGTGCCTGCGTGGCGTCCGATGAGCCTGCACTCTTTCACCTGGTCGCCTTATCTTAACCATGAGTGGGATGAGAGCTATCCGGAAACCGTAGAAATGAAGCGCGTTCAGGAGCTGGCGAAGCGCATCAGTCAGGTGCCGGAAAGCGTGGAAATGCAGTCGCGCGTCGCGAAGATTTACAACGATCGCGCCGAGATGGCGGCGGGCAACAAGCCGTTCGACTGGGGCGGCGCTGAAAACCTCGCCTATGCCACGCTGGTGGATGAAGGCATTCCGGTTCGCCTGTCCGGTGAGGATAGCGGGCGCGGGACTTTCTTCCATCGCCATGCGGTGATCCACAACCAGGCCAACGGTTCGACCTACACGCCGCTGCACCATATTCACAGCGGTCAGGGCGAGTTTAAAGTCTGGGACTCGGTGCTTTCTGAGGAAGCGGTGCTGGCGTTTGAATATGGCTATGCCACAGCGGAACCGCGTACCCTGACTATCTGGGAAGCGCAGTTCGGCGACTTCGCCAACGGCGCCCAGGTGGTTATTGACCAGTTCATCAGCTCCGGCGAGCAAAAATGGGGGCGGATGTGCGGCCTGGTTATGCTGTTGCCGCACGGCTATGAAGGTCAGGGGCCAGAGCACTCATCTGCCCGCCTCGAACGCTATCTGCAGCTTTGCGCAGAGCAGAATATGCAGGTTTGCGTGCCTTCAACGCCGGCTCAGGTGTATCACATGCTGCGCCGTCAGGCGCTGCGCGGAATGCGCCGTCCGCTGGTGGTGATGTCGCCCAAATCTCTGCTGCGCCATCCTCAGGCGATTTCCAGCCTTGAAGAACTGGCCAGCGGCGCGTTCCAGCCGGCTATCGGTGAAATCGATGATCTGGATCCGCAGGGCGTTAAGCGCGTCGTGCTCTGTTCCGGTAAGGTCTACTATGACCTGTTAGAGAAACGCCGTAAGAACGATCAGACTAACGTCGCTATTGTGCGTATCGAACAGCTCTATCCGTTCCCGCAAAAGGTGCTGCAGGATGTATTACAGCCCTATGCGCACGTTCATGATTTTGTGTGGTGTCAGGAAGAGCCGCTGAACCAGGGTGCCTGGTACTGCAGTCAGCACCATTTCCGTGAAGCGGTGCCCTTTGGGGCTTCATTACGTTATGCCGGTCGCCCAGCGTCGGCTTCGCCAGCCGTAGGCTATATGTCCGTTCACCAGCAGCAGCAGCAAGATCTGGTTAATGATGCGCTGAACGTTGATTAATTAAAGGATAAATAATGAGTAGCGTAGATATTCTTGTTCCCGACCTGCCTGAATCCGTTGCCGATGCAACAGTCGCAACCTGGCACAAAAAACCCGGTGATAGCGTTAAGCGGGATGAAGTGCTGGTAGAAATTGAAACCGACAAGGTTGTACTGGAAGTACCGGCGGTAGCCGATGGCGTTCTGGAAACGATACTTGAGGACGAAGGTGCTACCGTTACCTCGCGTCAGGCGCTGGGTCGCCTGAAAGAGGGCAACAGCGCAGGTAAAGAAACCTCGGCGAAAGTAGAAACCAAAGAGTCGACGCCTGCTGATCGTCAGACTGCTTCGCTGGAAGATGGCGAAAGCAATGATGCGCTCAGCCCGGCGATTCGTCGTTTGATCGCCGAACACAACCTCGATGCCTCAGCAATTAAAGGCAGCGGCGTTGGCGGTCGTATCACGCGCGAAGATGTTGAAAAACACCTGGCGAAAAAACCGGCGGAAGGCAAAGCCGCGCCGGCAGCTGCCAGCGCCGCTCAGGCGCCAGCATTGGGTAACCGCAGCGAGAAGCGCGTGCCGATGACCCGTCTGCGTAAGCGCGTTGCTGAACGCCTGCTGGAGGCTAAAAACAGCACCGCGATGCTGACAACCTTCAACGAAGTCAACATGAAGCCGATTATGGATCTGCGCAAGCAGTACGGCGACGTGTTTGAAAAACGTCACGGCGTTCGCCTCGGCTTTATGTCCTTCTACATCAAAGCGGTGGTTGAAGCGCTGAAACGCTTCCCGGAAGTTAACGCCTCGATTGACGGCGAAGATGTGGTTTATCACAACTACTTTGACGTCAGCATCGCCGTTTCAACCCCACGTGGACTGGTAACGCCGGTTCTGCGCGATGTTGATGCGCTGGGCATGGCTGATATCGAGAAGAAAATCAAAGAGCTGGCGGTTAAAGGTCGTGACGGTAAGCTGACGGTTGATGAACTGACTGGCGGTAATTTCACCATCACCAACGGCGGCGTCTTTGGTTCGCTGATGTCCACCCCGATCATCAACCCGCCGCAGAGTGCCATCCTCGGGATGCACGCTATTAAAGATCGGCCGATGGCGGTCAACGGTCAGGTCGCGATCCTGCCGATGATGTATCTGGCGCTCTCCTACGATCACCGCCTGATCGATGGACGTGAGTCTGTGGGATACCTGGTGGCGATTAAAGAGCTGCTGGAAGATCCGACCCGTCTGTTGCTGGAGGTGTAATCCGTCCGGGCGCGTTGGTGTAATGCGCCCATGATTCTATGGGGTCACTGCTAAGCAGTGACCACTCATTTTCGACCTGAATGGATAGAACATCATGAACTTACACGAATATCAGGCCAAACAACTGTTTGCCCGGTACGGTCTGCCGGCTCCGACTGGTTATGCCTGCACAACCCCGCGTGAAGCTGAAGAGGCGGCATCAAAGATCGGTGCCGGTCCCTGGGTGGTGAAATGTCAGGTACATGCCGGCGGCCGCGGTAAAGCGGGCGGCGTAAAAGTTGTGAAAAGCAAGGAAGATATCCGTGCTTTCGCTGAAAACTGGCTGGGTAAGCGCCTGGTGACCTACCAGACTGATGCGGATGGACAGCCGGTTAACCAGATTCTGGTTGAAGCGGCGACTGATATTGATCAGGAGCTTTATCTGGGTGCGGTAGTCGATCGCAGTTCGCGCCGGGTGGTTTTCATGGCCTCAACTGAAGGCGGCGTGGAAATCGAGAAGGTTGCGGAAGAAACCCCGGACCTGATCCACAAAATGTCACTGGACCCGCTAACCGGCCCGCAGCCGTGGCAGGGACGCGAGCTGGCGTTTAAGCTGGGTCTGTCCGGCAAGCAGGTCAGCCAGTTCACGAAAATTTTCATGGGCCTGGCGACGCTGTTCCTCGAACGCGATCTGGCGCTGGTGGAAATTAACCCGCTGGTGATCACCAAAGAAGGCGATCTGGTGTGCCTCGACGGCAAGCTGGGCGCCGATAGCAACGCGATGTTCCGCCAGCCGGAGCTGCGCGAAATGCGCGATCCGAGCCAGGAAGACCCGCGTGAAGCGCATGCGGCGCAGTGGGAACTTAACTACGTGGCGCTGGACGGCAATATCGGCTGTATGGTGAACGGCGCCGGTCTGGCAATGGGCACCATGGACATCGTTAAACACCACGGCGGCCAGCCGGCTAACTTCCTTGACGTGGGCGGTGGCGCAACCAAAGAGCGCGTAACCGAAGCGTTCAAAATCATCCTCTCCGATGACTCAGTAAAAGCGGTATTCGTTAACATTTTCGGCGGCATCGTTCGCTGTGACCTGATTGCCGATGGCATTATCGGCGCCGTTGCCGAAGTTGGCGTCAACGTGCCGGTTGTCGTGCGCCTGGAAGGTAACAATGCAGAACTGGGCGCTGAGCGTCTGGCGGAAAGCGGTTTAAACATTATTGCAGCAAACAGCCTGACTGACGCGGCGCAGCGCGTTGTTGCCGCAGCGGAGGGTAAATAATGTCCATTTTGATCGACAAAAACACCAAAGTAATCTGCCAGGGCTTCACCGGCGGACAGGGTACCTTCCATTCAGAGCAGGCGCTGGCTTACGGTACGCAGCTGGTTGGCGGCGTTACGCCGGGTAAAGGCGGTACGACTCATCTTGGCCTGCCGGTATTTAATACCGTGCGCGAAGCGGTGCAGGCCACCGGCGCCACCGCAACGGTCATTTACGTCCCCGCGCCGTTCTGTAAAGACGGCATCCTGGAAGCGATTGATGCGGGCATCAAGCTTATCATCACCATCACCGAAGGGATTCCAACGCTGGATATGCTGACGGTTAAAGTGAAGCTGGATGAAGCCGGCGTGCGTATGATTGGACCGAACTGCCCGGGCGTCATCACTCCAGGCGAATGCAAAATCGGCATCATGCCTGGCCATATTCACAAGCCTGGCCGCGTGGGCATCGTTTCCCGTTCTGGCACCCTGACCTATGAAGCGGTAAAACAAACCACCGATATCGGTTACGGTCAGTCTACCTGTGTGGGCATCGGCGGTGACCCGATTCCAGGCTCTAACTTCATCGACATCCTGAAAATGTTCCAGGACGACGCGCAAACCGAAGCTATCGTAATGATCGGCGAAATCGGCGGCAGCGCGGAAGAGGAAGCGGCTGCCTTTATTAAGGAGCACGTGACCAAGCCGGTGGTCGGCTACATTGCGGGTGTAACGGCGCCTAAAGGCAAGCGCATGGGCCATGCCGGCGCTATTATCGCTGGCGGTAAGGGCACTGCGGATGAGAAGTTTGCGGCTCTTGAAGCGGCGGGCGTTAAAACGGTTCGCAGCCTGGCTGATATCGGCGACGCCGTTAAAGCGGTGCTGCCTGCTAAATAATAATTAAAATATACTCGACATACTGGCCGCCTTCGGGCGGCCTTTTTTTTGCCACGCTCACAAAAAAACCATTTTTAGCCTTTTACCACGCCAGAATGCGCTAAACAGCCTATCCTTACTGCAGGATGGCATTTCCTGTTTTGGGTTTGAAGTCAGCGTTGGGCTATGATTAGCGCGAAAAAATAACAGCTGGCAGAAAGTGGGAAAGAGGAGGAAATAAGGCGGACAAGTTAAATATATGTGAATCACATTGTTAATATAAAATAACATTAGGTTATGTTTAAGATGATTTTGCAGCCTTGGGTAAACATATATTTAACATCAATGTAATCCGTTGCGTAAATCGTATTTATACCTTGATTTGAGTCAAGAAGTTGGTATTTATATGCGATGTTTGTGGTGGAAAAGGCTGAAATTTTCCGATTAAATTGTTCTGTATCAATCTGAAGAACATACCGATTAATTAAAAAATTGCGCTATATACAGTTTTAATCCGGATAGGGATTACCCGATTTTCTGACGGATGTTCCGGAAATGGCTATTCCGGTTGGTTAATATGTCACTCATAACGATTTAATCAAGATTGGAGGTAGCACCCGTGGTGTTTACCTCCGTAGTGTTATTTGAGCAGGCTAAAGTTTATCCGGGCGCGCTGATCGCATAAATACGTACCGGGTGCTGAAAGCCAGGAGCAAGGAGTCAAGATGTTTGATATCGTCGAGCTGTCGCGCTTACAGTTTGCTTTGACGGCGCTATATCATTTCCTCTTCGTCCCGCTAACGCTAGGTATGGCGTTTTTGCTGGCGATAATGGAAACGGTCTATGTGCTGTCCGGCAAGCAAATCTATAAAGACATGACCAAGTTCTGGGGCAAGTTATTTGGTATTAACTTTGCGCTGGGCGTGGCGACCGGTCTGACCATGGAATTTCAGTTCGGTACTAACTGGTCCTATTATTCCCACTACGTCGGCGATATCTTCGGCGCTCCGCTGGCAATTGAAGGCCTGATGGCTTTCTTCCTTGAATCCACATTCGTTGGGCTGTTCTTTTTTGGCTGGGACCGGCTGAGCAAAGTGCAGCATATGGCGGTTACCTGGCTGGTCGCGCTAGGTTCTAACCTCTCGGCGCTGTGGATTCTGGTCGCCAACGGCTGGATGCAAAACCCCGTGGCTTCTGAATTCAACTACGAAACTATGCGCATGGAAATGGTCAGCTTTGCCGACCTGATATTTAACCCGGTTGCGCAGGTTAAGTTCGTTCATACCGTCGCGGCCGGTTACACCACCGGCGCCATGTTTATTCTCGGCGTCAGCGCTTACTACATGCTGCGTGGCCGCGACTTCGCCTTTGCTAAGCGTTCATTCGCCATCGCGGCAAGCTTTGGCATGGCGGCTGTGCTGTCGGTTATCGTGCTCGGCGATGAGTCCGGCTACGAAATCGGCGACGTGCAAAAAACCAAGCTGGCGGCGATTGAGGCAGAGTGGGAAACCCAGCCTGCTCCGGCGGCCTTTACCCTGTTTGGCATTCCGCATCAGGAGTCTGAAAAGAACAGCTATGCGATCAAGATTCCCTATGCGCTGGGGCTGATTGCCACCCGATCTCTGGATAAGCCGGTCATCGGCCTGAAGGAGCTGATGGCGCAGCATGAAATCCGCATTCGCAACGGTATGAAGGCCTATCAGCTGCTGCAGGAGCTGCGTAGCGGCAATACCGACCCGGCCGTACGCGAAGCGTTTGAAAAATCCAAGCAGGATCTGGGATATGGTCTGCTGCTGAAACGCTATACCTCTAACGTGGCCAACGCCAGTGAAGAGCAGATCGCCAAAGCGACGAAGGACTCCATCCCCGATGTGGCGCCTGTCTACTTCTCATTCCGTATCATGGTGCTGTGCGGCGTGCTGATGCTGCTGATTATCGGCTGTTCCTTCTGGTCGGTGCTGCGTAATCGCATTGGTAAAAGTACCTTCCTGCTGCGCTGCGCGCTGTACGGCATTCCGCTGCCGTGGATCGCCGTAGAGTCCGGCTGGTTTGTTGCCGAATACGGCCGCCAGCCCTGGGCCATCGGTGAAATTCTGCCAACTGCGGTGGCGAACTCCTCGCTAACGGTTGGCGATGTATTGTTCTCGATGTTCCTGATCTGTGGTCTTTATACGCTGTTTTTAGTGGCTGAAATGTACCTGATGTTCAAATATGCGCGTCTGGGTCCAAGCAGCCTGAAAACCGGGCGTTATCATTATGAGCAGTCAAACGTAGCCTCACAGCCGGTTCGTTAAGACAGGAGTCCACGAGATGTTAGATTATCAAGTATTGCGTTTTATCTGGTGGCTACTGGTCGGGGTGCTGTTTATTGGCTTCGCCGTCACCGACGGATTTGATATGGGCGTCGGTATGCTGTCGCGCCTGATTGGGCGGACTGATACCGAGCGCCGCATCATGATTAACAGCATTGCGCCGCACTGGGACGGCAACCAGGTATGGTTGATCACTGCCGGGGGCGCGCTGTTCGCCGCCTGGCCGATGGTATATGCCGCGGCCTTTTCCGGATTCTATGTCGCCATGATTCTGGTGCTGGCTTCGCTGTTCTTCCGGCCGGTGGGTTTTGATTACCGTTCCAAGATTGAAGATGTGCGCTGGCGTGGCATGTGGGATATCGGCATTTTCATCGGTAGCCTGGTGCCGCCGCTGGTTATCGGCGTCGCGTTTGGCAACCTGCTGAAAGGCGTGCCTTTCCATTTTGATAACGACCTGCGCCTGTTCTATACCGGTAATTTCTTCCAGCTGCTGAATCCGTTTGGCCTGCTGACCGGCATCGTCAGTCTGATGATGTTTTTGACTCAGGGCGCGACCTATCTGCAGATGCGTACCAACGGCGAACTGAATCTGCGCTCGCGCACCTTCGCTCAGGTTTCCTCACTGGTCATGATGGTGTGCTTCATTCTGGCAGGCGTCTGGGTGGTGTATGGCATCGAAGGCTATGTGATCACGTCTGCGATCGGCCCCGATGGCGTATCTAATCCGCTGAATAAAGAAGTGGCTCGTCAGGCCGGTGCATGGCTGGTGAATTTCCACAATGCGCCCGTGCTGTGGTTGTTCCCTGTACTGGGCGTGGTGTTGCCGCTGCTGACGACGCTTTGTTCTCGGGTTGGCAAGGGAGCCTGGGCGTTTCTGTTCTCTTCGCTGACCATCGCTTGCGTCATCATGACCGTCGGTATTGCGCTGTTCCCGTTCATCATGCCGTCAAGTACGTCGATGTCCAGCAGCCTGACCATCTGGGATGCAACCTCCAGTCAGCTGACGCTGCAGGTGATGCTGTATGCGGCGATTATCTTTGTACCGATTATTCTGGCGTACACCATCTGGTGTTACTACAAAATGTTCGGACGCATCACTAAAGAGCATATCGAGAGCAACACGCACTCGCTTTACTAAGTTAAGGAGACGCAACATGTGGTATTTCGCCTGGATTCTTGGCACTTTGCTGGCATGCGCCTTCGGTATTATTACGGCGCTGGCGCTTGAGCATATCGAAACGCTTAAAGCAAAAGAATGAAAATGCTGATTGCGCAAATATGGCAGCACATGGACAGAAGGCCGTTACGCCTGCTGTCCCTGCTGCTGGCGCTGTGGCTGGCCGGCTGTCTGTTCTGGGCGCCGGCGCGCTTCGCCTCCCATACCAGCACGCTGTCTCTCTGGCAGGGACTGATTATCATGTGGGGAATATGTGCGAGTGTGGTTTTTGGCGTTGGGTTTCAGCCGCAAAGGCTGCGCTGGAAAACGCTGTTCCTGCCGTTACCGGCGGTAGTGGTCGTGGCCTGCGGGCTGGCTTTCTTCTATTTCTGATAATCTCCGGGGCGCGATTGCCGCGCCTCACTATTTTTTCTTCGCTCTGTCCAGTTTTGTCAGCTTTTGTCTAAGAATCATCTCGAAAATCTTTCTGGTTGTTAGTAACAGATATTTATTTTATTTACCCTCGGTGAATCCATTCCAAAGGCGTTGGCTCTTGCGTATAGTAGCAACGTTTTTGGTTTTAACGTCAACGTGCATTACCAGGATGTAAAGTGAGTACAGCGTTGTTTCGATGGCCGGTACGGGTTTACTACGAAGACACTGACGCCGGCGGTGTGGTTTACCATGCCAGCTACATTGCTTTTTACGAACGGGCCAGAACGGAAATGCTGCGTCAGCATCACTTCAACCAGCAGGTTTTGTTAGCGCAACAGGTTGCTTTTGTCGTCCGGCGCATGACGGTGGAATATCATGCTGCTGCCCGGCTTGACGACCTGCTGGAAGTACAGTGTGAAGTTGCTGCGATGTCTCGCGCTACCATGACGTTTGCCCAACGAATTATTAATGCGGACGGTCGGCTGCTGAATGAGGCAGAAGTCCTGATCGCCTGCATCAATCCATATCAGATGAAGCCTATCGCGCTTCCTAAGTCTATTGTCGCGGAGTTCAAGCAGTGACTGACATGAACATTATTGATTTGTTCCTGAAGGCCAGCCTTCTGGTGAAACTTATCATGTTGATTTTGATCGGCTTCTCAATCGCTTCCTGGGCGGTAATCATTCAAAGAACGCGGATTCTGAACTCCGCAGGGCGTGAAGCCGATGCGTTTGAAGACAAGTTCTGGTCCGGGATTGAACTATCCCGCCTTTATCAGGAGAGCCAGGCGCGTCGCGATGAGCTTTCAGGCTCGGAACAAATTTTCTATGCCGGTTTTAAAGAGTTCGCCCGATTGCATCGGGCGAACAGCCACGCGCCTGAAGCGGTGGTCGAGGGCGCGTCGCGGGCGATGCGCATTTCCATGAACCGCGAGCTTGAGGCGCTGGAAACGCACATTCCATTCCTCGGCACCGTCGGTTCAATCAGCCCCTATATCGGCCTGTTTGGTACGGTCTGGGGGATCATGCACGCCTTTATAGCGCTCGGCGCGGTTAAGCAGGCAACGTTGCAGATGGTCGCACCCGGTATCGCTGAGGCGCTTATCGCCACGGCTATTGGCCTTTTTGCCGCCATTCCTGCCGTTATGGCCTATAACCGCCTTAATCAGCGGGTAAATAAGCTTGAACTTAGCTATGACAACTTCATGGAAGAGTTTACCGCGATTTTGCACCGTCAGGCTTTCTCCAGCGAGAACAGTAAATAAGCAGGAGGTAGCGTATGGCCAGAACCCGAGGTCGTAACAGTCGCGCGCTGAAGTCGGAAATCAATATTGTTCCACTGCTTGATGTGCTGTTGGTACTGCTGCTTATTTTTATGGCAACGGCGCCCATCATCACGCAAAGCGTCGAGGTAGATTTACCTGATGCAACGGATTCTAAAACGGTTTCAAATGACGATAACCCGCCGGTTATCCTCGAAGTGTCCGGCGTCGGGCAGTACAGCCTGGTCGTCGATCACGATCGAATGACGCAGTTACCGCCCGAGCAAGTGATTGCAGAAGCGCAGCGTCGTATGGAAGCGAATCCGAAAACTGTCTTCCTGATTGGGGGAGCAAAGGACGTGCCTTACGATGAAATTATCAAGGCGTTGAATCTGCTGCATCAGGCGGGTGTTAAATCCGTGGGCCTGATGACGCGCCCGATTTAATTCAGCGAACCAGTTTGGGAAAGCGAGAGTGTCGAAGGCAACTGAGCAGAACGATAAGTTAAAACGGGCGATAATCATTTCGGTAGTGCTGCATATTTTGCTGATTGCGCTGCTGATCTGGAGCTCGTTTGACGAAAATATTGATGCCAGCGCCGGTGGCGGCGGTGGCGACATTGATGCCGTAATGGTCGATCCCGGTGCGGTTGTAGACCAGTATAATCGCCAGCAGAACCAGCAGGCAGATAGCCAGCGCGCCGAGCAGCAGCGAAATAAACAGGCTAAGCAGCAGGCTGAAGAATTACAGCAAAAACAGGCCGCAGAACAACAGCGTCTGAAAGAGATGGAAAAAGAGCGCCTGCAGGCTCAGGAGCAGGCGAAGCAGCAGGCAGAAAAACAGGCCGAGCAGCAGCGTCAGGCTGAGCAGGCCGCGAAGCAGGCTCAGGAGCAGCAGAAGACGGCTGAAGCCGCTGCCGCCAAGGCTAAAGCGGATGCTAAAGCACAGGCTGATGCGCAGGCGAAAGCCGCCGCGGACGCTAAAGCGAAGGCCGACGCCGAAGCAAAAAAAGCCGCCGCTGCTGCTAAGAAGCAAGCGGAAGAAGAGGCCAAACAGGCTGCTGAGAAGGCGGCGAAGCAGAAAGCTGCTCAGGAAGCTAAAGCTGCCGCAGAGGCAAAAGAAAAAGCGGCGGCGAAAGCCAAAGCTGAAGCCGAAGCAAAGGCCAAAGCGGACGCTGAGAAAAAGGCCGCGGCAGCAGCGAAAGCTAAAGCCGCTGCGGCGGCAAAGAAAGAAACGGGTGAAGTAGACGATCTGCTTGGCGGTCTGGCTTCCGGTAAAAATGCGCCGAAGCAAGGCAAGGGCGGTGCCGCCGCCGGACAGGGTAATCAGACTAAAGCCGGGGTGAATGGCGCGGATGTCAGTAACTATGCCAGCCAGATTCAGTCGGCGATTCAGAGTAAGTTTTACGATGCCGATTCTTTTAAAGGGCAGGAGTGCACGTTGAAAGTCAGGCTGGCGCCCAACGGCGGATCGTTGATTGACGTTCAGGCTCAGGGCGGCGATTCTGCCTTGTGTCAGGCGGCATTATCCGCTGCGCGGCAGGCGATTATTCCGAAACCGCCCAGCCAGGCGGTGTATGAGGCGCTTAAAAACGCCCCGGTTTATTTTAAGCCGCAATAATTACTAACGCATGGTGTTTGGATCTGCTATCCGCATGCCATACTCTTAAAGCTGGTTTGTCATCATAGTTGCTAAAAGACTGCTATTTATCGTGGACGTTTGGTTCAGATAAGGGAGAAAAGATGAAGCAGGTATTTCGTATCGCGTTAAGCTTTTTACTGCTGTTTGCAGCCGCGCTGCATGCAGAAGTCCGAATCGAAATCACCCAGGGGGTCAATACGGCCCGTCCTATCGGGGTGGTGCCTTTTAAATGGCAGGGCGCCGGTGCGCCCCCACAGGATATTGCCGGTATTATCGCAGCTGACCTGCGTAACAGCGGTAAATTTAATCCGCTGGACCAGTCGCGTTTGCCTCAGCAGCCAACCTCTGCGGCTGAAGTGCAGCCAGCGGCATGGACCGCGCTGGGAATCGACGCGGTGGTTGTCGGCCAGATCCAGCCGGGCGCCGATGGCAGCTACACCGTCTCCTGGCAGCTGGTTGATACCTCCGGTTCTCCAGGCACCGTACTGGCGCAGAACCAATATAAGGTGACCAGCCAGTGGCTGCGCTATGCGGCCCACACTGCCAGTGATGAGGTTTTCCAGAAGCTTACCGGTATTAAAGGTGCCTTCAGGACGCGCATCGCTTATGTTGTTCAGACCAACGGCGGCAAATATCCCTATGAGCTGCGCGTGTCAGACTATGATGGCTACAATCAGTTTGTCGTGCATAAAGCATCTGAACCGCTGATGTCGCCTGCCTGGTCACCGGATGGCAAACGACTGGCCTATGTCACCTTTGAAAGCGGACGCTCTGCGCTGGTTATTCAGACTCTGGCGACCGGTGCTATTCAGAAAGTCGCTTCTTTCCCCGGACACAATGGCGCGCCGGCCTTTTCTCCGGACGGCACCAAGCTGGCCTTCGCGCTGTCAAAAACCGGCAGTCTGAATCTGTATGTGATGGATCTCGCTTCAGGGCAGATTCGCCAAATTACCGATGCCTCATACAACAGCACCGAACCTTCATGGTTCCCCGACAACCAGACGCTGGTTTATACCTCTGACCAGGCTGGGCGTCCGCAAATTTATAAAATTAATATTAACGGTGGAGCCCCGCAGCGCCTGACCTGGAATGGTCCACAGAATCAGGACGCCGATGTGAGCTTCGACGGTAAATCAATGGTGATGATTAGCACGGTTAGCGGTTCGCAACACGTCACCCGACAGGATCTGGAAACGGGAGCCGTTCAGACTTTAACGGACACGTTCCTGGATGAAACGCCAAGTCTGGCGCCGAATGGCACAATGGTTATCTACAGCTCTACTCAGGGTATGGGATCGGTGCTTAATCTGGTGTCGACCGATGGTCGTTTTAAAGCGCGTCTTCCGGCGACTGATGGACAGGTCAAAGCACCTGCCTGGTCTCCGTATCTGTGATGCATATTAAATATGTATAGCAAACAAACAATAATAGGAATGAAACAATGCAACTGAACAAAGTGCTGAAAGGCTTTATGCTGGCACTGCCAGTTATCGCCGTAGCTGCATGTAGCTCACACAAAAATAATAACAATGACCAGTCCGGCATGGGTGCTGATGGCGCTAACGGTTCGGGAATGACCAACGGCGACATGTCTTCATCTGAGCAGGCGCGTCTGCAAATGCAGCAGCTGCAACGCAACAACATCGTCTACTTTGGTCTGGACAAATACGGCGTAACGCCTGAATACATGCAGGTGCTCGACCAGCACGCTGCATTCCTGCGTAGCAACCCGTCTTATAAAGTGACTATTGAAGGTCACGCTGACGAACGTGGCACGCCGGAATACAACATCGCGCTGGGCGAACGTCGTGCAAACGCCGTTAAAATGTACCTGCAGGGTAAAGGCGTTGCCGCTGACCAGATGTCTATCGTTTCTTACGGAAAAGAAAAACCAGCCGTACTGGGCCACGACGAAGCAGCCTATGCTAAAAACCGTCGTGCCGTACTGGTTTACTAAGAGAGCAACATGATTAGTAACTTCAGATCTCGTTTACTGAGTCTGTCGTTATTGATTGGCGTAGCGGCCCTCGGGGCCGCTAATGCCCAGGCGTCAATCAGTAGCGTTGGCTCTGGCTCGGTGGAAGACCGCGTCACAACCCTTGAGCGCATTTCTAATGGGCAGGCTCAACTTCTGCAGCAGCTTCAGCAGCAGCTCTCCTCAACGCAAAGCGATATGGATTCCCTGCGCGGTCAGATTCAGGAAAATCAGTATCAGCTTAGCCAACTGGCGGAACGCCAAAAAGATCTCTATCAGCAGATGGACAAACTGAGCAGTGCCGGCAGCAGTAACGGCGCTCAGCAATCTGCGGGTGACTCCGGCACGGCGGCCGGTGCGGTTAACAGTGCGGCAGGTAACGAAGCCGCAGCCAGTAGCGGCGTAGATGCGGCAGCGGCGACGCAAAGCGGCGATGCTAACACCGACTACAACGCGGCGGTGGCACTGGTTCTGGAGAAAAAGCAGTACGATAAGGCAATCAGCGCCTTCCAGGCTTTTGTTAAAAAATACCCTGACTCAACTTATATTCCCAATGCCAACTACTGGTTAGGGCAGCTAAGTTACAACAAGGGTAAAAAAGACGACGCGGCTTACTACTTCGCGACCGTGGTGAAAGATTATCCTAAATCACCCAAAAGCGCCGACGCCTTGTATAAGGTAGGTATTATCATGCAGGAGAAGGGCGATAGCGGCAAAGCTAAAGCCGTTTACCAGCAGGTGATCAAACAATACCCGAATACCGAGGCGGCCAAACAAGCGCAAAAACGCCTTTCTTCCTCGTGATAATGATGGTTTGACCAGATTTCGTTGCATTTCTGGTCATACCGCATGAAAGGTAAGCAGTTGGCGGAGTTATTGAAAAATAAGGGTTGCGCTGAAACTTCAAATCAGTAATATATGCCGCCGTTGCCGGGACATTTGTAAAGTGGTCCGGTAGGTTAGCAAAGTGGGTCGTTAGCTCAGTTGGTAGAGCAGTTGACTTTTAATCAATTGGTCGCAGGTTCGAATCCTGCACGACCCACCACTTTAAGCAGCGTTAGTATCGTCGTTGCTTAACGCAGTACAGATAAAGCAGCAATGGGTCGTTAGCTCAGTCGGTAGAGCAGTTGACTTTTAATCAATTGGTCGCAGGTTCGAATCCTGCACGACCCACCATTGTAGAGAGGCGCCCTAAAGGCGCCTTTTTGCTTTTGTAAAATCGATAACTTTATTTCACCTACGGTGGGCTGTTTATTTCACCCACGGTGGAGTATTCCGTTCGCCTGCACGGCCAGTGCCATAGTTGCCCGCCGCTGCGGGCGACCGGCAAGGGGCCATCAAACGTCATGGCCCCTTGACCCCGGACTTTGGGCAGTTTCTGCGTGGCTGCGCTATGCCCTCGCTACTTCAGCCCGCCGTACGGGCCGTTCGCGATGCGTTCCCGACGCAGCGCTTACTTTCGCCGCCTCCCTGCGGCTCACCCTGGCGGGCTTCATTCGTTCGGCGCAGAAAAGCCTGTTGGCGCAGGTTTGCTGAAACGGCATCCGTTTTTAATCGATAACGGCGTTAGGGCTGGTTTGTTGCTGTTCACCAGCGGTGGAGTATTCCGTTCGCCTGCGCGGCCAGTGCCATAGTTGCCCGCTGCTGCGGGCGACCGGCAAGGGGCCATCAAACGTTATGGCCCCTTGACCCCGTACTTCCGGCAGTTTCTGCGTGGCTGCGTCCGACCCTCACGCATGTAGCCCGCCGTACGGGCCGTTCGCGATGCGTTCCCGACGCAGCGCTTACTTTCGCCGCCTCCCTGCGGCTCACCCTGGCGGACTTCATTCGTTCGGCGCAGAAAAGCCTGTTGGCACAGGGTTGTGGGAAACGGCATCCGTTTTTTAATCGATAACGGCGTTAGGGCTGCGCTTGTTGAAAACGGCATTCGTTTTTTATTAAAAAAGCAAAAACCAGGTTGCTGACATCCAGCCCGGCGCAGACCTGCTTTTATCTTTTTACTTAGGGAGGAGAAGGCCCGGCTGATTTCAGCAGGCTCGCGGCCATGGATGGCCGTGTGCCAGGCCACACGGACGTGCTTGCTCCGGTGCGGAAAGCAGCCGGGCCTTCTGTGACCTGGGTGCCGGGCATGCAGCAATGAGGGGCTGCCATTTGCGCGCCAGGCCACACGGATGTGCTTGTGCCGGTGCGGAAAGCAGCCGGGCCTTCTGTGACCTGGGTGCCGGGCATGCAGCAATGAGGGATGCCGTTTGCGCGCCAGGCCACACGGATGTGCTTGTGCCGGTGCGGAAAGCAGTTGGGTCTTCTGTGACCGGCCTGCCGGGCTTGCAGCAATGAGCGTCTGTCCAGCAAGTGCTCCGTTTTCGCCCGGGCAGTTTAAACGACACGCCGGTTACTCGTGGTACATCTGACTGCGTCCGCCATCAATAAGTATATCGCTGGCGTTGATAAAGCGCGCTTCGTCAGAAGCCAGAAACAGCGCGGTATAAGCGACTTCATCCGGTTCGCCGATGCGCTTACATGGTAGCAGCGCGGCCTGACGCTCGCGCTCGGCTTGTGGGTCCGGGCAACTTGCCAGCCAGGCCTCGGCGGCGGGGGTCATGATCAGTCCGGGGGAGATACTGTTGATGCGGATACCTTGCGCAGCATATTCCACGCCCAGCGACCGGGTCAGGCCAATCAAGCCATGTTTAGCAACCGGGTAGGGGAACGCGCCGGGAATAATCCTGTGTCCATGTACCGAAGCAACGTTGACAATATTGCCATACTGACGAGCAAGCATATCCGGCAGCACGCTGCGAATCAGATTGTAGGGGCCTTTCAGATTGGTCTCCATGCAGCGCTGCCAGTCCTCCTCTTTCAGTACCAGCGGATCGGAAAATACGTTCACCCCCGCGCAGTTGATCAAAATATCAATGCGACCAAAGGTTTTTTGCACCTGCAGCACCGCGCTTTGCACCTGATCTGGCTGCGTCACGTCCGCTGTGCAGGCAATACATTGCTGGCCGTACTGCTTCAGCTCCGCCGCCAGTATTTCGCTAGCGGAGGCGTCAAGATCGAACAGCGCCACGCTGGCCCCCTCGCGCGCGAACAGCCTGGCAATTGCGCTACCAATGCCGCTGCCTGCACCGGTAATAATGGCGGTTTTGTTATGTAATCGAGCAGACATAATCGCTTCCTTATGATGTCGGTAACACCAGCCAGTCGGCTAACTGGAAAGTCTTGCCGCCGCGTTGTAGCGTAATCAGCGGCCAGCTGTCGCTGCGGGTCAGCGCGCGCACGCCGCTGCGGGTAACTAAAAAAGTGTCTTCGCTTTTCACGCCGCTCAGGGTGGGGTTCCATGCCACAGCAGTGTCCGCCTGTATCTCGCCTTGGGTTTCTGGCGTAACAATCCAGTCGCGACAGCCATAGCCCGCCGGGCCGCCCTGGTGGTGATCGCGCCAGGCATCGGGGTAGCCATATTGTTGATAGGTTTGCACAATATCGCCAAATACCGCTGACCAGCGGCGCTGCGGTTGCGTGGCGTGCAGAATGTCGGCATGGATATTGGCCAGCGCCATAATGTGTTGACGTAGCGCCGCATCCGGCTCGCCAATGTGTACCAGCCGCGAAAGGCTGACATGCAGACCCTCACGCTCGGCGCCCAGCGTAATCAGCATTTTCTCTACCAGCTTCCTGCGCGTTGGCACCGGATGTTTGAAGGCAGCAATACGTTCATCGGCGGCTATCAGCGTACATACCGGGCG
Organism: Izhakiella australiensis; assembly: GCF_002006995.1. GTDB lineage: Bacteria > Pseudomonadota > Gammaproteobacteria > Enterobacterales > Enterobacteriaceae > Izhakiella > Izhakiella australiensis. The sequence continues at coordinate 70,301 of NZ_MRUL01000012.1, read as the reverse complement.
GATACCGCGCGACAAACAGGCGGCGGCAATCTCCGCTTCAACCTGCCATTCAGTAACGCCTGCCCGCAAGCGGCAAGCCACACTTTCGACGATGCGCGCCGTTTCTTCGCCGAGCGTCTGATAGCGCCGCTGTTCGTTGTGATGAAGTCCCTGGCGTAGCGCAATAATGCGCGACTGGATATCCGTGCTGCCGGCGACAGGGCTATCACTGCCGATGCTGCCCGCGGGTAACAGGGCATTGAATGACTGACACCACGGAAAGCTTTGCGTGTTGCAGGCAAACGGCAGCGGCTCCTCCGCCAGAATGCGTGGCAGTTCGTTTTCGGGGGCCAGCAGGGTAACGCTATCGCGGGTAATCAACAGGCTGGCGACGCCGGTTTCGGCGCGTTCCACAACGTAATAGCTGGCGCCGTCGGTCAGCCAGGCGATGTTATCGCGCCGCGTCAGCAACACGGCATCGAGCTTCCACTCCGCCAGCGTATTTTGCAGGCGCGTCAGTTTTTCACTCATCGTGGGCTTCCTTCTCCGGCGTTGCCTGCGTCCGCAATAGCAATTCACCGGCGCGATGTGCCACTGCCATCACAATAGCATTGGTGTTGCCGCTAATGATGTTGGGCATCATTGATGCATCGACCACGCGCAGCCGCTTAACGCCGCGTACCCGCAGATCATCGGTGAGTACCGCCAGCGGGTCGTCGTCGTGACCCATGCGGCAGGTACCGACCGGATGATAGCCGGTTTTCACCATACGTTTGCAGTGAGCGGCGAGCGCTTCATCCGAGGTCGTCTCAGCGCCGGGAAAAATCTCAGCATTGACCATGTCGCCTATTGGCGTGGCGGCAATCACATTGCGTGCAAAGCGAAACCCGGCAAGCGTGCGCGCCAGGTCATCCGGGTGGCCGAAAATTTGCGTATCGATAACCGGTAAACTGCTGGCGCTGGCATCGCGCAGCGTCACCTGACCGCTGGCTTTAGGGCGTAGCAGCAGCGAATTCACGGTCACGCCGTGGCCGGGATCGGCGCCCATTACGTCACGATCCAGATAAACCGTCGGGACGCAGAACATCTGAATAGTCGGTGTGGCGTTGAAATCGAGCGGGTCGAAGAAGGCGCAGGTTTCCACGCCGGTGGTGGTCACCGGGCCGGATTTAAACAGCATATATTGCAGACCGGCTTTAACCATCGGCCAGCCACGGTCCTGACCGTAGTAACCGAATGCCCCGTTAGTGCTGGCGACCACCGGCACTTCATAATGATCCTGCAGATTTTTACCCACGCCCGCTAAGTGGTGGCGCAGCGTAATACCATGCTGTTTGAGCTGTTCCTGCGGGCCGATACCGGAAAGCATCAGCAGTTTCGGTGTCTGATAGGCGCCAGCCGCCAGAATGACCTCCTGTCGCGCGCGTGCCTGGTGGGAATGCCCCTCCTTGCTATAGCGTACGCCGCTGGCGCTGTCGCCTTCGAACAGAATCTCTTCGGCCTGTGCGTTGGTGATAATCGTCAGGCGAGGGTCGTCGCGCAGCGGGTTAATAAAGGCATCAACCACGCTGCAACGCTGACGCGTCTCGCCGTTAATGGTGTGCTGCATAAAGCCGACGCCAAACGGATTACCGCGATTAAAATCAGGTGTATAGGGAATACCAAGCCCCTGCATCGTTTTCACGAAAGCGCGGCTGAGCGGGCTGAAATGACCAAGATGCGACACTTTCATTGGTCCGCCGACTCCGTGAAGCGGGGCGCCAAGGTGATCGTTATCTTCAATGGCGGTAAAATGCGGCAGCAGCGCATCCCACGACCAGTCGATGCCCTGTTTACCCAGCGCGGCGTTCCAGTCGTCGTAATCCTGGCGATGGCCACGCATGTAGACCATGGCATTGACCGTCGAGCCGCCGCCCAGCACTTTGGCCTGCGGCACAATCACCCCACGGCCGTCAAGCTGCGGCTGGGGTTCGGTCTGGTGCAGGGTAAGATATTTATCGCTGGCGAGGAACTTCATGTAGCCTGCCGGCATCTTCAGCACGGGATGGTATTCATCGCGACCGGCTTCCAGCAGCAGCACGCGCGCATTGCCTTCCCGTACCAGTCGGGCGGCGACGATGCAGCCCGCGCTGCCGCCGCCTATCACAATGTAATCGAACTCTTTCATGTCTCTCCCTTTACTCAGAAGCAACGGAATCTAAACGACGTAAACGCTGGGCCACGGGATTGTGCTGTTCGCCCGGGTCCAGGGGGCTGAGCAGAAAACACCAGGAAACGATAGCGCTGACCAGATATAAAAAGGCATAGCCCCATAACGCCGAGCGTACCGACCAGCGCATTGAGCGCACCGTACAGCGCCGGGCCAAAGAAGGTCGAAAGCCCGGCGGCAAAACAGTAAATTGCCATGGCGTTACCTTTGTCTTTGGGTTGACACAGTGAGGAGAATAGCGCGGCGGCCGGAACATACCCGCACAGTGTGATGCCATATAAACAGGCGCATATCACGCTGAGAATAAAGCTGCCGTGGCTCCATTGCGGGACGAAGTACATCAACAGCATGGAAATGCCGGACCCGAGGCCGCCAAATACCGTCAACACTTTGCGCCAGCCGATGCGATCGCTGAGCTTGCCGATAATCGGGTTAAAACTCATGCCGACCAGCCCCATGATGGTGATCAGGCTGAGATATTCGGTTTGCGTAAAGCCGATTTGTTCGGTGAAAAAGCCAGGTAAAAAGATAAAGAAGCCGAAATAGGGCGTGGTATTGATGATGCGCACCAGGGCCGCAGCGGAGATACGCGGCTCACGCCACAGAATATCGATACCGCCCATCAGCGTGCGCCAGGTCCCCTGATGGCGGTGCTCTTCATCCAGTAATGATTGATAACCACGGCGCTCTTTTAATGCCACCAGCATGACGATCAACCCCAGCGCCACCAGGCCGAGCGACAGCCAGAAGGTGGCATATTCACCGAACAGCCTGATAGAGAAGATCGCGACCAGTGAGCCGAGGGTAGGCAAGCCGCCGGTAAACGCCAGCCAGAACCAGCCGGTTGCCGAGCCGCGCATATCCGCCGGCGCCGCTGCCTGAATCCATACCAGAAAGGCATAGGCAAACATCGGATAAGCCACGCCGCGCAGGCCGTAAGTGACCGCCAGCAACAGCACGCTATGTGTTGGCAGCGCCACGGCGAGGAACAGCACTTCAAAAACAATCCAAATCAGGCCGCCCGCCAGCATGACTTTTCGCGGGCCAATCAGCGTGGAAAGCGAACCGGCCAGCCAGGAACCGAGCGTGACGGTGACGCCGTAAAAGGCGATCACGGCGGCGGCGATATTGAGCGAGAAGCCATTTTTATGCAGATAAGGTGCGAGATAGTTGGATTCCACGCCGTCGCCAATCATAAACAGCAGTACGGCGATATAGCCCCATGCCAGCGTCGGCGGAATGCCGAGGCGGATCAGCCATGGACGGTTTGCAGGTGATATTGTCATTCTATTTTCCCCGGTAAGATTTTTATTTTAACGCAGGTAGATAAATCGCTCGCCCGGCATCAGCAGGTGGAATTTTTTGCCGGGATAGCGCGTCAGCATGTCGTCAACAAACCAGGCTGGATTGTCGCGATTGCAGCTGAACAGATCGTAATGGCAGGGCAGCAGCAGATCGCTGTCCAGCGCGTGATGCAGGTCGGCGGCATCGCGAAAACTCATATTCGGCATAATGCCGCGCTTCAGGCGGGCATAGTCGCCGCCGTTAATCGGGAGCACGTTGATGTGAGGCCGCAGTTTTTGCATCTGCGCCCGTAATTCAGGCGTCACCAGGGTGTCGCCGCTGTGCCACAGGCTGACGCCGTCGCTGCTGATAAAATAACCGAGGTAGCGATCATTACCTTCAGCGTCACGTTCATAATCGCTGTGCGCTGCGGCAACCGGCAGGATGCTAAAGTGCCCGGCATCAATGCGCAGGCCGGTTTTCGCCGCGCGCGCATTGCTAAGGGGCAAGCGGGCGATATCCGGCGCGGGCAACCAGATCGGTAAATCAGGCGCGGCGGCGGCAAGGGGTTCGAGGGTCTCCAGGTCCAGATGATCGTCGTGAAAATGGCTGATCAGCACCAGGTCACAGACGCTCAGGGCCTGCGGCGGCAGCACCGGCGGGAAATTGCGCACGAACTCAGTATCGGGATGGTTGCGCTCAATGGCATTGCTCAGATAGGGGTCAATCGCCAGCACATCGCCAGCATGATTTTTAATGATCAGACCTGCCTGGCCCAGGCTCCATATTGCTAATCCTTGCGCGGGTACTTCAGTACGTGTCAGTTCCTGCGCCAGCTGCTGAGCATCGCGTAAGATAAATGCCATATTGACCCCCTTTTAGCGTAATGAGCACGGACTCTAAAGCAATTGTTGTGCCCTGGATGGCGTAACCATCACAGAAGTCAGTAAACACTGTTTAGTAAAATGACGGTGACCGACGGAAAAGGAGCGGGATGTGAAGCGGGTCGGGCTGAATAATCACCAGGTGCGTAAACATAATAAAGCTTTATTTATGAACCTGTTGTGGCGCAATAAGCGCCTGAGTAAATCGCAACTGGCACAGCTGAGTGGGTTGACCATCCCGGCGGCGAGTAAAATTTTGCAGGCACTGCTGGCAGAAGGAAAAGTGCAACATTCCGCGGCTGCCCTCAGCGCGCGCGGAAAAAGTAGCGGCAGTTTTCAGCTGCCCTCTGAGGGGGAATGGACGCTGTGCCTGTGCGTGAAACCCACCAGCATTGAATGGCAACTGGCAGATGCTCAGCTGGTAGCGCAGGGCGAATATCAACACATTACCATCAACACCCTGATACCGGAGCAGCTGCTGACAGAAATTGAAACGGTATGGCGACAGACCTGTAAACGGTGGCCGAAACGGCGCATCAGGCTGGCGCTGGCGGTGCATGGCCAGGTCGATCCGGTTACCGGCGTGTCGCAGCATATGCCGCAGGCCGCGTGGAAAAGCCCGCTACAGCTGAAATTCCTGTTAGAAGAGAGGCTGGGGGTGGACGTTCGGGTTGATAATGACTGCGTGATGCTGGCGCTGGCGGAAAAGTGGCTTAACAGCAACGCCCTCAGCGAGTTCTGCGTGATTAACGTTGATTATGGTATTGGTTCATCGTTCGTCATCAACGGCGAAATCTTTCGCGGTAACCTCTATGGTAGCGGTCAAATCGGCCATACCACCCTCGATCCTGGCGGCAAACGCTGTAACTGCGGCCGTCAGGGCTGCCTGGAAACGGTGGCGTCGCTCAGTACCTTAAAACAGCTGGCGCAGCAGCGCGCGCCTGATTCGCCGCCCCCTACCAGTCGTCAACTGCTGGCGGCATGGCAGACGGGGGAACCGTGGATAATCGCCTGGGCGCAGCGTAGCGCGGAGGCGATTGGCATGAGCCTGTATAACTTCCTCAACACGCTGAATATTAATCAGATATGGCTGTATGGCCGCAGCTGTACTTTTGGCGAAAGCTGGTTGCAAACCATTGTGCGTCAAATCGACTTCAATCCGTTTGATCCCCGTGATGCGCTGAAAAGCAAAGCCACTAACGTGCATTTTGGTCAGCTGGATCGCGCACATCAGGTGCTGGGGATTGGTTATCTCTATGTCGAAGCCGATCCCGCTGCCGTATAGTGCAACATCGTTCACTCAGCTGCTGGCGTACCGTTGCTGCCTGTCTGATGCGCTTTAGTTTTAGCCTCAGCCGCTTTTTTCGCTGGCTGCGACAGGTTTTTCCAGATATGCAATACGGCGTAGCTGCGCCAGGGACGCCATGATTGCGATATGGCCTCAGCCTGTTTTGCACTGACCCCGCCTAGGTTATTTCTCACGGCAATATCTTCTTTCGGAAACGCATCCGGCCAGCGTAGAGCGCGCATGGCAATATAGCTTGCCGTCCACGGACCAATTCCCGGCAGGGCGCAAAGCTGGCCGATGACCTCTTGCGGCGGCGCACCGGCCTCCAGTCGCAGCTCACCGCGCTGGCAGGCGGCGGCCAGCGCCAGGATGCATCTTGCTCTGGCGCTAACGATCCCCAGCCGGGCAATATCATCGACGCTGGCCTCGCTAATTCTTTCTGGCAGCGGCGACAGGCGATTCAGCTGCGGCAGCGGCGTCACAAACGGTTCACCAAAGGTGTTGGCAAAGCGGCAGGCCAGCGTGGTGGCCGCTTTTACCGTAACCTGCTGACCGAGAATGGCGCGCACGACCATTTCGAAGCCATCAAAAGCGCCGGGCACGCGCAAGCCGGGATTTTTTTCCAGACTGGCGCGCAGCAGCGGCTGCTGTGCTAAATGGGCGGCTATCGCCTGCGGCTGAGCGCTGAGATCAAACAGATTGCGCAGACGCTGCAGCATCGCTGGCAGCACCGGACTGAGGCTATGGCTGAACTGCACGCTGAGCGCGCTTTTGGCGCTATTATGGCTAACGCGCAGCCAGCCGTGATGATCGCCAATGCGCACCGTGCGGGCGTAGCTGTCATTATCGACATATTCCACGCCCTCGATCATACGCAAGCTGAGAAATTCCAGCATCGCCTGCCAGTCATAAGGAGGGCGATAGCTTAGCAGCAGGGTTGAGGTGTCGTTGCTGAGCGAGGCGCTGTTACTTTCCGCCACGACTTTGCGCAGCCGGCTGGGCGGCATGCGATAGCGCTGACGAAAGACATCATTAAAGCGACGCAGGCTGGCAAAGCCGCTGGCAAAGGCAATTTCGGTAACCGACAGATGGGTCTCGGTTAGCAGCTGTTTGGCGAGCAGCAGCCGGCGCGTTTGCTTTAATTCCAGCGGGGAAACCCCCAGCTCAGCCTGCACAATACGGCGTAGCTGACGCAGGCTGATAGCAAAGTATTGCGCCACGTCCTCCAGGCTGGTCTGGCCGTTGCTCAGGCTTTCATCGAGGCACTGAATGACCCTTTCGGCAACCTGATGGGCATGGTCTACCGGCGCGTTGCCGGGCGCCAGCTCGGGCCGACAGCGCAGGCAGGGTCGAAAGGCCGCTTTTTCCGCCGCGCTGGCGCTGGCGAAAAACAGGCAGTTTTCTTCCCTGGGGGGCTTTACCGGACAAACCGGCCGGCAGTAGATGCCGGTGGAGGTAACGCCAACAAAAAATACGCCATCGAAACGCGTATCTCGCGATGTAAGCGCCTGATAAGCAATGTGACGTTCAATCATGGAACCTCCTACGAGGGAAGAAATGACGCCAGTGTAACGAGGTGAAAGCGCTGAAACTGGCTGTTTTCGGACAGCACAAGCCATTTTATACTGGTGTCCGAAAACAGCCAGTATCCCGTTGCGAACGCGTAATAATGGACAGGATTAACCAACCTGCAGGAGAAAGTAAAATGGGCTACTACCGTAAAACCGTCGTCACCCCGGTAGGTGAGCTGGAGCTGATCGCCAGTGATAAAGGGCTGTCAGCCATTTTGTGGGAAAACGAAGGGGCGATACGCATTAAGCGCACGCCAATAGTTGATCGGCCCGACCATCCTGTTTTGCTGCAAACGGCCCGGCAGCTTAAAGAGTACTTTGCCGGTGAACGGCGGGTATTTGATCTGCCGCTTGATTTTAGCGGCACGGATTTCCAGAAAAAAGTGTGGGCCGCGCTGCTGACTATTCCGTTTGGGGAAACCCGTAGTTACGCCGAAATAGCCGCTCAGGTCGGCAGTCCGGCGGCGGTACGGGCCGTAGGCGCCGCCAACGGTAAAAATCCGGTCAGTATCGTCGCGCCTTGCCATCGGGTCATTGGTAGCAATGGCAAACTGACCGGTTTTGCCGGTGGTCTGGAGGTTAAAGCGTTTTTACTGAGCCTGGAAAACACCACGCTGCTGTAGTCGGACGAAGAACCGCTTTTGTACACCAGGGGAATAATAAGTTTGCTGGTCAGAATGGGCTATCTTGTTTAGTATATAAAACAAACCGAGCGAAATATCGCCAGAATAAGGCGAAACACGCGATGGCTAGTTCAATGAAAAAAACGAGATAGCAATATGAGCCTGATGTTTGATCCTGAAAGTGCAATTTATCCGTTTCCGCCAAAGCCCGCGCGGCTCAGCGCGGCTGAAAAGGCCGGCTATCGCACGCGTATCAAGCGGTTACTGCGTGAGCAGGATGCTGTCATGGTGGCGCACTACTATACCGACCCTGAAATTCAGGCGCTGGCGGAGGAAACCGGTGGCTGCGTGGCGGATTCGCTGGAAATGGCGCGTTTCGGCAGTCAGCATCCGGCATCCACGCTGCTGGTGGCCGGGGTGCGTTTTATGGGCGAGACAGCAAAAATTCTCAGCCCGGAAAAGCGCATTCTGATGCCTACGCTGTACGCCGAATGTTCGCTTGACTTAGGCTGTCCCGCGGATGCCTTCAGCGCTTTTTGCGACCAGCATCCGGATCGCACTGTGGTGGTCTATGCCAATACCTCCGCTGCGGTAAAAGCCCGGGCCGACTGGGTAGTCACCTCCAGCATCGCGGTTGATCTGATTGAACATCTCGACAGCCTCGGCGAGAAAATTCTCTGGGCACCCGATCGCCATCTCGGACGCTACGTCGCGCGGCAGACCGGCGCAGATATTCTCTGCTGGCAGGGCGCATGCATCGTGCATGACGAATTTAAAACCCAGGCGCTGCAAAATATGAAAGCGCTGTTTCCGGGAGCCGCGGTGCTGGTTCATCCTGAATCGCCGCAGGCGGTGGTTGATCTGGCCGATGCAGTCGGATCAACCAGCCAGCTCATTCAGGCAGCGAAGCGCCTGCCGCATGCGCAGATGATAGTGGCAACCGATCGCGGCATTTTCTACAAAATGCAGCAGGCGGTGCCGGATAAAGAGTTACTGGAGGCGCCGACGGCCGGTGAAGGCGCAACCTGTCGCAGCTGCGCGCACTGTCCGTGGATGGCGATGAATGGCCTGGCGGCCATCGTCAACGGTCTGGAGCAGGGGGGCATTGAGCATGAAATCCAGGTCGCCCCCGGGCTGCGAACGGCTGCATTGCGCCCGCTGGAACGTATGCTAACCTTTGCTGCAGGTCTGAAACGATAAGCGTATTTCAGCGCATTAAGGATCATAACGGATGGATTTTTTTAGCACGCAAAATATTCTGTTTCATATTCCGCTGGGTGCGGGGGGCTACGATCTCTCCTGGATTGAAGCGATTGGTACCCTGGCAGGCCTGCTGTGTATCTGGTTTGCCAGTCTGGAAAAGATTATTAACTATCCGTTTGGCTTGCTTAACGTGACGCTGTTTGCGGTGATTTTTTTTCAAATTCAACTTTACGCCAGCCTGCTGCTACAGCTGTTCTTTTTTGCCGCTAATATCTACGGTTGGTATGCCTGGAGCCGGCAAACCAATGACAACCAGGCCGCGTTGAAAATACGCTGGCTTCCCCTGCCTAAAGCGCTGGCCTGGCTGGCAATATGCGCGATTGCTATCGGCCTGATGACGGTGTTTATCAATCCGGTATTCGCCTTTCTTACCCGACTGGCGGTGGCAATCATGGGAGCGATGGGGTTAACGGTGGCAATGCCCCAGCTGCAGCCCGACGCCTTTCCCTTCTGGGATTCCTGCATGATGGTGCTGTCGGTGGCCGCGATGATTCTGATGACGCGGAAATACGTCGAAAACTGGCTGCTGTGGCTGGTTATCAACGTAATAAGCGTGATGATATTTTCCCGCCAGGGCGTGTACGCCATGGCGCTGGAATACGTCATCCTGACGCTGATTGCGCTGAACGGCAGCTGGCTATGGATAAAGAGCGCTCGCCAGCATGGCTCACAGGCGCTTTCTTAGTGATGATGATGTGAGTGATGCTGTTGCTGCGTGCTCAGGGTTAGCTGGCAGTCAGCAGTATCGCAGCGCTGATATTCCATCTGCACCGTTGCGTGTTCAATCTGGTAGTGCTGGTGCAAAAATTGATGGATGCGCTGCAGCAGCGCATCGTGATCGTAAGGTGGGATCACCTGAACGTGCAGAGTAATAACCGGCTTTTCCCCGACCTGCCATAAATGGACGTGGTGGACGTTGCGCACCTCCGGAATGGAGCTGACCAGCGTCCGCGCCAGCTTATCGGCATCCAGCGCCTGCGGCGAACCTTCGAGCAGCTCATGCAGACTTTCCCGCAGCAGCGTCCAGGCGCTGCGCAGAATCAGCAACGATACCAGAACCGACAGAATAGGGTCGGCAGCCGTCCAGCCGGTAAAAATAATGATGAGCGCGGCAGCAATGGCGCCCACCGAGCCGAGCAGATCGCCCAGCACGTGTAGCGCGGCGGCGCGCACATTGAGGTTTTTCTCCCCGCCGCCGCGATGCAGCAGCCAGAATGACAGCAGATTTGCCAGCAGTCCGGCGATGGCAACCCCCATCATCAGGCCGCCTTCTACCGGTTGCGGATGGTAGAAGCGAATGACCGCTTCCCAGACGATCAGCAGGGTAATGACCAGCAGGGCAATCGCGTTGACAAACGCCGCCAGCGTGGTCAGCCGTAGCAGGCCAAAAGTATGGCGGCTGTTGGGTTTACGCTGAGCAAACTGCATGGCCATCAGCGCCATCAACAGCGCGGCGGTATCGGTAAGCATATGACCGGCATCCGCCAGCAGCGCCAGCGAGCCGGAGAGCACGCCGCCGATAACCTCGGCCACCATAAACAGTGCAGTAACCGCAAAGGCCGCCAGCAGTCGCGAGCGGTTGGCATCATCGCCATGGTGAGAATGTGAGTGATTATGCGCCATCGTTTTCCAGTCTGGATACCAGCTTATCGCATAATGATAACAGTAAATTGAGCGCACGTTTGTCGAGTTGTTGCTGGTCCGCTCCCTGAATCAACCGCTGGCAGAGCGCTTCACCCTGCGTATATCCCAGCAGCAGCCAGCTGCCTTTCAGCCGGTGCGCGCTGGCGGCCAGCTGCGGCCACTGCTGAAGGCTGGCTGTCTGGCTGAGCAACTGGCGATCCTGGTTGAGGGTCGCCAGCAGTGTCGCCCGTAGCCGCTGCTGATAATGGCTGCCCTGACCGGCAAGCTGATTCAGCCTTGTCGCTAAATCGTCAAAATCATCGGCGGCGCCGGGCTGGAGCAGGCGCTGAATATCATCCAAAGCGATAGGTTTTACCAGGACGCCATCCGTCAGGACCTGCACCTCAGGTTGCGAAATGATGCGCGCGTCTGCCGAGCAAAAAATCAGTCGGGTATGGTGCGGCGTGTTGCGCTCCATGCGGCGCAGAATGCGCGCTACCGTCACGCCGTCCGGCTTTGGCATCGAATAATCGATGAAGATTAAATCAAACGGTCGCTGCTGCGCGGCCTGCAGCAGCGCTCGTCCCTCGCCGTAGACCTCTGCCTGAATACCGCAGTGGGCCAGCTGTTGCTCCATCACCAGCAGGTTGGTGGGATGATCATCAACGATAGCAATCCGCTGTGGCGCTAACCTCTGATGCTCAGCCGCCAGCGCCAGGTCGGGGGAAGGCATTGGGTGGGGCAGCTCAAGCGGTAGCTGAACCAGTACGGTGGTTCCCAGACCAACGGCGGACTCCAGTTGAATTTTGCCCCCCATGCGGGTAACAATTTCCCGACAGATGGACAGCCCCAGCCCGCTGCCCTGAACCGAAAGCTGGCGTCCTGAAGGCGGTTGGTACCAGGGTTCAAACAGGCGGATTTGTTCCTCAGGCGGAATGCCGCTGCCGCTGTCGACTACCTGCAGATGAATGTGCTGTTGCTGCTCCAGTACCGCCAGGGTTACGCGAATTTCTCCCGTCCGGGTGAATTTCAGCGCATTGCTGATCAGATTGTTGGCAACCTGCTGCAAACGTCCGCCGTCAAGCGTGACCCATTCAGGCAGCGCCGTTATTGCCTCCACGATAAGCTGCGGCCCGCCCGGGCGTAATAGCGGCTGATAGAACGCTGACAGATGGGCTATCCAACGGCGTAGGTCAAAAGGACGTGGCGTCAGGGTGAAGGTATTATTTTCCACCCTGGCATGATCCTGCAGATCATTGAGCAGCGTCATCAGACCAGCGGCGCTGCGCTGAATGACCGCCAGGTTATTCGCGCCGGGATGCCGCGCTGCCTCAACCTCAAGCAGTCCGAGGATAGCTTGCATCGGCGTGCGCAGCTCGTGGCTGACGGTCGCCAGAAACTGACTTTTCATCGCATTTGCGCGCCGCGCTTCTTCCCGTTCCAGCTCCAGCTGCCGGCGCTGGCGTCTTTCCCGCCGCTGCTCCAGGTAACGACGGACTAATAAAGCCAGCAGAAAGACGATGGCGAACAGGGCGGCAATCAACACGAATACCGAGACCGGGCGCATTTGCGTTCTGCTATTTTGTGCCGGATTGCTGCCGTTACTCCAGCTTTCGCGCATTCGCTGCTGGGTGCTGGCGGGGATCTGCTGCAGACTTTTATTCAGCAGCGTGCGCAGCAGCGGCTGCTGTCGCGCAAGGCCAAAGGCCACCGGCCATGCGGTATCGCTGGCGGCAAACGCCAGCCGCAGGCTGTCAGCATAGCCGGACTCCAGCTGGGCGCGTGCGGAAAAGACGTTATCTACCAGCGCATTCAACTGCCCGTTTGCCAGCGCATCATACAGCGCTTTACGATCGCTGAAACTGACCAGATGAGCGCCCGCAGGCACCATATGGCGAGCAATATCGCCGTCCAGAATACCAATGCGCTGAGCGTTCAAATCCTGCCAGCGCGAGACCCCATGACTTGCGTTGTTGACATAAACGCCCCACAGCGCTCTCCAGACGGGCAGGGTATTGCCCTGCATATTATCGTCGCCGGTCAGCGGGCGCATCAGCTGAATCATTGCCCGGCCGCTATCGACCAGTGCCGCTGCCTGATGAGGATTACTCACCCAAACGGGCTTGAAACGCAGCCCGGTATTCTGGCCGATGACTTGCAGCAGCTCCACGCTGTAGCCGGCGGCATCACCGTTGGCCTGGCGGTAGCTCCACGGGTAATCATCGCTGACGGCGGCATAGGTTACCTGAGGATGCTCGGCGATCCAGCCGCGCTCCATGGCGGTCAACGATGCGGTGTTACTGTCCTGATAGCGCGGCAGCTGGCTGCTCCAGCGTTCCTGAATGCCATTCACCACTTCAACGGGCAAAGCGCGCAGCGCCTCATCCAGACAGCGGATCAGCCGCAGGTCGCGACCAACAGCCTGCAGGCTGAGCATCCCCGCATCGGGCGATGAGGCAAGCTGATAAATTTGGCCCTGCTGCAGCTGGGACAGCAGAAAGCCCGCGCTGGTCTCATCGGCAACCACATAATCAGCTTGCTGATTGAGCAACATATACAGCGCCTGCAGATCGTTATCGCGAATCAGCCAGCGATGCTGGCGGGCGAAATCCTGCGCCAGCAGCCGGTAGCTTTCGCTGCTGATAGCAATGCGGGCGCTGGCGGAATTAAACATCACCTGACGCGCGTTATTGCGATTGCGATAAATACGCAGCGGGCTGCTGAACCATGGCTGAGTGGCAAAGTAGCCTTTAGCCAGCGGCTGTGACGCCACGCCAAAGGCGACGTCTAACAGCCCGTTATTCATGGCGGTCATCAGGCTGCCAGGGGAGGCATAGGGGGTAATGCGGAAACTCAGCCCGCTAATCTGATGCAGCGCTACCAGGTAATCGGCATTGATACCGTATAAATCGTTGCCGACGACAATATTTCGCGGCGCGCTGCTGTCTTGCAGAATACCGACGCGGATAATCTGCTCTGCTGGCGGGTCAGGGGGAGACGCGGGCATCATCGACGGCGCCATCATCAGGCTGCTTATCGGGTGCAGATCGGCACGAGCCGTTATGGTCATGCTCAACAGTACCAGCATCAGCAGCAGGCAGCGGATCACTGCTGGGCTCTCCACAGCGCGGCTAAGCTGAGAAGCGAGCTGGCGCCGGTTTTTTCCATGATGTTTTTTTTATGGGTACTGACGGTTTTGTTGCTGATATGCAGCCGCTCTGCAATCTGCAAATTGGACAGGCCGCTGGCTAGCAGGGCCAGAATCTGCTGCTCTTTGCTGGTAAGCGGGCTGCTGCGGGCGTTCGTCGCGGTTTCCGGCGGGAAAACCGTTTCACCCGCCAGCACCGCCAGTATTGCTGAAACCAGCTTAGCCAGCGGCTGACGTTTAACAATATAACCTGCGGCCCCTGATTCGTGCGCCAGCCTTATCCATGAACGCTCTTCCTGCGCTGAATAGATTATCACCGGCGCGGCATGATGGCGGCGGATATACTTCAGCAGTTCAAGGCCGTTGCCGTCCGGAAGCCCGATGTCCAGAATCACCAACGCAGGCTGCTGGTCTTGCAACCACTGCTTAGCGCCGTGGCTGCTGTCAACGCAGTTCAGCGCGAAGCTAAGGGCGCTGCGCGCCAGCTCCGCCTCAAGCGCAACCTGCACCAGCGGGTGATCGTCAATTAACAGCAGTGAAATCATGTTTATCCTGCGCAGGGTTTCGCTTTACCGGGATTAAGAATAGCGGAATGCAGGCGTGAAGTAATCAGCAGAAAAGAGGGCCGTTGCGGACAAGAACGCTGAGATTCTGCAGAGATGAATAATTTGCGGGCAGTCTGAAAGCAATCTGAAAAGCAAAAAGAAGAGCCGGAGCTCTCCTTTTATATGGATCAGATAACAGTGAACCGATGTGCAAATTACTGCGTGGTGCCGTCGGTTTTGGTATCGGCGCCCGGACCTACTTTCTTATTCACGTTCGGACATTTGCCGTCTTTACACTGTGAGTTCTGGTCAATCTGATTAGCATCCATTTTTTTGCCGTGATGTTTCATCTTCTTGTGCGTTGAACTACCGGCGGTATTCTGGCTGCCTTCATTAATTTTACCGTTATCAACATGCTTCGGCGCCAGGGTCTGCTCAGAACCGCCGGACGCGGCACCAGCATCGGCTGCCTGGTTCGAAGTACCGTTGTTGCTGCCACCCTCGGCCAGTGCTGCGCCGCTACCCAATGCCATCGTTGCCGTCAAAATTGCAATTGCAAACTTATTCATCATTATGCTCCCGTTAATTAATGAAATCGTTTAGTGCTATACGAACCTGGTTACTGGGTTATAACGCCTTGCCTAACTAAGGCAAAATAAACCGCTGCATTTACTTATCTGGATGATATTTCCTTGAGGTAAATGCTTTTTTTTAAGTAGTTACGTATCAAAGTGTAGTAAGCAGCGGCGAAATATCAAATTTTCCGCGGCTAAATACGCGCGAACGATTTACACGCCCAGTCCGGACGGTTAAATTTAGACGGTTAAGCCGGGCCCATAGCCAGGTACCAAATCATGCTGGAATCGAAATGAATTATCAGAACGATGACTTAAGAATCAAAGAGATAAAAGAACTTCTGCCGCCTGTGGCGCTGCTGGAAAAATATCCATCAAGTGAGCAGGCCGCCCAAACGGTAGCGCGCTCTCGCCAGGCGATTCATCATATTCTTAAAAATAAAGATGACCGCCTGCTGGTGGTTATTGGACCTTGCTCAATTCACGATGTGCAAGCGGCAAAAGAGTATGGCGAGCGCCTGCTGAAGCTGCGTGAAGAGCTGAAGGGTGAGCTTGAAGTGGTTATGCGGGTCTACTTTGAGAAACCGCGTACTACCGTCGGCTGGAAGGGGCTGATTAACGATCCTCATATGGATGGCAGCTTCCAGATTAATGACGGCCTGCGCATTGCGCGCAAGCTGCTGCTGGAAATTAACAATACCGGGCTGCCGGCTGCCGGTGAATTCCTTGATATGATCACCCCGCAGTACCTGGCTGACTTGATGAGCTGGGGAGCGATTGGCGCCCGTACCACGGAATCTCAGGTACACCGGGAACTGGCTTCCGGGCTATCCTGTCCGGTTGGTTTTAAAAACGGCACGGATGGCACCATTAAAGTGGCCATCGATGCGATCAATGCTGCCAGCGCGCCGCACTGCTTTCTCTCCGTAACAAAATATGGTCATTCGGCGATTGTCGAAACCAGCGGCAATGACGACTGCCATATTATTTTGCGCGGCGGCAAAGAGCCTAACTACAGCGCCCATCATGTCAGTGCGGTAAAAGCCGGATTGGAAAAAGCGGGCCTGCCAGCGCAGGTGATGATCGATTTTAGCCATGCAAACAGCAGCAAGCAGTTCCAGAAGCAGCTAACCGTGGCCGACGATGTTGCCGGGCAAATCGCTGGCGGCGAAAAAGCGATTATTGGCGTGATGATTGAAAGTCACCTGGTGGAAGGCAATCAAAATCTGGAGAGCGGCGAAGCGTTGGTGTATGGCAAAAGCGTTACCGATGCCTGTATTGGCTGGCAGGACACGGAAAACGTGCTGCGCCAGCTGGCTGACGCGGTGAAAACCCGGCGCGGCTGATTCCAGTCAGTTGTCTTTCGGCTGGTCGTCAGCGGTAGTAAGAAACAGGGCAAGCCTCCGTTAGCGGGTTCTTCAGCTTGCTGACAACGGGGGCATAGCCGTTGCCCGTCGTCTGCTGCAGGAGCATTCCTCAACCGTTAAAAAGCTTTTTCAACTACGCTGCGGCAATAAAAAACGGCCCGGATGGGCCGTTTGGTCAGTCAGCGCAGGGTTACTTTGCTTTACCCTGATTGGCTACCGCAGCCGCTTTGGCGGCGATTTCGTCGGCGTCGCCGAGATAGTAACGCTTGAGCGGTTTGAAGTTTTCGTCAAACTCATACACCAGCGGTACGCCAGTAGGAATGTTGAATTCGAGAATTTCTTCTTCGCTCATATTATCGAGATATTTGACCAGCGCGCGCAGCGAGTTGCCGTGAGCGGCGATGATGACTTTTTCGCCTTTTTTCATGCGCGGCAGAATGCTGTCATTCCAGAAGGGCAGTACGCGATCGATGGTCAGCTTCAGGCTTTCAGTGGTCGGCAGCTGGCCGGCAGTCAGCCCGGCGTAGCGGGGATCGTGGCCGGGGAAACGCTCGTCGGTGCGGTCCAGCTCTGGCGGGGTAACGGCGAAGCCACGACGCCACTGTTTAACCTGTTCATCACCATATTTCTCAGCTGTTTCAGCTTTGTTAAGGCCTTGTAAGGCACCATAGTGACGTTCATTCAAACGCCAGCTTTTCTCTACCGGCAGCCAGACTTGATCGACTTCATCAAGGATGCTCCACAGGGTGTGAATAGCGCGTTTTAACACTGAGGTATAGGCGAAATCGAAGGAATAACCCTCTTTTTTCAGCAGCTGACCCGCTGCTTTTGCTTCGGTGCGGCCTTTATCGGATAAATCGACATCATACCATCCGGTAAAGCGGTTTTCGTTGTTCCACTGGCTTTCGCCGTGGCGCACCAGAACCAGCTTAGATACAGCCATAGATTCACTCCTTCCTGATTTTCGGTTTCTATAACAATATAAATATTATATTACCGACGCGCGGCAATTTGATAGTGCATTACCTTAGCGGAATTTAGTCCGGCGCGTAAGCCTGAGCATGACGCGTCGGATATTTTTCACCCGCTTTCATGATGCCTGTCAAGCGGCAGTGAAACGATAGCGGGTAATGCATTGATAGCGCTGACCGGGTTGTAACCAGCAGTCCGGCTGCGGCCAGTCGCTATGATTGGGAGAGTCAGGCAGGAATTCGCTTTCCAGCGCAATACCATTAAACGCCTGGTATGCATCCCGTTCGCGGGCAGGGGTACCCGCCAGATAATTGCCGCTGTAAAGCTGCAGCGCCGGGGCCGAGGTTTCCACTGTCAGCTGCAGTTTGCCGTCTGCTGAGGTCAAGCGCGCGGCGGTCTGACTGGCATCGCCGGCGGCGTCGAGTAAAAAGGCATGATCGTAGCCTTTCACCGCCTGCTGGTCGGCATCGGCGAGGAAATCCTGCGCCAGGGTTTTTGGCTGGCGGAAATCAAAACTGCTGCCGCTGACCGGGGTTAAATCCCGGGCAGGAATACCGGCGCTGTCAACCGGCAGATAGCGCTGAGCCATCAGCTGCAGCTGGTGCTGACGCGCATCGCCGTGAACGGCGTCGAGGTTAAAATAGGCATGATTGGTCAGGTTGACCGGGCAGGGCTTATCAACCGTCGCCTGCCAGGCGATGCTGAGCGTATTATCATCTTCCAGCCGGTAATGCACCGTTGCTATCAGGTTGCCGGGAAAGCCCTGGTCGCCGTCCGGCGAATCGATCTGGTAGGTCACTTCCTGCGGCGCCTGGCTGACTATCTGCCAGCGACGATGGCTAAAGCCTTGCGGCCCGCCGTGAAGCTGGTGCGGAGGCTGATTCGCTGCCAGCTGCGTGCCGGTGCGCGTCAGGGCGGCATTCGCAATGCGGTTGGCATAACGACCCACCGTGGCGCCGAGGTAGGCATCCTGATGTAAGTAATCCGCGGGTTTTTCACAGCCAAGCAGGGCTTCGCGCACGCTGCCGTTCGGCATCGGCACCCGGGCTGAAAGCCAGGTCGCCCCCCAGTCCATAAACGTTGCTACCATCCCCTGCGCGTTGCGCAGGGTAGTGATATGCCAGGGCTGGCCATCCGGTGCCAGCGAATCTGGTTGGGTTAGCATTGTCCGGCTCCTGCTGATGCTTTGCAGATATAGAAGGTCTCTTTCAGGCCGGTGGCCGCTTCATACTGGCTGGCAACCGCCTGTTTAACGCTGTCGACCCGATCCAGCGGCATCAGCGCGACGATACAGCCGCCAAAACCGCCACCGGTCATGCGCACGCCGCCCTGTTCGCCGAGAACCTCCTTCACGATTTCAACCAGGGTATCAATCTGCGGCACGGTGATTTCAAAATCGTCACGCATTGAGGCATGAGATTCCGCCATAAGGACGCCCATGCGGGCCAGGTCGCCGTTAGCCAGCGCATCGGCGGCTTCCAGCGTGCGGGCGTTTTCAGTCAACACGTGACGTACGCGCTTGGCAACCAGCGGATCCAGCTCGTTTTCCACCGCGCGGAACTGGGCGATATCGACGTCGCGTAGCGAGCTTTGCGTAAAGAAGCGCGCGCCGGTTTCACACTGCTGGCGGCGGGTGTTGTATTCGCTGCCCACCAGGTTACGGCGGAAGTTGGAGTTAATAATCACTACCGCAACGTTGTCCGGCATCGGTACCGCGCGGGTGCTGAGGGTGCGGCAATCGAGCAGCATGGCATGGTCTTTTTTGCCGAGGGCAGAAATCAGCTGATCCATGATGCCGCAGTTACAGCCGACAAACTGGTTTTCCGCTTCCTGACCGTTCAGGGCGATTTCTGCGCCGTCCAGCGGCAGGTGATAAAGCTGCTGGAATACGCTGCCCACGGCCACTTCCAACGAGGCGGAGGAGCTAAGGCCCGCGCCCTGCGGCACATCGCCACTAATAACCATATCGACGCCGCTAAACGCCGGGTTGCGTTTTTGCAGATGTTTTACCACCCCGCGCACGTAGTTTGACCACATCTGGTCCGGATGGTTAAGGATTGGCTCATCGAGCGAGAAGCTGTCCTGCTGGTTATCATAGTCCGCCGCCACCACGCGAACGGTGCGGTCGTCGCGCTTAGCACAGCTAATAACCGTTTTGTAGTCGATAGCGCACGGCAGCACGAAACCATCGTTGTAATCGGTATGTTCCCCAATCAGGTTGACCCGGCCGGGCGCCTGAATGGTGTGGGTTGGGGCATAGCCGAAGATGTCATTGAAAAGGGTTGTCGTGGTTTGTTTTAAGCTCATTATTCTGCTCCGGATTCACGGAAATGCACATCGCTGACGGCGCGCAAACGCTCCGCCGCCTGTTCGGCTGTTAAATCGCGCTGGGTTTCCGCCAGCATTTCATAGCCGACCATAAATTTACGTACGCTGGCCGAGCGCAGCAGCGGCGGATAAAAATGGGCATGTAGCTGCCAGTGCTGATTTTCCTCGCCGTTGAAAGGGGCGCCGTGCCAGCCCATGGAATAGGGGAAAGAGCACTGGAAAAGGTTGTCATAGCGGCTGGTGAGTTTTTTCAGCGCCAGCGCCAGGTCATCGCGCTGGGCGTTGCTCAGATCCACTAAGCGTTTAACCGGCGTTTTCGGCAGCAGCAGGGTTTCAAAAGGCCAGGCCGCCCACCAGGGCACGACTGCCAGCCAGTGCTCGGTTTCTACGACGGTACGGGCGCCGTCCTGCAGCTCACGCTGGGTATAATCCACCAGCATTGGTGAGCCGTGCTGCTCAAAATAGCGGCGCTGAAGATCGTCTTCACGCTTTGCTTCATTAGGTAAAAAACTATTGGCCCACACCTGGCCGTGGGGATGCGGGTTAGAGCAGCCCATGGCTGCACCCTTATTTTCAAATACCTGTACCCAGGGGTAGTGCTGTCCCAGATCGGCGGTCTGCTCCTGCCAGGTGCGGATCACGCCGGTAAGCGCCTCCAGGCTCAGCTCCGGCAGGGTCTTGCTGTGATCGGGCGAAAAGCAGATAACCCGGCTGGTGCCGCGCGCGCTTTCGCAGCGCATCAGCAGATCGTCGCTTTGCGGCGCATCGGGGGTATCGGTCATCAGCGCGGCGAAGTCATTGGTAAAAACGAACGTCCCTTTGTAATCGGGATTTTTATCGCCGGTGACGCGCGTATTGCCGGGACAGAGAAAGCAGTCCGGGTCGTGGTTGGGTAAGGTATTTTGCGCCGGCGTTTCCTGCGCACCCTGCCACGGGCGCTTAGCCCGATGGGGGGAAACCAGTACCCACTGATCGGACAGCGGGTTATAGCGGCGATGCGGATGATCGACCGGATTAAATTTTTGCATACTGAGTCCTGATAACCTGCTTAGCGGTTTCTATCTGTAAAAAGTAGCACAGCCTTAAATGAGAAAGCGTGATCAAGTCTGGATAAATGGAATCGTTTACACAAGATGAAAAATCCTAAGTGTAGGGGAAAGATACGAGGTTAAGCAGCGAAAGCAGACAAACAGGCTGATAATTTGAAAGCGGTTACACGAAGTCTTTTTTTTTATTAACGGGGCGCGACGTTGCCGCGCCCGTGCCGATCAGCGGATAATCTTTTCTAACTGATAATGATAAATCTCGCCCGCCGGAATAAAGCTCAGGCGATCGGTGATGCAGTCAGGCGCATCTTCGGCATGATGCGAAACGAATAGCAGCTGAGTACGTCCTTCGCCAATCAGAATATCGACAAACCGGCGCACCAGCTGGCGATTGATCGGATCAAGACCTTGCAGAGGCTCATCAAGGATCAGCAGCGTGGGGTGCTTCACCAGTGCCCGTGCGATAAGTACCAGCCGCTGCTGACCCCAGGAAAGGCTCTGGAAGGGGGCATCGGCGCTGGCAGCATCAAAACCCAGCAGGGAAAGCCAACGTTGCGCCAGCATTTTTTGCCGGTCTGAAACCGCCTGATAGATGCCGATTGAGTCGAAGTAGCCGGAGATTATCACGTTACGCACGCTGGTGCTGACGCGATACTCCAGATGCAAACTGCTGCTGACGTAGCCAATATGCTGCTTAATGTCCCAGATGGTTTCGCCGCTGCCGCGCCGCCGACCAAACAGCGTCAGATCGTTACTGTAGCCCTGCGGATGGTCGCCGGTCACCAGGCTTAGCAGCGTCGATTTCCCGGCGCCGTTAGGACCGACAATTTGCCAGTGCTCGCCAGGTTTAACCTCCCAGTCTATGCCGTGCAGAATGCGCTTATCGTTCCATGACACGATGCCCTGCTTCAGCACCACCGGCGAGGTGCCGGCAGCCAGCTGCGGCAGCGCATCGGGTTCGTCGGCCTCCGGCAGCGCGATTCCCGCCAGTTTTTCACTGTGGGCCAGCTGCGCGACCAGCGCTTCCGCCAGAATCGCCTGACGTTCACCGGTATGGGTGAGGGTGCATTCCGCCAGCACGCCGACGTGCTGAGTAAAGTCAGGGATATCATCAAAGCGGTTGAGCACCATGACCAGGGTATAGCCCTGCTGGTGCAGCTCGCCAAGCAGCGTTGCCAGGCTGGCGCGGGAGGCGACATCCAGACCGTCAAAAGGCTCATCAAGAATTAACAGGTCTGGCTGCGCCATTAGCGCACGGCATAGCAGCGTCTTACGCGTTTCGCCGGTCGAAAGGTATTTAAAGCGGCGTTCAAGTAAGTAGCCGATGTCGAACTGTTCGGCGAGTCGGGCGCAGCGTTGTGCATCCTGAACGTCTTCCTGAATAATCTGCGCGGCGGTGCGTCCGGTGTCATCCTCATCGGCGCTGAGCAGGTCGGTATTGTTGCGCTGCCACTCATCGCTGACCAGCTTTTGCAGTTGCTCAAAAGAGATGCGGGCAGGGTGATGAAAACGGCTGTTAACCGTACCGGTGAGCGGCGCAAGCTCACCGGACAGGGCGCGGGCCAGCGATGATTTTCCGCTGCCGTTGGCGCCGACGAAAGCCCAGCTTTCACCAGCATTAATCTGCAGATTTTGCAGGTTGAGTACGCGAGTGTCGCTAAGACGAAACGTGCCTTGCGAAATTTGCAACGATGACATAGTGCATTCCATTTTTTGCATTTGTCGTTCCATAACTAAGCCTGATGGCGCGCAAAGTCAAATGCCGAGGTACGGATCAGAGCAGCGTGGCGATAATTGCCTGGTCAGCATTAAAATGTGCTGTTACTTCGTCGCCCGGCTGCAGATTTTTCTGCTGCAGCCGTTGGCGATCCAGCGTCGCGCACAGCTGCTGACCGTCCGGTAAATCAACCAGCACCTCGCTGTGGCTTGCGCTGTGTTCAATACTCTGTATGCGGCCTTTAAGGTTGTTTTCCGCCGTACTGTCTCCGGTTTCCAATGCGATCCACGGCGCCTTAATCAATACCAGAACCTGCTTGCCGTTCTCCAGTTGCAGCCGTCTGGCGCTGGTTTCGGTCACCGCAATATTCAGCCGGGTGACGCCATCGGCCAGCAGAACCTGAATATGCTGACGCACATGCTGCTCATCGCGTCCGGTGACGGTACCGGACAGCTGGTTGCGCGCGCTGGTCTGCAATGAGATGCGTGCGATGGCGCCCAGCAAGCTGTCCAGCGGAACCCGATCGTCTTGCAGCACATCAAAGGCTTTTTGCTGAATTTGTTCCAGCAGGTCAAACAGCTGGATCAGGCGCTCGCCGTAGGCCGTCAAGGCGGCGCCGCCGCCGCCTTTGCCACCGGTTGCCCGGTCAACCAGCGGCCAGTCGGCCAGCTGGTTCATATCGTTAACCGCATCCCAGGCGCTTTTATAGCTAATGGCAGCCAGCTTAGCCCCCTGACTAATGGAGCCGGTGGCTTTAATCTGGCGCAGCAGTTCGATGCGCCGCGAATCGGCAAATAAGCGCTGTTGCATTTTAATGATCAGGGAGAGTTCGCTCTGCATGTCGCCTCCGGTAAAATAATCATTTTAGGCCGGACGAGCGGGCTTTGTCAGCAAAGGTAAAACGCACGAAAGGCGAGTGCATTTTTTAACTGAATGGATACAATGTTTTTTTGAGCGAATTTCAGTGGGGATTAGATGCTGGAACTGATTAAAAGCCTGCTGGTTGCCATTCTGATGGTGCCGGTGGTAATGGCTATCATACTGGGCCTGATTTACGGCCTCGGTGAATTTTTTAACATTATCTCTAAATTTGGTCATGCTAAAGACCGCCCGGCCAACGAGCGCCGTTAATCCCTTTTCCTGCTAAACCCGACGTCCGGTCGGGTTTGTTATTTGATCCTCCTCAATTTTATTCTCCTGTTGCCGATAAACGCCATGACAGGAATTGTTGCTGCGTTATATGATTTGTTACATAGCGCAATAACAGGAGAATGAAATGAAATCCACTTGGGGTAGCTGGGCCGCCGGTGCGGCGTTGAGCATCACGCTGGTCGGTAATGTCGCTGCGGCAGAAAATATTACGGTATTCGCCGCCGCATCCTTAACCAATGCATTACAGGATATTGCCCATCAGTACGAGCAAGGCAAGCCGGTAAAAATTGTCTCTTCTTTCGCTTCGTCCTCGACGCTGGCCCGCCAGATAGAGCAGGGCGCACCCGCCGATCTGTTTATTTCTGCTGACCAGCAGTGGATGGATTATGCCGTAGAGAAAAAGAGCATTGATACCGGCAGCCGCTATACTCT
This sequence comes from Izhakiella australiensis, assembly GCF_002006995.1. GTDB lineage: Bacteria > Pseudomonadota > Gammaproteobacteria > Enterobacterales > Enterobacteriaceae > Izhakiella > Izhakiella australiensis. The sequence goes on along the minus strand of NZ_MRUL01000012.1, from coordinate 46,295 downwards.
GCTGGGCAACGACCTGGTGCTGGTCGCGCCGAAGGCGGAAAAAGCCCAGGCGGTTACTATCAATAAGCAAACCAACTGGAAAAGCCTGCTAAAAGGTCAGCGACTGGCGGTTGGCGATCCCGATCACGTGCCGGCCGGCCTCTATGCAAAAGAAGCGCTGCAAAACCTTGGCGCCTGGGAGACGGTAGCGCCAATGCTGGCCCCCGGAAACAGCGTGCGTGCGGCTCTGGCTTTAGTTGAGCGTAACGAAGTGCCTTACGGTATTGTCTATGGCTCCGATGCGGTCGCCAGCGATAAGGTGGCGGTGGTGGGCAGTTTCCCTGAATCAAGCCATAAGCCGGTTGAGTATCCGATGGCTATCGTCAAAGATCACGATAAGGCCGATGTGCAGGCATTTTATAACTATCTGAAGGGACCGGAAGCTGCGGCCATCTTCAAAAAATATGGATTTACCCCGCGTAAATGATCCTAAGTGAACCCGAATGGCAGGCGCTGACCCTGAGTTTAAAAGTTTCTACCGTGGCGGTTGTTTGCAGCCTGCCTTTTGGGATCCTGATGGCCTGGATACTGGCGCGCTGCCGGTTTACTGGCAAAGCGCTGCTTGATAGCTTAATTCATCTGCCACTGGTGCTGCCGCCGGTGGTGGTTGGCTATCTGCTGCTGCTTGGCTTTGGCCGTCGCGGCCTGATAGGCCAGTATCTGTATGACTGGTTTGGTTTTACCTTCGCCTTCAGCTGGCGCGGTGCGGCGCTGGCCTCGGCGGTGATTGCTTTTCCGCTGATGGTCAGAGCTATCCGCCTGGCGCTTGAGGGGGTCGATACCCGTCTGGAGCAGGCTGCCCGCACTCTGGGCGCCGGACGCTGGCGGGTTTTTTTCACCATCACCTTGCCGTTAACGCTGCCTGGTGTGATCGTCGGCACCGTGCTGGCTTTTGCCCGCTCGCTGGGTGAGTTCGGCGCCACTATTACCTTTGTTTCCAATATTCCCGGTGAGACGCGTACGCTTCCCTCAGCGATGTATACCCTCATTGAAACGCCGGGCGCGGAAGGGGCTGCTGCGCGCTTATGCGTAATCGCCATCGTGCTGGCGCTCAGTTCGTTGCTGATCTCCGAATGGCTTAGCCGCTGGGGACGCAAAAAGTTGGGAGAAGCGGTCTGATGCTGGAGTTAGCGTTTACCCAGCGTCTTGGCGAGCATATTCTGACGCTGGATCTGAAGCTGCCCGCCCGCGGAATTACCGCCGTTTTCGGCGTTTCCGGCGCGGGAAAAACCTCACTGATTAATGCCATTGCCGGGCTGACAACGCCGCAAAGCGGCAGGGTTGCGCTCAACGATCGGGTGCTGTACGACAGCGAGCAAAAGATTAATTTGCCGCCGGAAAAGCGGCGCGTTGGCTATGTTTTTCAGGACGCGCGCCTGTTTCCTCATTATCGGGTGCGTGGCAACTTGCTGTATGGCAGCAATAAGCGTCAGCGCAATCAGTTCGATGCGTTGGTTGCCCTGTTGGGGATCGCTCCGCTGCTTGATCGCTATCCGCACTCCCTGTCCGGCGGTGAGAAGCAGCGGGTAGCAATTGGCCGCGCGCTGCTGTCGGCGCCGGAAATTCTACTGATGGATGAATCGCTGGCGTCGCTTGATTTGCCGCGTAAGCGCGAACTGCTTCCCTGGCTGCAGCGTCTGGCGCGGCAGGTAGATATCCCGCTGCTTTACGTCAGCCATAGCCTGGATGAGATCCTGCAGTTGGCCGATAATGTGCTGGTGCTGGACAAAGGCGAGGTGAAAGCGTTTGGCCCGCTGGAAAAGGTCTGGAGCAGCAGCGCGATGCGGCCGTGGCTGCCGCAAGCCGAACAGAGCAGCGTGCTGCGGGTACAGGTGCTGGAGCAGCACCCCGATTATGCTATGACGGCGCTATCGCTGGGCGATCAGCATATCTGGGTAAGCCGTATCGATTTGCCAGCGCGCACGCCACTGCGTATTCGTATTCAGGCGACTGACGTGACTCTCAGCCTGCAGCCGCCGCACAACAGCTCGGTTCGCAACGTTATTCCCGCCCAGGTTGAAGAGCTGCTTGATATTGACGATCAGGTTGAAGTTAAGCTGCGTATCGGACAAAGCGAACTGTGGGCGCGCATTACCCCATGGGCGCGGGATGAACTGATGATCAAGCCCAAAATGTGGCTGTTTGCCCAGGTCAAAGGCGTCTCGGTCAGCCACTAATTCGCTGTAAATCCGCAACCCAACTAAGATGGGTAAGTCAGCCTGCACCCGGCTGGCTGGCAAACGGCATCCCTCATTGCTGCAAGCCCGGAGCACAGGTCACAGAAGGCCCGGCTGCTTTCCGCACCGGCACAAGCACATCCGTGTGGCCTGGCGCACGGCCATCCCTGGCCGCGAGTCTGCTGAAATCAGCCGGGCATTCTCCTCCCCCGTAAACATCCTCATCGCTTTAAGTAAAAAAACCATGTCTGCGCCGGGCTGGATGCCCGCAACCTGGTTTTGCTTTTTAATAAAAAACGAATGCCATTTTCAGCAAACCTGCGCCCAACGCCGTTATCGATTAAAACGGATGCCGTTTTAGCAACCCTGCGCCAACAGGCTTTTCTGCGCCGAGCGAATGAAGCCCGCCAGGGTGAGCCGCAGGGAAGCGGCGAAAGTAAGCGCTGCGTCGGGAACGCATCGCGAACGGCCCGTACGGCGGGCTACATGCGTGAGGGAAGGGCGCAGCCACGCAGAAACTGCCGGAAGTCCGGGGTCAAGGGGCCATGACGTTTGATGGCCCCTTGCCGGTCGCCCGCAGCGGCGGGCAACGATGGCCCTGGCCGTACAGGCGAACGGAACAACCCACCATGGGTGAAATAAACAGCTCACCGTACAGGCGAACGGAACACCCCACCATCGGTGAAATAAACACCCATCGCGCCGGCGAATGCAACAACCCTTTACCGACTACAACACTTCCTGATAAATGATTTCGGCAATAGACGGTTCCTGATTGCTGCCGATAGTCCGTGCAACCCGTTCTTTAATCGTCTCATCGGCATTACCCATGGCGATGCCGAGGCCCGCCTGCTCAAGCATGCTGAGATCGTTATAGTTATCGCCGAAAGCGATAACGTCATCCATCGTCAACCCTTGAGAAGCGACCCACTGCGCCAATCGTTTACCTTTGCTGTTGCCAGCACGAGTGATATCCACCTGATCGTGCCATGACCATTCGCAGGACAGGCCCATTTCGTGTTCGACCACGTCGGCAAAATGCTGCAGAGCGCGGGTATCAGGATGTGACAGGGCGAACTTCCAGATAGCATTCGCCTCTCGGGCCGCCTGGCTCAGCGAAGGCACGCGCACAAACAGCGGGCGCTGATGCTCCGGCAGCGACTGGGCCCAGTTTTGAGTACGAATAACGTGGCCGGTTGGTTCCTGATAAATCATGGCATCATCGACATACAGCAGCCCATGGATGCGATGTTCGTCCAGCAGCCGGATAACCTGGTGAGCCTGCTCTACGGGCAGCGGATCGGCTGTCAGCACTTTTTTTGCCTGATAATCATACAAATAAGTGCCGTTACAGCAAATTGCGGGTGTATCAAGCTGCAGCGCCTGATAAAAAGGGTGTATAGCGCAATGATGGCGCCCGGTGACGATTAAAACCTGTACTCCGGCGGCGCGAGCTTTGGCCAGCGCCTCAATGGACTCTGGTAATATGGTTTTTTCCGGCGTCAGCAGGGTGCCGTCAAGGTCGAGTGCAATAACGCGATAGCGCATAAAAAATTCCCAAAGGCGTTGGCAAAAGCCTGAGTTTACACGGCACTGATAGTCTGACCAACAGGTCATCGCCAGAAAAGTGAGCCTCTGGCGTGGAAATCCTGTCATGATTAGTCATCGCCATATTTACCGATATCACGGAAAAAGGAGCCTTCATGAAACAAGTTGTCTACACCGCCAGCCCGGAAAGCCACCAAATCCACGTCTGGCAGATGGATAGTGCAGGCGCGTTGAAGCTGCTACAGGTGGTTGAAGCGCCGGGGCAGGTACAGCCGATGGTGGTGAATCCCAACGGCGGCTGGCTGCACGTTGGCGTGCGGCCGGATTTTCGCGTGGTGACCTACGCCATTGATAAAGAGGGTAAGCTGACTCATGAGGCGGAAGCGCCGCTGCCGGGCAGCCCGACCCACATATCAACCGATCGTCAGGGGCGTTTCCTGTTCTGCGGTTCATATAATGACGCCTGCGTTAGCGTCAGCCCGATGGATAAGCGCGGGGTGCCGCAGGCGCCTTCGCAGGTTATCGGTGAATTAGCGGGTTGCCACTCGGCTAATATCGATCTGAATAACCAGATGCTGTTGGTGCCGGTGCTCAAGCAGGACCGTATATGCCTGTTCACGCTGAGTGACGGCGGCGAGCTTACGCCCGCAGCGCAGCAGCAGGTGGAAACGGTAGAGGGCGCCGGGCCGCGGCACATGGCTTTCCATCCCGATGGCCAGTACGCCTATTGCATCAACGAGCTGGACAGCACTGTTGACGTCTGGAATCTCAATAACGTTCACGGTAAGGTTGAGCGGGTGCAAAGCCTGGATATGATGCCTGCCGGCTTCAGCGATACGCGCTGGGCAGCCGATATCCATCTGACGCCCGACGGTCGCTTTCTGTACAGCTGTGACCGTACCGCCAGCACGATTGCCATTTTTAGCGTCAGCGAGGACGGCGGGTTGCTGACGCTGGAAGGCCATCAGCCAACTGAAACGCAGCCGCGTGGTTTTAATATCGATAACAGCGGCAAGTTCGTGGTTGCTGCCGGACAGAAATCAGACCATATCGAGGTGTACGGCATTGAGCCAACGCGCGGCCTGCTGCAACCGCTGGCGCGCTACGCCGTCGGCAAAGGGCCGATGTGGGTGGTTATCCACGCGTTGAAATAGTCGCGCGTTGCCCGGGGATGCGCTGGCATTCCCGGGACGATTATTCGGCGCTTTTTTTTCAGCATTATGTAACAATCAGCTAACCTTTTTTCTCGCTGACAGCCTTCCTCATGCCATCCGTGCCGCTGCCGTTTATCACACTGTTTATCCTGCTGCTTTTATTGTTCACCGTTTACCATCAGCACCGATGGGAATACCGCCGCGCGCTCTGTTTTATCGCCGCCTGCGCGCTGCTGCTTTTCGTCAACGCCCTGCGCTGGGGAGGCGGGATCGACAGCCTGCATGGTTTTCAGTCTGCGCTGGCCACCTTGCTGCCGCCGCTGGCGTGGCGCTGTTTTGCCACGCTGAGCGTGCAAACAAAAATGCCGCGTTTACTGGCCAGCGCGATACCCGCCTGCTCAGCTATCGTCGTACAGCTGTGCTGGCCGCCAGCAACCGACGCTGTGCTGTTTATACTTTACGCGGGCTATGGCGTTAGTTTGATGCTCGCCGCCCGTCAGGGGGCGGATGCGCAGATTTTTACCCGCATCAGCGAGGCGCCGACAGCGCTGCGAATGCGCATTGCTGCCGGTATTTTCCTCTGCTTTTCCGGGCTGAGCGACCTGATCCTCAGCCTGGACTTTAGTTTTTATCACGGCCAGCAGGCCCCGCAGCTGGTGGCCATGTTGCAGCTTGTGTTGTTGCCTTTCCTTTGCCTGGCGATTATCTCGGCCGGTAAAACGCGACCGCCGCTGGTACAGCCCGGCGCGCCGCAGGCGGAACGCGCTCTGGCGGCTGGCGATAGTGATGACGCTTCAGAGGAGGCGCTGGGCGCACTCTGCGTACATATTGAAGCGTTGATCCGTGAGCGCCAGCTATTCCTGAATGGCGACCTCACGCTGGATCTGCTGGCGCGTAAAGCGGGCGTACCCGCGCGTAATATTTCCAGGGCGGTAAATAGTACGCGCGGTTGTAACGTTTCTCAGTGGATCAACGGGTTCAGAGTTGAAAAAGCCCAGCAATTGCTGCGTACCACCGGACTGCCGGTTAGCGAAGTTATGTTAGCGGCGGGCTTCAGCACCAAGTCAAACTTTAACCGTGAATTTTTACGCATCAGCGGGATGGCGCCGGGCGAGTATCGCCGGACTGCCAGTGATAGTTCAGCGCCTTGCTAAGAAAACGGCTGATTTGCCCGATGAGCCGCTGGTGGATCTCCGCTCTACTGCTATGGTCGCCATCAAGGCAGATAATACCTTCTCCCGGTGCATTCTGGTTGATTATGGCTTCAGCGCCGGGTTTGCAGCTCTGCATAAAGCTGAAGTGGGTTGCGCCCGCTACGCTGACAAACTGAACGCGCTGCCGGGGGAGTGCGGCGGCTAGATATTCCGACTCCAGCTGGGCGGAAACCTCAGGGCTGTCGGCCTGGGCGGCCATGACCAGCACCGGTTTATCAATGGCTGCCAGACTGGCTGGCGTAAAGCCTCTTGCCAGACCGAGATCGAGAGAGACCACCGCCTTAACCCGCTGATCCTCATTGCTGACGTTTAACTTTGCATAATTGTGTTGATTGCTTACGCCAAGCTTTGCTGACAGCTTGCAGCCCGCCAGATTTGGGTGTTGCCGGCAGTCGGTTTTGAAACGAGCAGCATCAAACCGCGCGCCAGCGAGTTCCATCACCGTCCAGCCTCCCAGCGAATGACCGATCGCGGCAATACGGCTTTCATCTACCCGGCCGCCTGCGTTGGGATGGGCTATCAGATAGTTAATCACTTTTTTCACATCGACAGGCCTCAGCCACAGCTGCTGCGCATCGGCGGGATTCTGGTTGAAGGTGGTCGTGCCGGGGTGATCGACGACGGCAACAATATAGCCTTGCTCCGCCAGCGCGGCGGCCAGCCAGACAGCGTTACGCCAGCTGCCATTGTAGCCATGAGAAATGGCGACCAGTGGATGGATGCCAGCGCTAGGCGGGGCATCACGCATCGCCGCTACGCCGCTAAAAACCTTATTATCACCCACCTTTTCCGCCTTGCCGCCGTCGGCTGCCGGATACCAGACTGCCACGTTCAGCGCCCGGTAATTTGCCGTATTCATGGTGAGCTGATGAAAACCGATGCTGGCAAAAGTTTGCAGGCTCAGCAGCAGGCCAGCGCACAGTGCGACTAATCGAAACATAATGATAAAACCCTCAGCGTTGATTAAACAGCCTGTTTTATATCAACAAAAAACGGTCGCTGGCGTCCTGAAACGCGATCGAGGTCCGGTGCCGTAAAATAATTTAGCGAAAAAAGCAGGGGATAATGAGGGCAGGGCGCCAGCCGCTAATAAGACTGACGCCGGTAACATTTACTAGCTGTAGACAGCGGTGATAGACGCGCTGTCAAGCTTATGGAAGTGAACATTGAAGCCCAGCAGCGCGCCGCTGGATTGTTGATCAACCTCGAGATGGTCGACGTCGAGTGCATAAACGGTAAATACGTAGCGGTGGCTTTCGCCTTTTGGCGGCGCCGCGCCGCCGTAGCCGCTACTGCCGAAATCGGTGCGGGTTTGTACGCTGCCGGTTGGGAGATCGGCGGTGCCGGAACCGGCGCCCTGCGGCAGTACCCGCGTATCTGCCGGCAGATTCGCTACGCCCCAGTGCCACCAGCCGGAACCGGTCGGCGCGTCGGGGTCGAAACAAGTTATAACGAAACTTTTGGTGCCGGCTGGAACCTCATCCCAGGCCAGATGGGGAGACAGGTTATCTCCCTGATAGCCCATGCCGTTAAAGACATGGCGCTCCGGCATCTTGTCGCCGTCGTTGAAATTGTGGCTGTAGAGCTTCATAGCTTCTCCCTTCAAGGATAAATAAAGTCGAAAGGTTAATTCATCCGAACGCCGCCGGACTTCGCTGCCGACTCAGGGCTGATCCGGTGCAACCCGAACCACAACCTTACCAAAGTTACGCCCCTCTAACATCCCGGCGAAAATTTCCGGCGCGTTATCCAAACCGTCATAGATATCTTCGCGCAGTACGATGCGTTTTTCCGTTACCCACTGGCCCATCTGACGGACAAATTCATCAAAGCGGTGCGGATAGTCCTGAGTAATGATAAAGCCCTGCACCCGCAGCCGTTTGCGCAATATCGCCCCCTGCAGCTGCGGCAGTCGGTCCGGTAAGGTTGACGGCGCGCTGGCGTTATAGTCGGCTATCAGGCCGCAAAGCGGAATACGGCCGCGTGGATTCATCAGCGGCAGCACCACGTCGAACACCTTACCGCCGACGTTTTCAAAATAGACGTCGATCCCGTCCGGGCAGTAGCTGCGTAGCTGCTCAGCCAGCGACGGATCGCGGTGGTCGAGGCAGCGATCGAAGCCCAGCATCTGCTCGGCAAAACGACATTTCTCTGCGCCGCCAGCAATGCCAATCACGTGGCAGCCTTTAAGGCGGGCAATTTGCCCGACAACCGATCCCACCGCGCCGGTTGCGGCGGCCACCACGACCGTTTCCCCCGCCTGCGGCTGACCGATATCCAGCAGCCCCATATAGGCGGTGAAGCCGGTCATTCCCAGCAGGCTCAGCCCCCATGAAGGATGCTGGCGCGCGGCCTCAGGCAGACGCTGCAGGTCGCGCCCGTCGGACAGGGCAAAATCCTGCCAGCCGTTCTGGCTTACCACCCATTCTCCCTCCATGAAGTCGGCGTGGCGTGATTTTTCCACTCTGGCGATGGTGCCGGCGCCCATTACGGCGTCAATCGCGATCGGCGGCACGTACGAGGGGGCATCGCTCATGCGTCCGCGCATATAAGGATCGAGCGACAACCAGACGGTGCGCAGCAGGACCTGGCCTTCAGCGAGCTGCGGCAGATGTTGAGATTCAAGACGAAAGTTGGCTTCGGTCGGCGCGCCGTGCGGCCGGGAAGCCAGCACGATGCGGCGATTGGTATCGCGTTGCTGTGACATATTCTTTCCTCTGTTAGCAGTCATCCTGTAACTGTAGTGTATTCACGCAGCGCCTGTCGGAACGCATTGTGCAGCCAGAAACAGCGCGGCATCCTGTACCGCCGCTGCCACCGCCTGCGTCAGCCGGCTTAGCGCCTCAGAGGAAATAATATAGGGCGGCATCAGATATATTAATTTACCAAACGGGCGGATCCAGACGCCGCGCTCGACGAAGAAGCGCTGGAGTGCGGCCATATTAACCGGCAGGTGAGTTTCCACCACGCCAATCGCTCCCAGCACCCGTACGTCCGCCACCAGCGCTTCGGCGCGCAGCGGCATCAGCGCTTCACGTAGCTGCCGCTCAATGGCGGCGACTTGCGCCGGCCAGTGATTTTCCTGTAGCAGCGCCAGACTCTCGCAGGCCACCGCGCAGGCGAGAGGATTGGCCATAAAGGTCGGGCCGTGCATAAAGCAGCCTGCCTCGCCGTTGCTGATAGTCTCCGCAACCTGCCGGGTGGTGAGGGTGGCCGAGAGCGTCATGGTGCCGCCGGTCAATGCCTTGCCGAGACAGAGAATATCCGGGGTTACCTGCGCGTGCTCACAGGCAAATAGCTTGCCGGTGCGGCCAAAGCCGGTGGCGATTTCGTCGGCGATTAGCAGGATGCCGTACTGCTCGCAGGCGGCTTTAACCTGGCGCAGATATTCCGGATGATAGAAACGCATGCCGCCAGCACCCTGCACGATAGGTTCGAGGATCACCGCCGCGACCTGGTGATGATGCTGCTCCAGCAGACGGGCAAAGGGGGTGAAATCCTCCTGCTGCCAGGCATCATCAAAGCGGCATTGTGGCGCCGGGCTAAACAGATGCTGCGGTAAATAACCCTGCCACAGGCTATGCATTGAGTTTTGCGGATCGCATACCGACATGGCGGAGAAGGTATCGCCGTGATAGCCCCGCTTCAGCGTCAAAAAGCGCTGACGCTTCTCGCCCCTGGCCTGCCAGAACTGCAGGGCCATTTTCATCGCGACCTCAACGGCAACCGACCCGGAATCGGCGAGAAAAACACACTGCAGTGCGTCAGGCGTCATGGCGACCAGCTGGCGGCACAGCGCGATGGCCGAAGGATGGGTAATGCCGCCGAACATCACGTGGGACATCTGATTAATCTGCGCGCTCATTGCCTGGTTCAGGCGCGGATGATTATAGCCGTGAATTGCCGCCCACCATGACGACATGCCATCCACCAGCTGGCGACCATCCGCCAGCTGCAGCATCACCTGCCGGGCACTGACCACCGGATAGCAGGGCAGCGGGTTAGTCATTGAAGTGTAAGGATGCCAGATGTGCTGGCGGTCAAAGGCGAGGTCATCGGCAGATATCATAGTATTGTAAACCAATTAAAAAAGATTTAGTTTACAATTATAACCATACCTCATTAGCAAACGACAGAATTTTGGAGCGCCGCATGGCAAACCGTTGGACAGTGTCGCAGGCCCAGGCTTTATTTGAAAAACCTTTTCTCGAACTGCTGTTTGAAGCACAGCAGGTTCATCGTCAGCATTTTGACCCGCGCCAGGTTCAGGTCAGCACGCTGCTGTCGATCAAAACCGGTGCCTGCCCGGAGGACTGTAAGTATTGCCCGCAGAGCGCGCGTTATAAAACCGGGCTGGAGTCCGAAAGGCTGATGGAAGTGGAGGCGGTGCTGGAATCAGCGCGCAAAGCCAAAGCCGCCGGCTCCGGTCGCTTTTGCATGGGCGCGGCATGGAAAAACCCGCACGATCGCGATATGCCCTATCTTGAAGCGATGGTCAAAGGCGTCAAGGAGATGGGGCTTGAAACCTGTATGACGCTGGGAACGCTCAGCGATGAGCAGGCCCACAGGCTAGGTGATGCCGGGCTTGATTTTTACAATCATAATCTCGATACCTCGCCGGAATTTTACGGCAATATCATCACAACCCGCAGCTATCAGGAGCGGCTGGACACGCTGGGTAAAGTGCGTGATGCCGGAATTAAAGTCTGTTCCGGCGGTATTATCGGCCTTGGCGAAACGGTGCGCGATCGCGCCGGCTTGCTGGTTCAACTGGCCAACCTGCCGGTGCCGCCAGAGAGCGTGCCGGTTAACATGTTGGTGAAGGTTAAGGGAACGCCGCTGGCGGATAATGAAGACGTCGATCCCTTTGATTTTATTCGTGCCATCGCCGTGGCGCGCATTATGATGCCCAGCTCGCACGTGCGTCTCTCCGCCGGACGTGAACAGATGAACGAACAGACCCAGGCAATGTGCTTTATGGCCGGCGCCAATTCCATTTTTTACGGCTGTAAGCTGCTGACCACGCCTAACCCTGAAGAAGATAAAGACCTGCTGTTATTCCGCAAGCTGGGTCTGAATCCACAGCATAGCCAGACGCAGCATGGCGATAACGCCCAGCAGCAGGCGTTGGCTGAGCAGTTAGTTCACGCTGACACTGAACAGTTCTATAACGCGGCGCTGTAATGGGCTGGCAACAACGTATTACCGAGGCCTGCCAGCAGCGGCGGGCGGCGGGCCTGTGGCGCGAACGTCATCAGGTCAGCCAGCGCGGCGCCAGTCAGATCGCGATCGACGGCAAAAGCTATCTCAACTTTTCCAGCAACGACTACCTCGGACTGAGCCAGCACCCGCAGCTGCTAACGGCCTGGCAGCAGGGCATCGCGCGCTACGGCGCCGGCGCCGGCGCCTCAACTCATGTTACCGGCTATCACCATGTGCAGGCTGAGTTTGAGCAGCAGCTGGCGGACTGGCTTGGCTACCCCCGCGCGCTGCTGTTTATTTCGGGCTTTGCTGCTAACCAGGCGCTGGTTGCGGCGCTGATGGCGTCCGGCGATCGTATTCTTGCCGACCGTCTGATGCATGCGTCCTTGCTGGAAGCGGCCGCGCAAAGCCCGGCCAGCCTGCGGCGTTTCGCCCATAATCAGCCTCCGGCGCTGGCGCGCTTGCTGGCATCGCCCTGTAGCGGCGAAACGCTGGTGGTCAGTGAAGGGATCTTCAGTATGGACGGCGACTGTGCGCCGCTGGCGGATTTACAGCACCTGACCCGCCAGCATCAGGGATGGTTGCTGGTTGACGATGCCCATGGCATCGGCGTGTCAGGCGAAGGAGGACGCGGCAGCTGCTGGCAGCAACAGGTTCAGCCGGATTTACTGGTGGTCACTTTTGGTAAAGCCTTCGGCGTCAGCGGTGCGGCGGTGTTGTGCAGTGAGGCGCTGGCGCAATATCTGCTGCAGTTCTGTCGCCATCTGATATACAGCACAGCAATGCCGCCGGCGCAGATTTGTGCGCTACAGGCCGCGCTGTTGCTGGTACAACAAGGTGATGAATACCGTCAGCGCTTGCAGCATAACATCCGCTATTTCCGCCAGCGGGCGCTGACGCTGCCGGGCAGCTTAATGGACTCCGACAGTGCAATTCAGCCCTGGGTGGTCGGCGATGATGACAGGGCGTTGGCACTTGCCGCGGCGCTGCGTCAGCGTGGATGCTGGGTGGGCGCTATTCGTCCGCCAACGGTGCCCGCCGGTAGCGCCCGTTTGCGTATTACGCTCAGCGCAGCCCATGACGAGCGGCAAATAGACAGTTTGCTGGAGGCGCTTAGCGATGCAGCAGGTGGATAAGCTGGCGGTGGCGCAGGCGTTTGGCCGCGCGGCGCAAATGTATCAGCAGCATGATGCCTTGCAGCGACTGTGTGGCGAACGCCTGCTGGCGCTTGGCGCGCTTAATGCGCCCGGTCACTTGCTGGATGCCGGCTGTGGACCGGGCGGCTTTAGCCGTCATTTCAGCGCCAGGGGCTGGCAGGTGACCGCTCTCGATCTCTCGTCGGCGATGCTGGCTGAAGCCGAACGCCAGGCGTCGGCGTGGCGCTATGCCTGTGGCGATATCGAAGCCTTGCCTTTTGAAGCGGACAGCTTTGACCTGAGCTGGAGCAACCTGGCGGTGCAGTGGTGCGCTAATCTGCCTCAGGCGATTGGCGAACTGCTGCGCGTGACGCGTCCTGGCGGGCAGGTGTTGTTTTCCACGCTAGGTGCGGAGTCGCTGCAGGAAATGCGTCAGGCATGGCGTGGACTGGATGCGCGGGCGCCGGTCAATACATTTATGACCTTCAGTGAGATGCAAAGGCAGTTATCAGGCCTGCCGGTACGCTGGCGCCGTGAGGCGCTGACGCTGCATTTTAGCGATATTCGCCAGGTTTTGCAGTCGCTGAAGGGTATCGGCGCTACCCATTTACATCAGCTGCCGGATCGCCAGCCGCTTACCCGCAGCAAGCTGGCTATGCTGGCGCAAGACTGGCCGCGCGATGCGGCTGGCTTTGCGCTGACTTATGACATTATTCTGGGGGTTATTGATGGCGACTAAACGCTTTTTTGTCACCGGTACCGATACTGAAACCGGTAAAACAGTGGCCAGCTGCGCGCTGCTACAGGCGGCAACGCTGGCCGGATATAGCCCGGCAGGTTACAAGCCTGTCGCCTCTGGTTGTGAAATGACGGCGCAGGGATTGCGTAATGAAGATGCGCTGGCATTGCAGCGTAACAGCGCAGTTGCCGTGCCTTATGAACAGGTGAATCCGCTGGCGTTCGCTGAGGCAACCGCACCGCATATTGTCAGTGAAGAACTGCGACAGCCGATTACCTTCGCCGCGCTCTCCGCCGGATTGCAGCAGCTTGAACGGCAGTCTGACTGGGTGCTTACCGAAGGCGCTGGCGGTTGGTATACGCCACTGTCTGCATCCCATACCTTTGCCGACTGGGTCGCAGCGGAGCAATTGCCGGTGATTCTGGTGGTCGGCATCCGTCTGGGCTGTATCAATCATGCCATGCTGACCGCCGGCGCCATTCGCGCGCGCGGGCTGAGGCTGGCCGGCTGGATTGCCAACGACGTGGTTGTGCCGGGAAGGCGCCACGGCGAATATCTGCAGGCCTTACAGAGCTGGCTACCTGCGCCGCTACTGGGCGAATTACCGCATCTGTCGAATCCTTATCATCAGCGCGATCTGGGCGGCTTTCTCACCTTACCCTGACTCATAGCGCAAGCCAGGTACTGACCATGCTTTCATCCAACTGTGCCATGCGCCCCTGCGCCACGTTGCGCCCGCAGTGCAACAGCAGGAAATAATCGGCAACCCGGCGGATAAAGCTGATGCGCTGCTCCAGCAGCAAGATGGTCAGGCCGAAATCGCGATTAAGGCGATGGATCAGGTTACCCATTTCTTCCTCCAGCCAAGGCGACATGCCCTCGGTGGGTTCATCAAGAATAAGCAGCTGCGGCTGCAGCACCAGCGCGCGCGCCAGCGCTAACTGCTGCTGCAGCGCGGCTGGCAGCTCGCCGCTGCGCTGATGACGCAGCGCGAACAGCTGCGGAAACAGCTGATGGAGCATCGCTGGCATGATCCGCTGGCGATCGTCGCAGGCCAGCAGGGCAATCAGCAGATTCTCTTCCACCGTCATTTGCGTAAAGATCTGTCCTCCCTGCGGCAAATAACCGATACCCATTGCCGCCCGGGTTTCGCTGGGCTCAAGCAGCAGATTAGCGGGGGGCGAACCGGCCTGTTGCCATGTGATTGAACCGCTGTTAATCGGTAAACGCCCCATGATGCAGTTAACCAGCGTGGTTTTGCCCGTACCGGTACGCCCGACGATGGCGGTGCAGGTTCCCGGAATCAGATCGAGGTCGATATCCCACAGGGTATGATTTTTGCCATAAAACTGATTAATTGAACGCAAACTAAGCATGGCGCTTCCTCCGCAAAGATTAAACCTGATTGCGCACGCTCTGCGTCGTCTGGCAAACGGCAATTAACGCTGGCACCGGCGCGGCTGAAGCCTCGCCGGTGCTTTCCACGACCAAACCCACTTTCCCCACCATCGATAAAGCAATTAGCAGGCCAGATTATTTATCGGCGCGGCAAAGATAAGTAAAAGGGCCGTTGCCGCGCAGTAAATCGGCCGAAAGGTCAGAAAGAATTAATAATCAGATTGCTGAACTATATGGCTGCACATTTTTAGTGCCGCAGTAAAACGCGGCTGGTGCAGTTGCCATCGGGTGGGGCACCGCGGCGGCGGCTGCTGGATAATCTATCGCCAGCGCCAGCTGATGAATTGACTTTTAACCCATTTTCGCCGGGCTTTTTCACCCTGACCGCAGTGAAAAAAAAACAAAAAAATTTATTTAGTCGGCGTTGCGCAAGCAGAAGCAGGTTTATGCACATCAGATGCATCAGGCGCTGTCACCAGTTATCCACCATTCCTGTGGATAACCATGTGCATTAACGAGTGAAAACCTGCGGCAAGCGAGAGCGGACGCGGGTTTGGCTTGAGATGTTGCGAAAGCCGCCTTTATTTAATTAAATTTAATAATCAAATAGTTAAATAAAAGCAAGCCGGCAACGGAGTACGTATTATCTGACATCGCTGCGGCTTTTATCAGGCTTGACAATTGTTAAATCAGTTCGGCCGTTGGGGATAACCCTGAAAGCGATGAGCATACTGCTGTCACAAAGATCGCTGAAAGTGCAAAAGCGCACTATCAATGATAATTATTGGCAGTAACTGGATATTTGTCCAGTAAAAGAGATTGGTAAAAAACCGACTGCAGAGTAGAATAATTGTCTTATTACGCTTTCCATCCAGCAGGCGGCGCGCAAATGAGTAAAGATTTTAAACTGAATTCTGCTTTCAAACCGGCTGGCGACCAGCCAGAAGCTATTCGCCGGCTGAAAGAGGGACTGGAAGATGGTCTGGCTCATCAGACGCTGCTGGGCGTAACGGGGTCCGGCAAGACCTTTACGGTCGCTAATGTGATTGCCGATTTACAGCGTCCGACCATGGTGCTGGCGCCAAACAAGACTCTGGCCGCTCAGCTGTATGGCGAAATGAAAGAGTTTTTTCCGGAAAACGCCGTTGAATACTTCGTTTCTTATTACGATTATTACCAGCCCGAAGCCTACGTGCCGAGTTCAGATACCTTTATTGAGAAAGATGCCTCGATAAATGAACATATTGAGCAGATGCGACTTTCTGCTACCAAAGCGCTGCTTGAACGCCGCGACGTGGTGGTGGTGGCATCGGTTTCCGCCATTTACGGTCTGGGCGATCCGGACCTCTATTTAAAGATGATGCTGCATCTTACCCGCGGCATGATTATCGATCAGCGTTCTATCCTGCGCCGGCTGGCTGAGCTGCAATACACCCGCAACGACCAGGCTTTTCAGCGCGGCACCTTTCGGGTACGCGGTGAAGTTATCGATATTTTTCCGGCAGAATCCGATGAAGTCGCGCTCCGCGTCGAGCTGTTTGACGATGAGGTTGAGCGTCTGTCGCTGTTCGATCCTCTGACCGGCCAGATAGAAACCAATATTGCCCGCTTTACCGTCTATCCAAAAACCCACTACGTGACGCCGCGTGAGCGCATGCTGCAGGCGATGGAAGACATTAAAATTGAGCTGGCGGAGCGGCGTAAAACGCTGCTGGCGAATAACAAGCTGCTGGAAGAGCAGCGCCTGTCGCAGCGCACGCAGTTCGATCTTGAAATGATGAACGAGCTTGGCTACTGCTCGGGAATCGAAAACTATTCGCGCTACCTTTCCGGGCGCGGACCGGGCGAGCCGCCGCCGACGCTGTTTGATTACCTGCCGGCGGACGGACTGCTGATTATTGATGAATCACACGTCACCATTCCGCAAATCGGCGGTATGTATCGCGGTGACCGGGCGCGTAAAGAGACGCTGGTTGAATACGGTTTTCGCCTGCCTTCGGCGCTGGATAACCGCCCGATGAAGTTTGAAGAGTTCGAATCGCTGGCGCCGCAGACGATTTATGTTTCTGCGACGCCGGGCAAATATGAACTGGAGAAATCCGGCGGTGAAGTCATCGATCAGGTAGTTCGTCCTACCGGTCTGCTCGATCCCCTGCTGGAAGTGCGTCCGGTCAGTACTCAGGTGGACGATCTGTTATCGGAAATTCGTAAGCGCGTGGCGATCAATGAGCGCGTGCTGGTAACTACCCTGACCAAACGCATGGCGGAAGATCTTACCGAATATCTGGAAGAGCACGGTGAGCGCGTGCGCTACCTGCATTCGGATATTGATACCGTTGAGCGTGTAGAGATTATCCGCGATCTGCGCCTCGGCGAATTTGACGTGCTGGTTGGCATCAACCTGCTGCGTGAGGGGCTGGATATGCCGGAAGTATCGCTGGTGGCGATACTTGATGCCGATAAAGAAGGTTTCCTGCGTTCAGAACGCTCGCTGATTCAGACCATCGGACGCGCGGCGCGCAATATCAACGGTAAGGCGATTCTTTACGGCGATAAAATCACCCCCTCAATGGCGCGTGCAATTGAGGAAACCGAGCGTCGTCGTGAAAAGCAGCAGCGCTACAATGAAGAAAACGGCATCGTGCCGCAGGGTCTGAACAAAAAAATCGCCGACATTCTCGAATTAGGCCAGGGCGTCAGCAAAAACAAAAGTGGCCGGTCGAGCGGAAAAAACAAAGTTGCCGCAGAAACGGAAGCCAGCTATCAGGCGCTTACGCCGCAGGCGCTGCAAAAAAAGATTCATCAGCTGGAATTGCAGATGCAAAAGCACGCGCAGAATCTGGAGTTCGAAGAGGCGGCACAGACGCGCGATCGGCTGCATGAGCTGCGCGAGCTGTTTATCGCCGCCTCTTAACCCGGACATTATTTTCCCGGCCTGTCCGGCTCTGCTGCTAGCCCATGGCCTGGATAGCGTGCTCCAGCGCGATATGCAGCAGGTGGCGGTCGTGGCGATAAGTAATATCACCCGCCTCCAGCGGCTCCTGCACCACGATCCGCTGCTTAATGGCCGCCGCGTTGGCGTGTGGGCCGACCACCAGCGCGTCAATGACTTTTTTACCGATAGCGTGCTCCATGATATCCAGCTTATCGGCCAGCGTCAGGCTGGCCGCCGCCGGGCTGAGTTCCTTCCCCAAATTATCAATAAACACCATGGTCGCCGGCGTCCGGCGAAGCGCCTGGGCAATTTCGGCAATCAGCAGCACCGGCATCAGGCTGGTATAGAAGCTGCCGGGACCAATCAGGATCAGGTCGGCCTCGTTGATCGCCTCGGCGGCTTCGCGCGTTGCCGCCACCCTTGGCAGCAGCATCAGCTCCTGGGGGGGCTGCTTCATCTGATCGATGGCCGTTTCACCGTACACGGTGTTGCCTTCATCATCGACGGCGACTAAATCAACCGGCTGCTCTGACATCGGAATGAGAAAGGCATCGACCTTCAATAAATTACGGATAAGGTTGATGGCTTCCAGCGGACGAACGCTCAGATGATCGAGCGCTTTAAGCATCAGATTTCCCAGATTGTGGCCTGCCAGCTCGCCGTTACCGGCAAAACGGTATTCAAACATCGCTGAGGCCACGCTGGGTTCGGTAATCAGCTGATTCAGGCAGTTGCGCATATCACCCCAGGCTATGCCGCCTTCGGAACGCCGGATGCGGCCCGTCGAGCCGCCATTATCGGTGGTGGTGACAATGCCGGTAAGCCGAGAACCCAGCGATGAAAGGGAAGACATCACACGACCCAAACCGTGCCCGCCGCCTAGTGCTACAACTCTGTCGAGATCGGCTAATGAGCGATTACGCATAAATTTCCTTTAAAGGCTGCCGGTAAAAAGCGGCCGGCAGCGGCTGAAACTGAAGTTATCTCTGCCTGAAGGCAGCGTTAAATTGTCGCCAATGTTAGCGTATCTGGCGACGAAAATGCGGCGAAAAAACGTTATATATCAAAATATATATCGAAATCGTCATTTGGCAAAGTCGAGCGTTTAGCGGTAGAATTGGCAAAACTTATCACCTGCGGGTGTGATGACACTTAAGCCTTGATACCTACGTCCAACGGATAGGGTGTCCTGGCCGCAACCTGAGGTTGCCAGGGTGCAGGAAGAAATGACTGCATCTCCCGATACTGGAAAGGTGTTCCTTTTGCCACAATTTACCGATAGCTTCGACCGCCGGTTTTATTACCTGCGCCTGTCGATCACCGACGTTTGCAATTTTCGTTGCACTTACTGCCTGCCTGATGGTTACAGGCCCAATGGCCACGCGCAAAAATCTTTCCTGTCGCTGGATGAAATCCGCCGCGTAACCCGCGCATTCGCCGCTTCCGGCACTGAAAAAGTGCGGATCACCGGCGGTGAACCTTCTATGCGGCGCGACTTCACTGACATCATTGCGGCGATTGACGACAATCCCCGGATCAAGCAAATCGCCATGACCACCAATGGTTACCGGCTGGCGCGTGACGTTGCTGAATGGCGCAACGCCGGGCTGACCGCGCTGAACGTCAGTATCGACAGTCTTGATCCACGTCAGTTCCATGCCATTACCGGCCAGGATAAATTACAGCAGGTTTTAGCGGGAATTGACGCGGCGTTTAGCGCGGGATTTAGCCAGATAAAAGTCAACACTGTGCTGATGCGTGACTTGAACCATAACCGGCTGCAGCAGTTCCTGGACTGGATCCGCCACAGACCTATCCAGCTGCGTTTTATTGAGCTAATGGAGACCGGGGAGGGCAGCGAGCTGTTTCGCAAGCATCACGTTTCCGGAGCGGTAATTCGCGATCAGCTGCTGGCTTCAGGCTGGACCAGCCAGCCACGGCAGCGCAGCGCCGGACCGGCGCAGGTGTTTTCGCATCCTGATTACCAGGGTGAGATTGGCCTTATCATGCCCTATGAAAAAGATTTCTGTGCCAGCTGCAACCGACTGCGCGTTTCCGCAGCGGGTAACTTGCATCTCTGCCTGTTTGGCGACGGCGGCGTGCCGCTGCGCGATTTGCTGGCAAGCGATGAACAGCAGCTGGCTTTGCAGCAGCGCATTGCCCGCAGCCTGCAGCAGAAAAAACAGGGGCATTTTTTGCATCAGGGCAACACCGGCATAACGCAGAATCTCTCATTTATCGGCGGCTGAATCTAAGGGGAAATAAGATGGGAAAGGGCAGTGAAGCATTTACAGCGCTAAACGTGGCGGTGCTGACGGTTTCGGATAAACGCGATGCCAGCAATGACACCTCCGGCGATTATTTACGTGAGGCGATCGGCGAGTCTGGTCACCTGGTGGCCGATCACGCCATTGTGCCTGATAACCTTTATCGCATTCGCGCCGTGGTATCTAACTGGATTGCCAGCCGCGACGTACAGGTGGTTATCGTTAACGGCGGCACCGGATTTTATGACAAAAACTGTACCCCTGAAGCGCTGTTACCGCTGTTCGATCGCCAGGTGGAAGGCTTCGGCGAGCTGTTCCGGATGGTCTCCTGGGAGGAGATCGGCAGCGCGACCCTGCAGTCACGGGCGGTAGCGGGTCTGGCAAATCAGACGCTGATCTTTGCGGTGCCGGGGTCATCCAGCGCCTGCCGTACGGCCTGGCAGCGGATTATTTTCGATCAGCTGGACGCCCGCACCGCGCCCTGCAATTTTGTCTCACACCTGAAGAAAGTTTAATCATGACGCGGTTAACCCATATTAATCAGGCGGGTGAAGCCCATATGGTTGACGTTTCGACCAAGGCTGAAACCGTACGTGAAGCGCGCGCCGAAGCGCTGGTCGTTATGCACCCGGAAACGCTGCAAATGATTGTCGATGGCAAACACCATAAGGGCGACGTGTTTGCTACCGCGCGCATTGCTGGCATTCAGGCGGCAAAGCGCACCTGGGAACTGATCCCCCTTTGTCATCCACTGATGCTGAGCAAGGTCGAGGTAACGCTGGAGGCTCAGCCGGAGCAGCAGCGCGTGCGTATTGAATCACGCTGTCGCCTGAGCGGGAAAACCGGCGTTGAGATGGAAGCGCTGACGGCGGCCTCGGTCGCCGCGCTGACCATTTATGATATGTGTAAAGCAGTACAGAAAGATATCGTCATTGAACGGCTGCGGCTGCTGAGTAAAAGCGGCGGTAAGTCGGGTGACTTTGAGGTAAATAGCAATGATTAACGTTCTGTTTTTTGCTCAGGTGCGCGAGCTGGTCGGCACCGCATCATTGACGCTGGAGGCACGCTACCAGGACGTCGCCGCGTTGCGTGATGCGCTGGCGGCGCGCGACGAGCGCTGGGCGCTGGCCCTGACCCCAGGTAAGCTGCTGGCGGCGGTCAATCAGACGCTGGTTGCGCCGGACCATCCGCTGAGCGCGGGCGATGAAGTGGCATTTTTTCCACCGGTTACCGGGGGCTGAGATGAACACCCGCATTCGCGTCGGCGAGGCGCCGTTTTCACTGGCTGACGAATACAGCTGGCTAAGCCAGAACGCGGAAGATGGCGCCATCGTGACCTTTACCGGTAAGGTGCGCAATCATAACCTCGGCGACAGCGTTGCGGCGCTGACGCTGGAGCACTATCCGGGGATGACCGAAAGGGTGCTGAGTGAACTGGTTGATGACGCTCGCCGTCGCTGGCCGCTTCAGCGGGCGGTGGTTATCCACCGCGTTGGCGCGCTCTATCCCGGTGATGATATCGTGCTGGTCGGCATCAGCGCCGCCCACCGCAGTGCGGCATTCGCCGCCGCTGAATTTCTGATGGATACCCTAAAGACCCGCGCTCCGTTCTGGAAGCGTGAAACTACCGGGCAGGGCGAACGCTGGGTCGAGGCCCGCGATAGCGACCAGCAAGCGGTACAGCGCTGGTAATGACCTGAGAATCTGATTTTCGCTGGCGATGCGGCAACCCATGCAAAAGGCGGTCAGATCTGATAGCGGTTCCAGCAGCGGCGGGGTAAGGTAGGCGCTTTCATTTTTTGCCACGGACTGACCATGAAAAATAAACTGACGCGCCGCGCTTCGCTACTGGCGCTGCTGATACTGGCCGGCTGTAGTAGTCATAAGCAGGAAGAAAAGGTGGCTAATCCACAAACGGTGGAAGCGCGCATCGCCCGACTGCTGCCGCCAGGGACTCAGGACCGTGCGGGCTGGTCGCGCGATATCTACATTGCCTTCAATACGCAGCATATTCCGCCGCAGACCGGGAACCTGTGCGCGGCCATTGCCGTTGCCGGGCAGGAATCGAATTTCAACGCCGATGCGCCCGTGCCGGGTCTGGGTAAAATTGCCTGGAAAGAGATCGATCGCCGCGCCTCGGCCTTGCATATTCCGGCCTTTGTGGTGCATACCGCTTTGCTGATTAAGTCACCTGACGGACGCAGCTACAGCGAACGGCTGGATAAGGTGCGTAGCGAAAAAGAGCTGAGCGCGGTTTTTGATGATTTTATTGATATGGTGCCGCTGGGACAAAAACTGTTCGGCAGCCTCAACCCGGTGCATACCGGCGGGCCGATGCAGGTCAGCATCGCCTTTGCCGAGGCGCACGCCGAAGGCTATCCCTGGCCGGTGGATAAAACTGTTCGCCGCGAAGTATTTACCCGCCACGGCGGCATGTATTTCGGCATTATGCATTTGCTGGGCTATCCGGCGGACTACAGCGAGCCGCTTTATCGCTTTGCTGACTACAACGCGGGCTGGTATGCCAGCCGTAACGCGGCCTTTCAGAGTGCGGTAAATCGACTGACCGGCATGAAGCTGGCGCTGGATGGCGATCTTATTCTGTATGGATCGGACCGCGCCGGGGCAACCGAAAAAGCGGTGCGCACGCTGGCCGGACGGCTGGATATGAGCAATGCTGCCATTCATGACGCGCTGGAGCAGGGCGAAGAGGCGGCGTTTTCCGACAGTAAGCTGTATCAGCGGGTGTTTGCTCTGGCCGATAAGCTGGGCCATGGCAAGGTGCCGCGAGAAATGCTGCCGGGCATCAGGCTTGAAAGTCCGAAAATTACCCGTAATCTCACCACCGCCTGGTTTGCTCAGCGGGTGAACAGCCGTTATCAGCAATGTCTGAAGCGGGCATAGCCGTTAGCCTGGCAGCAGCCTTCAAGCCGGGCGGTAACGCTGCCCGGCTTGAAGGTTGATAGCATCCTCTGATCAAACAGGATGGCGCTGGTTGGCTTTGTTATTGTAATGCGCCGGTATAAGACTGCGGGCGCTTTTAGGACCGGAACTCTTCGACGACGCTTTTCGCCTGCTTACCGACGCTAAGTAATCGCGGATACAGCGACGCGCATGCCGCAATCTCTTTTTTCTCTATTTTATTTGGTGGATTTTCATACCAGTAATTTTTAAGTTCGTCCGCAAGGCGGGCGACGATCAGTCTTTCTGCGCCGGTTTTCTCATTAAATACCTGGTTGAAAACGGCAAAAATCTCCGTCAGCGTAGTGGTATTCATTTCTTCATGCGGAATGACAATTCTGCTGAGCCATAAAGCGTCGGGGAACCCTTCCCGGTCGAAGCGCAAGTATTCACCCGAAGGACGCAGGGTGGTCATTTTATCTATGCATGCGCCTATTACGGCATCTATACGGGTATCATCCTCCTCATAAATGCTTGACGGAAGATAATTGGTGTCAACGTAGGTGAGGTCTCTTGCATGAAAGTAGGGCGCCGCTGCTTTGGCATTTTTTAAACCCAGAATAACGTCCTGCTGACTGTCTTTCTTTAGCAGGCTTCTTACTAACCTGTCGCTGTCGATTCGCCTGTAATCCGGGGAAAGAGTCTGCCGGCTTTGGTTATTGGTCAGCTGAGCGTGAATGGATTTAAAACTGTGCAGGCTGTTTTTTATGTATTTACACGTTAGCTGAAAGCTGGCGTAGTCTTTAGCATTAAGTCCTAACGCGATTTCTTGTATCACATGTTCAGGCTGGTTACATATATCTGACTTTGCGTTAAAAACAGAATGACTGTTGGCTATAGCAGAAGGCGAGGTGTCAGCTAAATGGTGAGCGTTATTATATCGTGATGTCGGGATAACCATTTCATTTCTTCCTTATTTTTATATTGCGAGCATAAACCGTCCTGTCAGCGTGAATCGCATACTATAAATAAGATGGGTAATGACCACTTGCAAAAACTGATTAAGCTCCGGTCTGGCGATAACCTTCGCGTCCTGTGACAGACGCCCGCGCCTGGCGAGCGTCTGTCCAGTATAAACAAACCCGTAAACTAAACGTCGTCCGCCAGCCGGAAACGCTGCACGGTTTGCGACAGCTGCTGCGCCTGACTTTCCAGCGAGCCGGCAGCGGCTGACATTTCCTGTACCAGCGATGAGTTTTGCTGGGTGGCGCCGTCCATTTCGTTAATCGCGATCGTTACCTGCCCGATGCCGCGCGCCTGTTCATCGGAGGCGGCGACGATCTGGCCGATAATGGTTTGTACCGAATGCACGGCCTGGGTTAATTCGCTCATGGTGCGGCCGGCATCGCGTACCCGACGCACACCCCCCTCAACCCGCTGGCTGGACTCTTCAATCAGCGCGGCAATATCTTTCACCGCGCTGGCGCTGCGCTGCGCCAGGTTGCGAACTTCCGACGCCACCACCGCAAAGCCGCGTCCCTGCTCGCCGGCACGGGCGGCTTCCACCGCCGCGTTGAGCGCCAGAATATTGGTCTGGAAGGCGATGCTGTTGATGATAGCGGTGATATCGCCGATCTTCTTCGCGCTGTCATCAATTTGCGACATGGTTTCCACGACTTCGCTGACCAGGCCTTCGCCACGGCGTGCAGTGTCGCTGGCGTTTTCGGTCAGCGTCGTCGCCTGATGGGCGTTGTCAGCATTGTGCTTAACGGTGGAGGTCAACTGCTCCATGCTGGCTGCAGTCTGCTCCAGCGCGGCGGCCTGTTGCTCAGTGCGCGCGGCCAGATCGAGGTTGCCGCTGGCAATCTCTTCTGCGCCTTGCCGCACCGATTCACTGGCGATTTTGATATGACTCACCATATCGCGAAGCTGGTTCTGCATTGTGTGCAGGGCGTAAAACAGGCTGGCGCGATCGCCATTTTTAACCGGTATATCCGTGGTCAGGTTGCCCTCGGCGACCGCCATCGCGATAGCGGTAGCGTCAGCGGGTTCACCGCCCAACGGGCGCAGAACGCGGCGGCTGAACAGTACACCCAGTACGGCGCTAACCAGCAGGATACTGAAGGCCATCAGCATCAGTGCGTTATTGCGCTGATGGGTTGCCGCCGCCATGACCATACTGACCGGTGCGACTACGCCGAGGTACCAGGACTTATCGCTGTTGCCGATGGTGATCTTGCGCCAGGTAACCAGCGCGGGTTCGCCGAGCACCTTATCATCGCGTTGGGTGATGCCTTCTGAATAGCCATCGGTCGGGCCTTTAAACACTTTACCTGCCAGCGACTTATCCGGATAGGAGACCACTTTACCATCAGAGGACAGCAACATTGCGTAGCCGCCGCCCTGCCAGGGGCGGATTTTACCGACGCGCTGCTGTAGCGAGGCCAGCGAGATATCGGACGTAACCACCACTTTAAGCTGCCCGTTATCCAGTACCGGCGAGACCACCGAGGTCAGTAAGGTTGGCACGCCATTGTAAGCGTAGCTGTAAGGCTCAATCAGGGCATCTTTACGGGTTCTTTGCGGTACGAGGTAGTAATCGCCGTCACCCGGTTTAAGGTATGACAGCAGCGCATGCATATTGTAATTACCCGCAGCATCGCGATCGACAAACCAGGCGTAGCGCCCTTCAGGGGCCTGGCCAGGCTTGCCGTTAAATTCAGCATCGCGGCCATCAAAAGCGTTAGGTTCGAAAATTACCGAAACCGAGAGATAGTTGGGATTATCACGCAGTGCATATTCGGTTAGCTTATCGACCACTTTACGGTCGGTAATGCCGACGCCGGGCAGGGCGATCAAAGACAGGCCGAGGTTGTGGGCTACGTCGCGCGCATAGTCGAGTTCACGCTGCATTTGTAGCGCGCTGGTCTGGGCGATTTCCCCAAGGTATTTTTCCGCCAGCATTTTTTGCTGGCTGCTGGACTGCCAGCTGAGCAAGCCGATGGTGACGGTAAAGCCCAGCGTAATAGTCAGCGCACCCGCGATCAGCATCTGCGCGCGGGTACTCAGTTTGCCTTTGCGGCCAGACAGGATGGGCATAGCATTCTCCCGGATAGGTTGCTAATAGTGAACATCCTGTGATGTAAGGCTCCTGCTATCTGTATCGGCAGGGCGAGCGGATACTTTATCGCCAGAAAAAGGCAAAGCGCGCTGCAGTTAAACGAAACTTATCATTACTGACAAATATGCGGCAGCTACTGGTCAGTGGGGTAGCAAGTGTGCCAGACTTAGCGGGGGATGGCGGGTTTCTCCCGACGTCAAGATTGTCACTCTCACTGAAGAAAAAGGGGACTATCATGGATCGATTTTCACGATCGGATGACTCGCTGTTGCGCCAGACCCGCAGCGGTATTCAGACTTACATGGCCCAGGTTTATGGCTGGATGAGCAGCGGTCTGCTGCTGACCGCTTTCGTCGCCTGGTTCGCTGCACATAACAGCAGAGTGCAGGAGTTTATCTTTTCCAGCCAGATAACCTTCTTCGGCCTGATTATCGCTCAGCTGGCGTTGGTTTTCGTGCTGTCGGGCATGGTGCATCGCCTGAGCGGCGCGCTGGCAACCACGCTGTTTATGCTCTATTCGGCGCTGACGGGCCTGACGATATCCAGCATATTCGTGGTCTACACCGGCGTCTCAATCGTCAGCACCTTTGCGGTCACCGCCGGCACCTTCGGGGCGATGAGCCTGTGGGGATATGTCACTAAGCGTGATTTAAGCCGCTTTGGCAGCATGCTGTTCATGGGGCTGATTGGTATTGTGCTGGCATCGGTGGTCAACATCTGGCTGAAGAGCAGCGGACTGACGATGGCGATAACCTACATTGGGGTTCTGCTGTTTGTTGGCCTGACGGCGTATGATACCCAGCGTCTGAAGAGTATCGGCGAAAATATCGACAGCCGCGACAGCGAAAACATGCGGCGCTATTCGATTATGGGCGCCCTGACGCTTTATCTCGATTTCATCAACCTGTTTTTGATGCTGCTACGTATCCTCGGCGATCGTCGCTGATTGATTGTTAGGGTTAGCGCATAGAAATCAGGCTGCCCGCGGGCAGCCTGATTTTTTTTACGCCTGCTGCTGTAAGTTGCGCCTGCGCAGGCGTCTGGCGCGGGCCTCCAGCCAGAGATAGAGCACCAGCGCCAGCAGCAGCGGCAGAATAAAGTAGATAACCCGGTAAGCCAGCAGCGCCGCCAGCACGGTGCTGTGGCCAATGTGCTCGCCGGCAAGCAAGGTGAGAAACACCGTTTCAAGCACGCCGACGCCTGCCGGGATATGAATAATTACGCCAGCAATACTGCTTATTAGCAACACGCCGAAAACCGCCGGCCAGGCCACCTGCTGCGCCATTAATAGCCAGATAATGGTGCCCATAACCATCCAGTTAGCGCTGGAAACCACAAACTGGATAAGCGCCATACGCAGTGAGGGCAGTGCGAGGGAGTGGCCTTTTATCGTCCATTCACGCCGCGACGAAAAAGCGCAAAGCGCCAGGTAAATCACTGAGAAAGACAGCAGCCCGATACCGATAATCTGTAAGGTTTTCTCACCAATAAACCAGCCTTCAGGCACCGGCGTCAGGCCGGAAGCGTAAACAATCCCCGCTACCAGCACGTAGCCCAGCCAGTTAGTGGCGATGCTAAGACTGAAAATGCGCGTAATCGTATCGGCGGCTAATCCCAGCCGAGAATAGAGCCGGTAGCGCATTGCCACGCCGCCGACCCAGGTGCTGAGCGTCAGGTTAAAGGCGTAACAGATAAACGACACCAGCATCACCTGGCGTTTTTGCAGCTTATGGCCGCAGTATGCCTGACCTACCAGGTCATAAACGCCGTAGGTCAGATAGCTGACAACCACCAGCGCCAGCGAGCCGAGTATGGCCGCGCGGTCATAATGAACAATGACCTGCCAGACATCCGCCCAGTTGACCTTGCGCGCATACAGCGTCAGCAGCACGATGACCGCAATAAAAAACAGCGCAGTAAGTATTTTTTTTATCCGTTTCCAGCGGGTGGATGCCATCAGGGTTTTCCCCCCGGATTATCAGAGTCCACGCGGTCCTGGGTTTCCATTTGCGGCTGTTCAGGCGGTTCGACCTCGGCCAGCCTGGGAGTATGAGCCGGCAGCCAGCCGGCGATAGCGGGGAAATGGCGTAAAAAGTGAAATGCCACCACGCTTTTACTCAGTTGCCACCAGCTGCGCGCCGGCAGATGGCTCTCCTCAATGCGCAGGCAGTCTTCGTTCAGCAGCTGGTTAAGATTTTCGCGCATCAGGTGATTAAACGCACGGTCATGGATAAACAGATTGGCCTCCAGATTGAGCGACAGGCTAAGAGGATCGAGGTTACTGGAGCCGACGGTTGACCAGTATTCATCCTGCACGGCGATTTTGGCGTGCAGCGGGCGGCGGCGGTATTCGTAGATCTCAACGCCGGCGCTGATGAGGTAGTTATACAACAGCTCAGCGCCCACTTTAACGATGGCCATATCCGGCTTCCCCTGCACGATAAGCTGCACGCGCACGCCGCGCTGGGCGGCATTGCGCATCTCGCGCAGCAGATGGTAGCCGGGGAAGAAGTAAGCGTTGGCGATGATGACGTCGCGGCGGGCGCTGCGCAGCATTTCCATATAGCCATGCTCGATATCATCACGGTGCTGATGATTATCGCGCCAGACAAAGCGCGCCTGCGCGTCGCCGGGCTGAACCTGCGCGCTTTCCCGACGGCGGCGTCCCCAGCGGCGGCGCGGCGGCGGCTGGTCGCTCATCGCCGCCTCGGTATAGCGGGCGATATCATCCACAATCGGCCCTTTCAGCTCGACGGCATAGTCCTGCTTTGCCTGCGGACCGTAATCGCTCAGGTGTTCATGAGAAAAGTTAATCCCGCCGACAAAAGCGATATCACCATCGCAGACCACCACTTTTCGATGCAGGCGGCGGAAAACGTTGGTGCGCACGCCTAAAAACAGCGGGCGCGGGTCGTAGTAAAGAAAGCGCACTCCAGCGGAAGTCAGGCTGCTGACAAATTCTTTCGGTAAACCGGCACTGCCGTAACCATCAACCATCAAGGTAATGCGCACGCCGCGCTTTGCGGCTGCCAGCAACTCGCGCTGTAGCGCTTTGCCAACTTTGTCGTTAAACAGAATAAAGGTTTCGAGCAGCACCCGCTCGCGCGCCCGTTGCAGTGCGCCATAGACCCTCGGGAAAAACTGCTCGCCGTTTTCCAGCAAGCGAATCTGATTGCCCTCTCGCCACGGCATATTCACAGGGTTATCTCCACCGCCAGCGGTGCATGATCGGAAAGATGCGACCACGGGCGCACCGGCAGCGCGTAGGGATGGCTGATACCGGCGTTGCGGACATAGATACGATCGAGTCGCAGCAGCGGGAAGCGTGCCGGGAAGGTGCGCGCCGGACGGCCTTTTTTACGGCTGAATACTTCATCCAGACCGGCGCCCTTTTGCAAAATGGCATTCGCGCGCCCCTGCCAGTCATTAAAATCGCCGGCAACCACCACCGGCGCGTCCGCTGGCAGCTGGTTGATCATCTCACACATCATTGCTAACTGCGCCTGGCGGTGCGCTTCGCGCAGGCCAAGGTGGACGCAAATAACGTGCAGCGTCTGCTGGCGCTCGGGTAGCTGTAGCGTGCAGTGCAGCATGCCTCTTTTTTCCGTTCCTTCCACCGAGATATCGCTATTTTCCCAGTGACTAATCGGAAATCGTGACAGGACGGCATTACCATGATGGCCTTCCGGGTAAACGGCGTTACGCCCGTAGGCATAGTCATTCCACATGGTATCGGCGAGAAATTCGTAGTGGGATTGATTGGGCCAATTTTCCACCTGGAGCGGATGGATAGCCTGGGTGCCCATCACTTCCTGCAGAAAGACAATATCAGCGGAGGTAGCGCGTACTGCATCCCGTAATTCGGGCAGTATAAAACGACGGTTGAAGCTGGTGAATCCTTTATGGGTGTTAATGGTCAGGACTTTAAATGAAAATTTTTCATCGTTTTGTGGCATACTGGGCGCGCTCTCCTTTTCAGCAAATGAAAAGTAAAGTGTAGTCTCAGTCACAAAAGGGCGCAGTAGCACCCGGCTATTTGCGGTTTTTTCCGAAAATTACGTTAGTCTGAGGAAATCCATTGCGACGTTGTCGTAAACCACTTGGGCGCTCTTTGTTTGAGCTGCCAGGAGAAACGAATGAGATGGTCTAACCGTGTTCAGATAGTTACTGGACAGACTTGCCTGCACATTGTCGTGCATCTGGCGCTTATCGGTGCGCTGGTATGGGGGTGGAGGCACCAGACGCTGATGCAGGTTAGCGGCGCGCTGTTAGGGCTGTATGCGCTGATTTTTGCCTGTATGCTGCTGACCCAACGCGTCGCGTCTTTACGTCGCTTTGGCGATTTTTTTGAAGATTTCACCACCACCTATTACTTCGGCGCGGCAATGCTGGCGCTATACCAGATTTCCCGGATTGTGCATAACAATCTGCTGCTGGCCTGCCTCGGTATTGTGGTATTGGCCGGTCCCGCGCTGCTTTCGCTGCTGGCGAAAGATCCGCAGCCCCAACCGCGACATCAGCGTCGTCATCGCTGAACAGCGTCGGCTAGCCCGATGGCATTGAGTCAACGCCATCGGGCTAGCCAGCCTGATAAATAAATCCCCGTATTCCTTTCAATCTGCTACACTGCGCAGCTAACGCACTGTAGTTTGTGCATCTATTCAAGCGTCAGGATATGGTTTCCTGGCGATCATTGTTCCCCCTGGAAACTACGCTGCCATTTGCAGACAGGGCGGATCCGGAGTCAGTCAACTTTATGTCATTTGATACTCTCGGCCTGAGTGCCGATATTCTGCGTGCGGTGGAAGAGCAGGGCTATCGTGAGCCTACGCCGGTACAGCGTCAGGCGATCCCCGTGGTGCTTGCAGGTCGCGACCTGATGGCCAGCGCGCAGACGGGGACCGGTAAAACCGCCGGTTTTACCCTGCCTTTGTTGCAGAAACTGAGCGCCAACGCCGGCGCGGCAAAAGGCCGCCGCCCGGTACGGGCGCTGATCCTGACGCCAACCCGCGAGCTGGCGGCGCAGGTGGGCGATAACGTCCAGGACTACAGTAAATATTTATCGCTGCGTTCGCTGGTGGTGTTCGGCGGCGTGAGCATTAATCCGCAGATGATGAAGCTGCGCGGCGGCGTTGATATCCTGATAGCCACGCCGGGGCGCCTGCTGGATCTGGAGCACCAGAATGCCGTCGACCTGTCGAAGATCGAAATTCTGGTGCTGGATGAAGCTGACCGCATGCTGGATATGGGCTTTATCCACGATATTCGTCGCGTGCTGGCTAAGCTTCCGGCCAAACGACAAAATCTGCTGTTCTCCGCCACCTTCTCTGATGACATCCGGGCGCTGGCGGAAAAGCTGCTGCATAATCCGGCGCAGATAGAAGTTGCGCGCCGCAACACCGCTTCGGAGCAGGTCACCCAGCACGTCCATTTTGTTGATAAAAAGCGTAAGCGCGAGCTGCTTTCTTATCTGATTGGCCGCGATAACTGGCGTCAGGTGCTGGTATTTACCCGTACCAAACACGGCGCTAATCATCTTGCCGAGCAGCTGAATAAAGACGGCATTACCGCCGCCGCGATTCACGGCAACAAAAGCCAGGGCGCACGCACCCGGGCGCTGGCTGATTTTAAAGCCAATACCATCCGCGTACTGGTGGCGACCGATATTGCCGCGCGCGGCCTTGATATTGAAGAGCTGCCTCACGTGG
Organism: Izhakiella australiensis; assembly: GCF_002006995.1. Lineage (GTDB taxonomy): Bacteria > Pseudomonadota > Gammaproteobacteria > Enterobacterales > Enterobacteriaceae > Izhakiella > Izhakiella australiensis. The sequence continues at coordinate 14,756 of NZ_MRUL01000012.1, read as the reverse complement.
TGAACTACGAGCTGCCAAACGTGCCGGAAGACTATGTCCATCGTATTGGTCGCACCGGTCGTGCGGCGGCAACCGGTGAAGCGCTGTCGCTGGTTTGCGTCGATGAGCACAAACTGCTGCGCGATATTGAGCGTCTGCTGAAGCGTGAGATCCCCCGCATTGCCGAACACGGTTTCGATCCCGATCCGAGCATCAAAGCCGAGCCTATCGTCAACGGGCGGCAGGCGCGCGGTCAGGGTGGTCGCGGAGGCCAGGGCGGCGCCCGCAGCGGTAACCGTGATGCCGGTGCCAGAAATGACAGGCCGCGCGCGGCGCGTCAGGGCGGACGGCCGCAGGGTGATAGCGCTGCGCCGGGTAACGGTCAACCGCGTCGTTCACGTCCACCGCGCCGTAAGCCGGCCGGTAACGCCTGACGGAAAAACGTTGAGATGCGCGTTTTACTGGCGCCGATGGAAGGGGTGCTTGATTCGTTAGTTCGCGAGCTGCTCACCAGCGTCAACGACTACGATCTTTGCATCAGTGAGTTTCTGCGGGTGGTTGATCAGCGTCTGCCGGTAAAACTGTTTTATCGGCTCTGCCCTGAATTACACCATGCCAGCCGCACGCCTTCAGGTACGCCGGTGCGTATTCAACTGCTGGGGCAATATCCCGAATGGCTGGCGGAAAACGCGGCCAGGGCGGTAGAGCTTGGTTCCTGGGGCGTGGATCTGAACTGCGGATGTCCTTCGAAAACGGTCAACGGCAGCGGCGGCGGCGCGACCCTGCTGAAAGATCCTGAGCTTATCTATCGCGGCGCAAAGGCGATGCGCGCTGCGGTACCGGCGCACTTGCCGATCACGGTGAAAGTGCGGCTGGGATGGGATTCCGGCGCGCAACGTTTTGAAATCGCCGATGCGGTACAGCAGGCCGGCGCCAGCGAGCTGGTGGTGCATGGCCGTACCAAAGAGGATGGTTACAAAGCCGAGCGGATTAACTGGGCGGCGATCGGCGAAATTCGCCGCCGCCTGAAAATACCGGTGATCGCGAACGGTGAAATCGTCGACTGGCAAAGCGCGCAGCACTGTTTGCAAACTACCGGCTGTCAGGACGTTATGGTTGGCCGCGGGGCGCTTAACCTGCCTAACCTTAGCAAAGTGATTAAGGACAATGCGCCGCCGATGCCCTGGCCGCAGGTTTTGCAGCTGCTGCACCGCTATGTTCAGCTGGAAAAGCAGGGTGATACCGGCATGTACCACGTTGCGCGCATCAAGCAGTGGCTGGGCTATTTGCGCAAGGCCTATGGCGAAGCGACGGAACTTTTTACCCTGATCCGCGCGCTCAATAATTCCACGGATATCGCCAGAACTATTGAAGGCGAATATGCCCGACAGATAAGCCGTCAGCCGGTAATGTAACCGGGTTACGACTGCCGCTACGGCACCGATATTTGAGATAAATTCCCGCGATTCTGCGCGGGATCTCTGCCTCCACCCGGTGTAAGATGTGATAAAAATCACATTACTTGCTTTGGTTTTATCATGACCGTCAGCCAGACCCTGAGCAGCGCCCAGCTTAATAAGCGCATTTTCTCCGTCGTTATCTTCACCTTCTTCTGCTATCTGTCGATAGGTCTGCCGCTGGCAGTTCTGCCTGGTTACGTACATAACACCCTGGGATACAGCTCTTTTATTGCCGGACTTATCATCAGCTTACAATATTTCGCTACCCTGATAAGTCGTCCTCAGGCCGGGCGCTATGCGGATTTGCTTGGGCCGAAGAAAGTGGTGCGTGTGGGGTTGCTGCTGTGCGGCGCCAGCGGATTATTTACCGTTCTGGCGATGCTGTTCTCCACGCAGCCGCCGATCAGCCTGCTGCTGCTGGCGGTTGGCCGCGTGCTGCTGGGGTTTGGCGAAAGTCTGACCGCAACGTCCTCTATTCTCTGGGGAATTAATATGGTCGGCAGCACCCAGAGCGCCAGGGTGATATCCTGGAATGGCGTCGCGACCTATCTGGCAATGGCAATTGGCGCACCGCTGGGGGTGATGCTGAATCAGGCGTTTAATATTGCCGGCTTTGCGCTGCTGATTATGCTGATGGCGGCTGTGGGCTTCTGGCTGGCATCGCAGCGCTCTGACGTCAATGTTACCGTTGGCGAGCGTATTCCCTTCAGCCGGGTGTTTTCCCGCATCTGGATCTTCGGCTTTTGCCTTGGCCTGGGAACCGTGGGATTCGGCACCATCGCGACCTTTATCACCCTTTATTTTTCCAGCCACCAGTGGCAGGGAGCGGCTTTTTCACTGACGCTTTTCAGCCTGGGTTTCATTATGGTGCGGCTGGTATTTAGCTCTGCCATTCCGCGTTTGGGCGGTGCGCGGGTGGCGCTGGTCTCTTTTGCCGTCGAAGCGCTGGGACTGCTGATCATCTGGCAGTCCGGCAGCGTATGGCTGGTGGATCTTGGCGCCTTTCTTACCGGCATTGGCTTCTCGCTGGTATTCCCTGCGCTGGGCGTAGAAGCGATCCGCCAGGTTGCGCCGCAGAGCCAGGGGTCGGCGCTGGGCCTTTATTCCGCGTTTCTCGATTTCGGCCTCGGTATCACCGGGCCGCTCGCCGGGCTGATGATCGGCCACTGGGGCGTTGACGCTATTTATCTGGCGGCTTCGGCGGTGGTCGCGCTCGCCTGCCTGCTGACGGCTCGCCTGCGACCGGCGAGCGTGCGTCAGAATTAAACAGTCTGCGTGCCAGCCTGATTACAGCCGGGTAAACAGCCAGTAAAGCAGGGCAGCCAGCAGAATCGATACCGGTAATGTCAGCAGCCAGGCAACGGCCAGGTTACGCAGGGTAGCGGCCTGCAAACCTGAACGATTCGCCGCCATCGTACCCGCGACGCCGGAAGAGAGCACGTGGGTGGTCGATACCGGCAGTCCAAAGGCATCCGCCGCGCCGATGGTGGCCATCGTAACCAGCTCGGCGCTGGCCCCCTGAGCATAGCTCAAATGGGTTTTCCCTATTTTCTCCCCGACGGTAATCACGATGCGCCGCCAGCCCACCATGGTGCCGAGGCCGAGAGCTATAGCGACGACCACTTTTACCCAAAAAGGTATGTAGCGAGTGGCATGGTCCAACTCACCTTTTAGCGCGGCGAGATTACGCTGCGTATCGGCATTCAGCCTGACCTGCTCGTTGGCTTTTAGCGTGTGAATGCTCTCAGAGGCCAGGTACATATCATTACGGGTATTTTGCACGGAACGGGCAGGGATGCGATTAACTGAACCATACTGTCCAATTTGCTGACCAATGGTTGCCGAAAGCTGCGCCAGAGCGGGTATCACCAGCGGATTAAGTTCGCCGGTGCGTACAAACGCGGTCAGCACCCGGCGATTTGCGCTGGTCTCTGACCGCTGCTGCGCTGGATATTGCTGGAGCATTTGCTGGCTGGTGACGGTTGCCAGCGCGGCGACGCGCGGGCTTTCTGCTGGCGGTGACGCGCGGTTCAGGGCGTAAGCGATGGGCATGGTCCCCACCAGAATCAACATAATCAGCCCCATTCCTTTCTGCCCATCGTTGGAACCGTGAGCAAAAGAAACGCCGGTGCAGGTCAGTATCAGTAACCCACGGATCCAGCCGGGTGGGGGGTTATTTCCTTCAGGAGCGGTATACAGCTGGCGATTTTTAATCATTGCCTTCATGGCGAGCATCAGCAGCGCCGCGCAAATAAAGCCGACCAGCGGCGAAAGCAGTAACGCATAGCCCACCTTTAGCGCCTGATCCCAGTCAACCCCGCTGATGCCGCTACGGCCATTCAGCAGGGCGTTAGCGATGCCGACGCCAATGATAGAACCTATCAGCGTATGTGAGGATGAGGACGGCAGTCCAAACCACCAGGTGCCGAGGTTCCATATAATCGCTGAAAACAGCAAGGCATAAACCATCGCAAAGCCGGTGGAGGTGCCTGCCTGTAAAATCAGTTCAACCGGCAGCAGAGAGATAATACCGAAGGCGACGGCGCCGCTGGAAAGTATCACGCCGAGGAAATTAAAAAATCCCGACCATAATACGGCGACCGTTGGCGTCAGTGAGTGGGTATAAATCACGGTAGCCACTGCATTCGCCGTATCGTGAAAACCATTAACGAACTCAAAGCCAAGCGCGATCAGCAGCGCCAGCCCCAGCAGTAGAAAGGGGGTATAGCTGGTTACCTGGGCGCCGGAGTCGGCGACGTCCTGAAACAGATTGACCCCAGCAAAGGCAATCCCCAGCGTGAGCAGCAGCCAGAATATCCTCATGGCGGCCCGGCTGTTCTTGTGCTGCAAAATGGGTAGCGATGAGGCGGTGGAAGAACGGTTTTGCCAGATAGTGTCGCTCATAAAACCTCTTTACCGATGACGTCAGGTTAAATGGAAAGCCCGTAATCAGGTTTATAAGGGTAGAGTGACGGTGATACGCAGCTTAGATGACAAACAGATGACGATATCGGCGCTTAAGGCCAGGCTTTTTAGAGTGAAGAGGCGGGCGTCTGCGGACGAGGGGATAAATAATAAAGGCCGCAATGGCGGCCTTTAAGCGAGTAAAGCAGCAACCTTAACCGACGTTTGCTGCCGCGTTACCATTACCGTTAACCGGCGGCTGCGGCGCGTTGATCTGCTGCGGCTGCTGACCGTTATTATCAGACGGAGCCTGTGGCTGCTGACCGTTGTTATCAGACGGAGCCTGTGGCTGCTGGCCGTTGTTATCAGACGGAGCCTGCGGTTGCTGGCCGTTGTTATCAGACGGAGCCTGCGGCTGAGTGCCTGGCGCCTGGTCGGCCGGGGCATCTGCCGCCGGACCCTGGCCTGGCTGCACTTCATTGATGCCCTGCGGCGTAACTGGCGTCAGCGGCTCTTCTTTGGGCTGCGCGTTGCTGTTTTCCGGTACCATTACCGGCTGTGCGGCGCTGTCCTGGCCATTAACGTCAACCGGCATGCCGCTGCGACGCTGCAGCGCCTGATCAACCGTCTGGGTGTTGACGCTGTTGTCGGAGATGATTTTATTCACCGCCGGCGTAATATCCAGCGGCACCGGGGCGCGTGAGTTAAATTCTTCTTCGTTGGCCGACAGCGGGTTGTGTACTTCTACCCAGCGTGAACCGTCCGGCTCAACGGTGGCCTTAATCGGCTGGTTGATAAACTGTACGCGCGTGCCGACCGGGACGTTATCGAACAACCATTTAATATCATCGGCGCGCAGGCGTACGCAGCCATGGCTGACGCGCAGGCCGATACCAAAGTTAGCATTGGTACCGTGAACGGCATACAGGCGGCCGATGTAAAGCGCATACAGGCCCATCGGGTTATCGGGACCGGCCGGTACCACTCTCGGCAGCGGCGTGCCGGCGGCCACATACTCCGCATGCATTTTTGCCGTTGGCGTCCAGGTGGGGTTGGCGCGTTTGTTTTCTACTTTTGTCGTCCAGTTCATCGGCGTGTCTTTACCCAGCTCGCCGATGCCGATCGGCAACACCACCACGGTATGGGTGCCTTTAGGATAATAATAAAGACGCATTTCGGCGCTGTTGATAATAATGCCTTCACGCGGTGCGTCCGGCAGAATCAACTGCTGTGGGATAATCAGCTTTGAACCTGGTTTTGGCAGATAAACATCGGTATGCGGATTCGCTTCCAGCATGTTGCTAAGCCCCATCTGATACTGGGCTGCAAAAGCTTCAAGCGGTAATTTGTTGTCCTGCGGAACGGTAATTTCCAGGTTCTCGCCAACCAGACGGCTGTTCGCCGGCGGCAGAGGGTAAACCACAGCCTGAGCTGTCTGACTCCAGGCCGCCACTACCAGGGCCACGGTGACAATTGCGCGAATGCTCTTTTTCATAATTCTCTGGTTAAAGCCTTTTTAGGCAGTTAATGGACTGTCGGACGCCGGGCCTTGGCCCGAGGCTGCACATTATATGTGCATAATGCGCCGGGAATAAACCCGCATTTTGTTTGTTTGAATTATCTTTACGTATTATCACCTTCAGACAGCACGATTGGCTGGCCGGCGCCGCTGCACAACCGGGCCCGGCCTTACTCAGGGCTGCCAGAGAGGATCGTCACCGCTCAGCTTACGGTCGAGAAAAAACGCGGCGCTGATCAGCGCCAGATGACTGAGCGCCTGAGGAAAATTGCCAAGGGCGAAACCGCGAACGGTAAACTCTTCGGCATACAGCCCCAGCGGATTGGCATAATTTAATAGCTTTTCAAATTCAAAGTGCGCTTCGTCAATGCGGCCGGCGCGCGCCAGGCATTCGACATACCAGAACGAGCAGGCGACGAACGAGCCTTCTCCGCCGTTCAGCTTGTCTGACGGGGTTTCTTTAATATCGTAGCGCCGCACCATGCCATCATTAACCAGCTTGGCTTTAATCGCATCCAGCGTGGCCAGCCAGTCGGGATCGGTGGCGCCGACAAAGCGCACCAGCGGCATTAGCAACATCGAGGCATCAAGATAATGACCGTGGCGGGTCGAGGTAAAATGTCCCAGCTCGGGGTTCCAGAAGTTTTGCCAGATATCGCTGCGAATCTGATTGCGCACATCGCTCCAGCGTTGATAAGGCATCGCCAGTGAGCGCTTTTCACCCAGGCGGATCGCCCGGTCCAGCGCTACCCAGCACATTAATCTGGAGTGCAGGAAATGTTCTGGCTCACCGCGCATTTCCCAAATCCCGGCATCGGGCTGCTGCCAGTTTTCGCACAAATAGTCGATCATCTTGCTAACGTGCATCCAGCCGCGATTGGAAATCGCTTCGCCATATTTATTGGCGAGGTAGATGGCATCCATCAGCTCGCCGTAGATATCCAGCTGCGACTGGCGCCAGGCGTCGTTGCCGATACGCACTGGCTGCGATCCGGCATAGCCGCTGAGGTTATCCAGCGTGCTTTCCTGTAGGTCGGTGCCGCTATCCAGTCGGTACATCACCTGCAGCTTTTCCACATCCTGATGGCTATTTTCAACGCAGCTTGCCACCCAGTGGGTAAAGTGCCGGGCTTCATCAACATAGCCGAGGCGCATTAAGGCATACATGCTGAAAGACGCGTCGCGGATCCACGAGGCCCGGTAATCCCAGTTGCGTTCGCCGCCTAACTCTTCCGGCAGGCCAAAGGTTGCGGCGGCGGCGATAGAACCATGTTGCCATGAGGTGAGTAACTTCAGCACCAGCGCCGAGCGGTTGACCATTTCGCGCCAGCGTCCTTGATAGGTGCTTTGCTGACTCCAGCGTCGCCAGGCATGTAGCGTGTCGTGAAAACAAAGGTCGCTGGCGTCGTTCGCCAGCGCCGGATCTTCCGCCGCGCCGAAGACAAACTCTGCTGATTCTCCGGCTTTTAGCGTAAAGCGTGCCGTTGCAGCCTGGCCGTCCTGGCTCAGCTTAACCGGCGATTGCAAGCGTAGCGTCGGTTGACCGGGGGTGGCGAAATCAGCGTATTCCTGCGTTAAACTCAGTTTAGTCGCTGCTCTGGCGTAATCATGCACCGACGCACAGCGCAGGGTGATATGCGCCTCGCCCTGAACCATCTTAATCCGGCGGACAATGCGCGGTAGCCGGTCTTCCCGCTGGCACAGCGGCATATAATCGGTCAGCTCGGCCACGCCCTGTTCCCCTAACCAGCGCGTTTGTAGAATATTGCTGTCCGGCAGGTAAATTTGCTGGCGGCGCGCGCTGTCCCATTCGGGGGCGATGCTAAATAGCCCGGCATTATCGCTGTCCAGCAGCGCGCTGAACACCGACGGGCTGTCGAGATCCGGCCAGCAAAGATAATCTATGGTGCCGTCGTTGGCGACCAGCGCGCAGGTGCGTAAATCACCAATCACGCCGTGATCGCCAATATGACGTTTTACCTCACTCATTCCGTGCCCCTTAGCGCGTTGCAGATGATTTATCTCAATTAACTATAGACAGACCGCATTGACGCGTTTCGCTAAAACCGGCATCGGGGCGATACTTTTCAGCCGACCTGCTGGCGCATAATATTCTGGCGCCACTCAGTGGCGCCGATGCGCTGCGTTAATCGTCCTCTTCGGCGTTAGCGTTATTATTTCGACGATCGCGCCACAGCCAGCGCAGTATCAGCGCGATGATAATCACCAACACCAGCCAGAAAAGATATTTCAGCTGGTGGTCGAATTTATGCAGCCAGGGACCGATGAACTCCCCCCCGGCGTAACCGAGGGAGACGAAAATAAATGCCCAGATGATAGCGCCGAGTACGTTCAGCGGCAGAAAGCGCCGCAGCTTGAGGTGGCTGGCGCCGATGATTATCGGGCCAACGATGCGCAGGCCGTACATAAAGCGTACGCCGATAACAAACCAGGTGGGATACTTATGTATCAGCCGCTGCGCTTTGCGTATTTTTAGCCGATGTTTTTTGAAGCGGCTCAGGATGCGATCACCATAGTGACGGCCGACGAAATAAAGCACTGTATCGCCGATAATGCCGCCAATTATTGCTACCAATATCGTCCAGCCGTAATGAAGTAATCCTTCATGGGCGGCCACGCCGCCGAGTAAGGTAAAGGTTTCCCCTTCGGCAATGCAGCCTAAAAAAAGTGCCAGATAACCATATTGTTCAATTAGCTGGCTGATATTGAAATGCATCCATCCTCCGTTCGTTCTGCTGTCAGAATACCGCTGCGGCCGATCGGTTTTTTCTTCCCTTATGTTAATCAGTTAGCACAAAAAACAGCCAGAAAGACACGTAATCGATTAACACCATTATACTTAAAGAGTTCACATCATGCTGTCGATGGTGATAAATGCATTCCGGTGTTTGTTGGTAAGGAGCGTTTTATGAACCATGTCTGGGGTCTTCTGGCGCATCCGGGTCGTGAGATGCGCGACATCAAACAAGAGAACGAATCGGTTTCACATCACTATACTCACCATGTTTTGCTGCTGGCGGCGATTCCGGTCGTTTGTGCGTTTATCGGCACCACTCAGCTGGGTTGGGATTTAGGCGCCGTGCAGACGGTACGTTTAGAATGGCTCAACGCGCTGGCGCTGGCGGCGCTGTTTTATCTGCTGATCATGGCCGGGGTAGCGGTGATGGGGCGAGTTATCTACTGGATGGCGCGCGACTATCCGCAGCGCCCTGATCTGGCGCGCTGTACGGTTTTTGCCGGCTACACCGCAACGCCGCTATTTATCAGCGGTATCGTGGCGCTTTATCCGCTGGTGTGGCTGTGCGTTCTGGTTGGCGCCGCGGCGCTGATCTATACCGGCTATCTGCTGTTTGTCGGCATCCCGCTGTTTCTTAACATTGATCGGGAAGAGAGCCTGCGTTTCTCGGGTTCGACGCTGGCGATTGGCGTGCTGGTGCTGGAAGTGCTGCTGGCGCTAACCGTGGTTATCTGGGGCTATGGTTACCTGTTGATGTAATTCGATTTGCCGCCGCCCGGCGGCGGCAATTGAGCTGACGAGTGAAAATATTTTTGCGGGGAGGAAAACCGCCGGAGAACAGGATATGATGCAAAGCCTGCCGTTACCGAGGGTAAAGTGCGGCGCGTATCTGATCCCTAATTGATGCTAACCGGTTAATTTAATGTCTGCAAAAAGTCGCTTTTCGCTAATCGCTCTGACGCTGGTGCTTTCTGCACCGGCCCTGTTTAACCCGGCAGCCGCCCGCACTAAACTCGAAGATGTTGCCCCTGTTGCGCAGCCGCAAATCGCGTCGGGCAGCGCGATGGTGGTCGATACCAACAGCGGCAAAGTGCTGTTTGAAAGTCATCCCGATCGCATTCGTCCCATCGCTTCACTTACCAAGCTGATGACGGCGATGGTGGTGCTTGATGCGCGCCAGCCGCTGGATGAAATGCTGACCGTTGATATCAGCAATACGCCGGAGATGCGCGGCGTCTTCTCTCGCGTTAAGCTCAATAGCCAGATCAGCCGCAGAAATATGCTGCTGCTGGCGTTAATGTCCTCGGAAAACCGGGCGGCCGCCAGCCTTGCGGCGCACTATCCCGGCGGCTATGCGGCGTTTATCAACGCGATGAACGCCAGGGCCGCATCGCTTGGCATGACGCGTACTCACTATGTTGAGCCTACCGGCCTGTCACTGCAGAATGTCTCAACCGCGCGCGATTTAATCAAACTTCTGCAGGCCACCAAACGCTATCCGCTGATTGGTCAGCTAAGTACCACTCATGAAGACACCGCGACCTTTAGCCATCCGGCTTACCAGTTGCCGTTTCGTAATACCAATCATCTGATTTATAACGAGAAATGGACTATCCAACTGACTAAAACCGGTTTTACCAATGAAGCGGGGCACTGCCTGGCGATGCGCACGGTGATGAATCGTAAGCCGGTGGCGATGGTGGTGTTGGATGCGTTCGGTAAATATACGCATTTTGCCGATGCCAACCGCATTCGCGACTGGATGGAAACCGGGAAAGCCGCGCCGGTGCCGGCGGCGGCGCTGAGCTATCGTAAATCGAAAGCCGCCGAGGTGCTCAGCGCCCGTAGCGCAGGCGCGCAGGCGGTGGAGTAAGTTTCAGCTTCCGGGGGCGGGCGTTAGGCTGTTGCCAGCGCCCGCTGCATAATTAAGGTATCGCGCCAGTCGCCGAGCTTGAAGCCGACGTCTTTTAGCGTGCCGACCGTGACGAATCCCATCCGCCGGTGCAGCCCTACCGAGGCTGCATTCTGCTCGCCGTTGCCAATCACTGCCAGCATCTGACGCCATGGCCCCCGTTCGCAGTGGGCGATCAGCTGGCGCATTAGAGCCAGTCCGATACCGCGCCCGCCAAGATCGGCCGCCACGTAAACCGAGCTTTCAACGGTAAAACGATACGCCGGGCGCGGACGATATTCCGCAGCATAGCAGTAACCCACCACCCGGTTATCTATTTCCGCCACCAGCCAGGGAAGACCTAATCCCAACACCTTTGCCACCCGCGCCTGCATTTCATCGACGCCGGGAGGGATTTCTTCGAAAGAGGCGCAGCCGTGACGAACGTGCCAGTCATAGAGGGCGGTAATGGCCGGAATATCTGCCGCAACCAGCGGGCGGACGAGGGTATTTATTGCAGAGGTGTCCATGGCGTTTCCGTATTAATCTTTCAGCGTAATGTGACACACTGCGCCGCCCCGTGCATCATAGGAAAACGCGATGATTTTTTAGCTGATTTCATCAAGAATTCTTATAGCACTGCTGACCGGAGCGGCATAAACTAGCGCGCAAAATTTATTCGCGATACGGTTTGTCACGGGGTCGCGGATGTCAGCAATGGGAAATAACGCTATGTCCTGGTGGTTAGGGTTTCTTCGGGTATCTCTGCTGGCGTTGGTAACGCTCACGCCGCTGGCTGCGCTGGCGGATGATAGTGATAATACTAATGCGCAAAGCAGCGAACAGGCAGTGAAAGTCAACCCAACGGTTGAACTGCCAAAAATGCAGAAAGTGCTGGATAAGATTAAGCAGCAGGTTTCGGCGGAAAATAGCGAAGGCAAGCTCAGCGCGCTTAACGAACTGACGCTGCAACTTTCGACGGATGCGGATACCCTGGGGCAGGCTTTACAGCCGCAAAAAGCCCAACTGAAAACTCAGCTTGGCGTGCTTGGTCCGGCACCGCAGGCGGACAGCGGCGTGAAGGAAACCGCTGAGGTTACCAGCAAGCGTAAAAAGCTGACCAACCAGATGCAGCAGCTTGACGATCAGATCAAGCAGGCTGAGGCGATTAAGAGCGGTGCTATTAACCTTTCGACCCAGATCGTTAACCTGCGTCGCGATGCGTTAAAAACCCAGCTGGCACTGAATGCCGGCAGCATTTTCGGCGCTAAATTTTGGGCGCCGCTGTTTAATGCTCCGCAGGAAGACAGCAGTAAAATCAGCGACTTTGTTGACGAACTGAAAGCAACGGCCGCGCTTTCCTGGGAGCCAGGCTGGCGCTTCGGGACGACATTATGGCTGGTGGCGGGCCTGCTGGTCGCGTCGTTTGGCCGTCGCTACATGGAGCAATTTCTCGCGTGGGTCGGCATTCACAAGCTGCCCGAAGGACGCCTGCGCCGAAGTTTTCTTGCAGCCGCCGTGGCACTGACAACGCTGGCGACGCTGGTGGTTGCCTTCAGCTGTCTGGAAATGGCCTTTACCCGTCGTGGCGAGGTGTCAGATGACGTGCGGGATTTTGCTGAGCGCCTGGTGCGGCTAAGCATTCTCTGCGGTTTGATTGCCGGACTGGGGAGGGCGTTTTTATCAACCCGCCGGCCTTCCTGGCGCTTGCCATCGATATCTAACCCGGTGGCGCTGGCGTTAAAGCCGTTTCCGCCGCTGACGGCCGCGCTGGTTTTCGTTTTCCAGACCATCGAAAGCTTCAATATCAGCGCTAACGCCAGCATTAATACCACGGTTTTCGCCAACGGTCTGACTGCGTTGCTGATCGGCTGGACGGCGCTTTCCATTAGCTTTCGCAGCAACCGCGTGCGCCGACGTATGGTGCAGCAGGGAGAGACGCCGGAAGCGCGCTCAACGCTGGTTGGCCTGATCCAGATGGCCATCACCCTGGTGGGTATCGCCATCCTGGCGACTCTGGTTATCGGCTACGTCACCCTGGCGCGCTTTCTCAGCTATGAGCTGGTGTGGTTTGGCATTGTTTTTGGCTCGTTCTATATTCTCAGCCAGCTGGTGGTCGATGGTTGTGAAAGCCTGTTCTCCACCCATAACCCCAGCGGTAAGCGTATTCAGGCCTCGCTCAATATCGACGAACGCTATCTTGGCCAGGCAGCATCGCTGCTCTCCGGTCTGGGTAAAACGCTGCTGGTGATGATTGCCGCCATGGCGGTGCTAAACGGTACTTTCAGCAGCTCAACGCCGATTGAGCTGGTGCAAAAAGCCATTGAGTTCTGGGGCGGTAAGGGACTGGAGTCGCTGGATATTGTCCCGGCTCACGTGGTCAACGCGCTGATTTGCCTGGTGGTTGGCATTTACGTGCTGCGTTCGCTGCGACGCTGGCTGGAGCATGACTTCCTGCCAAAAACCTCGCTGGATATCGGCATGCGGGTTTCGCTGATTACCCTGATGAGCAATATCGGCTATGTGCTGGTGATCCTGTTGACGCTGTCAATTATGGGATTGCAGTGGAATAAGCTGGCGTGGATCGTCAGCGCACTGTCGGTGGGTATCGGTTTTGGCCTGCAGGAGATCGTTAAAAACTTTATTTCCGGCCTGATCCTGTTAACCGAGCGGCCGGTGAAGGTGGGCGATCTGGTCAGCATCAGCGGCATCGAAGGGGATATCCGGCGTATTAACGTGCGCGCTACGGAAATTCAGCTGTCTGACAAATCCACGGTGATTGTGCCTAACTCACAGCTGATCTCACAAAACGTGCGCAATGCCACCATGGGTAATGCCCAGGGCGTGGCGACCATTACCCTGACTTTTCCGCTGGATATCGACCCGGCGCAGGTGCGCCAGCTGCTGCTGGATGTTTATAGCGAAAACGAGCGGATTCTGGAAAATCCGGAACCGTCGGTTTCATTTAAAGATCTGACGCCTTCCGGTATTACCCTCAGCGTGACCGGCAACGTGTCAACGCCGCGTCAGGTTTCAGGCGCTAAAAGCGATCTGCTATTTGATATTCTGACTCGCTTGCGTAAAGAGGGCATTGCACTGTCAGCGCCGCAAACCATGATCATTGAACGGCGCAATGGTAGCCTGGTGGTACAGGATCCGGCGGAAGAAGGTTAAATGTAAAGTAATGGGCCGTTGCGTTACGGCCCATTATTGCTTGCGGGCATCAGGTTCAGGCTTATCTACACTGACTCCGTAATGAATGTTTTGCGACTGGACGCATCTGATGAAGGAGAAACGCCCTTTTCAGACGGCGATATTCTGCACCCAGGCTGTATCTCACACTCACTATTCTCACGCCATAAAGCTTTTTCTCATTTTTTTATTGGTTACCTCTCTGCGTTGCCTCTCTGAAACTGCTTTATTTTTTATGATCAGATTAAGAAATGAATGCTGAATTATTAAAAAAGATCGCTTTTATCATGAGTAAATTCATCTTTACAAATTAAAATTTCATATATTTCAAATGGTTAAATTAATCAGTGAAATTTCAAAACAAAATGTAGCAACTCTGGGTAGTATGCCAACCCATGACAGACGGTAAGCAAAAAAATAAATGCAATATCGTTGTTACAAGTAAATGTGAATAACGCATTTCAACGAAAAATTAATTTAACCAATCAGGATTGATTATTATGAATACCTTTAATGAAATGAAAAAAATCTCTCTGGCTATTATGTTAGTAGCAGGCAGTATCAATGTCGCTCAGGCGGCGGTGATTGATGGCAGCATTAATACTGCTACTGCCGATCTGGTTTTTAATGAAACGGTAATTTCAAGTGCAGCCATTACGCCAGAAACGAATCTGTTTGCCGGGCAGTTAAATGGAGACGCACGTGTTGCTACTGCCAGGGTTAGTACTGAAGGCGCGAATGTGGCATGGAGATGGACACCTGCTTCAGGTATTGTCGGTATTGCCCCTGCTTCTGCACGTAATCATATCGTTATTTCCGGGAAAAACTCTCCGGATAATAAGCTTGAGCTTTATATTCCTTATGCCGAAGGGGTGGTAAATGCCGGTGAAGAAGAAAGTGGTGGCTGGATGCGTATGGATGATAATTGATCTTACCCACCATTAGTGGACACGCGACTAAGTGAGTAAACTCTCAACCAGAGGTAGCTCACATGACAAAATCCGTATCAACCAGTAAGAACCCCCGTAAGCAGCATTCGCCTGAATTCCGCGA
>NZ_MRUL01000011.1 GCF_002006995.1 Izhakiella australiensis | reverse complement strand
TCGAGGTAACAGGAGAAAGCTACAGAAAGAAAACGTCGAAAGCAGTAACCCAGCAGTCAGTTAAGAAGTAACTGAAAGGCGGCCAGAATAGTTGACGCGTACCGGCCTGAGTAGTTGACGTCTAATAGCCCCTATCTGGGGAAATCCCTGTGAATGTATCTGAGGGTGCAACGCCAGAGGGTAAGATGAATGCAGAACACGATAACGCTATCAACGCTATATAAATCGGTAAGTTACCTTGATTTTTTTACTAATATTTAGCTGCCATTACACCATAAATCACCCGGTTTTGTTACCGCTGCGGCGGCCTGCGTATAGGTGACTGCTGTCATTTTGCAGGCTGAATCAGTGAGACTAAGACAGTTTGAAACCTGGTCGTGGGAGATAGTGAGGCAGGTAGAATAGCTCAGCAGTCAGTTTGAGCTATTTTACCCGTTAGAAGGAAGGTTTCTGGCTGAATAAGGCGCAGACCAACAGATATACGCGCTACCAGCCGTTGTTCAGTCTGCGGGCAATGGCTTACCCGCACATCTTGTCAGGCTTATTGATACGGTTTTATCGCCGTATAACCATAAACATTAACTTTATCTATCTGGCACTATGAGTATTGCTTCGCTCAGGCCCGCAATTTTTTGTAATGGGGGTGGGTATTCACGCCCCAGAATCCACAGACGCTGCTTATAATAGCGCCAATCAGCAATCCAACGAATGACCAGAAAGCAATGCGAGCCATCGCTTTAACTGCTGCATCCGCTTTTTCTTTTGCCTGCTGTTTCATTTCGGCATAATTCGCTTTCGCAGCACGGATATCCTGCTCTAATTTATCAAGACGCTGCGTAACCTGATTAATCGTTTTATCTCTGGCTGCAATAAAGTTATCTGCGGCCTGCCGTGCCTGTTGCGAATCCATCAGGTCATTGGCGGTTAATGCCTCCGTGACCTGTTTCTTGTCAATTGAAGTGGCGATTTTCTGACTACGTTGTTTTAAATTTTCCAATAGTTGCGCAATAATTGTATCGCTTTGCTCCGGAGATACCGCAATCTCTTTTATTGCCCCGGCGGTATCGTCTTTAGCGGCCTGAAGCTGAGATTTGAGATAATCTGGTTGCAGGGTCTCAATATGGCTTTTCTTCAGCGCATTAGTTATCTTTTGGTCTGTATTCATCTCATCAACATCGGTGTTAATACTCAGCTGATTAAAAACATTGTCAGTCAGTGAGGAAAGGCCTTTACCACCCGCCTGAGCAGCTGAGCTGGCAACATTCCCGCTAAAGGAAGCGACAGAACCAATGGCGCTGCCAGCCATACTGATAATTCCGCCAATAGCGGCAAAGCCAAGAACGGCAGCAATAATAAGTGAAGTGGACCAGACGAGGAAACCGTGAATTATTCCGTCTACGCCGGCAAGCCGACCGGTAATAAAAGCCCCGCAGGCCAGACTGATAAGTAATGAGACCAGCGTCCAGATTAATGCCGTGGTATCAGCACCGTTAACAATATCATCCGACTTTGGTGATATCATCGCCATACCTAAACTGGTACCGAGTAATGATAACAACAATGACACCGCCATAACGGTAAAAATACCAGCAATAATGCTGCCCCAGGAAATTCGTCTTGTTAATGCCATATCAGAAGTAAGTTCCATTTTATTCCCTCGATTAATTAATTAGCCCTATTTACCAATAGCAACTGGATTATAGTCCGTTTTATAAAACTGATAGTAAAAGTGTGGGAACTACGCTTAAATAATAGCTAATTTATTGTTTTTAAAAATATTATTTTAAATAAAAATTAAAATAGCAATCAGCATAATATTTATTGCATTAATAATAATCAGGCTATTTAAATGATCATTAAATCAATATTTCTCACATAAGATGATTCCTGCATGAGTATAAATTAATAAAGTTCCATCTCAGCAATACACTTAGTTCATGAGTAATGAAATGCCATCGCCCCATATAATGGGGCGATGGCAATCAGCTCAGATATGAAGATTTAGCGGTCTTTTACCGCGCCTTCTGTTGGCGGTTCGCTGCGCGTCGATGACGCCAGATTTCAATAACACCCGGCAGTACCGATATCAGGATAATCGCGACAATCAGATAGTGAATATTTTCCTGAACGCCCGGCAGGTTGCCAAAGAAATAACCGGCATAAGAAAACAGCACCACCCACAGAATGCCGCCGGTGACGTTATACAGCGCAAAGTGGCGGTAGGTCATTTTACCCATTCCGGCGACAAATGGCGCAAAGGTCCGGACGATCGGCACAAAGCGAGCCAGGATGATGGTTTTACCACCGTGGCGTTCATAAAACTGATGAGTTTTATCCAGATAGCTGCGGCGAAAGATTTTTGAGTCGGGATTACTGAACAGCCGCTCACCAAACAGGCGGCCAATGGTGTAATTGACCGCATCGCCAATGATAGCAGCAACGCACAGTAAAAACACCATCAGATGGACGTCCAGCGTACTATTTGGCACTGCTGCCAGTGCGCCGGCGACAAACAATAGTGAGTCTCCCGGCAAAAATGGCGTCACGACCAACCCGGTCTCACAAAACAGGATCAGAAACAAAATGGCGTAAATCCAGATGCCATACTGCGCCACCATGGCCTGTAAATGGACATCGATGTGCAATATAAAATCTATCAACTGATGAATCAGTTCCATGCGAACATCCTTCTTACCCTCTGGCGTTAATCTTCGAGGAACAGCGGCCCCATTGGGGAGTGTGGTAATGCAAACTGCTGAGGATAATCAACCGCGACAAGATAAAGCCCTGCGGCTGACGCTGTCGCCGCCGCCAGCGTGCGATCTTTTGCCGCCAGCAGCTCTGCCATCCAGCCTTCATGCTGATTACCACAGCCAATTTCCAGCAAGCTGCCAACAATATTGCGCACCATATGATGCACAAAGGCATTGGCTTTAATATCCACCACCACGTAGCTGCCGTAGCGGCGGACATTGATGAACATCAGATTACGCCAGGGTGTGCGTGACTGGCACTGAACCGCGCGGAAAGAAGTGAAATCATTTTCTCCCAGCAGGCATTGTGCCGCACGGTGCATTTTTTCTGCATCCAGAGGATGATAGAAATGCGTTACACCACGCCCCAGCACCGCCGGGCGCAGCCTGTGATTATAAATAATGTAGCGGTAACGACGTGCGGTAGCGCTGAAGCGGGCATGAAAATTCGGGTCCACCGGCTTCATCCAGCGCACGGCGATATCCTGCGGCAAATTTGCATTCACCCCTAACGTCCATGCGCCATCAGCCCGCTGCGACTGCGTTTCAAAGTGTACTACCTGCCCGGTGCCATGCACGCCGGCATCGGTACGCCCGGCACAAAACACCGTGACCGGATGATTAGCCACTTTTGATAGCGCCTGCTCAAGGCAGGCCTGTACGCTGGCCACTTCCTGCTGACGCTGCCAGCCATAATAATGGCTGCCATCGTATTCCACTCCCAGCGCGATTTTATAGCCTGTCGGCGCTGCGGTTTCCCGCACTTCAGCTATCAATACAGATACTCCTGAACCAGCTTCTCAGCTGTTTTTACCGCCATCAGCGCGCCCCCGAACACAACGTTGTCCGCCACCGTCCACATCTGCAACAGTTCCGGCATACCGTAATCGTTGCGTAGATTACCAATACTTAGCTGTGCATTGCCTGAAGCATCTGTTACCTGGGTAGGATAATCAGACTCTTCCGACAGCCCGATCTCTTCGCTGCGCAGCAAAAGCTCGCGCGCTTCCGCAGCGGACAGCGGGCGCAGGCTTTCCAGATGAACAATCTGCGCGTTACCATAAAACACCGGCGCCTGCACGGTGCTGGTCGCGATCGGCAGGCCTTCGTCCTGTAATACTTTGCGCACCTGCTCAACGATAATGCGCTCATAGCGCACGCTGCCTTCCGCATCCGGCGCCAGCGGCAGCATATTAAAGGCCAGCTGGCGGCCAAAAAAATGCGCCTCTGCTGGCACGCCATTCAGCAAGCGGGCACTCTCCCCGGCCAGCGAATCCAGCGCCGCTTTGCCATGCGCCGAAGCGGCAAGCAGGCTGGTCACCTGCAGGCGTCCCAGCCCGGCCTCATCGATCAGCGGCTTTATTGCGCTGAGCAGCTGGCAGGTCAGACTGTCGGCCACGCTGATGATGTTACGATTGCGGTAATCAGCCAGCGCCTGCGGGTTGACATCCGGCACCACCAACGGCACGTCGGGTTCAAGGGCAAACAGCCCGCTACTGTCGATGACCAGACAGCCAGCCTCGGCTGCCTCTTCGGCATAGCGCGCCGAGGCTTCGCTGCCGGCGACAAAAAAGGCCAGCTGTGCTTGCGACCAGTCAAATCCTTGCACATCGCTGACCCGCAGCGTACGCCCGTCAAAACGTATCGTTTCACCGGCGCTGCGCTCGCTGGCCAGCAGCCAGAGTTCACCTACTGGAAATTGACGTTCAGCAAGTTGCTCAATTAACGCTCTTCCTACGGCGCCCGTGGCGCCCAACAGCGCGATATTCCAGCCGTCAGACATGGTAATAACTCCAGACAGTAACTTAAAAACAGAAGGCGGTGATATTCACCGCCCTGGATTCAGACTTTTCCCGGCACCCGGCCGGTATAATTTAGCGCGCAGCCGCGCTGAAGCCTAAGGCTCTGAGCTGCGAAGCAATATGTTCATTATCGCACGTTACGTGCAATGACGACCACTCGCGGCGCTCCTGATAGTTCTTGCGCAAGCGGTCAAACTCGCCGGGGATAGCGGCCACTTTGCGTAGCGGCGCGTCATCGCGGCGCACATCATACACCAGATGGACCAAACGTTTCAGCGTTGACTGTTCGAGAGGGCCGTGCAGCTCAATAGTCGAGAAATCAGCAACCGGCAGCAGCGAATCCAGCGCCACCGGATCCGGTTTGCCAAGATATGCGCTCCAGGCCTCATAGACTTGGGTGGTACCACGCGCTTTGCCTTCAAGGGTATAGCCCGCAATATGCGCGGTCGCAATATCCACGCGCGCCAGCAGCGCTACCGATAACGCCGGCTCCGGCTCCCAGACGTCAAGCACGACGCTGAGATCGCGGCGCTGTTGCAATACCCGCAGCAGCGCCGCATTATCCACCACCGGCCCGCGGCAGGCGTTAATCAGAATAGCGCCGGGCTTCAGCGCCTGCAGACGCGCTTCATCCATCAGATGCCAGCTACGGTAAGGCCCCTCTTTATAGAGCGGCGTATGGAAAGTCAGAATGTCAGCAGCGCCAATCAGGCTATCAAGATCCTGAAAGCTTTCACTGTCACCGCGGTCTGCCCGTGGCGGATCGCAAAGCAAAGTGCGGATCCCCAATGCTTGCAGACGCTGCTGCAAGCGCGCACCGACGTTGCCAACGCCCACAATGCCAACGGTGCGATCGGTTAGTGCAAAGCCGTCGCGTTCGGCCAGCAGTAACAGCGCGGAAAACACGTATTCAACCACCGCGATGGCGTTACAGCCCGGCGCGGCGGAAAACGCCACGCCCAGCTGCGCCAGTGCCGATTCATCAATATGATCGGTTCCGGCCGTTGCGGTGCCGACAAACTTCACCGGCGTACCCGCCAGCAGTGCCTGATTAACTTTCGTTACCGAGCGCACCATCAGCCCGTCGGCATGCTGAAGCGCGTCCTCGGGGATTGAACGTCCGGGAACTGCTGTCACCTCGCCGCTGCGACTAAACAGTTCACGGGCGTAAGGCATATTTTCATCAACCAAAATTTTCACAGATTGCGTCCTGATGGTGGAAAACAGGTGGCGGATAATGCCACACAGGCAGGATTAGTTAACCCTACAGTCGTTACTCAATTTCTTTTTGCGTCCGGCACCGGTAGCGTTCGGGCGTGGTACCTGCCTGCTGCTGAAACATGACGATCAGCGCTGATGCGGAACTATAACCCAACTCCAGCGCCGTATCCTGTACGGTTAATCCCCGCTCCAGCAGTGAAATCGCGTGCAAAAAACGCAGCCGCTGGCGCCACTCGCTAAAGCCCATGGCCAGCTCAGACTGACAGCGGCGCGCCAGGGTGCGCTCGGTTGTGAACACCTTTTTTGCCCACTGCGCCAGGGTGGTACTGTCGGCAGGATTGGCCTCCAATGCCTTTAATACCGGCGCCAGCAGCTTATCCTGGCTGGTTGGCAAGTAGCTTTTTTGCGGGAGCGCGCGCTGCAGCTGATCGCACAGCACCAGGCAAAGCCGCTGCTCCTCCGCCGTCTGCGGGGTAAGCATATGACGTGCGGAGCACTCATCAATAATCGCCGTGACAACCTCGTTAACCTTCAGCAAACAGGGCTGCGGCGGCATCTGACGGCAAAGTTCTGACGGCATGTTGAAAGTGCGAAAATGTGCCTGTTTACGATTATAACTGGCGTGTTCCATATCAGGTGGCACCCATACCGGATAACCTGCCGGCGTGAGCAAACGCTGGCCGGCGATGAAAATCTCCAGAATATTATCGCGCACGAAAATCACCTGCCCCCAGGGATGGTGATGAGGAAGATATTCAGTTTGCGCGTTAACGCGCTCGTAGCGGAAAAAGACCGTTTGCGCTTCATCCGCCGCGACGGCGTGAAAGGTACGTTGCTCAGCCATTGTCATATTCAGCGTTGATTTTGTCTGATTTTAATTATCTACAGATAATAAGACAAGTTAGAATGCAGGCTGATAAACGTTGTATCAGGTGACCCATGAACTTTCTTTTTCCCCTGCTGGCGGTTTTTATCTGGTCGATAAACGCGATTGTCAGCAAACTGTCCGCGACGGCGATTGACCCGGCCGCCATCTCATTTTATCGCTGGCTACTGGCGCTGATTGCATTAACGCCCGTCGCGCTTCCCGGCGTCTGGCGCCATCGCCATGAAATTCGCCGGGTTTGGTGGCGGCTGTTTGTTCTGGGGCTACTGGGCATGGTGCTCTATCAGAGCCTGGCCTACTACGCCGCCCATAGCGTCAGTGCGCTGTTTATGGGGATTCTGAACGCGTTGATTCCGCTGCTGACCGTCTTGCTGAGCGTCGTGGTACTGCGCCTGGCGCCGACGCGCGGCATCGCCTTTGGCAGCGTCATCTCCTTCGCCGGGTTAGTGTGGCTGGTCAGCGCCGGCGACCCGCTGCGTTTATTACAACACGGATTAGGTAAAGGCGAGATGATGATGTTTGTTGCCTCAGCCTCATATGCTCTGTACGGGGTGTTGACTAAGCGCTGGTCGCTAACGCTGCCAAACTGGCAAAGTTTGTATATGCAAATTTTTTTCGGCGTACTGCTGCTGCTGCCCGGCTTTCTACGGGCGCCTGATGTCAGCCTGAACGCTGATAATATCCCACTGGTATTGTTTGCCGGGCTTGGCGCGTCGCTTATTGCCCCTTATCTTTGGATTCAGGGCGTAATGCGCCTCGGCGCCAGTAATACCTCGCTGTTTATGAATCTGATGCCGATCATTACCGCCGTCATCGCCGTCATCTTTTTGCACGAACAGCTGCACAGCTACCACTTTATCGGCGGCGGTCTGACGCTGTTTGGCGTCTGGCTGGCGCAAACGCTAAAAACCCCGCTGCGCCGCCAGGTATTAAAAACCTCAGCGGAAGCTGAATAAAACCCTTCGCTCACCCCAACGACGGCGCTGAAATCTTTTAACCTTCACCTCAGCGCCGCCTCTGTATCTTACCCAACGGGATTGCTATCATAGCGCCCTCTGTTTTGTTTGTCCGGCGCGCCCCGGATACCGCCCCATTTTCTGAGGATCCTGCCATGCAACCATTGAGTGGCCCTGGTGCGCCATTGCCGGGCAATCGCCCTCAGCTTGACGGGCAGACCCCCGCGTCGCGTACTGGCAATCAAACCGCCGTCGGCGATCAGCCGATGAGCCCCGCTCAACGTACCTCGCTGGAACGTCTGGTCGTCAAGCTGCTGGCGATCAGCTCACTGAAGCCAGCGGAAATCTGGGCAGGTATTCGCCATCAGGTTGGGGTGAAGAATGACAATGAATTGCTGTCGCGTCACTTTCCGGCGGCGGAGCAATTTCTCAACGCGCGCCTCAACGAGGCGCAAACCAGCCACGGCACCCGCCAGCTGTTGCAGCAGCTGACGGCCATGCTGCCGCAGGGCAATAATCGCCAGGCGGTAAGCGATTTTATCCGTCACCAGTTCGGTCACACCGTGCTGAGCGCATTAACGCCGGACCAGCTGCGTCAGGTGCTGACCATGTTGCAAAACGGCCAGATGGCTATTCCACAGCCAAAGCTCAACAGCCCGACCGACCGCTCTTTGCTGCCTGCCGAGCATCAGGCATTAAACCAGCAAATCGCCAAACTGGCGGCAACGACCGGTGAGCCTGCGGCTAAAATCTGGACCAGCATGCTGAAGATGGTCAACCTGCAAAGCGGCGATCCGGTACCTTCGCGTCTTTATCCGCTGTTGACGCAATACCTGCAAACACATCAGGCGCTCAGCCAGCACGGCGCGCCAACGCTCAACCTGCTGGTAGCGTCCCTGAAACAGCCGCCGGCGCCGGAGGAGCATCGGCTGCTGGAAAATACCCTGAGCCAACAATTTCAGCTGACGCCGCAGTCGCCGCTGAGCAGCGCACAAGCACAAATTTTGCTGGAGCTACTGTTTAGCCAGCGGGCAGGACGCTTGCGTGAGCAGCGGCTGGCCGACAGCGCGATCGCGCCGCAGCCGATCGTGGCCCCGATATGGAGCTACCTTCCCGGCTTTATGCAGCCGGCGACACAGCGCCCGCTACTCAGCCTCTTTATCGCTGTGGCCGTCGTTGTTCTGCTCTTCTGGATACTGCTCTAACAGCCGCAATCCGGCGCGGCCGTTTGCGGCCAGCTGCCGGGTTCAGCTCCCTGCGCCATCGGATGATTATCCCGCCGCCAGAAATCCAGCCCGCCAATCAGCTCTTTGACCTTAAAGCCGTTTGACGCCAGCTTTAATGCCCCACGGGTCGAACCGTTACAGCCTATGCCATCGCAGTAGGTAACATAAACGTGGCCGGCGTTAAGACGACTCAGGGTTTCCTCGGTCATTTCGCGGTGGGGAAAGCTTATCGCGCCGCAAATATGGCCGGCCTGATACTGTGCGGCAGAACGCGTATCGATCACCACCAGCGTTTCAATACCGGCGGCAAGATCCTGCGCCAGATCCGATGAGTCGGCATAGTAACTTAGCTTATGGCGCAGCCGGGCCGCATTTTCCTGAGCGTCCGGCGGAAGATATTGCAACACGATCGATGATTGAGACATAGCGGTTTCCTGTTGTTGATTACCCCGTCATATTACGGCACATTGGTCTTAACAATAAGACCATTTTCGCTAGCAAGATAAGACCAATGATAAACGCATCCCGCTCCCCACTGCTGGGCCTATTCCGCAGCCAACAGGCGACCAGCCGCCGCGAACAGCTGTGTGCCACCCTGCGTCTGGCGATCGCCAACGGCAGTCTGCGGCTAAATGAAAAGCTGCCATCCTCACGTCAGCTGGCAGCCGACCTGGCGCTTTCACGCGTCACCGTGGAAGCAGCCTATGCCCGCCTGGAAAGTGAAGGTTATTTGCGCCGCCAAACCGGTCGCGGCACCTTTGTCGCCATTACCCTGCCACCAGCCAGAGCCGCTGCCGCGATCAGAAATACGGGTACCTTGCCGCTCTCCGCCCGTGGAGAAAAAATCAGTCTGGCGGGAGGCTGTCAGGATCCGCCGCTTCCTGTTGCCTTTGCCGCTGGCTCGCCGGATCTCCGCACCTTTCCCCACGATCAGTGGAGAAAGCTAAGTACGCAGGTGATGCGCAGTACGCCATCTGGCTGGCAAGGTTACGGCGATCCGCAGGGGCTGCTGGCTCTGCGTGAGGCCCTTGCCCGCCATCTCAACCAGTCCCGCGGTCTGCGTTGCGCTCCGCAGCACATCGTCATCCTCACCAGTTCCCAGCAAGCGTTGCAGATGCTTTCCCTACTGCTGCTCGACCCGGACGACCGCGTCTGGCTGGAAGACCCAGGCTATCCGGGCGCCCGGCAGGCTTTTTACTGTGCAGGCGCCCGCCTTGAGGGGCTCAGGCTGGACGATGAAGGCGCACAAATCCTCGCAGCGCGCAGTGCGCCGCGTCTGGTTTATCTCACCCCCTCGCATCAATACCCCACCGGCGTGGCCCTGACGTTGACGCGCCGGCTGGCCTGGCTGGACTATGCTCGTCTCAACCACTGCTGGTTGATTGAAGATGATTACGACAGTGAATTCTGGTTCGATGAAATGCCGATGCCGGCGATGCAGGGACTGGACCGAAGTGAACGGGTGATCACCCTCGGTACTTTCTCTAAAAGTCTGTTTCCCTCGCTAAGACTGGCCTGGATGGTGGTGCCAGACGCCCTGGTTGAGCCGCTGTGCCGCTTACGCAGCGTCCTTGACGGCCACAGCGCTCAGCTAATGCAGGCCGTGACCGCCGAATTTATCAACCGGGGATATTATTCGGCCCATCTGCGCTATATGCGCCAGCTTTATGCCAGCCGGCAACGTCATCTGTGCCGGTTACTGACGGAAAAATGCGGTGATTTGCTGGCAATCGATCCCCATCACGGTGGATTACAGCTAAGCGTCACGCTGAAATTCAACGCCGACGATCGACAGCTCAGCCAGCGGGCGGCGGCGGCAGGATTGAGCCTGATACCGCTTTCCCCGCTGGCGCTAGAGCACGAAAACCGGCGTCAGGGGTTTATTTTGGGCTATGCCGCCCTGACGCCAGCGGAGATCGGCGTCGCGGTCAGCCTGCTGGCGACGCTGCTGGAGTCTGCACGATCAGCCTGATAGCGAGCAGCACGCCTGCGGCGGCGCAAACGGCGCTGGCAAGATACACCGAGCCATAGCCCAGCGAAGTAGCCAGTACGCCGGTCAACGGGCCGCTGGCGCCGTAAGCGATATCCTGAAATGCGGCAAACGCTCCCAGCGCGGTGCCTCGCACCTGCGGCGCCACCCGCTTGACCACCTCAACGCCCAGCGCCGGAAACACCAGAGAGCAGCCGCAGCCGGTCAGCGCCGCGCCCAGTAGCGCCATTAAACCGCTGCTGGCAAACCCCAGCAGCAGCAGCCCGGCGGTTTCGACCAGCAGCGAAACCAGTGCCACTTTGCCGCCGCCTAATTTATCCGGCAGACCGCCAAACAGAATACGCATCAGCACGAACGCCATGCCAAAAGCCGTCAGGGTAAAGCCGGCGTTATCCCAGTGCTGCGCGGCGAAATAGAGCGAGGTAAAGGTATTGATAACGGCAAAGCCCGTCCCTTGCAAAGCCAGCCCCAGGCCCGGCGTCATAATCTGACCAACCACGCGCCAGAGCGACGGACGCTGACCACCGTGCGGGGCAACGGCTGGCACCCGCAGGTTAAACAACAGGGCCAACAGCGGCAATACCAGACAGCCCGCGCTGAGTGCCATAAAGCCGCCCATCGCGTGCAGCCACAGGCCTATTGGCGCGCCGGCGGCCAGGGCGCCGTAAATCGCCATCCCGTTCCACGACATAACCTTGCCGGAGCGCGATGGACCAACCAGCCCCAGTCCCCAGGCGAGATTGCCGGTCAGCAGCTGGCTTTCACCGAAGCCGAGCAGTAGCCGACCGGCAACCAGCAGCGCAAATTTACCCGCAACGGGCAGCGGCAGCAGTCCGGCGAGCAGATAAGCAATACCCACCAGCAGAAAGCTGAATATTCCCTGTATTACCGAACGCTTTGCCCCGTACTGATCGGCAATACGCCCGGCATAGCCGCGGGTAAGTAAGGTTGCGAAAAACTGGATCCCGACGGCGACGCCAACCATAACGTTGTTCAGGCCAAGTTCCTGATGAACAAACAGCGGTATTACCGGCAACGCCAATCCGGCGGTCAGATAGGTAAGAAATACGGCAAATGAAATGCGTGCAAGATGGGCGTTGCCCGCCCTGCCGGGGGAAAAGCGGTTGATGACATCAGTCACATACTCCTTGTTGTGAAGGCGGCGCCATAGGGTTAATTATGACTGTCACGCAGAATACCCACGCGCCCGCCTTACTGCCCTTACGGGCTTAAAGTGGGTGCGTTGGTTAACGTGAACGCTTACGCAACACCGGGAGTGTTGTGAAATCAGAATCAGAACGGTATCAGCGCCGCTCAAACTGCGAGGCACCTGATAGCGACGGCCTGCACCATATACTGTCAAACGCCCGCAAGCAAGCGGAGATGTAAAAAAGGGAACGCCGCTGCGCTCCCTTAATATTTCCGGCGGCGCTTCTGCTACTGCAGTTTACGCATCACCAGGGTGGCGTTAGTACCGCCAAAGCCGAAGCTGTTAGACATGACGGTGGTCAGCTCACGCTCAGTCGGCTGGGTGATAACGCTCATGCCTTTGGCCTGATCATCGAGCGCTTCGATATTAATACTCGGTGCGATAAAACTGTGCTTTAGCATCAGCAGCGAGTAAATAGCTTCCTGTACGCCCGCCGCGCCCAGCGAGTGGCCGGTCATCGCTTTAGTCGCGGACAGCGCCGGGGTGTTATCGCCGAAAACCTCACGAATGGCGCCAAGCTCTTTCACATCGCCAACCGGCGTAGAGGTGCCATGGGTATTCAGGTAGTCAATCGGCGTATCCAGATCCTGCATTGCCATCTTCATACAGCGCACCGCCCCCTCACCCGACGGCGCCACCATATCGGCACCGTCTGACGTTGCGCCATAGCCGACGATCTCGGCATAAATATGCGCGCCGCGCGCCAGCGCGTGCTCCAGTTCTTCAACCACAACCATTCCGCCGCCGCCGGCGATGACAAAGCCGTCCCGGTCATTGTCGTAGGTACGCGATGCTTTAGCAGGCTCGTCGTTGTACTTCGTTGAGAGCGCGCCCATCGCGTCAAACTCGCAGGCCATCTCCCAGCATAGTTCTTCGCCGCCGCCAGCAAACACGATGTCCTGTTTGCCGAGCTGGATCTGCTCCACCGCATTACCAATACAGTGGGCGGAAGTGGCGCAGGCAGAACTGATGGAGTAGTTGACGCCGTGAATTTTAAACGGCGTTGCCAGGCAGGCTGATACCCCTGAAGCCATCGCTTTGGTCACCACATAGGGACCAACGGCCTTAAGGCCGCGCGGACCGCGCATCGCATCGGCACCGAAAACCTGAAACCTCGGCGAGCCGCCGCCGGAACCGGCAATCAAACCAACGCGCGGATTGTTCTGGTACTGCTCGTCAGAAAGGCCTGAATCCTCAATAGCCTGCTGCATGGAGAGGTAAGCATAAACCGAGGCATCACTCATAAAGCGCACGATCTTACGATCGATAAGACCCGTGGTATCAAGTTTGATATTGCCCCATACGTGACTACGCATACCGGAATCTTTCAGCTCCTGAGAGAAAGTAATACCTGAGCGCCCTTCACGCAGGGAAGCCAGTACTTCCTCCTGGTTATTACCAATGCTGGAAACGATACCCAGGCCAGTAATCACTGCACGTTTCATTCAATACCTCATCCACAACTAGTTAGGTTCTGTGACGCACTCTAGCGTACAGTTGTACGCTGAACAAGTCCGATCTGCTGTTATTGCGTAAATTTGCACGCGTTAGTTCACATAGATAGAATCACGCCAGTACCTGACAACAGAGTCAATTTTGTGAATAAGCTTTCTGTCGAACAGGCATCGCTTAGCTGGAATGAACAAGGTACACCTGTTTCCCGAGCTTTCGGCGACGTCTATTTTTCCAATCAAAACGGCCTTGAGGAAACGCGCTATGTGTTTCTCGGCGGAAATCAGCTGCCGGCGCGCTTTGCCAGCCATCCTCATTCGCTGTTTACCGTTGCCGAAACTGGCTTTGGCACCGGCCTTAACTTCCTCACCCTTTGCCAGTCATTTGCTGATTTTAGCCAGCACCATCCTCAAGCCAGGTTACAGCGTCTGCATTTTATTAGCTGTGAGAAGTTTCCGTTAACTGCGGCTGATATGGCGCAGGCTCATCAGTCCTGGCCGGAACTGGCCGTCTGGAGCAAAGCGTTACTCAGCCAGTGGCCGCCAGCGCTGCCGGGCTGTCATCGCCTGCTACTGGATGACGGCCGCATAACGTTGGATCTCTGGTATGGAGATGTTAACCAGCTAATTGATACTTTTGATGACAGTTTGCAGCATCAGGTTGATGCCTGGTTTCTTGACGGCTTTGCGCCGGCGAAAAATCCGCAAATGTGGACGCCAGCCCTGTTCGACTGTATGGCGCGCCTGGCACGAGAAGGCGCCACTCTGGCAACCTTTACCGCTGCCGGCTTCGTGCGGCGCGGCCTGCAGCAGGCCGGCTTCACGGTAGAAAAGCGCAAAGGCTTTGGCCACAAGCGGGAAATGCTGTGCGGTATGCTAAGCCAGCTGCGCCCGGCGCGACAGCGTACGCCCTGGTATCAGCGCCCTGCCGCCCGCGAGGGCGATATCGCGATTATCGGCGGCGGCATTGCCAGCGCTCTGCTGTCGCTGGCGCTGCTGCGTCGGGGACGGCGCGTTACTATCTACAGCGACGCCAGCGCGCCGGCAGAAGGCGCTTCCGGCAACCGTCAGGGCGCGCTATACCCGCTGCTTAACCCGCAGGATGAGGCGTCCGGACAATTCTTTCCGGCCGCGTTTACCTTTGCCCGTCGCTGTTTTGACGCGCTGGATTTTTCCTTTGAACACCAGTGGTGCGGCGTAACGCAGCTCGGCTGGGATGAAAAAAGCCAGCGTAAGATCGATAAAATGCTGGAAATGGCGCTACCCGCTGCGGTGGCTCAGGCCGTGAACGCCGGGCAGGTAGACCAACTGGCGGGGCTACCCATCGGCTGCGGCGGCATGCATTATCCGGCTGGCGGCTGGCTGTGTCCGGCCGAGCTGACCGCCGGATTAATCAACAGCGCCCAACAAAAGGGGCTGTTAGTACGCTGGCGGCACAGCCTGACAAGGCTGGAGGATGAAGGCGCGCGCTGGCTGCTGCATTTTGCCGATGGCGGCCAGGCTCGGCACGCTAACCTGGTGCTGACTAACGGCGCCGGCCTCAACCAGCTGGCGCAAAGTGAAATGCTCCCCGTCTATCCGGTTGCCGGACAGGTCAGCCACGTGCCGACCAACCCACAGCTAAGCCAGCTAAAGCAGGTGCTCTGCTACGATGGCTATCTGACGCCGGTCAGCCCGCAGCACCAACAGCATTGTATCGGCGCCAGCTATCATCGCGGCAGCCGGCAAACCGGATACAGCGCCGAAGACCAGTTGGATAATATCGCCCGACTGGAGAAATGCCTGCCGCAGGCCGGGTGGACGCAAACGCTGGACGCCAGCGCGGGCGAGGCGCGCTGCGGCGTGCGCTGCGCTACCCGCGATCATCTGCCAATGCTGGGAGCGCTGCCGGATTATGCACGCACGCTGCGCCAGTACGCCGATCTGGCGCAGCTGGACAACCAGCGCCAGGCCGGGCCGGCACCGTGGCACGCAGGGGCTTTCGTGCTGGGCGCCCTGGGATCAAGAGGATTATGC
This sequence comes from Izhakiella australiensis, assembly GCF_002006995.1. Lineage (GTDB taxonomy): Bacteria > Pseudomonadota > Gammaproteobacteria > Enterobacterales > Enterobacteriaceae > Izhakiella > Izhakiella australiensis. The sequence continues at coordinate 131,909 of NZ_MRUL01000011.1, read as the reverse complement.
AGCGGACCACTGGCGGCGGAAATCCTGGCGGCGCAGCTCTGCCATGAGCCAATACCGCTCGACGCGCAAACGCTGGCGGCCCTTAATCCGAACCGCTACTGGCTGCGAAAATTACTGAAAGGTAAACCGGTGGTTCATCGCTAAAACGCCGGCGCCGCTCTGCGGGCAATAAAAATCCGCCTGGAGTGAAACGCCGCAGCGCCCCACCCGCAGGCGGAAAGATGACGTCTTTGAAGTATCAGGCGATCTGACGCGCCTGAGCAAACAGATTGTCCCACATACCGATGACTAACGCCTGGTCGCGCGGTGAAAGCTCACCGGCATGGATAGCGTTCTGCAGGCTGTTTTGCACCTGAATCTGCAGCGCTTCCGGCGTATGTTCGCCTGACTGCTCAAGCTCTGCGACGGCCAGCGTTAAATGACCACGCAGGTAGCCACTGGCAAAAAGTTCGTCGTCGCTGGCATGCTCAACCATGTCATCAATCAGAGCAAGAATGCGCGCCTCAAATTCATCAATCATGAAATGTCCTCAGTTCAGTTCTTCACACCCAGCTCAACACAACTCTTCCGGCCAGGGAAACTGCGTCGCCGTCAGCGTGGGTGTCTTGTAATATGCGCGAAGCGCGGCAATAAAGCGAGCCGGACGCGCCGGAATCCCTTTTTCCAGATAATTCATTACTTGCTGATGAACCCGGCGCTGAAACGCAATGCGGTCTGGTTCACATTCACCGTCAAGATTGTCACAGCTGACGTTAAAAGGAAAACCGGCGGCAACGCAAAATAACCATTCCAGCGCCTGTGGTTTAATTTCAACCGATTCAAATTCGTTTTGCGTACCGGCATCACGCCCGTCCGGGCAATACCAGTAACCAAAATCTACCAGCTTGCGCCGCGCTTCCCCGGCGATACACCAGTGGGAAATCTCATGTAGCGCGCTGGCATAGAAACCGTGGGCGAATACCACCCGGTTCCAGATGGAGGTTTCATCCGCAGGAAGATAAATCGGCTCATCCTCTCCCTTAATGAGACGGGTCTGAAAATCGTCCTGAAAGCAGCTGTCGAAAAGCATAATCAGCTGTTGGTAATGATGGTCGGTTTGCATCTGTGTGTTCTCAAAATCGCCCCGTCGCCCGAGGCTGACGGGTACTTCCGTGCATAATAAAGGTTCTTTTACTGAAACAGGCGATGTAAAAAGGTCGCCACCACGCCGCCATGGCTGTCATAAAGCAGCTTGGCGCTCATCAGCGCCGAAACTATCACCACCATCGGTCGGATCAGAGACTGCCCTTTACTCAACACCATGCCGGCGCCAAGGCGCGCGCCAATCACCTGGCCGCAAAGCATCACCAGGCCAACGCCCCATACCACCTTGCCGCCCAGCATAAATAGCAGCAGGCCGCCAACGTTGGAGGTAAAATTAAGCACCTTGGCATGGGCAGTGGCTTTGGCCAGGTTAAAACCGGCCAGCGTAACAAAAGCCAGGGCATAGAATGAACCGGCGCCGGGGCCGAAGAAGCCGTCGTAGAAGCCCACGCAGCCGCCAGCGACTAACGCGAAAGGCACGCCGGACAGCCGGTGCTGGCGGTCTTCACTGCCAAGGCGCGGCATCAGCAGGAAGTAAAAGCCAATGCCCATGACCAGCAGCGGCAATATCTGACGCAGTATGGCGGAGTCCACATGCTGCACCAGTAAAGCGCCGGAAACCGATCCTATTAAGGTCAGTAGAATATTGCGTTTTTGCGTCGCCAGGCTAACCACGCCGCTGCGAACAAAATAGAGGCTGGCAGAAAAGGATCCACCCACCGCCTGCAGCTTGTTGGTCGCCAGCGACTGCGCGGGAGACAAACCCGCACTCAGCAGCGCAGGAATGGTTATCAGCCCGCCGCCGCCGGCGATCGAGTCGATAAAGCCGGCCAGTACCGCCACGGCAAACAATCCTGCCAGTAAGGCAGGTCCGACAATGAACCATTCCATCTGCGCTGTTTTTCCTTAGAGAAGATGTTTATCCAGCAGAGCCTGACATGACGGAGGCAGCGGCGGCGGCTGACGTTTCACCGGCTTTGCAGCGCCCGGCTTCGGCGGCGCGAACCAGCTATCCAGCTCGGCGCCGCAGCCATCGCCCGCAGGAGGCGGCTGCTGTTCCTGACATTCGCGGCTATCGGGCGGGCAGCGTAAGCGCACGTGCATATGGGCACGATGACCGAACCACGGGCGTACTTTATGCAGCCAGTCGCGATCGCCCCCCGCTTCGGCGCATAGCTGCTTTTTAATTGCCGGCGCCACGAAAATACGCGTTACCTCGCTATCCTGCGCCGCCAGTTTGACCAGGCTGCCAAGCTGTGGCTGCCAGTTGCGGTTAACGGAACGTCCGTCCGCACTCACCAAATCGAGCGGCTGCGGCTTCAGCAGCATCGCCTCACTCCAGCGCGATTTCGGTAACTGTAGCCAGATGTCAACGTCAAGCCCGCTCTGATGACTGGCATGGCCGCTGCTGAAGCGTCCGCCTGCTGCCATACCCATATCGCCGATCAATACCTCGCCAAGCTGTAGCCCTTTCACCTGATTACTCAAACGCTGAATAAACAAAATCAGGTCGGGATGACCGAAGTAGCGCCGCTGATCCTGGCGCATTACCTGATAGTTACTGGACTTCAGCGGCAGCTGCTGCGCGCCGATGATGCAGCCGTTAGCGAACGCCCCTATCGACTGGGCCGGCCCGCTGACGGGTTGCCGGATATTTTGCCATGGCGTGGCCGCCAGCAGCGAAGTGCTGAACAGTAACGCGGCGAGTACGGACAGCGATTTCTTCATAGGGTTACCAGCGCGGCACCGAAGAATTAACCTCGGCATTCTGCGCCCGATGCCGCAATAAATGATCCATCAGGACGATGGCCATCATCGCTTCGGCGATCGGCACAGCGCGAATGCCTACGCAGGGATCGTGACGACCTTTGGTGATCATCTCAACCTCTTCACCTGTGCGGGTGATGGTTTTCCCCGGCACGGTAATGCTGGATGTCGGCTTCATCGCCAGATGGGCAATAACCGGCTGTCCGCTGCTGATACCGCCGAGAATGCCGCCGGCATGGTTGCTTTGAAAACCGCTGGCGCGGATCTCATCGCGATGCTGACTGCCGCGCTGGCCGATTACCGCAAAGCCGTCGCCAATCTCAACGCCCTTAACGGCATTGATGCTCATCAGCGCATGGGCCAGATCGGCATCAAGGCGATCGAATACCGGCTCGCCCAGGCCTGGCGGTACGTTCTCCGCCATCACCGTCACCTTCGCGCCGATCGAGTCGCCCTCTTTTTTCAGCGCCCGCATCAGCGCATCCAGCGCCTCAAGCTTGTCGGGATCGGGGCAGAAAAACGGATTTTGCTCCACCTGGTCCCAGTCTTTCAGCTCGCAGGCGACGTCACCAATTTGTGCCAGATAACCGCGCACCTGAACGCCAAAACGCACTGCCAGATATTTTTTGGCGATAGCGCCCGCCGCGACGCGCATTGCGGTTTCACGCGCCGAAGAGCGCCCGCCGCCGCGGTAATCGCGCAGGCCGTATTTCTGTTCGTAGGTATAATCAGCGTGCCCCGGCCGGAACAGATCTTTGATCGCGCTGTAATCCTGCGAGCGCTGATCGGTATTCTCAATCAGCAGACCGATGCTGGTGCCGGTGGTGACGCCTTCAAAAACGCCAGAAAGGATTTTGACCCGATCGTCTTCCCGACGCTGCGTGGTATAGCGCGAGGTGCCGGGACGACGCCTGTCCAGATCGTGCTGCAAATCCGCTTCGCTTAAAGGGATGCCCGGCGGTACGCCATCTACGATGGCCCCCAGCGCCACACCATGAGACTCACCAAAGGTCGTCACGCGAAACAGTTGCCCTAATGTATTACCAGCCATTCAAGCCTCAGTTATTTTTTTGATTACGCTTTAAATGCAGCAAAGTGATGCTGCGCGGCAACAATCTGGTCGCGCGTCAACATGAAAACACCGTCGCCGCCATTTTCAAATTCCAGCCAGCTAAAGGGAATATCGGGATACTGATCGATCATATGCACCATGCTGTTGCCGACTTCGCAAATCAGCACGCCCTGCGCGCTAAGATAATCCGGCGCCTGCGCCAGGATGCGCTTCACCAGATCGAGTCCGTCCTGCCCGGCAGCCAGCCCTATTTCAGGTTCATGGCTATATTCATCCGGCAGGTCGTCCATATCTTCAGCATCGACATACGGGGGATTGCTGACGATTAAATCGTAAGGAAGCGTTGTGAGCGAGCGAAAAAGGTCGGAGCGTATCGGCGTCACCTGGTGCTGCATTTCGTGCTGATGGATATTCAGCTCGGCAACTGCCAGCGCATCAGCGGAGAGGTCGACGGCGTCAACCTGCGCCTCAGGAAAGGCATAGGCGCAGGCAATGGCGATGCAGCCGCTACCGGTACACATATCGAGAATATGCGTGGGAGACTCAGGCAGCAGTCCGGCAAAATTCTGCGCTATCAATTCGCCGATCGGCGAACGCGGCACCAGCACCCGCTCATCAACGTAAAATTCGTGGCCGCAAAACCAGGCTTTATTGGTCAGATAGGCGACGGGAATAAATTCTTTTACCCGGCGGATAATACGTTCAACGACCCGCTGACGCTCGCTGATTGTCAGGCGAGAACGATACATGTCTTCCGGAATGTCGAGCGGCAGATAAAGCGTTGGCAATACCAGCTGTACCGCTTCATCCCAGGGATTATCGGTACCGTGACCGTACCAGAGGCCGGCGGCGGAAAAACGACTAACGGCCCAGCGCAACATATCCTGAATGCTATGCAGTTCGCTGACTGCTTCCTCGACAAAAATTTTGTCCAAATTGCCCTCCACAGGCCGGTCAATCAAGCTGGGCGTTAGTTTGCCATGAAGGGAACGCTATTTCATCGCATCTGAATTAAAAAGCTGATATTTGTTGAACGCGAACGCGCTTTTTACGGGTAAACTTAAAGGCCATCGCCACCGGGCGGCAGCGGCAAACACAAGGCATTAAGGGCGAAAATACAGTTACTGATGAGCAAAAAAAATCCTCTGAGCGCCGAAGATCGGGCTCTGTTTAACCAGCTGGTGCGCGGCACCACCAAAATGAAACAGGACACCGTTCTGCACAAGCCCGCGCCTAAGGTCAGCAAAGCGCCTTCGGCAAAGCGATTGTTGTCAGAGCAGATTGATGCCAGCCACTATTTTTCCGATGAGTTCCAGCCGCTGCTGGCAGCGGAAGGGCCAGTGCGTTATGTCCGCGCCGACGTTGACGCCTATGAGCTGAAAAAGCTGCGCCGCGGCGACTATGCGCCTGAGATATTTCTCGATTTGCACGGCCTGACCCAGCTACAGGCCAAACAGGAGCTGGGGGCGCTGATTGCCGCCTGCCGACGCGAACATCTGTTTTGCGCCAGCGTGATGCATGGCCACGGCAAGCATATCCTGAAGCAGCAGACCCCGCTCTGGCTGGCGCAGCATCCGGACGTGTGTGCCTTCCATCAGGCCCCGAAAATGTTCGGCGGCGACGCCGCGCTGCTGGTATTGATTGAGCTTGAAGAGTGGCAACCGCCCGCGCTGCTGTAGACGCTAAAGCCAAAACGCCGACGCGATAGCGTCGGCGCTGAGAGTCTGAATCAGGCGGTTATATTGCTTTTGCCAGCTTAGCCGGACTAACCTGCCACAGCAGTTTCCCCTGCGCGTACCCGGCGTCATATTCAACGCAGGCAATCGCCGAGGTGGCGAACATCGGCGGCGTCTCCTGCGGACAGAGTTCAGAAACCAGATAGCCGACCAGCGGCAGATGAGAAATAACAATGACCGATTTCACCCCTTCTGCGGCCAGCGACTGCAGGTAGCAGGCCACCAGCGCCGGATCGCCTCCCGGCGTCAGCTCGGGCAGCACCTCCCGCCCTTCCGGCAGAGGTAATATTTCACGAACTGTTTGCTGAGTCTGTTCAGCGCGCAGATAGGGACTAACCAGAACCCGCTCGATGTTCACGTGCTGATTTTTCAACCAGCCTGCCATCTGACGGGATTCGTCACAGCCGCAATGCGTAAGAGGTCTGACGGAATCACTCGCTGCATCTAACGCTGCATCACCATGACGCATAATGAAAACTTGCATATTGCACCGCTGTTGTTAAATAAAAACGCCGGTAAAGTGTTTCAAAACCGACCCTTCATTTTACAAATGAACGCTGTGTTGTACCTTAACGCCTTCATTATAGTCAACAAGCCGTTCACTTATTAAACGCTTTTCTCCCTGCTGACGCCAGGCGTCAGCAGGGCACATTTCGCTAACCCGCTGAAGCGGCATGGGTATTGTCTGACGAAGAAGTTTTGTAAAATTTTTCATCATTGCTCAGCATTGCCTGAAGACGCTGGCAGGGGGTAAATCGTGGACCATGCTGTTGCGTTAACAATGTTAACATATTGACAATATCTGAAATTCCGCACTGATCCAGATAGCGGAAAGGTCCGCCGAGAAACGGTGGAAAACCGATGCCAAAGATAGCGCCGATATCACCATCTCGCGGACTTTTAATCACCCCTTCATCCAGCGCGCGTACCGCTTCATTTAGCATCATCATCACGCAGCGCTCGGCAATCTGCTGCGGCGTTTGATGTGCTCCCGGCGTAACCTGCAGCAGCTTATAAACCTGTTCATCGCCCTTTTTCCGACCCCGGCCGCCGGCAGGATAAAGATAAAATCCGCGTCGATTCTTTTTACCTTTGCGACCGTCAGCCAGCACCCGTTCAAAGGCCTCCGGCGCAGCAAAACGTTCACCGAACGCTTCAGCCATAATTGGCAGGATCTTACTGCCCACATCAATGCCAACCTCATCCAGCAGCTGAATCGGGCCGACCGGAAAGCCAAACTTAACCAGAGCGTCATCCACCCGATCAATTGCTTCGCCTTCCAGTACGCAGCGCAGCGCCTCATTAATATAGGGAGCCAGAATGCGGTTGACATAAAAACCGGCGCTGTCCGCCACCACGATCGGCGTCTTGCCCATTTTGCGTGCCAGCGCAACGGTGGTCGCCACGGTCTGCTCTGACGTTGCTTTATGGGGAATGATTTCCACCAGCGGCATCTTATCAACCGGGCTGAAAAAGTGCAGACCGATAACCTGCTGCGGGCGCGCTGCCTGTGCCGCAATATCGCCGATCGGTAAAGAGGAGGTATTTGAGGCAAAAATAGTCTGCGCGCCGCAGCGGCTTTCAACGTCATTAACCATCTGCTGCTTGAGCGCCAGATCTTCGAACACCGCTTCCATCACCAGGTCAATTCCGGCGAATCCCCGATAGTCGGTGCCGCCGGAGATGAGCGCCATCTGCTTATTACGCTGCGCCGGGGTGATATGACGCCGCTTAACTTTACGGCTCAGCAAATCCCAGCTGTATTTCAATGCATGGTTAATTCCCTGAGTATTAATATCTTTAATACGTACCGGTAGCCCCGCTTTGGCAGCCGCTACGCTGGCAATCCCGCCGCCCATTAATCCGCCGCCAAGCACCCCGACCTTATGCAGTGGCTGAATATTGTCATCGTTTGCCTGCTCGCGTTTCATTTCACCGGTCGCAAAAAAGATGCTGCGCAGCGCGGCTGACTCCGGGGTCATAGCCAGTTCGCCAAAGGCGCGGGCCTCGGCGATATAGCCGCTACGATTTTTTTGCGCCAGTCCGGTTTCGACTACCGCAAGAATGCGCTCAATCGCCGGGTAGTTATCCTGCGCCTTAGCCTGGGCTTTTTTCGCGGCGATGTGGAATAAAACCTGACGGCCCAGCGGCGCGTTCAGCACGCGCTCGCGCAGCGGCCAGGGCTGGCGTTTTACCGCCCCTTTCAACACCATCGTCACGGCGGTTTCCAGCAGAATGCTATCGGCAACCACATCGTCGACCAGTCCCATCTTCAGCGCCTGACGTGGACGAAGCGTCTTACCCGTCAGGATCATATCCAGCGCGCGCGACGGACCAATAAGCTGCGGCAAGCGTTGAGTACCACCGGAGCCAGGCAGTAACCCCAGCTGCACCTCCGGCAGGCCGAGTCGGGTTTTATCGTTAGCGGTACAGACGCGTTTATCGCAGGCCAGCGCCAGTTCCAGTCCGCCGCCCAGGCAGGCGCCGTGGATAGCCGCCACCACCGGAAAAGGTAAATCAGCCAGCTCCTGCATAATAAGCTGCCCCTGCTCCGCCAGCGCCTGAGCCTGCTGTGCGGTTTGGCATTCAGCAATCATGTTGATATCAGCGCCAGCAATAAATGAATCACGCTTGCCGGAAATCAGCACGATGCCCGCCAGCTGTTGATGACTGCGCGCTTCGCGTATCACCGCCTGCAGCTGCGGCGCGAACGCCGCTTTCAGGGTATTCATCTTCTCGCCAGGCACGTCGATAGTGATCACCGCTACGTGGTCCAAACGGTAGTTGAGGGTAAAAGCCGATGTGGTTGTCATGAATAGCTCTCCAGCACCATCGCCGCGCCCAGGCCGCCGGCTGCGCATGCGGTAACCAGTCCCAAACCGCCGCCGCGGCGCTGCAATTCGCGCAGCGTCTGGGTAATCATCCTTGCCCCTGTGGCGGCAAAAGGATGCCCGTAGGCAATCGAGCCGCCCAGCACGTTAAACTGCTCTTCGTTAACTTCACCCAGCGCATGGGGACGATTAAGCATCTCGCGGGCAAAGCGCTCGTCGGCAAAAAGCTTGAGGTTAGCAAGGGTCTGGGCGGCGAAAGCTTCGTGCATATCAATCAGCGTCAAATCGCTGAGCGTAATGCCCGCGCGATCCAGCGCCAGCGGTGAGGCGTAAGTCGGGCCCAGCAGCATATCCTGCCAGACATCAATCGCGCTGAAGGCATAGCTCCTGAGATAGCCGAGCGGCGTAATGCCCAGCGCCTTCGCCCGTCCTTCAGTCATCAGCATTACAGCTGCCGCGCCGTCGGTGAGCGGCGTGCTGTTGGCGGCGGTAACGCTACCGTGTTTGCGGTCAAATGCCGGCCGCAGGCGGCTGTAACTTTCCATACTGGAATTGTGGCGGACATTATTATCCTGTTCTATCGCCTCGCGAAACGGCGCGGTATAGGCGGTCATCACTTCATCGTTCAGCAATCCCTGCTGCCAGGCGCGCGCGGCGCGCTCATGGGAGCGATGGGCCAGGCTGTCCTGCGCTTCACGCGTAATGCCATGGGTTTTAGCCATCTGTTCTGCGGTATCGCCCATGCGTAAGCCGGTGGAATATTCGGCGACTGCCGGAGGCACCGGCAGCAAATCGCGCGGACGCAGCTGCCTGAGCAACGAAAGTTTTTGTCCCAGTGAGCGGGCCTTGTTGAGATCAACCAGCATACGCGCCAGCTTTTTACTGACGCCAATCGGCAATACCGAGCTGGAATCGGCCCCGCCAGCGATAGCCACCTGCGCCGTGCCGGCCAGCAGACTCTCCGCCGCGTTGGCTACCGCCTGAAAGCTGGTTGCGCAGGCGCGGCTCACGCTGTAGGCATCGGTATTGACGCTCATTCCGCTGCCAAGAACGATTTCACGGGCGATATTCGGCGCCTCAGGCATCTGGACCACCTGACCAAAGACCAGCAGATCAATCACTTCTGGCGGTAACTCGCTACGCACCAGCAGTTCGCTCACCACCATCCTGCCCAGTTCCACAGCCGGAATGCCGTGGAAGGCCGTGGCCTGGCGGACAAAGGGGGTACGAAGTCCATGAGTAATAACAATCCGTTCACCGGGCTGGGAGAGTCGCGTCTGCTGGCTCATCAGTTCACCTGTTGCAATTAAAAGACCGACGGCATGGTTGCCTTAGTGGTCAGACCTGATCCTAAGTTTTATCGATAACGGGGAATTTCGCCAAGCGGCAGAAGAAAAAATTGAGAGTAAAAACACGCTTTAACAGAAAAAACGGCAGCCGGAAGCTGCCGGTTGCAGAATCAGACAGCCTAACGTAAACCCAGCTGGAAAATCAGCGCCTCAGCCTGGCAGCTAAAGGTAAAATCAACATTAAGCCATACGCCTGCGGCGTCTTGTTCAAAGCGGGGCGAAATGACGCAAGGCTCAGATTCCGCCGCCCGTGCTTTTGCCGTCAGCGCCGCCAGCGACGCTTCGGCTTGCTGACGGTCGTCATAGCGCTGGCGCCAGGAAGCGCTGCAATCAGAATTGTCCATCACGGTGCCGACATCCACACAGCAACAGGCAGCGGTCTCATTTGCGCTGCATTTATTCAGAGAATTTTTCAAATCTGGCTCCTTGACGTTACGACAGGTTAAATACTTTCTCACTGCCCTGCAGTTTACTCCTGTATTAACGAACAGGTAGCGCCCCCGCGTTTTATCGGCAAAAAAATTGATCTGCCGCATATCCGGCAAATGAATTGAAATCAAAAAGAAAGATTTTGTTAAGCGGATCGCTTTTTTAAAATCATTTGCGAAATATTTGCTAAACAATATTGCAACTTTAGCACAGGTCGGACCTATACTTGGGCCACTGGTCTGATTTGTCAGATGTATTCCAGTCCCTACAATCCGCGATCCATTGTTACCTGATGTAACATACGTTTAAAAATTAGATAAATGAGGTTGTGGTCATGAACCATAAAAACCTGTTTGCAAAGTCTGCACTGGCAGCAGCAGTGGCACTTGTTACAACAAACGTTTCAGCCGCGGGCTTTCAGCTCAATGAATTTTCCGCTGTCGGCCTGGGGCGCGCTTATTCAGGCGAAGGTGCAATAGGGGACACGGCGGCTTCCGCCAGTCGTAACCCGGCCACCATGGCGCTAATGGATCGCCCAATGTTTTCAATTGGCGCGGTTTACGTCGACCCAAGCGTAGATATTTCTGGCCGTACCGCTTCAGGCAACAGCCTGGACGCCAAGAATATTGCACCTAATCAGTGGATCCCCAATATTCACTATGTTCAGCCGATCAACGATCAATGGTGGATTGGCGCATCGGCAACCAGCAACTACGGTCTGGCGACAGAATACAGCAACAGTTATGCTGCCGGCGGCTACGGCGGTAAAACCGACCTGATGACCACCAACCTCAACCTGAGCACCGCCTATCGTCTTAACAGCCACTTCAGCTTCGGCGTTGGCTTTGACGCGGTTTACGCCCGGGCTAAAATTGAGCGCTATGCTGGCGAGCTGGGCTCGCAGCTGCCTGCGGTCGGCCTGCCTGCCGCACCGGCGGATACGCAAGTAGCACACCTTAAAGGGGATAAATGGGGTTACGGCTGGAATGCCGGTATCCTGTACGAAGTCGATGAAAATAACCGCTTCGGCTTTACCTACCGTTCAGAAGTTAAAATCGACTTTGACGGCGACTATAAGAGTAATATCCCCAGTCAGCTGAATCCGGTGGCCGGTCAGTTCGGGCTGCCATACGGCACCAGCGGCAGCACGATCCCTGGCTCTCTGACGCTCAATCTGCCTGAAATGTGGGAGCTTTCTGGCTACCATAAAGTGGCGCCGAAATGGGCTGTCCACTACAGCATGGCTTATACCAGCTGGAGTCAGTTCCAGGAGCTGAAAGCGACGGGCTCTAACGGACAGACGCTGTTCTACAAGGAAGAAGGCTACCGGGATGCTTACCGCATCGCGCTGGGAACCTCCTATTTCTACGATGATAACTGGACCTTCCGTGGCGGTATCGCCTTTGATGACAGCCCGGTTCCTTCGGATAAGCGTTCAATTTCCATTCCGGATCAGGACCGTCTGTGGCTGAGCCTCGGCACCACCTACGCCTTCAATGAAAATGCCTCAGTCGACCTGGGCGTATCTTACATGCACGGTCAGAAAGTGACGGTTAAAGAAGGTACCGACCTTGCCGCAACGCGGGCTAACGGCGGCAGACCAGTGCCTTATACCTTCAATTCTGACGGTAAAGCCTGGCTGTACGGCGCGGAATTTAACTATAAGTTCTGATCGTTTTCCGGGTAAAAAAAGACCACGTAATGTGGTCTTTTTTATTGCCGGCGATTTAATCTCCGGAGTCGATTTCTTTCAGATCGCCCTGAATAGCTGCCGCATTCGGGTTGATCTGCGGCTTCAGCTTGCCGCCGTTGGCGAGGAAATCGTTATGCTGGAAATAGGCCTCGCGCACAAAGATATAGGGATCTTTCGAATTGCGCAGAATGGCATCGGAATCCAGCAGTTCAGCACGGGTTTCAACGCCCTGCAACGCCCACTTACCTGCCGACATCCAGAAAGTCAGCCAGCTCAGCACCGGGTAAAGGTCGTCGACATAGTCGCCGCCGTCCTGACGCAGGGTAAAGCTCCCATAGAAAGGCAGCTGCGCATAAGGCCCATAGCCGACACCGTAGGAGCCAAGCGTGGTGCCAAAGCGTTCAGCGCCGGTGCGCGCGAGCTGCGGATTGGCTTTGCCGGCAACGTCAATGAATCCGCCCAGGCCGAGCACGGTGTTAAGGAAGAACCGGGTAAAGTGAATACCGGCATCGTTAGCATTACCTTTCAGGATGCTGTTAATCATGCTGGCAGATTCATCAAGGTTGCTGAGAAAATTACTGACGCCGGTGCGCGCCGGAACCGGTACATAATCGCGCCAGGCAACGGCAACCGGTCGCAACACGTAAGGATCCATCACGTTATAGTTAAAATCAAACATCACGCGGTTAAAACCTTCCAGAGGATCGGAACGGCCCTGGGGTTCATCCGCCGGTTTGGAGCTGGCGCAACCGACCAGTAAGACGCTGGCCAGCGCCAGGCCAGTCAGGCGAAAATTCATAGGGGTCTCCCTGTGCTTTAAGTCGTGTATCACTCTCACGGCTGCTGCTGATTTATCTCTACAGCCAGCTGTTGATGACCATCAAAAGGCGTTATTGCACTAATACCAATCCAGTCGCCCGGCTGCGGATTGGCGCTGCCATCACGAGAAATGCGGGCCCGAACCTGTATCTGATGCTGAGCGGAAAGCAGGCGCTCGGGCATCATGGCATTACTGTCATCAAGCGTCAGCGATAAAGGAAAATGACTCAGAGGCATTTTCTTTACTGCCACCGGAACAGGTGAAACGCCATCTGAAACGGAAATATACAATACTCCGCCCGCCGGTAACATTTTTTTGGCATCGGCGGCTAAAGAAACCCTCAACGACAGCTGATTAGCTTGCTGGCCGGCCTGGGTTCTCGCCTGCTCAATACTACGTTGAATCATCGCGGCCCGTTTATCATTCTCTGGCAATAAAGTTAACATTTTCTGCCAGGCGCCAATCGCACGATCGTATTGCTGTTGAGCGTAGGCATTAACGGCATCCAGCCCTAACAGCGCAATATTATTACCATCCTGCTGCAGCATATCGTGCAACATTACGCTGGCTTCGCGGTTATCCTGCGGGTCGGGAGAACGCACCAGCACTTCGACATAATTCAGCTTCAGCTGGCGATTTTCCGGCTGCAGCCGTAGCGCTTTTTCAAACGCCTGCCGCGCGGTTTGTCCATCGTTAAGCACCATGCCAATTCGCCCCAGCAGCATCCAGTCGTTAACGTTTTGCGGCTCCCGCTGCAAAGCGCTGCGGATACCGAGTCCGAGTTCACTGAGCTGCGCCATGGTCAGCGGCCGGGCATCGGGGTCCATCAGCTGCGCGCGCAGCGCGGGCAAATCATCCTGAACCTGTTTCCACTGCATCAGCTGCAGCAGACCGCCGGTTTTCAGATAAAAGCCCGCGCTTACCACCACCAGCAGCAGTACGCCAGGCAGCAGAACCCAGCGCGACAGGCTGTGTGCCGACGGGCGATCTTCCTGCGGGATATCGCTCAGCAACGTTTGCTGCAGTTCTGCCACCATATCCTGACGGCTGGCAATTAAACCTTCCGACTCATCTTGTTCTAATTCCCGCAGACGCTGATGATAAAAGGTGGTATTCAGCTTATCGCGATCGGTTTGCTGCTGAGGCTGGCGCTGCCAACCGGCAAACACAAATAGCGCTGCCGCTGCCAGCAATAATAACAGCAGCGTTAGCCAGAATACGCTCATGATTGTTTCCTGTTGCTTAATAGCTTATCGAGGCGACGCTGCTGCTCAGCGTCCAGCGTCGTTTCCAACTGAGATCGGCGCATACGACGACCGCGCAGGACAATCATCCCACCGCCGGCCAGCAGGAAAAACAGCGGTCCGGCCCACAGGATAAGCGTGGAAAACTCCAGCGGCGGCTGATAGCTAACGAAGTTGCCGTAGCGAGCAATCATATACTCCCTGACTTGCTGCGGCGTTTTGCCCTGCTGTAGCAGCTGATAGACTTTCAGCCGCATATCGCTGGCAATCATCGCGTTAGAATCAGCAATATTATTGTTCTGACATTTAGGGCAGCGCAGCGACTGAGTTAGCTGGCGGTATTGCTCTTCCTGCTGCGCAGAGCTGAAGTGTCGGGCATCAATGGCCGCCAGCGCGCTGACGCTAACCAGCGACGTCAGCATCAGCACGATCAATACCTTCATGTTCCCGCCTCCTGACTGTATTTTTGCCATAGCGGTTTCACCTCACTGTTCCAGACGCGCGGCGTCATATCCCCGGCGTGGCGATAACGGATGATGCCTTTGCCATCAATCAGGAAGGTTTCTGGCGCGCCGTAAACCCCCAGATCCAGGCCTAACATACCGTTGCCGTCAAACAGGCTCAGCGCGTAAGGATTGCCAAGATTGTTGAGCCAGTTAACCGCCTTAGTGCGATCGTCTTTATAGTTAAGGCCCACAACCCGCACCCCATCGGCCGCCAGCTGATTAAGGTATTGATGCTCGGCACGGCAGGTTGGGCACCAGGTCGCCCAGACGTTCAGCAGCAGCGGCTTACCGTCTATCAGCGCCGACCTGCCATATATTTTCCCGGGCTGCTCCAGCGCCTCAAGCTGAAACCGCGGCAGCGGCTTGCCAACCAGCGCTGACTCCAGGGTGGTCGGGTCATCACCGTCGGCATTACGCGTAAGCTGCCACATCAGCGCAACGGCCAGCAGCATAAACAGCACCAGCGGCAGCCAAAGAAGTTTTTTATTCATGCCGCCTCCCTGGCGACTTTTTTACGCGAGCGATAGCGCGGATCGAGCAGGCAAAGCACGCCGCCGACCGCCATAAACACGCCGCCAAGCCAAATCCAGCGAACGAAGGGTTTGTAATAGACGCGCACCGCCCAACTATCCCCGGCTATTTCTTCGCCCAGCGCAGCATAAAGATCGCGCGTCAGGCCGCCGCTGATGGCGGCTTCCGTCATCATGGTGCGCGAGGCGCTGTAAAAACGCTTTTCCGCCCGCAGCGTCGCTTCCGGTTTGCCGCCGCGGGTAACGGTAATAATCCCCACGCCACCGCTGTAGTTTGGTCCCTGCAGGTTCTGCACTCCCTGGAAGGTGAAATGGTAATTATGGATATCAACGCTGTCGCCAGCACGCATACGCACATCGCGCTCAACGCTGTAACTGGTACTAAAAGCAATACCGATCACGGTAACTGCCACGCCAAGGTGGCCCAGCACCATTCCCCAGTGGCTGCGCGATAAATGACGCAGTCCGCGCCAGAAACCGTGACGATGCGTGGCGCGCTCATGCAGCTCCATCAGCGTCAGAATAATCACCCACAGCGACATCATCAGCCCGACCACGGTCATGGCTTTAATGCGGTCTTGCATCAGCCACGGCAGCAAAATGGAAAGTAACAAGGTTGCCACCAGCGCCAGCGCCAGGCGTTTCCATAACTTCTGCGGTTCGTCGCGGCGCCAGCGCACCAGCGGGCCAATACCCAGCATCAGGGCAAACGGCGCCATCAGCCAGGTAAACATGGTATTGAAAAAGGGTTCGCCGACGGAAATGCTGCCCAAGCCCAGTTGCTTATGCACCAGCGGCAGCAGCGTACCCAGCAACACCACCAGCATGGCGGCAATCAGCAGAACGTTGTTACCCAATAAGAAGGACTCGCGCGACCAGACTTCATTTTGCACCCGACTGCGCACCTTGCCGCCTTTCAGGGCATACAGCAGCAGCGAACTGCCGATGACGATCACCAGAAATGCGAGAATAAACATGCCTCGAGCCGGGTCGGACGCGAAGGCATGAACCGAAACCAGCACCCCGGATCGAACGAGGAAAGTGCCCAGCAGGCTGAGCGAAAACGCCGTAATCGCCAGTAGCACCGTCCACGCCTTAAAGCTGCCGCGCTTTTCCGTCACCGCCAGCGAATGCATCAGCGCCGTTCCGGCCAGCCAGGGCATCAGGGAAGCATTTTCTACCGGATCCCAAAACCACCAGCCGCCCCAGCCAAGCACGTAATAGGACCAGGCCGAGCCAAGGACGATACCGCAGGTGAGAAACACCCAGGCGGCGGTGGTCCAGGGGCGCGACCAGCGCGCCCATGCGGTATCCAGCCTGCCGGTCATCAGCGAAGCAATAGCAAAGGCAAAGGCAACGGAGAAACCGACATACCCCATATAAAGCAGCGGTGGATGGACGATCAGGCCGGGGTCTTGCAGCATGGGATTCAGGTCGTGGCCGTCAATCGGATAGGTCGGCAGCGTACGGGTAAACGGGTTTGAGGTCAGCGTGATAAACAGCAGAAAGCCGAAATTAATCATCCCCATTACCGCCAGCACGCGGGCAATAGCATCCTGCGGCATCGCCCGGCTGAACAAGGCCACCAGCAGCGTCCAGGCGCTTAGCAGCAGCACCCACAGCAGCAAAGAGCCTTCGTGGGCGCCCCAGGTTGCAGCGATGCGATAGTAAACCGGTAGCAGGGAGTTGGAATTATTAACCACGTAGTCGACGCTGAAATCATTCACCACAAAAGCATGGATCAGGATGACAAAGGCCGCAGCAATGCAAACAAACAGTCCGTAGGCCAGCGGGCGCGCGGTCGCCATCAGCCGGCCGTCCTGGCGACTGGCGCCCCACAGAGGATAAATGCTTAATAGCAGCGAAAGCCCCAGCGCCAGGCAGAGCAGGAAACTGCCGATTTCTGGCATCATGAGCCTTCCCTCCCGGCGGATGATGCCTGGTAAACCGGCGTCGTGCCGTTAGGCTTTTTATTCATCGCATCTTTAATTTCCGGCGGCGTATATTTTTCGTCGTGCTTAGCCAGCACCTCTTTGGCGTTCACCAGGGTGGCGTTTTCCAGCACGCCCTGAGCGACAACCCCCTGCCCTTCACGGAACAGGTCGGGCAGGATGCCAACATACTGCACGCTGACGACGCCGTTACCGTCATAAAGTTGAAAGCTCACCGCCAGGGTTTTGGCATCGCGCTTGACGCTACCCGGCAGTACCATGCCACCCACGCGCAAACGCTGGCCGGCCTCGGGTTTCTCATGGGCGGCGCCTTTGCCATTGATAATTTCGCTGGGCGTATAGAAAAGATCGATATTAGAACGCAGCGCATACATCACCAGCGCGGTGGCCAGGCTCAGGCCAATCAATACCGCGAGGACCATTATCAGACGATTTTTACGACGGCTGTTCACGCGTTATTCTCCTGCCACTGCCGGGGGGATGCTGTTTTTTCTTTGCGCACGGCGAATGCGGCGCGCGCGCTGCTGACGCTGCTGAATTTCTTTTAGCAGCCGACGGTGAGCCAGCAAAGTGTGCGTGAGCAGAGCAAGCAGCGGTAACAGGGTAAAAGCAACCGCCAGCCAGACGTAGAAAGCGTAACCGCCCATGGCAAAAAAATCATGCCAGCTGGAAAATGCGGGAGTCATTGTCCTCGACCTCCTTTAACCAGCAGTGCAGCCACCCACGGACGACTGCACTCGCTTTGCAAAATAAGATTGCGTAGCCGCATCAGCGTCAGGGTAATAAATACCAGCAAATAGCCCAGAATCGACCAGCGCAGCGGCGAACGCATGCTGGGATCAATTGATTGCTGCAACATCCCGGAATTAGCCTGATGCAGCGTATTCCACCACTGCACCGAATAATGGATGACAGGAAGATTAACCACGCCGACCAGAATCAGAATGCCGGCAGCGCGCCCGGCGGTACGCCGATCGTCAAAGGCGTTATACAGGGCAATAACCCCCATATACAGGAACAACAGCACCAGCTCAGAGGTGAGGCGGGCATCCCAAATCCACCAGGTTCCCCACATGGGCTTACCCCAGGCGGAACCGGTTACCAGGGCGATAAAGGTAAAAATGGCCCCCACCGGCGCCATTGCGCCAGCCACTAAATCTGCCATTTTCATCTGCCAGACCAGGCCGGTAAAGGCGGCAACCGCCATCGCACCGTATACGCCCATCGACCACATGGCCGCCGGGACGTGGATATACATAATGCGATAGCTATTTCCCTGCTGATAATCGGCTGGCGCAAAGCCAAAGCCCCAGACCCAGCCCAGCAGCAGTGTTGCGACGGCCAGCAGCCCCAGCCATGGGACGAAACGCCCGCATAACTGATAAAGCCGCTCAGGCTTAGCCAGTTGATGGAACCATTTCCACATCTTTTTGCTCACATAATTATTAAATTAAAAGGGGTATTCCATTCCCTACTGACGGAGAGACGTCTGTCTGCTCCCGTTGTTTCAATGCAAACTGATGCGCAGCGCGGCGGCAATCGCAAAGGGCGATAGCGTCGCGCTCGCCAGCAAAAAAGCGCCAAGGATCGCCAGGTAGCCGCTTAGCGGCAGCCCCATGGCGGCGGCATCAATCGCCGCCGTAGCAAAAATAAGCACCGGTATCGCCAGCGGCAATACCAGCAGGCTTAACAACAGGCCGCCACGGCGAAGCCCTACGGTCAGCGCGACGCCAATCGCGCCGAGAAAGCTGAGCGTCGGCGTGCCCAGTAGCAGCGTCAGCGCTAATGCGCACCAGCTATTAAAATCTAAAGACAGCAGCAGAGCAGCCAGTGGTGATAACACAATTAATGGCAGCCCGGTTATTATCCAGTGCGCTGTCACTTTCCCCAGCGCCATAGCCGGCAGCGGCAGCGGCAGCAACAGCAGCTGTTCCAGCGAACCATCGCTAAAGTCATCGCGGAAAAGGCGTTCCAGCGCCAGCAGCGAAGCCAGCAGCGCGGCGACCCAGACCACGCCCGGCGCAATACGCGCCAGAAGCTGCGGCTGCGTGCCTATCCCCAGCGGGAATAGCGTAATAACAATCAAAAAAAACCACAGAGGATTAATGATGTCCGCGCCGCTACGAAACGCGCTGCGCAGTTCGCGCTGTACAATCAGCCAGAACATTACTCCGCCTCCGCTGGCTGCAGACGAATTTTACGCAGCGGGTAATCATCATCCGGCAAGTCCTGATGGGTGGTGAGAATCACCATTCCCCCCTCGCGGGCATGATCAACCAAACGCTGCATAAGAAAGCCCACTCCGGCTTTATCGATAGCCGTCAGCGGTTCATCCAGAATCCATAATTTCACCTGGCTTAACCACAGGCGCGCCAGCGCCACCCGCCGCTGCTGACCGGCGGACAGCGCAGCCACCGCCAGCTCCTCATAGCCCAGCAAACCAACCGACTCCAGCGCATCCCAGACGGCCTGAGTTTGCTGACCATGATGATAAAAGCGCAGGTTTTCCAGCGGCGTCAGCAGCGCTTTTATCCCCGGCAGATGACCAAGAAACAGCAGCTGATGATGAAACGCTTCCCGCTGGCGGCGAATATCCTGCTGCAGCCAGCGTACGCTCCCCTGCTCGCTACGATGCAAACCAGCAAGAATGCGCAGTAATGAGGTTTTTCCCGCGCCATTTGGCCCTTCAATCTGCAAAATATCGCCCGGATTGACGGTGAAACTCAAATTGCTAAACAGGGTACGTTCATCGCGAACGCAGGTCAGGCTGCGGGCTTCCAGCATCAAACGACATCACATTTATTAACGTTGCGCGCAACTATATCACAAGCGATTCCCCAGCCGTAGCGCTCAACCCCCTTGCTAATAGCAGCTTCATCGCTCTCCGGCCGGTCAAAGCAGTAATAAAGCTAAGAAAATGCATCTGTTATGATTTTGTTACTTTTTTGCACCAGCATTCGTTACCCAGGGCTGAGATAATCGTCACAACGCTTCAGCAAAAATTTCGCTGACCCAGTTCAAAAAAACATCCAGCCGACGCGATGCCTGTCGTTCACCGGCATAAATCGCATTGACCTGCATCGGGGTGGGTGGATAACCCGCCAGAACCTCCACCAGCTCGCCTCTTTGCAGCTGCTCTTCAAAGCGATAGCGCGGAGCCTGAATCAACCCCAACCCTTCTGCGGCCAGCGCGCCCGCGGTATCAGAGTTATCGGTCATTACCTGGGCAGGCAGCAGGCGGATTTCGCTGCGTCCGTCGCGAACAAATTCCAGCGGCATCACGTCGCCGGTTTGCGAAGAAACAAAACCCACCATTTTGTGACCATCAAGGTCGTCAATGCTGTACGGCGTACCGTGCTTCGCCAGGTAAGTCGGGCTGGCACAGGTGATCTCCTGCAGCGTACCGAGACGCCGCAGCCGCAGGCTGCTGTCTTCCGGCACGCCGACGCGGATCACGCAATCCACGCCCTCACGCACCAGATTTACAAAGCGGTCGGTCTGACCGAAGGTAATAACGATATCAGGATAGCGCTGTAAAAAGGCCGGCAGGCGCGGGACCAGAAAGGTGCGCGTCATCAGACCGGAGGCATTAATGCGCAGATGGCCGCCCGGCGCCGCTTTGCGAAACACCGTCCAGGTATCCTCAATATCGCCCAGCACCGCTCGTGCCCGACGGTAAAACTCCTCCCCCTCCGGCGTCGCTTTCACCGCACGGGTGGTACGCGCCAGCAGCTGCACGCCCGTTTCCAGCTCCAGCTGTTTGATGGCATTAGTGGCCGTGGAGCGGGCAATACCCAAATCGCGCGCCGCCTGAAAAAAGCTGCCGCCGTCCACAATCCGTACGTAAAGCTGGAGCTGCTGAACCTTATCCACGCATTTTTCCTCTGTCTGCACCGCTCGCAATTATTATTGATAGATGAATTATCATGTCAATTTCCAGACGATTATTTTTATTTTTACGACAGGTATAGTTGTTCTCAACGGTTAAACACCAACGGGAGCACTATCATGAAACACAACAAAGTAGCGATTGTTACAGGCGCATCTCGCGGGATTGGCGCGGATATCGCTCGCGGCCTCGCCGCTGACGGTATTGCCGTGCTGGTCAATTATTCACGCAGCCCTGAGCAGGCTGATGCTGTGGTGGCGGACATTATCGCCGCCGGCGGCAAGGCCGTCGCCCGGCAGAGCAACATCGCTGAAGCCTCAGCGGCGGCCAGCCTGTTCGATGAGGCAGAAGCGGCCTTCGGTAAGAAGGTGGATATCCTGGTAAACAATGCCGGGGTTATGAGCCTGTCAGCCATCGCCAACACCGACGATGAAAGTTTCGAACAGCAGATGGCTATCAACCTGGCCGCGCCTTTTCGCCTGATGCGCGAAGCAGCAACCCGGCTGAATGATAGCGGCCGTATCATCAACTTTTCGTCCAGCGTGGTTGGGCTGTATCAGCCACAGTATGGCGTATACGCCGCCACCAAAGCTGCCGTTGAGGCGCTTACTCATATACTGGCAAAAGAGCTGGGACCGCGCGCCATTACGGTTAACGCCATCGCCCCCGGACCGGTTGCAACCGAACTGTTCCTGAACGGCAAAAGCGACGATCTTATCGCGCGTATTAAGGGGATGAATCCGCTGGGCCGCCTCGGCGAACCACAGGATATTATGCAGGTCGTGCGCTTCCTGGCGAGCAATGAAAGCGGTTGGATTAACGGCCAGACTATCCGGGCAAATGGCGGGGTAATCTGATGGCCAGAATTTTAATTACTGGCGCCTCCAGCGGATTTGGCGCCATGACCGCAGAAGCGCTGGCGCGCAGCGGACACCAAGTTTTTGCCACAATGCGCAGCGTTAGCGGCCACGGCGGCGTTCCGGCGCAGAAGGTCGCCACGCTGGCCGCCGAAGGGCTGGCAATAGAAGCGATTGAGCTGGATGTTACCCGCGAGTCGTCGGTAGACGCGGCGGTAAAGCAGATTATCGCACACGCCGGCGGCATCGACGTGCTGATCCATAACGCCGGTCATATGGTGTTTGGTCCGGCAGAAGCGTTTACGCCTGAGCAGCTGGCGCAGCTGTATGACGTCAATGTCCTTGGCACGCAGCGCGTTAACCGCGCAGTGCTGCCCGGCATGAGGGCCGCTGGCGATGGGCTGGTCATCTGGGTCGGCTCCACCTCCACCCGTGGCGGCACTCCGCCTTTCCTCTCGCCCTACTTTGCCGCCAAGGCCGCAATGGATGCGCTGGCGCAAAGTTATGCGCTGGAGCTTTCCCGCTTCGGCATTGAAACCAGCATCGTCGTCCCCGGCGCCTTCACCGGCGGAACCGAGCATTTCGCCAATGCCGGCCAGCCTGCCGATAGCGATCGGGCCGATCTCTGGTGGCAGGGACCGTACGCCGGCGTTGACCAGCAAGCTCTGAAAGGGCTGGCGGCACTGGAACCGGCAGATGCTGACCCTGCCAGCATCGCCAGCGAAATTGTACGCATCGTTGCGTTACCTAAAGGCCAGCGCCCGTTCCGCAGTCATCTCGATCCGTCTCAGGACGGCGCTGAAATAGTGAATGCCGTAGCGGACCGCGTCCGCGCCCAGCTGCTGGAGCGAATTGGTTTGGCCAATCTGCTCCATGTACAACCATAAACCAGGAGAACATCATGCCATTTGTTAATATTAAGACCCCGGAAGCCGCGCTGAATACCCAGCAAAAAACCGAAATCAGCCATCGGATAACCGAGTTACTGGTGGAATATTTCAGCGAACACGCCCGCGCCCATACCATGGTCCTCATCGAAGAGGTTAAGGATGGCGGCTATTACCGTGCGGATGAGCCGTTCAGCATTCCGCCGGAGTATCGAGCGAAGTAGCGCTAGGCAACTGAAATTAAACGGTTTTTAGGTGATGAGTGCGGTGAGAAAGAAATGGCGTCCCCTGCAGGAATCGAACCTGCAACTAGCCCTTAGGAGGGGCTCGTTATATCCATTTAACTAAGGAGACAGCGGCACGTAGTATAACCCTGTCTGATAATAAAATTCATCACCTGGCGCGCCGTTTGCTTGTTTTACAGGCAGATGGCGTAAATTTACAGGGGGAACGTCGCGACAGGCCTCAGCCGTGGCGCGCAAAACGCCTGCGCCTGGCCCGCGCGATTTGTCCCATTTACAGCGCAAACAACGCCCCCATGCCAACCCTACGCGCTGGCGGCCAGCGCTTCAGCCGCCAGTAAACTGCGGTTCGGCAATGCCAGCAATCGGAAGATCAATGGCAAACAGGTCACCAGATTGCGGATAGCGGGCCAGCTCTTGCGCACTGCGATCTTCACGGGATGAGGTGACATAGAGCGTTTTTAAATCCGCGCCGCCGAACGCCACCATTGTTGGCCAGCGCACCGGCAGTGGAATGCTGGCAACGATGTCTCCATTTGCAGGATCGATGCGCACCACTTTGCCGCCGGCATACAGCGCCGACCAGTAATAGCCTTCCACATCAACCGCTGCGCCATCCGGCAGCCCGTCGGCAGCATCATCAAATCGTCTCAGCACCTCGCGGGCGCCCGGTTCACCTTCGCTATCCAGCGGGTAACGATAGAGCATGCCGTTCGGGGTGTCTGAGTGGTACATCCAGCGGCGATCGGGCGAGAATGCCAGCCCGTTAGAAATTTTAATATCGCCAGCCATCACCCGCAGATTGAGCTGATTATCCAGCCGGCACAGATGAGCGCCATTCCGGTCCTGGGGCTGCCAGAGATTACCGCACCAGAAACGGCCCCAGGGATCGACCCGACCATCGTTAAAGCGGCTTTTATCGGTGGGATCGGGGTTTTCCCCCAGCCAGCGGGTAATCCTGCCCTGCGCATCCATAAAGCACACCCCGCTGCGCAGCGCGGCAACAAAACCGCCAGCAGCACGCAAACCGAGGCAGCCAATATGCTGTTCAACCGGGAAAACATCATGATCGCCACTTTGTGGATCATAACGATGAATTGCGGGCGCAAGAATATCGAGAAAATAGAGCACTTGTTCTTTTACTGACCACAGAGGACATTCTCCCAGTTCAGCCTGAACGGCCAGAACATGCCTTAGCGAATATTTCATAAGCGCTTACTCTGATGAGGGATAAAAAAAGCTTAGTAAAAATTCAGATAATTCCAAGAAAAGATGGTATTTTTTAAAATTAATCCTATTTAATCACGACAGAAATAACCACCCTCACCGATTTCATTATTATTTTGAAATAACTTACGAAATAACTCTACAAAGCGGGCATGATTCCTCCACTTTTGACTTGTAATTTGTTAGTTATCGAAGAGGTTGAGGAGACCTTAAATGAGAAACCTGCTTAAAGCGTCTTCAGTAGTGGCTCTGGTCGTAATGCTAAGCGGCTGTATCGTTGAGCGAGGTCATCACCACGGCGGAGGATATCACCACGGATACAGCGCTGGCTACCGGGCCGGCGAGCATATGCCGCCGCCACCCAGACGCTGGTAATACAGGCGGCGAAGAATTCCCGCAGGTGGGCAAAGCCTGCACACAGCAATATAATTACAACAACATTATTAAATAAAATGAAATAAAGCCGGGCGGAGATTTTCTTCGCCCGGCTTTATTAGCTTTTGATTGTATAGTTGCATTGATACCAGGCTTTCATTAACCCCGGAATATCACTGGTTTTCGGCTTGAGGGCCTCTACCTTATCAAAACCACGCGATGTGCAATATTGCATAACATCGTTTTGCATCGCCGTTTTATCTACTTTTAACGGATTGTAGCGATATTGCACGGTATTAACTGCACGATCTTCATCAACGCGCTCAAAGGCGCCGGGCTTGTGCGACGTGCAGCCGGCCAGCAGCAAAAAGGTCAGCATGCAGGCAAATTGGCTCTTCATTATTACTCCTCTCTGGTGAATCCGTAATGCTAAACGCTGTCAGCCAAAGCAAACCATCAGAGCAATACGCAATTAAGCATAAAGTCAGATAATTTTTGCCGATTGAATTGATTTAGTAAGACAACTGCACATTTTAATCCCAGGGTGCGAGAATCATTGCCGACAAGCCAGGTTGTCCAACAAAACACCAGGAAATTGAAGCAGTTGCTTATTAGCCCGCTAATGCGGGCTTTTTTTTATCTGACGACAGCCAGCGAGTAATTAATTTATCTCTTTTATCGCTGGCAGGTTTATCGCTATGTGCCAGGGCTTATCGATCGCAGCGCACGTCGATCATCACCGGGCAGTGAGCCTGCTCGATCACTGCGGCGCTAACTGACCCTTTAAGTAAGCGGTTAAAGGACGTCAGGTGTCTGCGTCCCATGATGATTATTTCCGCATTAAGGATCTTAGCCTGATGAACGATGGTGGTAGCAGCGTCACCGGCGATCACTCTACCGCGCGCCTCAACGCCTGCATGTAACAGCTGAGCCAGCGCCTGACGCACCACCGACTCCGCACTATTTTGCTCATCCCGGCTACGAATTTCGTCATCGATGTCCTCGCCGGCCGTCAGCTCCAGCGGCGCACTAAGATTGCAGCGCTTTTCATCAACGCAGCATAGCACCATTACCTGCGCGCTCAGCGCCTGTGCCTGCTGTACCGCCAGCGCGACCACTTTGCGGGCAATTGCCGAGTTATCAATGGCCACCAGAAGGGTTTTCATTTTTTGTCCTCAATGCGTTGCGACCAGGTTGCCAATCGCCCATGGCGCCGTCGCGTTGCGATTCAGCCTCATTTTCAACAAAGCCATTGCGCCTGAGGCTCAAAGCGCGAGGTTGGTCAGCGTACTACGGGGTCGGCGAATATGCCTGTCTTAAGGCCATTTATGGTATCGCACCCGGGGATAATCTGTCAGCAACGGCTAATCCGCCGTCGCTATGACAATAAAAAAATTTACCGTCGAAACTTCTATGCGCAAAATGTGAGCGAAATCTCAGCACAATCAACTTTATTTTGCTTCGGGATGCGGGTAGATTAGTCAGCGATCCTGCCATGAGGCATTCATGGCAACCAGAATGAACAGCGACAAAGCGTCTCTTTGTACGCGTTCATGTGATCTGTTTGCGTTGCGCGGGCCTGGGATCGCCGAAGTCGCAGTCGCACAGAGGAGCTTTTTGTGAAATACGCGTTGATGGGCATTTCGTTCTTACTGGTGGTCTGGGTGGGTACTTTTTACCTGATGTTGTAACAGAACCATCCTGAAAGTGGGTCAGGTGTCCCTGACCCATTCCGGAGACCGTTAACTTTCAAGGCTCTCGCTTTTAACGCTGCCCGGCAGAATACCATCGGCACGAAACATCGACTTAATTCCCCGCACCGCCTGCCGTATGCGATCGCTGTTTTCAATCAGCGCAAAGCGCACGTGCGTATCGCCGTAATCGCCAAATCCAATGCCGGGGGAAACGCAAACTTTCGCCTCCTGCAGCAGACGTTTAGCAAATTCCAGCGAGCCGAGATGGGCATAGTGATCGGGAATTTTTGCCCAGACGTACATCGACGCTTTTGGTACCTCGACCATCCAGCCCGCTTCATGTAACCCTTTGACCATCACATCACGACGGCGTTTGTACTCGGCGGCGATGGTATGAACGCAGCTCTGGTCTCCTTCCAGCGCGGCAATAGCAGCTACCTGCAGCGGGGTAAAAGTGCCATAGTCGTGGTAACTTTTTATCCGCGCCAGCGCCGCTACCAGCTCTTTGTTGCCGACCATAAAACCGATGCGCCAGCCGGCCATATTGTAGCTTTTCGATAGCGTAAAAAACTCCACGGCCACATCGCGTGCGCCCGGCACCTGCATGATTGAAGGCGCCTTCCAGCCGTCATACACAATGTCGGCATAGGCAAGATCGTGAATCACCAGCACGTTATACTGCTTAGCCAGCGCCACGACCCGCTCAAAAAAATCCAGCTCGACGCATTGCGCGGTTGGATTCGACGGAAAGCCAAGAATCATCATCTTCGGTTTGGGATAGCTTTCGCGTATTGCGCGCTCAAGCTCAGCAAAAAAATCGATACCCTGTACCAGCGGAACCGAACGAACCTGCGCCCCGGCGATTACCGCGCCGTAAATATGGATCGGATAGCTGGGATTGGGCACCAGCACGGTATCGCCGTGATCGAGCGTCGCCAGCATCAGATGCGCCAGACCTTCCTTGGATCCGATGGTAACAATGGCTTCGCTTTCCGGATCGATTTCGACCTGATAGCGCTCCTGATACCAGTGGGAGATGGCACGGCGCAAGCGGGGAATGCCCCGTGAGGTCGAGTAACCATGGGTATCATCACGCTGTGCGACGGAGCAAAGCTTTTCCACGATATGCGGCGGCGTCGGGCCATCGGGATTGCCCATACTGAAATCGACAATGTCTTCGCCGCGCCGACGCGCAGCCATTTTCAATTCAGCGGTAATATTAAATACGTAGGGGGGAAGGCGTTCGATGCGCGAAAAACGGCGAGCAGATGAATTATCAGCCATATTATCCTCAGATGTACGTTAGCGCCCGGACCGTCCGAGCGACGCTGACCACCAGAGTGGTCGAACTTTGAACTTATCTCAATCAGGCTGATGCTGTCGAGAGGCATGATAAAATTTTTTTAAAGCGCTATCCGAGGCGACCAAACACCCAATCATTCTTCCATTTGCCGCGTAGCAGATAATTATCCCGTAACACGCCCTCCAGAAGAAAGCCGTTCTTTTCCAGAATGCGCCGCGACGGCCAGTTCCCTTCTACCACATGCGCCTTCAGCTTGTGAAAGTCACACTGCTGCAATAAATACTCGCACAGTGCCGCCAGCGCTTCGCTGCCAAACCCCTGACCATGAAACTGACTAAGAAAAGCATAGCCAACCTCAACCTGACGGTGTGGATACCATTCAGCGTTGGCGCCCAGCAAACCTATCGCTTCGCCGTTTTGCTTCTGGCGCACCACCAGACAAAGCATGTGGTAGCTGGTGACAAACCACGGCAGCAGGCGCTCGTTAAATCGTTTCTGCAGTTCTTTATCGTCAGGCACCGCACCGATCCAGGCCATACTTTGCTCATCCTGATGCACCTGCTGGAATAGCATCCAGTCTTGCGGCTGCAGCAGCGCCATCGCCAGACGTTCAGTTTCGAGTAGCATTCAGGGCCTCAAAAAATGGGAAATAATAAAAGTATATTTTTAATAACATCCCTGTTTTCGTATTTTTATTAACTTAAAAATAACATAACCAGCTCGCATTACTGTCTGACCCGCTGGATATTTACGCTTTATAGCGATTAATCGCGCTAAACAGTGGTTTAAAATGCCAGATAAAACGCGTTTAACCAACGTTAATAATTTCCTCTATTGTTTAGTCAGGTTTCCCCAATTAAGACAACAAAAGGCCAATGGCAACGGCGGGCCTGCGAGAGCCGTGATTTTTTTACCGTCAGATCAAGGCAGGTCGTCAGCTGATGAGGCTATAGCGGAGCGACGGGCGTCGCCCCGCGAAAAGATTACAGCACCCGCCCCAACGTCTGGCGCAGATGCGCGCCGGCACCCAGCAGTCCCGGCTGATCGTGGGTTATCAGATAGACAGGAATCGGGTGGACATAATCGTGGAAGCGCCCTTTATCTTCGAACGCAGCGCGAAATCCTGACGCTTTAAAAAATTCCAGAAAACGCGGCACGATGCCGCCGGCAATATAAACACCGCCAAACGTACCCAGCGTCAGCGCCAGGTTGCCGCCAAAGCGCCCCATAATGACGCAAAACAGCGACAGCGCGCGACGACAGTCCGTACAGCTGTCGGCCAGCGCCCGTTCGGACACGTCTTTAGGCTTTAAATTTTCCGGCAGGCGTCCGTCCGATTTAACAATGGCCCGATAGAGATTCACCAGACCCGCCCCTGAAAGCACCCGCTCTGCCGATACGTGCCCCATTTCGGTACGCAGCACCTCCAGAATCAGATCCTCTTCTTCGCTGTTAGGGGCAAAATCAACGTGTCCGCCCTCTCCCGGCAGGCTGACCCAACGCTTATCAACGTGGACCAGATGGGCAACGCCAAGCCCGGTGCCGGCGCCATACACGGCAATCGGCTTATCCTCCACCGGCGCATTGCCGCCAAACTGCAGAACGTCTTGCGCTTTCAGCATCGGGATCGCCATGGATACGGCGGTGAAATCGTTGATTATCTCCAGATGTTCAAAACCAAGACTGACCTTCATTTTACTGGTTGAAAACGCCCAGTCGTGGTTGGTCATCTCCACCCAGTCTTCGGTAACCGGGCAGGCAATGGCGATGCACCCGTCTTTTATCTCTTTTTGCTGTTCATCAAGCCAGGTGCGGATAACCGCTTCCAGGCTTTCATATTCTGCTGTGGAGAACGTTTTGGCTTGTGAGATGGCGCCGCTTTCGACATCGCACAGCGCAAGCCGCGCGTTTGTCCCGCCAACATCTCCCACCAAAGCATAACTGGTCATTATTGTTTTGCTCCGCTTACGTCAATTAAAGACACTATAAAATCCAGCCGGGAAAACAACAACGCCCACCGACTATAAAGGGTGAGCGTCTGTGCATTTCCATTCGCTTACCTTACCTGCATGACTGCTGAGATGACAGTCTACTAGTCTTAAATTGTTAAAAAGCAGCATTGCGATGTAATGCCGCGCTGACCGCCTGTAGCAGCGGCGGTAAATCCTGCTGCGGCAGACAGACTTCAACCAGCGTCATTTGCGATTGTTGATTTACCAGGCCCATGACTTCCTCCAGCTGCGCATGTTCATTGACTCGCCAGCTTTGTACCATTGGCGACAAGCTGAAAGCCGCCGGCAGCCCCGTCCAGTTCCACGCGGCGATATCGTTATAGCGCTGCTGCGGACCGTGAATGGCGCGCTCTACCGTATAGCCGCCGTTGTTGAGGATAAAGATAACCGGCCGCTGACCGTCACGCATCATAGAGCTTATCTCCTGGATGGTCAGCTGTGCCGAACCGTCGCCAATCAGCAAAATTATCCGCTGATGCGGCAGCGCCGTTTGCGCGCCAAATGCTGCGGGTAAAGTATAGCCAATCGATCCCCATAGCGGCTGCACTAATAACCGGCAGCCGGGCGGCAGGCGCAAGCTTGCAGCGCCAAAGGCCGCTGTGCCCTGATCGGCAAGGATAATATCTCCCGGGCGAATAAAATTTTGCATTGCCCGCCATAGCTGCAGCTGCGATAACACGCAGGCATCCGGCACGACGTCGGGCTGATGGTAACTGTCCAGCGGATCACTCAGCGTCAGTCTGACAGTGAGCTGACGCAAAACCGTAACCGCATCAACAAAGGTTATTCCGCTGAACGTCTCATCCCCCACCCGGCAGGAACAAGGTTGAATTTCAATGGTGCGCTTCCGGTCTATCTGCTGGCTAAAACCTGCGGTAAGGGTATCGCTGAACAGCGTACCGGCGAGAATCAGCACTTCAGCCTGCTCAATTGCCCGGCGGGTAACCGCATCGCTGGCGGCGCCGGCATATGTGCCCGCAAACCGCGGATGCTGTTCCGGCAGAATCCCCTTCCCCATCAGCAGGGTGGAAAATGCCAGCGGCTGTTCTTCAACCCAGCGCGCCAGCACGTCGCCGGCGCCAAAACGCCCGGCAAGAAAATCGGCCAGTAATGCAACCCGCGTGGCGCCCCGTAGCAGCTCGCTGGCGGCCACGCGGAAGGCTTCCAGCGAACGTGGGCAGGAGTCACGGTGTCCATTCATTGGCTCATCGGGCAGTGCGGCGGGCAGCGCGGCAATATCACATGGCACAACCAGGCACACCGGACGCCGGGCGCGTAAGGCGGTAATAATCACCCGGTCAATTTCCATACAAGGCTGGTCTGCTGTCAGCATTGCCTGATCGATGGTGACTTCTTTTTGCATTCTCAGGAAGCGCTGAAAATCGCCATCACCAAAGCTGTGGTGCAAAAGCTGACCCTCGCGCTGGGCCTGCAGCGGCGGCGCGCCAACGATATGAATCACCGGAACATATTCTGCAAAGCTGCCTGCGGTGCCATTAATCGCGCTGAGCTCGCCGACGCCGAAGGTCGTCAGCAACGCCCCGGCGCCGCGACAGCGCGCATAGCCATCGGCGGCATAGGCTGCATTGAGTTCGTTAGTGCAGCCTACCCAGGCGACCGACGGGTGCGCCAGCACGCTATCCAGAAACTGCAGATTGTAATCGCCGGGTACGCCAAACAGATTATCGATGCCCGCTTCGTGCAGGCGGGCCAGCAGGTAATCGCCAACGGTGCTATTCATGCTCGGACTCCAGCAAAAGAGGGTGCTATCAGTATTGGTGAATTTTTCTTCACCTGAATAAGAAATATACCGGCAGCAAATGGCAAGGCTTCGTTACGCCTCAGATTCCTCCTTAAGTGGGATTTAACCCACGCTTTACCCTAGTGTAAACGTATACACTAGAGCGCATCACCCGCTAGCCTGTTCAAAGGAAAGAGAAATGTCCTATCTTGCACGCGACGAACGATATCAAACAATGCAGTATCAACGCACCGGCCGTAGCGGTTTAAAGCTGCCGGCGATCTCGCTGGGTTTATGGCACAATTTCGGTGATACAACGCTGGTCGATAATAGCCGCACGCTGCTGCGGCACGCTTTCGATCTGGGCATCACCCACTTCGATCTTGCCAATAATTACGGCCCGCCTCCGGGCTCGGCGGAGGAAAATTTCGGCCGCATTTTACGCGAGGATTTTCGTCCTTATCGCGATGAGCTGATTATTTCCAGCAAAGCGGGCTACACCATGTGGGATGGTCCTTACGGTGACTGGGGATCGCGTAAATACCTGATAGCCAGCCTCGATCAAAGCCTGCGCCGTATGGGTCTGGAATATGTCGATATTTTTTATCACCACCGCCCGGACCCGGAGACTCCGCTGGAGGAAACGATGCGGGCGCTTGATCAGGTGGTAAGACAGGGCAAGGCGCTGTATGTCGGACTATCTAACTACCCGCCAGAGCTTGCGGCAGAAGCCTTTGCGCTCCTGCGTGATATGGGAACGCCCTGCCTTATTCATCAGCCTAAATTTTCCATGCTGGAACGCACTCCGGAGCAAGGGCTGCTACAGGTTTTGCAGCAGGAAGGCGTTGGCTGCATCGCTTTCTCACCGCTGGCAGGCGGCGTACTCACCGACCGCTATCTGAACGGCATTCCGCAGGATTCGCGCGCGGCCAGCGGCAGCCGTTTCCTGAGCCAGGATACCTTGACCGCAGACAAAATGGCAAAAGTACGCAGCCTGAATGCACTGGCAGAAAAGCGCGGGCAGAAGCTGTCGCAAATGGCGCTGGCCTGGGTACTGCATCATCAGCAGGTCACCTCGGTGCTGATCGGTGCCAGCAAAACCGCGCAGATCGATGATGCCGTATCCATGTTGAGCAATCGCACCTTTAGCCATGATGAGCTGGCCGCTATCGACGAAATAATCGCCTGACTTTTTGCCAATAACCCTATGATACTGGCCAATTACGCCACGGAATTTTCCCAAATCGATATAGTTGGCCATATTTAGGACTGTACCAGAGGTTTAGCACTGCAAATACCAGTAGTAATAACCTCACGACGGATGATAACCGTCGGTGAGGAGATACAATGAAAAAAATATTACTTGTTGCCGCACTGCTGGCAAACTTAGCTCCCGCAGCAATGCACACAGCAAAAGCCGACAGTTTTTCTCTCAGCACGCCCGGCCTTTCAATACGACTCGGTGACCGCGACCCTCGTGGCTATTACTGGGATGGCGATCGCTGGCGCAATCCGCGCTGGTGGCACGAGCGCTATCGTTGGGATGAAGGCCGCTGGTGGCGTGAAGAACAGTGGCGACGCGAACGAGACTGGCAGCGAGAGCGTGAATGGCGCGCCCACCAGCGCTGGCGGGAACATGAGCGCTGGCGTGAACATCGCCACTGGGAGCACTGGCATAACAGACACGGCTGGTAAGAAATAAACGAGGGGGGCGGCACTGCCCCCTTTGAAAGCCAGAACGCCTCAGCAGCAAAACCAGGCTGGCACAGGCGTATTACGCCGAATTCGCTAAGATGTGCTGACAATATCCCCGGCGTTATCGCAAGCTAATCCTGGGCCTGCAGAACCCGTAAGAGGTTAACCTTTCCCGGTCGCCATGCCGTACAGCAGCCAGATATTTAATGCCACCACCAGCACCACGATAACCCGGCCGACGTTTTGCATCAGCGCAGAATTCACCATGGGTCCCATCAACACTTTATCGCCGGTAAAATTAAGCAGCGGCACCAGCGCCAGAGCAATGCCAAAGCTCAGTACGACCTGGCTCATCACCAGAATTCTCGTAGGATCCCAGCCGGCGAGGATGACAAGAAATGAAGGCAGCATGGTGATCGCCCGGCGCACCCACAGCGAAATCGAAAAGTGGACAAAGCCCTGCATGACCACCTGGCCGGCCAGAGTGCCAACCACGGTTGAAGAGAGGCCGGCCGCCACCAGGCTCAGGCCAAAGACCAGCGCCGCCGCGCGTCCCAACAGTGGGTCCAGCGTCAGGTAAGCCTGATCCAGCTCCGAAATACCAGCATGGCCGCTAAAGTGAAAGGCGGCGGCGGCAGTGGCCATCATTGCCAGATTAACAAACCCGGCGATGGTCATCGCAATCGCCACATCCAGTTTGGTTGAAGAATAGCGCTCGTCGCGAGTTTCCGCATCACCGTTCTGCGTCAGGGAGGAGTGCAGATAAATAACGTGCGGCATGATGGTGGCGCCAAGTACCCCGGCGGCAAGATAGACCGCATCTGCCGTTGGCATCGACGGAATCGCCATGCCTTTAACCAGTGCTGATACGTGGGGCTGAGAAAAGAACAGTTCAATAATATAAGCCGCGGCAACAAAAAGCAGCATACCGCCGATAACCAGCTCCAGCGGCTTCTGACCGCGACGCTGTAGCATCAAAATCAATACGGTTGCTACGCCGGTCAGCACCGCGCCCTGCAACAGGGAAACGCCGAGAATAAGCTTAAAGCCGATAGCGGCGCCGATAAACTCGGCCAGGTCGGTCGCCATGGCAATGATTTCAGCCTGCACCCAGTAAAACCACACCAGCGGGCGCGGGTAGCGATCGCGGATCAGCTCGGCAAGGTTTCTGCCCGTGGCAATGCCCAGCTTTGCTGACATCAGCTGGATGACCATCGCCATTATGTTGGCCCAGACGACCACCCACAGCAGCGTATAGCCATAGCTGGCACCCGCCTGAATATTGGTAGCAAAGTTGCCGGGGTCGATATAACCAATAGCCGCAATAAACGCCGGCCCCATCAGGGCCAGTTTAACTTTTCGGTTTCCCCGAATATTTGCGTCCGCCGTGCGACTTTCCAACATAACCACCCGTTGAGTTACCAATAAAACGCTGCCGAAAGCTATCATAATGCTTGTGTGAATAACTTGCGGCTATCGCTATAATAGCCTGCGCTAAACAATATAGCCATTGCTATATTTACAGCCAAGACTAACCTTTGTCATCAAGTAAGCAAGCGTAATAACATCGTAGTTTAGGTGGAATTCATTAACAACCTGTTAGCACTTTTTTAAGACAAGTGGAGAAGATGTGATCGGGAAGAGTTTTCAGAAAACTGGATGGTCGGTGAATTGTTATATTGTGTATCTGATCTCGTTTTTGCCGCCCTCGTTACATAGAATGTGCAACGAAATATAACCTGCCTCAAGTTTACGTTTGGAGCCCCATAATGATGTTCCGCATTCTTCACTTTGTATTAGCGCTGGCGGTGGTTGGCGTACTGGCGATTTTAGTCAGTCGTGACCGTAAAAATATCCGCATTCGCTTTATCGTTCAACTTCTGGTGATAGAAGTTGTTCTCGCCTGGTTCTTCCTTAACTCTCAGGTAGGCCTGGGGTTCGTTCAGGGCTTCGCCGGGCTGTTTGATAAACTGTTAAAATATGCCGGCCAGGGCACCAGCTTTGTATTTGGCAATATGAATGAAAAGGGGCTGGCGTTTTTCTGGCTGAATGTGCTCTGCCCTATCGTCTTCATCTCGGCGCTAATCGGTATACTCCAGCATTTTCGCATTCTGCCGATTGTCATCCGCGCCATCGGTACCGTGTTATCTAAAATAAACGGTATGGGGAAACTGGAATCCTTCAACGCAGTAAGCTCGCTGATTCTGGGGCAATCAGAAAACTTTATCGCTTATAAAGACATTTTGGGGAAAATGTCAGAGCGACGCATGTACACCATGGCGGCCACTGCCATGTCCACCGTGTCGATGTCAATCGTAGGTGCCTACATGACGATGCTGCAACCGAGGTATGTGGTCGCCGCGCTGGTGCTGAATATGTTTAGCACCTTTATCGTACTGTCGTTAATTAACCCTTACACCGTCGAAAATGAAGAAGAGCTTAAGCTTAACGACCTGCATAAAGGTCAGAGCTTCTTCGAAATGCTGGGCGAATATATCCTTGCCGGCTTTAAAGTCGCGGTTATCGTCGCGGCGATGCTGATCGGCTTCATTGCGCTGATCTCCGGCATCAACGCGCTGTTCGATACGATTTTCGGCATCAGCTTCCAGGGTATCCTCGGCTATATTTTCTTCCCCTTTGCGTGGGTGATGGGCGTTCCGGCTCATGAAGCGCTGCAGGTAGGCAGTATCATGGCAACCAAAATGGTTTCAAACGAATTTGTCGCCATGATGGATCTGCAAAAACTGTCCGGCCATCTTTCTCAGCAGGCGGAAGGTATCCTGTCGGTATTCCTGGTTTCATTTGCCAACTTCTCGTCTATCGGCATCGTTGCCGGCGCCATTAAGGGTCTCAACGAAGAACAAGGCAACGTGGTATCCCGCTTTGGTCTGAAACTGCTGTACGGCTCCACGCTGGTCAGCCTGCTCTCTGCTTCCATCGCCGCACTGGTGCTGTAAGCGCACAAAGGGCCGGAAATTCCGGCCCTTTGTTATTATGAAGCGGGATAAAAAACTCAGCTCCCGATCCCCTCCCCCTGACGCACCAGTAAGACCAACACCTCTCAGCGACAAAAGATTCGCGCCCTGCGCGTGAAAACATTCTACGGAGAAAAATCTGCGAAAATCGATGTCAGGATGGCACTGACCGGAGGCGTTCAAAGAGAAATACAGTCAGATACTGCAGGCGACCTAAATAGCAGCGTTGAGAAAAAAACAGCAGAAATGAAGAAGAAATTTGGTGGAGATAAGCGGGATCGAACCGCTGACCTCTTGCATGCCATGCAAGCGCTCTCCCAGCTGAGCTATACCCCCACTCTGAGGCGCTATTCAGTTCCAAATTTGCTGGAGTAAATTTGGTGGAGCTAAGCGGGATCGAACCGCTGACCT
This sequence comes from Izhakiella australiensis, assembly GCF_002006995.1. Classification (GTDB taxonomy): domain Bacteria; phylum Pseudomonadota; class Gammaproteobacteria; order Enterobacterales; family Enterobacteriaceae; genus Izhakiella; species Izhakiella australiensis. Next base: position 95,589 of record NZ_MRUL01000011.1, on the reverse strand, counting down.
CTTGCATGCCATGCAAGCGCTCTCCCAGCTGAGCTATAGCCCCGTACTGAATAACCGTGTCGTGTTGACGGCGGGGATAATATGAAACGCGGCTAATGGTGTCAACGGCAAAATGTGAATCTGTGCTCAATCGCTGAAAAAGCGGCCAACCAGCGTGACAGGTGATTTATCCGCGTCCATTTCCTGCCTTTTTCACCCGGACAAACCGATCGCCGTACTGAGGTTATTTCCCCTGCTGAAAAACAATAACAAATTCTGCCTTCAGCGGATGGCGGGCCGCCAGTTACGTTAACAATTGGTTAATAATCAGATAAACGTTTACTTGTGTTTGTTAAATTCACATGCAAGACTGCGCACGCTTTTTACTGCCGGACTGGCCCTGGCGCAGGATGCGCAGCTTTTTATCGGGCGCCTCCGGCGTTGTGTCTTCCCTTTCGATTTAAACAACACCTGAAAATTATGTCTTTGCATTCACCTAAAGAAATCGCCGCTGTGGCTATCCAGACTGGCATCGCGAAACACAACGTATCTGTCTCTTATCTGTTAATTCTCGGCTTTATGGCCGGCGCATTTATTGCCACCGGTTTTCTGCTGGATCTACACGTCATTAACCAACTACCCGCAGACTGGGGCTCTTTTGCCGGCCTGCTCGGCGCGTCGGTCTTCCCGTTAGGCATTATTATGACGGTACTGGCAGGCGCAGAGTTATTAACCGGTAATATGATGACGCTGCCAATCGCCTGGTTTGCCCGCCAAATCAGCGGATTCAGCGTACTGCGCAACTGGTTCTGGGTCACCATCGCCAACTTTGTCGGTAGCATTGCCGTCGCCTGGTTTTTTGGCCATGTGCTCGGCATGACGGAAGGTGATTACCTGAAAAAAACGCTGTCTATCGCCAACGCCAAAGTTAACGCCGATTTTCTCCATGCCTTTATCTCGGCTATCGGCTGTAACTGGCTGGTCTGTCTGGCGGTCTGGCTGTCGTTCGCCAGCAAGGATATGGTGGGTAAAATTTTCGCTATGTGGTTCCCGGTGATGGCATTTGTCGCGATTGGCTTTCAACACGTGGTCGCCAATATGTTTATCATCCCGGCGGCTATTTTTGCCGGCGCGCTGAGCTGGAGTGACTTTCTGACAAATTTTGTTGCAGTATTTCTTGGCAATGCCGTCGGCGGCGCCATTTTTGTCGGTCTGGCCTGGTACATGGCTTTTCGCCCACAAATCGCGCTATCTGCTGACAATCGTTAATATTTATCCCCCTGCCTGCCGGGGGGATTTCTCGATCTTCCTCTGGTTTTTTTACTCCTTATTCAACTCACATTACTCATTAGTTGTTCATTTAACGCTTTACTGTAATATTAACCAGCGTAAACAATCAGCAGCATAAAGGATTAGATTGTGAAAAAGGAATGGTTAACCCCACAGGAAATCGCCCAACAAACCGGCTATACCCGTCAGACTATCAATAAGTGGATCAATCGCGAACACTGGACTACCGCACCGCGTAAAGGGATACAGGGCGGTCGTGGCCGGAAGGTATTGATTGACGAACGCGTACGCCAGTTTCTGAAAACCTCAGCCCGTCAGGTGGCTGAAGATGGCAGTCATTATCGTCCATCCGGGCGCAAAGACCCATTAACAAACCTACTGGTTACGTCAGTTCAACAAATGACCAATGACGAGCGCGAGAAGCTAACCGCGCTGCTGTTACGAGAAGGCATTCTCGGTATGCTGAACCGTCTGGGTATTAACTGAGTATCGGTAGAAAAAATCTCAGGCCCCGGCGGGCCTGAGAAAACGCAATCACTGCTGCTCGCGGGCAGAGATCCAATTCAGCGCTTTACCGATTCGCTCAACTGAACGCGTCTGGCCAATGGCATGCACGGTGACATCCAGACCGGGTGACTGACCGGCGCCGGTGACAGCTACGCGCAGCGGCATGCCGACTTTCCCCATCCCCACTTCCAGCTCATCAGCCGTGGACTGAATAGCATGGTGTACATTTTCCGGCGTCCAGCTGCTAATCGCCGCCAGCTTGTCGCGCACCGCCTCCAGCGGCTGGCGTGCAACCGGGCGCAGATGTTTTTTCGCCGCGTCAGCATCGAACTCAGCAAAATCTTCATAGAAGTAGCGGCATGACGCAGCCATCTCTTTAAGGGTTTTGCAACGCTCGCCGAGTAGTTTAACCAGCGCCGCCAGCTCCGGGCCGCTGCGGGTATCAATATTTTCCTGCTCAATATGCCATTGCAATTGGGTGGCGACATATTCTGCCGGCAGCGTATTGATATAGTGGTGATTAAGCCACAGCAACTTTTCCGTATTAAAGGCGCTGGCGGACTTGCTGACCGCATCCAGGCTAAACCACTGCTTCATTTCATCAATGCTGAAGATTTCCTGGTCGCCGTGGGACCAGCCAAGACGCACCAGATAATTTAGCAGCGCCTCCGGCAGATAGCCGTCATCGCGATATTGCATCACCCCTACCGCGCCATGACGCTTGGACAGCTTCTTACCATCATCGCCCAGGATCATCGACACATGGGCATAAACCGGCACCTGAGCACCGATCGCTTTCAGAATATTAATCTGCCGCGGCGTATTGTTAATATGGTCCTCGCCGCGAATAACGTGCGTGATCTGCATATCCCAGTCATCAATGACTACGCAGAAATTGTAGGTTGGCGAGCCATCGGTACGACGAATAATCAGATCGTCTAATTCCTGATTGCTGAATTCGATCGGGCCGCGGATCTGATCGTCAAAGACCACCGAACCTTCCTGCGGGTTACGAAAACGCACAACGCAGGGTTCGCTGGCATCATGATGCTGGTGGCTGTCGCGGCAGCGCCCGTCGTAACGGGGTTTTTCACCATTGGCCATTTGGCTCTCGCGCAGCTGCTCCAGGCGCTCTTTTGAGCAGTAACATTTATAGGCGGTTCCCGCCTGCAGCATCTCATCGATAACTGCGTTGTAGCGATCAAAACGTTTGGTCTGATAGTAAGGACCTTCATCCCAGCCAAGGCTTAACCAGTTCATCCCATCCATGATGGCGTCGATCGCCTGCTGAGTTGAACGCTCCAGATCGGTATCTTCAATACGCAGCACGAACTCTCCGCCGTGGTTGCGGGCGAACAGCCAGGAGTAAAGCGCGGTACGCGCGCCGCCGACATGCAGATAGCCGGTCGGGCTGGGGGCGAAACGGGTTTTGATTTTCATTTACTGCTGCCTTATTACGCAAAAGCCGTCATGCGGCCATTTTTTCTGGTGAAGGAAGAACATAAAAAGTGGGTAACATTCTAACATCTGGCGGTGAATCCTCAACGTTAAGCCAGCCTGCGTCGCCGGTTTTCACTTTATAAACCGGTAACGACGCCTGCTTTCAGGCTATCAGCGTTTAAAAGGCCAACAGCCTGTTTAATTTTAAGACGAACAAACACTTTCGTTTTAAAAAGCGTTGACTCACTAGCAACTATCCCTATAATGCCACTCCACACAGCGGGGGTGATTAGCTCAGCTGGGAGAGCACCTCCCTTACAAGGAGGGGGTCGGCGGTTCGATCCCGTCATCACCCACCACTCATTTAGTGGCTTCCGCAGTGTGATAAGAGATTTGAGAAGTGGGTGATTAGCTCAGCTGGGAGAGCACCTCCCTTACAAGGAGGGGGTCGGCGGTTCGATCCCGTCATCACCCACCACTTTCTCACCAGCGAAAATCTCTTAGAAATTAGCAGTACCGAAGTGGGTGATTAGCTCAGCTGGGAGAGCACCTCCCTTACAAGGAGGGGGTCGGCGGTTCGATCCCGTCATCACCCACCACTTCGGGTCGTTAGCTCAGTCGGTAGAGCAGTTGACTTTTAATCAATTGGTCGCAGGTTCGAATCCTGCACGACCCACCATTGTAGAGAGGCGCCCTAAAGGCGCCTTTTTGCTTTTGTAAAATCGATAACTTTATTTCACCTACGGTGGATTGTTTCGTTCACCTGCCCGGCTGCTGGCTGATTTCTTCACCTTTGGTGGGTTGTTCCGTTCGCCGGTGCGGCAGGTGGCATAGTTGCCCGCCGCTGCGGGCGACCGGCAAGGGGCCATCAAACGTCATGGCCCCCTTGACTCCGGACTTCCGGCAGTTTCTGCGTGGCTGCGCCCTTCCCTCACGCATGTAGCCCGCCGTACGGGCCGTTCGCGATGCGCTCCCGACGCAGCGCTTACTTTCGCCGCCTCCCTGCGGCTCACCCTGGCGGGCTTCATTCGCTCGGCGCAGAAAAGCCTGTTAGTGCAGGTTTGCGGGAAACGGCATCCGGTTTTTAATCGATAACACCGTGGGCATAGATTTGCTGAAGGCGGCATCCGTTTTAATCAATGAAGGCGTTGGGTGCGGGTTTTTGACGACAGTGATTATCTTCTGCTTAAAAGCTAAGGTGAGGTTGCTGGTGTTTAACCCGGCGCAGACCTGCTTTTATCTTTTTACTTAAAGCGATGAAGAAGTTTACGGGGGAGGAGAAGGCCCGGCTGCTTTCAGCAGGCTCGCGGCCAGGGATGGCCGTGCGCCAGGCCACACGGACGTGCTTGTGCCGGTGCGGAAAGCAGCCGGGCCTTCTGTGACCTGGGTGCCGGGCTTACAGCAATGAGGGGCTGCCGTTTGCCAGCCGGGCGGGTGGCTGATTTCTCCACCTTAGGTGGACTGTTCCGTTCGCCTGCCAGGCAGGTGCCATAGTTGCCCGCCGCTGTGGGCGACCGGCAAGGGGCCATCAAACGTCATGGCCCCTTGACCCCGGACTTCCGGCAGTTTCTGCGTGGCTGCGCCCTTCCCTCGCTACTTCAGCCCGCCGTACGGGCCGTTCGCGATGCGTTCCCGACGCAGCGCTCACTTTCGCCGCCTCCCTGCGGCTCACCCTGGCGGGCTTCATTCGTTCGGCGCAGAAAAGCCTGTTGGTACAGGTTTGCTGAAACGTCATCCGTTTTTAATCGATAACGGCGTTGGGGTACAGGTTTGCGGGAAACGGCATCCGTTTTTATCGCTTTTTCACCTGCCCGCATATCAAGTTCGTGCATTTTGTTCCGATAACCAAAGAGGTTAATTACAAGGAGTGAGAAAATGAGCACCATTAGCAGCATTGGTAACGCCGCAGGCGGCGGTACCAGCAGCAGCGTATCTTCACAGATTGCTGCGCTTAATAAGCAAATAGATAAGCTGGAGCAGCAATTAAAAAATATCGCCACCTCCGGCGATAACAGCAAAACGGCTGATGATGAAAAGAAGATGATTCAGTCTGAGATCCAGATGATAGAAGCGCAAATTGCTCAGATTCTGGCCCAGCAGGCACAGAAAGCTCAACAGAAACAATCAGACGCCAGCAATCCCCAGCCAGCCGATGGTATTAACCGCCCGACCGACAGCAATCAGGTTGACGTTTATATCTGATCAGAACGACGGCGTCAGCTGGCGCTGGTGCGCCAGTAAAGCCGCCTGCCGACGAACCTCTTGCCAGATGGCCTCCGCTGCCGGCGTAAGAGAACGGTTCTTACGGCGAATCAGCATCAGCGAGCGGTTTATTTCCGGAACTAAGCGTCGCACCAGCAGCGGCTTGCCCTCCGGTAATGGCAAAGCCAAAGCCGGCAATATTGAAATGCCAATACCAGCTTCAACCATCGGATAAAGCGTCGCCGGATGGCCGATCTCCTGAACGATTGCCGTTTCTACCTGCTGCTGCTGCAGCGCACGATCGATAAGCACCCGGCTGCCTGAAGAATAATCCTGTAATACCAGCAAACGCTGGTTCAGCGCAGACCACGGCACCTCAGACAACGCTGCCAGCTCATCATCTTTACGGCATAGCAACAAAAATGGCTCATGCAGAATGGCTTCGGATTCAAAATCATCGCTTTGCAGCGGGCCAATCACGATGCCAAAATCCACCTCGGCATTGCGAATACTCTGCAGCACCCAGTGCTGGGGGCGGTCTTTGAGCATTATTTTTATCTCAGGATAACGCGCCTGACTTGCCGCAAGGCACTGCGGCATCAGCTGCGCGGATATGGTCTGGCTGGCCGCGACGCGAACCGTCCCGCTGCGCTGCTGACCATATCTCCGCACGTCGAGTAAAGCCGTATTCAGCTCCTCAAGCAACCTCTCCAGGCGACTCGCTAACTGCTCACCGGCTTCGGTCAGCAGCACTTCGCGCGTAGTGCGATCCAGCAAGCGAATACCGGTTTCGTTCTCCAGTTCCTTGATGCTATGGCTGACCGCCGACTGGCTAAGACCAATAGCCTGTCCGGCCTGGCTAAAACTGCCATGGCGAACTACCGCGACGAAAACCCTGAGCTGGCGTAGCGTGTAATTCATCTATTTTCCTCATGGATGAATGCAATAAATCAATTTTATTTCTAAAAGCCGGACGCGCACAATAGCGTCTATCTCTTATTTAACCAGGTATTAACAATGGGTGTATTTCGCCTTGACCCCATGATGGTCAAACTGATTATTACCGTCATGCTGGCCAGCTTTTTGCCAGCCCGGGGCGGCTTCGTGCCATTCTTTGAAGGGCTGACCACCGCCGCCATCGCCCTGCTGTTTTTTATGCACGGCGCTAAGCTATCACGGGAAAAAATTATTGCGGGCAGCAGCCACTGGCGACTTCATCTGTGGATCATGTTCAGCACCTTCGTGTTATTTCCGGCGCTGGGTCTGCTGGTAATTTGGTGGCACCCGGTAGACGTTGGCCGGGAAATCTATACCGGCTTTCTTTATCTGTGCATTCTGCCAGCAACGGTGCAATCATCGATTGCTTTCACTTCCCTTGCCGGCGGCAACGTGGCAGCGGCAGTTTGTAGCGCCTCGGCATCAAGCCTGCTTGGCGTATTTATTTCGCCACTGCTGGTCGGCTTGCTGATGGATATTCATCAGCATGGCGGAGCGATGAATGGCCTGGAGCAGATTGGCAAAATAATGCTTCAGCTACTGCTGCCGTTCGTCCTTGGCCATATCTCACGCCGCTGGATCGGCGGCTGGGTTGAGCGCCATCGCAGCCTGATCGGCCAGACGGACCAAACCTCGATTTTGCTGGTGGTTTATACCGCCTTCAGCGAGGCGGTAGTGAATGGTATCTGGCATCGGGTCGGCGTCAGCACCTTGCTGTGGATTCTGGCGGGTAGCCTGCTACTGCTGCTGGTCGTACTGGCTATAAATCTGACGGCTTCACGGCTCTTTGGCTTCAGCCGTGCGGATGAGATCACCATTTTGTTTTGTGGCTCCAAGAAAAGCCTGGCGAACGGCGTGCCTATGGCTAATATCCTTTTCCCTGCCGCCACGATCGGGATCATCGTGCTGCCACTGATGATCTTCCACCAGGTTCAGCTGATGGTGTGCTCCTTCATTGCTCAACGTTACAAAAAACAGGGGCAGAAAGCGCAGGAACAGCGCAGTGAACTAAGCGCTGACGCGCGGCAAATGGAATCTCAGGAATCCTCTTAGCCGCGCTTGAGGGGTTTAATCAGCCCCTCCAGCCCCTCAATTTTAATGGCCAGCGTCATTTGCATCAGTTCGCCCAGACGGCCGGAGGGAAACTCGCCTTTACGGGCAAACCACAGCAGATAGGGTTCAGGCAGATCGATAAGCATGCACCCTTTATATTTGCCAAACGGCATGGCCGTGTTGGCAATTTCCAGCAGATTTTCTTTTTCCATTTCAGGCACCCAGCAGGCGGATCATCTGCGCTTCATCAATAACCTCAATCCCCAGCTCTTCGGCCTTCGCCAGCTTAGAGCCAGCGGCTTCCCCGGCAATCACGATATCGGTTTTTTTCGAAACGCTGCCGCTGACCTTCGCCCCCAAGGCCGTCAGTCGCGCTTTCGCATCATCGCGGGACATAATACTCAGCGAACCGGTCAGCACCACCGTTTTACCGGCAAAGGGGCTGTCAATTTCCTCCGGCCTGATGACCTCAACCGCCGGCCAGCTGATGCCTGACTCTTCAACCAGCTGGCGAATAACCTCGCGGTTGCTTTCTTCATCCATAAAATTACGCAGATGGCTGGCAACCACGGTGCCAACGTCCGGCACGGCAATCAAATCCTCAAGAGAGGCGTTCATCAGCGGCGCCAGGGAGCCGAAATGCGCCGCCAGGTTTTGCGCCGTAGCCTCACCCACTTCGCGGATCCCCAATGCATAAAGAAAGCGCGCCAGCGTAGTTTGTCTGGCCTTCTCCAGCGCGTTGATCAGATTCTGCGCCGATTTTGGTCCCATGCGGTCGAGACCGGTCATCACGCCCGCCGTCAGGCGGAACAGATCGGCCGGCGTTTTAACGTACTCTTTCTCCACCAGCTGATCGATTATTTTATCGCCCATGCCGTCGACATCCAGCGCACGGCGGGAAACAAAGTGCTTTAACGCTTCTTTACGCTGCGCGCCGCAGATCAGCCCGCCAGTGCAGCGCGCGACCGCTTCGCCCTCCACGCGTTCAATATCAGAACCGCAAACCGGGCAGTGAACGGGAAATACGATTTCACGCGCATCGGCCGGGCGATCGCCCGTGATAACCCCCACCACCTGCGGAATAACATCACCGGCGCGGCGAATCGTCACGCGGTCGCCGATGCGCAGCCCAAGACGTTCAATTTCATCTGCATTGTGCAAAGTGGCATTACTGACCATGACTCCGGCGACCTGAACCGGTTCAAGCCTGGCTACCGGGGTGATCGCGCCGGTGCGTCCAACCTGAAACTCCACATCGCGCACCGTGGTAATTTGCTCTTGCGCGGCAAATTTAAACGCCACCGCCCAACGCGGCGCGCGGGCGACAAAACCCAGCTGCTCTTGTAAATCCTGCGAATCGACCTTTATGACCACGCCATCAATGTCAAAACCAAGGCCGGCGCGCTCAGTATCCACCTGCTTATAGAATGCCAGTACCTCTTCGGCGCTGTGGCAGAGTCGGATACGGTCGCTTACCGGTAATCCCCATTGTTTAAACTGCTGCAGGCGCTGCCAGTGGCTACGCGGCATTGAACCGCCCTCCAGCTGACCAAAGCCGTAGCAAAAGAAAGTTAGCGGACGTCTAGCGGTGATGCGCGGATCGAGCTGACGTAGCGATCCGGCGGCGGCATTACGCGGATTAGCAAACACTTTACTGCCGGTTCGGCGCGCCTCATCATTCAGCTTCTCAAAGCCAGCCTGCGGCATAAATACCTCACCACGGACTTCAACTCTGGCGGGAATATTTTCACCCTGCAGGCGCAGCGGTATCGCGCGGATAGTACGCACGTTGGCGGTAATATTTTCACCGGTAGTACCATCGCCGCGCGTTGCCGCACGCGTCAATACCCCGTCTTCATACAGCAGGCTCACCGCCAGACCGTCCAGCTTTAGCTCGCAGCAAAAGACGATATCATCGCTGCTTTTCAGCCGGTCCTGCACGCGTTTATTAAACGCCAGATAGCTGGCTTCATCGAATACGTTATCCAGCGATAGCATCGGCACTTCATGCTGCACCTGCTCAAAAGCAGCCAGCGGTGCCGCGCCCACTCGCTGCGTTGGCGAATCAGGCGTCACCAGCTGCGGATTTTGCTGTTCAAGCTGGCGTAATTCGCCCATCAGCCGGTCATATTCCGCATCGGGAATTTCCGGCGCATCCAGCACGTGATAGAGATATTCATGATGACGCAGCGTCGTACGCAGCTGATTTATCTGACTTTCAATTGAGTGCATAACTTACCATCAGCGATAAAAAACCCCCGGCTAGCGGGGGTTCAGTTAATCAAAACGCCGGTGCGGCTTACCCGTTGTTTTCGACAACGTCGCGAATACGCGCTTTGTATGTTTCCAGCTTCTGCGGCGTCATCATACGCCGTTCATCGTCCAGAACCACGCCGCCAACGTCGTCAGCAATACGCTGCGCAGATTGCAGCATCAGCTTAAAGTTCTGATTCGCGTCGCCGTAAGACGGTACCATCATAAACATTGATATCCCCGGCGTAGAAAAATCAGACATGGTGTCAGGATTAAACGAGCCTGGCTTCACCATATTCGCCAGGCTGAACAGTACCGGGCCGCTGCCCGCCGGGTTCAGATGACGATGGAAGATATTCATTTCACCAAACTGGAAGCCTGCCTGTAAGATTCCCTGTAACAGCGCTTCGCCATTCAGCTCACCGCCGGCGTGCGCCGCTACGTGCAGCACCAGCACCGTCTCTTTTTCAGCCGTCTTCTCAGGCTCAGGCTGTTGGTCATCATCGTCTGAGGCTGGTACGTCAGCGGAGAAAACGGGCTCCACCGGCGTATGACGAGCACGATCGCTATCAGGCTGCTCTCTGAGCGGCTCAATACTTTGCGCCTGAGTCTCAGAGGGGCTTAGCTCAGGTTCCCAATCAGTTTCCATATCCAGCAGCGGATCGCGTGAAGGCTGCTGTGGCGCAGCGTCCGGCGTAAACTGCGGCGCGGCAGGCTGTGGCGGCTGGCGACGGGGTTCAGGCGGCGGCGTTGGTTTTTCCTGCTGACGCACGTCGCGCGCAGGCTCAGCATGCAGATCGGGTAAAGGCTCAGCCGCCGGCTCTTTACGGCGGACGCGAACTTCTCCTACGCCCTCATCGTCTTCCCCGGCATAGTCTTCACGTTCCTGCTTTATACGTTTGTGCGGGCGATCGCGAAATACCGTAGAGCGCTCTTTACGGCTGGTCCACAAGCCGTGAAGAAGCAATGCGATTATGGCGATAGCGCCAACAACGATTAATATCAGACGCAAATCCTGCATCATTGTATTCTCTGTTGTTCCAATACCTTGCCACCACGGCAAACTTTATCCTCTAACTGTATTTGCCCCGCTTCACAAGTGCAAGTCTGGGCACTATTTTCTAACAAATAAGATCGACCCGGACCGGTTTTTTGCTGTTTTTTCGTGCAATTTGCTTCGGATTTACCAGAAAACATAGGATATGATGTAGATAATCGGACCAATAAAGGAGATTGGGCGCTAATGGTCAATCGCAGTACCTCCGCTAAACAAAGTGGAGCCCACTATTTTTTTCAGGGATGGAAGCTTATCCACCTGCCCGGAATTCGTCGCTTTGTGCTGATGCCCCTGCTGGTCAATATTGTCCTTATGGGCTGCGCATTTCTCTGGTTGTTTCACAAGCTGAATATCTGGATACCGCTGATCATGGCGCATGTCCCCGACTGGCTTCAGTGGCTGAGCTATCTGCTGTGGCCGCTGACCGTGGTGTCCATTCTTTTAGTGTTCAGCTATTTCTTCTCGACGCTGGCTAACTGGATTGCCGCGCCCTTTTGCGGCTTGCTGTCAGAACAGCTTGAAGCGCGGTTAACGGGCCAGCCTGCGCCGGATGCTGGCTGGATGGAGATAATAAAAGACACGCCGCGCATTTTACGGCGTGAATGGCAAAAGCTCGCCTGGTATCTACCGCGCGCGCTGGTGCTGCTGATTCTCTATTTTATTCCCGGTCTTGGCCAAACTCTGGCGCCGGTGCTGTGGTTTCTGTTCAGCGCCTGGATGCTTGCCATCCAGTACTGCGACTACGCCTTTGATAACCACAAGGTCGATTTCCCGCGCATGCGCCAGGCGCTACGCCAGAATAAAAGCGACAATATGCAGTTCGGCGCACTGGTCAGCCTGTTTACCTTAATTCCGCTTCTTAACCTGGTTATCCTGCCGGTTGCGGTTTGCGGCGCCACTGCAATGTGGGTGGATAAATATCGTGCGCAGCTGGGCATTTCTCACACGCGCCGCCAGTAAATTTCGCCTCCTGCCCGCCATCTGCGGGCAGGCATTTCGCCGCTTATTCCGTTTTACTTTTGCTTATTGCTGCAATACATATCTATATATGATTTCTTTACTTCCGAAGCTATCCCGAATGAGTATGCTGGTAGGGTTCCCAATATTTCATACAGTTAAGGACAGGCCATGAGTAAGATCTATGAAGACAACTCGTTAACAATCGGTCATACGCCGCTGGTTCGACTGAACCGCATCGGCAACGGGCGCATCCTGGCGAAGGTAGAATCACGTAACCCCAGCTTCAGCGTAAAATGCCGAATCGGTGCCAATATGATTTGGGACGCAGAAAAACGCGGCATCCTGAAACCCGGCATCGAGCTGGTTGAGCCCACCAGCGGTAACACCGGCATTGCGCTGGCTTACGTCGCGGCTGCCCGTGGTTATGCGTTGACGCTTACCATGCCGGAAACCATGAGCGTTGAACGCCGTAAACTGTTGAAAGCGCTTGGCGCAAAGCTGGTGTTGACCGAAGGGGCGAAAGGCATGAAAGGCGCCATTGCCAAAGCCGAAGAGCTGGTTGCACAAAATCCAGACAACGTCATCATGCTGCAGCAGTTCAGCAACCCGGCGAACCCGGAAATTCATGAAAAAACCACCGGTCCGGAAATTTGGCAAGATACTGACGGCGAAGTGGATGTCTTTATCTCCGGCGTCGGCACGGGCGGCACGCTGACCGGCGTCAGCCGCTACATAAAGAACAGCAAAGGCAAAAAAGATCTCATTACCGTTGCGGTCGAGCCTACCGACTCTCCGGTTATTGCCCAGGCGCTGGCGGGTGAAGAACTGAAACCCGGCCCCCATAAAATTCAGGGCATCGGTGCCGGCTTTATTCCCGGCAACCTTGATCTGAAGCTGGTTGATAAAGTCGTGGCCATTAGCAATGAAGAGGCGATCTCTACCGCACGCCGCCTGATGGAAGAAGAAGGTATTCTCGCCGGTATTTCCTCTGGCGCAGCGGTCGCCGCCGCCCTCAAGCTGCAGGAAGATGACGCTTTTGCCAATAAGAATATCGTGGTTATTCTGCCCTCTTCCGGCGAACGCTATCTGAGCACCGCGCTGTTTGCCGATCTGTTTACCGAAAAAGAACTTCAGTAATCGCTTAACGGGCCTGTTTTGTTCAAAAAAGCATCCACCCGGATGCTTTTTTTGTGGGTTACGTCATGTTTTTACTATAAGCCAGATTGCTTTTCTGCTGGTGGATTGGTATTTAAGCAGCCAATTATTTCGAAGCGAAAAATTAATATCGACGTCCGAATTTATCGCTGAAAAAATTTCCAGATTATTCAGCTTTCGCTTTCGGGCATAATAGGAGCAATTGAAGTCAAGCATCGCTGTTCGCTACGCTTCATACTCTTAACTTCGCGTTTTTTGTCTTGTTTATCGATCCCGACAACGCGATTTGATCGGGCTAAAGTAACGCCACCAGGCTAGACTTTAGATCCTCAACACCAAACCAATTTTATTGGGGAAACACAATGTTCCAGAAAGAAGTGACTATTACTGCACCTAACGGTTTACACACCCGCCCGGCAGCCCAGTTTGTTAAAGAAGCTAAGGCGTTCCAGTCAGAAATCACTGTCACCTCCAACGGCAAATCCGCCAGCGCCAAAAGCCTGTTCAAGCTACAAACGCTGGGCCTGACTCAGGGTACGGTAGTCACCCTTTCTGCCACTGGTGAAGATGAGCAGCAGGCGGTTGAGCACCTGGTTAAATTGATGGCTGAGTTGGAATAAGCAAGCTCTTATTCAGAACGTGCCGCATGGCCTGGCCTGCTAACCACCTGGTTATTTGATCGCGGACAGCTTGTCCGCGTTGTTGCTTTAGTAAAGTATCTAAATCACTTGAACAGCAACCTGGCGGTTAGTTTTTTGGCCGTACCGCCATGCCAGGTGGTTTAAACGATGTATCCATCGCTTAACCTCATCGGGTGATTCTCAAGATTATAAAAGGTAGGGTTATGATTTCAGGCATTTTAGCATCACCGGGTATGGCTTTTGGCAAAGCGCTTTTGCTGAAAGAAGATGAAATTGTCATCAATCGCAAAAAAATTTCCGCCGATGATACCGACGCGGAAGTTAAGCGTTTTCTCGATGCCCGCGCCAAATCCTCGACGCAGCTTGAAGCAATAAAAATTAAAGCAGGAGAAACCTTCGGCGAAGAAAAAGAAGCGATCTTCGAAGGCCACATCATGCTGCTGGAAGATGAGGAGCTGGAGCAAGAAATCATCTCGTTGATTAAAGACGAACTGGCCTCCGCCGACGCCGCCACCTTTTCGGTGATTGAAGGCCAGGCAAAGGCTCTTGAAGAGCTCGACGACGAATATCTGAAAGAGCGTGCCACCGATGTGCGTGACATCGGCAAGCGCCTGCTGCAAAACATTCTTGGTCTGCACATTGTCGACCTCAGCGCTATCCAGCACGAATCTATTCTGGTGGCGAAAGATTTAACGCCATCTGAAACCGCCCAGCTGAATCTTAAAAAGGTGCTGGGTTTTATCACCGATCTCGGCGGTCGTACTTCGCACACGTCAATCATGGCGCGCTCGCTGGAGCTTCCGGCTATTGTCGGCACCGGCAATATTACGAACAGCGTCAACAATGGTGATTTCCTGATCCTCGACGGGGTTAACAACCAAATCTACGTTAATCCAACCGCCGAGAAAATTGACGAACTGAAAGCGATTCAGAAACAGTACCAGGAAGAGAAAAACGAGCTGGCTAAGCTAAAAGATCTGCCGGCAATCACTCTGGACGGTCACCAGGTCGAAGTGGTGGCGAATATCGGTACGGTTCGCGATATCGCTGGCGCCGAACGTAACGGCGCTGAAGGCGTCGGTCTGTATCGCACCGAGTTCCTGTTTATGGACCGCGATTCACTGCCCAGCGAAGAAGAACAGTTTCAGGCGTACAAAGCCGTGGCCGAAGCAATGGGTTCACAGGCAGTTATCGTACGCACCATGGATATCGGCGGCGATAAAGACCTGCCTTATATGAATCTGCCTAAGGAAGAAAACCCCTTCCTCGGCTGGCGCGCCATCCGCATTGCAATGGACCGCACAGAAATTCTGCACGCTCAGCTGCGCGCTATCCTGCGCGCTTCAGCCTTTGGCAAACTGCGCATTATGTTTCCGATGGTTATTTCCGTTGAGGAAGTGCGCTTTTTGAAAAACGAGCTGGAAACCCTTAAAGCGCAGCTGCGTAGCGAAAGCAAAGCCTTTGATGAAAGCATCGAAGTCGGCATCATGGTTGAGACGCCCGCCTCGGCGGTGATTGCCCATCACCTGGCGAAAGAAGTCGATTTCTTTAGTATTGGCACCAACGACCTGACGCAGTACACTTTGGCGGTCGATCGTGGCAACGATCTTATCTCCCATCTCTACAACCCGATGTCACCATCGGTGCTGACGCTTATCAAGCAGGTTATTGATGCGTCTCATGCTGAAGGCAAGTGGACTGGCATGTGTGGCGAGCTGGCAGGAGACGAACGTGCTACACTGTTACTACTGGGTATGGGTCTGGACGAGTTCAGCATGAGTTCCATTTCTATCCCGCGCATCAAGAAAATTATTCGTAATACGACTTTCAAAGATGCGAAGGCATTAGCAGAGCAGGCGCTGACTCAACCTACCGCCGACGAATTAATGAATCTGGTCAACAAATTCATTGAAGAAAAAACTCTCTGCTGATACCGCGAGACGCTGACCCAAAATTACAGCTTAGGAGAAGATCATGGGTTTGTTTTCTAAACTTTTTGGCGATAAATCGGATAGCACATCAGGAACCATTGAGATCGTCGCACCGTTATCAGGCGAAATAGTAAACATCGAAGACGTTCCGGACGTAGTGTTTGCCGAAAAAATCGTCGGAGACGGTATTGCGATCAAACCTTCCGGTAACAAAATGGTTGCGCCAGTGGACGGTACGATCGGCAAAATTTTTGAAACTAACCATGCTTTCTCGATTGAATCGGATAACGGCATTGAGCTGTTCGTCCACTTCGGCGTTGATACCGTCGAACTTAAAGGCGAAGGCTTTAAGCGTATAGCGGAAGAAGGCCAGAAGGTAAGCAAAGGCGATGTGGTCATCGAATTTGATTTGCCGCTGCTCGAAGAGAAGGCCAAATCAACGCTGACGCCGGTGGTTATTTCCAATATGGATGAAATCAAAGAGCTGGTAAAACTCTCTGGCTCCGTCACCCTTGGTGAAACCCCGGTCATTCGAATTAAGAAGTAAGCAGTCAGCCAGAAACGACGACGGCACCGAAATGGTGCCGTTTTTTTTTGTTATTCATCAGCAGCCCAGTGCGGCAGGCGGATGGTCAATACCAGCCCGCCCAGCTTGTGGTTAATCGCCTGAACTTCACCGTGATGGGCCAGCACCACTTTACGCACGATTGAAAGACCAAGACCGTATCCCTTACCCATCAGCGGCGAATTAACCCTGACAAAGGGATCGAAAATGCTGGAAAGCTTATCGGAGACAACGCCAGGCCCGCTGTCCCGTACCGCAATGACCAGCCAGTCGTCCTCATTACGCAGATCGATATGAACCTGCTCTCCCTGCTGCGAAAATCGTAACGCGTTCCGTAGCACGTTTTCTACCGCGCGGCGAATCAGCTCTGCATTGCCTCGTACCGTATAGTCGTCCTGGCTATTAGCATTCAGTACGATCTCAACGCCGGGAACCTGAGCTTCGTAGCGCACATCGTCGGTGACGGCCTCAACCAGCCCCAGCAAATCGAAGTAGCGCTCGTCCGGCAGGCTGTCATAGCCGGCGCGGGAGAGCGTGAGTATTTCACCGATCATTTTATCGAGCCGCCGCGCCTCTTCGTCAATCCTGTCCAGCGAACCGGCAACGTTATCCGGCAGCTGGCGGGCAAGGCCGGTCGCCAGCTGTAACCGCGCCAGCGGCGAGCGAAGCTCATGGGAGATATCATGGAGCAGGGCTTCCCGGGCATTAATTAACACCGACAGCCGTTCAACCATGGCATCAAAGTCCTTTGCCACCACCGACAGCTCATCGTGGCGACCGCGCATGCGCGGAAACAGACGCACCGCAAGGTCGCCGGCGGAAACGCGGGAGAACCCTTCGCTGAGCTGGCGCATCGGCCGGGTCAGATTCCATGCCAGAATCAGGCTAAACAGCAGCCCCCCTACCCCTGCGAGATAAAACATCGGCATGGGAATATTGAGAATGTGAGGATGCGGCCCACCGCTAATGTCATTATCGCGACGTAAACCTTTAACGTCATAGCGCAGGCGGTAATGTTTGCCATCGGCAACGGTGACCCATTCAATCACCTCATCGGGGAACGGCCCATTGTCGTTGATATTATCCATCGGTGGCTGCGGCGCGCTTTTCGGCAGATCTTTTACCTGAATGACAGAAAAAAACCGACGGTCATCAGGCTGCCAGCCAGCCATCATATCGTTCAGCGCGCTCAGCCCACCGCGCTGCAAAACGGCGACCGCCGAGGCCATCTGTATATCGACGATGCGTCGGGCCGCCTTATATTCCGGCGGTTCACGGTGGTGACCGTAAAACTGAAATCCCAACCACAAAAGCTGGCTCACCAGAATAAAAGTAAGCCAGAAGCCAAACAGTATTTTCCAGAACAGGCGACCGCGAAAGCGCGCTTTCATCGGATGCGATAGCCGATGCTGCGCACGGTTTCAATATTGACGCTGGCCTGCGTCAGCGCAGACAGCTTCTGGCGGATATTGCTGATATGCACATCAACGCTGCGATCGTAGGCTTCCCGCTGACGACCCAGACCCTTTTCGGAAAGTTCATCTTTGGACACCACGCGCTCCGGCGAGCGTATCAGTATATCAAGCAGGTTAAATTCCGAAGCGGTGAGATCGAACGGCTTGCCCTGCCATTCGCTGGTGCGCGTGGCGGGATTGAGCGTCAACGCCTGCCACTGAACAATGCCTTTTTTGTCCTGAATGTCCGGTACGTCGTCAACGCGGCGCAGCACGGCGCGCAGGCGTGCTACCAGTTCGCGTGGATAGCAGGGCTTGGGCACATAGTCATCCGCGCCCATCTCAAGGCCGATGACCCGGTCGATATTATCCCCTTTTGCCGTCAGCATAATCACCGGCAGGCGGCGGTTTTGCTGACGGATCTGCCGCAACACATCGATACCGCTCATGTCCGGCAGCATGATGTCGAGAATAACCGCGCTGTAGTTAGCCGACAGCGCGCCCTCTACGCCCGCTTTGCCGCTCAGCACCAGCGACGCATCAAATCCTTCAGCAATCAGATACTGGCTCAGCATGGTGCCGAGCTCAACATCATCATCAACCAGCAAAATCTTCATCGGCGTTCTCCAGCAACTGATCTGCCTATTGTCACCCGATGCTGCCCGATTATCAGCCGGTTTTACGCTATTCTTACAGTTCGCCGCAGCAAGACGGGCCTTAGCTGAATACGCCGGTGGACAGGTAGCGATCGCCCCGATCGCAAATAATAGCAACGATTTTACTTCCCGGCAGCGCATGGGCAATACGCAACGCACCGGCAACCGCCCCGCCGGAACTGACCCCGCAGAAGATCCCCTCGCGGCTGGCAAGCTGACGCATGATGTCTTCGGCTTCGCCCTGACCGATATCAAGAATTTCATCAACCAGCTCAGGGCGGAAAATACCGGGCAGATAGGCCTGCGGCCAGCGGCGAATACCGGGAATATTACTGCCCTCAGAGGGCTGCAGGCCGACTATTTGCACGCTATCGCTTTGTTCTTTCAGATAGCGGCCAACGCCGGTAATGGTGCCGGTGGTACCCATGCTGGAGACAAAATGCGTCAGTACGCCGCTGGTTTGCTGCCAGATTTCAGGACCGGTGGTCAGATAGTGCCCCAGCGGATTATCGGGATTATTAAACTGATCGAGCACTTTCCCTTCACCACGCGCCGCCATCTCCTGCGCCTGGTCGCGCGCGCCTTCCATGCCAGTCTCGCGGGACACCAGAATCAGCTCGGCGCCGTAGGCCGCCATGGCCGCACGTCGTTCTTCGCTCATATTATCGGGCATCAGCAGCCGCAGCTTGTAGCCCTTCATTGCCGCAATCATCGCCAGCGCGATACCGGTGTTACCGCTGGTTGCCTCAATTAGCGTATCGCCGGGTTTAATCTCATGGCGGGCTTCGGCTTGCAGGATCATAGACAGCGCGGCACGGTCCTTTACCGAACCGGCAGGATTATTACCTTCAAGTTTTACCCAGATTTCACTGCCATTATCCGGCGTCAGGCGCTGTAGCTGGACCAGAGGCGTGCTGCCGATAGTTTTTTCAAGCGTCGTCACGATAGGTTCCTGACAAGCAAAGTGGACGGATAAAAAAAGGCCAGGCAAAACCTGACCTCCTCTGAGATAAAAAGAAAATATCAGGCGCTTTGCGCAAAGGCAACCTGACGTAGCGGCGTTTCACCATGATAAACCCGCGCCTGCTTCAGACCAACGTACAGCGTCTCACCGCGCAAAGGCGCAGTTTGCGAACCGTCAAACACCACGCTAAAAGGCTCGGCGTCCCACCCCTGAGGCTGCAGCTGCAGCTGCCAGAAGTGCCCTTTCGGACTGGCTTCGATCACCCGCGCGGCCAGCGGCGTATCCGGCGCTTGCTGTCGGCTTACGTCCACTTCCCACGGGCGCAGGAAGAGATCAACCTGCTCCTGCCAGGCGGGCGTGTAACCCAGCGGCCAGCGCTGGCCGCCGACGGAGAATTGCGAGCCCTGCACCTGACCGTCGAAACGATTAACCTCGCCAAGAAATTCCAGCACAAAGCGGGTGGCTGGCTCGCGCCATACGTCCTGCGGCGATCCTATCTGTTCAATGTGCCCCTGGCTCATCACCACGACGCTGTCCGCTACTTCCATCGCCTCTTCCTGGTCGTGAGTCACGAACACGCTGGTAAACTTCAGCTCCTCATGGAGCTGGCGCAGCCAGCGGCGCAGCTCTTTACGCACCTGCGCATCCAGCGCGCCAAAAGGTTCGTCAAGCAGCAGAATCTGCGGTTCAACCGCCAGCGCACGCGCCAGCGCCACCCGCTGCTTCTGCCCGCCGGAAAGCTGGGCAGGATAGCGGTTTGCCAGATGCGCCAGCTGCACCATCTCCAGCAGCTGCATCACCTTTTGCCGGGTGGCCGCTGCCCCCGGACGCTGACGTCGCGGCAGCACCGTCAGACCAAAAGCAATATTATCGAACACCGTCATATGGCGGAACAGTGCATAGTGCTGGAAGACGAAGCCGACCTGACGATCGCGGGCGTGCAGCCGGGTTACATCTTTGCCGTGAAAGCTCAGCGCGCCCTGCGTTTGACTTTCCAGACCGGCAATAATGCGCAGCAGGGTAGTTTTGCCGGAGCCAGATGGCCCGAGCAGCGCTACCATTTCCCCGGAGGGAATATCCAGAGAAATATCATGCAGCACTTTCGTTGAACCAAAAGCTTTACTGATATGATTGATTTCAATACTCATTATTAACCTCCTGCTGCAAGCGCTGGCGCTGGCTTTCCAGCCGCCACTGCAGTGCGCTTTTCAGAAACAGTGTCAGGATCGCCATCAGGGTCAGCAAGGCCGCAGCGGTAAACGCGCCCACGGTGTTGTAATCCTGATGCAGTAATTCAACCTGTAATGGCAGCGTATAGGTTTCGCCGCGTACCGACCCCGAAACCACCGATACCGCGCCAAACTCGCCAATCGCACGCGCGTTGGTCAGCACCACGCCATACAACAATGCCCAGCGAATATTGGGCAGCGTTACGCGGCGAAACATCTGCCAGCCTGAGGCGCCAAGCAGCACCGCAGCCTCATCCTCGTGACTTCCCTGACTTAACATTACCGGCACCAGCTCGCGCACGACAAAGGGACAGGTAACGAATACCGTCGCCATCACGATGCCCGGCCAGGAAAACATCAGTTGCAGATTGTGCGCATCGAGCCAGCCGCCTATCGGGCCATTAACGCCCCAGAACAGCAGATAGATTAGCCCGGCAACCACCGGCGATACGGCAAACGGAATATCAAACAGCGTCAGCAACAGCTGGCGTCCGGGAAAGCTAAAGCGCGTCACCAACCACGCCAGCAGCGTGCCAAACACCAGATTAACCGGAACGGTAATCAGCGCCACCAGCACCGTCAGCCAGATGGCATGCAGCATATCAGGATCGCCGAGGTTTGCTAACGCCGCGCCCAGTCCGTTAGCCAGCGCCTGCACGAAAATAGAGACCAGCGGTACCACCAGCAGCAATAACGACAGCACAATGCCGAGGGCGATCAATACCACCCTGCCCCAGTTAATCCGATCGTGCGCCATAATCCGTGAGCTATCTGCCATCAGTGGCCTCCAATGCGGCGGCCGAAGCGGCTTTGTAAGGTGTTAATAGCAAACAGCAGCAGCAGCGATGCGGCCAGAATAACCGATGCAATAGCGCTGGCCGCCGGGTAGTCGAACTCCTGCAAACGGACAAAAATCATCAGCGAGGTCACCTCAGTCTTCCAGGCAATATTGCCGGCGATAAAAATCACCGCGCCAAACTCACCCAGGCTGCGGGTAAAAGAGAGCGCCGTTCCTGCCAGCAGCGCCGGGGCGACTTCAGGCAGCACCACGCGCCGAAAACTCTGCCAGGGCGTGGCGCCAAGCGTTTCTGCCGCCTCTTCATACTCCGGCCCGAGCTCCTCAAGCACCGGCTGCACGGTACGCACCACGAAGGGGACGCTGGTAAACGCCATTGCGACCGCGATGCCAAGCCAGGTGTAGGAAACTTTCAGACCGAACCATGCGTATAATCCGCTGCCCAGCCAGCCATTGGTGGAAAACAGGCCGGCCAGCGTCAGACCGGCTACCGCCGTCGGTAAGGCAAACGGCAGATCCATCAGGCCATCCAACAGGCTGCGCCCGGGAAAGCGGTAACGCGTCAGGATCCACGCCATCAGCATGCCGAAGAAAGCGTTAAAAATTGAGGCCACGCCGGCAGCGAGCAACGTGACCTTATAGGCGGCAACGATCTGCGGGTTGGTGATTACCTGCCAGTATTGCGCCAGCGTCATCTGCGACAGCTGCATCAGCAGCGCGCTGAGCGGCAGCAGCAGAATCAGGCAGGTAAAAAACAGACTGCTGCCGAGACTGATGCCAAACCCTGGCAGCACGCGTTTACTGCTGGCAAATAGCATTTTAATGTCCCGCAGCTAACAATTTATCCAACTCGCCACCGCTGGCGAAGTGGGTTTTCATCGCCTGATCCCAGCTGCCGAACTGATCCTCGACCTTGAACAACCGGGTTTGCGGGAAGCGCGTTTTATTTTCTGCCATCAGCTCGGGATTATTTACCCGGTAGTAAAAGCCGGTAATAATCTTTTGCGCTGCAGGAGAATAGAGGTAGTTAAGATAGGCTTTTGCCGCCGCGCTGGTATTGTTGCGCTCAACGTTTTTATCAATCCAGCTCACCGGGAACTCCGCCAGAATATCGCTTTTCGGCACCACCACTTCATAGCCCTGATCGGCATACTGATTGCGAATAGTATTCACCTCAGACTCAAAGCTGATCAGCACATCGCCCAATCCGCGATCGACAAATGTGGTCGTGGCACCGCGCCCGCCGGTATCAAAAACCGCCACGTTTTTCAAAAACTGGGTCATAAACTGCTGGGTTTTAGCGCGATCGCCGCCATCAGCCTGGCTGGCAGCACCCCAGGCGGCCAGATAAGTGTAACGGCCGTTGCCGGAGGTTTTTGGATTAGGGAACACCAGCTTAACGTCGTTTTTGACCAGATCGCTCCAGTCGTGGATATTTTTAGGGTTACCCTTGCGAACCAAAAACGCCATCGTCGAGTAAAACGGCGAGCTGTTATTGGGCAAGCGCTGCTGCCAGTTGGCGGGGATCAGGTTGCCGCGATCGTGCAGGATCTGCACATCGGTAACCTGGTTATAAGTAACCACGTCGGCTTTTAGCCCCTGCAAAATGGCCAACGCCTGCTTCGATGAGCCGGCGTGAGATTGCTTAATGGTTAATTTGTCATCAGGGTGCTGGCTATCCCACTGTTTTTCAAAAGGCCCGTTCAGGGCGACAAACAGTTCGCGCGCGACGTCATAGGAGCTATTAAGTAATTCCGTTGCCTGAACGCTACCTGCCAGCATCAGCGTTAAAGCCGTTGCGCTGGCTATTTTTTTTATGGTTATTTGCGTCATTTTGCACCCTGTGTGTCAATCCGGCTGTATGTGTCAGGATGCCAGTTTATTTATAACACAGGGGAAAGTTGTAACGGTTTTATATACTCTTTAGTGATTTAAAAGCGTAAAAAGCTATAAGCTGCTGGCATTGGATATGCAAAGGCCTGGTAACAGGCAGCCAGCGCCAGCGGCCGGCACTACGGCAGGCCCGGCGTTGAGCCGCCGCACTGTCAGAACCGTGATCAGCTCTGCCAGATGATTTTATTCAGGCGCCATTTTTTCAGGGTAGCATTATCCGGCATCAAACCTTCCGGGCCGTGCCACTCACCGGTAAACTGATACCAAATGTGCTGGCTGCCGGGCGCCTGACAGCGCACATCACTGCCCTCGCGATCGCCCGCCAGTTTACAGGCGCCAAAAGCTTCGCTGTACAGCGTACTGAAGGGCACGCCTAATTTCACACCGCCAGGGCCGCTCACCTTATCGTCCATCACGACCACCCGGCTAACGCTGCTCTGGCCGCTGATTTCCATTTTCACCTTGCCATCGCTGAGCGCCTGCCAAAACGTACTCACCTTGCCACCGTCGCCGCGCATCCCTTTACGCAGGTGATAGTCGCCACCCAGGCTCTTGCTGATGGCCGCTTCCGTCATTGGCGTCGCGGCAGTTATCTTTCCGACCCCCTGCTCAGTCACTTCCGGCGTGGAACCGAACCAGCTGACCGGATTAAGCGCAGACCAGTGCCACGACAGCGGGTTATACCAGCTGGCGCTATCTGCAGCGGGAGTGGATGTGCCGGAACCTGCGCAACCGGCCAGCAGTATGGCGGCACAAACAGACGCCAGGGAAACAGACTTCATGAATACTCCTTTCAATCAAAGGCGCGATCGCCGAACTGCTTTGAGTCTGGCGGCGGCAAAAAGTTTACTCCGCATGGTTAAAGCGCGGATTGAAACAGTCGCGCAGCCGACGATCCAACAGCAGCCAGACCAGCGCCAGCAGATCTGCGATGCCCGTCAGTATCATCCACGGCGTAACCAGCGCCATATCCTGGCTGGCGGCGAAACACTGATGAATAAAAGACGCCAGCAGCGCAGCCGCTAATACCCAACGCCAGCCGCGCCAGATACGCGGAAAGCGCTGGCGCCAGCCGCTAAGCAAAAAGCCAATCGCCGCCGGAATCCCCCATATCAGACCGACCCACAGGTCGCCCGGATCCGGATAGAACAGCGCCAGCATCGCACTGGCCTGCTGACGGGAAGCGCCAGCCAGAACGAACAGCACCCAGCTGCGCGCCTGCAGCAGCAATATCAGCCAGTAAGATAAAGGAAGCCTGAGCTGCCCTTTGGCATCCCAGGCATCGGGCGGGTATTTCAGCATGATGTGGAATTAATATTCGCGATCTTCTATCAGGCGCTTGCCGAGGGTGACGCTGTCAACCATGTCATAATCCAGCTTTTCATAAAAGCCGATGACCGCATCGTTTTCCTGGCGCACCATCAGGTTGATCTTCGGGCAGCCGCGCGCAATCAGCTTTTTCTCCAGCCGGTTGACCAGCGCATTAGCGATACCGCGACCACGGTAGTCCGGATGCACGCCGAGATAATAGGCGGAGCCGCGATGGCCATCATAGCCGCCCATCAGACTGCCGACGATTTCACCGCCGACCACCGCCACCAGAAAGAGGTCGGGGTCGTAGCTCATCTTGCGCTCGATATCCAGCTCGGGATCGTTCCACGGGCGCAGCAGATCGCAGCGGTCCCACAAAGTGATAACCTCTTCAAAATCGTCCTGCTGAAACGCGCGGATTTCCATGGCTTATATCCTGTTAAGTCGCAGATTCTGCTGATTATCACGCATTCTCGCCGATGCGCAAGCCTCGTTGGTCGCAGAGGTAAAAAAACCCGGGCTATTTGTCAGCTGAAATAAAAAGTAAATACCTGAAATACAACGGACGTCGCGTAATCACAAACGTTACGATATAACAATGAGCAGTGTTTATTAACGGACGCCATTGTGAAACCGATTAAATTTCTCACGCCCCTTGTTTCGCGTCGCCAACTGCTGCTTTGCGGCCTGGCGCTGGCGCTGACCGGAACAAAATCTGCTTTTGCCAGTGCAGAGCATTCCCGGCTGCGGCTGACTGGCAACCATAGCCAGCCGAAACGCCCCGCTGCCGGCGGGAAAAAGATTGTGATGATCGATCCCGGTCACGGCGGTATCGATCCCGGCGCCCTGGGCGAAGAGGGGTCGGAAGAAAAACACGTGGTGCTGGATATTGCCCGTCATATCCGCACGCTGTTGCAGCACCATCCCGCAATTGAGGTTCGGCTAACCCGCGATAGCGATCATTTCATTCCGCTTTATGAGCGGGTTGAGATAGCCCATCAGCACGGGGCCAATCTGTTTATGTCGATTCACGCCGATGGCTTTACCAGTCCGAGCGCCCACGGCGCCTCAGTGTTCGCCCTGTCTAATCGCGGCGCCAGCAGCACCATGGCGAAATATCTGGCCAATCGCGAAAACGCGGCGGATAAGGTCGGCGGAGCCCAGGTGGAAGCCAAAGATCACTATCTGCAGGAGATTTTGTTCGATCTGGTGCAGACCGACACGATAAAAAATAGCCTGACGCT
This sequence comes from Izhakiella australiensis, assembly GCF_002006995.1. Lineage (GTDB taxonomy): Bacteria > Pseudomonadota > Gammaproteobacteria > Enterobacterales > Enterobacteriaceae > Izhakiella > Izhakiella australiensis. Next base: position 70,013 of record NZ_MRUL01000011.1, on the reverse strand, counting down.
GGGCAAGCACGTTCTGAATCAGATAAGGCCAATCCATCCCTTGCACAGCCAGCATACCGAGCAAGCCGCTTTCGCGGTGCTGAAATCACCCTCGATCCCGTCGGTTCTGGTCGAAACTTCATTTATTACCAATCCGCAGGAAGAACGCCTGCTGGATACCACCGCCTTCAGGCAGAAAATAGCCAGCGCCATTGTTGACGGCATCATCAGCTTCTTTGACGAAGTTGACGGCAACGGCAGGCGTCCGGAACGATGAAATAGCGTATAATCACCGGGTCATTTTTTTAGCAAGCAAGGAAACCATGAGTTCTCCCAATATCGCCAGGGTCAAACAGTTCCTGTTACAGCTACAGCAAGATATTTGTCAGCAGCTCGCCGATGAAGACGGCAAGGTCGGATTCCACGAAGATAGCTGGACGCGCGCGGGCGGCGGCGGCGGACGCAGCCGCGTACTGCGTCAGGGCGCGGTGTTTGAGCAGGCCGGGGTCAACTTCTCGCACGTCCATGGCGAGCAGATGCCCGCCTCCGCCACCGCCCATCGGCCAGAGCTGGCAGGCCGGAGTTTTGAAGCGCTGGGCGTGTCGCTGGTGGTGCATCCTGAAAGCCCCTACGTGCCGACCAGTCATGCCAACGTGCGGTTTTTTATCGCGGAAAAGCCCGGCGCCAGCCCGGTATGGTGGTTCGGCGGCGGCTTTGATCTGACCCCTTTTTATGGCTTTGAAGAAGATGCTAAGCACTGGCATCGTACCGCTCACCAGCTCTGTCAGCCTTTTGGCGATGCGCTCTATCCACGCTATAAGAAATGGTGTGATGAATATTTTCATCTGCCTCATCGCAACGAACAGCGCGGCATTGGCGGCCTGTTTTTCGATGATATGAATACGCCAGATTTTGCACACTGTTTTAATTTTACCCAGGCCGTAGGGCGCGGGTTTCTGGAGGCTTATCTGCCGATCGTCGCCCGGCGCAAGCACCTTGCCTGGGGAGAGCGTGAGCGTCAGTTCCAGCTCTATCGCCGCGGCCGCTACGTTGAATTCAATTTGGTGTGGGATCGCGGCACCCACTTTGGCCTGCAAACTGGCGGGCGCACCGAGTCCATTCTGATGTCAATGCCGCCGCTGGTACGCTGGGAATATGACTACCAGCCGCAGCCCGGTTCGGAAGAAGCCAGACTTTATAGCGAATTTCTGCCGGTAAAAGAGTGGATTTGATGCTGCCTGATGGCATGCCCCGGCCAGATTGCAGCCGGGGGCAGGCGTTAATGGCGGATGCGGGCGCAACGCGAGGCCGCCCGCCCGTAACCCACTATAGCGGCGCGGTTTGCGCTTCAACCACCGCCAGCGCGACCATATTAACAATGCGGCGTACCGAGGCTATCGGCGTCAGAATATGCACAGGACGGGTCATACCCATCAGCACTGGCCCCACCGTCACCCCTTCCGAACAGGAAACGCGTAGCAAATTGTAGCTGATGCGCGCCGCCTCCATGTTCGGCATGATCAGCAGATTCGCCGAGCCTTTCAGCGGGCTATCCGGCATCAGGTCTTTACGGATACTTTCCAGCAGCGCCGCATCACCGTGCATTTCACCGTCCACTTCCAGCTCCGGCGCCCGCTGCTGGATCAGTGCCAGCGCTTCGCGCATTTTCCGCGCCGAAGGCGCATCAGAACTCCCAAAGCTGGAATGGGAAAGTAGCGCCACGCGCGGCTCGATGCCAAAGCGACGAACGGTTTCCGCCGCCAGTAGCGTCAGCTCCGCCAGCTGCTCCGCCGTAGGATCGGCGTTGACGTAGGTATCGGCGATAAACGTATTGCCCCCCGGCAGCAGCAACGCGTTCATCGCGCCAGCGACTTTTTGCTGCTTACGGTAGCCAAATACGTCTTCCAGTACCCGGAAATGCTCATGGTAGTCGCCGATGGTGCCGCAAATCAGCGCATCCGCTTCGCCGCGATGCACCATAATCGAGCCAATCAGCGTAGGATTGCCAATCAGCGCGCGCTGCGCCTGCTCGGCGGTCACTCCGCGACGCTTCATGATTTGATAGTATTCGTTCCAGTAAGCCTTAAAGCGTGGATCGGACTCGTTATTCACCACTTCAAAATCTTTGCCGGGCTGAATTTTCAGCCCCTGTTTTTTCAGACGCATTTCAATAACGCCTGGACGACCAATCAGCACCGGCTTTGCCAGGCCGAGGCTAATCAGCTCCTGGGTGGCATGCAGGGTGCGAATGTCCTCACCTTCCGCCAGCACCACCCTTTTAGGTTCTTTGCGCGCCTGGGCGAAAATCGGCTTCATAAACAGGTTGGTTTTGTAGACAAACTCCGCCAGCTTATCTTTGTAGGCTTCCATATCCTCAATTGGACGGGTCGCCACGCCGGAATCCATCGCCGCCTGCGCTACCGCGGGCGCGATCTGCACAATCAAGCGCGGGTCGAAGGGTTTAGGGATCAGATACTCCGGGCCGAAGGTCAGATCCTGGTCGACATAAGCCGAAGCCACCACATCACTCTGCTCCGCCTGCGCCAGTTCAGCGATGGCCTTGACCGCCGCCAGTTTCATCTCTTCGTTAATCGCCGTGGCGCCAACGTCCAGCGCGCCGCGAAAAATAAACGGAAAGCACAGCACGTTATTAACCTGATTGGGATAATCCGAGCGGCCAGTACAGATAATGGCATCGGGGCGCACTTCTTTTGCCAGCGGCGGCAGAATTTCCGGCTGCGGATTTGCCAGCGCCAGGATCAGCGGGTCACGCGCCATAAGCTTAACCATCTGCTGGCTAAGGGCGCCGGGGCCGGAACATCCGAGGAAAATATCGGCGTTTTCAATCACCTCTTCCAGCTTGCGCTTGCCATTATCCGCCACGGCGTAGGCCGCTTTGGTCTCCGCCATATTCTCTTCGCGCCCCTGATAAATAACGCCTTTAGAGTCGCACACGGTGATATTGTGCTTCTTCATTCCCATCGCTACCAGCAGGTTCATGCAGGCTATCGCCGATGCTCCGGCGCCCGACACCACCAGGCGCACGTCGGAAATATTCTTTTTCACCACGCTCAGACCGTTAAGCACTGCGGCGCTGCAAATGATCGCCGTACCGTGCTGGTCATCATGAAACACCGGGATGTTCATGCGCTCGCGTAATTTTTTCTCAATATAAAAGCATTCCGGCGCCTTAATATCTTCGAGATTGATACCGCCAAAGGTTGGCTCCAGCGCTGATACCACCTCGATAAACTTATCGGGATCGGTCTGGTCGACTTCAATATCAAAGACATCAATACCGGCAAACTTTTTAAACAGCACGCCTTTGCCTTCCATCACTGGCTTGCCGGCCAGCGCGCCGATATTTCCCAGACCGAGCACCGCCGTACCGTTTGAAATCACCGCCACCAGATTGCCGCGCGCGGTGTATTTATGTGCCGCCAGGGGATCATCGGCAATTTCCAGACAAGGTGCGGCCACGCCCGGTGAATAAGCCAGCGCAAGATCGCGCTGCGTCGCCAGAGGTTTGGTCGGGGTTACCTGAATTTTCCCCGGAACCGGATATTGATGAAAATCCAGCGCACTCTGGTTCAGTTGGTCGTCCATTCGCTACTCCTGTTGTCATGTTACCTGGTTGATAACTATAGAAGCGAAACAACACCACAAACTACGACAGGGGACGAAAAAATGACAACGCAGGCTCACTATTGGGCTTTTGTTGTCATTCGGATAAGGTTCGCCGCCCGCAGAAATGCAGCGTCAGAGGCCAGACGCCCGGAGGATAAGGAAAAAATGGCGAAGAAGACAACGCAGGCCAGACGGTAACTGGTAACGGTTACCCTGCCAGCGCAGCCTGGCGCTAACAGGCACCACGGCGCGCTCAAACAGGTTAAGCGCAATGTCTGCAAAGGCGAGCGGCTGGCGCGTGTATTTTCGGCTTAATCCTGGCGGCGAGGATTAAGCCTGTTGCGTCATATTGAGGATGGTGCGGATGTTCTGGGCGGTGGTGGCGATAATATCAATAGCGCCGGTGCGCAGCGCGCCGAGTATCGCCATCGCCTTGGTGTTTTCAGCGGCAATGGCGATCACGCAGGGGATTTTGCGTAGCTCTTCAATGCTCAAACCAATGACGCGATCGTTCATCACCGTATCAACGTGCTCGCCCTGGGCATTAAAAAAGTCATAGCCTGCGACATCGCCGGTGACGCCCTGATTGAGGCTGGCATCAATGATTTCATGGGGGGTAAACCAGCCAAGTTTAACCATATAGCTGTTTTCATTCATGTCGCCGATACCGACGATGGCTACGTCCGCTTTACGCGCCCGATCAAGGGTCTCTTTGATGGTGCCATTTTGCATAAAAGCATCTCGCAACGCGCGATTTTCCACGTAGGCTGGCGCATACAGCGTTTCGCTGTTGCCGCCGAACTTGCGCGCCATGCGGCGGCTAATATGATCGGCATTAATCGCATCGCCGGGACGATGGGTACCGCCAATGCTGCTGATAAAATGGCAGTAGCGCACCGGCACCTGGCCGGGGTAGTCAGCAACCGCAGCGACGTTACGTCCCTGACCAATCGCCACAACGTTATTTTCCTTCAGGGACTGACCAAGGTGGGAAGACACTAACGCGGCGACCTGGCGACGCTGCTCTTCTTCATCCTGATTATCAAGGGCAATCAGCGCCCGCTGCATATGGGGGAAGCGATTGAGCAGCTGCTGCTCAAGTCGGGTGCTGAATACCGGATGATAGCGGACGTTAATTTCAACAATGCCCTCTTCCTTCGCGCGTTTTAACAGGCGTCCTACCTTAATTCGTGAAATACCAAACTTACGCGCAATCTCTTCCTGGGTTATTTCATCCTGATAGTAGGCTACCGCAATTTCGGTCAGCAGTTCGGTATCCTGAGAAAGCGTGTTTTTTTCCATCCGATCTCTGTTCTCGCCAGGTTGATGCCTGAAATATCAAGCGGGGCTGGCGCGCAACCGCCGCCAGTAAAGGAGGATTTATAACACCGATGCGGCTTGTTTCGCCAGATATTGACGCACAAGCCGCCGCGTTAATCACGCTATCAGCGACGGATAGCGTCGATTTTCAGCATCCGGGCAATAACGATATCCAGCTCTTTCTGGTCAAAAATCTGTTTCCAGTCAGGCTTAACGATCTTCTCACGACCATATTCCATGGCAATCATACAGGCATCGGAAAACGGGTTAGTGGCGCGGAAGGCGACCGCCAGGGCAATCTGAATATGCCCGTATAGCATGGCTTTTGCCGCTTCCTCCGGTACGCCGGAATGTTTGACCGTTTCATCCAGCGCTTCTTTCATAAAGGCGCCGACCATGCAGGCTACGGTTTCCACCAGCGTCGGCTCCAGATAGGCCAGTTGGGTAACGGTTACCCAATGGACCTCTTCAACCGGTCCATACATGACGCTAATAACCTTGCTCAGCTCGGCTTTTTCCTCGGTGCTGCCGGCTTCAAAAGAGGCCGCAACGTGCTGAATAGCAGCGACGCCGCCAAAAGCATCGGCGTGTTCTTCTTTGGTATAGCGCTGCAAAAATACCGATGGATGGCAGGGATGGGCAACCGCATAGCGAATGTCAGCACGCTGGGCGATCAGATTGGCATAGGCTGCTGCCGGGTCAAGCGTCAGTAAAATTGCGCCGGACTTCATCTGCGGCACGATCAGTTCTGAAACCTTGCCCAACACGATATCCGGCACCGCCAGAATAACCACATCGCTCAGCGGCACGACGCTGGCAGCGTCAGAGAGCTCGCGCCCCTGCGCCTTTACGTTTTCCTGCGCCGGCGGTGAATTTTCGCTGTAAAATACCTGGTAATCGCTTTTCTGAAAATTAGCGGAAATGCGCATTCCCATTTTTCCGCCGGCACCAATGACGGTGATGGTCTTTAATTCACTGCTCATGATTGTTGCTCCTGATCTTGTTTACTACGTAAAAAATCGATGCTGTGTTGCGTCCAGATCGCTTCCTGCTGGCAGGTTTTTTCCGCGTTTTCCTGCCAGGGTAGCCAGTGTTCGACGATCTGGTTAATGCCTTTTTGCTGCGGTCGAACCCGGGCAATCATGGCATCATAATCAAGCAGTCCTTCTCCCAGCGGACAGCCTGCCAGCGTAAAGCCGACCCAGCCATCGCGTCTTGAGAAAGCGAAATCTTTCACATGCAGATTCAGTACCCGGTCAGCGGTGTTTTCAATCACCTGCTCTGGTAATTCCAGGGCTGCGACGCAGTTGGCAGGATCCAGGCAAATCCCTAAATAATCAGAGGGATGATGATTAATAACCGCCATCAGGGTGTGACTTTTTACCTGCTCATAGGTTTCCAGACAGAGTGCGACCCGCTGACGCTCAAAGGCGGGCAAAATCGCGCCCAGCAGCGCAGAAGCCTGCTGTTCAGTCGGGCGCTGAGTGGCGCTGTTAAACATCGAACGAATAACGCGGGCGCCAAGAATTTGCGCAATGTGCAGGTAGCGCGTCAGCTGCGCGCTATCCAGTCCGCGGGTTCCCAGCTCCAGCGTCATGCCAAGTTGGTCAGCCTGACGACGAAGCGCCTGCAGCTGCTCATCAGACCAGCTTTCAATGGGGGCGTAATCACAAATCTGGAACAGTGAAACGCCGAGGTCGGCGGTTTGCTGCAACATCTGCGCCAACGACAATGGCTGAGGCACCTGCTGCGATGCCCGCCAGAAGTAGGCATAGGTACTCAATCCAATGGCCATCTGCTTTCTCCTTAACTTAGCGAGCGATTAACCAACGCGGCAGCTTCATCAATAATCTGACGCAGCGCTACCGGGTCGTGGGCAAAACGCCCAAGAAATAGTCCTTCAACGTCGCCGTCAAGCCGCTGCAACAGACCCGGTCCGGCGCTGCCGCCATAGATAATCCGCAGTGAAATGCCCTGCGCGGTGAGTTTTTTCAGCCCGGCGCACACGGTTCGGATATAGTCATCCGGCGCCGGCTGAGGCGCGCCAATAGCCCACTGCGGTTCATAGGCGAGAATCACCTCGCCCTGTAACCCCTGCGCCCGCGCATCCTGTAAATAGGCTTCCACCTGCTGCGTGCAGACCGTGATGGCCTGCTGTGGATCGACCCGATCCGGCTCGCCGAGGCATAGCACCGGCGTCAGGTCATGGCGCAGCGCGATGGCGACTTTGGCGGCGATAGTGGCATCATCTTCGAAGAAATAACGGCGACGCTCGGCATGGCCGATCTCCGCCAGGCTACAGCCGATCTCCGCCAGCATGCTGGCGCTGACTTCACCAGTCCAGGCGCCGTTTTCTGCATGGCAGATGTCCTGCGCGCCCACACGCACCGGCGTATCGTTAAAGATGGCTTTAATCGCGGTCAGCGCGGGAAAGGCGGGCAGAATAAATAAACCGACCTCCCCGCTCTTTACCGCCGGATGCTGGCGGGCAATCCCGGCCACCGCCTGGCTCCAGTTCAGGGTTTGCTGATAGCCGAAATACATTTTCAGACTAACGCCAAGCCAGATTGCGGGCTGAGTCATGCCGCACCTCCCTGATTGCTTTGCAGTAGCTTACCGACGGCCTCAACGATCAAAGCCAGCGATATTGCACCGGCATCAGGGGTGCCCAGGCTCTTCTCTGCCAGCGGACGCGCCCGGCCCATTTTCGGCAACAGCTGCGCGGTATCCTGGGCGCTTTGCTGCGCAACCGCCGCCGCCGCGAGCCAGGCATCGACCAGCGAGGCCCCTTGCGCCACCTGCTGATTGAGCGTATCGCTGAACGGCACCAGCACGTCAACCATGGTCTTATCGCCGGGTTTGGCTTTACCAAAGTGCATAATGCCCTCTCTGGCATGAGTAACCCCCAGCGCTACGCGTTCGGCATCCGGCGCCAGTTCATCGCCCAATGCCGTACCCAGTGCATTCAGCGCCACGCCCCAGAGCGCGCCGGAGGTTCCCCCGGCCTTATCGGCCCAGGCATCGGCGGCGCGGCACAGCAGGGTTCCGGCGCCGGCATCGCGCCGGGCAACTTCACGCGCTTTTTCCACCGCGCCATTCGCCCCGCGCGCCATGCCAATACCGTGATCGCCATCGCCAGCCACAGCATCAATACGGCCAAGTTCCTGGGCGTTGTCATTGATGGTTTGCGCAACGGTTTCCAACAGCGCCAGCACGCAGCGAGCGGATCGTTTTGCCGCATCAGAAGCGGGCGGAATATCTTCCTGCACCACCACTTCGCGTTCTGCGGCGCTCAGCGGCTCCGCCTTTATTACGCTGCCTTTACGGTAGGCCGGCGTGTTACAGGGGGCACGCCAGTATGTTTCCAGGTCAGCGTCCAGCCACATCAGCGTCAGGGAGGCGCCAGCCATATTGAAGCTGGTGACGAATTCGCCGACGTCGGGTTCGACTGCCTCAATACCATGCTCTTGCAGCAGTTGGGCTATGCGACGGTAAACCACAAACAGCTCTTCATATTTCACCGACCCCAGGCCGTTAAGGATCACCGCACAGCGCTGCCCTTTCGCTTCGGTCACGCCCGGTGGTAATTCCTGTAGCAGACGCTCAACGAACAGTTCCGCCAGCGCATCAGCACGCGGCACCTCGGTATCACTGATCCCCGGCTCACCGTGGATCCCCATCCCCAGCGCCATCGTGCCTTTGGCGACCTCAAATAGCGGCTGTTCCGCGCCTGGCAACGTGCAGCCAGAAAAGGCCACGCCCAGCGAACGAGTACGTGCATTAGCCTGGCGCGCCATCGCCGTCACTTCGTCCAGGCTCAGCCCGGCTTCGGCGGCGGCGCTGGCGACTTTGAACACCGTCAAATCACCGGCTACGCCGCGACGCTTTTCAATCTCTTCAGGCCTGGCGCTGGAAATATCGTCGGTAACGGTAACGATCTCACAGGGAATGCCTTCAGCCTTCAGGCGTTCGCAGGCCTGACCAAAGTGCAATACGTCACCGGCATAGTTACCAAATGTGAGCAGCACGCCGGCGCCGTTTTCTGCCGCGCGCGCGACGTTATAAATCTGCTGGGCAGACGGCGAGGCAAACAGGTTGCCCATCGCCGCGCCGTGCGCCAGCCCCTGACCAACCAGCCCGGCAAATGCCGGATAGTGGCCAGACCCGCCCCCGATGACAACCGCCACCGTTCCTGGTTGGCTGCGGGTGCTACGCACCACGCCGCCGGAAACCTGGCGCACTTTGTCGGCATTTGCGGCGACAAAGCCTTCAATTAATTCACTGGCAAAGGCCGAGGGCTGGTTAAACAAATAGGTCATTGTGAATGCTCCTGTGCAAGTTGGGCTGGCTTGCTCTTACCGCTGGCGTTAAGCAACAACATCAGCAGCGCCGAGAGCAGCATAAATCCGCCCACAACCATCATTGGCAGGGTGTAACTGTTGGTGGCATCGTGCAGCATGCCGGTGAGATAGCCCGCAGAGAAACCGGCGATATTCCCTAAGGTATTGATCAACGCAATCGCCGCCGCCGCCGAGGCGCCGGTCAAAAACTGCGTCGGCAAAGTCCAGAAATTAGGCAAGGCGGCAAAAATGGCGCTGGCGGTGATTGAAATCACCAGAATCGTCGCCATCGGCGTATTCATATACAGCGCCAGCGGTACGCTGATGCCGCCCGCCAGCGCAGGCAGCGCGATATGCCAGGTTTTGCAGCCGCGACGCGAGGCATCTTTCGACCAGAAAAACATCACTACGGCGGCAATCAGGTAAGGCACGCCGGTAATGACGCCCTTCTGCATCACGTTAAAGGTGGTGCCGAACTGCTGCTGGAAGCCGCTGATAATGGTCGGCAGGAAAAATGCCAGCGCATACAGGCCGTAAATAAAGCCGAAGTAAATCAGGCACAGCATCCAGACGCGCCCATTAGTCATTACGGTTCGCACGCTGGGATGATTAACATCGCTTTTACGCTTATTCTCTTTTTCCAGCTCGCTAATCAGCCAGCGCTTTTCTTCCTTATCCAGCCATTTGGCATCACGCGGTGAATCAACCAGCCAGAACAGCGTGACCGCGCCAATCAAAATTGCCGGAATTGACACCCCCAGGTACATGATGCGCCAGCCTTCCATGCCAAACAGCCCGTGCTGTTCAATCAGCGCGGCCGCCAGCGGCGCGCCAAATACCACGGTCAGGGGCTGCGCCAGATAGAAAAGTGACAGCACCTTACTGCGATGGCGGGCCGGTACCCACATACTGAGATAAAGGATAGCGCCGGGGAAAAATCCTGCTTCGGCAATCCCCAGCAGAACGCGCAAGGTGTAAAGACCCGGCAGGCTGCTCACCCAGGCAAACAGTAAAGAAACAATCCCCCAGCTGATCATGATGCGCGCCAGCCACTTACGGGCGCCAAAACGATGCAGAGCCAGGTTGCTTGGCACTTCCAGCAGGATATAGCCAATAAAGAACACCCCGGATGCCAGGCCAAACTGAGCGGCGGTGATGCCCAGATCCTGGTTCATACCGTTGGGACCGGCAAAGGAAATGGCGGTACGGTCGAGGAAGTTGATAAAGAACATCAGTGCGACGAACGGGACCAGTCGCAGTGAGATTTTGCGGATCGCACTGGTTTCAACCGCCGAAGAGGAAGCCTGAATACTCATTTTTCACCTCCGGCCAGGCAGGTAATGCTTTTACTGGTATCAGGCAATCTGTTACCGGCGGCAATCAGAAGCGGGTGTTGTAAAAAATAGAAAAGGCTGTAACGCATGATTGAGTCCTCGTTGGGTCTTCTTGTCTGTATTATCACTGCGCGAACAAATGAACATTACTATTATAAATGTTCAAAACCCAACAGCCCGCCTGAAAACTGTGATCCTGCTCATGAAGTTTCATTATTCGCCGTTTTCTGCCCTTACTTACCGATTAATCCGCTTCACTTTGCTAATTTACGGGCACCAATAAGCAAATATTAAAAAAACAAATGAACAGGTATTGAACATATGAGCGATGTTGTGGCAGGCTAATTCCCTACCCGACAGGATCGTTGTCAGCAGTACAGCGACCTCAATAGAAACCTGAGGAGTGAGCGATGAAATCAATTGCGATTGGCGCCGATGACGCGGCGCTTGAACTGAAAAATCTGATTAAAGCTTTTTTGCAGGAAAAGAATATCGCGGTATCTGATTACAGCAGCGATGCCCGGACGGACAATACCATGTACCCGGACGTCGCCTACAGCGTCGCCACAGCCATCAAAGAGGGTCAGTTCGAACGCGGCATACTGATCTGTGGCACCGGAATCGGTATGGCAATCGTTGCCAATAAAGTACCGGGCGTGCGCGCTGCGCAGTGTCACGATACCTACTCTGCCGAGCGGGCGCGTAAAAGCAACAACGCCCAGGTTATTACCTTGGGTGCGCGCGTCATCGGGCCTGAACTGGCAAAGACCATCGTCAATGCCTGGCTGAATTCAGAATTTGAAGGCGGCGGCTCAACGGCTAAAGTTGACAAAATCGGCCATTACGAGCAACAGGCTCAGGCAAAATAAGCACTGATTGTCACGGTACAAAGTCCCAGGGTCACGTGCCTTCTGCTAAGCTTAGTGAACTGACAACCAGCTCCCTGACGTCGGATGTCGTGCATCTTCAGGCTGCACGATTTTCGCGCTGCTGAAATACCAGACGCTGTTCCTTTTTCGCGTAACGTTGATCGCAGCGGTGGATTAATTACGCTTGCTGAATCGGGTAAGCCCATCGCAATAATCAGAAAAAGCGCATTTTCATCTTCATGAGCCTGGTGCAATGTGTTCGTTTGTGAAAATTATTTCGCAATTAAATGAAATTGCGTATCAAGGAGTTAAGAGATGAACCAGCTAGAAGCATTAAAACAGTACACCACCGTGGTCGCGGACAGCGGTGATATTGAGTCTATCCGGCACTATAACCCTGAAGACGCTACCACCAATCCGTCGCTGATCCTTAAAGCCGCCGGGCTTGACTCATATAAGCACCTGATTACCGATGCTATCGACTTCGCCAAAAAGCAGGGCGGCAGTAAAGAAACGCAGATTATCAATGCCAGCGACAAAGTCGCCATCAACCTTGGCATGGAAATCCTGAAAAGCGTTCCGGGCCGCGTCTCTACCGAAGTTGACGCCCGCCTCTCGTTTGACCGCGGCATGTGCGTCACCAAAGCGGAAAAGCTGATCCGCATGTACGAAGACCACGGTATCGACCGCTCGCGGGTACTGATCAAGCTGGCCTCGACCTGGGAAGGCATTCGCGCGGCGGCTGAACTGGAAAAAAACGGCATTAACTGCAACCTGACGCTGCTGTTTTCGTTTGCGCAGGCGCGCGCCTGCGCCGAGGCCGGCGTATTTCTGATTTCGCCTTTCGTTGGCCGCATTTACGACTGGTACAATAGCCGCAAGCCGCTTGACCCTTACGTGGTTGATGAAGATCCGGGTGTACAGTCGGTGCGTAAAATCTATGATTACTATAAGCAGCATCGCTACAACACCGTCATCATGGGCGCCAGCTTCCGTAAAGTGGAGCAGATTATCGCGCTGGCAGGCTGCGATCGCTTAACTATCTCCCCTAACCTGCTACAGGAACTGCAGGCCAGTGACGCGCCGGTTGAGCGTAAGCTGACGCCGTCGACCGAAGGTTTCCACCAACCCGCTCCGCTTTCAGAATCAGAATTCCGCTGGGAGCACAATCAGGACCCGATGGCGGTGGAAAAGCTGGCCGAGGGTATCCGGCAGTTCGCCGTCGATCAGCAGAAGCTGGAAGACGTTCTGGCCGCAAAACTGTAAACACCTCAAGGGCGGCGCAAGTCGCCCTTAGCATATTTACAGGGGGCGCTGACCCCCGCATTTTTTTATAAGCCAACGGAGAAGAACATGTCCTCACATAGAGAACTGGCTAACGCAATTCGCGCGCTGAGTATGGATGCCGTGCAAAAAGCAAATTCAGGCCACCCGGGCGCGCCTATGGGTATGGCTGATATTGCGGAAGTATTGTGGCGCGATTTTCTCAAGCACAATCCGCAGAATCCGGCGTGGAGCGATCGCGATCGCTTCATCCTCTCCAACGGACACGGCTCGATGCTGCTATACAGCCTGCTGCATCTGACCGGTTACGATCTGCCGATCGAAGAGCTTAAAAATTTCCGCCAGCTGCATTCAAAAACGCCGGGCCATCCGGAAATCGGCTATACGCCGGGCGTTGAAACCACCACCGGCCCGCTGGGGCAAGGGCTGGCAAACGCCGTAGGTCTGGCCATCGCCGAGCGCACGCTGGGCGCGCAGTTTAACCGCCCCGGCCACGATATCGTCGATCATCACACCTGGGTATTTATGGGCGACGGCTGCCTGATGGAGGGCATCTCCCATGAGGTCTGCTCTCTGGCCGGCACCCTTGGCCTCGGCAAGCTGATCGGCTTTTACGATCACAACGGCATTTCGATTGACGGTGAAGTTGAGGGCTGGTTTACCGACGATACGGCAAAACGCTTTGAAGCCTATAACTGGCACGTTATTGCCGATGTCGACGGACACGACTCACAGGCGGTGGCAAAAGCGATCAAAGAAGCGCAGAGCGTTACTGACAAGCCATCGCTGATCATCTGCCGCACCATCATTGGCTTCGGCTCACCCAATAAAGCCGGTAAAGAAGAAGCCCACGGCGCGGCGCTGGGTGCAGAAGAAGTGGCGCTGACCCGTAAAAAGCTGGGCTGGAATTATCCGGCGTTTGAAATCCCGAAAGAAATTTACGCCGAATGGGATGCCAAAAAAACCGGCGCCGAACGTGAGAAAAGCTGGCAGGATAAGTTCGCGGCCTATAAGTCGGCCCATCCGGAACTGGCGGCAGAGTATAGCCGCCGGATGCAGGGTGGTATGCCAAACGACTGGCAAGCTCAGGCGCAGAAGTTTATCGAACAGCTACAGGCTAATCCGCAGAAAATCGCCAGCCGCAAAGCTTCACAGAATGCGCTGGAAGTTTACGGTAAGCTGCTGCCAGAGTTTCTTGGCGGCTCAGCGGACCTGGCGCCGAGTAACCTGACCATCTGGTCCGGCTCCAAACCGCTTAATGAAGATATCGCCGGTAACTATATTCACTATGGCGTCCGTGAATTCGGCATGACCGCTATCGCCAACGGCATCGCCCATCATGGTGGCTTTGTTCCCTACACCGCCACCTTCCTGATGTTCGTTGAATATGCACGTAATGCGGTGCGTATGGCGGCGCTGATGAAAGCCCGTCAGATTCTGGTGTATACCCACGACTCGATAGGACTGGGTGAAGATGGTCCGACGCACCAGCCGGTCGAGCAGCTGGCCAGCCTGCGGGTCACGCCAAATATGAGCGTCTGGCGCCCCTGCGATCAGGTTGAGACCGCCGTAGCCTGGAAACACGCCATTGAACGGCACCACGGTCCGACGGCATTGATTTTGTCGCGGCAGAACCTGGCGCAGCCGGAGCGTGATAAAAAGCAGCTGGAAAATATTTCGCGCGGCGCCTACGTGCTGAAAGATTGCGAGGGTACGCCGGAAATCATCCTGATCGCCACCGGCTCTGAGGTAGAAATTACCCTTAAAGCGCAGGAGAAATTGAGTACCGACGGACATAAAGTTCGGGTTGTTTCCATGCCGTCAACCGACCTGTTTGATAAGCAGGATGCGGCCTATCGCGAATCGGTGCTGCCTGCAACGGTGACCGCCCGCGTCGCGGTGGAAGCCGGTATTGCCGACTACTGGTACAAATACGTTGGCCTGAACGGCAGAATTGTCGGCATGACCACCTTCGGCGAATCCGCTCCGGCAGATAAGCTGTTTACCGCCTTCGGCTTTACCGTCGAGAATATTATCAGCCATGCTGAAGAGCTGCTGAAGCCGGTTTAACTGTTCGCTGACGCACAAAAAAACCCGACGCACCGCGTCGGGTTTTTTATCAGATGAAATTAAGCATCCGTGCGCTATGGCTTACTTGTCTGCTTCCATCGTGACCGTCGTCTGAGGTTCGTTTGAGCGAATGCTGGTCCAGAGCGTTGGCCAGTCGTCGCTGCTATGCCAGGCATCACAGGTTCCTTCCCGGGCGTATTCCGCCAGTTCGAACTGCTGGCCGTTGAACTGCCAGCGCGTGGCGACGCCGCAGTCGCCCAGCCCCCGATCTTTACTGAAAGTCAGCAATACGCCGTTGGCCGCATCATATTCTGCATTGACCAGTTCAAGATCTTTTTCCCCCTGCCCCGGCAAGGTAAATGGAAGCTTCAGAGAAATGCCCTTGCCAACGTAGGGCTGCTCGCGCGTGACTTCAAATGCCAGATCGATGACGTTGTAAGCGCCCATTTCGCAACTTATCAGCAGCAGCGCTTTTTCATCGGTTAACGGTGAGACGCTTACCTGGCGTCGCTGAGGATCGAGCGAACACTCATCGGTATTGATGCGCCAGGTGCCATAATCGATCAGGCCGCTGACTTCATCGCGCGACAGCGCCTTAGGGGGATGAGGCTGTGTTAACACCAGCGGCACTTTGGGTTCAGGCGGAACGTCGTAAGCCGGCCGGTCACCGCGTTTGACCCAGGCGCTCATGCTGTTTTGCCGGCCCTGCACTTCATCCATTAACTCCAGCACGGGTTTCATACCATGCAGTGAAATCGTCGCGCCCTGATTGTACAACAGCTGAATATTATCGGCGTCCATGACCTGCGCCAAAAACTCATCCATGGAGATGTTATGAGCGGTGCTGAGGTGGTGGGCATCGGACTGCCAGTGCTTTAAATCCAACCTCAGACGTTTCTGATCTAACAACAAATTATCTTTTAACGGGCCGCCGGGTAATTCCCCACTGTAGCGATTACCGTAATCAATTCGAATCAACGAACGGGCATTGGCGCCTGCGTGGCGGCTGATAGTCATAACCAGTCCGTTATCACCCGGAATATTTCTTGCCACACAATAGTTAAGGTTATTACAGGTTATTTGCCAGTCAGAAATTACTTTCTGCACAGGCTCAGCGTGCAGACAGGCTGCATACAGGAGAGGCAACGAGAGTAGCGACTTCATCCAGCGTGGCATTAATAGAATAGATCCCAAAAATTGCACAAGGCCATTACGGTATAAGGGCTGGCGGCTGATATAATGCGCCAGAGAACTATTTTCGGTTCGCCCTTTGCCATGCCGTACTGGCGCAGAGACTGACCTGGTTAACTATTACCTGAAAAACAATATAGATAAGGATAGTCACCAATCGTCTGGGTTCTCAATAAGATTTGTCGGACACTGTTTAATCAGTTAGCGCTATTTGCGTTATAGTTATATATTAATGGTAATAATATCTGGCGCTACCAATTATTTCCACTAATCATTTGGATATTTATAATAGCGAGTGGTTTTTTTTTGTGAAACCCATCACTAAATCATAGCTAATAAGCTGTAATTTAAAGGTAAGTTTTATCATTATCACTAAAAATTGAATAAAAATTTATTGAGTAAGATAATTAATCATTACCCGGCTAAATATTGTCTTAATCAGACAGGATATTTAATCGATCGGTTGGACTGCTTATTTTTAAAGCATCCGGAGATCAGACAGAAAGGCAAAAGTAGCGCCAGCCGGTGGCGATGTTTTTATATCTGGCGCTGTTAAGGTTAGCAGTGTAGCCAGCCACGCAGCTGCGCTTGCTGTAACAGTATTACCGTTTTCCCGTCACAAATCCGCCCGTCTGCGACGCACATCATCGCCTGCGGATAGCTCATCTCCAGCACTTCAATTTGCTCGTCCTCAACGCCGCCGCCGCTGTTCTCGCGCAGATCATCACTGTATTCCGCGGCAAAAAAATGCACGATTTCAGTCACGCCGCCCGGCGACATATAAAGCTGAAACAACTTTTCCACCTGACCAACGGCATAGCCGGTTTCCTCAATGGCCTCTTTGCGAATGCACTCTTCCGGCGAGTCGTCATCCAGCAGGCCGGCACAGGTTTCAATCAGCATGCCGTCGGCGTTTTTATTTACCCAGGTGGCAATGCGGAACTGGCGCGTCAGCACCACGCTGTTCTTACTGCGGTTATACAACAAAATGGTAGCGCCATCGCCGCGATCGTATACCTCGCGCTTATGGCGGATCGCGCTGCCGGAAGGCCCAGCCAGCTCATAAGTGTAATTACGCAGAATAAACCAGTTTTCCGATAAAATTTTATTTTTTATCAGATTGATATGAAAAGACATAACGCCGCCCTGTCTTTAACGGAGGAATGAATAATAGTGCGTGATGAGGCAGAAAACTATCTGAATGTTACGCCGGGAAAGTGGAGAAACAAGCCACCGGCGCGGTCGCCCGCGCCGGGAAAGAGGCACTAATCTGGGAGGTTTTTCAGATGCTCTTCATCATGTTGCAGCTGTGAAATCGCGTGCGCGCGCTTGCGCACGCCGAACCAGCCGAGCACCAGAAGCAGCGCCAACAGCGGAATGCTGGCGATGGTCCAGGTTCCGTTCGGATAGTCAAAAGCCATCAGAACCAGAACGCTGGCCAAAAACAGCAGCGTTAACCACGAAGTATAAGGCGCGCCCGGCAGTTTAAAACTCACCTCTTCTGCTTTGCCCTCGCGAATGGCCTTACGCAGTTTAAGCTGGCACAGCACGATGAAAGCCCAGGAAGAGATGATACCCAGCGAGGCAATATTCAGCACAATTTCAAAAACCTGGGAAGGCACCACATAGTTCAGATAAACGCCGACCACATAAACCAGCACGGTAACCAGAATGCCCATATAAGGCACCTGCCGCTTGCTCATTTTGGACAGGATTTTCGGCGCCGAGCCGCCCATCGACATTGAGCGCAGGATACGCGCAGTGGCATACAGGCCAGAGTTAAGGCTGGAGAGCGCCGCACTGAGCACCACAATATTCATGATGCTGCCAATATAAGGCACGCCAAGCTTGGTAAAGAAGGTAACAAACGGACTCTGCCCTGCCTGATAGGCGTTCCAGGGCAGCAGCAGAACCAGCAGCAAAATGGAGCCGACATAGAACAGACCGATACGCCATATCACGCTGTTAACGGCTTTTGGCACCATGCTTTTTGGATCTTTACATTCACCGGCGGCCACGCCCACCATCTCAATGGCGGCAAAGGCGAATACGACGCCCTGTATCAATACCAACGCCGGCAAAATGCCGTGGGGAAACACCCCTCCGTTATCTGAAATCAGATGAAAGCCGGTGCTGTGGCCGTCAATCGGCTTGCCGCTGCCGAGAAACACAATGCCAACCAGCAGAAAGATGGCGATAGCCGCGACTTTAATCAGCGCAAACCAGAACTCCATCTCGGCAAACCATTTGACGCCAACCAGATTCATGGAGGCGACGATGGCCAGCGCCCCCAGCGCCAGTGCCCACTGCGGAATATCACCAAATGCATGCCAGTAATGCATATAGAGCGCGACCGCCGTAATATCCACAATGCCGGTCATCGCCCAGTTAACAAAATACATCCAGCCGGCAACGTAAGACCCCTTCTCCCCCATGAACTCGCGTGCATAAGAGACAAAGCTGCCGCTGGAGGGCCGATGAAGCACCAGCTCCCCTAGCGCCCTTAAGATAAAAAAACAAAAGATACCGCAGACCAGGTAGACAATTGCCAGCGCCGGACCGGCAGCCTGAAGGCGCGCGCCGGCGCCGAGAAACAGACCGGTACCAATAGCACCACCAATGGCGATCATCTGAACCTGACGATTTCCCATGGCTTTGTGATAACCCGAATCATGGGAGTTTAACCAACGTCTTCTGGCAGCACGCTTATCGGCTGCGCCTTTTTTATCAGCTTTCATTTGTATTCCTGATAACCTGTCCAAACCTGCCAGCGTCCAACACTCCTGATGTACGTACTGACTCTCGTAGCCCGATCTCCCGTAGAAGCCTGAGAAATACTCCTTCTTCTCAATGATCAGACAAGCCTATGATCATCCTATTTTTTTTACTATTGGATGACAAATTAGATGGCGAAGCATCCTAACCGTTCCAGGACGATGACGCAAAATATCTCAGAGGCTATTGGGCAAAAGATTGTAATTTTGTCTGCGCACGCAAAAAAAAACCGACCTGAGAGTCAGGTCGGTGAAACGTTGCATTTTGGCATTAAGGCTACAAAGAGAGGGGTAATTGACAGAGTTAGTATCTCCCTCTCAAAGCAAATCATTGTCCAGGTTGGGTAAAAACGATTAAGTATTGTGGAAAATAATGGCCGATATGTAAAAAAAGGTCAGTCATTTTTCAGCCTGACAACCGGGCCTGAAACCTAAAATGACAATGCTATGAATTACCACGATAACTTACACTTTCTTCTAAATTTCCCCACGCTTTCCTGCTCTGCGCCGGGTAAAGTGTTCAGCGGCTTAATACCCAAAACAAACAAAAAATCCTTATTATTTTTACGCAGTTACCCGATGGTAACGCTGCGTGCTTTATGAGTAGTGACTACGCATCAGGAGTTGATATTTCATGGCGAAATTTTTTATCGATCGCCCCATTTTTGCCTGGGTGCTGGCTATCTTGCTGTGCCTGACCGGAACCCTTGCTATCTTCAACCTTTCCGTTGAGCAGTATCCAGATCTGGCGCCGCCTAACGTGCGTGTATCCGCATCTTATCCCGGCGCCTCAGCGAAAACGCTTGATAACACGGTGACCCAGACCATCGAGCAGAGCATGACCGGCATCGATCACCTGGTTTATATGTCCTCCGAGAGCAGCAATAACGGCCAGGCCAGCATTGAGTTAACCTTTACTCCCGGCACCAATCCCGACGAAGCGCTACAGCAGGTCCAATCGCAGCTGAATTCAGCGCTACACCGCCTGCCGCAGGCGGTGCAAACCCAGGGGGTAACGGTGAGAAAAGTCGGTAGCAGCAACTTTCTCACCATTGGCTTTGTCTCCACCGATGGCAGCATGAGTCGTCAGGATATCTCTGACTATATCGCCAGCCACGTGCAAGACCCGCTGAGCCGTATTAGCGGCGTGGGTGAAGTTGACCCCTATGGCTCACAGTACGCAATGCGCATCTGGCTCGATCCGAATAAACTCTATGCCTATGCGCTGACCACGGAAGACGTCATCAACGCGATTAAAGCGCAAAATAGCCAGGTGGCCGTCGGTCAGCTCGGCGGCATGCCGCAAACCGCGCACCAGGCGCTGAATGCCACGGTTAATGCACAATCGCTGCTGCAAACGCCGCAGCAGTTTCGCCAGATAACCCTCAGAGTTAATAAAGATGGCTCAGCCGTAACCCTGGGGGATGTGGCAAAGGTTGAGCTGGGCGCAGAAAGCTATAACTACATCACCCGCTTTAATGGTCATGCCGCTACCGGCATGGGCATCAAGCTGGCAGCCGGCGCCAACGAAGTACAAACTGACGAGCGGGTACGCCGCGAAATTTCCGCCCTTTCGCACTATTTCCCCCACGGCCTGCAGGCGCATATTGCCTACGAAGAAACGCCCTTCGTTAAGGCATCGATTAAAGACGTAGTACAAACGCTGCTGGAGGCCGTTCTGCTGGTGTTCGGCGTAATGTATCTGTTTATGCAGAACTTACGCGCCACGCTGATCCCAACCATCGCCGTGCCGGTGGTTCTGCTGGGTACATGCAGCATTCTCTACCTTTGCGGTTTTAGCCTTAATACCCTGACGATGTTCGCCATGGTGCTGGCGATCGGCCTGCTGGTGGATGACGCCATCGTAGTGGTGGAAAACGTCGAGCGAATTATGCGCAGTGAAGGACTGTCCCCGCGCGAGGCCACCCGCAAATCGATGGGACAAATTCAGGGGGCGCTGGTGGGTATCTCGCTGGTACTCTCGGCGGTATTCGTGCCGATGGCTTTTTTTGGCGGTACGGTGGGCGAAATATATCGCCAGTTCTCAATTACCATCGTATCTGCCATGGGCCTTTCAGTACTGGTGGCGATGATCCTGACCCCGGCGCTGTGCGCCTCGCTGTTAAAACCGCTAGCGCCGAACCATGCCCACGGCGGGAGAGGTTTTTTTGCCTGGTTTAACCGTCAGTTCAACCACAATGCTGAGCGCTACCAGCGCGGCGTGAGCAAAATTTTACCTAAAGCCGGCCGCTGGCTACTGCTGTATGGCGCACTGCTCGGCATTATGGCGCTGCTGTTTTTACATTTGCCGACCAGCTTTTTACCGGCGGAAGATCGCGGCATTTTTATGACGATGGTCCAGCTACCGCCCGGCGACACCATGAACGAGACGCAAAAGGTGGTGAAAAAGGTCGAGAATTACTACATGCAGCAGGATAAAAAAGACGTCGCATCGGTGTTTTCCGTTATCGGCGCTGGCCCGGGCGGCAACGGGCAAAACGTCGCGTTTCTGTTTGTTCGCCTGAAAGACTGGAGTCAGCGAACGGCGGCTCGTGACTCATCGTTTGCCATTATTAATCGCGCAACCCAACATTTTAGTACCCTGAAACAAGCAATAGTTATCGCTTTCAGCCCGGCAGCTATTAGCGGCCTCGGCAGCGCCTCCGGTTTTGATATGGAGCTGGAAGATCATGCTGGCGCTGGCCACCAGGCGCTGATGAAGGCAGGCGACCAGCTGCTGGCGCTGGCGAATGTTAATCCCAATCTGACCCGCGTGCGCCACAACGGGATGGATGACAGTCCGCAGCTACAAATTCATATTGACCAGCGCAAAGCCGAGGCGATGGGGCTATCGATGGACGATATCAACAGTACGTTAAGCACCGCCTGGGGGTCGAGCTACGTCAATGATTTTCTCGATCGCGGCCGCATCAAAAAAGTTTACGTTCAGGCGGCGGCGAAATACCGTATGTTGCCGGGCGATATTGATAAGTGGTATGTGCGTAACAGCAGTGGTCAGATGGTCCCCTTCGGCGTTTTCGCCACCTCGCGCTGGGAGAGCGGTTCGCCGCTGCTGGAGCGCTATAATGGCTACCCGGCGCTGGAAATCATCGGTGAACCCTCGCCGGGTACCAGCTCCGGCACCGCGATGGACACCATGGAAAAACTGGTTGCCAAACTGCCCACCGGCTTTGGCCTTGAATGGACGGGGTCCTCCTACCAGCAACGGCTGAATGGCAAGCAGGCGCCCGCGCTGTATGCAATTTCGCTGCTGGTGGTATTTCTCTGCCTGGCGGCGTTGTATGAAAGCTGGTCAATCCCCTTTTCCGTCATGCTGGCGGTGCCGCTCGGGGTATTCGGCGCACTGATGGCGACCTGGCTACGCGGTCTCGATAACGACGTTTACTTTCAGGTGGGGCTGCTAACGGTCATTGGTCTGACGGCCAAAAACGCCATTCTCATCGTTGAGTTTGCCAACAGCATGAATCGACAGGGACAGGAGCTGATAGACGCGGCGTTGCAGGCCGCCCGCTTGCGCTTGAGACCGATTGTGATGACGTCATTAGCCTTCGGCCTGGGCGTGTTGCCAATGGCACTGGCCAGCGGCGCCGGCTGTAATAGCCAGCATGCGGTCGGTACCGGCGTTCTCGGCGGCATGATTGCCGCCACCCTGCTGGCAATATTTTTCGTGCCGCTGTTTTTCGTTCAGGTCAGAAAACGCTTTCCGCTCCGGGTCGACAAGCGCCGGCACTGATAGCGGCTGACGGCCCCGGCGATCGCGTGATCGCCGGGCTGACACCACTCTGCCAATAGTGGCGATGAAAAATAGCCTCAGGATCGCCGGGCTACGTCGCCTTCCACACCGGCGTGTTGCAGCACGCCGTTTCCACTGAGTGACGCGGCCCGCCCGGCCGTGGCGCCGGTTGCCACGATCGCTTACACTTTCTTCTTAATTTCTTCACTATTTACAATAATTCAACAGGTAGAGTAATTACTTAGGTTGCTTTTTATAACTGATAAGACGCTGTGTGGCCTGACGGTTAACAACGGCGCTTTACGTGCTGGCATGCATCGGGAGCGGATTACTTCATGGCGAATTTTTTTATCGATCGCCCCATCTTTGCCTGGGTGCTGGCTATATTGCTCTGCCTGACAGGCACCCTGGCGATAACCAGCCTGCCCGTTGAACAATATCCCAATATTGCACCGCCCCACGTACGTATAACCACAACTTACCCCGGCGCATCGGCTAAAACCGTAGATAATACGGTGACGCAAACCATTGAACAAAATATGACCGGCATTGATAATTTGCTGTATATGTCCTCGCAAAGCAACAATACCGGTCAGGCCACCATTTCACTGACTTTCGCCGCCGGCACCGACCCTAACGAAGCGTTGCAGCAGGTACAAAATCAGCTCAATACCGCGCTGCGGCGCCTGCCTCAGGCCGTTCAGTCACAGGGTGTAACGGTGAAAAAGGTGGGCGATACCAACATCCTGATGTTTGGCTTTGTGTCTACCGACGGCAGTATGAGCCGCCAGGACATCGCCGACTATATCGCCAGTAACGTCCAGGACCCGCTAAGCCGCATTAACGGCGTGGGCGAGATCGACCAGTATGGTTCGCAGTATGCAATGCGTATCTGGCTCGACCCCGATAAGCTGATTAAATATGCGCTGACCACCGCCGACGTGGTTAACGCCGTAAAAGCGCAAAATACCCAGGTCGCCGTCGGTCAGCTTGGTGGCCTGCCGCAAACTAATCAGCAGGCGCTCAACGCAACGGTCAATGCCCAGTCTTTGCTACAAACCCCGCAGCAGTTTCGCCAGATAACCCTGAAGGTCGCCCAGGACGGTTCGCTGGTGACGCTCGGCGATGTGGCAACCATCGCGCTGGGGGCGGAAAGTTACAACTATATTACCCGCTATAACGGACAAACCGCCTCCGGGCTGGGTATCAAGCTGGCGGATGGCGCCAATGAGGTGGAAACCGATAAGCGGGTGCGCCAGCGGGTTGAAGAGCTTTCACACTATTTTCCGCACGGGCTGCAAGCCCGCGTTGCTTATGAAGAGACACCGTTTGTTAAGGCCTCGATCAGAGACGTTGTCAAAACGCTGATTGAAGCAATCGTGCTGGTCTTCGGCGTGATGTACCTGTTTATGCAGAATTTTCGCGCAACGCTTATCCCGACGATTGCCGTGCCTGTGGTGTTGCTCGGTACCTTTACCATTCTCGATGCCAGCGGATTCAGCATTAATACGCTGACCATGTTCGCCATGGTGCTGGCCATCGGCTTGCTGGTAGACGATGCCATTGTCGTGGTGGAAAACGTCGAACGTATTATTAGCGAAGAGGGCCTCTCGCCACGGGATGCCACGCGTAAATCGATGAGCCAGATTCAGGGCGCGCTGGTGGGTATCGCGATGGTGCTGTCAGCGGTATTCGTGCCCATGGCTTTCTTTGGCGGCACGGTAGGTGAAATTTATCGCCAGTTTTCGGTCACTATTGTTTCCGCCATGGCGCTGTCCGTTCTGGTGGCAATGATCCTGACGCCAGCCCTGTGCGCCACGCTGCTCAAGCCGGTGCAAGCGGGCCACAACCACAGCCGCAAAGGCTTTTTTGGCTGGTTCAACCGTCAATTCAATCGCAATGCGGATCGCTATCAGAGCAGCGTCGCCGGGATGCTGCACCAAGCGGGCCGCTGGCTGCTGCTTTATCTGGCGCTGATTGGCGTGCTGATTTTTCTGTTTATGCGCCTGCCCGGCGGCTTTCTGCCGTTGGAAGATCGCGGCGTATTTATGACCCAGGTACAATTACCGCCAGGTTCCACCATGAATCAAACCCTGAAGGTGGTGGAGAAAGTAGAAAACTACTACATGCTGCGCGAAAAGCAGAACGTTGAGTCGGTTTTTGCCACCGTGGGTGCCGGACCAGGCGGTAACGGGCAGAACGTGGCGCGGCTGTTTGTCCGCCTTAAAAACTGGGAGGATCGTCCCGGCAGCGACAACAGCTCTTTTGCCATTATCGAACGCGCGACCAGGTACTTTCGCAGCATTAACGAAGCGCGGGTCATCGCCAGTAGCCCACCGGCAATAAGCGGCATGGGCAGCGCGTCCGGCTTCGATTTGGAATTGCAGGATCACGGCGGTTTAGGGCATGAGGCGCTGATGCAGGCGCGGGATAAGCTGCTGGAGCTGACCAGCAATAATCCCAATCTGACCCGGGTACGTCATAACGGACTGGATGACAGCCCGCAGCTACAAATTGACGTAGACCAGCGTAAAGCGCAGGCGATGGGAATATCCATTGCCGATATCAACGATACGCTGACCACCGCCTGGGGCTCCAGCTACGTTAATGACTTCCTCGATCGCGGGCGCACTAAAAAAGTCTACGTGCAGGCGGCGGCGGAATATCGCATGCTGCCTGACGACATCAATAAATGGTATGTCCGCAACGCCAGCGGCCAGATGGTGCCGTTCAGCGCCTTCGCCACTTCCCGCTGGGAAAGCGGATCGCCGCGTCTGGAGCGCTACAACGGTTACCCGTCGGTCGAAATTATCGGCGAACCTTCAGCAGGAACCAGTTCCGGAACGGCGATGAGTGTGATGGAGCAGCTGGCAGCACAGCTACCGGATGGCTTTGGTTTACAGTGGACCGGCGCCTCTTATCAGGAGCGCCTGAGCGGCTCGCAGGCGCCTGCGCTTTACGCCCTGTCGCTGCTGGTTATTTTCCTTTGTCTGGCGGCCCTGTATGAAAGCTGGTCAATTCCCTTTTCCGTCATGCTGGCGGTGCCGCTCGGGGTTTTCGGCGCCCTGATTGCCACCTGGCTGCGCGGGCTGGATAACGATGTTTACTTTCAGGTGGGGCTATTAACAGTGATTGGCCTGACCGCCAAAAACGCCATTCTGATCGTTGAGTTTGCCAACAGCATGAACCGCCAGGGAATAACCCTGATGGATGCGGTGTTACAGGCTGCGCGCCAGCGATTAAGGCCGATTATCATGACATCGCTGGCGTTTGGCTTCGGCGTGTTGCCGATGGCGCTGGCCAGCGGCGCGGGATCGAATAGCCAGCACGCAGTCGGTACCGGCGTACTTGGCGGCATGCTCGCTGCTACGCTACTGGCAATCTTTTTTGTTCCGCTGTTTTTTATGCTGGTCAGAAAGCGCTTTCCGCTGAAACATACGCCGTCAGCGCTTGCTTCTGCGCCCGGCCACCAGCCAAACGAAGCCCCTGATTCGACCTCGCAGGGCGCGAAATCTGATGACCATTAGCCCCTGAGAGGGCGCCGGTTTAGCGCTGAAAACAAAATGGCAGCCCGCTGGCTGCCATTTATTATTCTGTATTTTCCGACGTTCCGTTTGCCGGGTTTCCCCTGGGCCAATGCTACTTACGCAGCATAGCTTCGATGAAATCTTTCCAGTTCCCCAGTTCAATTTCAATCATAATGCACCTCGTTGTTAGCATGGCTGCATTATAAGACTATTCTTATACAAAAAGAACTGATTTTGACCTCTCGATAACATCGGTTTAACCAATATTCAATCAATTTGCGTACTGAAGCACAGTTCAGCTGTTGTCCCATGGACCTACTGCGGATTTGCGCGCGTCGCCGCATATGCCATTGCTGCCAGCCTGGTAAAGCTTACTTAGCCACCACGATGGTGTCGTAGCCGCCGCTCTCGCTGTCAATATGGGTTTTCGCTTCCGGATGCTCGGCCAGCACCGCTTCCACTATCTGATTAAAGCGATCGCAACGGCTGCCCTTAACCCGCTTAATCACGATGGCTGACTGGGTTTCCTGCACCAGGTGCGCCGCTGAATCTTTCATATAATTCATGTTTCCTGCCTCCTGTCTGTGGTCGCGACATTTTACCTGCTGTCATAAGAATGCATCCGCTGTAAACTGGTGCATTGATGCAGGTCATCATCTGAATTATGGCCCCGTTTTTAACAAGGAAATAGGGAAAAATGCTTAAAATTTATGGCATCAAAAACTGCGATACGGTAAAAAAAGCGCGCCGTTTTCTGCAAGAACAGCAGATTGAGGCACCGTTTCATGATTACCGCGTGGATGGTCTGGATAGCGCGCTGCTGAACCGCTTTATTGCGCAGCTGGGCTACCAGGCGCTGCTGAACACCCGCGGTACGACCTGGCGGACGCTCGATGAGGCTACGCGTGGCAGCATTAAGGATGAGCAAAGCGCCGCAAAACTGATGCTGACCCATCCGGCCTTAATAAAACGTCCACTTTTACTGGCCGACAACGGCGCAATGCTGTTGGGCTTCGATGCCCGGAGCTATACGACTTTTATTCAGGAGAACCGCTGATTATGTTTTGTCCGGTCATTGAGCTGGCACAGCAGCTGATTCGCCGCCCCTCCCTTAGCCCTGATGATGCCGGATGCCAGGCAATCATGATTTCCCGCCTGCAGGCGCTGGGTTTCACCGTTGAGCCGATGCCTTTTGGCGCAACGCACAATTTCTGGGCCTGGCGTGGTCAGGGAGAAACCCTGGCGTTTGCCGGCCATACCGACGTCGTGCCAACCGGTGATGAAGCCCGCTGGATCTCGCCGCCGTTTGAGCCATCCATCCGCGACGGAATGCTATTTGGCCGCGGCGCGGCAGATATGAAAGGCTCGCTGGCCGCAATGGTGGTTGCAGCAGAGCGCTTTGTCGCCGCCCATCCTGACCACCGCGGTCGGCTGGCCTTTTTAATCACCTCCGATGAAGAGGCCAGCGCGGCAGACGGCACGGTAAAAGTCGTCGAAGCGCTGATGGCGCGCCGCGAACGGCTGGACTATTGCCTGGTCGGCGAGCCTTCCAGCACCGAAACGGTCGGCGATGTGGTAAAAAATGGCCGTCGCGGCTCCATAACCGCCGAGGTAACTATTCACGGCGTGCAGGGGCACGTTGCTTATCCCCATCTTGCGGATAACCCCGTACATCGCGCAGCCCCTTTTCTGCTGGAGCTGGTGAACACCGAATGGGATAGCGGCAACGCGTTTTTCCCGCCAACCAGCATGCAAATTGCCAACGTTCATGCCGGCACCGGCAGCAACAACGTGATTCCGGGCGATCTGTATCTGCAATTTAATTTCCGTTTTAGTACCGAGCTAACCGATGCGCTGATCCGCTCTCAGGTGGAAGCCATGCTGGAAAAACATCAGCTGCCTTACAGCATAAGCTGGAAACTCTCCGGCCAGCCTTTCCTGACCGATCGCGGTAAGCTGGTCGATGCGGTAGTAAACGCCATTGCACACTATACTGAAAACAAGCCGCAGCTACTGACTAATGGCGGTACATCGGACGGCCGCTTTATCGCCCGCATGGGCGCGCAGGTGGTCGAGCTGGGGCCGGTAAATGCCACAATTCATAAAATAAATGAATGTGTAAAAGCGGCTGACCTGCAGCTGCTCAGCCGCATGTACCAGCGCATAATGGAGCAGTTAATCGCCTGATACGCACGCCTGAGGAGACAATATGGAATGGCTAAAAGAATACTGGTGGGTAATTATTATCGTACTGATGGTCGGCGTGCTGATTAACGTCTACAAAGATTTGAAGCGTATAGATCCGAAGAAATATATGGAAAACCGGCCCAAACTACCGCCCCACCGGGATAATAATGCCAAATGGGATGACGATGACGACTGGCCGAAAAAGCCCTGATATACGGCCCCGGTTACAGCGCTCTGCTTGCAGCACGCTGTAACCGGAGCTAATCAGATAAAGGTCACCACATCCGCATCACCCGGCGTGCTGCCGCTCATTGCCTCTTCAAAGTAACGGCGCGGAATGGTGTGATGCAGATGATCCAACGCCCGCTGCATGCCGCGTTCATCAATGGCATGAGGCAGGTCATCAATAATATCCAGCGTCACATCGCCGCCGAGGACCGTTAGCTGCTCCTGCGCGGCAACCGCATGGGCGAGCGGCACCATTTCGTCATTATCGCCGTGAATCAGATGGATGGTGGTTTGCTGGCTCGCCTGCTGCGGCAGCTCAGCATAGCGCCCGCTGAACGCCACGACCCGGGCAGCAAGATCGTCATGCTGTTTTACCGCTTCCAGCGCCATAATGCTTCCCTGAGAGAAACCGACCAGCGCCGTGGCCTGTGGTCCCAGTCCGCTTTCATGCTGCCAGTCGCGCACAGTAGCGATAAATGGCGCCAGCGCGTCATCAACCCGCTGCTGCCGATCCTGCTGGGTCATGTCGCGGGTTGAATACCATTGGCGCCCCTCTGCGCTGCCGCAGGGACGCGGCGCACCGATGCTCACCACCAGCGCCTGCGGAAAAGAGCGGGCAAACCCATTGCCCACTGCGCTGGCCATCTGTGCCGGGTTTTCGCCCTGGCCGTGAAACAGCAGAAAAAGCTGCACCGGCGGTTCTGCGGGCCGTTGAACGATGATGTGTTGCTGTTTCATGATTTTCTCCTGTGTGCTGCTGATGACTATACGCCACTCAGCCAGGGTGAAAATGCGCAAAAATTTGATGATGTTGTTGGATTTATTGCAACAAGGGAAGCTGACGCCGCTGGGATTCTGCTTCAGAGGCATCCAGTGAGTATAAACCACTGGCAGCCTCCTCGCGCCAGCGCGCCATCAGCTGACGGCGGCCGCTTAAGGCAAACTGCTGGCAGAGCGCCTGCGACGACTGATGCTGTAAGATAGCCGCGCGCAGCAGCGGCATCGGCGCCGGACTGTGCAATAACAGGCGCCCCAGCGCCGCCCGCGTGGCTTCAAAAGGGCGCAGCGCAAAAGCAAAGCCGGCTAACTCCAGCCAGTCCTGGCGGTCCGGCGCGCGTTCGCAGCGCGCTATCGCTTCAAGCGCCGGTTCATCGATAATTTCCTGCAGCCAGCCCAGCTCATCGTTAAACCGCTGGCGAGCCCGGGCAACCAATCGCTGGCCTGGCGGAGTTAACGGCCGCAGCGCCATCGCGGCATAGCAGCCGCTGCTGGCCTCACGCACGCTGCCGATACGCACCAGCTGAAAACCACACGCCTGCCAGAAGGCCGACAGCTCGGCGGTATAGCCAAAGCTGACAGAAATATACGCACACTCGCGCGCCTCCTGTAGCGCCAGCGCAACCAGCTGGCGGCCAACGCCCCGTCTGCGTAGCGCGGGCGCGACGGCGATGCGGCTGATGCGCCGCGCCCTGAGCCGGGGGGCGTCACGCAATCCGGCATGGGCGGCCAGCGACTGTGCGACCAGGTTGCCCGCAGGCCGCCGCCGCCCTGCCCAGATGCTGTCCGCTAACGCACTATCAAGGCCGCCCTCTTCCACCAGCCACAGGCCGCCCTGTACCTGATCCTGCTGCATCACCAGGCTGAAATGCTGTCCCGGCGCGTCCATCATGCGGCGCAGATCGAGCGGCGAGGTGCGGTAGTGGGCGCTGCACAGCAGCTGATAGAGCTGACTCAGCCGCGCCGGTGAATTCGCCCAGTCCTGCGGTTGCAAGCTGGACCAGCGTAATTCACCTTCGCTGCGAGCTAGTTGCGGTTCGGCAAAGATCAGCGCCTGCGTCAGCCAGCGTTCCAGCGGATCATGGATTGCCCAGCGCAGCGGCTGGTCAAGCGTCAGCATCCGTACCGCCGGCAGCGAGGCGCAGAATTTGAGGACGAAACCGCGGCCGGTGCCCTCATAGCCCTGAATGGTGGTGGTCAATAAAACCCTGGGAAACAACGCTATCAGCTGCCTCAACAGCGGCGCGGGGATGGCGGCAGCCTCATCAATCAGCAGCCAGTCACCCTCAGGCGGCGAGCCGGCATCGGATAATGCCAGCAGCCTGTCGGGGGCGATAAACTGAAAACGATCGCCGGCAAAAGCAGACAGTACCTCGGTTGAGACTTTGGCTGGCGCCGTCACCCAGCATACCCCTGGCCAGCGCTGGGCCAGCATGCCCGCCAGCGCCGACTTCCCGCGTCCGCGACCGGCGGTCAGCACGCTGATGCCCGGCGGGCTGGCGAGCAGCTGCTGGCAGAGCGCCTGCTGCTGCCGATCGCTGCTTTGCCAGCGGGGGAAAGCGCCGTTATCCGGCCAGCGCGGCGGCTGCCCCTGCTGATGCAGCAGCAGCTGCGGGTCGGACAGCAGGCGGCCGATGTGGCGGGTAAAATTCGGGGTTGCGATGGGCCGGGGCTGTTCGCTCCAGCGCAGCGAATCGTTATCGGGCTGTGCGTCCCAGTCCTCCAGAGGAGGCAGCAGCAACAGCAGCCAGCTGCCAGCGCGTAATGTCCCTGTCAGCGCCGCAAACGCCTCCGCATGAAAACCATCGCGGGCGTCAAACACCGCATGATGAAACTCTCGCCCCAGCAGCGTTCGCAGCTTGCCTGGCGGGCAATGCAGCGCCGACGGCGCCGATTCGCCCACCCATAGCCAGTCCCCTGGTAAGCGTTGCTGCCAGCATAACGCCTGCTGCAAACACCACAGGGCTTCGCCGCTCAGCACCGCCAGCCGGCGGATGCCACAGGCGGACATGTCGGCGCTAAGTTGTGAAAGCCGGTTCACCGGAAGGTATTACAATCAGCCGGGTTACCGCTGTCAAAGCCGCGTTTGAACCAGCTGTAGCGCTGCTGGGAAGTGCCGTGAGTAAAGCTATCAGGCACCACCCGGCCCTGACCACGCTGTTGCAGTCGGTCATCGCCAATCGCCTCCGCGGCATTCAGCGCCTGCTGCAAGTCGCCCGGCTCCAGAATCTCCTGCTGCTGCATGTAGTGACCCCACACGCCAGCGAAGCAATCCGCCTGCAGCTCCATTTTCACCGACAGCTGGTTTGCCTGGGTCTGGCTGACCCCCTGCTGCATCTGACGCACTTTGGGTTCGATGCCGAGCAGTTTTTGTACGTGATGGCCGACTTCATGGGCGATAACGTAGCCCTGAGCAAACTCACCGCCGGCCCCCAGTTTGTTTTTCATTTCATCGTAAAATGAGAGATCGATATAGACTTTACTGTCCGCCGGGCAGTAGAACGGCCCCATCGCCGCCTGCCCGCTACCGCAAGCGGTGCGCGTTACGCCGCGATACATCACCAGGGTGGGAGCCTGCCAGGTTTTGCCCATCTGATTAAACAGCTTCTGCCAGGTATCTTCGGTGAACGCAAATATCACCGAGGTAAATTTGGCCGCTTCGTCATCGCGCGCGGGGTTGCCGCTCTGCTGGCTGGGCGCGCTCAGCGAGGTCGAATCTCCCGTTAGCAGCGGCGTCAGATCGTAGCCGTAATAGCCGGCGATGATGACGATAGCTAATATGATTAAGCCGCCCTTGCCTCGCGGAATGCGCATTCGGCCACCGCCCACGGTGGGTTGATCGCGGCGGTCTTCAACATTGTCGCTTTCGCGATGGCCTCTCCAGCGCATAGATTTTCTCCATCAATGCTTAGTCATAATCTTGAGCAAATAAAATGGATTTTAGTCGGGAGTGTGGGTTAAAACCAGCGCGGCAGGCGGGAAAAGCGGCGCCCGACGGATATCGGGCGCCGGAAAAACATTAATCGAGGCTAACACCGAGACGGCGAGCAACCTCTTCGTAGGCTTCAATTACGCCGCCAAGGCTCTGGCGGAAACGGTCTTTATCCATCTTATCCATCGTTTGCTTATCCCACAGGCGCGCGCCGTCCGGGGAGAATTCGTCACCCAGCACCACTTCGCCGTTGAACAGGCCGAACTCCAGTTTGAAGTCCACCAGAATAAGACCGGCATCATCAAACAGCTTACTCAGCACCTGATTGGCTTTATAGGTAAGCTCACGCATGCGAGCTAGGTGCGCTTTACTCACCCAGCCAAACGTTTCACAGTATGATTCATTGATCATCGGATCGTGCATCGCATCATTTTTCAAAAACAGATCGAACAGCGGCGGATCCAGCAGGATGCCTTCTTCGACGCCAAGCCGTTTTACCAGCGATCCCGCCGCGCGATTGCGAACAACGCATTCAACCGGCACCATCTCCAGTTTTTTGACCAGCGCTTCATTATCGGACAGCAGGGCTTCCATTTGGGTCGGGATACCCGCCTGCTCCAGCTTGCTCATAATGAAGTAATTGAACTTGTTGTTCACCATGCCCTTGCGATCAAACTGCTCAATACGCGCGCCGTCGCCTGCTGACGTATCATTGCGGAATTCGAGTATCAGCAGATCCGGATTTTCGGTGCTGTATACGGTTTTCGCCTTGCCGCGATACAACTCAGCTTGCTTTTGCATCTTGATTAACTCCACACAGATAGCCAGATACTTGCCGCGCATTCGCTACGGTATCGTTTGCGCGGACGGAATAAAAAAGCCGGGATTTATCCCGGCCTGTTGATAACACTATTTGCTGAAGGCCGCCTGGAATACCGGCACCAGCGCATCGTTCTGCGACTGGGTTAACGTATGGCCTTTCGGATCCAGCAGCTGCAAGCTGCTGCGGTTGCCTAAATCGCCGACCTGAATTTTATAGTCGCCGTTCGCCAGACCGGGATCTTTTGCCGCCAGCTCATCCCAGGTGCTGCTACCGGGTGACTTGTAGGTCACGCTCAGGCTGCCCTGTGAATGGTTACTGTCGGTGACCTTCATGCCAATGCGCTCCAGCGAAGCCGGCAGGCGCTGCCATACGGTATTGAACGGCGCACGTACGATCAGGTCCGGCAGGCCGGTATCATCGGCACCGCTCTGCACATCCAGCTGAGCTGTGCTGCGATTCGCCGCCGCATTTTCACGGGCGTCTTCTGCTTTATCCAGTCCGGCGCTGAGCACGTTCAGCATCTGCGCCGTGTAGCGCTGGACTTCAGCCGACGAACTTATATCTTTGCCTTCCTGCTGCAATTGCAGTAAGCGTACGGTTAACAGCTGCTGATACCCCTGCTGCTGGACGCTTATCTGATAGCGACCGCGATACTGATGATCTTCATCAGCGCGATGCCACTGAATCCAGTCGGTCGTCAGTGACTGACTGGCGTCCTGCTGATCAACAATCGGGTAATGATTAGACTGCACCACGCCGACTACCTGCGACCACAGGTTGACGTTGCGCGCACCGTCCAGCATCAGCATGCCCGTGTTGCCGCTAAACTGAGTACGGGTGCCGTTCATTAACGCCAGGGCTTGAGCCGGAGGACGAATATCAAGCTTCTTGCCTACTGGCCCCTTGCTGGCAACAGCCGGCACGTCATAATCACCGTTTTGAATGGGTAAAATCATCCCTGCCGGAGCGTGTAACTCCTCAAGGCCCGGCGCTTTCAGATACTCGGCGCTATCGCTGACCTGACGTTTATAATGCTGATCGTTTGAACAACCGGCCAGCAGCATCGCGGTTGAAAGTCCCAGCGCAGTCACCAGCGCGGACCTTTTTACGGTAAAAGCCATCAATTCTCCCTAAAATTACAGCAGACCAGCCTGGGTCAACGCCTGCGCCACCACCGGCTCGGCAGCCGCGCCCAGCGGTGTCATCGGCAAACGCAGCGTGTCGTTTGCTATCAATCCCAGCCGCTTTGCCGCCCACTTCACCGGAATAGGATTGGGTTCGCAAAACAGCTGTTGATGCAGGTGCATCAGGCGCTGATTAAGACGGCGGGCTTCAGCGAAATTACCCTGTTCAGCCAGCTGGCAAAGCTGAGCCATTTCACGCGCGGCTACGTTCGCCGTAACGGAAATGACGCCCTTGCCGCCCAGCTGCATAAGGTCAAGCGCTGTAGCGTCGTCGCCACTGACGATAATGAAGTCATTACCAGCCAGCTCTTGGATCTGAGCAACGCGCGATAAGTTCCCCGTTGCCTCTTTGATTCCGATAATATTTTCGATCTTTGCCAACCGACCGACCGTTTCAGGCAGCATATCGCAACCGGTACGGGACGGCACATTGTACAGCATTTGTGGCAGATCGGTGCTTTCTGCGATGGCTTTAAAGTGTTGATACAATCCTTCCTGAGTCGGACGATTGTAGTAAGGTACGACGGTCAGACAGCCCGCCACGCCGGTGCCGGCAAAACGTTTCGTCAGGGAGATGCCTTCGGCGGTGGCATTGGCGCCGGTACCGGCGATGACCGGGATGCGGTCTTTCGCAAGATCCAGCGTCATCATCACGACATCGGCATGCTCATCATGCGTCAGCGTGGCGCATTCGCCGGTAGTGCCGACGGAGACAATAGCGGAGGTGCCGCTAGTGACATGATAATCGACTAATTTTTTCAGACTCGCGCGGCAGACATTACCTTTTTCGTCCATCGGCGTAACGAGTGCAACAATACTTCCCGTAAACATTGGCCATCCCCTCGACAAACAAGTGCTTCATGGTACGTTTGACCCAGGGTTAAAAGCAAGGGCGCATGGCGTTTCAGGCGCTTGTCAGCAGATTTTTTTATGTTTACCTTATTATCATTAGCATTCTGACAGGAATCCGTATTTTGCCGCAGTCACAGCAACATCATCTTGTGATTACCGCACTGGGCGTCGACCGTCCCGGTATCGTTAACACTATTACCCGCCACGTTAGTAGCTGCGGTTGCAATATTGAAGATAGCCGTCTGGCGATGCTGGGTGAGGAATTCACCTTCATTATGCTGTTGTCCGGCAGCTGGAATGCTATTAATCTTATTGAGTCAACCTTGCCGCTAAAAGGCGCCGAGCTGGAGTTGCTCATTGTAATGAAACGCACGCTGGCGCAGGAAAGGCCGCCAATGCCGGAAACCGTTTGGGTTCAGGTGGAAGTCGCTGACTCACCGCATCTGATCGAACGCTTCACTGATTTATTCGACTCGTATCAGATGAACATTGCCGAACTGGTTTCACGCACGCAGCCTGCGCAAGAAAATCAGCCACCTTTACTCTATATTCAAATAACCGCTCACAGTCCCGCCCGCCGGGATGCGTCGCAAATCGAACATGCATTCAACGTTCTGTGTACAGAACTGGGAGCTCAGGGCACTATTAACGTCGTGAACTACCCACAGCATGAAGAAAAAATGGAGATGTAGTGATGAATCCACTGAAAGCCGGTGATGAAGCACCGAAATTTAGCTTACCCGACCAGGACGGCGAGCAAGTGAATTTAACCGACTTCCAGGGACAGCGCGTTCTGGTATATTTCTACCCGAAAGCAATGACGCCAGGTTGCACCGTTCAGGCTTGCGGCCTACGGGATAACATGGACGACTTGAAAAAAGCCGGTGTTGATGTACTCGGCATCAGCACTGATAAACCAGAAAAGCTGTCTCGCTTTGCAGAAAAAGAGATGCTGAACTTTACGCTGCTTTCCGATGAAGACCATCAGGTTTGCCAGCAGTTTGGCGTCTGGGGAGAAAAAAGTTTTATGGGGAAAACCTATGACGGTATTCACCGCATCAGTTTTCTCATCGGTGACGACGGTAAAATCGAGAAAGTTTTCGATGATTTCAAAACCAGCAATCATCATGACATCGTGCTGGACTATCTGAAGTCTGCCTGAGCATACCCCGGCGGGCCGGTTAACCGGCCCGCGCTAAGCTATTCTCGCAGCGTTGGCGAAACGGCCTCATCCGGCCAGGCATGCATAACCGCTTTGATAAGGGTTGCCAGGGGAATAGCAAAAAATACCCCCCAGAATCCCCACATGTCGCCAAACACCACCACTGACATCATAATCACCAGCGGATGCAAATTAACCGCTTCGGAAAATAGCACCGGCACCAGCAGGTTGCCATCCAGCCCCTGAATGATGAGATAAATCGCCAGCATGGTCCAGAAATCACCGCCTGGCCCCCACTGGAACAGGCCGACGCAGATAACCGGAATGGTCGAAACCACCGCCCCGACATAAGGGATCAGCACCGAAACGCCCACCAGCACCGCCAGCAGTAACGCATAATTCATCCCGACAATGACGAAACCAAGCCAGGTGGCGATACCCACCACCACCATCTCCACCACTTTGCCGCGAATATAGTTAGTGATTTGCTGGTTCATTTCAAACCATACCTGGTCCGCCAGCCCGCGGTTACGCGGCAAAATGCGCAGCACGCTGCCCCATAGCTGCTCGCGATCTTTCAGCAGGAAAAACACCATGATCGGCACCAGAACCAAATAAATCGCCAGCGTCACCAGTCCGACCAGCGACGCCAGCGAGTATTTAACCACCTGCTCCCCCAACCCGCTGAGGCGGCTGCGTAAATCATTCACCACAATATCGATAATGCCGACGTCCATTAAGGTCGGAAAGCGTTCCGGCAGGCGCATTGCGTAGCGATAGAGGTTATTCAGCATGTTGGGTAAATCGTGGGTGAGGTTTATCCCCTGCTGCCAGGCGACCGGCACCACCACGAAGGTCAGAATCAATACAATGCCGGCAAACAGCAGCATAATCAGCGAAGCCGCCCAGGTGCGCGTACATCCCAGACGTTCAAGGCGCGCCGTCGGCCACTCAAGAAGATAGGCGATAACCAACGCGACCAGCAGCGGCGCGAGCAGGCCGTTAAAAAAGTAAATGATGCAAAAGGCACCAACCAGAATGATCAGCAACGCAATCGCCTGTGGATCGCTAAAACGTCGGCGATACCACTGCTTTAACAACTCCAGCATTCAAACCGCCTGTAGATAAAGATAAGTCCTTGCAGTGTACCCTAACCCGTGACGGCGGTAAGCCACATTTAACCATGATATGCGTACAACGCGCACGGCATACGAGCGCGAAATAAACGACAGTGCCACCCCCAGTTAGCTTTCGGACTCCAGCATGATAACCCGGTTGCGGCCGGCGTTTTTGGCCTGATACAGCGCCTCGTCAGCCTGCTTAAATACCCGCTCAATCGTGGTTTTCTGCGGATGCCAAAAGGCGACGCCGACCGAGAGGGTAATGTTGCCAACCCGGTCAAGCGGCTGCTGCGCGACGTGCTGACGTACGCGCTCAGCGATACTCAGGGCGATATCGGGCGCAGCGCCCGGTAAAATCATCAAAAACTCTTCGCCGCCGTTACGGCATATCACATCGGTTTTACGCGAACAGGCTTCCATCTGGCGCGCGACGCTTTTCAGCACCAGATCGCCGGTATCATGACCGAAGTTGTCATTAACCCGCTTAAAGTGGTCAATATCCAGCGCCAGCACGGCGAAAGATTGCTGAGTCGCGAGAAAATATTCCAGCACCGTATTCAAACCGCGCCGATTAAACAGTTGGGTCATAGGGTCGGTTTGCACCTCAACTCTGAGGCGGCCGATTTTGTCCTGTAGCAGGCCGATCCCCGCCAGCAAGGCGCGCTTAATCTGTAGCGCTTCGAAATACCAGGAGCGGATACTTTCTATTTCTGCCGAAACGCCCTGAACGTCCATTTCTCCGGCTTTACGCGCCAGTTGCCACAGCGGCAAGGCAATTAGCCGCGCCAGCAGCAGCGCGAAAAGCAGCGTCAGCAAGGCAAAAGGAACCGAATGTTTCAGCACCTGCAGCAGCAGGTCATCAAGCGGCGCCAGCGTTGTCGGCAACGGTTTCAGTGCCACAATGGTCCAGTTAGCGATCGGCACCACGGCATAACCCGCCAGCAACACGCCCTGTTTATCACGCACCACTTGCTGATAACCGCTGGTTTGCTGCGCCCGCAGCTGAGGGGAAATCAGCGGCTCAATCATCTGACCAATGACCTCATCATGCTGATGATAGAGCACGCGGTTATCTTCGTCGGTAACGAACAAACGGGTACCATCGCGATAAAATTGCTCTTCAAGCAGGGCATTAAGCACGCTGTGCTTTTTCAGGTAGATAGTACCGCCCACATAGCCGAGATAATCACCGTTGGCGGCAGTAATGGGCCAGGAGATCAACACGATCAGATTTCCGGTAGCGGAAAGTGAAGGCTTACTGATGAGCGGCTTACGCGCTGCCAGCGCCTGGCGCGTGGCGTTAGTATGCAGCCGCATACCTTTGAGCATTAAGGACTCGGGAGACACCGCCAGCACAACTCCCCTGGCATCAACCACCGCCACGGAATTGAAGCTGTTGGTCTGAGCACGCAGGCGCTCCACCTCACGTTGCAATAGCGCGGTATCGCTGAATCCTTTGCTCATCGCATTCGCGCTCCAGGCCAGCTGAGACTGCGCCTGCTGAAAAAAGATTTCCGTGGTGGAGGCCAGCTTGGTGGCATAAACCCGGTTCGCTTCCAGCGAATTGTTTATCAACACCGCCCGCTGCACGCGCCAGGTTGCGTAAAGCGCATTCGCCAGCGTAATCACAATGCTGGCAATCACCAGCAGCGTAATCAGCGTTTTTAAGTCCGTTTTAGGCCGCAGCAACCTTAGCATGCGAACTTTCCATTACGAATCATAATGTTGCGCCTTAGTGTATTTTTTGCGCCCTGACAGGATATTTACCTGTAAACATAACGCTATTGTACACTGACTGCACAACATAGGAATAATCTCAGCAACAACTGAAACGAATTATTTCTGTACGACGTCCCGCCAGGGTAAAAGGTGGCGGCATGGCTACATCGGCAGCAAAACGTACCCCTGTTTTTCCAGGGTACTGATAGTCGTCAGATTTGAAAGCGCATGTATAACGTGATCGTCTACCCAGTCGAAAGGATAGCGATGACCAGCAACCGCCTGATCGCACACCGTTACCTTCACTCCGGCTGCGGTAAGCTGACGGATAAGATCAAGATTAGGATTATCGACGCCAAAACGCTGATGGTAGCGCTGATTGTTCAGCACCACCGGCGTCGCAGTTCCGGCGATGGCGACAACAAACTTCAGCTGCGACAGCGGTACCCCTGACGCCACGTAAAGATTAACCGTACGGGCTACGTGATCCAGTTCATCATTAACCTTTTTGCGTGATTCCAAACCGTCCTGAACCTGAAAAACGATGTTATAGGTTTGATCCGGCTGAGGGCGGAACTCGCTGGCAGCAAGATAATGGATCTTGCCATAGCCTTTAATCGTCGGCGTCTGCCAGAAACCCGGCGCCAGCTGCGGACGCTCGTCCGTCAGCGCCGCAATTTTATTAGCGATCGCTGGCGCTTTTAGCGTCACCAGCGTCGTTAACAGTGCTATCAGCGCACATACCACATAGTGCCATAATGCCCGCACGTGTTCTCCTCCTGGAAGCAGGCGCCAGCCCGCCGGATTAATTACATTTGCAGGTAAGCGTAGCCCTGATTCTGCAAGGTGGAAACTGTAGTAGGACTTGAAAGCGCATGGGTCACTGACTTATCAATCCAGCTGTACTTATAGTGATGGAAGGCCACCGACTGATCGCAAACGGAAATGTCGACACCCTGATCGCGCAATTCGCTGATTAATTTCAGGTTGGGATTATCAACCCCATAAGCGGAATGGTAATGGGCGTTATCCAGCATTGCCGGCGTTCCGTCACCGGTTACTGAAACGACAAATTTCAACTTGTCCGCCGGAACGCCGGAGGCGATATAGAGATTAACCACGCGCGCGACGCGCTGCAGTCCGAGGTTGGCATCCTTCATATTGTTTTCGCTTTTCGTAATCTGGAAAACAATTTTATTGCTGTCCGTCAGACCCGGCTTATAGGCCGCATTTTGCTCATAGTGAATCTCCCCATAACCCGCAATGGCTGGCGTGGTCCAGAAACCTTCCGGTTCCGCTGGCGGACTGCTTAAACGTGCGCTGACCTTACTGACTATTTCCGGAGCTTTTGAAAAACTTGCCCCCACAAAGCCGGCAACCACGGCAATGACAACATAAGAGACAACCTGACGCATTCTGCTGATTCTCCACGCCAAAATGGAAGGATAACGTCGGACAAGCGACGTTGTGCTTAGGACCCAAGGAGATATAACACAGTCAGCGAAGATTGGCGGCGCGCAAAAATTGATAAACCCGGCAAAATGATTTCAGGTGAAATCATGCATTCAGAATCTGATTAGTAAAAGGTAACAATCACTAAATGAAATCAATTGAATGGCAGTACCAAAAATAACAGAAATTGTATATAAATAACGAATAAAGAAAGCCAATAAATTAAAAATACGCTAATAATCGTGGATCTGAAAATGTCAGCGTCAACCTATTGAGCGGCAATAAAGTTGTTAAAAATGCGAATGTAGCTCCATTTTTCCATTCGCTTTTTTTCAGAGTAAACCTACTCACGCTGGCTAATCAGTCAGTTTATTTGAAAAAGATTACATTTCTTTAAAAAGCAAAGATTGATTGGCGATCGAATAGTTAAGCCAGGTTAACTTTTTAACTCCCGTTAATTGATTGAGCGTTATTGTAATTTTCACCATTCAATACAGCGATAAGTTCGTCAGCCGACGATCAGTAAAATTGCATTTTTTTGTTCAAGTCACGCAATGTCGAGCAATAGATTCTCATATCACGCCGGGCTGGGTAGAATGGACGCAGAAATCCCACCGGATGCCGCAACGTTTTTATCGGCCCGGAGTCTAAATCATGACTTCTTGTCAGGAAAAGATGCATGCTTAAGCCGTTTAAAAAAAAGATTATCGCTTCTGCGCTAGCAGCCCTGATGGTGAACGCAGCAATACCGGCAAGGGCCGATATCACCGATAATCTGCCGGATATGGGCACCACGGCGGGCGGTACGCTGTCGATCAATCAAGAGCTGCAGATGGGCGATTTTTATGTCCGTCAGCTGCGAGCCAGCGCGCCGTTAATCAACGATCCGCTGCTCAATGAATATATCAATAACCTTGGACAGCGCCTGGTCTCCCACGCCTGGTCAGTCCGCACGCCTTTCCACTTCTTTCTGCTCCGCAACGATGAGCTGAACGCCTTTGCCTTTTTTGGCGGCAATGTCGTGCTGCACTCTTCGCTGTTTCGCTACGTGGATAACGAAAGCCAGCTGGCCTCCGTTATAGCCCATGAAATTTCTCACGTCACCCAGCGCCATCTTGCCCGTGCC
Organism: Izhakiella australiensis; assembly: GCF_002006995.1. Lineage (GTDB taxonomy): Bacteria > Pseudomonadota > Gammaproteobacteria > Enterobacterales > Enterobacteriaceae > Izhakiella > Izhakiella australiensis. Next base: position 28,381 of record NZ_MRUL01000011.1, on the reverse strand, counting down.
ATGGAAGAACTGCAGCGCAGCGCCCCGCTGACATGGGTAGGCGCATTAGGCTCAATATTACTGGCAATGGCCAATCCGCAGGCCGGTATGGCCGCGCTGACCGGTACGCTGGCGGGCACCCAGCAGGGCATTATCAGCTTCACCCAACAAAATGAGCAGGAGGCCGACCGTATCGGCCTGCAAGTATTACAGCGTTCAGGTTTTGATCCGCAGGCGATGCCCAGCTTCCTGCAAAAGCTGGCCGACCAGTCAAGCTACGGTCAAAAGCCGCCGGAAATGCTGTTGACTCACCCGCTGCCCGACAGCCGCTTATCGGATGCCCGCAACCGCGCAAACCAGATGAAGCCGGTGGTGGTGCAATCTTCTCTGGGCTTTTACATGGCGAAAGCGCGCGCGCTGGGGATGTACGCCACCGGACAGAATCAGCTTAGCGACGACCTTCTGCACAGCTGGTCGCAGGGTAATAGCCGGGAAAAAACCGCCGCCCAATACGGCAAAGCGGTGCAGTTTTTACAGGCCAAATCTTTTGCTGACGCCAAACGGATTATCGAACCGATGCTGGCAAGCGATCCGGACAACGTCTGGTATCTGGATATTATGACGGATATCGACATCGGCCTGAAAAAGCCACAGGATGCGATTCGCCGCTTGCTGGCGGCAAAAAATAAAAGCGACCCGGTGCTACAGCTGAACCTTGCCAATGCCTATGTCGAAGCCAACCAGCCGGCCGAAGCGACACGCATTCTTAATCGCTATACCTGGAATCACAAAGATGACGCCAACGGCTGGGATTTACTGGCCCAGGCCGACGCCGCGCAGGGACTCTCCAATGAAGAGCTGGCCGCCAGGGCCGAGAGCCTGGCACTCAGCGGTCAGCTGGATCAGGCCATCCGCGCCCTTAGCAGCGCCAGCTCGCAGTCGCGCCTCGGCAGCCTGGAGCAGGCGCGTTATGATGCGCGTATTGACCAGCTGCGCCGACTGCAACAGCTGTTCCAAAAATATCAGCGGTCCTGATAGCGACCAGGAGAAAAACAGTGTCTCAGGTAACGATTTATCATAACCCACGCTGCAGCAAGAGCCGCGAAACCCTCGCGCTGCTGGAAGCCGAAGGCGTTAAGCCGCAGGTCGTTCTGTACTTAACCACGCCGCCGGACGCGGCAACGCTGCAAACGCTGCTGCGCCAGCTAGGATTCAGCGAGGCGCGTCAGCTGATGCGCAGCGGTGAAAGCCTGTATCAGGAACTCAACCTTGCCAATCCCGCACTCAGCGAAGCGACGCTGCTGCAGGCCATGGCGGACAACCCAAAGCTGATTGAACGTCCGATTGTCATTGCTAACGATCGTGCGAAGCTGGGCCGCCCGCCACAGCAGGTGCTTTCATTACTCAAACAGGATTGATGCGCCCGGCGTAACAGCGCTAGAGGCCGAGAATTTCTTTAACGAAGGGAATGGTCAATTTGCGCTGGGCGCTGATTGAAGCGTGATCCAGACGATCGAGGGTAGTGAACAGCGTGCGCATTTCCCTGTCGAGGCGTTTTAACAGGAAGCGCCCGACGTCTTCGGGCAGCTCGAAACCGCGCTGGCGGGCGCGCAGCTGCAAAGCCTGGACTTTATCTTCATCAGATAGCGGCTGCAGACGGTAGATTTGCCCCCAGTCCAGGCGCGAGGCCAGATCCGGCAGCTGCAGATTCAGCTGGCGCGCGGGCCGGTCGCCGGTGATAATCAGCCGCGTTTTGCCACTTTCAAGAATACGATTATACAGATTGAAAATCGCCATTTCCCAGGGCTGATCGCCCGCCACGCACTCAATATTATCAATGCATACCAGCGCCAGTTGCTCCATGCCATCCAGCACCTCAGGAACAAACCAGGTCCGCTTATCTAACGGCACGTAGCCCACCGCCTGATTGCGCGCGGAAAGCTCGGCGCACGCCGCGTGCAGCAGGTGGCTGCGACCGCTCCCCTCGCGCGCCCAGATATAAAAATAGCTGCCGTGATCCCGCACCAGCGCGCCCTGCAACGCCGCCAGCAGCACCGAATTGTCACCCGGCCAGAAGCTGGCGAAGGTTTCATCATCTGGCAGATAAAGTGGCAGCGAAAGCTGCGCGGGCGTGTTCAGAATCACCTCGGAATTGAGCGGTAGAATACCGTGCTGAGTTTATCACAATTCAGCGCCGGAAATGAAACGGACGGCTGGCCCCGTCCGCCGATGATCATTAACGATCGTTCTCCGGTGCTTCAAGCACCACTTCTTCCGGGCGCAGCAGCGAAATAGCCTTGAAAATCAGGCTAAGCACTACGCCAACTATCGTTGCCAGCGCCATCCCTTTCAGCTCGGCGGCGCCGATATGCACCCGGGCGCCGCTGACGCCGATAATCAGGATCACCGAGGTCAGGATCAGGTTTTGCGCTTTGTTATAATCCACCTTTGACTCAATCAGCACCCGCACCCCGGATGCCGCAATCACCCCGTACAGCAGCAGTGAAACGCCGCCCATTACCGGCACCGGCACCGCCTGAATGGCAGCCGCCAGCTTGCCGATACAGGAAAGCAGGATAGCCAGAATTGCCGCCCCGCCGATAACCCAGGTACTGTAGACGCGGGTAATCGCCATCACACCAATATTCTCACCATAGGTGGTATTCGGCGTCGAACCGAAGAAACCGGAGATCACCGTGGAAATGCCGTTAGCAAACATTGAGCGGTGCAGGCCAGGATCTTTTATCAGATCTTTTTTAATGATATTGGCCGTCACCACCAGGTGGCCGACGTGCTCGGCAATGACCACCAGCGCGGCGGGAACAATCGTCAGCATCGCCGCCCAGTCAAACTGCGGCTGATAGAACGTTGGCAGCGCAAACCAGTGGGCCTGCTGAACCGGCGTCCAGTCAACAACCCCCATAAAATATGACAACGCATAGCCGACCAGTACGCCGATCAGAATCGGGATAATGGCCAGAAAGCCGCGAAACAGCACCGAACCGAACACCGTCACCGTCAGAGTAACCATGGAGATAATAATGGTTTTACCGTCCACGCTCGCGCCATCGGCAGGCAGCAGCCCCGCCATATTGGCCGCAACGCCCGCCAGCTCCAGACCGATGACTGCGACGATAGCCCCCATCGCCGCCGACGGGAACATCACCTCCAGCCAGCCGGAGCCGGCCTTTTTCACTATCAGCGCCACCAGGCAAAACAGCACGCCGCAGAGAATAAAACCGCCGAGCGCTTTTTCATATCCCAACGGCAGCAGCAATAAAACCGGCGAGATGAAAGCAAAGCTGGAACCGAGATAGGCGGGTATTTTTCCTTTACAGATCAGCAGATACAGCAGCGTGCCGACGCCATTGAACAGCAATACCGTTGCCGGATTAATATGAAACAGGATGGGCACCAGCACGGTGGCGCCAAACATAGCGAACAGATGCTGAAGGCTAAGTGGAATCGTTTGCAGCAGCGGCGGCCGCTCGCTGACGCCAATGGCACGACGAGTCATTGAATATCCCCTTGAGTTGTTTTTTATTAAAAAAAAGCCGACTCTGCGGTCGGCTTTAACGGTTATTTGGTACCAAATATCTTGTCCCCGGCATCGCCGAGCCCGGGAATTATGTAGCCTTTTTCATTCAGCCCCTGGTCGATTGACGCCGTGTACAGCTCCACATCGGGATGAACCTTCTCCAGCGCGCGGATCCCCTCCGGCGCCGCCACCAGCACCAACACTTTAATACTGGTGCAGCCGGCATTTTTTAACAGGTCGATGGTGGCGATCATCGAGCCGCCGGTGGCGAGCATCGGGTCAACCACCAGCGCCATGCGCTCATCCATACTGGAAGCCAGTTTCTGGAAGTACGGTACCGGCTCCAGCGTCTCTTCATTACGATAAACGCCAACCACGCTGATCCGGGCACTCGGCACGTGCTCCAGCACGCCTTCCATCATGCCAAGACCGGCACGCAGAATCGGCACCACGGTAATTTTTTTGCCCTTGATTTGTTCAATGTCTACCGGACCGTTCCAGCCTTCGATGGTCACTTTCTCGGTTTCCAGATCGGCAGTCGCTTCATAAGTCAGCAGGCTCCCCACTTCCGACGCAAGCTCGCGAAAACGCTTGGTGCTTACATCGTGCTCGCGCATCAGACCCAGTTTATGTTTGACGAGTGGGTGTTTGACTTCCACGATCTTCATTCGTTGGACTCCCGGAGTGTGTTAGCTGCAAAAAAAAATCGCGAGATTATACCGCCTTTTGTCAAGGCTGCCAGATGTAATGGATCAAATGTGCGTAATTTCATTAAGCATCAGCCAAAATTCACCGGGGCGCAATGTGGTAAAGATGGCACTCGCAAACGATTGCTCACGCTGCTAGAATTGCCGCGCTTTCATTAACATCACCAACCGCAACCGCGTGGGGATTTCGCAGTGACCGACAAAACCTCTCTGAGCTACAAAGACGCCGGCGTTGATATTGATGCCGGCAATGCGTTAGTTGACCGAATTAAAGGCGTGGTAAAGAAAACGCGTCGTCCTGAAGTCATGGGCGGTCTGGGAGGCTTTGGCGCCCTGTGCGCCCTGCCGCAAAAATACCGTGAACCGGTGCTGGTTTCCGGTACCGATGGCGTTGGCACCAAATTGCGCCTGGCAATGGATCTTAAACGTCATGACACCATCGGCATCGACCTGGTGGCGATGTGCGTTAACGATCTGGTTGTTCAGGGTGCGGAACCCCTGTTCTTTCTCGACTATTACGCCACCGGCAAGCTGGATGTGGAAACGGCGGCGAGCGTGATAACGGGCATTGCCGAAGGATGCCAGCAATCAGGTTGCGCACTGGTCGGCGGCGAAACGGCGGAAATGCCGGGGATGTATCACGGTGAGGATTATGACGTCGCCGGCTTTTGCGTCGGCGTGGTGGAAAAATCAGAGATCATCGACGGCAGCAAAGTGCAGGACGGCGATGTCCTGCTAGCGCTCGGCTCCAGCGGCCCTCACTCTAATGGCTACTCTCTGGTACGAAAAATTCTTGAAGTCAGCAACACCGATCCCAACAGCGTCCAGCTGGAAGGTAAATCGCTGGCCGATCACCTGCTGGCCCCCACGCGCATCTACGTAAAAAATCTGCTGAGTCTGATTGAGCAGGTTGACGTTCACGCCATCGCTCACCTGACGGGCGGCGGCTTCTGGGAGAACATTCCGCGCGTATTGCCGGACAACACCCAGGCGGTAATCGATGAATCCAGCTGGCAATGGCCTGCGGTATTCAGCTGGTTACAGCAGGCAGGCAATGTCAGCCAGCATGAAATGTATCGCACCTTTAACTGCGGCGTCGGCATGGTCATCGCGTTGAGCGCGGAGGCTGCCAGCCAGGCGATAAAACTGCTGTCCGATGCGGGCGAACAGGCGTGGCAAATTGGCCACATTAAAGCGTCAAACGCCGCTGAACGCGTGATTATCGCATGAAAAAGATAGTCGTGCTGATCTCCGGCGACGGCAGCAATTTGCAGGCGATCCTTACCGCCTGTCAGCAGGGCAAGACTGGCGGCCAGGTGGTCGCCGTCATCAGCAATAAAGCCAGCGCTTACGGACTGCAGCGCGCGCGTGACGCGGGCCTACCCGCCGTCGCGCTGGCGCCGGCAGCTTTTGCCGATCGTCAGGCCTTTGACCGCCAGCTGATGGCGGAAATCGACGGCTTTCAGCCCGACCTGGTGGTGCTGGCGGGCTATATGCGCATCCTGAGCGACGCGTTTGTCCAGCGCTATACCGGGCGGATGCTTAACGTGCATCCGTCTTTGCTGCCAAAATATCCAGGGCTAGATACCCACCGCCAGGCGATTGAAAACGGCGATGCGGAACACGGCACCTCAGTGCATTTCGTGACGGAAGAGCTGGACGGCGGTCCGGTTATTCTACAGGCGCGGGTGCCGATATTTGCCGATGACAGCGTTGAGGAAGTACAGGCGCGGGTTCAGCATCAGGAACATGCTATCTATCCGCTGGCCATCGCCTGGTTCTGCGCTGGCCGCCTGCAGATGCGCGACGGCGCGGCCTGGCTTGATGGTCAGCAGCTTGCGCCGCAGGGCTACGCGGCGGAATAGATCAGCCGAAGCGCCCTGTAATGTAATCTTCGGTTCGCTTCTGGCGCGGTGAAGTGAACAGATCGTCGGTAACGCCAAACTCCACCAGCTGCCCCTGATGCATAAACGCGGTGAAATCAGAAACCCGCGCCGCCTGCTGCATATTATGGGTAACCAGTATCAGGGTGAAATGCTGCTTCAGCGTGGTCATCAGCTCTTCAATGACCAACGTCGAAATCGGATCGAGCGCGGAAGTCGGTTCGTCGAGCAGCAACACTTCTGGCTCCACGGCGATGGCGCGGGCGATGACCAGCCGCTGCTGCTGGCCCTGTGACAGCGTCAGGGCGTTCTTGCGCAGCATTCCGCGCACCTCAGTCCACAGCGCCGCCGCCCGCAGCGCCCGCTCCATGGCTTCATCCAACACCCGACGATCCCGTACGCCCTGTAATCGCAGGCCGTAAACCACATTTTCGTAAATCGATTTGGGGAACGGATTCGGCCGCTGAAAGACCATCCCAACCCGTCGGCGCAGCCCGACCAGGTTTACGTCTGCCGATAAAATACTCTTATGCTCAAGCCGGATGTCACCTTCAACCCGGCAGCCATCGGTCAAATCATTCATCCGGTTCAGGCAGCGCAACAGCGTCGATTTACCGCAGCCGGAGGGGCCGATCAGCGCGGTAATGCGGTTGCGCGCTATCTTCAGGTTGATGTTACGCAGCGCCTGATGCGCGCCATACCACAACGACAGGTCATCGAGCGATAACAGGGTTTGCTGGTCTTCTTGCATCAGCGAAGTAGTCATCATATTCCGTTCTCAGTGCAGCAAGGTGCGATAGCGTTCACGCAGACGATGACGCAGGATCATCGCCAGCAAATTTAAAAGCAAAATAATCACTACCAGTAGCAACGCGGTGGCAAACAGCAATGGCCGATCGGACTGCGAATTCGGATTCTGAAATGCCAGCTCGTAAATCTGATAGCCAAGGTGCATAAATTTACGATCCAGATGCAAATAAGGAAAAACGCCATCCACCGGCAGTTCAGGCACCATTTTAACCACCCCGACCAGCATCAGCGGCGCCACCTCGCCCGCCGCCCGGGCGATTGCCATAATAAGGCCGGTGAGCATTGCCGGCACGGCCAGCGGCAGGGTTACCTGCCACAGCGCTTCGGCGCTGGTAGCGCCCAAAGCCAGCGCGCCCTGACGTAAAGAGCGAGGAATGCGCGACAGCCCTTCTTCCGTTGCAACGATCACCACCGGCAGCGTCAGCAAAGCCAGCGTCAGCGATGCCCAAAGCAGCCCCGGGGTACCAAAGGTCGGCGCCGGCAGCCGGTCGATGAATAGCAGCCTGTCGAGGCTACCGCCAATCAGCCAGACAAAGAAGCCCAGCCCGAACACGCCGTAAACAATTGAAGGCACTCCCGCCAGGTTGACCACCGCAATGCGCACCAGTCTCGTCAGCAGGCCGTTACCGGCATATTCGTGTAGCCAGACTGCGGCCACCACGCCAAGCGGCATCACCACCACCGACATGAGCATCACCATCAGCACGGTACCGAAGATTGCCGGAAAAATTCCCCCTTCCTCCGGCGACGTCGGCGCAGTATCACTGACAAAACCGATCATCCGGCTGGCAGCCTGCTGCAGCTTTTGCGCAAAGTTCATGCGATTGGGATACCAGGCGTCAACGATATCGGCCAGCGGCAGGCGGTGCAGTGCGCCCTGCGCATCGCGCATCACCAGGCGATCGCTGTCAATCTGGCGCTCCAACGCGGCCAGCTGCTGTGAAACCTCGTGAAACTGACGCTGCGCCTCGGCGCGGTTGGCTTCAATGATCGATTCTTGCTGTAAATCGTGCCCGGCTGCGGCATCAAACTTTTGCTGCTGCGCCAGGGTTTGCAGCTGTTTGGTTATTTCCACCAGCGTCACCTGACGTAGATGGCTGGCCTGGCGCTGCCAAAGGCGAACCTGCTGCAGCCTCTGGTGAAAAACGTTATCCATATTGCTGGCCAGCAATGCTTGCTGATTTTCTTCCAATCCGGCAAACCAGCCATATGCCATGCCCTGATCGCGCCGCAGCACGGCGATGGCGTCGGCTGGGCGACTCTGCGCACGAATCTGGCTGGAAAGCAGCGTGCGAAAATCGGGCGCGGCAAAGTCGCGATTACCGGTTTTAACCAACAGGCGCTGCGGCGTCGTTTCCGCGCCCTGCGCTGTACCGGGGGATTGGCGGCTGATCACCTCCGCCAACAGCGGCTGCGCCGCCTGGTGGGGCTGCTGAACGCTGAACAATATCAGCGGTTGCGGCCAGAAATAACGCATCCCCTGCCACAGCAGCAGGCCAATCAGCAGTAAAAAAGCCAGCAGGCTAAGCGAAACGGCGCCGGCCGTTAGCCAACGCCAGCGTTCATTGTACCGCTCCGGGGTCATTCCAGTCCCTCCCCGGCGGCAAAACGAGCACGCAGGCGCTGACGCAACAGCTCCGCCAGCGTATTAACCAGCAGAGTAAACATCAGCAGAATCAGCGCGCTAAGAAACAGGATACGGTAGTGAGCGCTACCCGCCGCGGCTTCCGGCATTTCAATAGCCACGTTAGCAGACAGCGTGCGCAGCCCGCTAAACAGCGATCCCCCGGTCTGCGGCGTATTACTGGTGGCCATCAGTACAATCATGGTCTCTCCCATCGCCCGACCAAAGCCTATCATCAGCGCAGCGAAGATCCCTGCCGACGCGCCGGGTAAAATAACGCGTCGCAGCGTCTGCCAGGACGTCGCCCCCAGCGCCAGCGAACCGTTGGCCAGCGAAACCGGCACGCTGAACAGCGCATCTTCCGCCAGGGTGAAAATCAGCGGCACCAGCGCAAATCCCATGGCGATGGCCGCCACCAGTAAATTGCCGGACTGATAGTTTATGCCCCAACAGGCCAGCAAACCCTGCGGCCAGATCAGCCGTTCAAGCCAGGGGATCGCCAGCAGAGAAAATGCAATCACCAGCAGCAGCAGCGGGAACAGCAGCAGCATTTCCCGCCCCGGCGCGAACAGCCAGCGCCAGCCTCTTTTGACCGACAGCGTTGAAAGCGGATGCATCAACAGCAGCCCCCCGGCCAGCAGGAATGGCAGCATGATTATTCCGCTCATCCTCTGCGCCAGCAGCGGCGCCAGCCAAAAGCTGGCAATTAACCCCACCACCACCGTTGGCAAAGCGCCCATCATTTCAATACCCGGCTTAACATAGCGCCGCATGCGCGGCGACATAAACCAGGCGGTATACATCGCTGCAGCCAACGCCAGCGGCGTCGCGATAACCATTGCCATCAGCGCCGCCTTTAAGGTACCGCTGATCAGCGGCACCAGGCTGTACTTGCCCTGATAGTTATCTTCTGCCGCGGTCGACTGCCAGACATAGTCTGGCGCAGGATAGTTTTCATACCAGATTTTTTGCCAGAAGTTACGCCAGCTGATATCCGGCCAGGGATTATTCAGCGAATAGTATTGCCAGTTATCCTGACGTTCGACCCACAGGCCGTTGCCCTGCGGAGCGAACCAGGCGGCGGTAATCCCTGGAGCAAGCTGGCGCTGCAGCAACGGTTGGTATTGCTTACTGGCGAATAATCTCAGCTCACCCTGCGCGCTGAGCGTGGCGAACACCCGTCGCTGCGCTTCGACGATCACCCTGCCGCTGTCGCCGCTGTCAGGAAAAGTACGGATCTGCTGCAGGCGTATTGCGCTGTCACCGGTAATATCAAACCATTGCGATACGCCCTTGTCATCGGCTAATAGCAGACTGCGCCCACCGCTCAGCAGCGCCATCTGGCGCGGCGCTGAAGGCAGCCGAAGATCGTCGCGCAGCCGGAAGCCTGAGTCGCCGCGCTGCCAGACGTTAAGTTCAGCGCCAGCCAATGCGTAAATAAACCCGCCGTCCGGCGACTGCACCAGTTGATCAACGCCGGCGGCGCTTATGCTAAGGGTCTGCGGGCGGTCGCCCGCGGCGAAACGGAAAACCTGAACGGTCTGCGGCTGCGCCAGAACCAGCTGCCAGCTGTTATCCGCCAGCCGGGTCAGGCTGGCGGCCCGTGCAGTCCCCATGGCACGCATAAGTGGCGCCGCACCCAGTGGAAAGCGCCACTGCGGGCGCTCGCTGCTAAAATCCGGCATCACCAGATATAAATCACCCTGCCGGTCGATAAGAACCGTGCTGCCGTCCCGTTGGTCACTGGCGGCCAGCTTTACCGCTGCGGATAAATTCGTCGCCGCTGGCGGCGGCCCGGCATCCAGAGGTAAAAAGCGCCCTTTGCCCTCGCTGCCGATGCGCCAGGTCCACTGCTGACCACTATTAATGCCGCCAGCGACGGCGCTATCCTGCTGCCAGATCTGCCCTTTACTCTGGCTGTACAGCGAGGGCGAAATAAACAGCGGCGTCACCACCCACACCAGCCAGAAAAACAGCACCAGCATCACCAGCAGAATACCGATGCCGCAAACCGATACCAGCCGGCGCGTCAGGCGGTCAATCCGCTGACGACTTTTATCGTTAAAGCTTACCGGTATGCGATTATCGGCCATGATTATCGGTATTTCCTGATGAAGATGACACGCTATGTTGCCCGTATGTGTTTGGTAAGACAATATTCATTCACTGCCGTTGGACTTTATTGCCATACTCTCGCCATAATGAAACGTGATACTGGATACCTTCCTCCTGAATCGCGACTACGGAGTAATAATGGGTCAGGAAAAGCTATATATAGAAAAAGAGTTAAGCTGGTTATCCTTCAATGAACGCGTTTTGCAGGAAGCGGCAGATAAAAATAATCCGCTGATTGAGCGGATGCGTTTCTTAGGTATCTACTCCAATAACCTTGAAGAGTTCTATAAAGTCCGCTTCTCAGATTTAAAACGCCGCATTCTGATTGGCGAGGAGCAGGGTTCCGGTACCCCTAATTCACTGCGCCACCTGCTGAATAAAATCCAGGCCAGAGTGTTAAAAGCCGAGCAGGAATTCGACGGGCTGTATAATGAACTGCTGCTGGAGATGGCGCGTAATCAGATTTTCCTGATCAATGAGCGCCAGCTGTCACCCAATCAGCAAAGCTGGCTGCGTGACTACTTCCGTCAGGAGCTGCGCCAGCATATCACGCCAATATTGATTAATAGTGACACCGATCTGATCGAATTCCTTAAAGATGATTACACCTATCTGGTGGTGGAAATTATTCAGGGTGAGGCCGTGCGCTATGCCCTGCTGGAGATCCCCGCCGATAAGGTGCCGCGCTTTATTAATCTGCCGCCTGAAACGCCGCGCCGCCGGAAGCCGATGATCCTGCTGGATAATATTCTGCGCTTCTGTCTGAATGAAATATTTAGCGGCTTTTTTGACTACGACGAGCTCAATACCTATTCGATGAAGATGACCCGCGACGCCGAGTACGACCTGGTCACGGAAATGGAATCGAGCCTGATGGAGCTGATGTCCTCCAGCCTGAAACAGCGTCTGACCGCAGAACCGGTGCGCTTTGTTTATCAACGCGATATGCCCGATGGACTGGTAGAGCTATTATGTAAAAAGCTGGGGATCGATAACTATGATTCGGTGGTGCCTGGCGGGCGCTATCATAACTTTAAAGACTTCATCAGCTTCCCTAACGTCGGTAAAGCCAATCTGGTAAACCGGCCGCAGCAGCCGTTGCGTCATCTCTATTTCGGCCAGTTCCGCAACGGTTTTGACGCTATTCGCCAGCGCGACGTGCTGCTGTATTACCCGTACCATACCTTCGAACATGTACTGGAATGGCTGCGCCAGGCGTCCTTCGACCCCAGCGTATTGTCGATAAAAATCAATATTTACCGGGTGGCGAAAGATTCGCGCATTATGGACGCCATGATGCATGCCGCCTGGAACGGTAAAAAGGTTACCGTGGTCGTCGAACTGCAAGCGCGTTTTGATGAAGAAGCCAATATTTTGTGGGCCAAGCGCCTGACGGCCGCCGGCGTACACGTTATTTTTTCGGCCCCCGGGCTGAAAATCCATGCAAAATTGTTCCTGATCAGCCGCCGTGAGGGTGAGCAGGTTGTAAGATATGCCCACATCGGCACCGGTAACTTCAATGAAAAAACCGCGCGAATTTACACTGACTACTCGCTGCTGACGGCGGATGCTCGCATCACCAATGAAGTTCGCCGGGTGTTTAACTTTATTGAAAACCCCTATCGCCCGGTGGATTTCGAGTACCTGCTGGTGTCACCGCAGAATTCACGCGATCGGCTCTATAAGCTGATTGATAATGAAATCGCCAACGTGCAGCAGGGACTGCCGGGCGGCATTATGCTCAAGGTGAATAACCTGGTGGACGGCGGGCTGGTAGATCGGCTGTACGCGGCTTCCAGCGTCGGCGTCCCGGTGAATTTGCTGGTGCGCGGCATGTGTTCGCTCATACCGCAACTGCCGGGCATCAGCGATAATATCCGTGTGATAAGTATCGTCGATCGCTTCCTTGAGCACGACAGGGTCTATATTTTTGAAAACGGCGGCGATAAAAAAGTGTATTTATCCTCCGCTGACTGGATGACGCGCAACATTGATTTTCGTATCGAAGTCGCCGTGCCGCTGCTCGACGCGACCCTGAAGCAGCGCGTGGTGGACATTATGAACATCTTATTCAGCGATACCGTTAAAGCCCGCAACATGGATAAAGAACTCAGCAACAGCTATGTGTCGCGCGGCAACCGCCGTAAAGTCCGCGCACAGATGTCCATTTACGCGTATCTAAAATCTTTGGAGCAATCTGACTAACCTATGCCAGTTTCTCATAAAAACACCCCAAAACCGCAGGAGTTCGCGGCGGTAGACCTGGGATCAAACAGTTTCCATATGGTCATTGCCCGCGTGGTTGACGGCGCGATGCAGGTGCTGGGCAAGCTCAAGCAGCGCGTGCATCTGGCCGATGGCCTGGATGCGGATAATAACCTCAGCGAAGAAGCGATACAGCGCGGGCTGTCTTGCCTAGCGTTATTCGCTGAAAGGTTGCAGGGATTCAGCCCCGGCAACGTCACCATCGTTGGCACCCATTCGCTGCGTCAGGCAAAAAACGCTGACGTTTTCCTGCAGCGCGCAGCGGAGGTCATCAACTTTCCCATCGAAGTTATCTCCGGCAATGAAGAAGCGCGCCTGATTTTTATGGGCGTTGAGCATACGCAGCCGGAAAAAGGCCGCAAGCTGGTCATCGATATCGGCGGCGGCTCCACCGAGCTGGTGATCGGGGAAAACTTTGAGCCGCGCCTGGTGGAGAGCCGCCGCATGGGCTGCGTCAGCTTTGCCCATCTCTACTTCCCCGGCAGCGTCATCAATAAAGAGAACTTTCGCCGCGCCCGGCTGGCGGCCGCGCAAAAGCTGGAGCCGCTCTCATGGCAGTACCGTCGACTCGGCTGGGAATATGCGATGGGCGCATCTGGCACGATTAAGGCCGTTTGCGAAGTGCTGGTCGCCATGGATGAGAAAGAGAAAACCATCACCCCGGAGCGTCTGGAAAAGCTGAGCGCCCTTGTATTGCAGTATAAAAGCTTCGACGAACTTGACCTGCCGGGGCTTTCCGATGAACGTAAAACGGTGTTCGTGCCGGGCCTGGCTATTCTGTGCGGCATTGTTGACACGCTGGCGATCAAAGAGCTGCGCCTGTCGGACGGCGCGCTGCGCGAGGGGGTGCTATATGAGATGGAGGGACGCTTCCGCCATCGGGATATTCGCAGCCGCACGGCGCAAAGCCTGGCCAACAATTACAATATCGACAGCGATCAGGCGCGTCGGGTACTGAATACCACTACCGAGCTGTACGCGCAGTGGCGCGAGCAAAATAATAAGCAGGCCGATCCGCAGCTGGAAGCGCTGCTAAAATGGGCCGCAATGCTGCACGAAGTTGGCTTGACCATTAACCACAGCGGCATGCAGCGCCATTCTGCCTATATCCTGCAATATACTGACCTGCCCGGCTTCAACCAGGATCAGCAGATGCTACTGTCAACCCTGGTGCGCTTCCACCGTAAGGCAATTAAGGTTGATGAGCTGCCGCGCTTCACGCTATTTAAAAAACGCCAGATCCTGCCGCTGATTTTCCTGCTGCGGCTGGGTACCCTGCTGAACAATCAGCGTCAGGCGACATCAGTACCAGCCTTGCTGAAGCTGAAAACCGATGACGGCCACTGGACGCTGACCTTTCCGCAGGATTTCTTTAGCCAGAACAATCTGGTGCAGCTCGATCTGGAAAGAGAGCAAAGCTACTGGCAGGAAGTAACTGGCTGGAACCTGACAATTCAGGAAGAAAGCCAGGGCTAATAAATCTGAACGGGCGGCGTCAGTCGCCTCAACCAGGCTAATAAATATGAAACCCGTACTACCGGATAATTACTTTACACAGAAATACCAGCTTACGGCGACCCATTCAGAAGTGCTCGCCGCGTTCCCTGCGCTTTCCGGCGGCAAAGCCCTTGATTTAGGCTGCGGCAACGGCCGCAACGCGCTGATGCTTAATCTCAAAGGTTTTGAGGTAACGGCGTGGGACCGTAACCCGCGCAGTCTGGAAAATCTCAACCGGATAATTGAAGCCGAGCAGCTCTGCGGTATTGAAACTCAGAGGGTGGATTTGAATAATCATCGCTTTAACGGCAGCTGGGACTTTATTCTGTCAACGGTAGTCATGATGTTCTTACAGCCGGCGACCATTCCCCAGCTTATCGCCGACATGCAGGCTTCAACGGCCAAAGACGGCTATAACCTGCTCGTCGCCGCAATGGACACGCCCGACTATCCAAGCCAGGCTGATTTTCCCTTCGCCTTTAAATCGGGTGAGCTGAGTCATTACTATCGCAACTGGCATATTGTGAAATACAACGAAAACGTGGGTCAGCTGCATCGCACCGACGAAAACGGCCAGCGCATTTCCCAGCGCTTCGCTACCCTGCTGGCGCAAAAAACTTACGTAAAAGATTAGCGTCTGTTAACTGGCATCTTTAACGGCCATTGCCTGCGGAATTTACTCAGCAGGCAATGGGTTATAACCATAAAGCGCTTTATTTATCAGCCGTCATCACTTTCAATTGTAAAAATTAGCTATTTTTTGTGCAAAATGTCCATTGACCCTAACCCCAGGTTGTGACTTAATTGGCCTGTCGCCCAGTCGGGTACAATACAGGACTCTTTGCGTGGACAGCGCCACAACCCCCTATCATCGTCGTCAGCGCCGTAAATCGAGCTTAATGACCCGTATCGTTTTGCTGATCAGTTTTATCATCCTTATCGGCCGCCTTGTTTTCGTTATTCCCGGTGCCATCTCTCATCACCAGCAAAAACAGCTGGAAGTCAGCGCGCCTGCCGCCCCTGTCACAGTGAAAGTTAATAACGACGACTAAACTCAATACCCCCCTGGCTGAAGTCAATTTCTGCATGCCAACGATGGATTAACATTTTATTGCCCGGCATAACGCTTTCACGCTACGCTTGCGTAATTAATTTGTCTTAATTTCAGGCGCAAGGGATTAAACATGTCTGCCACGCACCATTCTCAGCAGTTGGCTGACAGCCGCCACCGTATTCTGACGCTCTTGCTCCAGCATGAGGACCTGGTGGAGGCGTTGGTAAACTATCAGCAGCGTCAAACGCCGCTGCCCGACGCCGTGCAGCATGAAGTCTGGGAAATTAAACAAAAAGCAGCCCAGCTTCACGTTGCCGACCTGGCCGATATGCTGGAGTCACTGCCGGAAGAACGGCGCCTGGCGCTGTGGAGCCTGATAGACAATGGCCGTCGCGGGCTGGTCATGCTGGAAGCGGCCGAAACGGTGTGGCAAAGCCTGATTGAAGGCATGAGCGTCACCGATATCCTGCAGGCTATGGCGCCGCTTGATATTGACGATCAGGCCTGGCTGGCTAACGCGCTGCCGGGCGATCTGACCCGTCGCTTGCTGACCTCGCTGGAGCCACATCTGCGCCAGCGCGTGGTAGAAATGATGCACTTCGACCGTGACCGCGTCGGACGCATCATGGATTTTAATCTTATAACCCTGCCAGCGGATATCAGTCTGGCAACGGTTCAACGCTTTCTGCGCCAGCGAAAAACAATTCCGGAGGGAACCGATAAGCTGTTTATCACCGACGGCGAGAATCACTTACGCGGCGAACTGGCGCTGACCGATATCTTGCTTAACGCGCCGGAAATGGCGGTTGCGCAGGTGATGAACGGCGATCCCACCACCTTTCATATGCAGGATAAAGCCGAAGACGCCGCCGGGGCCTTTGAACGTTACAACCTGATTTCCGCTGCGGTTATCGACGATCAGGGTAAGCTGGTCGGCCGGGTAACCATTGAAGACGTTTTCGATATCGTTAATCAGGAAAGCGACAGTAATATTCGTAAAATGGGCGGCGTCAGCCCCGGCGAGGATGTGTTTGCCCCGGTACAAAAGGCCGTGCGCACTCGCTGGACCTGGCTGGCTATCAATCTCTGCACCGCGTTTATTGCTTCACGGGTCATCGGCCTGTTTGAAGGCACCATTTCCGAGCTGGTCGCGCTGGCAACGCTGATGCCAATCGTTGCCGGTATCGGCGGCAATACCGGTAACCAGACCATCACCATGATCGTCCGCGCCCTCGCGCTGCATCAGGTCGAGTCGGGCAACTTTTCGTTTCTGTTTATGCGCGAGCTGGGCGTCGCGGCGATTAACGGCCTGGTGTGGGGCGGTATTATGGGCGGCATTACCTGGGCGATGTACGACAATGCGGCGCTGGGCGGCGTAATGATGCTGGCGATGGTGCTGAATCTGCTGCTGGCCGCGCTGATGGGCGTTACTATCCCGCTGGTTATGACCAGGCTGAAGCGCGATCCGGCCGTTGGCTCCAGCGTGCTAATTACCGCGCTGACCGATACCGGCGGCTTTTTTATTTTCCTCGGCCTGGCGACGGTTTTTTTACTCCCCCACTAAGGGCGTCTTTGACCCATTTCCCCCGCGCCGCCTGAAAAATGGCGGCGTTGTACGTGATCCTGGCGGCTAACAGTAAGCGCAGGCTGTATCGCTCGTGGCATGCTGCAAAGCGTCCCCGCGCGGCTCAGTTGATAAGGCCGGCGCGATTATCCGAGCAGCCAATCCAGCCAGGAAAAAATATGCTGATAGATAAAACCTATGCACCCGTTTTGCTCGTACGGGCCCACGTTGAGAGCGATACGCCGCTGGAAGAGCAGTTTCAGCAGCTACTGGGCGAAAACCAACCGTTTGTTCTGGTCACCGACCATTCTGAAGATGACCATCGCAATGAAACTAAAGAAGATCGTAAAAAGCGCGTTGAATTCTTTAAGCAAATCAAGCAGCAAATGCGCCAGCTGTGCCGTGGCATGATCGTGCTGGAAAATGACAAACCCATTCCGGCGGCGGCCAGAGCGGCAGCGCTAACCGCCAGCAAAGCCTTTGGCTACCCGATCTTATTCGCCGCCAGCGAAGAGGATGCGATTAAACAAGGCCAGCAGCTGATGGCCAAAGACCAGGGCTAAGGGACCGCCGTTGCTCAGCCCTTAGCCTGTGGGTGGCTGCGGGAAAACTCCCTTAGCGCGACCAGCACCGGCATCAGCTCGCGCCCCGCCTGGGTGAGCTGATACTCTACGCGCGGCGGCTGCTCGGCAAAATCCCGCCGCAACAACAGACCGTCGCGCTCCAGCTCCCGCAGGTGCTGGGTCAACACCTTTTGCGAGATGCCCGGCATATCGCGTAATAACTGCGAGCTGCGCAAGGTCGGCGCGGCAAACAGGCGAAACAGCAGCGGCAGCTTCCAGCGTCCGCTCAGCATGCGCATTATCCTACTCACATGCGCCATTGAGCCATCCGGCCCCAGGCAAACGCGGCGCTCGTCATCCGCCACAGGCACTTTTAGGTGCGTAATTGACTCATTCATCGGGCTGCCCTCTAATCGACCCTCTACCCTAACACAGGAACAACACCATGGATCTACAGCTTGCTGGCAAGGTTGCGCTGGTCACCGGCAGCAGCAAAGGCATCGGTGAAGGTATTGCCCACGGGTTAGCGCGCGAAGGCGCTAGCGTCATCGTCCATGGCCGCAGCCGGGCCAGAGCCGAAGAAGTGGCGCAGGCAATTATTGCCCAGGGCGGCAGCGCCTTTGTCGTCACCGGCGATCTGACCGATGACGCCGCAGTACAACGCATGGTCGATGATGCCGTTGCGCAAGCCGGCCCGGTAGAGATCGTGATTAACAACGCTGGCGGTTCCGGCAGCGCGCAGGACTGGACCACGACCCAAGCCGAAGCCTGGGCCAGCGGTTATGATAAAAACGTGCTGGCTGCCGTGCGCGTCACCCGGCGCCTGCTGCCCGCGATGCGCCAGGCCGGTTGGGGACGGGTGGTGAATATTTCCAGCCTCGCCGCGCTGATGCCGCCAGCCGCACGCGCAGACTACGCCGCCGCCAAAGCAGCGATGCTAGCCATGACCGCCTCGCTGGCGAAAGCGGTGGCGACCGGGGGGATTACGGCAAACAGCATCTCGCCGGGAACCATTCACAGCGCAGCGCTTGATAGCGCATTTCGCCAGGCGGCGAGCGGGCATGGTGTGGCCGCAGATGCCAGCTGGCAGACGGTTGAATCGGTAGCGCTGCCGCTGTTCGCTCAGGTACCGATGGCGCGCGTCGGCACCCTTGAAGAGATCGCCGACGCCGTAGCCTTTTTGGTCAGCCCGCGCGCTGGCTATATTACCGGCGCCAACCTGCGACTGGACGGCGGCATGTGGCCGGGGTTGTAAGCCAGCCAGTAGCCCATCTTAGCCCTGAGCCTGCACCGCCAGAGGCTCCCATGCTTTCCACAGCGCAAGGCGCTGCTGATAAGCCTGTTCAAAAACATCGGTATGGTCGTCGCGCCCAGCACCAGCCGTAGCGGCGGCTGTTCAGCATCCACCAGAGTCAGCAGAACCTCTGCGGTGGCATGCGGATCGCCCACCTGCTCGGGCCTGAAGCCGGCCCGTACCGCCTGACGCACCGGGTTATATTCTGCGATTTGCGCTGCCATACGGGTAGATGCACCAAAACCCGTGGCATAAGAGCCCGGCTCCAGGATAGTGACCCTGATGCCAAACGAGGCGACTTCACCGGCCAGCGCCTCGCTCAGCGCTTCGATAGCGAATTTCGATGCCGTATAGGCGCCGCCGGTAGGAAAGCTCAGCACGCCACCAACGCTGGAAACGGTAATAATATGGCCGCTACCCTGGGCTTTAAGCACCGGTAGCGCCGCCTGGATAACCGCCAGGGTTCCCAGTACGTTGGTTTCAAAATTGGCCCGCACCTGGTCAACGTCCAGCTCTTCGACGGCGCCCATATAACCATATCCGGCGCTGCTGACTATCACATCAAGCCGCCCAAAATGCGCCGCGCCACGGCGCACCGTCGCCAGTACCGCCTCGTGGTCGGTAACGTCAAGCGCCAGCGTCAGTACCAATTCACCATACGCCTGCGCCAGATCCTGTAAATCCTCGCGCCGTCGCGCCGTCGCCACAACCCTGTCGCCCCGCGCCAGTGCGGCCTGGGCCCATATTCTGCCAAAACCTCGTGATACCCCGGTGATAAACCAGACTTTCTGCTCAGCCATAACGCCTCCAAATTTTTGCACTTAGTGCAAAAATTTATTAGCATGGCCGCAGTACGGTTGTCAAATGAGTCAGATATGAACCACACCCCGGAAAGCGGTGGCGCCGACGCCACCGGCCATCGCCAGCAAAAGCGCCGCGCAACCCTGACCCGCATCGCTGATGCCGGTCTGAACCTTTTTTTGCAGCAGGGTTATGAGACCACGACGCTCGATCAAATCGCTGACGCGGCGGGCATCTCCCGCCGCACTTTTTTTCATTACTTCCGCAGCAAAGAAGAGGTGCTGCTTGCCCACCAGGGCAGCGGCTTTAGCAGCAGCCTGCAACAGGAATTTCTGCAACAGGGCCCGGAACAGGCCCCGTTAGTCGCAGCCTGTGACTGCTTTTGTCGTCTATCCACCCGCTACGAAACGCCGCACTCAAAAGCCGCCGATCGCATCCTGCGCTCTACCCGCGCCCTGCAATTACACAAAGAAGCGCAGCTGGTGCGCATGGAAGAAACCCTGGTGCAGGCGATGTACCAGCTCTGGCCAGAGCCATCGCAGCGCCCGATCCTACAGCTGCAGGCCGGGTTTGCGGTCACTATCCTGCGCATCGCGTTAGAAGACTGGCGCAGCGGCGATGAGAGTCAGCCATTGAGCTATCATATTCGCGGGCGATTTGACGCGGCCAGACAGGCATTATCTCACCAGCCCCCCTGATGCTGCCGCGCGGATATTTTGCCGCTACATTGCCCGATATTCTCCCGGACTGATGCCCGTTTCCCGGCGGAACACCTGCGCAAAGTGTCCCGGACTGCCGTAACCAACCGCCAGAGCAATATCAATGATTTGCCTGTCAGTCTCGCGCAGCATTTGCTTCGCCTGCTCAACCCGACGGTGAATAAACCAGCGTGATGGACTTTGTCCAAGGGTATTGTGAAAGGCGCGGCTAAAGTGAAACCGACTCATGGCACAAATCTCAGCCAGCCGCTGCAGGCAGAAGGGTTCGGCCAGAAACGCGTCCATATGTTCCAGCACTTTACGCAGCTTCCAGGCAGGAAGCTGCGCAGGTTTACGTCCGCCAGCAGCCTGGCGGTCTGCGTAATTGCGCAGCAAATGGATGCTCAGGCTATCCAGCAGCCCCCTGACGAACAAACTATCGGCCGGGTGGCTGGCACGCAGCTCGTCAGCCAGTCCGCTCAGCAACGCTGAGACCAGCGGATCGCTCGCGCCGGAAAGGTCGCGCATGCTGACCCGTGCGGGATTGAGTCCCAGCGAGCGGGCAGCCCGTTCAATCAACTCAAATCCCAGATAAAGATGCATTACCTCAAAGCGCACACCGGCTCTGGCCTGCCAACGCAAAAGATAGGGCGCGCCGGCCTGGGTCAGATAAAAAGCCCCTGCCCTGACCTCAGTTCCACGCCAGCCTCCGTTCAGTTCACGTTCCTCCACTCGTGCTTCGCCGGAAATTATCCACACCAGCAGCGGCTCAGCGATAGCCGGGACCAGCACATTTTCCTCAAAAGGTGCGCGGCGGAATATTTGCGCCTCTACCTCCTTCCAGGCATCGCCGGCACTCTGCACGATCTTATCGCCGTTGATGTACTGCTCTAACGCATGGCCGGCAGAACGCCGTGAAGGGGGGATTGGGTCCGGCACTGGCATATACCTCGCTGAGATTAGGCCAAACAACATCGTGATATATCTTAGCCTGCACGCCGCGAGATCAACAGCCGGGAGGCTATGGCGTTATTCACTTCGGCGCAAAATCGCAACAGTCAGCGCAAAGCTGCGCACGCAGCGTCATCACCAACGCGCTAAATTCTCCTTTGCCGTAATAACAGAGAGTTCACGGACAAATTATGGAGAATCCTATGAGTATCAAAAATAAAATTGCCCTCATCACCGGCGCTTCCAGCGGCATAGGTGCGGCAACAGCGCGCAAACTCGCTGCGGAAGGACTGATCGTTGGCTTAGCCGCCAGGCGCACAGAGCGACTGGAGGCATTGGTCGCCGAAATTACCGCCGCCGGCGGGCGCGCCGTCGCTCTGAAAACCGACGTGACCGATCCTGCATCCTGCAAAACTGCCGCCGCAGCCCTGATCGCACAGTTTGGCCGCATTGACGTGCTGGTTAATAATGCCGGACTGATGCCGCTTTCAGATATCGACAGCCTGAAAGTTGCTGAATGGCAACGCATGGTTGACGTTAACGTCAGCGGTGTGCTTAACGCCACGGCGGCCGTGCTGCCACAGATGATCGACCAGCATTCGGGGCATATTTTTAACCTGTCATCTATTGCCGGACGCAAGGTGTTTACCGGGCTGACGGTATACTGTGCCACCAAGGCTGCGGTCGCCGCGTTTTCCGACGGCTTGAGGATGGAGATCGGGCCAAAGCATAATATCCGCGTCACCTGTGTCCAGCCTGGCGCGGTCAAATCGGAGCTTTATGAGCAAATTAGCGATGCCGCTTACCGCCAACAGATGGACAATCTGGCAGCGTCGATGACGTTTCTCGAAGGTGAGGATATTGCAAACACCATTCTGTTTGCCCTGCAATCACCGCAGCGCATGGATGTGGCTGAACTCTTCGTGCTGCCGACCGAACAGGGCTGGTAATCGCTTAACCGGCGGGCGGGCGAATAGCTGATGCTGGCCCGCCAGGGCGTCAAGCGCGGGCCAGCGTCTGGATTGTCGTCTGAGATATAATCGACGATTGCCAGTATTTACTAAAAATGTCGGAGACTAATACGTCGCCGGATCAACCGGATGACTGTCTCCCGGGATATGCGGAGATTTAACAAAGACGCCTTTCCACGGCACCTCACCTCGGTTCACCAGAAAATGCGCTTCACCGGAATCGCAGTGCAGAACATCCCCCAAACCTAACGTATAGGGCTCACCGTTCAGGTACAACGTCACTTCGCCTGCCAGGGTATAAAAAATCTCACAGGCTTCGATGTGGCGATGGTTGGGAAAAGACTGACCGGGCTGGAGCATGACAACGCCCATGTCGCACACCGGACCGCGAATGAGGTATTTCGGGCCACTGTCACCAAAACGGTACTCATGCTGCGCTTCATTCGATTTAATCATCACGATCTCCTGTTATAAACCTGGCGCTTTCCACAAAGAGGTCGTCAACCCGTGATCGACCAGACCTAACTGCTCCTGATATACCGCCTGCCATTTCTCGCGCGATTCCTGATAAAGTTCGTGCTTCTCTCTGTCAGGTACATGCTCCCGCTCCCAGCGCACCAGTCGTTCGCCGGTCTCGGCCATGGATGACCAGATCCCTGCTCCGACCCCGGCTGCAATGGCGCAGCCCAGTGCGGTTGCCTCTTTGACAACCGGCACGTTGACCGTCAGCCCCGAAACATCCGCCAGAATCTGGCTCCAGAGTTTGCCCTTCGAGCCTCCCCCGGCAAACACCAGTGAAGTAGGATGGATCCCGGTAAAATCGGCGATTTGCTGCAAATTGCAGGTCGACACAATCGCCGCATTCTCTTCAAGCGCGCGAAACAGTGTGGCTTTATTGCATTTTTCAGGATCGATAGACAGGTTGATGAACGAAGGGGCTGCGTGATACCAGCTTTTGAAACGCATCCGATCGGAGAAAATCGGCATTACGCCCCATGAGCCTGCCGGTACCCGGGAAGCCATCTCCTCCATGAGTGCGTAGGCGTCGACGCCCAGACGCTCAGCAATCAGCTTTTCTTCGGCACAGAAAGCATCACGGAACCAGCGCATCGTCAGACCGGTAAAGAAGCTAATGGATTCGGTTTGTACCATCCCCGGAATGACGTGCGGATTCACGCGCACGTTCATTTCAGGATCAACATGTGGGGGGGAAATCATTTCTGCACTGATCGGATATTTTCATGAGGGCCGCAAACTCAACAGCGGCGTGGCTTGTGAAGGATTTAGTGATTTTGCACTCTGGCGAGAAAATGACTCAAAATTGATTTTTTCGCAATAAATTCTGCACTCGAATGATTGTGGTTTGCGTTAGTTTAAAGTGCATTTAAACGGTTGATTACTTCATAAGAGCGGCTGGCTGATTATGTTGATATCATGAACATTAGGGCCTACGGTTACTCAACCAGCCTGCTTTTTTTCAGAAGCTAAGCTTTGGGATGCGTCTACTTTACTAGTTTCAGATGCCCCCTTTTTATTTAACTCAAGCATCCTCAACGCCTGCTCCCTCTCATTAGGAGGAAGCTGTAAAAAATCACTGACTGCGGCAAGACCATTGAGTGCAGTCAGTATGCCTGAGACACCATGTATTACAATTGCATCCGCTAAAGCTTCGCTTTGTTCAGCAGGCAATCGTTGAAGGATTGTTGTAAGGATCGGGTCTGTGGCAACGGTGGTGTCCATATCGCCCCTGGGGATAGCATCGTCTTTTTGTTCGATCCCGCATATAAGCCAGATCAGCGAAACCCCACATGCTTGTGCAACTAAAGCGGCGCTATCAATACCAGGGTAAATGTCACCCCGTAAGTACTTTCTGATAGTTGTTTCGGACATCCCGCTTCTTCTGGCAAGCTCATTGTTACTAATACCATTCATTGCCGACTTAAGGCGCTCTCCAAAACGGTTTATTCCGCTTAGCACAAAAATCCGATCTCGGTTTTTTGTGTCAACTTCGGTTTTTTTGATGTAACCCATTGTTATAAAACTCCATTAAGCTCTTCAGCCCGTCTCTGCATCTTGCGAACAAAAAGCCGAAAAACAGATTGACCACGGATTATTGTTCGACTAAATTAAATGCATCCGATAACCTAATTTGATTATCGGTTTTGGTTAAACGAGAGAGGATCACATAATGCAATTGTCGAGACAAGATCTAGCCGATCTGTTTGTTGAATATGGCTGTGACTGGTCAAGTGGGGCAATTCTCCTCGCGCTTAAACGCAAAGGCATTGCTCTTGGCGATATAGAGAAAGAACTAGGTCTTAAAGATGGAGCTATACGTAATGTATTTTACCGTCAGTGCCCTCGTTACGAAGAGGTGATCGCACAAAAAATCGGGATTACTCCGTCTATGATATGGCCAAGCCGCTACGTCGACACAAATCGTTTGAGCGCGTAATCAGGAGTGCATGGAATGTCTATCTGGTTAACAGCTAAAGAATGCTTGTCACTGCCCGGTTTTCCAAGCATGGAGCACAATGTTCGTAGTCGACTGAACAAGTGCGCCGGTGATAACCCGCAATTCCGTCGCCGTCGCTTAGGCACCAAAGCTTTTGAGTATCACGTTGATTGCCTTCCTGAAAAGGCGCGGGAGATCGTTAAACAGCGCCATTACAGCAAGGTGCTTGAGCAGTCTGATTGCCGGAGCGTGGCGCCGGTTGAGCGTAAAACCGATGCAGCGAAGGTTCGGGCTGAGCTGGAGATCATGCGCAAGTGTCCTGCTCTGCTGGAACGTAAGCTGGGGTCACTGACCGACAGTCAGAAGCAGATCGCCGATGCGCGTACCACATTGGTGCTGGAGGTTCGCAAACTGATGGACATTGGCAGCATGACGCGTAAAGCCGCTGTAGAACTGGTTGCCACTCGTTCCCGCGAGGGGACACTTCCTGAGCCAGTGCAAAAGGCTGCTGATATTGCCAATGCGCGTAAGGGGCAGTATCGATTTGGTGTTGGTGTTCGGGTGCTCCAGTCCTGGGTCTCGGATTATCTGACGGCGGCAACGCCCGGTGAGCGTCTGGCGTTGATGGCGCCGGGTAAAATCAAGGCCAAAGCCGTTGAGTCTTATCCCTGGATGGCGGAATTTCTGCGGTTTTATTGCACTCCCAAGCGCCCCACGGTGGCGATGGCCTACGAGGATTTTGAGGCAGAGTGGGCAAAACATCACGGCAATAACCCCGTCATGATGTCAACGTTGCCCTCACTGGATACCGTGCGCTATGCGCTGAAAAAGATACCCAAAGCCGAGCGTGAGCGCGGTCGCATGACCGGCTCCGATTACAAGTCCCTGCTGCCGTTCGTGCGTCGCGACTGGTCGGTGATGCCGGTGAACGGGGTCTGGGTCGGCGATGGCCACGGCATGAAGATGGAGGTCATCAATCCGGCTACCGGCAAGCCGTTCAGACCCGAAATTACGCTGGTTATCGATGGGTGTACGCGCGTGGTAGTGGGCTGGAGTCTTGGCGTATCGGAGAGCCAAGTAGCTGTGGGCGATGCCCTGCGCCATGCCGTGTCACAGTATGGCGTACCGCTGATTTATTACTCCGATAACGGCGGCGGTGAAAAGAACAAGGTCTTCGACGCTGACATTACGGGTATTTTTTCCCGTCTTGAAATCGAACACCCGACCGGTATTCCCGGCAATCCGCAGGCGCGTGGCATCATTGAGCGCCTTAACCAGGAAATCCCCAGGCGTGCCGCGATGAAATTCGGCTCCTGGGTGGGTAAATCTGGTGACCGGGAGACGCAACGCAAGTACCGCAAGCAGGTGGACTCTGCGGTGAATGCCATTGAGAACGGAAAAGCACTCAAGGAGGTGCAGCAGGCGGCCTTATGCAAAGTGCCGACATGGGAACAGCTGATTGAGGAGATTGAGCGCCAGGTGGAGCGCCATAATAACCGGCCTCACAGCAGCCTGCCCGTGCGCGACAACGGCCAGCACTGGTCACCGCTGGCGTACCGCAAATATCTGATTGAACGCGACAACATCGGCATTATGTTTCTCACCAGCGCGGAGCTGCATGAAATGTTCCGGCCCGAGAAAATATGCACGGCCCGTCGCGGGGAAATTAAATTGTTCAAAAATATCTATTTCAGCACTGAGCTTGCCAGCGTTGAAGGCGAAGAAGTCCGGGTATGCTTCGATATCCACGACCCACACAGCGTTATTGTGCGCCGCATGGACGGTTCCTGGATTTGTGACGCCATCTGGAACGGCAACAAGGTAGACGCCTTCCCGAAAGCGTACGTCGACCAGCTGCAGGAAAAACGCCACAAACGCCGGCGCCAGCGGCTTGAACAGCAGATTGCCCGCGTGGATGAGGAACTCAGACCCGCCATTGAACAAAAGCCGGAGATTGACCTCAGTTTGTTCGCTGTACATCGAAATATCGAAGAGCCGGAAAAAGTTTATTTATTTGAATCGGAATTTGAAGACGATTTAAAGAAAGCCAGTAATCACCAATAAGGGTATTTAAATGAATATCAGAGAAAAATTAATCCAGTTGCTGGAGGGGACCGGCTACACCCAAAAACAGGTCGCCACCAAATCAAAACTGAGCACTGCTGTGGTTTCTCAATACCTGAGCGGCAGCTACGCAGGCAATATCGCCAACGTTGAAGCCGCCCTCGGCGACTTTATTCGCCGCGAAGAGGAACGCGCCAAGCGCCGTGAAGTGAAGGAAACCTTTGTTCACACCCGGCTGGCGGATATGGCGCTGACGCTTATCACCGAAACGCACCTGGCCGGCGATATCGGCGTCATTTATGGCCCTGCCGGTATGGGTAAGAGCATGGCGCTGCGTCAATACGCGGCCAGTAGTCGCGGGGCCATCCTGATTGAGGCCGACCCGGGTTATACCGCCAAGGTGCTGCTGCAGGAGTTGTGCGCCCGACTGGGTGTGAAAAAGACCGGCACCATCCATGAACTGAGCGACGAGTGCGTCGATGCGCTGAAGGACACCGGCTGGGTGGTGCTGGTCGACGAGGCCGAACTGCTGCCCTATCGCGCCTTGGAAGCGCTGCGGCGCGTACATGACCGCTCAGGCGTGGCGGTGGTGCTGGCAGGTATGCCGCGCCTGCTTATCAACCTCAAAGGCTCTCGCGGCGAGTTTGCGCAGCTGTACAGCCGCGTCGGAATGGCGCTCGACCTGGACGCGCACAAGGGCAAGTCGGAGGTGGAGGATTTCAACACCATCCTGGCCAGCCTGCTGCCCACCGATGACGGACGGGATTATGCCGGCGATGCGTCAATTACCGGGGCTTTTCTCAAGTATTCAAAGGGTAATTATCGCCGGATGTTCAAGCTGGCTCGTGGTGTGGTGCGGGCAGCGCCCCCGACACCGGCTGGCTGAAACTTACCATCACGGTGACCCAGGCCGGCGGCGATGTGCTGACGTTCACGCATCCGGTAAAAGTGATTTAAACGGGGTTTACATGGCACGTACCGTACCGGCACTCGCCGACATTACCGAACAACAGTTGCGGGATATCCGCAATCAGCTCCCCGATGCCGACGTTGCCGGCGACAGCGATTATGCCATCCGGGCGAATGCCGTCTCCGGCGTGGCGCAGGGGCTGTACAACGACCAGACCTGGATACTGCGCCAGATATTTCCCGATACCGCCGACCATGACTGGCTGGTAATGCATGCCCGTACCCGTGGACTGTCCCCTAAACCCGCCAGCCCGGCAGGCGGTCAGGTGCAACTTACCGGCACTGCCGGTCTCCGCGTTGCTGCCGGCCTGCAGTTTCGTGCCATAAACGGCAGTGTGCTCTACCAGACCACAGCAGACACCAGGCTTGGCGATAAAGGCGCAGCCACTGTCAGTGCCCGCGCCATGACTGCCGGCATGGCGGGTAATCTTGGCGACAACACCGCCGGCAACCTGCTCAGTGCGCCGCAGGGGCTGGACAGCACGGTGACCATCACGAGCATGCGTGGTGGCACGGAGGCCGAGAGCGACGCCTCGCTACTGGCCCGCCTGCTGGAGCTGATGCGCCGCCCGCCTGCCG
>NZ_MRUL01000010.1 GCF_002006995.1 Izhakiella australiensis | reverse complement strand
TTGAAGACGACGACGTTGATAGGCCGGATGTGTAAGCGCAGCGATGCGTTGAGCTGACCGGTACTAATGACCCGTGAGGCTTAACCTTACAACGCCAGAGGCGTTCTGCGAAAGCGGATGAGAGAATATTCAGCTTGTTAACGGATAAGTGCGGCCGGCGGGAGAAATCCTGCGGGCTGAAGTCCGGAGAGCTTTTGTGCTGAGGCAAGGCGGCAAATGCGGCGTGAGAAGGAGCATACAGCGGTATGTGACTGAGCGACGCGCATGCAGCCAACGCAGCCGCAGTGCAAAAGGGACCGGACGGAGCACAAAGAATTTGCCTGGCGGCTTTAGCGCGGTGGTCCCACCTGACCCCATGCCGAACTCAGAAGTGAAACGCCGTAGCGCCGATGGTAGTGTGGGGTCTCCCCATGCGAGAGTAGGGAACTGCCAGGCATCAAATTAAAAACTGAATCAGATATCTTTTGACGGTATCACTAACTAAAGCAGAACAGAACTAAAGGGTGAACCTTTAAAAATAGCCTGCAGATTCAGAATGTAAATTAAGCGTGCTGATATGGCTCAGTTGGTAGAGCGCACCCTTGGTAAGGGTGAGGTCCCCAGTTCGACTCTGGGTATCAGCACCAGTTAAAGCACGAGTTCGGTAAAAAGAATTTGCCTGGCGGCTTTAGCGCGGTGGTCCCACCTGACCCCATGCCGAACTCAGAAGTGAAACGCCGTAGCGCCGATGGTAGTGTGGGGTCTCCCCATGCGAGAGTAGGGAACTGCCAGGCATCATATAAAGAAGAAGCCCCGTGCGAAAGCGCGGGGCTTTTTTGCTTTGTCAGTCTTATAAATCAGCGTTGATGTGGCACTTTGCCCGCAAAATGCGCCTGCTAAATCCTGCCTTGATTTGCGGTTAACAAATCGGTGTCGCAGAAGCCGATGTGAATCCGCCTCACACCTATTCTGTCGCTACCAGTATCATCTCGTGTGGACGCTGCTGGTAGATATGACAGTAGATAAAGAGGGATATCGAAGCGTCTGGATTAACTGGCTGTTATTAAAAACCCGGCGTGCGCCGGGTGAATATCAGGTTATCACGTCAATTAGTGAATAACCTGCGACAGGAAAGCGCGCGTGCGTTCTGACCTCGGGTTGGCGAAAAACTCGCCGGGAGGGGCTTGTTCAACGATCTCGCCGCGATCCATGAAGATCACCCGGTCTGCTACCGTACGAGCAAATCCCATCTCATGCGTAACGCAAACCATGGTCATGCCGTCTTCGGCAAGGCCGATCATGGTGTCCAGCACTTCCTTGACCATCTCCGGATCCAGCGCAGAAGTGGGTTCATCGAACAACATGATCTTCGGTTTCATGCACAGCGAGCGGGCGATCGCCACGCGCTGCTGCTGGCCGCCGGATAGCTGTCCGGGAAATTTATGCGCGTGCTCCGCGATCCTTACGCGCTGAAGGTAATGCATCGCCAGCTCTTCAGCCTCCTTTTTTGCAGTCTTACGCACCCAGATCGGCGCTAAAGTGCAGTTTTGCAGTACGGTTAGGTGCGGAAACAGATTGAAGTGCTGAAATACCATGCCCACTTCAGTGCGCACTTTTTCAATATTGCGCAGGTCGTTATTCAGATGAATACCATCAACCACAATGCGTCCTTGCTGATGCTCTTCAAGATGATTGATACATCTGATGGTTGTCGATTTACCCGAGCCAGACGGGCCGCACAGTACGATACGTTCGCGGGATTTTACCGACAGATTGATATCTTTCAGCACGTGAAACTGGCCGTACCATTTGTTAACGTTTTCGAGCGTGATAATCGCATCAACAGATGGCGAAGTGAGTTGCGTCATATAATACCTCAGTGCGATTTACGCCCGGTGTGAAAGCGCCTTTCCAGATGCTGGCTGTAGCGCGACATGCTAAAACAAAAAATCCAGTAAACCAGCGCGGCGAAAATGTAACCTTCAGTCGACATGCCGAGCCACGCCGGGTCAACTGTTGCCTGCTGTACGCTACTGAACAGATCGAATAAGCCGATGATGATCACCAGGCTGGTATCTTTGAATAAGGCAATGATGGTATTGACCAGACCCGGAATCGTTAGCTTTAACGCCTGCGGTAAAATGACTAACAGCTGCGTTTTCCAGTAGCTTAAAGCGAGTGACTTCGCCGCCTCATACTGTCCTTTGGGCAGCGCCTGTAACCCGCCACGCACCACTTCGGCAACGTAGGCGGACTGAAACATCACCACGCCAACCAGCGCGCGGATAAGCTTGTCGATGCTGGTCCCTTCAGACATAAACAGCGGTAGCATTACCGAGGACATGAACAACACGGTAATAAGGGGCACGCCGCGCCAGAATTCGATGAAAATTGTCGACAGCGTGCGAACGACAGGCATATCGGAACGGCGAGCCAGCGCCAACAAAATCCCCAGCGGCAGCGCGCCGGCGATACCGACCGAGGCGATAATCAGCGTTAACGTCAGCCCGCCCCACTGGCGGGTTTCAACCCGTTCAAGGCCGAAGAAGCCACCGTAAAGCAGCACCCAGACAATAACCGGATAAATAATGGCCCAGCAGGCAATGTAACGGGCACGATGTGACATTGCTTTGATAAACATCGGCAGGATGCTTAGCAGACCGATCACCAACGCCAGATTGATGCGCCAGCGCAGTTCGTGCGGATAGAGTCCATACATAAACTGGCCAAAGCGTTGATGAATAAAGACCCAGCAAGCACCGGCTTTAGTGCAGTCGGCTCGGGTTTCACCAATCCAGTTAGCCTGGAAGATCAGCCAGTTAAGGGCCGGTGGGATTACCGACCAGATAATCCACAGACAAACCAGCGTCAGCAGGGAGTTCCCCCAGCTGGAAAACAGATTTTTACGTACCCAGTGCAGCATGCGAATTAAAGGCGAGCTGGCGACAGGAGGTGTTTCATGTGTCGATATTGTCATCTGTCCTGTACCTCTTAGCGCTCGATCAAGGCAATTTTGCGGTTATAAATATTCATTAATAACGAAATGCACAGGCTGATAACCAGATAGACCGCCATGGTAATGGCAATCGTTTCAATGGCCTGCCCGGTTTGGTTTAACACCGTACCGGCAAACAGTGACACCATATCCGGATAGCCGATAGCCGCCGCCAATGATGAGTTTTTGACAATATTCAGATACTGACTGGTCAGCGGTGGGATTATGACGCGCATTGCCTGCGGAATGATCACCTGACGAAGCGTTACCTGATTCGGCAGACCAAGAGAGCGGGCGGCTTCACTCTGTCCATGGGGTACGGATTGGATTCCAGAGCGAATGACCTCGGCAATGAAGGTTGAGGTATAGATAGATAACGCCAACGTGAGTGCGGCCAGCTCCGGTATCAGGGCAAAGCCGCCGCGAAAGTTGAAGCCGCGCAGGGCGGGAACGTCCCAGTGGGTTGCCGCGCCGGCGAACAGATGAGCAATCGCAGGGAAGACGATAAACATAGTCACTATCCACGGCCAGCTGCGATGTAGCAGGCCTGTTTTCAGCTGACGAGTGCGGTTGTAGCGAAACAGTCCAATGGCGCAAGCCAGTGCGACTAATAGTGCAGCTAAAAAAGGCAGTGTACCTGAGGTATATTCCGGCCAGGGAATATAAAGCCCGCGGTTACTGACAAATGCCAGATCAAAGGCGCTCAGTGCCTGACGCGGACCTGGCAGGTTACGCAGTACGGCGAAGTACCAGAAGAAAATCTGCAGTAAAGGGGGAATGTTACGGAAAATCTCAATGTAAACGGTCGACAGTTTCCGCAGTAGCCAGTTGTCCGACAGGCGTGATAAGCCAACGATAAAGCCAAGGATGGAGGCAAAAACGATACACAGGGCTGAGACAAGTAAGGTATTTGTCAGGCCGACCAGAAAGACGCGAGCGTATGTATCGCCTTCACTGTAGTCGATTAAATGCTGAACAATACCGAAACCGGCACTGCGTTGTAAAAAACCAAATCCGGAGGTGATACCGCGATTATCAAGGTTAATGATCGTATTATGGATTAGATATATCAGCGTCGTTGCCACGGCCACGACGGCAATAATCTGAAATACCCAGGCACGTACTACAGGATTACCGAAAGAAAAATCCCTTTTGCCGGTTGGGCGTTGTGACATGTTAAAACCTCTGTTGCATAGAGAAATCAGGAGCGCAAAAAAGCGCTCCTGAGTGACAAAAAGGAATTAACGAACCGGCGGAGCGTACTGGATGCCACCTTTGTTCCACAGCGCATTCTGACCGCGAGCGATACCCAGCGGGCTATCTTTGCCAACGTTACGCTCAAAGCTTTCCTGATAGTTACCAACCTGCTTAATGATGTTATAAGCCCATTTGTTGTTTAGTTTCAGATCCTTGCCAAAATCGCCTTCGGTTCCAAGTAAATGTGCCATATCTGGCGTAGTGGGTTTGGCCGCCATCTGGTCAACATTTTTAGATGAAATTCCCATTTCTTCAGCATTCAGCATTGCGAAAAGCGACCATTTGACGATGGTAAACCAGTCATCATCACCACGACGCACTACCGGTCCCAGCGGTTCTTTGGAGATAACTTCCGGCAGCACGATGAAGTCATCAGGTTTGCCCAGCTTAATACGCAAAGCATAGAGTTGTGACTGATCGGAAGCCAGGGTATCACAGCGGCCTGTATCAAGCGCTTTGGCGGACTCGTCGGAGCGGTCAAAGGTTACCGGCGTGTATTGCATTTTGTTGGCTTTGAAATAATCCGCAACGTTGAGCTCGGTATCGGTACCCGCCTGAATACACACGGTTGCACCATCGAGCTCTTTAGCACTCTTCAGCCCGGCTTTTTTATGGGTCAGAAAACCAATGCCGTCGTAATAGTTCACGCCAGCAAATAAGAAGCCCATTCCGCCATCACGCGAAGAGGTCCATGTGGTGTTGCGCGACAGGATATCCACTTCGCCAGATTGCAGCGCGGTGAAGCGCTCTTTGGCCGTCAGCGGGGTGTATTTCACTTTTTTGTCATCGCCAAATACTGCCGCCGCGGCAGCCCGGCAAACATCAACGTCGATACCGGTAAACTTACCGCTAGCGTCGGCGTAAGAAAAGCCGGGCAGACCATCGCTGATGCCGCATTGAATAAAACCTTTTTTCTTAATAGCGTCCAGAGTGGCGCCAGCGTGAGCCTGATTTGCAACCGAAAAGAGCACTGCGGCGGTAATCAGAGTGGTAAGCGTGATTTTTTTCATAAGCATCCTGTGTGGCAAAATCATATTGTTATCGGTGATGCACTTCGGTGCGTTTTTCCTGTCTGCGGCGCAAGCCATTCACGACACTGCAAAGCTGATGCCAACACAGCAGCGGCCTGAATTTATTGAAGATGTTTCTCAGTGAACGGTTACATTTTGAAAGATAGACTAATATTGCGCACCATAAGGGGGCAAAACAATATTGCCGATCACAATTGGTGCAAGTCGGTAAGGTAATGTTAAAAAACTGTGATCAAAGCGCGATTAGCTAGAGTAGTGAGGAAATTTTGAAAGATAAGAAGATAAAAAGCGCTACACGTCAGATATAGCGCTTTTTGAGTTCTGATAACCGGGCCTGACGACCCCTACAGCCTGCGGGTAATTGCGGGCACTGTAACGAGATTTATTCTTGTCTTTCGGAGGCTATTTTGCCATTTAGCGCTACCGGTACTTCACCAGTCCGTTTGCCATCGCGGAAAAGCAGGATAAAAGCGAACATAATTACCGCGATAATAGCGCTACCAAACAGCCACATACCGGACCAGTTATAGGTCAGGCCATTATGCGGCTTATCATAAGCAAACAGCTCCTGCATCAGATAGCCGCCCAGGCGGAATCCCAGCAGGCTACCAATTCCCTGACAAGCCACGGTGATCAACCCCTGCGCTGAGTTGCGTATTTCTACTGGCGCCTTAGTATCCACATAGATATACGCAGTGACGAAGTAAAAATCGTAGCTTACGCCATGCATTAATATACCAAGGAACAATAGACCAAAGGTTAGTATATTTTGATCGCCACCAAAGTAGAAAAATACGTAACGCAAGGCTGCAGTAATAAAGCCTAATAATAATACTTTGCCAATGCCGAAACGCTTAATAAAAAAGGGTAATGCCAGCATGCAAAAAATTTCTGATAGCTGTCCAAGCGTCATCCAGCCAGTAGCATTTGGTAATCCAGCTTCGGTGAGATAGCCTTCTGCAAATATGGCGTAAAAAGCCAGAGGAACGCTAAAGAGAAATGAGCAAATGAAAAAGACCAGAAAACTTTTATTTTTTAATAGTTGCAACGCATCAAGACCTAGCGCCAGGCTAAAGCTAAATTTTCCAGTACTTTTAGGCTCTGTTGCCGGTAAAGTCAGAGAATATATGCCTAAAATTATCGATGCGACTGCCGTTACCAGCAGTGGAATATTACTGGCAGCAACGTTCCCCAGTCCCATTGATGG
The DNA here is from genome assembly GCF_002006995.1 of Izhakiella australiensis. GTDB lineage: Bacteria > Pseudomonadota > Gammaproteobacteria > Enterobacterales > Enterobacteriaceae > Izhakiella > Izhakiella australiensis. The sequence goes on along the minus strand of NZ_MRUL01000010.1, from coordinate 149,937 downwards.
CAGCAGGAAGCCGCAGAAAAGTCCTGAAACGATCCAACCTATGGTCCCCATGACTCTTATCCGGGGAAAATCGCGTTCAACATCATCGACATAAGAAAATGCGATACTGTTGGTTAATGCCAGAGTTGGCATATATGCCAGTGCGTAAAGCATCAGTATGGGTAAAAATGTACTAAAGTGATGTTGTTGGGCAGCAAAGAATATTAATATCCCGCTGGCGATTAATAAAAATGACAGTACTTTTTGTGCCTGAAAATATCTATCAGCTAGCGAGCCAACCAGAATCGGTGACAAAATTGCCGCAATGGCTGAACATGAATAGCACCAGGCTATTTCTACTGCTGAAAATCCATTGCTACTAAGAAAAGCCCATAGTGGTACGTACCATGAGCCCCAAATGAAATATTCAAGAAACATCATAAGAGACAACCGTGACTTATAACTTTTCATAAAGCGGATTCTCTGATTGAAGGTGGGTAATATAAATTATTCTGACAGCGATAATATTCATGTTTAAACTGGTTTATTAATGTATTGAATAAATTTTTATTTTTTAGGCGATAGTCCTTGCCTGATAATTATTTTATTATCAGGGTATATGTATTCCTTTCCGGAGGGTATTTCTTCAGTCAATAAATTACACCTGCGCTGATGAGCCGCTTTCCCGGAGATGTGTCTGAACAGGAGTTCAGAACGCGTTATCCGGTCTGCCAGCCGCGCCTTGTTTCACCGGAAAGGCGATTTTACTTGCTGATTGATATGAGTAATTATTCGTCATTTACCGCCTTGAAAAAATAAAAACGTTTTTATTTAGTATTTATTCTAACCATAAATCGGGCTTGATGGCTCATACATTCCAACAATTTTTTTACATTTATGCGGAATCCTTGATCCAGCTCCCAAACCATAAATTAGTTTTTTATTTTTTTAAATTTATATTTATTGGATTAAGTAATTGCTTTAATAGGTTTTAAAGATGAATAAACTGGTTATTGCCCATTTTGGCCGTATTTTGCTCAGTCGTAATTTTATGAATCACCCGGCGAAGGCTTGAACAACATCCAATCATCTGAGATACGTAAATGAAATTAAAAACGTTTTTAATGAGGTGTAAATGTCTTATCCATCTGATTTTACGAATAAAATACATGAGTTGATTAGCCGCGCCGAGGCGATTGATTTGGCACCGCGTCTTGAGCCTGGTATTCCAAAGTGGCCAACGCATCCTCATCTGATTATTGATCCTACGGTCAATCATGAGCATGACGGCTACGCTTGTCAGTGCCTGATGCTACCCGAACATGCGGGATGCCATGTTGATGCGCCTTTTCATAATCATGCAGGCCTATGTAGTGTTGATGAGCTTGAGGTGACCTGCCTGATTGGTCCGGCTGTTGTGTATGATTTTGCCCCGCTGGTACTTGGGCCAGGAGATTTGATTACGGCTGCAATGATTAGGGATTATGAAGCTGAGCATAACGTAGCCGTCGGCGAAGGGGAGATCGCATTGATAAATTTTGGCTGGATGGCGCGCTACTGGCGCGCAGATAACCATGCTCAATGGTATGCCAATAATTCGCCTGGAATGGCTGAGGACGCCGCTATCCTGTTCAAAGAGCGCAACATAAAAGCGATTGGTGCTGATACCGTCGCGGTTGAAATCGCGATTGTTGATGGCGTAGCTGGGCCTGCTCCGGGACATCTGAAGCACTGGCTGCCTAATAATATTTTGATTATCGAAATGCTGACGAATCTGGACAAGCTTGGCCTGCGTAGCTATTTTGTTGCCGCTCCGCTACCCATTATTAATGGTTCCGGTTCGCCATTGAGGCCAATTGGTTTCAGGGCTTAATGTACGCCATTTTTTGACAGGATATATTCAGGCATAAAAAAGGCGTTTAATCATATGACTAACGCCTTTTTATGCATGAGAAGATAGCTCAGTGCTATCAGTTCATGCCGTATTTTTTCAGCTTCTTACGCAGAGTACCGCGGTTGATGCCCATCATCAGGGCTGCGCGGGTTTGGTTGCCACGGGTGTATTGCATCACCATGTCCAACAGTGGCTGTTCTACTTCAGCCAGTACCAGCTCATAAAGGTCATTAACATCCTGGCCATTCAATTGAGCAAAATAGTTCTTCAGTGCCTGCTTAACCGAATCGCGCAGGGGCTTTTGGGTTACCTGATCCTGAGAGTTAACGGTAGAAACGGTCAGTACGTCAGAATTTACGCGTTGTTCGAACATAGTTCTGTCAGCTCTTTATTTCTGTTTACGCAAGTTTTTCGAAGTATGCCTCCAACGCCTCCAGCTGTTCGCTGGCATCCTCAATGGCGTTGAATGTGCGCCGAAACTGGTCATCTGGAGCGTGTTCCTGTAAATACCAGGAAACGTGCTTACGAGCGATACGATATCCCTTAGCCTGACCATAAAAGTCATGTAGCTCACGTATGTGCCCGATAAGCAAGCGCTTGACTTCAGCGAGTGGCATCGGTGCCAGCAGCTCTCCAGTGTCCAGATAATGCTGGATTTCCCGGAAGATCCAGGGTCTTCCCTGAGCAGCACGTCCTATCATCAGGGCATCCGCCCCGGTATAGTCGAGCACTGCCCTGGCTTTAAGCGGGTCAGTTATGTCGCCATTCGCAATAACCGGAATAGCAACGTTCTGCTTAACTGTCCGAATGCTGTCGTATTCTGCTTCACCATTGAACAAGCAGGCGCGGGTACGCCCGTGAATGGTTAAAGCCTGAATGCCACAGCGTTCAGCCAATTGGGCAATCTCTACACAGTTACGGTTTTCGCTATTCCACCCGGTACGTATTTTGAGCGTAACGGGGACATCAACAGCGTTGACCACCGCTTTAAGGATCGAAGCGACAAGTGAGGGATACTGCAATAAAGCAGAACCAGCCATCTTGCGATTCACCTTTTTGGCGGGGCACCCCATGTTAATGTCGATGAGCTGAGCGCCAGAGGCCACATTAATGCGCGCCGCTTGCGCCATCTCATCAGGATCGCAGCCGGCAATTTGCACGGCCCGAATACCGGATTCATCACGATGCACCATACGCAGACGAGATTTATCGCTGGCCCAGACTTCGGGATTGGACGACAACATCTCCGATACGGTCATGCCAGCTCCCATCGCATGACATAGCGTCCTGAACGGTCTGTCAGTGATGCCAGCCATCGGCGCGGCAATCAGACGATTGCGAAGCTGATGATGTCCTATGCGCATGTACAACGTGACCATAGTGTGTCCACAAGGCGGCGTATATTACGCATTTTTTACGTAAGATGAAAGGCCAAACTTTGAACAATTCCTGTTGACAGATCAATGTAATTGTCACCGGCTAACGCATGACTTTACAATCGCTTTTTATAACAACAAGTTAGCTAATTATGCTGAAATTGTGAGCAAAAATTTTTCTTTTAAAGAATCGAATTACGGGATAATCCACGCCCTGGCAGGCTTCGGGCGTTACATATGCCGCTGAAATTTGCCACAATAACTGCACATAGTTTGTTCAGGCCAGCTTGCGCAGACCGGCGATATTACCAAGCCTGTCGGTTGGCGGCCGGGCTACTCCCATGCTGACGGCCCGCTGAGCAAGTTAGCGCTTTGTCCCGGTAATGCGACACCATTCTTCTTTCTCTGCCACCGGATCGAGAGCAAAGAGGCCTTTGTAGGCCTCACTAACGCTCTCAGCCTGGCTTGCCAGGATGCCGGACAGGCCCAAATGGCCGCCGGCATTTGGCAGCACGCTGATAAGCGGTGCCAGCTCGCGTAGGGGACCGGCAAGAATATTGGCGACCACCACGTCGGCGTGCAGATTGGCCGGCTGCTGCTGGGGTAGATAGAGCGCCAGGCGCTCGGAAACGCCATTGCGCTGCGCGTTGTCGCGACTAGCCTGGATAGCCTGCGGATCGATGTCGATACCGATGGCCTGCGCAGCGCCCAGCTTCAGTGCCGCAATGGCGAGGATGCCCGAGCCGCAGCCGAAGTCGATCACCGTTTTTCCGGCTAAATCAAGGCCGTCAAGCCAGCTCAGGCAGAGTGCCGTGGTCGGATGGGTTCCGGTACCAAAGGCCAGTCCCGGATCGAGCATCACGTTGACCGCTGTGGGATTGGGCACGTCACGCCAGCTGGGGCAAATCCACAGGCGCTGGCCAAAGCGCATCGGGTGGAAGTTATCCATCCATTCGCGCTCCCAGTCTTTATCTTCAATCTGTTCAATTTTGTGGCGAAAGTCGGCGCCCAGCAGCGGGTGATCTGCCAGCGCATTGACCACTTCGTCCATGGTTGTCTCGGCATCGAACAGTCCGATCACGTCCGTGTCTCCCCACAGCCGGGTTTCTCCGGGCAGCGGCTCAAAAACCGGCGTGTCGTGGGTATCCTGAAAGGTTACAGATACCGCACCTTGCTCAATCAGGGCATCGCCAAGCTCTTCCGCCTGAGCGCCGGTGGTGTTAATTCTCATCTGTATCCAGGGCATAGCATTCTCTTTTCAGTCATGGGGCCGACGGCTGAGGAGCAGCCCGGCCAAAACGGTTAGCAATAATAAAAGTCAGCAAGCTGAAAGCCAGCGAAGGCACGATGGGGTGAAATCCCCAGAGTTGCAGATTAAAGCTGGCCAGCAAGGTATAGCTCACGGCGCCGGCTATCAGGCTGGCCAGGGCGCCCGCTGCATTGGCATTCTGCCAGTAAAGGCCCAGCACCAGCGGCCAGAGGAAGACAGCTTCGAGACCGCCGAAGGATAACAGATTAAGCCAGATGATCATCTCAGGCGGCCGCCAGGCCGCCAACAGCAGCAGTATACCCTGCAGCAGCGTTGCCATCCCGGAAATGCGCTTCAGGCGCTTTTCGTTAGCCGCATGCTGTGGCGCGATTCGCAGATAAAGGTCTTTGATTATCGTGGCGGAAGATTGCAGCAGATGCGCATTGACCGATGACATAATGGCCGCCATCGGCGCCGCCAGGAATACGCCGGCCGCCCAGGGCGGCAATACTTCGAGCATCAGCGTCGGGATCACCAGATCCGGGACTTTCAGATCCGGCAGTACCGCCCGACCCAGCGCGCCCGCCAGATGCATTCCCAGCATCAGTACCGACACCACGATGGTGCCGAGAAACATGCCGCGATGGACCGCCTTACTGTCCTTGTAAGAGATGCAGCGCACGGCGGTGTGTGGCAGGCCAATGACGCCAAAGCATACCAGGATGATAAAGGAGCCGAGAAAGGTTGGCGTGATGATATTGTCAGCCCCGCCGGGCGCGATTAACTGCGGGTTTATCTGCTGCAGCTTCGCTATCGCCTGACCGGTGCCTCCGGCCGCATGGATAACTGCGAACAGCAACAGGAAGGTCCCTGCAAGCATCACCAGCCCCTGCATGGCATCATTCAGTACGCTGGCGCGAAAGCCGCCAAAGGCGGTGTAAAAGGCGATAGTGACGCCAAAAATCAGCAGCCCGGTGTTGTAAGGAATGCCGGCGGCGGTCTCCAGCAGGCGCGCGCCGCCAATAAACTGTACCGTCATGGCGCCAATAAATGCCACCAGCAGGCTCAGGCTAGCCAGCCACACCAGCAGCGTGCTGCCGTAGCGCGCATAGAGCATGTCATTGAGGGTCACCGCATTATAGCGGCGGGCAAGGATGGCAAACTTTTTACCCAGTACGCCGAGTGAGAGCCAGACGGTTGGCACCTGGATCATCGCCAGCAGCACCCAGCCCAGTCCATATTTATAGGCGGCGCCTGGGCCGCCGATGAAGGAGCTGGCGCTGATATAGGTCGCCGCCAGCGTCATGGCCAGCACGAAGCCGCCCATTGAACGGCCGCCGAGGAAATATTCATTAAGGAAATTCCCTTCACGCCGCTTACGCATTGCGTATAGCGACAGGCCGGCGACCAGCAGCAGATAGCCCAACAGCGGCAAAATGACCTCAAGTTGGCGCGTCATTGTCATCCTCCAGCGGGATATCGCGAAACACCATGCGGATCATCAGCCAGCAAAGTAGTATAAACAGCAACGGCACCAGTAGGCATGAAAGCTCGAACCAGCGGGGAAGGCCGGTAATGCCGGCCTGCGAACCGGCAAGCCCGGCTGTCAGAGCCCAGAGCACCAGATAAGCCACCGCCAGCCAGAACGACCAGCGCGCTTCTCTGTGTGCCTGAATAAAGCGACTGTCCATGCATTTCACCTTGCAATGGGCATAAAGAAAAAGGCCGGTAAACCGGCCTTTACACGGAGCGTGATGCCGGGCATCACTATTCGTGAATGCCTAATTTCTTCTCCAGATAGTGGATGTTGGTACCACCTTTCTGGAAGTTCTCATCAGACATGATTTTCATTTGCAGCTCAACGTTGGTCTTAATGCCGTCGATGATCAATTCTGCAAGGGCATTCTTCATACGGGCGATGGCGACTTCACGGGTATCGCCATAGGTAATCAGCTTGCCGATCATGGAGTCATAGTACGGCGGCACGGTGTAGCCGGCGTAAATGTGTGACTCCCAGCGAACACCAAAGCCGCCCGGCGCATGGAAGCGCGTAATTTTGCCGGGGCTTGGCAGGAAGGTGCTTGAATCCTCAGCATTAATACGGCATTCAACCGCGTGGCCTTTGATTCTTACCTCATCCTGCTTCAGCGACAGCGGCTGGCCGGCAGCAACTCGCAGCTGCTCTTTGATCAGATCGACGCCGGTGATCATTTCAGTAACCGGATGCTCTACCTGAATACGCGTATTCATTTCAATGAAGTAGAACTCGCCGTTTTCATACAGAAACTCAAAGGTGCCCGCACCGCGATAGCCGATTTCAATACAGGCGTTGGCGCAGCGCTCGCCGATGAATTTGCGCAGTTCCGGCGTAATGCCCGGTGCTGGCGCTTCTTCCACCACTTTCTGGTGACGGCGCTGCATTGAACAGTCGCGCTCAGCCAGATAAATAGCGTTGCCCTGGCCGTCTGCCATGACCTGAATTTCAATATGGCGCGGATTCTCCAGGTACTTTTCCATGTAGACCATATCGTTATTGAAGGCGGCTTTCGCCTCCGCACGGGTCATCGTGATGGAATGTTCCAGATCTTTTTCAGCACGCACTACGCGCATGCCGCGTCCGCCGCCGCCGCCGGAGGCTTTGATTATCACCGGGTAGCCAATTTTTTTCGCGACTTCACGGTTTTTATCCATGTCATCGCCGAGCGGGCCACCTGAACCGGGCACGCAGGGAACGCCGGCGTTTTTCATGGCGTTAATGGCGGACACCTTATCGCCCATCAGGCGGATTGTGTCCGCTTTCGGGCCAATGAAGATAAAGCCGGAACGCTCAACCTGCTCAGCAAAATCGGCGTTCTCAGACAAAAAGCCGTAGCCAGGATGGATTGCTGCCGCGCCGGTAATCTCGGCCGCCGAAATCAGCGCAGGAATATTAAGGTAACTTTTTACTGAAGGCGGTGGCCCGATACACACGGTTTCATCCGCCAGCAGGACGTGTTTGAGATCGCGGTCCGCACTTGAATGCACGGCAACGGTCTTAATGCCTAATTCTTTACAGGCGCGGAGGATGCGCAGGGCGATCTCTCCACGATTAGCTATGACAATTTTATCCAGCATGGTACGCCTCGTTATTCGATGACGACCAGCGGCTCGTCGAATTCAACAGGTTGGCCGCTTTCGACCAGAATGGCTTTCACCACGCCAGACTTGTCAGCTTCAATCTGGTTCATCATCTTCATTGCTTCAACAATGCACAGGGTATCGCCTGCATTAACTTTCTGGCCGACTTCCACGAATGCTTTAGCATCAGGGCTTGGCGTACGATAGAAGGTACCCACCATCGGGGAACGCACGATATGACCGCTCAACTCTGCGCTGGCCGGCGCTTCAGCCACTGGCGCAGCAACCGGAGCAACGGCGGTAGCAAGCGCTGGTTGCGGTTGAAATTGCGGAGCATAAGCCTGCTGCATAACAGGATAACCGGTGTTTACAGGTGCTCGACTGATGCGAACTGACTCTTCACCTTCAGAAATTTCCAGTTCAGCAATACCTGATTCTTCAACCAGTTCGATCAGTTTTTTTATCTTACGAATATCCATGAAGGGGTTCCGTACTTGGTTTATTTAGAATGTTGCAGACGTTTGACTGCCGTTTGTAACGCCCACGTATAGCCGTCAGCACCCAGCCCGCAGATAACGCCAGCCGAAATATCGGAAAGATAAGAGTGATGACGGAAGGGTTCGCGAGCGTGTACATTCGACAGATGAACTTCGATAAAAGGAATGCTCACGGCCAGCAGCGCGTCGCGCAACGCAACGCTGGTGTGGGTGAAGGCCGCGGGATTAATAATGATGTAATCGACTTTGCCACGTGCTTCATGAATGCGGTCAATCAGCTGATATTCCGCATTTGACTGGAGATGACTCAGAGTGACGCCCATATTTGCCGCGCGTTCGGTCAACTGGCTGACAATCTCGCTTAAGGTGGTGCTGCCGTACTTATCTGGCTCGCGCGTCCCCAGCAGATTGAGGTTTGGACCGTTCAAAAGCAATATGTGGAAGTTCATGGTCATCTTGCTGCCATCTCCTGCGATAACATGAGCATCGCACAAAATACCTCGCGAAAAGACATTTGTCACCTTTAACTGCAAAAAAGGCACTTTCCTGACGAGTAAAGGCGGGCATTATAACGATATCAGCGCAATTAGCAGCTAAATACTGGTCTTATCAGCGAAGATTATCAACCTCAGGCCGCTATGACCTGCGTCTGGATAGTGGATATGCGGTACAGGCCACATTATTGCCACCAGTTAGCAAACTTTTTCCAGCGCCATACCAGCAGAATTAGCGCGATAGCGGCATAGATCAGCGGTTGCGGAGAAAGTATCTTAACTGACCAGATGTAGTGAATCGGCGCAAGGATAACCACAAGATAGATGGCGTTGTGCAGTGTTTGCCAGCGCTTACCTAATTTTCTCTGCGCGCGCTGAAAAGATGTCAGCGCCAGTAACAGCAAAATAAACCAGCAAATGATGCCCAACGTCAGATAGGGACGCGAAACCAATTCTTCACCCAGCAGGCTAAGATTGTTGATGCCAAGCTCCAGCAGCGAATAGCTGATTAAGTGCAGGCTGGCCCAGGCAAAGCACCACAGTCCCAGCAGGCGGCGCACGCGAATTAGCAGTGGCTGCTTGCCGTAGCGTGCAAGCGGCGTCACGGCGAGGGTCGCCAGCAGCAATTTTAAGGCCATGCGGCCGGTAAAGTGCTGAATATCTTTCGCCGGATCGGCGCTGAACCATCCCTGATTTATCGACAGGATTAGCCAGAGTAGCGGCAGAAAAGCCGCCATGTGCAGCACAACTTTTAGCCAGCCGATTTGTTTAACATTGAGTCGCCGCACTTAGAAGTTCTCCCGTAAATCCAGCCCTTTATAAAGGGATGCGACCCGATCAGCATAGCCGTTAAATAACAATGTTGGCTGCCGATTAACATCAAGGATCCCGCCAGAGCCAATGAAGCGCTCGGTAGCCTGCGACCAGCGAGGATGATCGACATGGGGATTAACGTTAGCGTAAAAGCCATACTCACCGGGCGCCAACAGGTTCCAGGTGGTGGGTGGCATATCTTTTACCAGCATTATTTTGACAATCGACTTGATGCCTTTGAAGCCATATTTCCACGGCACCGTGAGGCGAATTGGCGCGCCGTTTTGCGGCGGCAACGCTTTGCCGTATACGCCAGTAGTCAACAGTGTCAGAGGATGCATCGCCTCATCCAGCCTTAATCCTTCAACGTAGGGATAGGGCAGGCCACCACCGATAAAGCGATCTTTCTGGCCGGGCATCTGGTCCGGCGCAAACACCGTCTGAAAGGCGACGTAGCGTGCGTTGCTGGTGGGTTCTGCGGCTTTCAGTAATTTGCCCAATTCAAAGCCAATCCAGGGGACTACCATTGACCAGGCTTCAACGCAGCGCATGCGATAAATTCTCTGTTCAAAGGTAAAGCGCTTAGCGATGTCATCCATATCGAGCGTCATGGGCCGGGCCACCTCGCCCCCGATTTCGATTTTCCACGGGTCGGTTTTCAGGCTGGCGGCATTGGCCGCCGGATCGGCTTTATCCAGCCCGAACTCATAAAAGTTGTTGTAACCGGTAACCTTATCTTCCGGCGTCAGCGTCAGCTTTGCCTGGTATTGTTCCGGCTGGCTAAACGCCAGCTTTTTACCCGAGGGGGCCTTCGGACGATCGTTACCCTTGAACCATGAAAGAACATCGGCCTGCACCATGCCGGGCAGGCTTATCGCCGCCGCGCCGAGCCCCAGCCGTTTCAAAAGCTGACGCCGGTTGGCGTTGAAAATCGCCTCGGGTGTTACGTCATTTTCAGTGAATTTATTGAACGGTGCGTTCATTGCGGTCTCCCATAAAGTCTGCAGCTCTGGCAGTAAGCATGAGATCAATCCGCATTGGCGGCGAGTTTTTAGCGTTAAATATGAAATTTCCCAGCCGAGCAGCGCCCTGAACTGCTGTCAGGGCGCGGCAAGGTTAGCGTATTTTGACCAGCGTACGACCGGTAACGTTGTTCGCCAGCAGCTGGCGTGCGGCTTCAGCGGCATCCGCCAGCGCCACTTCACGGGTAGCCAACTGGTAATAGGTTGCCGGCAGGTTTTTGATCAGCCGCCTCCAGACTTCAACGCGGCGCGCGACGGGTACGCTAACTGAATCAATGCCTTGCAGGCGAACGTTGCGCAAAATAAACGGCATAACGGTCGTCGGCAGGTTAACGCCGCCGGCCAAACCGCAGGCGGTGACAACGCCGCCGTAGTGAATCTGGGTTAACAGGTTGGCCAGCACTTTATCGCCCACGGTATCGATGGCGCCAGCCCAGCGCTGTTTTTCCAGCGGACGACAATCGCCGTTTAGCGCTTCCCGGCCAATAATGGTATCCGCTCCCAACTGCTGTAGCATCGGGTGGGTTGCGCTACGGCCACTCAGGGCGCAGACCTTATAGCCCAGCGCATGCAGCAGCGCGACGGCGGTGCTGCCAACGCCGCCGCCGGCGCCGGTCACCAGTATTTCACCGCTCTGTGGCGTAATGCCGCCGTCTTCCAGCGCCATTACGCACAGCATGGCGGTAAAGCCGGCGGTACCGATAACCATCGCTTTACGACTGTCCAGCCCTTCCGGCATGGCAACCAGCCAGTCGGCTTTCACCCTTGCCTGTTCAGCCAGCCCGCCCCAGTGCGTTTCGCCGACGCCCCAGCCGGTGAGAATCACTGACTGGCCGTGATGAAAGCGCGGATCGCTGCTGTGCAGCACGCGTCCGGCGAAGTCGATGCCGGGAACCATCGGGAACTGACGAATAATCTTCCCTTTTCCGGTAATGGCCAGCGCATCTTTATAGTTTATGCCTGACCAGTCCACTTCAACGGTAACCTCGCCCTCGGGTAGCGCATCCGGTGAGATATCCCGCAGTTGTGCCTGCGTCTGTCCGTCCTGCTGTTCCAGTAACAAAGCCTGCATAAGAATCTCCTGAAAAATAGGTGATTGTCGGCGAAAATGGATATTAACAAACTATACTCGCGAAAATTCCATTCTGCGTGATATCGGGCAAGCCAGGCTGCGAAAGTTGTGGTATTTTTCCAGCTGCCACAGCCGTTACAAATTGCTGACAGGCCGTCACCGCCCTGGCTTACTGGACTGAGTCTGACGAGTGATGATTTCATAAACCGCAGTGAATACAGGCACAGGGATGCGATTAACCACCAAACTTTCTGCGTTTATTACCTTTCTTAGCGTGCTGGCAATGCTGTTAATGCTGGTCGGCTGCTTAGTGAGTTTTTTCTGGCTGGGTAATCAGCGCGTCGAGAAGCGAGTACATATCATCGCCATGGAAGTCGATGAGGCTTTGCAGCATCAGCAGCCCGTTGAAATCGGCGACTGGCTGCGCAAAATGATGCTGCCAATGCAAATCGTGCGTATCGATCTGGTACAGCAGGATAAGACGCTGTTGCAGGTGATGCAGCATCAGGACGCGCTGATCAGCGATGAGCCGAATCGTTACGCCGAGACCCGCATCAGATTGCCCCATCATCCCCAGCTGGAGCTGCGCATTTTTTGGCTGGACACCCTGAAAACCTGGTTCACCTCGTTGATTGGCTCTTCGCTGATGGCTGCGGTTGGCGTTGTGGTGCTGTTGATGATGATAATCCTGCTGGTGGCTAATCGCTGGCTTTACCGGCAGCTAAAAGGAATGGAGCAGCTGGAAGCCCGCGCCGGGCGCATTCTCACCGGCGAGCGCGGCAGCGTGGAGCAGGGGTCGGTACATGAGTGGCCGCCGCGAACCAGTAGCGCCCTCGACCTGCTGCTCGCTGACCTGCGGGAGTCTGGCGAACAGCGCATTCGCATCGATACGCTGATCCGCGCTTTTGCCTCGCAGGACGCCCACACCGGTTTGTATAATCGCCTGTTCTTCGATAGCCAGCTTACTAATCTGTTGGAAGATCCTGAAAACGTAGGCACGCACGGCGTGGTGATGATGATCCGCCTGCCGGATATAGAGTCAGTTCGCGAGCGCTGGGGCACGCACCGCATCGATGAGTACCAGTTTGATATTGTGAATATGCTTTCCACATTTATTATGCGCTATCCCGGCGCGTTGCTGGCGCGCTATTTTCGCAGCGATTATGCGGTATTACTGCCTCACCGAACGTTAAAGGAAGCTGACAGCATCGCCGCCCAGTTGATAAACGCTGTCGACTCTCTGCCGCCTACCCGCTTGTTCGATCGTAATGACATGATCCATATCGGCATCACCGCCTGGCATAGCGAACAGACGACGCAGCAGGTCATGGACAGCGTGGAGCGGGCTACGCGTAATGCCGCCCTGCAGGGAGGGAATAGCTGGTCAATAGGTGAAGGCACCTCGCAAATCTTTGGCCGCGGTAGCGTGAAGTGGCGCACGCTGCTGGAGCAAACCCTTAATCGCGGCGGTACGCGGCTGTATCAGAAGCCGGCGTTAACCAGCGATAATGTTGTCCATCATCGTGAGATGATGCCGCGTATTTTTGACGGTGAAAAAGAGGTGCTGTCGGCAGAATATCTGCCGATGGTCCAGCAGATGGGCATGGCGGAGAATTACGATCGCCAGATGGTAAGCGGCATCTTGTCGCTGCTGGATATGTGGCCGCAGGAAGCCCTCGCCGTACCGGTAACGATTGACTCATTGCTGCAGCGCTCATTCATTAACTGGCTGCGCGATACCTTGCTCCAGTGCAGCATATCGCAAAGAAAACGCATTTTATTTGAACTTGCTGAGGCGGATGTTTGTCAACACATCAGCCGATTACAGCCTGTCTTTCGATTGTTATATGGATTTGGCTGCCGGGTGGCGGTTAACCAGGCTGGTTTAACGGTAGTCAGTACCGCCTACATCAAGCAGTTTTCGGTCGAGCTGATTAAGCTTCACCCGGGGTTGGTACGTAATATCGATCGCCGTACGGAAAACCAGCTGTTTGTACGTAGCCTGGTGGACGTTTGTGCTAAGACGCCGACCCGGGTTTTTGCTGCCGGGGTGAAAAATGCACAGGAATGGCGAACCCTGGAGAAACTGGGCGTCACCGGTGGGCAGGGAGATTTTTTTGCTGCGACGCTGTTAGTTAACCGCAACCAAAAAAATATTCGCCCTGAATGAAAGGTTGACCTGCCGCCGCGCGTAATTTGACGTAGAATCATCGCGCGGTTGTGGTCCCCGGAAAGTTTCGCCGGCGAGCCAGAGCGAAACCGAGAAAAATGTTAAATTTTATAACAGTAATAGCCGCTTATTGTTTCAACCGGGCAGAGGAAAGTGGTGTAGATACGGCTTTGTGCATTTTAAATGTGTCTAAGAATTATCTTAGATGCTGGAGTTGGTGATTTTTTCACCGGCTCAGGTCGATTTTGCGCCTTGTCGCTGTTGCGCGTGGTTGGTAAAGTAAGCGGATTTTAAATTCCGCCCCCAGCTTGCAGGATTATCCTTTAGTATGTTTAAAAAATTTCGTGGCATGTTTTCCAACGACTTGTCCATTGACCTGGGTACCGCGAATACCCTGATTTATGTAAAAGGACAGGGCATTGTCCTCAATGAGCCTTCCGTCGTTGCCATCCGTCAGGATCGTGCCGGATCACCTAAAAGCGTGGCCGCTGTCGGGCATGATGCTAAACAGATGCTGGGTCGTACCCCCGGCAACATTGCCGCGATTCGTCCGATGAAAGATGGCGTTATCGCCGACTTTTTCGTCACCGAAAAGATGCTGCAACACTTCATCAAGCAGGTTCACAGTAACAGCTTCATGCGCCCAAGCCCGCGCGTGCTGGTGTGCGTCCCGGTTGGCGCGACCCAGGTCGAACGACGCGCAATTCGTGAGTCGGCGCAGGGCGCTGGCGCGCGCGAAGTATTCCTGATTGAAGAACCGATGGCCGCGGCTATCGGCGCGGGTCTGCCGGTCTCCGAAGCAACAGGTTCGATGGTGGTTGATATCGGCGGTGGGACAACAGAGGTTGCGGTTATCTCGCTGAACGGCGTGGTTTACTCTTCTTCAGTACGCATTGGCGGCGATCGCTTTGATGAAGCTATTATCAACTATGTGCGACGCAATTACGGCTCGCTGATTGGCGAAGCTACCGCTGAACGCATCAAGCACGAAATTGGCTCCGCTTATCCCGGTGACGAAGTGCGTGAAATTGAGGTGCGCGGACGTAATCTGGCTGAAGGCGTTCCGCGTGGATTCACGCTGAATTCTAATGAAATTCTTGAAGCGCTACAGGAGCCGCTGACGGGGATCGTTAGCGCGGTGATGGTGGCGCTGGAGCAATGCCCGCCAGAGCTGGCTTCCGATATCTCTGAGCGTGGTATGGTGCTCACCGGCGGCGGCGCGCTGCTGCGTAATCTTGATCGTCTGCTTATGGAAGAGACCGGAATTCCGGTCGTCGTTGCTGAAGACCCGTTGACCTGTGTGGCGCGCGGTGGTGGTAAGGCGTTGGAAATGATCGACATGCACGGCGGCGACCTGTTCAGCGAAGAATAAGTCGTCTGTATCAGGCTGTGAGCGTCGCGATGGCGACGGGTCCGTGACCAGAGAGGGGCCACAGCCTGGGGGCGGTTTAACCGCCCGTCTCTTGTTGTCGAGGAATACGCACCTTTTATGAAGCCAATTTTTAGCAGGGGCCCTTCCCTGCAGCTGCGCCTGTTTTTAGCCGTGCTGGTTGCCATTGTGGTGATAGTGGCAGACAGTCGGCTGGGCGCGTTCTCTCGTATCCGTACCTATATGGATACCGCTGTCAGTCCCTTCTACTTTCTGGCTAACGGACCCAGCCAGGTTCTGGATAGCATTTCTGATTCCCTGACCTCGCGCCAGCAGCTTGAGCTGGAAAATAAAGCGCTGCAGCGCGAGCTAATAATGAAAAACAGCGAGCTCCTGCTGTTAGGGCAATATAAGCAGGAAAACGCCAGGCTGCGCGAGCTGCTGGGATCGCCGCTGCGTCAGGACGAACATAAAATGGTGACGCAGGTCATCTCGACCAGCACCGACCCTTACAGTAACCAGGTGGTGATTGATAAAGGCAGCGCCAACGGCGTTTATGAAGGTCAGCCGGTTATCAGTGACAAAGGCGTGGTGGGGCAGGTGATTGCTGTCGCGAAATATACCAGCCGCGTGCTGCTGATTTGCGATCCTTCCCATGCGCTACCGGTTCAGGTGCTGCGTAATGATATCCGCGTGATTGCCGCCGGTAACGGCTGTACGGAAGATCTGCAGCTTGAGCATCTGCCGGGCAATACTGACATTCGCGTGGGTGACGTGCTGGTCACCTCCGGTCTGGGTGGACGCTTCCCTGAAGGGTATCCGGTCGCGGTGGTTTCATCGGTCAAAGTTGATACCCAGCGCGCTTATACGGTAATTCAGGCGCGTCCAACCGCGGGCTTACAGCGACTGCGCTACCTGTTATTGCTTTGGGGCGCGGACCGGGATGGCACCAGGCCGATGTCGCCGCAGGAGGTGCATCGCGTGGCCAACGAGCGCCTGATGCAAATGATGCCTCAGGTTCTGCCGCCGGCGGGGGCGATGGGACCGCCAGCGCCGATCGCGCCGGGTACGACCGCGCCAGGCCCGCTGCCAGCATCGGGTTCAATAAATCAGACCCCGGCCGCTGCTGGTAGCGCCGGCGCCGGCGGGATGAAGCGCGTTCAGTCCGCAGACTCACGTAACGGCACCTCTCCCGCTGCGCGCGGGCAGACGAATGCTGGTGGAGGTCACCCTTGAGCGGCTACCGCAGCCACGGTCGCTGGGTGATCTGGCTTTCTTTTTTATTTGCTTTGATATTACAAATTATGCCCTGGCCGGCGCAGTTTTATATGTTCCGGCCTTCATGGCTAATGCTGATCGTTATCTACTGGACGCTGGCGCTACCTCATCGGGTCAGCGTCGGTACCGGTTTCGTGATGGGCGGCATAATGGACCTGGTTTCAGGTTCAACGCTGGGGGTCAGGGCGCTGGCGTTAAGTATTATTACCTATCTGGTGGCCTTTAAATTTCAGCTCTTCCGCAATCTGGCGCTCTGGCAGCAGGCGCTGATGGTCATGGTGCTTTCTCTGACGATGGATGTCATCGTGTTCTGGTCGGAGTTCCTGGTGATTAACGTCTCATTCCGGCCGGAAATTTTCTGGAGTAGCCTGGTTGATGGTATTCTCTGGCCCTGGCTATTCTTATTGATGAGAAAAGTTCGTCGTCAGTTTGCCGTACAATAAGGACATCTATGACCTCCCTTTATCTGGCTTCCGGTTCGCCGCGACGCTATGAGTTACTTACCCAGCTTGGACTGGTGTTTAGCCGCCTTATTACTGACGTTGAAGAACAACGCCTGACGGGTGAAAGCGCTGAGCAGTACGTCAGGCGCCTGGCGTGTGACAAAGCGCTGGCGGGCGTCGCTATGGCCGCGCAAGATCTCCCGGTGTTGGGTGCAGATACCATCGTCGTTCTGAATGGCGAGGTGCTGGAAAAGCCGGCCGATGCCGCCGCCGCAACGCAGATGCTCAGTGCCCTTTCCGGGGAGACTCATCAGGTAATGACGGCTATTGCTTTTGCCGATCGCCAGCGCTGTCTGCAGACGATGGTGCAAACGGAGGTGACGTTTCGCCACCTGACGGCGGATGATATTGCGCACTATATCGCCAGCGGCGAGCCGATGGATAAAGCGGGAGCTTATGGTATTCAGGGATTGGGCGGGAACTTTGTCCGCAAAATTAACGGCAGTTATCATGCGGTAGTCGGTCTGCCGCTGGTAGAAACCGCTGAGCTTTTCAGCCAGTTTCAATCGCTGCGGATGACAGGAGAGCATCATGACAGCTGAGCTACTGGTTAATATTACCCCTTCCGAAACGCGAGTCGCCTATATTGACGGCGGCATCCTGCAGGAGATCCACATTGAGCGCGACGCGCGTCGCGGCATCGTGGGCAATATCTACAAAGGCCGAGTTAGCCGTGTACTGCCGGGGATGCAGGCGGCTTTTGTCGATATTGGATTGGATAAAGCCGCATTTCTCCACGCCTCGGATATTATGCCGCATACCGAATGCGTGGCGGGTGAAGAGCAGAAAAATTTTGCCGTGCGCGACATCGCCGAGCTGGTCCGTCAGGGGCAGGATTTGATGGTACAGGTGGTGAAAGATCCGCTTGGCACCAAAGGCGCGCGCCTGACCACGGATATCACCCTGCCGTCACGCTATCTGGTGTTTATGCCCGGCGCCTCGCACGTCGGCGTTTCTCAGCGCATTGAAAGCGAGGCCGAGCGCGAGCGCCTTAAAGCCGTGGTTCAGGGATACTGCGATGAGCAGGGCGGCTATATCATCCGTACCGCAGCGGAGGGGATCGGCGAGCAGGAGCTGGCCTCTGACGCGGCTTTCCTCAAGCGGTTGTGGACCAAAGTGATGGAGCGTAAAAAGCGCAATCAGACTCGCTGCCGCCTGTATGGCGAGGTTGCCCTGGCTCAGCGTATTTTGCGCGATTTTGCCGGCGCCAAGCTGGATCGCATTCGGGTGGATTCACGCCTGACGGTTGAGCAGCTGCTGGAGTTTACCAGTGAATACATTCCTGATATGACCGGCAAGCTTGAGCACTACAATGGTAAACAGCCGATATTCGATCTGTACGATGTGGAAAACGAAATTCAGCGCGCGCTCGACCGCAAAGTCGAGCTGAAGTCTGGCGGTTATCTGATCATCGATCAGACCGAAGCGATGACCACCGTCGATATTAATACCGGCGCGTTTGTCGGCCATCGTAATCTTGATGAAACTATTTTCAACACCAACATCGAAGCCACCCAGGCGATAGCCCGCCAGCTGCGCCTGCGTAACCTTGGCGGCATCATTATTATCGATTTTATCGATATGAGTAATGAAGATCACCGCCGCCGGGTGCTGCACTCGCTTGAACAGGCTATGAGCAAAGATCGGGTGAAAACCAGCATTAACGGATTTTCGCAGCTGGGACTGGTCGAAATGACGCGTAAGCGAACGCGCGAGAGCATTGAGCACGTACTTTGCGGCCATTGTCCGGTATGTAAGGGCCGCGGTACGTTGAAGACGGTTGAAACGGTATGCTATGAAATTATGCGCGAGATTGTGCGCGTCCATCATGCTTACGATTCCGACCGCTTTCTGGTTTACGCCTCGCCCACCGTCGGCGACGCGCTGAAAAGCGATGAGTCGCATGCGCTGGCGGAAGTGGAGCTGTTCGTTGGCAAAGAAGTAAAAGTACAGATCGAACCGCTCTACACTCAAGAGCAGTTTGATGTGGTGATGATGTAATAACGTTTGATATGAAAAGCCCGCGTTTTTAGCTTAATTTCGGGCTACGGCCTTAAAAGTTGCGGATAAAATACGCTAAACTAGCGGTTGCTGCCTGAATATGCTTTGCCGGCATGGCGCGCAGAGGTAGAAAAGATGCGAGCCAACGTGTGAGCGTCACGCTGGACAAGGAGAGGGGAGTGAGGCAACTGCCGCGGATATTGTTACTGACCTGTGCTGCTATTATCGTCATAGTGGCTTTAATGGTGAGTGCGCTGCGCCTGGCGATGCCGATGCTTAACAGCTGGCGTCAGCCGATCCTGCATACCCTTTCCTCCGTTTCGGGGCTGCAAATAGACGCCAGCGAACTGAACGGACGCTGGCAAAATTTTGGCCCGTCGCTGGATATTCGTAACGTCCACGTTGCCATGAAAGATGGCGGTGAGCTGAAAATAACGCGCGTCAATCTGGCGCTCAACGTCTGGCAGTCGCTGCTACATGGCCGCTGGCAGTTTCGCGACCTGACCTTTTACCAGCTTAATCTGAAAACCAATACGCCGTTAACCGGCGGCGGTGACGAAACGCGCCACTTCCAGCGCGATCATATCAACAAGCTGTTTTTGCACCAGTTCGACCACTTCATTTTACGTGACAGCCAGCTGAGCTTTCCGGCGCCATCGGGCCAGCGGCTGACGCTGGCAATGCCGAAACTGACCTGGTTCAATGAAAAAAATCGCCATCGCGCCGAAGGTGAAGTGAGCCTGTCGAGCCTGAACGGTCAGCACGGGGTGTTGCAGGTGCGCATGGATCTGCGCGACAGCAACGGCTTGCTGAACGATGGCCGGGTGTGGATGCAGGCTGATGATGTGGACGTCAAGCCGTGGCTGGGCCAGTGGGTGAAAGACAACACGACGTTGCAGAGCGCGCGCTTCACGCTGGCGGCATGGATTAACCTGAAAGATGGCAATATTTATGATGGCGATCTCTGGCTGAAGCGCGGCGGCGCTGGCTGGCAGGGTGAGGGGCAATCTCACAGTCTGCAGGTAGATAATCAGACCGCGCACTTTAGCCGCATCAATAGCGGCTGGCAGCTGAGCCTGCCGCAGACCCATCTGATGACCGACGGCAAAAGCTGGTCGCAAGGTCGGTTCGATATGCTCTGGCAGCCGGAAAGCGACTTTTTGCCCGGTCCGGCGCATCCGGAAGAGCTGCGCATTCGCGCCACGCAGCTTGATCTCGCGCGGCTGGAGCCTTTTATTTCACTGGCCAGTCGGCTCTCTCCCCAGCTAGTGGATAACTGGCAGCAACTGCAGCCGCGCGGTCAGATTGAGTCTATTGCGCTGGATATTCCGCTAAACCAGCCGGAGCAAACCCGTTTTCAGGCGCGCTGGAAAAATCTGAGCTGGCACGCGTGGGAACTGCTGCCGCAGATGCAGAAGCTGAACGGTGAGCTGAGCGGCAGCGTGGCGGATGGTCAGCTGCGCCTGGCGCTGCCGGAAACCGCGCTGGATTACCAGCGGATGTTTAAAGCGCCACTGCAAATTAAATCGCTTTCCGGTGTGGTTAACTGGTTGTATGGCCCTCAGGGTTTTACGCTCAGCGGGCGTGATATTGATCTCCGGGCGCTCGCCGTCAGAGCGCACGGCGACTTTACCTTCAATAATCCCGCCAACGGACCGCCGCACCTGGCTATCCTGTCCGGCATTGACGTCAGTGACGCGCGTGAAGCCTGGCGCTATTTCCCGCAGCCGCTAATGGGCAAAGCGCTGGTGGATTATCTGACCGGAGCGATAAAAGGCGGTAAAACTAAAGACGCCACGTTGCTATTTTCAGGCAATCCGCAGCAGTTCCCGTTTAAGCATTATGAAGGTATGTTCGAGGTGGCGGTGCCACTGCGCGATGCAACCTTTGCTTTTCAGCCGGACTGGCCGGCAATCCAGAATCTGGCTATCGACCTCGATTTTATTAATGACGGCCTGTGGATGAACGCGCGGGAAGCGATGCTCGGCAAGGTTCAGGCGACGAATGTTTCCGCGACCATTCCTGATTACGGCAAAGAACGTCTGCTGATTGATGGCGACCTGCGGGGGCAAGGGGCGGACGTCAGCGACTATTTCAATCAGTCAGCGCTGCGGGATACTCTGGGGACCGCTTTAAATGAATTGCCGATTGGCGGCGAAGTGAGTAGTCGCTTACATTTGGATATTCCGCTCGATCATAAGCTTGGCATCGTGCGTGCCAGCGGCGATGTGCTGATGCAAAATAATAGCCTGACGATTAAGCCTATTGGCAGTACGCTGCATAATCTCAGCGGGCGCTTTCGTTTTAATAACGGCGATCTCGACAGCGAGGCGATGCGCGCCGAGTGGCTGGGGCAGCCGCTGGACGTACGCTTTAATACCCGGGAGCGCGCTGATAACTTTAACATTGGCGTCGATCTGAACGGCAACTGGGCGTTGAACGCACTGCCGGGCCTGCCTGCATCGCTTGGCGATAAGCTAAAAGGCAGCGCTGCCTGGAAAAGTAACGTGGCGGTGGATCTGCCCCATAAAGGCCATAGCACTTATAAAGTTAACTTTAGCAGCGATCTAAAGGGAGTGAGTAGTCACTTACCTCCACCATTGGACAAGCCGGGCGATAGTGCGTTCCCCATTGCGGTTAACGCCAGCGGAGATATCAATACGCTGACGGTCAGCGGTAAAGCTGGCGCTAATCAGTTTTTCAACAGCCGCTGGCTGCTGACTAAACCTTTACGCGTTGAACGCGGTATCTGGCTTAACGACGCGAAATCCGTGCCGCCGCTGCCGGAAACCAGCGGTATGGTGCTGAATCTTCCGGCGCTGGACGGCGACCGTTGGCTGGCGCTGTTAGGCTCTTCCCATGAGCCGGCTTCGGAAAATAAACGCGGCAGGCGCGCATCTTCTGCGGCAAACAGCGTTGCGCTGCCGCAGGCCTCGCAGTTGCCTGGTAACCTGAAGCTGCATACGCCGATGCTCGAACTGGGCGGCCAGCAGTGGCACGACCTGGATGCGTCGTTGACGCACGACCAGCACGGCGGGCTAAATGTGCGGGCCAAAGGTCAGGAAATTGACGGTACGCTGGCAGTCGCGCCGGGTTCGCAGTGGAACGTCGACCTGAAGTACCTTTATTACAACCCGCAGTGGGCCTCGAATGGCAAAGGCTCGTCTCCTTTGCCGCAGGATAGTAACGCCGTCGATTTCCGCCGCTGGCCTTCGCTACAGCTGAGCTGCCAGCAGTGCTGGCTGCGCGGGCAAAATTTCGGCAAGGTTCAGGGCAGACTGACCCATAATGCGGACACGCTGACCCTCAGCCAGGGCCTGATTGATATCGGAAAAGCGCGTTTGCAGCTCAGCGGCGAGTGGGTCAACAAACCGGGAGACATGCGCACGTCGCTGAAGGGCAAGCTCAGCGGTAAAAATGTGAATGATGCGGCTAACTGGTTTGGCGTTGAGTCACCCATCCGCAATGCGCCCTTTAATATTGATTATGATCTGCACTGGCGTTCAACGCCGTGGCAGCCTTCTGTATCGACGCTGAGCGGCACGCTGAAAACGCATTTTGGCGCCGGGGAAATTGCTGATGTGAATACCGGCCGTGCCGGACAAATTTTGCGTTTGTTCAGCGTCGATGCGCTGTTACGCAAGCTCCAGCTGGATTTCAGCGATACCTTTAACCAGGGATTCTCATTTGATTCAATCAACGGCACGGCCTGGATTGAAAACGGCGTCATGCATAGCGACAACCTGTTAGTGGATGGTCTGGAAGCTGATATTGCGATGCAGGGTGAGGTTGATCTGGTAAACCGTCAGTTGAGTATGGAGGCGGTTGTTGCGCCGGAAATCTCAACAACGGTGGGGGTGGCGACGGCATTTGCGGTAAATCCAGTGGTTGGCGCGGCGGTTTTTGCCGCCAGCAAAGTGCTGGGTCCGCTATGGAGTAAAATATCAGTGCTGCGTTATCACATCAGCGGACCGCTGGATAAACCTAAAATTGATGAAGTACTGCGCCAGCCAAGACAGAGCAAGGCGAAGTGAATTTGACGCCGTCTGAGAATTGCCTCAGGCTAGACTATAAGTTTTTTCTGCTACCAGTCCCGGCTGGTACTACACGCCAGAGCGAGAATTCATGACTCTAAATATGGTAAGTGAGCAGTTACTAGCTGCCAATAACATCAATCCACAAGACCTGTATACGCTGCTTAGTCAGCTTTCCGAGCGTAAAGTGGATTATGCCGACCTCTACTTTCAGTCGAGCTTTCATGAGTCCTGGGTTCTCGAAGACCGCATCATTAAAGATGGCTCCTGGAATATCGATCAGGGGGTGGGCGTACGCGCCATTAGCGGCGAGAAAACGGGCTTCGCGTATGCCGACCAGATAACCCTGAATGCTCTGCAGCTCAGTGCTACCGCTGCGCGCAGCATCGTGCGCGAAGCCGGAAATGGCCAGGCGCATACGCTGGGCGCGGTGGTCAATCGTCAGCTGTATACCGCCCAGGACCCATTGCAAAGCCTGTCGCGCGAAGAAAAAATCGCGCTGCTACACCGGGTTGATAAAGCCGCGCGCGCCGCTGACTCGCGGGTTCAGGAAGTCAGCGCCAGCCTTAGCGGCGTTTATGAGCAGGTGCTGGTTGCGGCCACAGATGGCACCCTGGCGGCCGACGTTCGCCCGTTAGTGCGCCTGTCGGTCAGCGTTCAGGTTGAGGAAAATGGTAAGCGCGAGCGCGGCAGCAGCGGCGGCGGTGGACGTACCGGCTATGAATTCTTCCTCGCTGATGATAACGGCGAAGTCCGGGCAGAAGCCTGGGCGAAGGAGGCGGTGCGCATGGCACTGGTAAACCTGGAGGCGGTTGCCGCTCCCGCCGGAACGCTGCCCGTGGTATTGGGCGCCGGCTGGCCGGGTGTGCTGCTGCATGAAGCCGTCGGTCACGGGCTTGAGGGGGATTTTAACCGCCGGGGTACCTCCGTTTTCAGCGGGCAGATGGGGCAGAAAGTGGCCTCCGAACTCTGTACCGTCGTCGATGATGGTACGCTTGACGGGCTGCGTGGTTCGCTGGCTATTGATGATGAAGGGGTTCCGGGGCAATACAACGTCCTGATTGAAAACGGCATCCTCAAGGGTTACATGCAGGACAAGCTGAATGCCCGCCTGATGGGCATGACGCCCACCGGGAATGGCCGGCGCGAATCCTATGCGCATCTGCCGATGCCGCGCATGACCAATACTTACATGCTGGCGGGTACATCAACCCAGCAGGAAATTATTGAAAGCGTTGATTACGGCCTGTATGCACCTAACTTTGGCGGGGGGCAGGTTGATATCACCTCCGGTAAGTTTGTGTTTTCCACTTCTGAAGCCTGGCTGATTGAGAAAGGGAAAATAACGAAACCGGTGAAGGGCGCAACGCTGATCGGTTCAGGCATTGAGGCTATGCAGCAGATCTCTATGGTCGGCAACGATCTGGCGCTGGATAAAGGCGTTGGCGTATGCGGTAAAGAGGGGCAGAGCCTGCCGGTGGGCGTGGGTCAGCCCAGCCTTAAGCTGGATAAAATCACCGTTGGCGGCACCGCCTAATCGCGCCAGCGCCCGTTTAAATTTAACCACAATCTGGCAGGCGTTCAGTTTACTGAACGCCTGTTGTTAATTTTGATCCCGGTGCGCATGCCAGGTTTGCGCAACTTTGTCGAAGTAGTCGGTCAGGTAATTAATGCAGACCTGGACTTTTAGCGGAAGCTTATCTTTTTCGGTGTAGACCGCATAAACTGGCTTCGGCGGCGATTGATAGCCATTGAACAGGGTCTCGATTTCGCCATTGTTAAGCTCATCGATCACCCACAGCATTGGGACGTAAGCAATGCCCACGCCGCTTTTCAACCAGCGATTGAGCGTCAGGGGATCGTTCGTTGCGTAGCGGCTCTGGGGTGAAAGGCGCGATACCGTGCCCTCAGGGGATACCAGCTCAAAGCTGTTATCCGGGCGCACGCTGTATTCAAGCCAGGTGAAATTATTCAAATCGGCAGGCTTTTCTGGTATTCCCTGTTCGGCAAGATAGCGGCGTGCGGCGCACACCACCATCGGCATACTGCCGAGACGTCGTGAATACAGGCTGGAGTCCTGGAGTGTGCCAACGCGGATAACCAAATCGAGGCCGTCGGTGATCAGGTCGGGAACCGGGTTGCCAGTCAGTATGTTTACTGTCAGGCCGGGGAACTCCCTCAGCATTTCAGCCGTCATCAGCGCCAGGACATTCTGCGCCATGGTCGTGGAGCTGCCGATGCGCAAGGTGCCTACCGGCGTATTGTTAAACGCATAAATCTGCTCATGCACCTGCTGTGCTTCAGAAAGCATGCGGCGACAGCCCTGATAATAGATGCGTCCGGCTTCGGTAAGTCCGATACTGCGGGTGCTGCGATTCAGTAACTTAACCTGTAGCTCGTCCTCCAGCCGGGATACAATCTGGCTGATAGCTGAAACGCTCATATTGAGCTGGCGCGCGGCGGCAGTAAATGACCCCATCTCTACCACCCGGGCGAAGACGGACATCCCCTTGAGTCTTTCCATTATTCACTCTGGCTTAAAAGTGATTTAGATCACATTTGCTAGCTTAGTTATAGTAAACAACGTTACTATACGGTTTCTGGCAAGTGTTCCCTGCCGTAATCGCCCCTTAACGTCGCGTTTGGTTTTTACGGCAGCTTTATGTTTGGCGGTGGCGATTATCATTGATAATGTACCTTAAGCCTGGTCATCAGCAAGCCGTTAACTGTTACCAATCCGGTCGCAGAGCAGCGCCGGGTGCTAATCAGGGGAGCGCCGGTCCGTTTTTCCTGAGGACTAAAAATGAGTGTGTTTCCGGTTATTGTCATATTTGGGCTGTCGTTTCCCCCCGTATTTGTCGAAATCATCATCGCACTGATGCTGTTCTGGTTAGCGCGTCGCGTTTTGACGCCAACCGGCATCTATGATTTCGTCTGGCATCCGGCACTTTTCAATACTGCGCTATATTGCTGTTTGTTTTATCTGGTATCACGCCTGTTCGTTTGAGGTCACAGTGAAAGCTCTAACAAGAAAAATTTCCCGTTTCGCCATCACGCTTATTCTGGTCATCATCGCGGTAGTGGTTATTTTCCGTGCCTGGGTGTTTTATACCGAATCGCCCTGGACGCGCGATGCAAAATTCAGTGCCGACGTCGTCGCGATTGCTCCGGACGTTACCGGTTTGGTAACGCAGGTCATGGTGCATGATAACCAACGGGTTAAGCAGGGCGACGTGCTGTTTGTCATTGACCGGTTGCGCTACCAGAAAGCGCTGGAAGAAGATGAAGCCGACGTTGCCTATTACCAGTCGCTGGCCGCCGAAAAGCAGCGTGAAGCATCGCGCCGCAACCGCTTAGGAACCTCGGCAATGTCGCGTGAGGCCATCGATCAGGCCAATAACGATTTGCAAACCACGCAGCATCAGCTGGCGAAAGCTATCGCCGTGCGCGATATGGCAAAACTCGATCTGGCGCGTACCACGGTAAGCGCCCCTGCCGATGGCTGGGTCACTAATCTGAACGTTTATACCGGCGAATTTATTACCCGTGGCTCAACGGCGGTTGCGCTGGTAAAAGCCGGCAGTTATTACCTGCAAGCTTATATGGAAGAGACTAAGCTGGCGGGCGTTCATCCCGGATACCGGGCGGAAATCACCCCGCTTGGCAGTAATCAGATATTGAAAGGCACGGTTGAAAGCATTGCCGCAGGCGTCACCAATAGCAGTACCAGTGTTGACAGCAAAGGGATGGCGACCGTCGATTCCAACCTTGAGTGGGTCCGGCTGGCGCAGCGTGTCCCGGTGCGTATTCGCCTCGACAGGCAGCCCGGCAATCTCTATCCGGCAGGAACAACCGCGACCGTGGTGGTGACCGGCGAAAAAGATCGTCAGCAGCGCGAAACTTCGCCGCTGATGAAGCTGGTTAATCGCCTGCGTGAATTCGGTTAAGCGCCGTCTATGTCCTGGCATCAGCTTCGTTTCCCGGTAAAACTGACGTTTGCGCTGGTTCTGGCGCTGACGATCGGTTTTCACTTTAATCTTGAGACACCGCGCTGGGCGGTAATGACTGCCTGTATTGTTGCCGGCGGCACGGCATTTGTCGCCGGCGGCGATCCCTATTCCGGCGCGCTTCGCTATCGCGGCATGCTGCGTATTATCGGTACTTTTATCGGCTGCATCGCCGCGCTGGCGATCATGATAACCACTATCCGCGCACCGGTGGTGATGCTGCTTTTGTGCTGTATCTGGGCCGGTGGCTGCGTCTGGCTTTCTTCGCTGGTGCGGGTTGAGAACTCATACGCCCTGGCGCTGGCAGGCTACACCGCATTAATTATCGTCGTCAGCGCCGATGCGCAGGGCTCGCTGCTGTTAGCGCCGCAGTTTGCCGTTGAACGCTGTAGTGAAATCATCATCGGCATTGTCTGTGCGGTGCTGGCGGATCTGCTGTTTTCGCCGCGATCGATTAAAAATGAGATCGATCGTGAAATAGAAGCGCTGCTGATCGAACATTACCACCTGATGCAGCTGTGCGTTGCACATCAGGATCGTGACGATGTTGATAAATCCTGGGCAGCGCTGGTGCGGCGTACCACGGCGTTAAACGGCATGCGTAGTAATCTGATGATGGAGTCCTCCCGTTGGCTGCGGGTTAACCGGCGCCTTAAGGCGCTGAATTCGCTGTCGCTGATGCTGATAACCCAGGCCGGTGAAACCTTTCTGATCCAGAATTCGAGCAGCGAATACATCCCGCCTCATTTTCGCGTCTTTTTTGAACAACCAGTGGAAAGCGCGCAGGAAGTTCGTAAGCGTTTAAAACTGCTACGTCGTGTGATTACCGCCGGCGGCAACAGCAACTCACCTGAAACTATCAGCAACTGGGTGGGCGCGGCGACGCGCTACTCCCTGCTGATGAAGGGCGTGCATACTAACTGCAGTATTAGCCGCACGGAAGAAGAAGTGATGGAAGGCGAAGTGGTGATCAAAGCGCGATCTGCCGAAACCCATCATGCAATGATTAACGGTATCCGCACTTTTGTCGCCACTGCCGCCGGCTCGTTATTCTGGTTATGGACCGGCTGGAGCTCCGGCAGCGGTTGTATGGTGATGCTGGCGGTGATTACCGCGCTGGCAATGCGTACGCCCAATCCGCTAATGATGGCAAAAGACTTTCTTTACGGCATGATCGTCGCTCTGCCGCTGGGGTTGTTCTATTTTGCTTTCATCATGCCGGCAACCCAGCAAAGTATGCTATTGCTCTGCATTTCGCTGGGCGTCATGGCCTTTATTGCCGGGATTCTGACCCAGCGCCGGCAGATCGGTACCCTGGGAGCTCTGGTGGGAACGATCAACGTGCTGGTCCTGGATAATCCGATGTCTTTTAACATCAACGCCTTTCTGGATAACACTCTTGGCCAGGTGATTGGCTGCTTTGTTTCTCTGATGGTGATCCTGCTGATCCGCGATAATTCTCGCGCCCGAACCGGTCGTAAACTGCTTAACCGGCTGATGTATGCCGCAGTATCTGCGATGACCACCAACAAAGCGCGCCGTCAGGAAAACCATCTGCCAGCGCTTTACCAGCAGCTGTTTTTATTGCTGAACCTGTTCCCCGGCGATATCGATAAATACCGCATCGGTTTGACGCTGATTATATGCCACCAGCGTTTACGTAATGCGGATGTGCCGGTCAATGCTGACCTTTCTGGCTTTCATAAGCAGCTGCGCCACAGTGCGGATCGGGTGATCGCCGCGCGCAGCGACAGCCGTCGTCGAATTTATTTTCAACATCTGCTGGATGAACTGGACATTTATCAGCAAAAACTGGTGCAGTACCAGGCCCCCGTTAGCGTTAGCGAGCCCGTTTCACGGCTGGTGATGATGCTGAAAAAATATCAAAATGCGCTGGTGCAAATATAAAGTCGCGTCGTTCTGAGCGCCTGTTGTCTGAAAGCGTACCCACCTACGGCGGCAGGCCGCTATTGCCATCTATACTTATCCTTCAGGATGCTTAAACAACTGGAGGACAAGATGAATATGCAGACCCTGCAGCAGCATGAACTGTTCCGGACGGGTTATCTCGTCAACGGCCAGTGGCTTAGCCTCAGTGATACCTTCGAGGTGCTCAATCCCGCAACCGGCGACCTTATCGCCAGGGTTGCGCGCGCAGGCAAAAGCGAAACTGAAGCGGCTATTGATGCCGCATATCAGGCCTTCCCTGACTGGCGCGCCCGCATTGCAAAATCACGCTCAGAAATTCTCTATCGCTGGTATCAGCTGATGATCGAACATAAAAGCTGGCTGGGGAAACTGATGACGGCGGAGCAGGGCAAGCCGCTGAAAGAAGCCGAAGGTGAGGTTGAATACGCCGCCAGCTTTATCCAATGGTTCGCCGAGCAGGCAAAGCGCGCTAACGGTGAAATTATTCCCCCGGCTAAAGCCGGTAGCCGAATCCTGGCTACCCGCGAACCGGTTGGCGTGGTGGCGGCGATCACCCCGTGGAATTTCCCGATGGCGATGCTAACGCGCAAGCTGGGGCCAGCGCTAGCGGCCGGCTGTACCGGAATTATCAAGCCTGCGAACAATACGCCGCTGAGTGCGTTTGCGCTGCTGGCTCTGGCGAAAAAAGCCGGCGTGCCTGATGGCGTGCTCAACGCGGTTGCGGGCGATACGTCGGCGATTAGCGACGCGATTATGGCAAGTAAGCGGGTACGTAAAATCTCGTTTACCGGCTCCACGCAGGTGGGAAAACTGCTGGTGCGCAATGCGGCTGAAACGATGAAAAAGGTGTCGATGGAACTTGGCGGCAACGCCCCATACATTGTGTTTGAAGACGCCGATATCGACGCTGCGGTTAAAGGCGCCATTGCCAATAAATTCCGCAATGCCGGTCAGGTGTGCGTCAGCGTTAACCGCTTCTTTATTCATAGCCGCATCTATGACCGCTTTGTCAGCCAGCTTTCTGAAGAGGTCGGCAAGCTGAAAGTGGGGAACGGTATGGACGACGGCGTGATCGTTGGGCCGCTGATTGATAAAAACGCCGTAGAAAAAGTGCAGGAACACGTTAAAGACGCGCTGGAAAAAGGCGGCCGGATTACCACCGGCGGCGATCATCACCCGCTGGGCGGTAATTTCTGGCAGCCCACGGTTATCGCCGATGCCAACGAGAAAATGCAGCTGGCTCAGGAAGAAACCTTCGGACCGGTTGCCGCCTGCTTTCGTTTTGATAGCGAAGAAGAGGTTATCCGCCGCGCCAACGACACCGAGTATGGCCTCGCTGCTTATTTCTACACGCAGAATCTGCAGCGCGTATTCCGGGTTTCTGCCGCGTTAGAGAGTGGTATGGTTGGTGTTAACGAGTGTGCGGTTTCCACCGAACTGGCGCCGTTTGGCGGCGTGAAAGAGTCGGGTTTAGGGCGCGAAGGTTCTGTGCTAGGCCTCGATGAGTTCCTCGAAGTGAAGGCCTTACACATTGGTGGATTATAAACCATCGGGCGGTCTGCTCCGCCCTTATCAGGCCGGGAAAAACCAGCATGAGATGCGAAGTTTTTGATTTTAACCAAATAGTGGATCAGGCGCATTTTTATCGTCAGTTCAGCGAACGATTTTTTCTGGCGGATAAGCGGATAGTCGATTTGGACAGTCTGTGGGATGTTGTGACGGAATCCTTACTGCCGCTCCCGCTGGAAATCGTCTTCGCCAATCTGGGCAGTGGGCAGAAGCGGCGCTATGGCGCATTGATTCTTTTATTTGACGAAGCGGAAGAAGAGCTGGAAGGTCAGCTACGTTTTAATCTGCAATTAAAGGAATAAAAAAGACCCCGGCGAGCGGGGTCAAGGGTTCGTCATTCAAGCTGACGAGGAATTATTTATACAGCTCGGCGGTCACATGCCAGGTATCGTTGTTGCGTGCTTCGACGATACGATAGGCTGCGGCGCCTTGAGCATCTGCCTTTTGCGACAGCTGCTGGCGGATATCTGCCGGTGCGCCGGCTACGCCGCCCAGCGATACGGTTCCAACGGATTGCAAACCGCTTGCCTGCTGGTCGTTTACCAGCTGTGCCGCTGACGCGCCGAAACTCATGGCAGCCAGCAGACCAAATACGGTGATGATTTTTCTATTTTTCATAACTGTCTCCTCATTTCAGTGCATTCAACGGACCGGTATCGGCCAGCGGTAAACGCCGGATGCCCGGGCAGGCGTCTGAACGCAGCTTATTTATATATTTCAGCCGTTGCGTGATAGTTGCCGTTGTTATAAGCCTCAACGACGCGATATTTACTGGCGCCTTGCGCATCGGCTTTCTGCGATAGATCCTGACGAATTGTCATTGGCGAACTGTCGATGCCGCTGACGCTGATCGTTCCGATTGGCTGCAGATTTTGCTGCTGAGCAACTTCATCAGTTACCAACTGGGCGGCGCTGGCGCCAAATGAAAGAACGGATGTCAGACCTACGATGGCGAGTGCTAATTTAGTTTTCATGGTGAACGCTCCTGATTTTTTCGCATACCCGACTGGTTGACCGATCATTTTGACGGTCGGGGGTATTTTGTTTGTTGTTTAACCGCTACAAATGCTGCCGTGGCTTACTTATAAAGCTCTGCCGTTGCGTGCCAGTTACCTGACTCACGGGCTTCGATTACCCGATAGGCGGAAGCACCTTGTTCAGCCGCTTTATTATCTAATGCGTTGTGCAGATCCATGGGGGAACCACCGCCGACGGTGACGCTAACTACGCCCACGGACTGAAGATTTTTCGCCTGGTCACTGTTAACAGAATCTGCGGCAAAAGCGCCGAATGACAATATTGAAAGCAAGCTAACGGCTGCGATGGTAGTTTTGATAGGCATGTTTTTTTCCTCGTCTGATGTTTTGTTCTATTTATTAGGTGTGACTTACATCACGAAAATAATTATAGGTCTGGTAACGAGAAAAATTAATAGCAGGCTAATAATGTTTTGTTGGGAGACTTTTGCGCTTTGAGGCATTTTTATAACTGTAAGTTATAAAAAAAGCACTTAATGTGAACTTTCGCTGTTAATTTCGTGAGAAATCATCAGGTTGGTGAAATTTAGCGATTAGTGCGAGGTTTTTGGTTGATTACATCGCCAGAGGAGTAAGGCTGGTCCTAAATTCTGTTCTGATGGCAGTATTGTAGTTTTTTATTTTCTTATCATTTGTTATGTAAATAACGCTAAACGACAGCGGCGGCGCTGACGTCGTAATGATTAAAACCTGCATAAGTCAATGGCAGAGTAGCGGGTGGGATAGCCTGCCGTCAGAGCTCCTGCTCGAACAGAACCAAAATTGCGGCATACAGCTGACGCACGGTAAAGGTACGCGCGGGCGTGATGAATATGGTGTCATCGCCGGCAATGGTGCCGAGAATGCCTTCAGATTTGCCGAGTGAGTCGAGTAAACGTGCAATCAACTGCGCGGCGCCGGGGCTGGTGTGGATTACAACCAGTGCGTCATTGTAGTCAATGTCCAGCACCAGATTTTTCAGCGGGCTGGTGGTGGTGGGAACGCCCAGTTCAGCTGGCAGGCAGTAGACCATCTCCATTTTGGCGTTGCGGGTGCGCACGGCGCCGAACTTGGTCAGCATACGGGAAACTTTTGACTGGTTGATATTCTCAAAGCCGTCTTCCTGCAGCGCCATGACAATTTCACCCTGCGAACTGAATTTTTCCTCTTTCAGCAGCGCCTTAAAGGCTTTGATCAAGTCTTCCTGTTTAGATGGAGTTCGCATAAGTTTCCGCTCAATAAAAATGCTTCGAAGGAGAGTGACCAGAATAATAGATGATTATGCACTTTATTGCATGGTTATGCAATGAGTGGCTTGTCGCTTCCCGGTGCGTATAACGTGCAGCTTAGCAAAATGGGCGAAGAGGAAAAAAGTCTGTTTTGCGACGCGTGGACTGGATAAGTTAATATGTTGTTATAAAATTCAGTGGATTTGTCAAATCACTACGGGATTAACTATTGCTGTCAGGGTTTGCAGAGGTTAAAAATCAGCAGGACTTGTCCGTGGATGCTTCATCCGTTGCGATTATTCCTGTGAATGCGGCAAGGTACATAACCTTACTGAGGTCATCACCGCAGCCCGGTCTGTTTGTTCAGATTGATAACTTTTGGTTCCCCTGGCGCTTTATGCTCACTATATAGGAGTTTTAGGATGAAAGTCGCAGTTCTCGGTGCAGCAGGTGGTATTGGTCAGGCGCTGGCTCTTCTGTTAAAAACTCAGCTTCCTGCCGGTTCACAACTCTCACTTTACGATATCGCACCCGTCACGCCGGGCGTCGCCGTAGATCTTAGCCACATTCCCACCGCGGTGAAAATTGAAGGTTTCAGCGGCGAAGACGCAACGCCTGCGTTGAAGGGCGCTGATGTGGTGCTGATCTCTGCGGGCGTGGCGCGTAAGCCAGGCATGGATCGCTCTGACCTGTTTAACGTTAACGCTGGCATCGTGCGTAATCTTATTCAGCAGGTGGCCGATACCTGTCCGAAAGCGCTGATTGGCGTTATTACTAACCCGGTCAATACCACTGTCGCCATCGCCGCAGAGGTACTGAAGAAGGCCGGGGTTTATGACAAAAACCGCCTGTTCGGCGTAACCACGCTGGATATTATCCGTTCGAAT
This sequence comes from Izhakiella australiensis, assembly GCF_002006995.1. Classification (GTDB taxonomy): domain Bacteria; phylum Pseudomonadota; class Gammaproteobacteria; order Enterobacterales; family Enterobacteriaceae; genus Izhakiella; species Izhakiella australiensis. Next base: position 116,432 of record NZ_MRUL01000010.1, on the reverse strand, counting down.
ACTTTCGTTGCCGAACTGAAAGGCAAAAATCCGGAAGAACTGAACGTACCGGTAGTCGGCGGCCATTCCGGCGTGACCATCCTGCCTCTGCTGTCGCAGATCCCAGGCGTTAGCTTCAGCGAGCAGGAAGCTAAAGATCTGACTAAACGCATCCAGAATGCCGGTACAGAAGTTGTTGAAGCCAAAGCGGGTGGCGGATCGGCAACGCTGTCTATGGGCCAGGCTGCGGCAAAATTTGGTCTGGCGCTGGTGCGCGCGCTGCAAGGGGAAAGCAACGTGGTGGAGTGTGCTTATGTTGAAGGTGACGGCGAGCACGCGCGTTTCTTCTCTCAGCCGCTGCTGCTGGGCAAAAACGGCGTACAGGAGCGTAAGCCAATTGGCACCCTGAGCGCTTTTGAACAGAGCGCGATGACCGGCATGCTGGATACGCTGAAGAAAGATATCGAGCAGGGCGTCGATTTTGTGAAATAAACTGCCATTGGCATGAAGCAAAAGGGCGGCCCGATGGCCGCCCTTAGTTTTATTATGGTTTCAGGTTAAGACTGCGGATATTCCAGCACGGTCACTTTCAGGCGCAGGCGCTGATCGTTACGCAATATATTTACCTCGATTACCGTACCGGGACGCATTTCCGCCACCTGGTCCATGGTTTCGATGGCTGATACTGCCGGTTTGTTATTTACGCTGGTAATAATGTCATTGACCTGAATGCCGGCTTTTGCCGCCGGGCCGTCGGGGGCGACGTTGGTCACGACAATTCCCTGAATATGGTCAAGATCGCCGCTCTGGCTGCGCAACTGTGGGATTTCACGCCCGCTGATACCGATATAACCACGAATAACCCGACCGTCGCGAATCAGCTTATCCATGATTTTTACCGCCAGCGCCGTAGGGATCGCAAAACCAATACCTTCCGGCGTTTCACCGTTGTCGCTTTTATCGAATGAGCGGGTATTGATGCCCATCAGCTCTCCCAGCGAATTGATCAGCGCACCGCCGGAGTTACCACGGTTTATCGACGCATCGGTTTGCAGGAAGTTCTGGTAGCGGGAAGGGCTGAGGCCCACGCGACCGGTGGCGCTGATAATCCCCTGCGTGACCGTTTGCCCAATGTTATACGGATTGCCGATCGCCATCACCAGATCGCCAATATGGGCAACCCGATGCGGATTTATCGGGATGACGGGAAGGTTAGTGGCGTTAATTTTTAGTACTGCAAGATCGGTAAGCGAATCGGAACCGACCAGCATCGCTTCGAAAATTCGGCCATCCTGCAGCGCGACGATAATCTGCTCGGCGTCGTTAATCACATGCTTATTGGTGAGGATATAACCCCGACTGTCCATGATAACGCCAGAGCCCAGCGTATGGATGCCGAGGCTGTCATCATTGGTGTTGGCGCTGCGGTTATAGACATTGACCACTGCGGGCGCGGCTCGTCGCACACCGGCATTATAACTAATGGGTGTTTCATCAACGCTATCATCGGTCGGGGCAAACAGCGCCTTACCCAGCCGTAAAGCCGGAACGGCTGCCAGCAGGAGGCCTGCAACCACCAGCCCGATAATGATCGAACGCAGAAGTTTGAAAAACATGGCTTAATGTGGTGAGTGGATAACGGCAGGAAGGATAACACGAGTTACGCGGACACGCAGGTGTCCGCGTCATGATTTTCACTCGCCTTTAACGCATCAGCAGATAAATATTCTCATTTCCGCGAATAACATTCATCGCCAGCACAGACGGCTTGCCTTCCAGCGCTTTACGCAGGTCAGCAAGATTTTGTACGCGGGTGCGGTTGACCCCAACGATAACATCATCTTTTTGCAGCCCAACCTGCTCGGCGGGCGTCGACTTATCTACGTTGTCGACCTTAACGCCCTTGCTACCATCTTTAGTGGCGCCGTCGCTCAGGCTGGCGCCCTGCAACGCCGGCGTCAGCAGTTCAGGGGTTTTGGTGGACTGGCTGCCGCTGTCGAGTTTAACGCTTACCGTCTGCGGTTTTCCGTCGCGCAGCAGTCCGACTTTCACTTCTTTACCCGGCGCAGAGGTGCCTATTTTTACCCGCAGTTCGCCAAAACTGGAGATGGCTTTACCGTCAACGGATGTGATGATGTCTCCGGCTTTGATACCGGCTTTAGACGCAGCGGAGCCTGGCAGAACCTCGTTAACGAACGCGCCGCGCTGCTGATCGACATTGAATGCTTTTGCCATATCGGCGGTCATTTCGGTACCTTTGATACCCAACTGGCCGCGCTTGACCTCGCCGAACTCAATTAGCTGCTGCGCCAGGTTCATCGCCATATTGCTGGGAATGGCAAATCCAATACCGATATTGCCGCCGGAAGAGGCCAGAATGGCGGTGTTGATGCCGATCAGCTCACCGTTGAGGTTAACCAGCGCGCCGCCGGAGTTGCCGCGGTTGATGGCCGCATCGGTCTGAATGAAGTTTTCCAGACCTTCGAGATTAAGGCCGCTGCGGCCCAGCGCGGAGACAATGCCGGAGGTCGCCGTCTGGCCGAGGCCGAAGGGGTTGCCGATAGCCACGGCAAAATCACCGACCTTCAGGTTATCGGAGTCAGCGATTTTAATCTGAGTGAGGTTTTTAGCATCTTTGAGCTGCAGCAGCGCGATGTCGGTCTGCTCATCATGGCCGACCAGTTTGGCGTCATATTCGCGGCCATCGCTCAGCTGGACGCTGATTTTATTGGCGCCGTTAACGACGTGGTTATTGGTGAGCACATAGCCTTTTTCGGCGTTGATCACCACGCCAGAAGCCAGTCCTTCAAACGGCTGCGGCTGCGCATTCTGACCTTGCTGACCAAAGAACCGTTTTAGCGGTTCAGGAATCTGATCCTGAGCTTCCGTTTCCGTCCCTTCAACATGCACGCTGACCACGGCCGGGAGAACTTTCTCCAGCATCGGCGCCAGACTTGGCAACTGCTGACCTTGAATCTGAGCAGGTAATGTCGCCTGTGCCTGAGGGGCGAGGGGCAGATTGATACCAATTGCCAGCGTCAGGGCGCTTAACAGAAATGCTTTTTTCTTCATCGTTACGACACTCGCTACGCAGTGAAATAGGTCCGGAATAGATTGATAACAACACAGAGTCTGGATGTTGTGACCGACAGATAGGAAAAGGGTTCCGGTTTAGATGCCTGAAAGTAAAAAGGGCGCAGTGCGCGCCCTTGATTCAACCTTTAATCACGCTTCGGGCGCTCACCGCGCAGCAGGCCGGAAGCGCCACTGTCTGAGTAATCACGCGGCATTTGCACCGGAACCTGATCATTATCATTATCGGCTTCCGAGCCGGTCAGCTGATAAGCAAAGGGGTTCTTTTCTCCCGGCAGGTTTGGTAGCAGGTCGTTAGAACCTTTTGCCATATGCTGATAAAGCTGGCGATAATCGCGGGCCATGTTATCCAGCAGCTCGGCGCTGCGGGCAAAATGATTTGTCAGCTCTTCCCGATAATCTGCCAGTTCCGCTTTTGTTTTTTCCAGTTCGTACTGCATATGGCGCTGCTCACGTAGCTTGCGGTTACCAAAACGCACTGCCAGGGCACCAATAATAATGCCAACGACTAAACCAATGAGCGCATATTCCCAGGTCATAATGACTCCCAAATATCTTCGTTGTCCGTAAGGGCTTCCACTTACACCACTATAACCGTTAATCTTACGGAAGTGGAATCCTGTCGCGGTCAGCCCGCGTGGAAAATGTTCTTTTCGATAGTATATCCTGTGGCATTTCAATTTATTCAGGGACCTGGCCGTGACTATGCACATCACCTCCCCGCTGGCGCGCTATCAGCAGGCGCTTGAGAGCGGCGAATATCAGCCGGATGACGTTCAGCTGGCGGCGGTAACCCGCCTGGATAGCATCTGGCAGGCTTTTAGCGAAGGACGCGCTACGTCAGCTGACGCGGGCAATGGCCTGTTTGGCAGACTGCAGAAGCTGGTTGGTAAAGGAAAAAACCAGACGATTGAGCCGGTTCGCGGCCTTTATATGTGGGGGGGCGTCGGGCGAGGTAAGACCTGGCTGATGGACATGTTTTTTCAGTCCATTCCTGGAGAGCGCAAGCTGCGTCTTCACTTTCATCGCTTTATGCTGCGCGTGCATCAGTCGCTTACTGAACTTCAGGGCCAGAGCGATCCGCTACAAATAGTGGCTGACAGCTTTAAAGCAGAAACCGATTTACTCTGTTTTGATGAGTTTTTTGTCTCAGATATCACTGACGCCATGCTGTTAGGTACGCTGATGGAGGCGCTGTTTGCCAGGGGGATAACGCTGGTGGCAACCTCTAACATTCCGCCGGATGAACTGTATCGTAACGGACTGCAGCGGGCGCGATTTCTACCGGCAATTGAACTGATAAAGCGTTATTGCGACGTTATGAACGTCGATGCCGGTATCGATTATCGTTTGCGCACCCTGACGTCCGCGCATCTTTGGATGGCGCCGCTGAACGATGCCAGTCAGGCGGCGATGGAGAAAATGTTCGTTGCGCTGGCAGGCAGGACGCGCGGCGACGAGCAAACGCTTGATATTAACCATCGTACTATTAAGACGTTGGGGAGCGCTCAGGGGGTTCTGGCCATTGATTTCAACGCGCTGTGCGGGGAAGGGCGCAGCCAGCATGATTATATTGAGCTTTCGCGCCGCTTCCATAGCGTTCTGCTGTTCAACGTTCCGGTGATGATTTACAAAACTGAGGATCAGGCTCGCCGCTTTCTGGCGCTGGTTGATGAGTTTTATGAGCGGCACGTTAAGCTGGTTATCTCGGCGGAAGCCTCGCTTTATGAGATTTATCAGGGCGCGCGGCTGAAGTTTGAATACCAGCGCTGCGTTTCCCGTTTGCAGGAGATGCAGAGTGAAGAATATCTGCGTCTTCCTCATCTTCCCTGAGACAATCTCCGGCGCAATATCGTGCAAAAAGGGGTCGATCTTTCATATCGACTTCTCTATAATCTTGCGACCCCACGTTACGACAAAGTTTTTTTCCCAAAACTTTGCTGCGCCGGCAACCTTGCCTGAGGGGGTGGGCTTGCTGGACAAGATGGTCGTGTGAGCCTCAACCGTTTATTCAAGCGTTTGGGATTTCACCAACGTGTAACTACTATTGGGTAAGCTTTTAATGAAAACTTTTACAGCTAAGCCAGAAACCGTACAGCGTGACTGGTATGTTGTTGACGCCACTGGCAAAACTTTAGGCCGTCTGGCGACTGAACTGGCGCGCCGTCTGCGCGGTAAGCATAAAGCGGAATATACGCCGCACGTTGATACCGGTGATTACATCATCGTGCTCAACGCTGACAAAGTTGCCGTAACGGGTAACAAGCGTCTGGATAAAGTCTATTATCATCATACCGGTCACATCGGTGGTATCAAGCAGGCGACTTTTGAAGAGATGATTGCCCGCCGTCCTGAGCGTGTGATTGAAATCGCGGTTAAAGGCATGCTGCCGAAGGGCCCGCTGGGTCGTGCAATGTTCCGTAAGCTGAAAGTTTACGCGGGCAACGAGCACAACCACGCGGCACAGCAACCGCAAGTTCTTGACATTTAATCGGGATTACAGGCAATGGCTGAAACTCAAAACTACGGCACTGGTCGCCGCAAAAGCTCTTCCGCTCGCGTCTTTATTAAGCCGGGTAGCGGTAACATCGTTATCAACCAGCGTTCGCTGGAACAGTACTTCGGTCGCGAAACTGCCCGCATGGTAGTTCGTCAGCCGCTGGAACTGGTTGATATGGTCGGCAAACTGGACCTGTACATCACCGTTAAAGGTGGTGGCATCTCTGGTCAGGCTGGAGCGATCCGTCACGGTATCACCCGTGCACTGATGGAATATGACGAATCCCTGCGTGCCGAACTGCGTAAAGCTGGTTTCGTGACGCGTGATGCTCGTCAGGTTGAACGTAAAAAAGTGGGTCTGCGCAAAGCACGTCGCCGTCCGCAGTTCTCCAAACGTTAATTGGTATCTGCTCTGGCAGATCCTGTTACACAAAAAAACCCGGCTATATGCCGGGTTTTTTCTATATAACGCTTATCTTTCGTATCTTTGCGCGATTTTGCCGACAATTCCGCATCTGCTCCGCCACAAACTGTCTAAAATCTGGTAGACTATCTGACACTTTGGGCCTGTTTATATGGGGCATTATGCCTGCTTTACTCTGCGCAGAAAGCCGGTTCGGGACCTGTGTGTACCCGGAGCCATTATAATGAACAGGTTAGTCACCTCGTGGTTGGCTATTCGCAGTAATTTTCTGGATAAACTTGGAGGTTTACATGGCTGTCGCTGCCAACAAACGTTCGGTAATGACGCTGTTTTCTGGTCCAACTGATATTTTCAGCCATCAGGTCCGTATTGTACTGGCTGAAAAAGGCGTCAGCGTGGAGATTGAGCAGGTCGAAATGGATAACCTGCCGCAGGATCTGATTGACCTCAATCCGTACCGTACTGTACCAACGTTGGTAGATCGTGAGCTGACGCTGTATGAATCCCGCATCATCATGGAATACCTTGATGAGCGTTTTCCGCATCCGCCGCTGATGCCGGTCTATCCAGTGGCTCGCGGTGAAAGTCGCCTGATGATGCACCGCATTGAACACGACTGGTACAGCCTGATGCGCACCATTGAACGTGGCAACGCTCAGGATGCTGAAGCCGCGCGCAAACAGCTGCGTGAAGAGCTGCTGGCCATCGGGCCGCTGTTCGCCCGCACGCCTTATTTTCTCAGTGAAGAATTCAGCCTGGTCGATTGCTATCTGGCTCCGCTGCTGTGGCGCTTGCCGCTGCTCGGCGTAGAGCTGCTGGGCAGCGGTTCTAAAGAGCTGAAAGGATATATGACGCGCGTCTTTGAGCGTGACTCTTTCCTGGCTTCACTGACCGAAGCTGAACGCGAAATGCGCCTGCAAACGCGGGGCTGATCCTGATGGAAATGTCACAGCTAACCCCCCGTCGCCCTTATCTGCTACGGGCTTTTTACGACTGGCTTCTTGATAATCAGCTAACGCCGCATCTGGTGGTCGATATCAATCTGCCGGGCGTAATGGTGCCGTTGGAGTATGCTCGTGACGGGCAGATCGTACTGAATATTGCGCCGCGCGCGGTAGGCAACCTGGCGCTTGGCAACGACGAAGTGAGCTTTAACGCGCGCTTCGGCGGCGTGCCGCGTCAGGTCACCGTTCCGCTTGCTGCGGTGCTGGCGATATACGCGCGGGAAAACGGCGCAGGTACCATGTTTGAACCTGAACCGGCCTATGATGGTGCTGAATTCGATCCTGCCGATACCCAGGAAGAGGGGCCGGAAACGGTAATGTCGGTTATTGATGGCGATCGTCCTGATGACGCTGACGTCAGCGATGACGATGGCGGTCCGGATGACGAGCCGCCGCCGCGTGGCGGACGCCCTTCACTGCGAGTGGTGAAGTAAGGGTAACCCTCGGGCTAACAGACGCCAGAGGCAAAGCACAATTAAAAAGGCCTGAATCCGCTGCCGGAATCAGGCCTTTTCTGTTTACTGACCGCCTGAAGCGGTCAGACTTCGAGGTAGTTCATAATGCCATCTGCGGCCTTACGACCTTCTGCAATGGCGGTAACCACCAGGTCCGAGCCGCGAACCGCATCGCCGCCAGCAAAGATTTTCGGGTTGCTGGTCTGAAACGGATTATCGCTTCCTTCCGGAGCAATGATCCGCCCCTGCTTATCCAGCTCCACGCTATGCTTTTCCAGCCAGCTCATGGCATGGGGACGGAAACCAAACGCCATGATCACCGCATCCGCTGGCAGTACATGTTCGGAGCCCGGCACAATTTCTGCCCGACGACGGCCGTTAGCATCCGGCTCGCCCATTTCCGTGCGCGCCATTTTCACACCGCAGACGTTGCCGTTAGCATTGATTTCCACTGCCAGCGGCTGGATATTGAACTGGAATTCAACGCCCTCTTCACGGGCATTTTTCACTTCGCGGCGCGAGCCTGGCATGTTTTCTTCATCACGGCGATAGGCGCAGGTGACATGGGTTGCGCCCTGACGGATTGACGTACGCACGCAGTCCATCGCGGTGTCGCCACCGCCGAGAACAACGACGCGCTTGCCGTTCATATCAACAAAAGGCGCCTCTGCGCTTTGTGAGAAACCCATGACGTTTTTGGTATTGGCTATCAGGAAAGGCAGGGCGTCATATACCCCTGAAGCGTCCTCGTTTTCAAGGCCGCCGCGCATTGACTGGTAGGTGCCAACGCCGAGGAATACCGCGTCATAATCACTAAGCAGATCGTTTATCTGCACGTCGCGGCCAACTTCGGTATTCAGGCGAAACTCAATGCCCATACCGGTAAAGATTTCACGGCGGCGAACCATGATCTCTTTTTCCAGTTTGAACGAAGGAATGCCAAAGGTCAGTAGCCCGCCGATTTCCGGATGACGGTCGAAGACCACCGCCTGTACGCCGTTACGCGCTAACACGTCAGCACAGGCCAGGCCCGCCGGGCCGGCACCGATAATGGCAACGCGTTTGCCGGTTGGTTTTACCTGGCCAAGATTCGGCCTCCAGCCCATCTCCATCGCCTTATCATTGATATAGCGTTCAATGTTGCCGATGGTAACGGCGCCGAATTCGTCATTCAGCGTGCATGAACCTTCGCACAGGCGGTCCTGTGGGCAAACGCGTCCGCAAACTTCCGGCAGGCTGTTGGTTTGATGAGAAAGCTCGGCTGCCTCAATAATCCTTCCCTCGTTAGCCAGCTTCAGCCAGTTAGGAATGTAATTATGCACCGGGCATTTCCATTCGCAGTACGGGTTACCGCAGGAAAGGCAGCGATCGGCCTGCGCCTTCGCCTGGCCTTCCGAAAACGGCTCGTAAATCTCAACAAACTCGATTTTACGTATTTTCAGCGGCTTTTTTGGCGGGTCAACCCGCTGTAAGTCGATAAACTGATAAACGTTCTGGCTCATGAACTATAACCCCTTACTGCGCCTGCACCCGCAGCTCAGCTGCGGAACGACTACGATGACCTAACAACGCCTTCACATCGCTGGATTTAGGCTTAATCAGCGCAAATTTGCCAGAGAAGGCCGGCCAGTTAGCGAGAATCTCCTCGCCGCGCGTTGAGCCGGTGATTTGAACATGCTCGGTAATCAGACCGCGAAGATGCTCTTCGTGGATGGGTAATTCGTCAACATTCAGCACTTCAACCAGCTCGGCATTCACCCGTTTACGGAACTCACCGTCCTCGTCCAGCACGTAGGCAAAACCGCCGGTCATGCCGGCGCCGAAGTTGACGCCGGTACGGCCAAGCACGCAGACGATGCCGCCGGTCATATATTCACAGCCATTGTCGCCAATGCCTTCCACCACGGTAATGGCGCCGGAGTTACGTACGGCAAAACGTTCGCCGGCGCGGCCAGCGGCGAACAGCTTGCCGCCGGTTGCGCCGTACAGGCAGGTATTGCCGGCGATAGTCGCCTCGTGGCTGCGGAACGCCGAGCCCACCGGAGGACGGATAGCCAGCATGCCGCCAGCCATACCTTTACCAACATAGTCGTTGGCGTCGCCGGTAAGTACCAGCTCTACGCCGCCGGCGTTCCAGACGCCGAAGCTCTGACCCGCCGTGCCGTTGAAGTGTACGCGGATAGGATCGGCCGCCAGTCCCTGATCGCCATGCTGAGCGGCAATGGCACCGGAGAGCGTTGCCCCTACCGAACGGTCGGTATTCCGAATATCAAACCAGAAGGTTTTGCTCTGGCGGGCTTCCACAAACGGCATGGCCTGCTCCAGCAGCGCTTTATTCAATACCCCTTTATCAAAGGCCGGGTTACCTTCCGTGCAATAAAGTGCCTTTTCCGGCATCGGTTTTGCGGTTTCCAGCAGGCGTGAAAGATCCAGGTTTTGCTGCTTGGCGGTAAAACCTTCCAGCTCCTTCAGCAGGTCGGTGCGACCGATCAGGTCGACCAGACGCTTCACGCCCAGCTGCGCCATGATTTCCCGCGTTTCGCGGGCGATAAACTGGAAGTAGTTAGTTACGCGCAGTGGCAGCCCGTGGTAATGGTTCTTGCGCAGTTTTTCATCCTGGGTCGCTACGCCGGTCGCGCAGTTATTCAGGTGGCAGATTCGCAGATATTTACAGCCCAGCGCGACCATCGGACCGGTGCCGAAGCCGAAGCTCTCGGCGCCCAGAATCGCCGCTTTAATGATATCCAGACCGGTTTTAAGACCGCCATCGACCTGCAGGCGGATCTTATGGCGCAGGCCGTTAGAAACCAGCGCCTGCTGCGTTTCAACCAGCCCCAGTTCCCAGGGACAGCCGGCGTATTTGACCGAGCTGAGCGGGCTGGCGCCGGTTCCACCGTCGTAGCCGGCGATGGTGATCAGGTCAGCATAGGCTTTAGCAACGCCGGTGGCGATGGTGCCGACCCCTGGCTCAGAAACCAGCTTCACCGAAATCATCGCTTTCGGATTGACCTGCTTAAGATCGAAAATCAGCTGCGCCAGATCTTCAATCGAATAGATATCATGATGCGGCGGCGGTGAAATTAACGTTACGCCGGGTACGGAATAGCGCAGTTTGGCGATATAAGGCGTTACTTTATCGCCCGGCAGCTGACCGCCTTCGCCGGGTTTGGCGCCCTGAGCGACTTTAATCTGGATAACATCGGCATTAACCAGATAGGCCGGGGTGACGCCGAAGCGACCGGAGGCGACCTGCTTGATGCGCGACACTTTATTGGTACCGTAGCGCGCCGGATCTTCGCCGCCCTCGCCGGAGTTTGAGAAGCCACCGAGGCTGTTCATCGCTTCGGCCAGCGATTCATGCGCTTCCGGGCTGAGCGCGCCAATAGACATTGCCGCGGTATCAAAACGTTTATACAGTTCGCTGGCTGGCTCCACATCGTCAAGCTGTACGCTTTGGCCGTCCGGATTCAGCGCCAGCAGATCGCGCAGCGTGGCAACCGGACGTTCATTTACCTGCCGGGCATACTGCTGGTAATCGCTGTATTCGCCGCTGTTGACCGCTTTTTGCAGGGTGGCGACCACATCCGGGTTATAGGCGTGATATTCGCCGTCGTGGACGTATTTAAGCAGTCCGCCCTGGTCGAGCGGCTTACGTTGCAGCCAGGCGCGCTTGGCCAGGTTAACCAGATCCTGCTGAAAATCGGCGAAGTTGGCGCCGCCGATGCGGCTGGTTACGCCCTGGAAGCAAAAGGCGGTGATGTCATTATGCAGCCCCACCGCTTCAAACAGCTTCGAGCAGCGATAGGACGCAATGGTTGAAATGCCCATTTTGGACATGATCTTGTAAAGGCCTTTATTAATGCCGTTACGGTAGTTCAGCATGATGCTGCGGTAATCTTTCTCGATGACGCCGCTGTCGGCCATTTTTGCCAGTGACTCGTAGGCCAGCCATGGATAGATAGCCGTCGCACCGAAACCAAGCAGCACCGCAAAATGGTGGGGATCGCGGGCGCTGGCGGTTTCAACGATGATGTTGGCATCGCAGCGCAGATTTTTATCGACCAGACGAGCCTGCACTGCGCCAACGATCATCGGCGCCGGCACCGGCAGCTGCTCCGGGCTGATATTGCGATCGGAAAGCACCAGCAGCACGGTACCGGAGCGCACCATCTGCTCCGCCGTATCGCACAGCTGATAAATCGCGTCTTCCAGGGTTTGTTGCGCCGGGTTGAAAATACAATCGAGCGTATCGGCGCGATAATACTCGCCTTCCATCGTGGTGAGCTGCCGGAAGTCGGAGTAGAGCAGAATCGGCGACTTAAAGGTCACGCGGTGCGCCTGGCCTTCCGCTTCGCAAAATACGTTCATTTCGCGGCCAATGCTGGTTGACAGTGACATCACGTGATTTTCACGCAGCGGATCGATCGGCGGGTTAGTGACCTGAGCGAACTGCTGGCGGAAGTAGTCATAGATAATGCGCGGGCGGCTGGAAAGCACGGCAAACGGTGTGTCATCGCCCATGGAGCCGACCGCTTCCTGGCCATTTTCGCCGAGCACGCGCACGATCGCGTCAAGCTCTTCGCTGCTATAGGCGAACTGCTTCTGAAAGGTGGCCAGCTGATCGTCGTCCAGCTGGCGGTTACCTACCTGCTGATCGGGCAGGTCTTCAAATGGCACCAGGCGCTTAACGTTCTTTTCCATCCACTCTTTATAAGGATGGCGGATCTGTAAGTCGTGGTCGGTTTCGGCCGAGTGCAGAATACGGCCGGCGCGGGTATCGATAACCATTAGTTCGCCGGGGCCAACGCGGCCTTTTTCTACCACTTCATCCGGCTGATAGTCCCAGATACCGACTTCGGAGGCGCAGGTAATCAGCTTATCTTTGGTAATCACGTAGCGCGCCGGGCGTAGCCCGTTACGGTCAAGGTTACAGGCGGCATAGCGTCCATCGGACATAACGATGCCAGCAGGGCCGTCCCAGGGCTCCATATGCATGGAGTTAAAGTCAAAGAAGGCGCGCAGTTCCGGATCCATATCCGGATTGTTTTGCCAGGCTGGCGGCACCAGCAGGCGCATGGCGCGGACCAGATCCATACCGCCGGCCAAAAACAGCTCAAGCATGTTGTCCATTGAGCTGGAGTCGGAGCCGGTTTCGTTAACGAAAGGCGCGGCATTCTGCAAATCAGGTATCAGCGGGGTGTTAAATTTATAAGCGCGCGCGCGCGCCCACTGACGGTTACCGGCGATGGTATTGATTTCGCCATTGTGCGCCATATAGCGGAACGGCTGCGCCAGCGGCCAGCGCGGAACGGTATTGGTTGAAAAGCGCTGGTGGAATAAACAAATGGCTGATTCGAGGCGCAGGTCAGCCAGGTCAAGATAGAAGCGCGGCAAATCCGCCGGCATGCACAGACCTTTATAAATGTTGACCTGGTTCGAAAAGCTACAGATGTAGAATTCTTTATCTTCCAGCGCTTCAATGCGTTTCTCGATGCGACGGCGGGCCATAAACAAGCGGCGCTCCATGTCGCGCGGACGCCAGCCGGCCGGAGCGTTAATAAACAGCTGTTCGATGCGCGGCAGCGAGGAGAGGGCGATTTCGCCCAGCACTTCCTGATTGGTCGGCACTTCGCGCCAGCCAACGATTGACAGGGTTTCACGCAGCACTTCTTCTTCAACAATGTGGCGAGCCTGTTCGGCCTGCTGCAAGTCCCGGTTAAGAAACAGCATGCCGACAGCGTAATTTTTTGCCAGCCGCCAGCCTTTCTCCTGGGCGATGACGTGGAAGAAGCGGTCAGGTTTTTGCAACAGTAAGCCGCAGCCGTCGCCGGTCTTGCCATCGGCGAGGATTGCACCACGGTGCTGCATTCGGGCGAGTGCGTGGATGGCAGTACGCACTACTTTGTGGCTGGGCTCGCCTTCTATATGGGCGATCAGACCGAAACCACAGTTATCCTTTTCAAGGGATTTATCATACAACATATTTGTGAACCTCCCCAGGCTCTGTGGACTCCCGATTCCGACGGCGGTCAGGCATAGAAAGGGCCGGTGACGGGTTTGCGCATCCACGCTTACACATTGGTCACCCTTCTTCCTGTTTTGCGCATCGTTCAGACAAGTATAGAGGACTTGCTTCTGAGGGAATCTCAATTACTGCATAATTATGATGGGTCAAGCACCCATCCAGAAAGCTTCCAGCGGATTTCCAACTTATCGGGAAAGCGTAGTCAGGTCAAATAGGCTTGTTAATCGAACTTTATAACTTTATTTGAATTTATCTTATTGATTTAACTTAATTTATTGTCTTTTTTTCTTAACTTCATCATAGTGTCATGCAGGTGGATTATGTGAGCTGTCTCACTATCCAGCAGGATGCATAGTTCATCGTTATGCTGCCATTGCTTTTTTATCCAGCATAATATGCTTAAATATTTATTCCAGCCCTATAAAAAAACTGTTTTTATGCTGAGTGCTTATTTGCATTAAAGCGGTAGTCAGTATTAGTAAAATTAATCACCGGGTTAGTGACTGGAATAGCGTTTATTGTGAATTTTTATTCGTTTGGATAAAAGCGGTGCGGGACGAAAATCATGCGATATCGTACAGTAAATCAACAGTGGTGTGAGGGCGAACATATTCAGCCCGGTTGCTCAGATTATGCGGTTAATGAAATTAGTCAATAGCCGGATAAGGTCAGTGCTAAATAATTCATTTAATGCACTCTGATGGTGCAGAAAGTCACGGTTTTTCGCCGAAAATGTATTCGGCGACGGACTAACGGAATCGCGCTGCACAAAGGCGTGAGCGTCAGTTATACGGTATGATTAACCGCATCTTGTTGTCAGGACGGACATATGAAACAGATTAGATTGCTGGCGCAATACTACGTTGACCTGATGGTTAAACTCGGGCTGGTGCGTTTTTCCCTGCTGCTGGCTTCCGTGCTGGTGGTGCTGGCGATGGTTGTTCAGATGGCGGTGACCATGCTTTTACACGGTCGCGTCGAAAGTATTGATGTGGTGCGCTCGGTATTTTTTGGTCTGCTGATTACCCCCTGGGCTGTCTACTTTCTGTCGGTTGTGGTGGAGCAGCTGGAGGAATCACGGCAGCGGCTGGCGCGTCTGGTCGACAAGCTGGGAGAAATGCGCCAGCGCGATATGGAATTAAACCAGCAAATGCAGGATACCATTACCCGGCTGAATCAGGAGATAGCCGACCGCATCAAGGCTGAAGAAGCGCGCCTGCTGGTCGTCGAAAAGCTTAAGGAAGAAATGGCGCGGCGCGAACAAGCGCAGATCGAGCTGGAGCAGCAATCAACCTTTCTGCGTTCTTTTCTCGATGCTTCCCCTGACCTGGTATTCTATCGCAATAGCGATCAGCAGTTTTCCGGCTGCAACCGGGCGGTGGAACTGCTTACCGGTAAAAGTGAAAAGCAGCTGATCGGCCTGTCGCCAGAAGACGTCTACGATGAAGAGGCGGCGACCAAGGTGATGGAAACCGATGAGAAAGTTTTCCGTCATAACGTTTCGCTGACCTACGAGCAGTGGCTGCAATATCCGGACGGGCGCAAAGCCTGTTTTGAAATTCGTAAAGTCCCCTATTACGACAGGGTTGGTAAGCGTAGCGGCCTGATGGGATTCGGACGCGATATTACCGAGCGTAAGCGCTATCAGGACGCACTGGAAAATGCCAGCCGGGAAAAGACTACCTTTATCTCAACGATCAGCCACGAGCTGCGTACGCCGCTTAATGGCATTGTCGGCCTGAGCCGTATTCTGCTGGATACCGAATTAAATCAGGAACAGCTTAAGTACCTGAAAACTATCCACGTGTCGGCCGTCACCCTTGGCAATATTTTTAATGATGTTATCGAGATGGATAAAATTGAGCGTCGTAAGGTACAGCTCGATTTACAGCCGATCGATTTTACCAGCTTCCTTGCCGACCTTGAGAACCTGTCTGGCCTGCTGGCGCAGCCGAAAGGCCTGAAATTTGTGATGGCGCCAGTTTTGCCGCTGCCGCACCAAATTATCACTGACGGTACGCGTCTGCGGCAGATTCTGTGGAACCTGATCGGTAATGCGGTGAAGTTTACCCGCCAGGGCGAGATTGTGGTGCGGGTCGCCTACCAGGGCGAAGATAGCCTGCGTTTCGAGGTTGAGGACTCCGGCATGGGGATCCCCGAAGACGAGCAGGATAAAATCTTCGCCATGTATTATCAGGTAAAAGATCAGCATGGCGGTAAGCCTGCTACCGGCACCGGGATTGGTCTGGCGGTTTCCCGTCGACTGGCCCAGAGCATGGGCGGCGATATCAGCGTACGCAGCGTGCCGGGCGAAGGCGCATGCTTTTCTTTGACTATTCATGCCCCGCGCGCCGCTGAAGAAGTGGATGACGCCGAATCCGCCGATGAAATGCCGCTGCCGGCGCTCAACGTTCTGCTGGTAGAAGATATCGAGCTTAACGTTATTGTCGCGCGTTCGGTACTGGAAAAGCTCGGTAGCAGCGTTGAAGTGGCGATGACGGGGCAGGCGGCGCTGGATATGTTTGATCCGCAGGAGTTCGACCTGGTTTTACTGGACATTCAGCTGCCTGATATGAGCGGTATGGAGGTTGCCAGAGAGATCCGTCGGCGTCATGCAAACCAGGAACTGCCGCCGCTAATAGCGCTGACGGCAAACGTGCTCAAAGATAAAAAAGAGTATCTTGATGCCGGAATGAACGATGTGCTGAGTAAGCCGCTTGCGGTGCCGGCGCTGGCGGCGATGATCAAAAAGTACTGGGATGTTCAGCAAGACGCTGCCGCTGAAACGCAGCCTGAGGCTGCGAATGAATCGGGGCAGACGGCACTCTTAGATCTGACGGTGCTGGAGCAATACATTGAGCTGGTCGGGCCTTCGCTGGTTCACCAGAGCCTGGCAATATTTGAAAAGATGATGCCGGGGTACCTGGAGGTGCTGGATTCCAACATGATGGCGCGCGACCAGAAAGGCATTGCTGAGGAAGGCCATAAGATTAAGGGCGCGGCGGGGTCGGTTGGCCTGGTGCATTTGCAGCAGCTGGCAAAACAGATCCAAAGCCCCGAGCTGCCGGCGTGGTGGGATAACGTTCAGGAATGGGTGGAAGAATTAAAAACAGAGTGGCGGCATGATGTTGCCGTACTGCGCAACTGGTTGGCTGGCGTAGAAAAAAAATGACCCCAGCCGAGGCCGGGGTGCGCGAATACTGCGCCAACACCAGGGAAACTATGACCGACGCAATCTGATAGTTAGAGTCTGGCTGCGTCGGGCGGTATTGGATAAAACGTCTAGTCACTACAGTAGCAAATTTTGTCAGGCCAGGTTAAAGAACCATTAAAATGTGTGATGTAGGACCACGTGCAGGTATAGGAAACATTAATTTACTGATACTGTCAAGCAGCTAATCATTTTGCACGGGCGATCGGATTAAATTTGACCGCTTGTGCCAATTAAAGCAATGACAGGTTTAACTAACCGGTTTTCATACAAAATCTGCAATTAATTTGTGCTTCTTTATTAAAAAATAGACGGCAATCTCATTGCAACTTTATGTATTTTAAAAAAATAGTTTTTTTTGCGTCTGCCGGTTATTTTGACAAGTTAAGCGGCAACTTGTCGTCGAGCCCGGGGGGATTTTATGGCGATATGTCGGCAGCTTTTGCGAAGCATATCTTCATAATGTAC
This sequence comes from Izhakiella australiensis, assembly GCF_002006995.1. Lineage (GTDB taxonomy): Bacteria > Pseudomonadota > Gammaproteobacteria > Enterobacterales > Enterobacteriaceae > Izhakiella > Izhakiella australiensis. Next base: position 99,274 of record NZ_MRUL01000010.1, on the reverse strand, counting down.
AGGTTTGTGTCGTAACAAATGATGAATAGTTAAGTGGTTTTTTTGAATAAACCAGGAAAAATCGAGGGCGGGAAAAAATGATGTTAAACGTTATTGATTAAATGGGTTAACTAATCATTGTAGTGAATATTGCGCTTTTTAACAGTTAGCCCGGCCGCTGGCAGCCATAGCAAAAGCGCCGCGCAGTTGGCATATCGCAGATGATGCAATAGACTGCGGACGAGTAGTTGATAGCATCGCTTAATCGCGTAAAAAGACGTCGTGCTGAAGGTAAACTTACAGCCTGTCGATGACCTTGCAGGTTCTTGCCATTTATCTGGATTGCTGGCAATTCACCCCGGAGAACACATTTTGAAAAAAGGGAACGGTTGGCGGCGAGTGAAAAGCCTGATAATCAGAGCTGTTCTGGGCATTCTGGCGATCTGGGCGGCAGGCATCATACTCTTTGCTTTCTTACCGGTGCCGTTTTCCGCGGTGATGGCTGAGCGTCAAATCGGCGCGTGGCTACGGGGCGACTTCGGCTATGTAGCTCACTCTGACTGGGTTGGCAGCGATGAGATATCACCCTGGATGAAGCTGGCAGTTATCGCTTCAGAAGATCAAAAGTTTCCTGTTCACTGGGGTTTTGATGTTGAAGCCATTGAGTCAGTGCTGGATGACGGCCGTGACGGACAGATGCGCGGCGCGTCAACGATTTCTCAGCAGACGGCTAAGAACGTGTTTCTTTGGGATGGTCATAGCTGGGTGCGTAAAGGGCTGGAAGCCGGGCTCACCGTAGGCGTTGAAACCGTCTGGAGCAAACGGCGTATTTTAACCGTCTATCTTAACGTGGCTGAATTTGGTAAGGGCGTATTTGGCGTAGAAGAGGCGTCGCGCCGCTATTTTCATAAGCCCGCCAGTAAGCTGACTTCAGCGGAGGCTGCGCTGCTGGCCGCGGTATTGCCCAGCCCGTTGCGCTTTCATGCTGATGCCCCTTCCGCTTATTTACGCCAGCGCCAGCTGTGGATCATGCGGCAGATGCGTCAGCTGGGTGGGGAAGGCTTCCTGCGCGAACATAAGCTGCTATAACTCACTGTCTTAATCTTCGTCAAAACCGGCATCAAACAGCTCGATGACGGCGGCCAGCGCCTGCTGCTCTTCGGGGCCGCTGGCCTCTATTTCAATGTGGCCCCCTTTTGCCGAGTCCAGCATCAGCAGAGCGATCACGCTGCTGGCTTCGGCTTCTGTACCGCTTTCATTGCGCAGCAAAACCTCTGCGTCAAAACTTTGCACCAGTTCGAAAAGCTTCATTGCCGGGCGGGCGTGCATACCCAGCTTATTTTTAATTTCAACGGTTTGCTTAACGGTCATGATTTACGTTTTTCCAGGGTCCGGTGGCGGGACTGGACGTTTTTGCCGCGTGAGCGGAAATAATCAGCCAGCTGCTCTGCGATATAAACCGAACGGTGCTTTCCGCCGGTGCATCCAATGGCGACGGTGAGATAGCTACGATTATTGGTCTCAAGCATCGGCAACCACAGTTCCAGGTAGCTGCGCGTCTGATAAATAAAATTATGAACTTCCGTGTGGCGATCGAGGAAGGCCGCGACCGGCCTGTCCAGTCCGGTCATCGGGCGTAGTTTCGGGTCCCAGTGTGGATTAGGTAAAAAACGTACGTCAAATACATAGTCGGCATCAATGGGAATGCCGTGTTTAAAACCGAAGGATTCAAACACCATCGTCAGTTCGCGCTCGCGTTTGCCCAGTAGCCGGGTGCGCAGCATTTCCGCCAGTTCGTGGACTGACATTTCGGAGGTGTCGATAATCAGGTCAGCTCTGGAGCGCAAAGGCTCCAGCAGTTTATTTTCTTCATCAATGGCGCTTTCCAGCGACAGGTTTTTGCTGGAGAGCGGATGCAGTCGGCGCGTATCGCTGTAGCGCCGGATTAAAGTGCTGCGATCGGCATCAAGAAACAGCAGCTGCGGCGAGAAAGTACCGGGGAGATCGGTCAGCGCGGTTTCCAGAATTTCCGGCGTCTCCGGCATGTTGCGCACGTCTATGCTCACCGCCGCGGAGGTTTGCCGTTCGGTCAGCGAGTTGGCTAGCGCGGGCAGCAGCTCCACCGGCAAATTATCTACACAATAAAACCCCATGTCTTCAAGTGCGCGCAGGGCAACGGACTTACCTGACCCCGATCGACCACTGACGATCATCAGCACCATGTGCTTTCTCCTGAGTTGCAGCAGACTGCCTTACTGATTTTCTTCATTACCTTCTGTGATTATCTGATAGAGCTCTTCATCATTTTGCGCGGCGCGCAGACGACGGCAGATTGATTTATCGGCCAGGCGCTTTGCCACCAGCGACAGGGTGTGCAAATGCGTCTTACACTGATCCGCCGGCACCAGCAATGCAAACAGCAGATCGACTGGCTGGTTATCAATAGCGTCAAAAGCAATGGGCTGATCGAGACGAATGAACACGCCAACGGCGCGTAACGTGTCCTCCTCCAGCTTGCCGTGCGGAATGGCAATGCCGTTACCAATACCGGTACTGCCCATGCGCTCGCGGGTAAGTATTGATTCGAAAATAGTCTGGTGAGGCAGGTTCAGCTGCTGCGCGGCCAGTTCGCTGATAATCTCCAGCGCCCTTTTCTTACTCTGGCAATGCACACCGCTGCGGGTGCAGGCCTGGCTTAGTACCACGTTAAGTTCCAGTGTTTGATCAGTATTCATCATAGTTTCACTTAGGTGTTCATTTACGCCTGGTGTATTGCTTTACATTACTCATCCCTGAACCCTGGGTCAGTACTGCGTCAGGTTCAACCCAACGTACGCCTGATTGATTAACGGCTCGCCTCAAGGGCGAGCCGATGGGTTACTGGGCGGAATGTCGCCTTATGGCGCCGTGCCCGTTGTGTCGCTATTTGCTAAGGTTAGTGCTGTTTCAGTTTATCTTTATGTTTGTTTAGCTGGCGAGCCAGTTTATCAACTAAGCCATCAATAGAAGCATACATATCTCGCTCTTCTGAGGTTGCATGCAGCTCGCCTCCATTTACGTGCAGCGTGGCTTCCGCTATCTGCGAAAGCTTCTCTACCTTTAGAACAATATAGACCTGATTAATTCTGTCAAAAAATTGTTCCAGTTTGGCAAACTTAGTATTAACGAATTCACGTAATGCATCGGTGATTTCGACATTTTGCCCAGTGATATTTAGCTGCATAGTTGCTTCCTTATCAGTTCGTTCAGACCAGACGTTTACGCTGGTTTGAGGGCGGGATGGATAAAGATTCACGATATTTCGCGACAGTGCGGCGCGCTACCATGATGCCCTGTTCCGAGAGCAGGGTAGTCAGCTTGCTGTCGCTGAGGGGCTTAGCGGGGTTTTCCGCTGAGACAAATTTTTTCACCAGTGCGCGAATCGCTGTTGAAGATGCTTCACCGCCGCTTTCGGTGTTAACGTGGCTGGAGAAAAAGTATTTAAGTTCAAAAATACCGCGCGGGCTGTGCAGATACTTTTGCGTGGTAACCCGGGAGATAGTTGACTCGTGCATGTCCACCGCGCTGGCGATGTCCGCCAGCACCATTGGACGCATATATTCTTCGCCCTGGTCAAAGAACGCCTGCTGCTGTTCTACAATGCAGCGCGACACTTTTAGCAAGGTTTCATTACGGCTCTCAAGGCTTTTGATCAGCCAGCGGGCTTCCTGCAGATTGCTGCGAATAAACTGGTTGTCGCTATCGCTGCGGGTGCTGTTGCCGAGTGCGGCATACTGCTGGTTAATTTTGAGTCGCGGAATGCTATCGGCGTTCAGCTCTACTAACCAGCGGTCCTGAACTTTGCGTACCAGCACATCGGGAATGACGTATTCCGGTTCGCTGGTATTGATCGACTGGCCCGGACGAGGATCGAGCGACTGGATAAGCCGCATGGCGCCTTTAAGCGCGTCTTCTTTGAGCCGCGAGACGCGCATCAGGGTGCGAAAGTCATGATTTGCCAGCAGATCTAAATGCTCACTGACCACCATGCGCGCTTCTTTTAGCCAGGGCGTTTCGGCAACAAACTGCGAAAGCTGCACCAGCAGGCAATCGCGCAGGTCACGGGCGGCGACGCCAACAGGATCGAAGCGCTGAATACGTTTTAGTACCGCCTCGACCTCTTCCATCTCCAGCTCGTCGTTGCCAATGCTGTCGAGTATGTCTTCCAGCGATACGGTCAGATAACCGGTATCGTCAACGGCATCAACAATCGAAGTGGCTATTGCCCGGTCAGTCTCGGAAAAGGGCGTGAGCTCAACCTGCCACATTAAGTAGTCATGCAGCGTTAGCGTGGTTTCGCCCTGATAAACCGGCAGCTCTTCGTCGTGATAGTCGGTTCCCGTTCCGGAGGGGGTTCCTGCGGTGTAAATCTCATCCCAGGTCGCGTCCAGAGGCAGCTCGTCCGGCATCTCTTTTTGTTCAAGTGCCTCACGGGTGTCTAAGTCGTCATTCTCCGGCACTGCGCGGGTATCGATTTCGTCGTTAGTTTCGGTTTGTTCCAGAAGCGGGTTGCTTTCAAGCGCCAGCTGGATTTCCTGCTGAAGTTCAAGCGTTGAAAGCTGCAGCAAGCGAATAGCCTGCTGTAGCTGAGGTGTCATGGCGAGCTGCTGACTGAGCCGGAGTTGCAAGCCTTGCTTCATAGTCAGGATGTCATCTCCCCGTAATACTGACCCATTATGAACACCTTATCAGAGTCTGAACTCTTCGCCCAAATAAACGCGTTTCACCTGTTCATTGGCCAGCACTTCCTCAGGCGTTCCGTGGGCGATCATATGTCCCTGGCTGACAATATAGGCGCGCTCGCACACCGCCAAGGTTTCACGCACGTTATGGTCGGTGATCAGCACGCCGAGACCGCTATCACGCAGGTGTTCGATAATTTTTTTTATATCGATAACGGAGATTGGATCGACGCCGGCGAAGGGTTCATCAAGCAGAATAAATTTGGGGTTAGCTGCCAGCGCGCGGGCTATCTCAACCCGACGGCGTTCACCGCCTGACAGCGACTGACCAAGGCTATCGCGCAGGTGTCCTATGTGGAATTCTTCCATAAGATCGTTGGCGCGATCTTCACGCTGCTCGCTAGTCAGATCGTCACGGATCTGCAGCACCGCCATCAGGTTATCGTAAACCGTCAGACGGCGGAAAATGGATGCTTCCTGCGGTAGGTAGCCAATACCTCGCCGGGCGCGGGCATGAAGAGGCAGAATGCTGATATCGTCATCATCAATGACTATCCGGCCGGCATCGCGCGGCACAATACCCACCACCATATAAAACGTGGTCGTTTTGCCGGCGCCGTTAGGCCCCAGCAAACCGACGATTTCACCTGAGTTCACCGTCAGGCTGACATCTTCAACAACCCGGCGACCTTTGTAGGCTTTCGCCAGATTTTCTGCAATTAAGGTTGCCATATAGCGTTAGTTACTCTTTTTTTGCTGACCATTTTTGTTTTTATCCTGCAACTGAGACGGAACCAGAACCGTGGTTACGCGCTTGCCTGAGTTGCTGAATGCCTGCATTTTTTGCTGCTTAACCAGATAGGTGATGCGATCGCCGTTAACGCTGCTGTCCTGCTGTTGCAGAAACGCATTGCCGGTTAGCTCAACAAAATCGTTGGCCAGTTCATAGTGAAGTTTAGAGGCGTGCCCTTGTACCGGCTTGCCATTGTCCTGCATCTGATAAAAGGTGGCCGGATTGCCATAGGCATCAATAATCGTTTTGCTACTGTCGCCGCCGGGGCGGGTGACCACGATTTTATCTGCGGTAATCTTGATCGATCCCTGGGTGGCGACGACGTTACCGGTAAAGGTCGCCACGTTGCCCTGCATGTCCAGAGCCTGATTCTGTGAATCAATGTGAACCGGTTTATCCGTGTCGCCGGTGAGCGCCAGTGCTGGTAGCGCAGCGGCTAAAAGGGAGCCGGCCAGGAAAAACTTAATGCTGTTTTTGGTTTTGGATTTCATAAGAGGTTTGGACCTTTTCAATCAGCTGGGCCGTTTTCTTCCGCAAATTACCGCGCATCTTCATGCCGGTTGAGTTAAAGCTGGTACCATAAAGTGTGACCTTATCGTCTGAGGTAACGTCCAGCGTTGTCAGATTGATCACTGCATTATCTGTAATAATTCGCTGCAGCTGCGAGGTGCTGGTCAGGCTGTTCACCTCTACATGGCCGTATAGATAGAGCATGCGATCGTTGGTTAAACGGGCTTTATCAGCCCGCACGGACCAGATCGGCACTTTGTTTTCGTCGAATACCGTCATTACCGGCTTATCGAACCAGCTGACGTCATCTTTGGTAAAGTAAGTTACCTTATCTGATATCAGCTTATAATTTAGCGAACCGGTTGGACTGTATACCACCGTATCTGAGCGATCGCTGGTATAAGTAGGCTCGTTATTATTATTGTTGTTCTGATTCTCAGGTTCATTACTGTTGTCGGCCATATTCCAGCCGATCAGAATCAGGGCTATCAAAGCCAGAATGAGCGTTATCCAGCGTTTTAATTTACTCATACTGACTGCCCTTTGGCCTCATCAAACTTATCCTGTGCGATTAATATCAGGTCGCAAATTTCACGTACCGCGCCGCGTCCGCCGGCAATCCGGGTGGTGTAATCCGCTCGCGGCAGCAGCGCCGGATGAGCGTCGGCAACGGTGACGCTAAGCCCAACCCGTGCCATGACCGGCCAGTCTATCAGGTCGTCACCGATATAGGCGATTTGTTCAGGCGCCAACGATAGTTTATCCACAAGTTCAGCGAAGGCCAAAAGCTTATCGGATTGACCCTGGTAAAGATGTGTAATCCCCAGCGTGGCGCAGCGGTCTTCCAGCAGTTTTGCTTTGCGGCCGGTAATAATAGCGACTTCGATGCCCGAGGTCAGCAAACAACGCACGCCATAGCCATCGCGCACGTTGAACGCTTTTAATTCCTCACCGTTGTTGCCCTGATAGATAACGCCATCAGACATCACGCCATCAACATCGCAAATCAATAGCTTGATAGCACGGGCTTTTTGTAGCACGTCACTACTGACCGGACCGTAACAGGTTTCAACCATGACCATTTTGCTTAATTTCTCGTTTATCAGCTTATACCACGCCAGCACGCAGCAGGTCGTGCATATGAATCACGCCCAGTAACAGATCGCCATCTGCAACCAGCACCGCGGTAATATTTTTATTTTGCATAATATTCAACGCATCGACCGCCAGCGTTGCCGGTCGTACCCGGATGCCGCCTGGCGTCATAACGTTGTCGATACGCACCTGCTGGAAGTCGACGCCCATATCCAGCACGCGGCGCAAATCGCCATCGGTAAAAATACCTTCAATCTGCATTAAATCATCGCAGATGACCGTCATACCAAGGTGTTTACGGGTAATTTCCAGCAGAGCATCACGCAGGCTGGCATCGCGGCTGACGTGAGGAATTTCATCTCCGGTGTGCATGATATCATCGACGCGCAGCAGTAGCTTACGCCCGAGTGCGCCGCCTGGATGGGAGAGGGCGAAGTCCTCGGCGGTGAAGCCGCGCGCTTTCAGCAGCGCGACGGCCAACGCATCGCCCATTACCAGCGTCGCGGTGGTGCTACTGGTTGGCGCTAATCCCAGCGGGCAGGCTTCCTGCGGCACTTTGACGCACAGATGAATATCCGCAGCGCTTGCCATGCTGCTTTCCGGGCGGCTGGTGATACAAATAAGCGATACCCTCAGGCGCTTGAGCACCGGGATGAGGGCCAGAATTTCCGCTGACTCGCCGGAGTTTGAAATGGCAATGACCACATCGCTCGACGAGACCATGCCCAGATCGCCATGACTGGCTTCAGCCGGGTGGACAAAAAAAGCAGGAGATCCGGTGCTGGCGAACGTCGCCGCCATTTTTTTGCCGATATGACCTGATTTGCCGATGCCCATCACAACGACTTTGCCGTGGCAGTAAAATATCTTTTCGCAGGCGCGGCTGAAATCGTCGTTGATGTAGTTGTCCAGCTGTTCAAGGCTCTCGCGCTCAATGCGCAGCACCTCTTTGCCGGCCTGTTGAAAGTCAAAACCCGGTTCAAGCTCGCTGTGGGGCATAATTCAGTCCTTACCAGAAGTTCTCTGAGGGGAAGAAGTAAAGCAGCGTCACCCAGAGGATAAAACCACAGAGTAACAGGGCGCCTGTTACCCGTCCGATACGACGGCGTCGCTGCAGGCAGATCAGCGTAAACAACGCGCTGACGCCAAGCATAATCCAGTAGTCACGGTCAAAAGCATCGTTATCAATGCTACCAGGATGCAGCATAGTCGGCACGCCCAGTACGATAGCAATATTATAAATGTTAGAACCAATAAGATTGCCAATCGCAATATCATCTTCACCTTTCAGCGCCCCGGCAATCACCGTAGCCAGTTCAGGCAGGCTGGTGCCGACCGAGATTATCGTCAGGCCAATGACCAGTTCACTAACGCCGAGATAATCGGCAACCACCGTGGCGTTATCAATAACCATGTTGGTTGCCACCGGCAGCATAATCAGCGCCACCGCGAGCCAGAGAAATGCCACGGTGTTGCCGGTATCGCCACGCGGCAGTTCCGCCATCTGCTCACGGGTCAGGGTATCGTTATTGTTATGGGCGGCGCTTTTAGCAATATGGATAATCGCCAGCAGGTAGGCTAATGCCATTATGATTAACAGCAGGCCATCCAGCCGGCTCAGCTGATTATCAAACAGTAAAAAGCCGCTGAGTAAGGTTACCAGCAGCATTAGCGGCAGTTCACGTCTGATCAGGTTGGATTGTACGGTCAGGGGATGGAGCAGCGCCGCGCCGCCGAGGATCAGCAAAATGTTGATAATGTTCGATCCCATCGCCGTGCCTACCGACATATCAAGCTGACCGTGATTGGCTGCCGACAGTGAAACAATGAATTCGGGTAACGAGGTTCCAATTCCGACTACCGTCATTCCGATAATCAGCGGAGGAACGCCCAGGGAGCGGCAAAGGATCGAGGCGCTAAAAACCAGTCGGTCTGCACCATAGGCCAGCAGCACCAAACCGATTACCAGAAGGGCGGTAGCAACAAGCATGAAGGATCCTTTCTGCAAAACCATTGTCGTTTTGTATAGACGATGGTGGGCAAGGTCATAATAATGGATGTGATTCTGACGCCCTGAAAAGAAAAAGTAAAACTTATGCCGGGATTCATCGTCTTGCGGGGTAAGTTTCTGTAAAAGTCGCCTCTTCAGAATTTAATGGGGTACCATCTACACTTGATTACTATTACCAGATCAACAGAGGTCATTATGGAGCAGACGCCAGGGAATCTGGTTGAAGTTCGCGGCGTCACCTTTAGTCGCGGCGATCGCGTCATCTTTGACGATGTATCGCTGACGGTGCCTGAAGGGAAAGTGACGGCCATTATGGGACCATCCGGGATCGGCAAAACGACGCTGCTCAGGCTTATCGGCGGACAGCTACAGCCTGATAAAGGCGAAATCTGGTTCCAGGGCGATAATATTCCCACGCTGTCGCGCTCACGACTGTACGCTGCCAGAAAGAAAATGAGCATGCTGTTTCAGTCTGGCGCACTGTTTACCGATCTCAGCGTTTTCGATAATGTTGCCTGGCCTTTGCGCGAGCATACCCGGCTGCCTGAACCGTTGCTGCATGCAACGGTGATGATGAAGCTGGAAGCGGTCGGCCTGCGCGGCGCAGCGCAGCTGATGCCATCGGAACTGTCTGGCGGCATGGCGCGTCGCGTCGCTTTAGCGCGTGCCATCGCGCTTGAGCCGGACCTGATTATGTTTGACGAGCCTTTTGTCGGACAGGATCCTATCACCATGGGGGTGCTGGTTAAGCTGATTGATGAACTCAATCATGCCCTGGGTGTCACCTGTATCGTGGTGTCCCATGACGTGCCGGAAGTGCTGAGCATCGCCGATTATGCCTACATTGTTGCGGGTCGCAAGGTGATAGCCGAGGGGACCGCTGAACAACTAAAAGAAAACACAGATAGCCGCGTACGGCAGTTTATCGACGGTATAGCTGACGGGCCGGTGCCTTTTCGTTTTCCGGCAGGTGAATACCTGCAGGATTTAATCGGATCAGGGAGTTAATCTGACCATGTTAGTTCGTTTTCTGGCCTCGCTGGGACGACGCGGCATTCAAACCTGCGCCTCTTTCGGCCGCGCCGGGCTGATGCTTTTCCACGCGCTGATCGGGCGGCCTGAGTTTCGTAAACACGCGCCGCTGCTTGTCAAACAGCTCTACAGCGTGGGCGTGCTGTCATTGCTAATTATCGTGGTTTCCGGCTTGTTTATCGGTATGGTGCTCGGACTGCAGGGTTACCTGGTGCTCACCACCTATAGCGCAGAAACCAGCCTCGGTATGCTGGTGGCGCTATCGCTGCTGCGTGAGCTAGGGCCGGTGGTTACGGCGCTGCTGTTTGCCGGACGTGCGGGTTCGGCGCTGACGGCCGAGATTGGCCTGATGAAAGCCACTGAGCAGCTCTCCAGCATGGAAATGATGGCGGTGGATCCGCTGCGTCGGGTGGTTTCGCCGCGCTTCTGGGCCGGATTTATAAGTATGCCGCTGCTGGCGCTGATTTTCGTCGCTGTCGGCATACTGGGCGGCGCGCTGGTTGGTGTTACCTGGAAAGGCATCGATAGCGGCTTTTTCTGGACGGCAATGCAGAACGCCGTTGATCTGCGCAAAGATATTGTGAACTGCGTAATCAAAAGCGCGGTGTTCGCCATTACCGTGACCTGGATAGCCTTGTTTAATGGCTATGATGCCATTCCGACCTCGGAAGGAATTAGCCGGGCGACGACTCGTACCGTAGTACACGCATCACTGGCGGTACTGGGGCTGGATTTTGTGCTGACGGCACTGATGTTTGGGAACTGATGCAATGCAAACTAAAAAGAGTGAAATTTGGGTTGGCGTTTTTTTACTTCTGGCACTCTGTGCGGCAATTTTTCTCTGTCTGCGCGTTGCGGATGTAAAATCGCTGGGTAATGAACCTACCTGGCGTCTTTACGCGAACTTTAACAACATTGGCGGCCTGAAAACCGGATCGCCGGTGAAAATTGGCGGTGTGGTAATCGGCCGGGTTACCGATATTTCGCTCGATGCCAAAACCTACCTGCCGCGCGTTACCATGGCGATTGAGGATAAGTATAACCAGCTGCCGGACACCAGTTCGCTGGCCGTGCGCACGCAGGGCCTACTCGGCGAGCAGTTTCTGGCTTTAAATGTTGGTTTCTCCGATCCGGAAATGGGAACTGCAATGCTGAAAGAAGGCAGTACCATTCAGGATACAAAGTCGGCGTTAGCGCTGGAAGATCTCATCGGGCAGTTCCTGTATAAGAGCAACGATGAGGGTGGTAAAAAAGGTCAGCAGCCCGGCCAGGACGGCACTCCGCCTGAACTGTCTGCTCCGACACAGCCTAAATGAGGATTGGCATGTTTAAACGTTTAATGATGATTGCCCTGTTGGCGATTGCTCCTTTGGCCGCCAATGCGGCGGTTGATCAAAGCAACCCCTACAAGCTGATGGATCAAGCTGCGGAAAAAACCTTCAGTCGTTTAAAAGCTGAACAGCCGAAGATCAAGCAGGATCCTAATTATCTGCGCCAAATCGTTCGCCAGGAGCTGCTGCCTTACGTGCAGATCAAGTACGCCGGGGCGCTGGTTCTGGGGCAGTATTATCAGCAGGCAACCCCTGCCCAACGCGAAGCCTACTTTAAAGCCTTTGGCGATTATCTGGCCCAGGCTTATGGCCAGGCGCTGGCGCTCTACCACGGTCAGACCTACAAAGTCGCGCCTGAGCAGCCGCTTGATAATGCGAATATCGTCGCTATCCGCGTAACGATTTTCGATCCGAACGGCCGCCCGCCGGTGCGACTGGATTTCCAGTGGCGTAAGAACAGCGTTACCGGCAACTGGCAGGCGTTTGATATGATTGCCGAAGGGGTAAGCATGATCACCACTAAGCAAAATGAGTGGAGCGATATCCTGCGTACACAGGGGATCGACGCGCTGACCAAACGTCTTCAGTCTTATGCCGCTCAGCCGATCACGCTGGATAAGCAGCAATGAGTCAGCCGCTAAGCTGGACCAGCACGGGCGGTCGTTTGGCGCTGACTGGCCGGCTGAACCACGAGACGCTGTTGCCGCTATGGCAGCAGCGTGATGAGCTGGTGAAAGGCGTCAGTCAGCTGGATGTCAGCGGCCTTGATCAGGTGGACACTGCCGGACTGGCGCTGCTGGTTCACCTCCGCGAAGCGGCGGTAAAGCAAAATGTGACGCTGCAGGTAACCGGTATCACCGACAGGCTGCGATCGCTTATCTCATTGTATAATTTACAGCCCCTGATGGCGGTCGACTAGCGATGTAATTGTTTATCGCCTGATAGAGAAAGCCCCTGCTCAGTCTGGGGCTTTCTGCTTGTTTAAGATAAAGGCAAATTCCTCTACTATGTGGGGCTGTTATCATCAATCAACGTCAGAATGGTCATGGAAAATAGCGAAATACAATCGGTGCTTTTAAGCGCGTTACCCTTAGACGAGGTACACGTTTCCGGCGATGGCAGTCACTTTCAGGTGATCGCCGTTGGCGACGTTTTTGCCGAGCTGAGTCGGGTAAAAAAACAGCAGGCGGTTTATGCGCCGCTGATGGAATATATTGCGGATAATCGTATTCATGCGGTTTCCATCAAAACCTACACGCCGACTGAGTGGGCGCGTGACCGTAAGCTGAACGGTTTTTAATTGGCTTGCCTGACCCCAAGCGAACTGGCGGGCAGCAAATGCGTTTTTTTGTAAACTGAGAACAGTAGCAATGGATAAATTTCGTGTGCAGGGGCCAACCCGGCTGAGTGGTGAAGTAACTATTTCCGGAGCGAAAAATGCTGCGCTGCCGATCCTGTTCGCTGCTTTGCTGGCCGAAGAGCCGGTTGAAATTCAGAATGTCCCGAAACTGCGGGACATTGATACCACCATGAAGCTGCTGAGCCAGCTTGGGGCAAAGGTTGAGCGTAATGGCTCGGTGCATGTGGATGCCAGCCGCGTTGATATTTATTGTGCGCCCTATGAGCTGGTGAAAACCATGCGCGCGTCAATCTGGGCGCTCGGGCCGTTGGTTGCCCGCTTCGGACAGGGACAGGTTTCTTTACCCGGCGGCTGCGCCATCGGCGCCCGTCCCGTTGACTTGCATATCACCGGCCTTGAGCAGCTGGGCGCGCAGATAAAGCTGGAAGAGGGCTACGTTAAAGCGTCAGTTAACGGGCGTCTGAAAGGGGCGCATATCGTGATGGATAAGGTGAGCGTCGGCGCGACAGTAACCATTATGTCCGCAGCCACGCTGGCCACCGGCACCACCATCATTGAAAACGCGGCTCGCGAGCCTGAAATTGTCGATACGGCTAACTTTCTCAATACCCTCGGCGCAAAGATCAGCGGCATGGGTAGCGATCGCATTACCATTGAAGGCGTGGAGAAGCTGGGCGGCGGCGTTTATCGCGTATTGCCCGATCGCATTGAAACCGGAACCTTTCTGGTCGCGGGTGCCATCTCCGGCGGTAAAGTAATCTGCCGCAATACCCGTCCTGATACGCTGGATGCGGTTCTGGCGAAGCTGCGCGAAGCCGGCGCTGAGATTGACGTGGGTGAAGACTGGATTTCGCTGGACATGCATGGCAAGCGGCCTAAATCGGTAAACGTGCGTACCGCGCCGCACCCCGGGTTCCCGACGGATATGCAGGCGCAGTTTACCCTGCTAAATCTGGTGGCAGAGGGAACCGGCGTGATTACCGAAACCATTTTTGAAAACCGCTTTATGCACCTGCCTGAGCTTATCAGGATGGGAGCGCATGCCGAAATTGAGAGCAATACGGCAATCTGTCATGGCGTAGCAAAACTCTCCGGCGCCCAGGTTATGGCGACGGACTTACGTGCATCGGCCAGTCTGGTGCTGGCAGGCTGTATTGCTGAAGGGACCACGCTGGTAGATCGCATTTATCACATCGACCGCGGCTACGATCGCATCGAAGATAAACTGCGCGAGCTTGGCGCTGATATCCAACGCATGAGCGGCGAAGAGACGCTTTAACGCTTCTCATGCTGCTACAAAACGGACGACTCAGGTCGTCCGTTTTTTTTAGCTCTGGCGCCCCTGTCCGGCGCCGTTTTTATGCGTTGCCTCTGGTCGAATCAGTCGTTTACGATCGAGCAGTTTGTGTGACTCCGGATCGTAATAGCGGCTGGGCCATATCTCCGCCGGATGAATGCCGAGCGCGTTGGCAATCAGCCATTCTCCTTTGGGCCAGGGGCGACAAATGGCATTGGCCAGCGTTGAAGAACTGAGGCCCGAAGCGCGGGAAAGCGCCGCCAGTGAGGTTTTTCTTTTATGTAAAGCCGCGATGATATCTGCTGAATGCCAGTCGCTTTTCAGCGGTTGCATAAGTCCTCCTTGATATTTACTGGAAATTCCTTGTCATTAGTTGGTTATGTTAATTGTTTCGCTAATTTAATGATAAATATGGCGATTAGGTTTATATGTTAACATTTTAAATTACCAGTTAGCGTTATAACAAAAAATAAAAGTTGTTTTTATGGCGCTTTCAATAAAATTTCCTGATTTGTGTCTGGCACCACAGTTCGTGTTGCAACGTTGCAAAGGGGAAGAGGCGGGTAATTGCCGACAGCGTCAGCGCCGGATATGGCTAGCTAAAGTTGTCTGCCAGCTCACGCAGGCGCTGGCTACAGGCATCAAAGCCCTGAGCAGGCAAGGTGGTAACCCCCAGCAGCAGACCGCGGCGGGAATGCTGCGCGGCAGCGTACCAGCTGGAAAGCGGCGAAGGGGCCATGCCGTTTTTCAGCGCTTCGCGCGCGATGGCCTGATCGTCGCTGGCATCAGCAAGCCCGACGATCAGCGAAAGCCCCGCCTGGCGCAGGAGAGGAAACTCATGTTTCAGGCTCTGCGCCATTAACTCCAGCCTTTCACGATAGGTGCGCTTCATGCGCCGCAGATGGCGTAAAAAATGACCGTCACGCATGAAAGCGGCAATGGTATTGTGAAGTAAGGGCGAAGCGGAGGGATTAAACGCGGCCATCGCATCAGCGAAGCGGGAGGCCAGCGCTGGCGGCACCACCAGATAACCGCAGCGGAACAGCGGGCTGAGCGTTTTACTGAAGGTGCCAATATGCAGCACTCTTCCTTCACTGTCCTGCGAAGCCAGCGCCGGGGCTGCGCGGCCATAGAGCTGCAGTTCGCCGAGATAGTCATCTTCAATAATCCATGCCTGCCGTTCATTCGCCCAGTTCAGTAGCATCTGTCGGCGCTGCGATGTCAGCGTGACGCCCAGCGGAGCCTGCTGGCCCGGCGTGACCAGCGCAAAATCGGCTTGCCGCCCATGTTTAATCCCTTCTTCAACGCATATTCCGGCGTCATCGACTTTCACCGGGATAGTGTTAATCCCCGCCAGCTGCAGCGCCCTGGTCGCCAGCGGGTAGCCAGGATCTTCTATCCAGCCGGTTTTACCCCGCAGCGCCAAAACCATAAAGATTAACCCCAGCGCGCCGGCATACCCCTGGGTCAGCAGGATTTGCGAAGGATGGCAGCGGATCCCTCTGGTCATCGCCAGATAGGCCGCCAGTTCATGGCGCAGGGCCAGGCTGCCGCGCGGGTCGGGATAGCCGAAAGGCAGACTGGCTAGCTGACGGGACTCTTTATGCAGCAGGCGCGTCCAGACTTTTGCCGGAAAGCAGTCGCTGGCTGGAACCCCCATCTGAAAGGTGAGTGCCGGCATGTCATAGTCATTGATGACCGCGCTGCGCGGGGAGCTGTGATCGGCATTTGGCAAGGAGGGTGGCTGGACATGGCGACAGACAAAGGTTCCGGCCGCGCCTCTGGCAATCAATAACTGGTTGTCTACCAATCCATCATAGGCTCTGCGCACCGTCCCACGCGCGACCCCAAGCTGCGCCGCCAGATCCCGGCATGAAGGTAACCGTGAACCGGCGGGCAAGTTGCCATTAAATATCGCCTGCTGGATCCCATCATGGATCTGCATGCTCAGGCTTTGTCCCGGCAGGCGATTCAGCAACAGCAGCCCAGGATTGAATGGGCCACTATTTTTATCATTTTTTGGCACTTTTATTAATCCATAGCAAAAGGAACAATGGTCTGGATGGCAAGCCAGTCTTCGGCTTGCTAAAGGAAATCATACCGCAGGAGTAGAACATTATGAGTGAAAGAATCGATTTTAGCCGGGTCTCACCGGAAGGGATGAAAGCGCTCGGCGGCGTTCGTCATTATGTGCTGGGAAGTGGCTTGCCGCTGACGCTAATCGAACTGGTTTTCCTGCGCGTGTCACAGATCAATGGCTGCGCCTATTGCCTCGATATGCATACGCGCGAACTGCTGGAAATGAAGGTTCCACAGGAGAAAATTACCCTGACCGGCGCCTGGCGTGAGGCGGGAAACTGGTTTACGGCGGCGGAGAGGGCGGCACTTGGCTGGGCGGAAGCGCTGACGCTGATTGCCAGCAGGGGCGCACCGGATGAACTCTACGATGAGGTGCGTTCACATTTCAGTGAGAAGGAAATTATCGACCTCAATATTACAATCGGCCTGATGAATGCCTATAACCGGCTGGCAATCAGCACGCGCAAATTACCAGACAGCGCAAGAAAACTGGCTTAAACACGGAGAAGCTGCGGCGAAAACCATTCGCCGCAATTTATTGATTCAAAACTCACGTTGTACGGACATATGAGCCAATCCTTCCAGCGCGCTGCGCCAGGGTGATTCCGGCAGCGCTTTCAGGGCGACGATCGCTTTGTCAGCTTCCTGCTCGGCGCGCTGACGGGTCCATTCCAGCGAACCGCACTGGTGCATGGCTTCCAGCACCGGTTCCAGCAGGTGGCGGCCATTACCCTGCTCAATCGCCCCTCGAATCATCGCAGCCTGATCGGCGCTGCCATGCTGCATAGCATGTAATAGCGGCAGCGTCGGCTTGCCTTCGCTAAGGTCATCGCCGACGTTTTTACCGAGAGTTTTGCCATCGGCGCTGTAGTCCAACAAATCATCGATTAGCTGAAAGGCGGTGCCGATGTAGCGTCCATAATCCTGCAGCGCTTTTTCCTGCTCCGGGGTTGCGCCGGCGAGAATTCCGGAGGCCTGAGCCGCCGCTTCAAACAGGCGAGCGGTTTTGCTGTAAATGACCCGCATGTAGCTTTCTTCGGTAATATCCGGATCGTTGCAGTTCATCAACTGCAGCACTTCTCCTTCGGCGATCACGTTCACCGCTTCAGACATCAGCGCCAGCACGCGCAGCGAGCCGATGCTGGTCATCATCTGAAAGGCGCGGGTATAGATGAAATCACCCACCAGTACGCTGGCGGCATTGCCGAAGGCGGCGTTTGCGGTGGCTTTGCCGCGCCGCATATCCGATTCATCAACCACATCGTCATGCAATAAGGTTGCGGTGTGGATAAATTCAATCAGTGCGGCCACCGTCGTATGATGTTGTCCACTGTAATTGACGGCGCGCGCCGCCAGAATGGCAATCATCGGACGGATGCGCTTACCTCCGCCGCTGACGATGTAGTAGCCCAATTGATTGATCAGCGACACATCGGAATTTAGTTGTTCCAGGATGATTGCATTAACGTCCGCCATGTCTTGCGCGGTGAGTTCGTTTATCTGTTCTAAGTTCATCAGTCTGTTCAGCTATTACTCAATCTGCTGCCAGGATAAGCGTACGTTTACCGTGGCTGTGCCCTGGCAATCTCCGGGCATATATGCCGGACGTGCCGATGGATATATCCAAGAGTGTACTTGAAAATTGTGTGGTTGAAACGCATCGAATCGTGCTGCGCTTTTTTTCTGCAATAGTCGCGATCTGGCACTTGTCTTAATCAAGAAACTTGCGTAGAATTCGCGCCCTATTGTGAATAATTTATTGCGCGGCCTGAAATATAAAGACGGCAAGCGCGTAAGCGGAGTTTGATATGTACGCGGTTTTCCAAAGTGGTGGTAAACAACACCGAGTAAGCGAAGGTCAGACCGTTCGCCTGGAAAAGCTGGACATCGCAACCGGCGAAACGATTGAGTTCGACCAGGTTCTGATGATTGCCAATGGTGAAGACGTGACAATTGGCGCGCCTTTAGTTTCAGGTGGTGTGATCAAAGCAGAAGTTGTTGCTCATGGTCGTGGCGAAAAAGTTAAAATCGTTAAGTTTCGTCGTCGTAAGCACTACCGTAAGCAGCAGGGTCACCGTCAGTGGTTCACTGATGTGAAGATCACTGGCATCAGCGCCTAAGAGGAGATCTGACAAATGGCACACAAAAAGGCTGGCGGCTCCACTCGTAACGGTCGCGACTCAAATGCAAAACGCCTGGGCGTAAAACGTTTCGGCGGTGAAAGCGTTCTGGCTGGCAACATCATCGTTCGCCAGCGCGGCACTAAATTCCATGCGGGCACCAACGTTGGCTGTGGTCGTGACCACACGCTGTTTGCAACCGAAAATGGTAAAGTGAAGTTCGAAGTTAAAGGCCCGAACAACCGTAAATACGTCAGCATCGTTGCTGAGTAATGGTTATCGCGCCGCACGGCGATTAAACGCTGTGCAACGACGATTCAGAAAGCCCCGCTCAGATGGCGGGGCTTTTTACATTCTGCGCCAGACCGGCGTTAGCGATGTACGGCAAGGGTGTTGTACACTTTATATGCAGTTTACGTAATCGCTGTTTTAAGTCCGCATGGTGTCATCCCGGATGGCCGACGCGGATTTTTCCGCGCCTGACATCGGGCGAATGATAGACGGAGAAGTAACATGAAGTTTGTTGATGAAGCCACTATCCTGGTGGCTGCCGGTGACGGTGGCAATGGTTGCGTCAGCTTCCGCCGGGAAAAATATATTCCTAAAGGCGGGCCGGATGGCGGCGATGGCGGCGATGGCGGCGACGTTTACCTTGAAGCCGACGAAAACCTCAACACCCTGATCGACTATCGGTTTGAAAAGGCATTTCGCGCCGAACGCGGCCAGAATGGCCAGAGCCGTGACTGTACCGGCAAGCGTGGTAAAGACGTTACCGTCAAGGTGCCGGTAGGGACCCGTATTATCGATCAGGGTACTGGCGAAACCCTGGGCGATATGATGCGTCACAATCAGCGTCTGATGGTCGCAAAGGGAGGATGGCACGGTCTGGGCAATACCCGGTTCAAGTCCTCTGTTAACCGCACGCCGCGCCAGAAAACGATGGGGACGCCCGGCGAACAGCGCGATTTACAGCTGGAACTGATGCTGCTGGCCGACGTCGGCATGCTGGGGTTACCAAATGCCGGTAAATCAACCTTTATTCGCGCCGTTTCCGCCGCTAAGCCAAAGGTTGCTGACTATCCCTTTACCACGCTGGTTCCCAGCCTCGGCGTGGTGCGTATGGATAATGAAAAGAGCTTCGTGGTGGCCGATATTCCCGGCCTGATTGAGGGCGCTTCTGATGGCGCCGGCCTTGGGATCCGCTTTCTGAAGCATCTTGAGCGCTGCCGCGTATTATTGCACTTGATCGATTTGGCGCCAATCGATGAATCAGATCCGGTTGAAAACGCGCGGATCATTCTTGGCGAGCTGGAAAAATACAGCGAAAAGCTTTTCCAGAAGCCGCGCTGGCTGGTATTTAACAAAGCCGATCTGCTTGATCCGCAAGAGGCTCAGCAGCGCGCGCAGGCCATTGCTGACGCGTTAGGCTGGCAGCAGAAGCTCTATGTTATTTCAGCGGCCAGCCAGAATGGCGTAAAAGATCTGTGCTGGGATGTGATGTCTTTTCTGGTGGCTAATCCTAAGCAGCTGGAAGAAGAGGCGCCGCAGGCGGCTGAGAAAGTTGAGTTTATGTGGGACGATTATCATCGTGAGCAGCTGGAAGCCGCCCAGGAAGTCGAGGAAGATGACTGGGACGACGACTGGGATGAAGACGACGATGAAGGCGTAGAAACCATTTATCAGCGTTAAGACAATAAATAATGGGAGCCAGCGGCTCCCATTATTATTTAGTAGTTTGAATAAAGATCCCGATACAGGCGGCTTTCAAAGCGCACCAGCGGAATGCGGCGCTGCCGTTGATCCTGAGGCGGAACGGCATACCCCGACAGGAACTGAACGAAGGCTACACGCTGACCGCTTGCGGTTGTCAGGAAGCCCGCCAGGTTATACACCCCTGACAAAGACCCCGTTTTGGCCGACAGTTTGCCATCGACGCCCGCCTCATGCAGACCGCCACGATAGCGCAACGTGCCGTCATAGCCTGCGAGCGGCAGCATGGAAATAAAGTCCAGCTGCTGATCGTGCTGAGCGATATATTGTAACGCCTGCATCATCGTTTCTGGTGAAAGCAGATCGTGGCGTGACAGACCTGAACCGTCTACCTGAATGCTATTGCCCATATCGATACCGGCTTTTTGCTTGAGAATACGCCGTACCGCATCGGATCCGGCCCGCCAGGTGCCCGGAACGCCGAAATAGTTATGCCCGATAGTGCGAAAAACGGCATCTGCAATCATATTGTCCGACTTCTTCAGCATGCTGTGCAGAAGGTTGTGTAAAGGCGCGGACTGGGTCTGCGCCAGCACCGTGCCGGGCTGATTGACCTGAGTTTGCCGAACCAGATGCCCGCTGTAGTCAATGCCGGCGTCGGAGAGCATGCCTTTCAGCAACTGACCTGCGTATGCCGCGCCATCCTGAATAGCAAAAGCCAGCGGCAAAGGTTCAGCCCGCTGCGGCATACAGCCTGTCAGCGTGTAGCGGTTAAGCTCGCCGGTTACCACATCCAGCTCGCAGTATTGGGCATCCGGCGAGTTGCGGCCCAGAGTGCGAACCTGGCTAAACACGCTGACCGGATAATATGACGCGACGGTAACGTGCGCGGTTTCATCCGGTTTAGGCGCGCTGTGCAGCGCGACTGAGAAGCAGTTGCGGTCAACGATTGCAGCGGCCGGTGGCGCATCAAAGCATTCTGAAATATCGTTCCACGGCCAGCCGGGCGCTTTGTCATGGCTGGCAAACACCGAGGTATCGATAACCAGATTGCCATCGATATGCGTGACGCCCAGCTTTTTAAGCTGAGCGACCATATTGCGCATATTCTGACGGGAAAAGGTCGGGTCGCCGTCGAAACGCGCAATCAGATCCCCTTTCAGCGTGCCGCCACTGATGCTGCCGTGACTTTCCAGCGTGGTCGTAAAGCGAAAGTCCGGGCCCAACTGTAACAGCGCGGCCAGAGCCGTAAGTACTTTCATCGTACTGGCGGGTAGAGCCATCTGCTTGCCGTTGTAATCCAGTAATGGCGTGCTGGAACCGACTTTCTGCGCCAAAAACGCCAGGCTTGTTCCTTCAGGTAAATATTGCGTATAGCTTTCAACTGAGGCAGCCTGTGCAACTTGAGCATTAAGTGAAATTGCGCAGGCTGCACCGGTAAGAATTCGTAAAAATCGCATAATCTCGCGGTAAAAGGCAGATGGTGCTGTCATACTACGGTGCATTGAGGTGCAAAGTAAACGATGACCCGGGGGGAACTCCCGGGTAAAATACGTATCAAAATGCAAAATGATTTCCTGGCCTGGGGAGCACTCCGGGTCAGGTTTCTTTCGTTTGTAAATTTGGTAACAAGCGGCGCAGAACGTTTTTCTGCAATCACAGGTCAGGATGACGATGTTTTAAACAGGATTGATTTGACGAGGTATTGAGATGAACCAGATTCCGATGACGTTACGCGGCGCGGAAAAGCTGCGTGCTGAACTCGAAGAGTTGAAGTCGGTAAAGCGTCCGCGCATTATCGCTTCAATTGCTGAAGCCCGTGAACACGGTGACCTGAAAGAGAATGCCGAGTATCACGCTGCCCGTGAAGAGCAGGGCTTCTGTGAGGGACGAATTCAGGAGATCGAAGCCAAGCTCTCGAATGCCCAGGTGATTGACGTCACGAAAATGAATGCTAATGGCCGGGTGATTTTTGGCGCAACGGTCACGGTGTTAAACCTGGACAATGACGAAGAATCTACCTATCGCATTGTCGGCGACGATGAAGCTGATTTTAAACAAAACCTGATTTCCGTTAACTCTCCGATGGCGCGTGGGTTGATTGGTAAAGAACAGGATGATATCGCTATCGTCAAAGCGCCGGGCGGCGATGCAGAATACGAAATCATTAAAATTGATTACGTCTGAAGTCGTCGGCTAATTGGCCAGCGACCGCCGGCCACAGCATTTTTGTAAAGAAAAGAAAAAGGCCGCAGCGCGGCCTTTTATACTGATAAATAGCGTGGCAATTTCATCCGACCAACGTAACGCCGCTTGACGTAGGGCGGCGGGTCAGGGAAATTAGCGAGGAAGGGAAATTTTACGCTCCTGGGATGGACGGTACAGTACCAGTGTCTTACCGATCACCTGCACATTCGCAGCCCCCGTTTCGCGTACGATGGCGTCAACCACCAGGCTTTTGGTCTCACGGTCTTCCGTGGCGACTTTAACTTTAATCAGTTCGTGGTGTTCAAGAGCCTGTTCGATTTCGGCCAACACCCCTTCAGTCAGGCCATTGTTACCCAGCATAACAACGGGTTTCAATGGATGGGCCAGCCCTTTCAGGTGCTGTTTTTGTTTAGTACTCAGATTCATCGTATTTTTTACTTACAGGGATTGAAAACGGAGCATTCTACCGCCATCTCCGGTATATCACCAAATCGGCAGTATTGGTTTGAGCGGTTTATTTATCGCCCACGATGAATCATAGTTGGAAATTGTATGACTGGTAAAAAGCGTTCAGCCAGTTCCAGCCGCTGGCTACAGGAACACTTTAGCGATAAATATGTGCAGCAGGCGCAGAAAAAAGGTCTGCGTTCGCGCGCCTGGTTTAAACTTGATGAAATACAGCAGAGCGATCAGCTGTTTAAACCCGGAATGGCGGTTGTCGACCTTGGCGCGGCGCCGGGTGGATGGTCGCAATATGTGGTAACGCAGATAGGATCAAAAGGGCGCATTATCGCTTGTGATATTCTGCCAATGGATCCGATTGTCGGCGTTGACTTTCTTCAGGGCGATTTTCGTGATGAATTAGTGATTAAGGCGCTGTTGGAACGCGTTGGCGATGAAAAAGTTCAGGCGGTGATGTCGGACATGGCGCCGAACATGAGCGGAACGCCTGAGGTTGACATCCCACGGTCAATGTACCTGGTCGAGTTAGCGCTTGAAATGTGTCGGGATGTACTGGCACCTGGTGGTAGTTTTGTAGTGAAAGTGTTTCAGGGAGAAGGCTTCGATGAATACCTCCGGGAAATT
Source organism: Izhakiella australiensis (assembly GCF_002006995.1). Classification (GTDB taxonomy): domain Bacteria; phylum Pseudomonadota; class Gammaproteobacteria; order Enterobacterales; family Enterobacteriaceae; genus Izhakiella; species Izhakiella australiensis. Next base: position 75,942 of record NZ_MRUL01000010.1, on the reverse strand, counting down.
CGCTCCCTGTTTACGAAAGTGAAAATTCGTAAGCCGGACGCTTCGCGCGCACGTTCGCGTGAAGTGTACATTGTAGCGACAGGGCGCAAACTATAGTACCCTACGCTGTCTGTTAACACAGTTGTAAGAAGAGGTTAATCCCTTGAGTGACATGGCGAAAAACCTGATTCTCTGGTTGGTCATCGCAGTTGTGCTGATGTCGGTATTCCAGAGCTTTGGGCCCAGCGAGTCTAATAGCCGAAGGGTTGATTATTCAACCTTCCTGCAGGAAGTGAATCAGGATCAGATCCGCGAGGCACGTATTAACGGGCGTGAAATCAACGTAACCAAAAAAGACAGTAATCGATACACGACCTATATTCCTGTCAACGATCCCAAGTTGCTCGATAACCTTTTGACTAAAAACGTCAAAGTGGTAGGCGATCCGCCTGAAGAGCCGAGCATGCTTACCACTATCTTTATCTCCTGGTTTCCGATGCTGTTGCTGATTGGCGTCTGGATATTCTTTATGCGCCAGATGCAGGGCGGCGGCGGTAAAGGCGCGATGTCCTTTGGTAAAAGCAAGGCGCGTATGCTTACCGAGGACCAGATTAAAACCACCTTTGCTGACGTAGCGGGGTGTGATGAAGCTAAGGAAGAAGTTGGCGAGCTGGTGGAATACCTGCGAGAGCCAAGCCGCTTCCAGAAACTGGGTGGTAAAATTCCAAAAGGCGTGCTGATGGTCGGGCCGCCGGGGACCGGTAAAACCCTGCTGGCGAAAGCTATCGCCGGCGAAGCTAAAGTGCCTTTCTTTACTATTTCTGGTTCCGACTTTGTGGAAATGTTCGTTGGTGTCGGCGCTTCACGCGTACGTGACATGTTCGAACAGGCCAAAAAAGCGGCGCCGTGCATTATCTTTATCGATGAAATCGATGCGGTCGGTCGCCAGCGTGGCGCCGGTCTGGGCGGCGGTCACGACGAACGCGAACAGACCCTTAACCAGATGCTGGTTGAGATGGACGGCTTTGAAGGTAATGAAGGCATTATCGTTATTGCGGCAACTAACCGTCCTGACGTACTGGATCCGGCGCTGCTGCGTCCGGGGCGTTTTGACCGTCAGGTTGTGGTCGGGCTGCCGGATGTGCGCGGGCGCGAGCAGATTCTTAAAGTGCATATGCGTCGCGTGCCGCTGGCGACCGACATTGACGCTGCGATTATTGCCCGTGGCACACCCGGATTTTCCGGTGCGGACTTGGCTAACCTGGTAAACGAAGCGGCGCTGTTTGCGGCGCGCAGCAATCGTCGCGTGGTTTCCATGGTTGAATTTGAAAAAGCCAAAGACAAAATCATGATGGGCGCCGAACGTCGCTCCATGGTGATGACCGAAGCGCAGAAAGAGTCAACGGCTTATCATGAAGCGGGCCATGCGATTATCGGGCGTCTGGTGCCGGAGCACGATCCGGTGCATAAAGTTACTATAATCCCGCGTGGCCGGGCACTTGGCGTAACTTTCTTCCTGCCTGAAGGCGACGCAATCAGCGCCAGCCGTCAGAAGCTGGAAAGCCAGATTTCAACACTGTATGGCGGTCGTCTGGCCGAAGAAATTATTTACGGCGTTGAGCATGTTTCTACCGGGGCATCTAACGATATCAAGGTTGCGACTAATCTGGCTCGTAACATGGTGACGCAGTGGGGCTTCTCTGAAAAACTCGGTCCGCTTTTGTATGCGGAAGAAGAAGGCGAAGTATTCCTCGGACGCTCTGTGGCAAAAGCCAAGCATATGTCGGATGAAACGGCGCGCATTATCGATCAGGAAGTGAAGCACATGGTTGAAACAAACTATCAGCGTGCTCGCGAGATCCTGAACGACAATATGGATATTCTTCACGCCATGAAAGATGCGCTGATGAAGTATGAAACCATTGATGCCCCGCAGATTGACGATCTTATGGCTCGACGCGAAGTACGTCCTCCGGCCGGATGGGAAGAGTCTGGTAGCGATAATTCGGATAATGGTTCGCCGAAAGCGCCGCGCCCGGTCGATGAACCGCGCTCACCTAATCCAGGTAATACCATGTAATCTGTTACCCGGCGATGTTTTCGCCGGTGTAAACCATTAAACTAAGCCCCGGACCTTCCGGGGCTTTTTTTTATCATCATTCCGTTGCACTGAGGAGACTGCGTTAATGAAATTGTACGCCGGAGATAGCGAGCTGGATTTGTCACATCCCCACGTGATGGGTATTTTGAACGTGACCCCGGACTCCTTCTCAGACGGCGGAAAACACAACACACTGATAGCTGCGCTGACGCACGCCAATGAGATGCTTAATGCCGGCGCCACCATTATTGATATTGGCGGCGAATCAACGCGGCCAGGCGCGCATGACGTCAGCGTAGAAGAAGAGCTGGAGCGGGTTATTCCGGTAGTTGAAGCTATTGCTCAACGTTTTGAGGTCTGGATATCCGTGGATACCTCAAGGCCGCAGGTTATCCGTGAAGCGGCAAGCGCCGGCGCGCATATCATAAACGATATTCGCTCACTGCAGCTTCCGGGCGCGCTGGAGGCCGCAGCGGCAACAGGGCTGCCGGTTTGCCTGATGCACATGCAGGGGGAGCCAAAAACCATGCAGTTGGACCCCAATTATCAGAATGTGCGCAGTGCGGTGGACGACTTCTTTACCACTCATATCGCTCGCTGCGAGGCGGCAGGTATCAAAAAAACGCAGATGCTGCTCGACCCGGGGTTTGGTTTCGGTAAAAATCTTAGCCACAATTATCAGCTGTTAGCGCACCTGAGCGATTACCATCATTTTGGTTTGCCGCTGCTTGTCGGCATGTCGCGTAAGAGTATGATTGGACAGCTGCTTAATGTCGGCCCGACACAGCGCCTGAGCGGTAGCCTGGCCTGCGCGGTCATTGCCGCCATGCAAGGGGCGCATATTATCCGCGCTCACGATGTGAAGGAGACGGTGGAAGCTATGCGTGTCGTTGAAGCTACGCTCAATGAAAAGGGCGCATAGCGGCTTTAATGAAACATCGGGAACGTGAAAACTGATGACCGGAAGTCGCACCAGCGTATGTTCTGTATCTGGCCGGGCGAGCAGCTAAAACATCGGCAACGAGAAAGATGAAGGGTCTATGAATAACCGAAAATATTTTGGAACAGATGGCATTCGCGGCAAAGTGGGCGAATCTCCTATCACCCCGGATTTCGTACTGAAACTTGGCTGGGCGGCGGGTAAAGTCCTGGCTGGGCATGGCTCGCGAAAGGTCATTATTGGCAAAGATACGCGCATTTCGGGCTATATGCTGGAATCTGCGCTTGAAGCTGGCCTGGCTGCCGCAGGCCTTTCCGCCGCGTTTACTGGTCCAATGCCAACGCCGGCCATTGCCTACCTGACGCGTACTTTCCGTGCCGAGGCCGGGATTGTTATTTCTGCCTCCCATAATCCCTATGATGATAACGGTATCAAATTCTTCTCAACCGACGGCACCAAGCTACCGGATGAGGTGGAGAAAGCGATTGAAGCCGAAATGGAAAAACCGCTTACCTGCGTGGAATCTGCCGATCTTGGGCGAGCCAGCCGCATTGTCGATGCTGCCGGTCGCTACATTGAATTCTGCAAAGGAACCTTTCCCAGCGAGCTGAATCTTAACGGTCTGAAAATTGTGGTGGACTGCGCTAACGGTGCGACCTATCACATCGCCCCTAATGTGCTGCGCGAACTGGGCGCCGATGTGATTTCTGTTGGAATTCAGCCAGATGGAATGAATATCAATAAAGAATGCGGCGCGACGGATATCTGCATGCTGCAGGAGCGGGTGCTGGCAGAGAAGGCGGATTTAGGACTGGCCTTTGATGGTGACGGCGACCGGATAATGATGGTTGATCACCTTGGTATGAAGGTCGATGGCGACCAGATCCTCTATATTATTGCTCGTGAAGGGTTGCGACAGGGACAGCTGCGTGGCGGCGTGGTTGGTACGCTGATGAGCAATATGGGCCTTGAGCTGGCGTTAAAACAGCTGGGCATCCCGTTCGCCAGGGCGAAAGTAGGCGATCGCTACGTGCTGGAAACGCTGCAGGAGAAAGGCTGGCGATTGGGCGCCGAAAACTCCGGGCACGTGATTTTGCTGGATAAAACCACCACGGGTGATGGCATTGTGGCCGGACTGCAGGTGCTTACCGCGATGGTACGTAATCACATGAGCCTGCACGATCTCTGCAGCGGCATGGCTCTGCTGCCGCAAGTGCTGGTTAATGTACGTTTCAGCGGTAAGCATGATCCGCTGCAAGATGAAAACGTATTGGCCGTGAGTCGGGAAGTAGAAAAAACGCTGCACGGCAAAGGGCGGGTATTGCTGCGTAAATCCGGCACCGAGCCTTTGATTCGGGTGATGGTTGAGGGCGAAAATGAGACCCTGGTCAGCGAACTGGCACACAAAATTGCTGAAGCAGTGAAGGCGGTCTGATCCTGGCCACACAGCGCTTAATTGCTTTTTATCTGCCCGCCAGGCGGCCACAATGCCGCCCGGTTGTCGTTTTTTTCTGCAAACAACCATTTCCATGTAAATTGCGCTTGCGTGGACAGGGGGCATTAGTTAGTATTCTCACCCGCTTCAGTGGGTGACGGTGATATCATCCCCGTGGGGTATTTGAAGCTACTTCAGGTGCGGTTAGCTCCGCCAGTAAAAAGGTTGATTATGTACGACGCTCTGTTAGTTGTTTTCCTTATTGTAGCTGTTGGCCTGGTCGGTCTTATCATGCTGCAGCAAGGTAAAGGCGCTGATATGGGTGCCTCTTTTGGTGCGGGCGCCTCCGCAACGCTGTTTGGTTCTTCCGGTTCAGGTAATTTCATGACCCGAACCACAGCAGTGCTGGCAACCCTGTTCTTCATTATCAGTCTGGTGCTGGGCAACCTGAACAGCAACAAAACGCAGAAAGGCAGCGAGTGGGATAATCTGACTGCTCCTGCCCAAAGCCAGCAGGCACCGCAGGAACAGCCTGCTAAACCAGCTCCGGGTAACGATATCCCTAAATAAGCTGGCATCACGCTTTCTCTGCAAATGAAGTAGAAAATTTGCAGACATTAGTGCCGAGGTGGTGGAATTGGTAGACACGCTACCTTGAGGTGGTAGTGCCCGATTGGGCTTACGGGTTCAAGTCCCGTCCTCGGTACCAAATCTTAGTTTTACTTGCATTTTATGCAGGTTAGGCGTAATATTCGCCACGTTTTCGGACGCGGGGTGGAGCAGCCTGGTAGCTCGTCGGGCTCATAACCCGAAGGTCGTCGGTTCAAATCCGGCCCCCGCAACCACTTTCCCATAGAGTTCTTTTTCAAATATACTGTAAGCATCTATCGGCGCATTACGGCGAGTTTTGAAAAAAATTCTTCTGGATAGTGTGCCGTGTCGCATAATGCGACATACAGGGTCCAGTCGCATAAAGCCCCGATTTATCGGGGTTTTTTGTTATCAGGCAATTGCATCACTGGGCTGTAAGCCCTTTTTTTATGTCCTGGAGGTGGCTTTGTCCACATTAGAGCAAAAATTGACAGAGCTGATTTCGGCTCCCGTTGAAGCGCTCGGCTATGAATTGGTTGGTATTGAGTTCGTGCGCGGCCGCACTTCAACGCTGCGCATCTATATTGATAGTGACAACGGTATTACTGTCGATGATTGCGCCGATGTCAGCCATCAGGTCAGCGCGGTTCTGGATGTTGAAGATCCGATCAGCGTCGCTTACAACCTCGAAGTTTCCTCGCCCGGGCTCGATCGTCCAATGTTCACTGCTGAGCATTATGTCCGTTTTCAGGGGGAGGAAGTCAGCCTCGTATTACGTATGGCTGTACAAAACCGCCGCAAATGGCAGGGTATAATTAAGTCTGTCGACGGTGAAATGATCACTGTGACCGTTGAGGGTAACGATGAAGTGTTCGCGCTGAGCAATATTCAGAAGGCGAATCTGGTCCCCCACTTTTAAAAGTCAGGATTGAGGCTAACCAGGATGAATAAAGAAATCTTAGCTGTCGTTGAAGCCGTTTCCAACGAGAAAGCTCTGCCCCGTGAGAAGATCTTCGAGGCGCTGGAGAGCGCACTGGCGACAGCAACCAAGAAAAAATATGAGCAGGAAATCGATGTTCGCGTCAGCATCGACCGCAAGAGCGGCGACTTTGATACCTACCGCCGCTGGCTAATTGTTACGGAAGTGACACAACCAACGCGTGAAATCACGCTGGAAGCCGCACAGTTTGAAGATGCAAACCTTAACCTTGATGATTATGTTGAGGATCAGATTGAGTCGGTAACCTTTGACCGCATCACTACGCAGACTGCCAAGCAGGTCATCGTGCAAAAAGTGCGTGAAGCCGAGCGCGCGATGGTCGTTGACCAATTCCGTGAGCAGGAAGGTGATATCATCACCGGCGTGGTGAAGAAAGTAAATCGTGACAATATCACCCTCGATTTGGGCAATAATGCCGAAGCGGTAATCATTCGTGAAGACATGCTGCCGCGCGAAAACTTCCGCCCCGGCGACCGCATTCGCGGTATCCTTTATGCGGTACGTCCGGAAGCACGCGGGGCTCAGCTGTTTGTCAGCCGTTCGCGTCCGGAGATGCTGATTGAGCTGTTCCGCATTGAAGTACCGGAAATCGGCGAAGAAGTGATTGAAATTAAAGCTGCCGCCCGCGATCCGGGCTCACGCGCCAAAATTGCGGTAAAAACCAATGATAAGCGCATTGATCCCGTGGGTGCCTGTGTGGGCATGCGCGGTGCGCGCGTTCAGGCGGTGTCCAGTGAGCTGGGTGGTGAGCGTATCGACATCGTTCTGTGGGATGATAATCCGGCACAGTTCGTTATCAATGCGATGGCGCCGGCGGATGTCGCTTCTATCGTGGTGGATGAAGACAATCACACCATGGATATTGCCGTAGAAGCCGGAAATCTGGCTCAGGCGATTGGCCGTAATGGCCAGAACGTCCGTTTAGCATCGCAACTGAGCGGTTGGGAACTAAACGTAATGACCGTTGACGATCTTCAGGCCAAACATCAGGCTGAAGCGCACGCGGCAATTGATGCTTTCACCAAACATCTCGATATTGATGAAGAGTTCGCCACGGTGCTGGTTGAAGAAGGCTTTTCATCACTGGAAGAACTGGCCTACGTACCCATCAACGAATTGCTGGAAATTGATGGCCTGGACGAAGAGACAGTGGAAGCCTTGCGTGAACGTGCGAAGAGTGCGTTGACTAACCTCGCGCTGGCACAGGAAGAGAGCCTGGGCGACAACAAACCTGCGGAAGATCTGCTGAACCTTGAAGGGTTGGATCGTGCCCTGGCATTCACACTGGCAGCAAAAGGCGTATGTACGCTGGAAGATCTTGCCGAACAGGGTGTCGACGATCTGACAGATATTGAAGGGCTGGATGATGAGAAAGCCGGTGCGCTGATTATGGCTGCACGCAATATTTGCTGGTTCGGTGACGACGCGTAATAAACTGTAGCAGGAAGGAACAGCATGACAGATGTAACTGTAAAATCCCTGGCTGCAGAGATTCAGACCCCGGTAGAACGCCTGGTACAGCAGTTTGCTGAAGCGGGGATCCGCAAGTCTGAAAATGACTCTGTAAGCCAACAAGAAAAAGAGACTTTATTGACTCACCTTAGCCGCGACCACAGCAACGGCGGTAAACTGACTTTGCAACGTAAAACGCGCAGCACCTTGAATATTCCTGGTTCCGGGGGTAAAAGTAAGTCGGTACAAATTGAAGTGCGTAAAAAGCGTACTTATATGAAGGGTGATGCCGCTGATGCTGAGCAGGCAGAGGCTGAAGCCCAGGCGCAGCGTGAAGCCGAAGAGCAGGCTCAGCGCGAAGCAGAAGAGCGAGCCAGACGCGAAGCTGAAGAAAAAGCGAAGCGTGAAGCCGAGGAGCAAGCCAAACGTGAGGCTGCAGAAAAAGCCAAACGTGAGGCAGCGGAAAAAAGTAAAGTGAGCAATCAACCTATCGACGAAGCAACCCGAATGAACCAGGCCGAAAAGGCGCGTCGCGAAGCTGAAACGGCTGAGCTGCAGCGTAAAGCGGAAGAAGAAGCACGTCGCAAACTGGAAGAAAGCGCCAAAAAGGCTGCTGATGAAGCCCGTCGTCTGGCCGAAGAAAAAGCCGGCGAATGGGAAAAACCTGAAGTCGAGGAAGAGACTGACTATCACGTCACTACCTCACAGCATGCTCGTCAGGCTGAGGATGAGAACGATCGCGAAGTAGAAGGCGGTCGCTCACACGGTCGCAGTGCGAAACCAGCGCGCGCCAAAAAAGGCAACAAGCACGCGGAAGCGAAAACCGATCGTGAAGAAGCGCGTGCCGCTATTCGCGGCGGCAAAGGCGGTAAACACCGCAAAGGCAGCACCCTGCAACAAAGCTTCAACAAACCCGCGCAGGCAGTGAACCGTGATGTCATCATCGGTGAAACGATTACCGTCGCCGAGCTGGCAAACAAAATGGCGGTAAAAGGCTCTCAGGTCATCAAGGTGATGATGAAGATGGGCGCGATGGCGACTATCAACCAGGTCATCGACCAGGAAACGGCACAGCTGGTAGCCGAAGAGATGGGCCACAAAGTTACCCTGCGTCGTGAAAACGAGCTGGAAGAAGCGGTGATGAGTGACCGTGACACTGGCGCTGCAATGGAATCCCGTGCGCCGGTAGTAACCATTATGGGTCACGTCGACCACGGTAAAACCTCGCTGCTTGACTATATTCGCTCCACGAAGGTGGCGTCTGGCGAAGCTGGCGGTATTACACAGCATATTGGTGCATACCACGTCGAAACCGAAAATGGCATGATCACCTTCCTCGATACGCCGGGACACGCCGCGTTTACCGCAATGCGTGCGCGCGGTGCGCAGGCGACGGATATCGTGGTACTGGTGGTTGCCGCCGACGATGGCGTGATGCCGCAAACTATCGAAGCAATCCAGCATGCGAAAGCCGCTGGCGTTCCGGTAGTGGTTGCCGTTAACAAAATCGATAAACCGGAAGCCGATCCGGACCGGGTTAAAAACGAGCTGACTCAGTACGGCATCATCCCTGAAGAGTGGGGCGGTGAGAACATGTTCGTCAGCGTTTCCGCCAAAGCGGGTACCGGAATTGATGATCTGCTGCAGGTCATTCTGCTGCAGGCCGAGGTTCTGGAGCTGACTGCTATTCGCAGCGGCATGGCCAGCGGCGTCGTTATTGAATCTTTCCTCGACAAAGGCCGTGGTCCGGTTGCTACCGTGCTGGTACGTGAAGGTACGCTTAACAAAGGCGATATCGTACTTTGTGGCTTTGAATACGGCCGCGTGCGTGCGATGCGTGACGAGCTGGGCCGTGAAGTCACCCAGGCGGGTCCTTCTATTCCGGTCGAAATTCTCGGCATGTCGGGCGTACCGGCTGCCGGCGATGAAGCAACTGTCGTTCGTGATGAGAAGAAAGCGCGTGAAGTGGCATTGTATCGCCAGGGCAAATTCCGCGACGTTAAGCTGGCGCGTCAGCAGAAATCTAAACTGGAAAACATGTTTGCCAACATGTCTGAAGGTGAAGTTTCTGAACTGAACATCGTTCTGAAAGCTGACGTTCAGGGTTCTGTCGAGGCGATTGCCGACTCGCTGATCAAACTTTCAACTGATGAAGTGAAAGTGAAAATCGTCGGCTCCGGCGTTGGTGGTATCACTGAAACCGATGCAACGCTGGCCGCTGCTTCCAACGCGATTATCCTGGGCTTTAACGTGCGTGCCGATGCGTCAGCGCGGCGGGTGATTGAAGCTGAAAGCCTGGATCTGCGTTACTACTCGGTCATCTATCATCTGATTGATGAAGTTAAAGCGGCGATGAGCGGCATGCTGGCGCCGGAATACAAACAGCAGATTATTGGTCTGGCTGAAGTTCGTGACGTATTTAAGTCACCGAAATTCGGCGCCATTGCTGGCTGTATGGTTACTGAAGGCCTGGTTAAGCGTCATAACCCGATCCGCGTGCTGCGTGAGAACGTTGTTATTTATGAAGGCGAGCTGGAATCTCTGCGCCGCTTCAAAGATGACGTCAACGAAGTCCGCAACGGTATGGAATGCGGTATCGGCGTGAAGAACTATAATGACGTTCGCACCGGTGACATGATCGAAGTGTTTGAAGTGATCGAAATAAAACGCACGATTGATTAATCCACTGCGCATGACAACGACACTTTTGGGAGGCCGCTCGGCCTCCTAATTATTTGGAGATAATTTTATGGCGAAAGAATTTGGTCGCCCACAGCGCGTTGCACAGGAGCTGCAAAAAGAGATTGCTATCATCTTGCAGCGCGAAATTAAAGATCCGCGCCTGGGAATGATGGTAACCGTTTCCGGCGTTGAGGTTTCACGCGACCTGGCCTACGCGAAAGTGTTTGTCACTTTCCTCAATGATCAGGATGAAGACGCTATCAAAAATGGTCTGAAAGCGCTTAAAGAGGCGTCAGGCTATATTCGTACGCTGCTGGGCAAAGCAATGCGTTTACGCATCGTTCCTGAACTGACCTTCTTTTATGATAATTCGCTGATAGAAGGGATGCGCATGTCTAACCTGGTTAGCTCGGTTATCCGCAATGATGATGCGCGTCGGGTTAATGACGACGATGATGAATCCAGGGAGGATTAATGAGTCGTCCTCGCCGCCGCGGGCGTGACGTACATGGCGTACTGTTGCTGGACAAGCCGCCGGGCCTCTCTTCAAACGACGCGCTGCAAAAGGTCAAACGTATCTATAACGCCAATCGGGCGGGTCATACCGGCGCCTTAGATCCGCTGGCAACCGGTATGCTGCCGATCTGTCTGGGAGAGGCCACCAAGTTTTCCCGCTATTTGCTGGATTCCGATAAGCGTTATCGGGTTATTGCGCGTCTTGGCCAGCGTACCGATACTTCTGATGCCGACGGTCAAATTATTAGTGAGCGCCCACTGACATTTAGCGATGCTCAGCTGCAAGATGTACTGGATAGTTTCCGCGGCGAAACAATGCAGGTGCCTTCCATGTATTCGGCGCTAAAGTATCAGGGGCGTAAACTGTATGAATATGCGCGTGAAGGCATTGTGGTCCCACGTGAAGCGCGTCCGATTACCGTTTATCAGTTGGTGTTTATTCGCCATGAAGCTGAGGAGCTGGAATTAGAAATCTACTGCTCCAAAGGCACATACATCCGTACGATTATCGACGATCTTGGCGAAAAGCTGGGCTGCGGTGCGCACGTGACTATGCTGCGTCGTCTGCAGGTAGCGAGCTATCCCGTTGAAAAGATGATTACGCTTGAGCAGTTGCAAGCTGTGGTCAGCGAAACAAATGAAAGTGAGTGCTCACCTAATAATCGACTCGATGCTTTGCTGATGCCAATGGACAGCCCGGCGGCCAGCCTGCCCGAAGTTAATATCCAGTCTTCGGTTGCCGCTTATTTTAAGCAGGGGCAGCCGGTTCAGGTTGCTGGCGTGCCGCCTGATGGTCTGGTTCGCGTCACTGAAGGCGATGGCCGCGACTTTATCGGCATGGCGGAAATCGATGACCTTGGTCGCGTAGCTCCCCGCCGGCTGGTTGTTGAGTATCCGGACGCCTGAGCATTCGCCGGGTTAAAAATCGCGCCCGGGGAGAGAATACCGGGTGCTGATTGCCGACTGCGGGTGGTGTCTGTTTCTGCGTTTGCTATCGACTGAAACGCGGAGTAGAATACGCCGGCTTTACACTGGGTGCGCTGAATTAGAGATCGGCCGCCATCATTCACTTATAACGGAGTTTACTATGTCTCTAAGCGTAGAAGCTAAAGCTGAGATCGTTGCTAAATACGGTCGCGGCACCAACGACAGTGGTTCTACCGAAGTTCAGGTTGCCCTGCTGACTGCCCAGATCAATCACCTGCAGGGTCATTTTTCTGAGCATAAAAAAGATCATCACAGCCGCCGTGGGCTGCTGCGTATGGTATCTCAGCGTCGTAAGCTGCTGGACTACCTGAAACGCAAAGACGTTGCACGTTACTCAAGCCTGATTGAGAGCCTGGGTCTGCGTCGCTAAGTCTTAAGAATCCGATGCTTTCAGTACAATGCGTAGTGATATATTCGGATTTATGTGAGTTTCACTAAAAAGGGGCCATCATGGCCCCTTTTTTCAAGTAACCGGCAGCAATTCAAGCCAAACTAATGTATTGTTGCATGGGTGATCTTTTGTTGCAGAGGTTCGCGCGGCTAATGAGAGGCTTTATTCCTGTGGATTGAAGGTTGTCATTAGTCGCGAGGATGCATCAGAAGATTTAGAGATCCACGGCAGAACGCGGGTGCGTATTTTCTGCCATGAAGTTAAGGATAAAATTTTGCTGAACGCGATTGTACGTAAATTTCAGTATGGACAACATACCGTCACCCTTGAGACCGGTATGATGGCGCGGCAGGCGACTGCTGCCGTAATGGCCAGCATGGATGACACCGCTGTATTTGTGACCGTGGTCGGTCAGAAGAAAGCCAAGCCCGGACAGGACTTTTTCCCGTTAACCGTTAACTATCAGGAGCGTACTTACGCTGCTGGCCGCATTCCCGGAAGCTTTTTCCGTCGCGAAGGCCGTCCCAGCGAAGGTGAAACCCTGATTGCCCGCTTAATCGACCGCCCTGTGCGTCCGCTGTTCCCTGAAGGTTTCGTTAATGAAGTGCAGGTTATTGCGACCGTGGTTTCCGTTAACCCGCAGGTTAACCCTGATATTGTCGCTATGATCGGCGCTTCCGCTGCGCTGTCGCTTTCTGGTATCCCTTTTAACGGTCCGATTGGTTCTGCGCGCGTTGGTTATATCAACGATCAATATGTACTGAACCCGACGGTTGACGAACTGGCACAGAGCAAGCTCGACCTGGTTGTCGCGGGTACTCAAGGCGCGGTACTTATGGTTGAATCCGAAGCCGAGCTGCTGAGCGAAGATCAGATGCTGGGCGCCGTGGTTTTCGGCCATGAGCAGCAGCAGGTAGTGATCGACAACATCAACTCACTGGTTGCTGAAGCTGGCAAACCGCGCTGGGACTGGCAGCCTGAAGTCGTTAATGAAGCGCTGAATGCGCGCGTTGCGGCTCAGGCAGAATCGCGTCTTAGCGACGCTTATCGCATCACCGATAAGCAGGCTCGTTACGAGCAGATCGGCACGATTAAATCTGAAGCTATTGCGGCGCTGTTAGCAGAAGACGAAGCCCTGGACGAAAACGAACTGGGCGAGATTCTGCACACCATCGAGAAAAACGTGGTGCGCAGTCGCGTACTGCGTGGCGAACCGCGTATCGATGGCCGGGAAAAAGATATGATCCGCGGTCTGGACGTGCGCACCGGCGTATTGCCCCGTACTCATGGCTCCGCGCTGTTTACCCGTGGTGAGACTCAGGCACTGGTTACCGCCACGCTGGGAACCGCTCGCGACGCGCAGAATCTTGATGAGCTGATGGGTGAACGCACCGATAGCTTCCTGTTCCACTATAACTTCCCTCCGTACTCCGTGGGTGAAACGGGTATGGTCGGCTCGCCAAAACGTCGTGAAATTGGTCACGGTCGTCTGGCAAAACGCGGCGTGCTGGCGGTAATGCCGAAGCAGGAAGCGTTCCCTTATACCGTGCGTGTGGTATCTGAAATCACCGAATCTAACGGTTCTTCATCCATGGCTTCCGTTTGTGGTGCCTCTCTGGCGCTGATGGATGCCGGCGTGCCGATCAAAACGGCCGTTGCCGGTATTGCAATGGGCCTGGTTAAAGAAGGTGACAACTTTGTCGTGCTGTCCGACATCCTTGGTGATGAAGATCATCTCGGCGATATGGACTTCAAAGTTGCAGGTAGCCGTGAAGGTATCACTGCGCTGCAGATGGATATCAAAATCGAAGGCATCACCCGTGAAATCATGCAGGTTGCGCTGAATCAGGCGAAAGGCGCCCGTCTGCATATCCTCGGCGTTATGGAGCAGGCGATCAGCACGCCTCGTGGCGATATCTCTGAATTCGCTCCGCGCATTCACACCATCCGCATCAATCCGGACAAAATTAAGGACGTGATTGGTAAAGGCGGTTCGGTGATCCGTGCGCTGACGGAAGAAACTGGCACCACCATTGAAATCGAAGATGATGGCACGGTGAAAATCGCGGCTACCGATGGTGACAAAGCTAAACATGCTATCCGCCGTATTGAAGAGATTACCGCAGAAATTGAAGTGGGCCGTATCTACAGCGGTAAAGTTGTTCGCATCGTTGATTTCGGCGCTTTTGTGGCAATCGGCGGCGGCAAAGAAGGTCTGGTTCACATCTCTCAAATCGCCGATAAGCGCGTTGAGAAAGTGACTGACTATCTGCAAATGGGCCAGGAAGTACCGGTTAAGGTGCTGGAAGTTGACCGCCAGGGCCGTATTCGTTTGAGCATTAAAGAAGCCAGCGAATCGTCCCCGGCAGAGCCTGCTGCACCTGAAGCAGAATAATGTAATAAGTTAGTATGCCTCGCGCTTCCGGCACGCCCGTGCGTGTCGGAGCGCAGGGAATACTGATAGCTCCTGTAACTCGCCCGGCTTTGGCTGACAACACGATAAGCGAATTTAGGGGGCTGTTGTCCTGTACATTCTGTGTTACACAATGGTTACCGTGAGTGCTGAGATTGTGATGACAGCCTGTTTTAGACAGTGTAAAACTGCCAGCGTAACGGTAACTAATATGTACAGGGCGACGTTTCATTGCGAGGTCGGGAAACCTTGTGCACGGCAGGCGGATAACTGGAACGTTATCCCAATGTTTGTATTCGGGAGTGGGAAATGAAGCCTTTTTTGCGCTTGTGTGTTGTTGCGACGGCTTTAACGCTGGCAGGATGCAGCAACGCGAATTGGCGTAAAGATGCAGTGCTGGCGGTTCCTTTACAACCGACGCTGCAACAGGAAGTCATTCTGGCACGCATGGAACAAATTCTTGCCAGTCGCGCACTTAGCGATGATGAACGCGCACAGCTATTATATGAGCGCGGAGTGTTGTATGATAGTTTGGGTTTGAGGGCATTAGCGCGTAACGATTTTTCGCAAGCGCTGTCTATCAGACCTGATATGCCTGAAGTATTCAATTACTTAGGCATATATTTAACGCAGGCAGGCAATTTTGATGCTGCCTACGAAGCGTTTGATTCTGTACTTGAGCTTGATCCAACTTATAACTATGCGCATTTAAACCGGGGTATCGCGCTTTACTATGGCGGTCGGTATAAATTGTCGCAAGATGATCTGCTGGCGTTTTATCAAGACGATCCTAATGATCCTTTCCGCAGTTTGTGGCTCTATCTCACGGAGCGTGAGATGAATGCCAAACAAGCTAAAGTGGCGCTGAAGCAGCGTTATGACAAAGCGGTCAGAGACCAGTGGGGATGGAACATTGTCGAGTTCTACCTGGGCGACATCAGCGAAAAAACGCTAATGGAACGTCTCAAGGCGGACGCACCGGATAACACCTCGCTCGCTGAACATCTCAGTGAAACCAACTTCTATTTAGGTAAGTACTACCTAAGTCTGGGGGATAAGGATAACGCGGAAGCGTTATTCAAGCTGACGGTCGCCAACAACGTGAATAATTTTGTTGAGCACCGATATGCATTGTTGGAACTGGCGCTCCTTGGCCAGACACAAGACGATTTATCAGAATCTGACCAGCAATAGCTGACGAACTTTCATTGCCTGAGGTTTTTAAAAGTCATCATCCTCGCGGGTGAGGGCTTTGTTGTTCGTCCAAACTACTAATTTGAGCCGGTTCACACTTTTCGATGAAAATGACTGAAGATTTTCATGACGAGTTATGTAGACTGGCCGCCGCAATCCAAGAGGCACGTGTACTACATGACTGATATTGAAACCAATTTTTCCGACCTTGGCCTGAACGAATCCATCCTGTCAGCACTGAACGATATGGGCTATGTGAAGCCTTCACCAATTCAGGCGGCTTGCATTCCGCACCTGCTGGAAGGCCGTGACGTACTGGGTATGGCCCAGACCGGGAGCGGAAAAACGGCAGCGTTTTCCCTGCCGCTGCTGAACAATATTGATCCTGAACTGAAAGCACCGCAGATCCTGGTGCTGGCACCGACCCGCGAACTGGCGGTGCAGGTAGCTGAAGCTGCAACTGAATTTTCTAAATATATGCGCGGCGTAAACGTGCTGGCCCTGTACGGCGGTCAGCGCTACGACGTGCAGCTGCGCGCGCTGCGTCAGGGGCCACAAATTGTTGTCGGTACCCCCGGCCGCCTGCTGGACCACCTGAAGCGCGGTACCCTGAATTTGTCTAACCTGCGCGGTCTGGTACTCGACGAAGCTGATGAAATGCTGCGTATGGGCTTTATCGAAGACGTGGAAACCATCATGGCGCAGATCCCGGACGGTCATCAGACCGCACTGTTTTCTGCCACTATGCCGGAAGCGATCCGCCGTATCACCCGTCGCTTTATGAATGAACCGCAGGAAGTGCGCATTCAGTCCAGCGTAACGACCCGTCCGGATATCAGTCAAAGCTACTGGACCGTATGGGGCCGCAAAACCGACGGACTGGTACGCTTCCTGGAAGCTGAAGATTTCGACGCTGCCATTATTTTTGTACGCACTAAAAACGCGACGCTGGAAGTGGCGGAAGCGCTGGAGCGCAGTGGCTATAACAGCGCCGCGCTGAACGGTGACATGAACCAGGCGCTGCGCGAGCAGACGCTGGAACGCCTGAAAGATGGCCGACTGGATATCCTGATCGCCACCGACGTTGCCGCTCGCGGACTGGACGTTGAGCGTATCAGCCTTGTTGTTAACTACGATATTCCGATGGACTCCGAGTCTTACGTTCACCGTATCGGCCGTACCGGTCGTGCAGGTCGCGCTGGCCGCGCGCTGCTGTTCGTTGAGAACCGCGAACGTCGTCTGCTGCGCAACATTGAGCGCACCATGAAGCTGACTATTCCGGAAGTCGAGCTGCCGAATGCAGATCTGCTGGGCGATCGCCGTCAGGCTAAATTTGCGGAAAAAGTACAGCAGCAGCTGGAAAGCAGCGATCTGGATCAGTATCGCGCCCTGCTGAGTAAAATTGCGCCGCAGAGTGAGCTGGATATGGAAACCCTGGCCGCTGCGCTGTTGAAGATGGCCCAGGGCGAACGTCCGTTAATCCTGCCGCCTGATGCGCCTCGTCCTGCTCGCCGTGAGTTCCGCGATCGCGACGATCGTCGTGATGACCGTCGCGATGATCGCCGTAGTGGACGTGATGCCCCGCGCGACGGAGACCGTCCGCGCCGTGAGCGTCGCGACGTTGGTGATATGGAGCTGTATCGTATTGATGTGGGCCGCGATGACGGTGTTGAAGTTCGCCATATTGTGGGTGCTATTGCCAACGAAGGCGATATCAGCAGCCGCTATATTGGTAACATCAAGCTGTTTGCTTCTCACTCGACCATTGAGCTGCCGAAAGGCATGCCGGGCGAAGTGCTGCAGCACTTTACCCGTACGCGTATTCTGAACAAGCCGATGAATATGCAGCTGATCGGCGATGCCCAGCCTGGACGCGGCGAGCGCCGCGGTGGGCGTGATGGCGGCCGTAGCTTCGGTGGCGCTGAGCGCAGCGAAGGCGGTCGTCGTTTCAGTGAGCGTCGTGAAGGTGGTCGCGGTGGTTTCGGCGGCGAGCGTCGTGAAGGCGGCCGCGGCCGTCGCGATGACAGCGCGCCGGTGCGTCGTCGTGATGCCTGATACGTCAGTATGATATAAAAACAAAAAAGCCCGCTTAGCGGGCTTTTTTTATGCCGGTAAAAGGCCGCTATCGCAGATCGTCGTAGGCTGCTTTCGTCAGGGCGAAAGAGTTCAAACGCGCCTGGGTATCGAAAATCTGACCGTTAACCATGATCTCATCGGCCTGCGTTTCACGCAGCAGCCCTGCCAGCCCCTGACGCACCGTGTCTCGATCGCCGATGATGGACATGCTCAGAGCTTGCTGAACACCGAACTGCTCCGACGGCGACCAAATATTGTCCATATTGTCCACCGGAGCGGGCAGCGGTCCGGGCTTACCACGACGCAGATTAATGAACTGTTGCTGCATGGAGGTAAACAGGAAGCGTGCGTCCCGTTCGCTGTCGGCGGCAACCACATTAATGCACACCATGGCGTAAGGTTTCTCCAGCCTGGCTGATGGCTGGAACTTTTCGCGGTAGAGATGCAGCGCCTGGAACAGCATATCGGGTGCGAAGTGCGAAGCAAAAGCGAACGGTAAACCCAGCTGCGCCGCCAGCTGCGCGCTGTACAAACTTGAACCAAGCAGCCAGACCGGGAGCTGTAATCCCAGTCCGGGTACCGGCTGCACTGCCGGCTGCTCCTGATGCGGCGGATGATCGAACCAGTCCGTCAGCTGCTGTACGTCTTGCGGAAAGGTATCAACCGGTCCGGACATATGGCGGCGTAACGCCATCATGGTGCGCTGGTCGGAACCCGGCGCGCGCCCCAGTCCAAGGTCTATGCGACCGGGATAGAGCGAGGCAAGGGTGCCGAACTGCTCGGCAATCACCAGCGGCGCGTGATTCGGTAGCATTACCCCGCCGGAGCCGAGGTGCAAGGTGTTGGTATGCGCGGCCAGATAGCCGATCAGCACCGAGGTTGCGGCGCTGGCAATGCCCGTCATGCTGTGATGTTCCGCCAGCCAGTAGCGATGAAAGCCCAGCTTTTCTGCCTGTTGAGCCAGTGCCAGAGATGAATGAAAAGCATCGCGTGGCGTCGCTCCCTGCGGGATAGGCGCTAAATCCAGCACGGATAAAGGAACCTGTTTTTTTTCAGTCATAAGCCAATTCTCTCCCTGCTGCGCAGTAATCTCCGGCAAGTATTAACTAAATTTGTAACAGATGTTAACCCTTTCTGGTCATTGTTAGCCGCGCGATCGTGGTTTTAAATCAAATTAATTAACCTGCAGCACGTTATAATCCGTACCCTCTGTTTACTGCTTATCGGATCATCATCGTGACGTCATATGGATATCACCGCTTCCTGCCTGGATATGGAGGCGCGTCTTAATGAAGAAGACCACCTTTCTCACCCTGCTGTTTATGATCGTTGTCGTGGCGCTGGCGGTGCTGTTCCGGGCACACAGTGACAATCTGCTGCTACAGGGGGAGGTTGATGCCCCGGAAGTCATTGTTACCTCAAAAGCCAAAGGAAGAGTGGTAGAGCGCTTTGTACATCGCGGCGACGATGTAAAAGCCGGACAGCTCCTGATGCGTCTGCGCGCGCCGGAGCTGATTGCCCAGCTGCACGCCGCCCAGGCAACCCGCGATCGGGCTGCCGCGCAGTTGAAAATGTCGCTTGATGGCACCCGCAAAGAAAGCCTGCGCAACCTGCGCGCCCAGTGGCTGCAAGCGCAGGCAAAATATCAGGATGCCGACGCTATCTGGAAGCGTGATAACGCGGTAGCGGCTAAAGGCTTTATTTCTGCACAGGCTCTGGAAACCGCCCGGCAGAATCGCGAAAGCGCCTGGCAGGCTATGCGTGCCGCAGAGGCCAACCTGGATGAGGGCATTCATGGCGATCGTCTTGAACAGCGGGAAGGCTACGCCGCTGCGCTGAAAGAGGCGGAAGCGCAGCTCCATGAGGTAGAAGTGGTTGTTGATGAGCTGAATGTCCATGCACCGGTTGACGGTGAGGTCGGACCCATACCGGCGGAGGATGGCGAACTGCTTAATGCTTCCAGCCCGCTGCTGACCCTGGTTCGCTTATCTCACGCCTATTTTGTCTTTGATCTGCGCGAAGATATTCTGGCCCACGTGCGCAAAGGCGATAAGGTTAAGCTGCGGGTCCCGGCGCTGGGGAATAAAGAAATTGAGGCTGAGGTGTGCTATATCGCGCCGCTGGGCGATTATGCGACCAAACGCGCGACGCGGGCGACCGGCGATTTCGATCTGAAAACTTTTGAGGTCAGGCTCTATCCCTTAGAGCCGGTAGCGGGCTTGCGTCAGGGAATGAGCGCATTATGGTCATGGAAGTCCTGAAGGCCCACTGGCACGGTTTCAGCCGCGCTTTCGGGCATGAGATACGCACCGCATGGCGTAAGCCTGCCATTCACTGGCTGTGCTGGTGCTTTCCTCTGCTGCTGTTTGCGCTGATTGGCAGCGCTTTTTCAGAAGGCACCTTGCTGCACCTGCCGGTGGCGGCGGTTGATAACGATCACAGCAACCTGTCGCGTACGCTAATCCGCGATCTTAACGCCGGCTCGCACGCCCGCATCATTCGTTTTGATGGTGACTTACCCGGCGCGCGTGCGCAGCTGGAAAGCGCCGGCGTGTATGCCCTGCTGTGGATCCCACGTAACTTTGAGGCCGACACGCTGGCGGGGCGCCAACCGCGCGTGACGCTGTATTACAACGCCCTGATGTTTGGTCCGGGCTTTTACTCCACTCAGGACTTTGCCGGCCTGGTGAGCTCGCTTAACAGCCATTACAGCGCTTTACTGGCCAGCGCTTCCGGCAAGACGCTGCCGGCGATGCCGACGGTGGCGTTAATGTATGACAGCCTGTTTAATGCCAGCGGCAGCTATATCTATTATCAGCAGTTTTCAGCAACGATTCATCTCACTCAGCTATTTGCGGTGGTGTGCATGATCTACGTGCTGGCTCGCAGTCGGCCACTGGTAAAGCAACGCTATTTTTTCGCATCGCTGATTGGCAAGTTGCTGCCTTATACTTTGTGTTTTACTACGCTTCTGATGGTACAGCTGGCGCTGCTGGTCGGCATTTTTGATGCCAGGGTGGTCGGCGATCCGTTTTACATGCTGACCGTGGCGTTTTTCTACGTTATTGCCGCTCAGAGTATCGGTCTGCTGCTGTATGCGTTTACCTCAAGCATTATTTTTGCCTATATGTTTACCAGCATACTGGTCGGCGTAGCGATGTCTTTTTCCGGAACCGCCATGCCGCAGCTTTCCATGCCGATGCCGGCACGTTTTATTGCCGATCTGGAGCCGTTAACCCACGCTCTGGCGGCGATGTTCGATCTTTTTCTGCGCGATATCCCCGTCGCCCCGGTAATCAATACCTGCCTGCTGCTGCTGGTGTATCCGCTGCTTGCCGCCTTATTACTGCGCAGGCGCCTTAAGTGGCGGCTGGCGCAAAAGGAGGTATTGTCATGAAACAGTGGTGGCAGGCATTCAGCACGACGTTAAAAGGATTACTGGAGCGTCCGATGTGGCTAATGCTGCTGGTTTCTCTGTGCCTGATGAGCCTGATATACGCGAAAGGCAGCGTCTGGGATTTGCCGGTAGGCGTCATCGATCAGGACCATTCAACCGTCAGCTACCGCATTATTCGCGATCTGAACGCGACCTCGAAAATGAAAACGGTCAGCTACAGCAACCTGCATGAGGCGCTGCATGACTTAGGGCGTCGCAAACTGTTTGCGGTAATCATCATGCCGCAGGATTTAGAGCAAAAAATGCTGGTGGGCATTCCGGTGACTATCCCGGTCTATGGCGATGCCACTAACCGCCTGGCGGGCGGTCAGATCCAAATGGACGTCTCAGCCGCTTATCAGTCGATACTGACTAAGTATCAGCAGACGCTGGCGCAAGAGCAGGGTTTTTCCCCGCGCGAGGCGCAGGTGCTTATCACCCCGTTTATCGGCCAGACCGAAGCCGTATTTAATCCTGGTATCGGCTTTGCGGCGATAATTTTCCCCGGGCTGCTGGTGATGCTTTTGCAGCAGACGCTGCTGATCGCCAGCATTCGGGTTAATATCATGCTGCGCGCGAAAGGCAACGTGCCGGTGGCGCAAACCCTTGGCACCCTGAGCGCGCTGATCCCGCCATGGCTGTTTCTGTCGATCCTGCTTTACATCCTCTGGCCGTGGGTGCTCGGCTATCGCCAGACCGGCAGCGTGGCGGAGGTTCTGCTGCTGACCTTCCCGTTTTTGCTGGCGGTATTGGGTTTCGGTAAATTCATAACCGAGTGCCTGGGGCGGATTGAGCATATCTACCTGACGCTCACGTTTATTACTACGCCGGTTTACTATTTATCCGGCATGCTCTGGCCGCTGCAATCGATGCCATCCTGGGTTGATTTGTTTACCCATCTTTTTCCTTCGACCTGGCAGGTGAATATTCTCGCCAGCGTTAATCAGATGGGGCGGCCCTGGCAGCAGACGCTGCCGGACGTCGGGATGCTGCTGCTGCTGGGCGCCGGCTGGACATTATGCGGTCTGGCACTGCGCTGGCTGCGGCTACATCGCCAACGCAGGCAGCTGCCGGGCTAAGCGGTGACCAGGGTCAGCCCCGCCAGCTGGCGCCAGTAGCCATCGCAGCACGGCTCACCGGTGAAGGCGAAGGGCTGCGTTCCCTGCTCGTTAGCACGAAACTGCGTAATCAGCGCCGGCGTTTCGGCATCTTCCGGGGAGATACGTACGATATCCACCAGCCCCTGCATTCCGCGCAGATGATTGCCGAGGTGGTAGCAATAGCCGCTCATGGTTTGAATGCCGTTCAGCACGAAAACCTGCTGCTCTTCCTGGCTGTAAACCTGACGGCCGCGAGGATAATTAATGCAGCAGGTCTCGCATTCATCCTTGCTGCGGTTTTCCGAGCGGGCGGTAAAGCAGCGCGCTGACAGCGCCAGCGGCAGATGGCCGTAGCCAAACACCTCCACCTCAAACTGCTTATTGAGTTTGAGGTTATCAAACTGTTCGAGCAGCCTGATCAGCCAGTCGCGGGAAAGTTCTACCGGCATGCACCAGCGGATCATTCCCTGGCGCTGTAGAAGATGCAGCGCCTGTGCGTTATAGACGTTAAGCGCGTGGCCGGCGACAAAAGGCAGGTTTCGCTCGGCAGCCATATTTACCGTGCCGAAATCGTTGGCTTCGATAATAAAATCGCCGTTTTCGACAAAGCGTTTCAGTTCGACGAGTTCAGACGGTGATTGCAACAGCGCCAGGCTGCTGAGCACTACCTGCTTACCCCTGGCGCTGATGTCGCGCGCCAGCGCCATCCAGTCGGCAAATTTGGTTTCACGGCGTTTACTGCAAACGGCCTCGCCAAGGTAAATAATGTCGGCTTCGCTCTGGCTGGCGGCTTCGCAAAATGCTTTCAGGGTATTGTTAGGCCAGTACCAGAGTACCGGACCGAGGGAATATTTCATCTTTTCTCCTACTGCCACTGGCGGTGATAGGCGCCCAGCGTTGTTTGCGTGCCTTCCGCCATTTCACCCAGCCCTTTCATCCATGCCGGATTAATGTGGAAGGCGGCGGGATTGGCTTTGCAGCTATCGATAGCCTGGCGCCAGATGCGCGCGACCTGCGCAACGTAAGCGGGGCTGCGCTGGCGACCTTCAATTTTTACCGAGACGACGCCAGCCGCCAGCAGTTCGGGCAGCAGTTCCAGGGTGTTGAGGCTGGTGGGTTCTTCCAGGGTGTGGTAACAGCTTTCGCCAACGCGGTAACGGCCTTTGCACAGGGTAGGGTAGCCTGCATTTTCTTTGGGGCCGTAGCGATCAACCAGCACTTCATTCAGCCGTGACTCTAAGCCGTCAGGCGTTTGTTGCCAGCGGACATAACGCGCTGGCGAGCAGGCGCCGGCGGTATTAGGCGACTCGCCGGTAAGCCATGATGAGAGGTAGCAGCGTCCCTCGGCCATAATGCACAGGCTGCCAAAGGCGAAAACTTCCAGGGGAACCGACGAACTGCGCGCCAGCTGGCGAACCTGATGCATGGAAAGTACCCTCGGCAGCACGACGCGATCGATGGCAAAATTACGCTGATAGAAGGCAATAGCTTCACTGTTGGTTGCCGATGCCTGAACGGAGAGGTGCAGCTCCATCTCCGGATAGCGCGTCGAGGCATATTCCAGGGTAGCGATATCCGCGAGGATCAGTGCATCGGCACCGCTATTTACCGCCACGTCAACCGCCTGCTGCCAGCGGAGAAAGTTATCCGGATGCGCGAAAGTATTGATTGCCACATGCAGTTTGCGTCGGCGCTGGTGCGTATAGTTGGCCGCTTCACACAGCCGCTTTTCAGTAAAGTTCAGACCGGCAAAATGGCGGGCGTTGGTATCATCTTTCAGGCCGATATAAACCGCATCCGCGCCATTATCGATGGCCGCTTTCAGTGCAGGCAGGTTCCCGGCCGGGCAAAGCAGTTCCATTCTCGGTGTCCTTGGTGTTTTGACGATGGCAGAAGTTTAAATATCCCTTTGCCTCAGGGTTTTGATTTAAGGCAGTGAAATGTATGGATTGCCGGAGCTTAAGAAAAAAACAGCCAATCGACCCCTTTGTTGATCCAGTCAGCCGACCTGCCGCGGTGCTGTGGCAAAATAAAGCAAAATTCGCTAAACAGGAGTATTGAGTGTGTTAAACCGCCTACGCGCTGAATGCGTTCGCAAAGGGCCGGGCTTTATGCGCTATCCGCTGAGCTTTACGCCTTTCGCCGTAAAAAAACATTTACTGCAACAAGTGCTATGCTGGCAGTTCAGCCATGCGTTGGCTGAAGGTGAGTTAGACTTCCTGGAAGGGCGCTGGTTAGGTATTGATATCACTGACCTGGCATTATGCTGGAGAATGACGGTCAGCGATGGCCGGATCCAGCTGGCTGACGGAACCCATGCCGATGCCTGGTTCCGCGGTCAGGCGAACGATTTACTGTTAATCGCCGCACGCAAACAGGATCCCGACACGCTATTTTTCCAGCGCAGGCTTATCATTGAAGGTGACACCGAACTCGGGCTGGAGGTAAAAAACCTGATGGATGCAATCGAGCTTGAAACGCTGCCAGCACCGCTGCGTATGGGGCTGTTAAAGCTGGCGTCATTTGTCGAAGCCGGACTTAACGAGGACGCGAATTCGTCGCCGAATCGCGCGGGTAAGCTATGTTGATTCGAACGGAAATTGGGGTAGATGCGGCCAGCATCGACAGCCTGTTACGCCGCTGTTTTGACGACTCCGCAGAGGCGGAGCTGGTACAGCAGCTGCGTGAAGATGGCCTGTTAACCCTGGGGATGGTGGCGACGGATGACGAAGGTCAGGTGTTAGGCTATGCCGCCTTCAGTCCGGTAACGCTGAATGATGAAGATAAAGGCTGGGTGGTTCTGGCGCCTCTGGCTGTCGATGAGCGAATGCGCGGTGATGGCCTGGGCAAAAAGTTGATTTATGAAGGTATGGATGCGCTCAACGAGTTTGGTTACAGCGCTATTTTTGTGCTGGGCGATCCGATGTACTACGGCCGCTATGGTTTTGCCCCGGCGGCACGCCATCAGCTGCGCTGTCGCTGGCCGGGAAGCGAAGCCGCATTCCAGGTTTATCCGCTGGCCGAGCTGGCCTTTGACGGCGTGCAGGGGCAGATTGACTTCTCTGCGCCCTTTAATCGCCTTTAACCAGACGCAGCCAGTCGCTAAGGCAGGGCGGCTGCTCGGCAACCAGACGCAGCTTTTGCTGGCGCGTCAGCTGCTTAACGCGATACTCAAGGCGGGATGCGCTGGCGCGATCGCCTGCGGCGGTATGAAAAAGCATTTCCAGCGGTCCTTTGCCCCGCAGTGATTTCGCGCCTTTGCCGTTCTGATGCAGCGCAAAGCGGCGGGTTACGTCGGTGGTAATGCCGGTATAAAGAACGCCGCGCGCGGTGCGTAAAATATAAAGCCGCCACGCGGTCTCCGTCAGCGAGGCCTGAGTCTCAGAGGGTTCCTGCGCGGGCTGCTGCTGTGCTAACGCTACTAATGTCATGGCTCATTCGGATGCCTGTGCGGCAACGCGCCTTTTTGTTCAGGAATGATTCAGCATGGATAATAGCATCCCGGCAGCCATCTGCCGTTATCTGAAAAAACAGCATGTATTAACCCTGTGCGCAGGCTCGCCGCCGTGGTGCGCTAGCTGCTTTTACCTGTTTAATGAAGCGCGTCAGGCTTTCTGGCTGATGAGCGAAGCCGAAACGCGTCACGGCATACTGATGCTGGCGCAGCCGCAGATCGCGGGCACCATCAGCGCCCAGACGCGTAGCGTAATGTTGATTAAAGGCGTGCAGTATCAGGGCGTGATTCATCAGCTTAGCGGCGAACGGGAAGCCCATGCGCGTAGCGCCTATGTCCGCCGCTTTCCCGTCGCCGTCAAAGCAAAAGCACCGCTATGGGAGATTGTGGTGAACGAACTGAAAATGACGGACAACACGCTGGGGTTTGGCAGTAAGCTACACTGGCTGCGGGAAAGTGAGTAGGGCGGCGTTACCCGCCCGGATTTCAGGACGCCAGTTTAAGAATGCGCAGCGATTCGCGATTAAACGCGGGCAGGTCGTCCGGTGTCCTGCTGGTCACCAGATTATCCTTATCAACCACCACTTCTTTATCGTAAAAGTCGGCTCCGGCGTTTTTCAGATCGATAACAATCGGTTTAACGGCGGTCATTTTCCTGCCGCGCACCGCGTTGGCGCTGATAAGCAGCTGCGGGCCATGACAGATAGCGAACACAGGCTTGCCGCTGGCGACAAAATCATGGGTGAACTTCACAAAGCGGTCATCGCCGCGCAGGCTGTCCGGCGAATGTCCGCCGGGCAGTAGCAGCGCGTCAAACTCAGCCGGGCTAACGCCGTCAATCGCCTTATCGATAACCACTTTCGCCTGACCTTTTTTACCTTTTACGGTTTTACCCGCCTGCTTCTCAATGGTTACCACCTTGTAACCCGCATCGCGGTATGCTTCGGCCGGTGAAGTAAATTCGGAGTCTTCAAACTCGTCGGTAATCAGTACCGCAATCGTCTTGCTCATATCTCCTCCTTTAATTATTGCCGATACCCTTTAAGCCTGGTTGGCGCTGAGCGTTATGCAACCAGGATTATTCGGTAATTTGCAGATCGGCTGTTTTTAAGGGGGAAATAATTCACCGCACCACATCACACCGCAGCGGCAGCAAGTCCGCAATTTATCTCAACGCAGTCGGTGAATAATCTGGTTGCTGCTGCCGCGCCACACCAGACCCGGATCTTTTAGCGCCTGCTCAAAACGCCCATCCACCAGCACGTCCAACTGCGCGACAACGGCCTGCTGCGCTTCGGTCAGCTCTTCCAGCCGATAGCCGGTCCACAGCCAGATATCTTTTCCGGCACATTCGCGTCGCACGCGTTTAACCAGCCGCAGGACATCGGCGACGTTGCGCGGATGCAGCGGATCGCCGCCGGATAACGACAGGCCCTGGCGGGGGATACGGCTATCTTTGAGATCGGCAATCAACTGTTCCTCTCTCTCTATGGTAAAAGGCACGCCGCCATCGGGCCGCCAGGTCCCCTGGTTATAGCAACCCGGGCACTGATGCTCACAGCCGGAAACAAATAGCGTACAACGGGTGCCGGGTCCGTTGACCACGTCGATCGGATAGTATTGCTGGATGTTCATCCCAGCCCTCCCGGCGATAAATGTTTCACGCGCCGTTTAACCTCCTCCTGTTTCCCGGCGTTAAACGGACGCGCGTCGGGGCTGCCAAGATAGCCGCAAACCCGGCGGGTTACAGAAACGCTGGCGGGATCGTGGTTACCGCAGCGTGGGCAGACAAAGCCTTTGCTGGTGCAATTAAATTCGCCGGTATAACCGCATTCGTAGCATTCATCGATCGGCGTATTGGTGCCGTAATAGGGTACCCGGCTGTAGCTGTAATCCCAGACGTCTTCCAGCGCTTTCAGGTTGTGCTGTAAGTTGGGGTATTCGCCGTAGCAGATGAAGCCGCCGCTGGCGATCGGCGGATAGGGTGCTTCGAAGTCGATCTTGTCGTAAGGATTGACGTTTTTTTCGACGTCAAGGTGGAAGCTATTGGTGTAATAACCTTTATCGGTTACGCCCTCGACGATACCAAATTGGGCGGCATCAAGGCGGCAGAAGCGATCGCACAGGTTTTCGCTTGGCGTGCTGTACAGGCTGAATCCATAGCCGGTCTCCGCTTTCCATTGTGCTGTCGCCTCGTGCAGGCGCTGCACAATCGCCAGTGCCTTCTCACGGCGCTGCGGCGAGTCAAACAGGTGGCAGTCGGTGCCGTACAGTGCATTAATCGTTTCATGCAGGCCGATATATCCCAGCGAAAGGGTCGCCCTGCCGTTGCGAAACAGCGCGGCGACGTCATCATCGGGCTGTAAACGCACGCCGCAGGCGCCTTCTATATAGAGAATGGGCGCTACGCGGGCCTTTACGCCTTCCAGACGCGCCACGCGCGTCATTAGCGCGCTTCTTGCCAGCGTCAGCCGCTCCTCCAGCAGCGACCAGAAGCGCTGCTCGTCACCGGCCGCCTCCAGTGCGATACGCGGCAGGTTGAGGCTGATGACGCCAAGATTATTGCGGCCTTCATGAACCGCTTCGCCGTTTTCTTCGTACAACCCAAGAAAGCTTCGGCAGCCCATCGGGGTTTTAAACGACCCGGTGACCTTAACCACTTGTTCATAGTTAAGAATATCGGGATACATCCTCTGGCTGGCACAGCGGAGCGCAAGCTGTTTAATATCGTAGTTGGCATCCTGCGGGCGCAAATTAACGCCATCGCGCAGCGCGAATACCAGCTTGGGGAACACGGCGGTTTTGCGATTTTTACCAAGACCGGCAAGGCGATTTTTCAAAATAGCCTGTTGAATCAGGCGCGCAGCCCAATCGCTGCCCAGGCCAAAGCCAAAGGTGACGAAAGGCGTCTGACCATTGGCAGTATGCAGGGTATTAACCTCATATTCCAGCGACTGGAAGGCGTCATAGCACTCTTTCTCTGTGCGTTCGTTGGCATAGCCATCGATATCCGCAATTTGCCACTGACGGGCAATAGCCTGATGCTTCTCGCGGCTGGCGTACACGTAGGGGGCCAGCACTTCATCAATGCGATTAATGGTGGTACCGCCGTATATATGGCTGGCAACCTGGGCGATAATTTGCGCAGTAACGGCGGTGGCGGTGGCGATCGATTTCGGCGGTTCAATCTCCGCATTACCCATTTTAAAACCATGAGTCAGCATGCCTTTCAAATCGATAAGCATGCAGTTAAACATGGGGAAAAAGGGCGCGTAATCCAGGTCATGATAATGAATTTCGCCGCGTTCATGCCCCTGGACAACGTCGCGCGGCAGCAGATAACGGGTGGCATAGTGTTTGGCCACGATGCCCGCCAGCAGATCGCGCTGGGTCGGAATAACCTTGCCGTCTTTATTGGCGTTCTCGGTTAGCA
The DNA here is from genome assembly GCF_002006995.1 of Izhakiella australiensis. Classification (GTDB taxonomy): domain Bacteria; phylum Pseudomonadota; class Gammaproteobacteria; order Enterobacterales; family Enterobacteriaceae; genus Izhakiella; species Izhakiella australiensis. The sequence goes on along the minus strand of NZ_MRUL01000010.1, from coordinate 46,762 downwards.
GCGCCGCATCGCTTTGTTCAATCAGACCGCGTATCGCGGCGTTAAGGCGGCCGCGCTGCTCGCGCGCCAGATCGCGATCGTGACGGTATTCAATCCAGCAGCGCGCCACTTCCGGCCAGGAGCTGGTCATCAGCGCGTCTTCTACCGCGCGCTGAACGTCACTGATATCGACCTCGTGCTGCGCCTGTAGACTATCGCTGACGCTGGCCGTAATGGTCCGGCTCAACTCGCTGTCAGCGACGCCGGCTGCTTCTGCCGCACGGCGAATAGCCTGTTCAATACGCGTAGCATCGAATGCCACCCTGCACCCATCCCGCTTGATCACTACCGTCGCCATCAGCTGCCTCTTTCAATATATGGTGTCTTTGTTTGATGATAGACCCAATATGTAGCGGTTTGTTGAAATTAAGCGCACCAGGATTGATGCAGATCAAAGAAGAGATAAAGCTGAATGAAATGCCTCCATCGCAGTAATGCTGGTTGCATCTCACTGCCGCAGGTCGTTACTATTTCTGGTTATGCGGTAAAAAAACCCGTAAAGGGGCCCATGAGGATATTGATGTCTTCTTTTTCCTATAATGCTGCTCAGGTCAGACGCTGGCTCGGTGCGCGCATCGTCGCCAAAGCCCAGGATCTGATCCCCAGGGTGCAGAATCTACAGCGACAGAATAATCTGCTAACTGGCGAGATACCCGGCGTCGGCGACGAGCCGTGGATGGTGGTGGTGCATTTCAGCACGCCGCAAGGCAAGCTGCATGCCAGCGGTGAATGTACCTGCCCGGTTCATACCAACTGCCGCCATGTCGCTGCGGTTATGCTGGCGCATCTGCAGCAGCAGCCTGCGCAGGAGGCAACCTCGACGCCGCTACCGCTGCAAGCCGATCCGGTTCCCGCTCTGCATCTGCAATCTATTTCGCGCTTTGTCAGCGGCTATGGCCGCTATGGCCACCGGCAGAAACGGCTGGATTTTGCCGCGCTGTCATTTCGCTATGGCGGGGCGATGGTTGATGCGGGCAGCAGTGAAACCCTGTTTCCTGACCAGAGTGGGCAACGCTGGCTGGTGGCGCGTCAGCCGGAAAAAGAGCAGCGCTGGCTGGATGAATTGCAGGATGCGGGTCTGCAGGTGGTTCCTGCCAGCCATATTTATACCCCCGCCTCATCGCCGCTGCCCACGCAGCTATTAGTGCCCGAACGGCCCGAGGACTGGCGACAAATTATTCGCCAGCTTTTGCCTGCACTGCAAGCCAAAGGCTGGCTGGTTTTACTGGATGATGATTTTACCTGGAACCGCAGTGATATTGAGGCGGTTAGCGGTCGGGTAAGTCAGCGCGAAAATGGTTATTTTGAAATTGGCCTGGAGGCCAGCATTGGTCAACGGCGCATGGCGTTGCTACCCATGATGCCGCATTTGCTGGAGCAGGATAGTCGCTGGCGCGGCGGCGATCTCAACGCCATTCCGGACGAGGAAGTTATTGAACTGCGCGCGCAGGATAATGAGCGTCTGGCGATGTCGGCCGGTCAGCTAAAACCGCTGGTAAGTAGCCTGATTGACCTGCTGCCTGACGGCGAAACCGCCAGCGCCACGCTGCAGCTCCCGATTTGGGATGGCGGCCGACTGGCAGCAATGTCTCAGAGCGGAAGCTGGCAGGCCGATGACGAGGTCGCGCTGCAGGCGTTGCGCGGACGGCTGCAAAATCCGCGCGAACTGCCGGCAATTACCCCGCCCGACGGCCTGAAAGCAACCCTGCGCGATTATCAGCTGCAGGGCGTAAGCTGGATGCAGGCATTAAGCCGCCAGTCTCTGGCAGGCGTACTGGCCGATGATATGGGACTGGGCAAGACGGTTCAGACGCTGGCGCACCTGCTGTTGGAAAAAGAGAGCGGCAGGCTGGATCGACCCGCGCTGATCGTTGTGCCGACGACGCTTATCTACAATTGGCTCAGTGAGGCAAAGCGCTTTGCGCCCGATCTGCGCGTGCTGTCGCTTAGCGGTTCACAGCGTAGCGAGCACTTTGCCGAGCTCCATCAGTACGATGTGGTACTGACCAGCTATTCATTATTATGGCGTGACCAGGCGGCGCTCAGGCGTCAGCGCTGGCACCTGCTGATCCTCGACGAAGCGCAATACGTGAAAAATCCTCATTCTCAGGCGGGGCGCGCTATTCGTAAGCTGGAGGCGCGTCATCGTCTCTGTCTGACGGGGACGCCGCTGGAAAATCACCTCGGCGAGCTCTGGGCGCAGTTTGATTTTTTATTGCCGGGGTTTCTTGGCAGCGAGAAGGATTTTTTACACCAGTGGCGCATTCCTGTTGAGCGCGACGGCGACCGGACTCGCCGCGAGCTGCTGGCGCGCAGGGTTCGGCCATTTATGCTGCGACGGCGCAAACAGGAGGTGGTGACAGAGCTGCCGCCAAAAAACAGCATGGTACGCCGCGTGCTGCTCGAGGGCGCGCAGCGCGACCTGTATGACACGGTACGCGCCTCGCTGGAGAGCCAGGTCCGTCTGGCCGTGAACCGGCGCGGCAGTGCCTCCAGCCGGATCCTGGTGCTGGATGCCTTGCTGAAGCTGCGGCAAATTTGTTGCGATCCGCGGCTAACCCGGCTGGATAAGGCTGCCAGCGTTCGGCAATCGGCGAAGCTGGCCCTGCTGCGGGAGATGCTGCTGGAACTGCTGGCGGAAGATCGCCGCGTGTTGATTTTTTCACAGTTTACCGAAATGCTGATGCTGATCGCCGACGAGTTGAAAAAGGTCCGGGTAGATTACGCCGTGCTAACCGGCAGTACTCGCGATCGCCAGGCGCCGGTAGCGCGTTTTCAGCGCGGCGAGGTGCCGGTATTTCTTATCAGCCTGAAGGCCGGCGGTGTGGGGCTGAATCTGACCGCCGCCGACACGGTGATTCATTACGATCCCTGGTGGAACCCGGCGGCGGAGAACCAGGCGACGGATCGCGCATGGCGCATCGGTCAGCAAAAGACGGTTTTTGTCTACAAGCTGATCGTCGCAGGAAGCATTGAAGAAAAAATCGTCAATCTGCAACAGCAAAAAGCGTCGCTGGCGGAAAGTATTTTGCAGGACGGCAGCGATGAAACCGCGCTGTTCAGCGACGAAGAGCTGGCTGACTTGTTAAGTTCCTGAGCCAGCGCGCATTTTCCAGCTGTCGGCTTGATGTGTGTTACGAAATATGTTTTAACAGCTTTTTCGCACACTTAGAACCTGATGGTTTGACGGGAGTCTTCATGCTGCGCGTGTTGCATTTCACCTTGTTCGCTGTGGCTCTGGCTGCCTGCCAGTCGGCGCTGGCCACGCAGAACGCCGATCCTTTACCGCTGATGCCCTGGCCGCAGGAGGTGGTGCAGCCGGCAGACGGTGGGGAGCTGGTCCTCGATAACCAGGTGGCTATTTCCGTCAGCGGCGATGATTTGGCGGCGGCGGTGATGCGCTGGCGCGAGCGTCTCGCCCGCCAGACCGGCTGGGAACTCAAGCCGCAAGCGGCGAATCCATCCCAGGCAACGATCCGTATTCGTATCGCCAGGCGTGTCGATCCTCTCCCCAACTTGCAGAGTGATGAAAGTTATCATCTGCAGGTTAGTCAAAGCGGTGTCCTGTTAGACGCCCCGACCCGCTTTGGCGCGCTGCGCGGTATGGAAACGCTGTTGCAGCTAGTGGAAAACGGCCAGCAGAGCAGCGTTATTCCGTTGGTGACTATCAACGACAAACCCCGCTTCTCCTGGCGCGGACTGCTGCTGGATTCGGCCCGCCATTTTCTGCCCGTTGAAGATATTAAACGCCAGCTGGACGGCATGGCAGCCGCGCGCCTGAACGTATTTCACTGGCATCTCACCGACGATCAGGGCTGGCGCTTTGCTTCGCAGCACTATCCTGTGCTGACGGAAAAAGGCAGCGACGGGCTGTTTTATACTCAGCAACAGATGCGCGACATTGTGGCTTATGCGCGCGACCGCGGCATTCGGGTGGTGCCGGAGATAGATGTGCCCGGCCATGCCTCAGCGCTGGCGGCCGCCATGCCGCAGCTGATAAGCGCGCCGGGCAACTATCAAATCGAACGCAGCTGGGGAGTCATGAAGCCGGTGCTCGATCCCAGCAATGAGCAGGTCTATCAGTTTATCGATACGCTGATCGGGGAAATGACGGAGATCTTTCCCGATTGCTATTTGCATATAGGCGGTGACGAGGTCGATCCCAGCCAGTGGAATGGATCGGCGCACATTCAGCAATTTATGAAAGCGCACAACCTTGCTGATGCGCACGCGTTACAGGCATATTTTAACCGGCGGGTGGAAAAAATACTCACCGCGCATAAGCGTCATATGGTCGGCTGGGATGAAATTTTCCATCCGGATTTACCGCGAAGCATCCTGATTCAGTCCTGGCAGGGGCAGGATTCGCTCGGTGCCGCTGCCAGCTCGAATTATCGCGGCATTCTGTCCACCGGATTTTATGTTAACCAACCGCAGCCTGCTGCTTACCACTACCGTAACGATCCCGAGCCGCAGTCGTTGAAGGGGGCCGATCGTCCGCAGGCCGGTGAACGTACCCAAAGCTGGCGGTTTACCATGCCGCTGCTGAAAGGCAAAGCGGTCAGCGGCTCGTTTACCCTGATTGAGGGTAAAAACGGCGCGCGTGGATTCATTGATTTTGACGGCAGATCGCGCCGCATGGTGCGCAACATTCGCTGGCTGTCGCCGTATCAGCTGACGTTCAGCGTCGATAACTGGATGAGCGTGATACGCCCGGTGGTGACCTTTAATAATAATCGCATGAGCGGCTATGCGCTGGTCGGCAATGTCCGCTATCCGCTGACGGGAAGCCGGCTGGCTGCGGTGCCACAGGGCATGCAGCCGGTGGTGCCGGATAGCGCTCAGCGAGCCAATATCCTTGGCGGAGAAGCCGCGCTGTGGTCAGAACCGGTTAACGCCCGCATCATCGACGTTAAGCTGTGGCCGCGACTGTTCGTCGTTGCTGAACGCCTGTGGTCGGCAAAAAATATTACTGATGAAAACAGTATGTATCAGCGGCTGCAGGCAATGGATCGCTGGTCGACAATCTCGGTTGGCCTGCAGCAGCACGCCCAGACGCAGGTACAAATGATGCGTCTGGCCAACAGCAGCAATATTCTGCCTCTGCAAGTCTTCGCTGAGGTTCTTGAGCCTGCGCAATATTATACCCGCCATCATCTTAAGTTCCTCGCCGGGCACTATAACCAGTTTGAACCGCTCAACCGGCTGGCGGACGTACTACCGGCGGAAAGCGATGCGGCGCGCGATTTGCAGGGATTAGTAAACCGTCTGGTAGAAAACCGTGGTGACAAACAGGCGGCGCAGGCGATACGCCAGAAGCTGCTGCGCTGGCAAGGCATAGTGCCAAAGGTGATGCCGCTGCTGGAGCAGAACTATCAGCTGCAGGCGTTAAAGCCGCTGGCGCAGCAAGTGGCGGAGGTTAGCAGCATCGGATTGGCGGTACTCGACGCCATCGAAAGCAATCGCGCTTTTGGCGCCCGCGACATGGAAAGCATGAACGATCGGCTGGATAATGCGGCGCAGGTACAGGATGAAACGGTGAATGCACTGGTGTCGCCGGTTGAAACGCTGCTGCGAGCGGAAAAGTAATGCGACCGGACCCGGCGACCGCCGGGTCCACTTTAGCGCGGGTACTCAGCGGCGCAGCGCAATGGCTTCAATTTCAATCTTTACATCTTTTGGCAGGCGGGCAACTTCCACGCAAGAACGGGCCGGAAAGTTAGCCTTATGCTGATTAAAGAAGGCTTCATAGGTGCTGTTTACGGTAGCAAAGTCGTTGAGGTCCTTAACAAATACCGTCGTTTTTACAATATCGCCTACTTGCAGGCCAGCGGCTTCAACGATCGCTTTAACGTTCGCCAGCGACTGGCGCGTCTGGGCGGCGATATCATCCGCTACAATGCCGGTTTCCGGATCGACCGGGATCTGACCGGAGGTAATAATCATGTTGCCAAGATCAACGGCCTGCACGTAAGGACCAATTGCCGCTGGCGCATTTTCCGTACTGATTTCGCGTGACATATCCTTCTCCTTTAAAAATGACAGGGCACTATAGCACTCCTCATGGGCGCTGTTCATCAACCCCGGCGCTTGTCAGCCATTGTCCAGAACCACATGATGGGCAAATTCTTTCTCGCAATATTTGCATTGCAGATGAATTTCCTGCGGGCGTTGCTTAACGGTAAAGCTGGAAATCACCGGTTCGCTGCGGCTAATGCAGTTGCTGTTTGGGCAGGTCAGCACCCGGTCAATGATGTCCGGCAGCGTCGGTACCGCTTTGGCGACCACCTGATAATCATCAATGCGGTTTACCGTGGCGTGCGGAGCATAAACCGCCAGCTGGTTAATCTGATCGTCGGTCAGAAAAGTATTTTCGATCTTAATCAGGTCTTTACGCCCCATTTCGCCGGAGGGAAGGTTCAGGCCGATAGTAATGCGCTGATCGGTTTCGGTCAGGCGAAACAGCGACAGCAGCTTAAACCCGACCTGCGCCGGGATGTGATCAATCACCGTGCCGCTTTTAATCGCTTCAACCTGCAATTTATTATCGTGCTTCATGTTGTGCTCCTTATTGCGGCAGTTCGCTGTTCAACACCAGAGCCAGCAATGCCTGACGGGCATAGATACCGTTGCCGGCCTGCTGGAAGTACCAGGCATAGGGCGTTTTATCCACGTCTGTGGCGATCTCATCAATACGCGGCAGTGGATGCAGCACTTTCATATTGTCGCGCGCGCCGGTCAGATCGGCAGCGCGCAGTACGAACTGCGCTTTCACGTTGGCGTATTCCGACGGGTCGAGGCGTTCTTTCTGAACGCGCGTCATATAGAGAATATCCACCTCGGTTATCACTTCTTCAATGCTGCTGTGGCGCGACCAGTGAATGCCTTTTTCGTCCAGCATGCTGGTGATATAGCCGGGCATAGCCAGCGCATCAGGGGCGATAAAATAGAAGCGGTTGCCGTCAAATTTCGCCAACGCCTGGGTGAGAGAATGGACGGTGCGGCCATATTTCAAATCCCCGACCATCGCCACTTTCAGATTGCTCAGACGGCTCTGGGTCTGCTGAATGGTAAACAGATCCAGCAAGGTTTGCGTCGGGTGCTGATTGGCTCCGTCGCCTGCGTTGAGTACCGGAATGCCCGCGGAAAATTCGGATGCCAGCCGGGCCGCGCCTTCCTGTGGATGACGCATGACGATTGCGTCAACGTAGGTGCCGATAACCGAGATAGTGTCCGCCAGGGATTCCCCTTTTTTTCCGAGGGAAGTATTGCCGCCGTCGGCGAAGCCGACCACGGAAGCGCCAAGGCGCTGCATCGCGGTTTCAAACGACAGGCGGGTACGGGTTGAGGCTTCAAAAAAGCAGCTGGCAATCACTTTATGCTTCAGCAGTTCGGGCTGAGGGCTGGATTTTAGCCGTGAGGCGGTATCCAGCACCAGCTCCAGCTCTTCACGGCTTAAGTCGTTGATGGAAATAATGTGCTTTTTGTACAGCGGGTTGGCCATATTACCCTCCTGATGCTGCGCTGAACCCAGTTTACGGACAAAAAAAAGCCCCTTAATAAAGGGGCTTTTTATGATCGGTATCACCACGGAGGAAAGTCCGGCGCTGCTCGCCTGTAATCAGGACGAGGTTGTCGGCAATATTCAAGCTACGTAATTGCATACTTCCTCCTGGCAAATTGCCGGGCATTATACGCATGTCGGATCGCTTATCAAGCCCGTTAATGCACAAATTTACCTTCTGAACCGTTTGCTATGAATATTCATTCAGTCTCAGTAGATAATTAATTTTCCGGTAAACCTGTTCCGTATATTTTATGTCATGAGGCGCTATCCAGACGACGCTGCTGCCGGCGACGACGCCAAGAATTTGCGGCACGGCGTGATGATCCAGCACCCTGGCCACGGCGTGACCATAGCCGGTAACGGTATGAACAAGAATGAATTCATTGTTGTGTTCAATATTAACCACCATCTCGGCAATGGAACGCGCCGCATCGGGTTCGGGCCGGGTAAGGGGGTTCAGCGCGTAAATTTTCTGCCCTTTCGCATTGCGGATTTTTATGACGCCCAGCAGCGTAAGCAAGCGTGAAACCGTCGACTGACTGATGGTTTCAAAGCCATGCCGTTGTAAATCACGGCGAATCTCCTGTTGGGAAGCATAGCAATTTTTACCAATAAGGCGCAGGCATACGGCGAGTTGAAGCTGCTCTTTTTCGGAAGTGGGGCAGGGGAACTTCATGGTGATGGATTTCCAGGTTAGTTGCTGTGGTAATTGCAGCCGCAATAACAAATGCAGGCGTGTAATCCTTTAGCGCTGCTTGGGATTCAATAACATGGAGATGTCCATTACGCCCCATAAGGGACGTAATGTAGCTTCAGACGATGGTTAGCGTACCATTACTGATCAAGTACAATGTATACAGGGCGACAACAACCAGTGCAGCCAGTGCTAACCATTCCCACAGGTTAAAGCAGCGCTGATGTTGGATCTTTTTCTGCCAGACATAAACTATCGCACCCGGAATAAACAGCAGTGAACTGAGTAGCATCGAACTGCCCGCGGCATAGCACAGCCAGAAACCATACACGGTGGCCACGACGGCGATTATCCAGTCCCCGATGCATGTTTCGTCATTGCGGTAACGCTCTTTGGTGCAGACCAACTTCAGACCGTAAGCGGCGCTAAACAAATAAGGCGGCAAAATTGCAGCGGTGGCGATAGAAAACAGCATCTGGTAACCCGCCTGGTAAAACAGCGTCAGGATTAAACATATCTGTACCAGCCCGTTAGTAATCCAAAGTGAAACGGCGGGCGCATGGCGCTTATTCTCTTTTGCAAAGGCAGCGGGAAGAATACCGTCATTAGCGGCAACCCGTGGAAGCTCTGCGGCGAACAGCGTCCATGCCAGCAGCGCTCCGGCGAGAGAAAATATGACACCGCCGGCAACGAATTTGGCGCCCCATACCCCGACGACGCTTTCCAGTACCCCGGCCATTGAGGGATTTTTCAGCTCGCTCAACGCCGCCTGCGATAAAATCCCCATCGACAGGACGCTAACCAGCACATAAATCGTCAGCGCGCCCAGCAGACCGGTGACCGTTGCTTTGCCAATATCATTGCGCTTCGACGCGCGGGAGGAGACCACCGTGGCGCCTTCAATGCCGATAAACACCCAGGTGGTGATCAGCATGGTGCCCTTCACCTGGTCAAACAGCGAAGCGTGCGAGCCTTGTACGCTGGATAAGCGCCCCCAGAAGTCGGCGGTAAGCACCCCGAGGCGGAAGGCAATCAGAATGGTGACGATAAAAATAATCAGCACCAGCACCTTAACCACTGTCAGAATAGTATTAATCCAGGCCGCTTCGCGCACGCCGCGTAACACCAGAGTATGCACCAGCCACAGCACCACTGACGCACCGGCAATCGAGGCAAGGTTATTCCCCTCACCAAATACCGGCAGAAAGAAGCTGATTGCGCTGAAAAGCAATACCGAGTAGGAAACGTTACCAATCCAGGCAGAAAACCAGTATCCCCACGCCGCCTGAAAGCCAATAAAATCGCCGAATCCGGCGCGAGCGTAGCTGTAAATTCCGCCATCAAGCTCCGGACAACGCGCGCTAAGGTTCTGAAAAATAAACGCCAGGCAAAGCATGCCGATCCCGGTTATGACCCAGCCGATAATTAGCGCGCCGGGCGACGCCACCGCGGCGAAATTTTGCGGCAGACTAAACACGCCGCCGCCGATCATGGAGCCAATGACCAGCGCTACCAACGCCGTGAAGCCGAGTTTTTTTTCGGACTCCGGGCTTTCCCCGAGTGGTTCTGTATGTGTGATGTCAGCCATGTTATTCCCCTCCAATGGGATGACAAACGAAACCGGCGCGAACAGTGATTTTCGCGCCGCAAAAGCGTTATTCGCCCAGGGTTGCCACCATGACTGCTTTTATGGTGTGCATTCGGTTTTCTGCTTCGTCAAAGACGATGGAGTTAGCCGACTCGAATACCTCTTCGGTCACCTCCAGACCTTTCAGGCCATAGGTCTCTTCAATTTCGCGGCCGACAGTAGTAAATTCATTGTGAAAGGCTGGCAGGCAGTGCATGAACTTCACGTTTGGGTTGTTGGTTGCCTCGACGACCTGCTGATTAACCTGATAGGGTTTCATTACGCTAACGCGTTCAGCCCAGGCTTCTTTCGGCTCGCCCATGGAAACCCAGACATCGGTATAGAGAAAATCGACCCCGTGAACGCCTTCTTCAACGCTATCCGTTAACAGAATGCGGGCGCCGGTTTGTTCGCCGATTGCCTGACACTGGCTTACCAGCGCTTCATCGGGCCAGAAGGCTTTTGGGGCGATTAAGCGCATATCCATCCCCATTTTTGCCGCGCCGACCATCAGCGAATTACCCATGTTATTTCTGGCATCCCCCAGGTACGCGAAGCGAATGTCGGCCAGTTTTTTATCCGGCGCGTGCTCCAGCATGGTCATTAAATCCGCCAGAATTTGGGTTGGATGAAATTCATTGGTTAATCCGTTCCACACCGGTACACCGGAAAATTCACCGAGTTCTTCAACGATTTGCTGTCCGAAGCCGCGATACTCAATGCCGTCGTACATGCGACCAAGCACGCGCGCCGTATCTTTCATCGATTCTTTATGCCCGATTTGCGAACCTGTTGGTCCGATATAGGTGACATTGGCGCCCTGGTCGAAAGCGCCAACTTCAAAGGCGCAGCGGGTGCGGGTTGAGGATTTTTCGAAAATAAGCGCAATATTTTTTCCGATCAGCGTCTTTTTTTCACAGCCGTTTTTTTTGGCGGCTTTCAGTTCCCTTGCCAGCTCGATCAGATAATTAATTTCCGCCGGCGTGAAGTCGAGAAGTTTGAGAAAATTACGTTTTTTCAAGGAAATGGTCATTTTGATGTCCTTATAATCAGTGATCTTTACAAGCGGATATCGCGGCAGCAGCGTTGCGGATCAGCGTACCGCTTTCACCGGCCAGAATGGCTGGGCCTTCGCTCAGCGCGCCAATGCCGGCCATGCCGTTGCACTGTCTGACAAAGTTGCAGCAGGCCGCGACCTTCGGCCCCATCGACCCCGCATCAAATTCCAGCTTGCCCAGCTCATGGGGCGTAACCTGCTGTAATGGGCGGCGCGTTGGCTTACCCCAGTCGAGGTAGACGGCATCGGCGTCAGTAAGGATTAGCAGCGCATCGGCTTCTATCTGGCGGGCAAGCAGCGCGGCGGATAAATCCTTATCGATAACCGCCTCAATGCCGTGCAGCCCGCTGGCGTTCTCAATAACCGGCACGCCGCCGCCGCCGTTGCAAATAACCAGGTGGTCTCTGGCGATAAGCGCGCTAATCGCGTCGCTCTCTACAATTCGTACCGGCTGCGGCGATGGCACCACGCGGCGCCAGCTATCGCCATCGGCTTTTACCGTCCAGTTTTTTTCGTGTGCCAGCTGCTGTGCTTGCTGTCGGTCGTAAACCGGGCCGATATATTTGGTTGGGTTGCTGAAGGCGGGATCGTCAGCATCCACCACCACCTGGGTTAACAGCACGCTGACCTCGCGTTCAGGCAGCTGGTTTTTCAGCGATTGCTGGAGCATATAGCCGACCATTCCCTGGCTTTCGGCTCCGAGGATATCCAGCGGATAGGGGGCTATTTTGCTGTAGGCGCTGTTTTGCAACGCCAGCAGCCCGACCTGAGGTCCGTTGCCGTGAACTAACACCACGCGCCAGCGGCGGCTGAGTGTGGCGATGGTGTTCGCGGCGATCTCAATATTCTTGCGTTGGATTTCCGCCTCAAGCGGCTCGCCGCGTTTAAGCAGGGCATTGCCGCCCAGGGCGATGACCAGCGTTGGTTTTCTTTCCATCATGTCCTCTCAGATTCCATCCCGTTCCAGCGGGCAGCTCATGCAGCGCGCACCGCCGCGTCCACGTCCAAGTTCATCACCAGGGATCGGCAGTACGGTAATGCCCGCCTTGTCGTATTTCTCGTTGGTCCAGGTATTGCGTTCATAGCCGACCACCACACCCGGGCGGATGGTCAGCACGTTATTCGCGTCGTTCCACTGTTCGCGCTCGGCTTCAAAGGCATCGCCGCCGGTGGTAATCAGCTTGACCTGATCAAGGCCCAGTGCCTGCTCGATGGCATAGACCAGCCCTTTTTCACTTACGCGCTTGATGCCGCCATGGCCGTCTGGCGTCAGCGTCCAGCACTGAACGTCTGAACGAACAACTTCCGGATAGACAGAAAAGGTATCGATATCGATATGGGTCATGACGGTATCAAGATGCATGCAGGAGCGATGCTTGGGTAATTCGACGGCAATGACCCGCGTCGCCTGCTGGTGTTTAAATAGCGAATCGACGAGGAACTCAACGCCTTGCGGTGTGGTACGTTCCGACATGCCAATTAACACCGTGCCGCGCCCAAGTACTAATACATCGCCGCCTTCAAGTGTGGCGTGATCGTAATTAATCTCTTCATTACCAAAATATTTTATGAACGCGCCGTCGGCGAATGCCGGATGCCAGCGATAAATAGCACGAATATTATTGGTTTCACGTCGACGCGCCTGTTTTGCCATCGGATTGATTGACGTGCCGTTATATATCCAACAAGAGGTGTCACGGGTAAATAAATGATTGGGTAATGGCTTCATAATAAAATCATTGGCATCATGTGTTTCAACCGAAATACTTTTTATCACCTCCGGTATTTCACCATACGTCAGGCCTCCGGTTAAATAGTTAGCCAGTTCGCGGAAGCTCCTCTCCGCCAGCCAGGCGCGAACATCGCGGGCAAAAGAGGGTCCCAGACGATAGTCTGATATCTGAGTGTTAAGCAGCCATTCTCTGGCTTCGGTAATATCCAGAGTTTCTGTCAGTAAGTCGCCTAATAATAAGACCTCAACGCCCTGCTGACGCAAAAGATTAGAGAACACATCATGTTCTTCTCCTGCACGTTCAACGGAAAGTACATCGTCAAATAAAAGTTCCTGGCAATTGGAAGGCGTCAATCTTTTAAGGCTAAGATTCGGTCGGTGCAACATTACGCTACGAAGTTGGCCAATTTCCGAACCCACGTAGTGTTTTTTCATACTTATTCCCTTAATTTTTACTGATGAGAAAGGATGTGCGGAAATAATATTAATTTCGCACGATGCTTATTCCTTAAATTTATTTCTTATTCGATGATAATTTTTTTACATGCGAATAGTGTGATCTTGATCACACCAAGGAAGTGGCTGGAATATTACCTGTCGATACATGATTTAGTTCACTAAAATGAGAGAATTATTTTTATGATTAGTGAATGTTTAAGCGCTTTGTTTGTATGAAGTTTTCACTTGTTAATTTATTTTTATTGTCATTTAGTTTGTGAGGTTATTTAACTGATTGATTTTTATATGCAAGTTATTTTATGAGGCATAATTATTCATAATGCCTGTTTTATATTCTGCTGATTAGGACTTCAGTGAAAATAACTATTTAATATTTAACTGGATTAATTTGATGGCAAAACGTGATATTGATCGGGTTAAATTTAAAAGTTGATTAAAAACATAAGACTATAGTCACTGCAGGCGAGTATCAGGATGATATTATGCATATTAAGTGCATAACTGACGGAGTGTCGCTAACCGCTCATTAACATATTCAGCAATAAACATGCAAAAGCGCTTTTTTTAAACGCTCTACGCTGCTCAAATAGGTTGAATGAAGCCAGCGACAGAACGTAAACCGATAGCTGTCCAGGAAAAGCAACCGTTTTGCATCCCGCAGTCAGAAGGCTCATACCCGCAACTGCCGGCGTTGCCATCAGCCCTTCTGCGCGGGGCAATGGCGTTAAATTATTCTGCGGCCGGGCTGAGGGTCGCCACCAATACCGCTTTGATGGTATGCATGCGGTTTTCGGCCTGATCAAATACCACGCTGTGTTCGGATTCAAATACCTCGTCGGTGACCTCCATGCCCCCCGGCAGATTGTATTGCTCGGCGATCTGCTGCCCGAGCGTGGTTTCATCATCATGAAAGGCGGGCAGGCAGTGGAGAAATTTCACCTGCGGATTGCCGGTCAGTTCCAGCATGTTACGGTTGACCTGATAAGGGCGCAGCAGCTCAATCCGCTGCTGCCAGACCGTTTTCGGCTCGCCCATCGAAACCCAAACGTCGGTATAGATAAAGTCGGCACCTTTAACGCCGCTGGCGATGTCTTCGGTCAGGGTGATCTGGCCGCCATTGGCCTGCGCTGCCTGCCTGCATTCCTCAATAAGCTGCTGCTGCGGCCAGCAGCTTTGCGGCGCAACGATGCGCAAATCCAGCCCGGTGACGGCGGCGGCTTCAAGCATACTGTTGCCCATGTTGTAACGGGCGTCGCCAACGTAAACCAGCGTCATTGCGCTTAACGGTTTCTCCGGCAGGTGCTCTTGCATCGTCAGCAGGTCGGCGAGGATCTGGGTGGGATGAAATTCGTTAGTCAGGCCGTTCCAAACCGGCACGCCGGCGTATTGGGCCAGCGTTTCCACCAGCGACTGGCCATACCCGCGATACTGGATGCCGTCATACAGTCGTCCCAGCACCCGGGCGGTATCCTTCATTGATTCTTTATGTCCAATCTGGCTGCCGCTCGGGCCGAGATAGGTCACCTTTGCCCCCTGATCGAATGCGGCAACTTCGAAAGAGCAACGGGTTCGGGTTGAATCTTTTTCGAAGATGAGCGCAATATTTTTTCCCGCAAGCTGCGGTACTTCACGGCCCTGCTTTTTGGCGACCTTTAACGTCGCCGCCAGCGTTAGCAGCGCTTTTATCTCTACGGGCGTAAAATCAACAAGCCTGAGTAAATGACGTTGAAAAAGTTGACTCATATTGCACTCCAGATTGTGAATTAAAATTCAATTTAACCGCATGAATATTCTTTTACAACCCCGGGGAAAGAAACTTTTTCTGTTTAGGGTAGTGGCGCTCAAGGCGCTGTGGGAAAATACTTTAATTATCTGTGTTAACCAAGGAGTCGCATCATGGCTTATGAACAATTGCTGGAAGAGCAGCGCGAAGAGACGCGGCTGATTATTGACGAATTGCTGGAAGACGGCAGCGATCCTGACGCGCTCTACGCCATTGAGCACCACCTGTCCTGCGCTAACTTCGATGCGCTGGAAAAGACCGCGGTAGAGGCGTTCAAGCTAGGGTATGAAGTGAGCGATCCGGAAGAGCTGGAACTTGAAGACGGCAGTAAAGTCATGTGCTGCGACATTGTCAGCGAGCTGGCGCTAAACGCAGATTTAATTGACGCCCAGGTGGAACAACTGGTGACGCTGGCGGGGAAATTCAACGTTGATTATGACGGCTGGGGGACTTATTTCGAGGATCCTGACGCTGAGGATGACGCGCAGGACGATGACGATATCGACGAGGACGACGATGGTGTTCGCCATTAATTAATGCCCGACGGCGCGCCGCTCAGCGCGCCCGCTCGCTGACAATGACATTGACGTTAAATCATGAAATACGATGCTCTGCTTGCTCCAATCCACGCTTTCCTGCACTGCCGAACCCCTCAGCGCTGGCTTGATGTCGCCGCTCAGCCGGAAAACCTGCCGCTGCTGCTGACCGATCATCTGGTATGTGAACTAAAGGCGGCTCAGACCGCCACCTGGCTGATTCGCAAATATGTTGCCGATAAGCCGAGCGGCGATGTCATTCTGGCCTGGCTTAAGCCCTATGAAGACTTTATTTATCGGGAGGATCACGATAGCGATTTCGTCAACGCGCACCGTAATCTGACCAGAAAGATTATCGTGGGCAATGAGCTCCCCTGGGCCGATGAGCTGGTAGAAAAAATGGTGTTGCTGATTAAAGAGGAGCTCCATCATTTTTATCAGGTTTGGGAAATAATGCAGGCGCGCGGTATTGCGTATCACAAAATAACTGCCAGTCGCTATGCCAAAGGCTTAATGCGTGAAGTAACCACTCACGAACCGGATACGCTGGTGGATAAGCTGATTTGCGGTGCTTACATTGAAGCGCGTTCCTGCGAGCGCTTTGCCAGCCTTGCGCCGCTGCTGGACGACGCGCTGTCGACATTCTATATCTCATTGCTGCGCTCTGAAGCGCGCCACTACCAGGATTACCTGGCGCTGGCGCAGCAGATTTCGCCGGTTGATATTGGCCTGCGGGTCGCCAAAATCGGTCAGACCGAAGCGCGCCTGATTAGCGAGCCAGACGATGAGCTGCGCTTTCACAGCGGGGTACCCGCCTTTTAGTCGCTCAGGTATAAGGTCGGTCAGGAATAAGGCAGAAAAATGCGTTTCGCTGCCTTATTCCCGTCGGCAAACTGCGGTGAAGCGCAGGTTACTTAACCTTACCCCAGCAGCGGTTTGCGCGTTTCGCGGGCGGGGGCGGGTTTCAGCCGATCCGCTGGAATTTTACAGACCATGCCGCCGACCAGTCCGAGCGGTGAGTTCTGCGGGTAGGACTCCCACTGCCCGATTTCCTGAGTAATAACAATGACCTCTCCCTGAGCAAAAGGCTGTGTAAACGCCACACGCTCAAATCTGGCCCTTTCGTGAGTGGTGCAGTTAATTACCGTAATCACGCGTGAGCTGCGGATGCTGATGTGCAGTTTTTTCATCTCCAGCACATGAGGCTTATAGCTGCTCAACATGTAAAATTGGCGCAGATTCGGATTCCCGTTATAGGCGGAGATGGTGCGGAGATCGGCCCACACGGAACCATCATTATCGGTTAAGAGTTTAACCACACCTTTCGGCGGGGCGGGGTCAGGCGTGTCGGTCGGCGTCGACTTTGCCGTGCAGCCGGCCAGTAGCGCCAGGCTCAGGCAGATTAATAATTGTTTTTTCATTATTTATTTCCTGCCAGATCGGGCCGCAATGCGTTTAATAATTCGCCACTGACATTTCCCTGTACCGAACATAGCAGGGTGGTTTTACCCTCGCTCTTGCCGAGCATCGCCAGCTTCTCGGCGCTGTCTTTAGCCGGCGCAATGCCGCTGGCCTCATTGGCGTTATTTTTCCACGCTTTGTCACCGACGCGCATGATCATTGGCTGATAAACATAATCCTCGCCTGACTTTTTCCAGTCCGTCTGCGGCATAGCCGCTATCACCTGCGCTGGCGACTGTTCAGTCACGAAGCCCCAGAAATAATATTTGCCCATTTCACCAAGATCGCTTTCTCGCTGGAACCAGCCGGTAAGGGTCAGTTTGCCGCTGGTGATCGGCTGGGTAAACCAGGAGATATCGTTGTTCTCGCTGGCGCGCACGAACCAGGCGTGATGGTGCTTATCCTGCTTGAGCGGGAGGGTATTTTTTAGCGCCTGGCGTTGGGCATAAAGCGTCGAAAAAAAGTGAGCATCGCAGGAAATTAATTGTTCAGGAAGAGAAGCCGCCGCTGCGGAAAATGACAGCGTCAATGCGGTTAAACCAGAGATAACGTACTTCATTGTATCGCTCTTTTATGGGTGAAAAGCTATTCATAGCCAGCGTTCTACTGGCCATCAGAGAAAATAACAGCTAATAAAATTGAAATTGGGTATTTGAAAGCGGAGTTTTCATCCGCGCCCCACTGTAGGGCAAATTATCCAGCTAATCAATTTTGCTTAACAGTTAAGCGGGGCGAATTAAATAATGGCGGGCGTTGGCTGACGGGGATTTTTTGCCAGCGGCGCTGACAGTAGCGCTGGCCATGATGACCAGCGATTTGCATGGCGCTACAGCGTTTTAAGCATTCTTACTTCGCAATCGACGTGACCGGTGCAGCCCATTGCGCTGTCAATATGCTCAAAGCCAAGCTGTTCATACAGCCTGATGGCGCGCGTCAGGGAGGCGGTAGTTTCCAGATAGCAGCGCTGATAGCCGTGCTCGCGGGCATATTCCATGGCCTTCAGCGCCAGCGTTCGTGCCAGACCCAGGCCGCGAGCGGCGGGTAAAAAATACATTTTCTGCAGTTCGCAAATCGCCTCGGTGCTGCACTGCAACGGCGCGATACCGCCGCCACCGATCACCCGTCCATCCAGTTCCACGACCCAGTAAGCGCTGTCTGGCTGGCTGTATAGCTCGTAAAGATGGTCGAGGTTAGGGTCGGCCACGGTATAGCCGCGATCGGCTGTCAGGCCAAATTCAGCGGATACTTCGCGGATCACCCCGGCGATGGCGGAATTATCAGCCGCGGTTAGCGGGCGCAGTTGCAGATCAAGGTTAAGCGCTGTACTCATCACATCTACTCAGCATCAACTTGGGCAAAAGGCTGTAATAACATCACCCGTCTGCGGATGCAATGGGCAACGAAGCAATAGTCGCAGGGCTGCTGAATAAGCGCGTGAAAGCAACGTTTCAGCCTCTCAAACGATGAATAAACCGGCAAATCAGGCCGTAAGCCGCCGCCCTGCATCTGGTCGGAAGGCGTCAGCCCGGGGCGGCGTTTACCGCCCCGGGAAGAGGTTACAGGCCTTTAATGATCTCGAGTTGTTCGGCAACCTTGGCTTTTGCCTGCTCGTAACCTTCAATTTTTTCACGTTCTTTCGCCACCACCGCTTCCGGCGCGCGCGCGACAAAACCTTCATTGTTCAGCTTACTGGCGATACGTCCGATTTCGCCGTCCAGCCGGGCAATTTCTTTGTTCAGTCGATCCAGCTCTGCGGCCTTATCGATCAGGCCCGCCATCGGGATCAGCAGCTCGGCACCGTCGACCAGTTTCGTCACCGACACCGGACCTTTGTCGCCGGCTGGCAGCACGGTGAGGGCATCCAGGCGCGCCAGCGTTGACAGGAAGTTACGGTTTTGCTTCACGCGACGCTCGGCGTCGGCGCTGGCGCCACGCAGCAGCAGCTCCAGCGGCTTAGCCGGCGAGAGATTCATCTCGGCGCGAATATTGCGTACCGCAATAATTGCCTGTTTCAGCCATTCGGTATCGGCCTGGGCCACGGCATCCACTTTGGCCGCGTCGTAGCCTGGCATCGGCTGTAGCATAATGGTGTCGGCAGTGATGCCTTTCAGGGCTTTAACCCGCTGCCAGATGGTTTCGGTGATAAACGGAATAATCGGATGCGCCAGGCGCAGCAGCGCTTCCAGCACTTCCACCAGCGTATGGCGGGTACCGCGCAGCTCGGCTTCTGAACCGCCGTTCATTACCGGCTTGGTCAGCTCCAGATACCAGTCACAGAACTGGTTCCAGGTAAAGTCGTAAAGAATATTGGCGGCGATATCGAAGCGATAATTGTCCAGCGCATCGCGATAGGCTTTCACCGTCTGGTTAAACTCGCTGAGGATCCAACGGTCTGCCAGCGACAGCACCTTTTCACCGCCGTGCTGACCGCAGTCCTGATCTTCGGTGTTCATCAGCACGAAGCGGCTGGCGTTCCACAGCTTATTACAGAAGTTCCGGTAGCCTTCGAGGCGCTTCATATCCCAGTTGATATCGCGTCCGGTAGAGGCCAGCGCCGCCAGGGTGAAACGTAGCGCATCGGTGCCGTGAGGCTCAATGCCGTTGGGGAACTGCTTCTCAGTGCGCTTGCGGATTTTCTCAGCCAGCTGCGGCTGCATCATATTACCGGTACGTTTTTCCAGCAGGGCTTCGAGGGAGATGCCGTCAACCATATCCAGTGGATCGATAACGTTGCCTTTGGATTTGGACATTTTCTGTCCTTCCTCATCGCGGATCAGGCCGGTCATATAGACGGTCCTGAACGGCACCTGCGGCTTGCCGTTTTCATCCTTAATGAAGTGCATGGTCAGCATGATCATGCGCGCAATCCAGAAAAAGATAATATCGAAACCGCTCACCAGCACGCTGGTGGGATGGAACTGACGCAGCGCTTCGGTGTTTTTCGGCCAGCCTAGGGTGGAAAAGGTCCACAGGCCGGAGGAGAACCAGGTATCCAGCACGTCTTCGTCCTGGCTCAGCGCGACGTCTGCGGCCAGCTGATTTTCCTGACGCACCTCTTCTTCGTTACGGCCGACGTAAACGTTGCCCGCTTCGTCATACCAGGCCGGGATGCGGTGGCCCCACCACAGCTGGCGTGAGATACACCAGTCCTGGATATCACGCATCCAGGAGAAATACATATTTTCGTACTGTTTAGGCACGAACTGGATTTCACCGTTTTCTACCGCTTCAACCGCCACTTTCGCCAGCGGCGCGGTGCGCACGTACCACTGGTCGGTCAGCATCGGCTCAATCACTACGCCGCCACGATCGCCATAAGGCACGGTGAGATCGTGAGGTTTCACCTCTGCAAGCAGACCCAGCTCATCGACAGCGGCAACGATCGCTTTACGCGCGGCAAAGCGTTCAAGTCGATGAAACTGCGACGGGATCGCCGCGTCATAGGCCGTTGATTCCTGGCCACTGGTATCAAACACCTGGGCGCTTTCACGGATATCGCCGTCAAAGGTCAGGATGTTAATCATCGGCAGAGCGTGGCGTTTACCAACCTCATAGTCATTGAAATCGTGCGCCG
Organism: Izhakiella australiensis; assembly: GCF_002006995.1. Taxonomy (GTDB): domain Bacteria; phylum Pseudomonadota; class Gammaproteobacteria; order Enterobacterales; family Enterobacteriaceae; genus Izhakiella; species Izhakiella australiensis. The sequence continues at coordinate 26,233 of NZ_MRUL01000010.1, read as the reverse complement.
GGGTGATTTTTACGCAGCCAGTGCCTTTTTCCATATCCGCGTGCTCGTCGCCCACCACGGGGATGCGGCGGTTGACCAACGGTAACAGCACAAACTTACCAATCAGATCTTTATAGCGAGGATCTTCCGGATTAACGGCGACGCCGGTATCGCCCAGCAGGGTTTCCGGACGCGTCGTGGCCACCACCAGATAATCCTTGCCGTCTGCGGTTTTCGCGCCGTCGGCCAGCGGGTAGCGGATATGCCACATCGAGCCTTTTGACTCACGGTTTTCCACCTCTAGGTCAGAAATCGCCGTGCGCAGCTTCGGATCCCAGTTAACCAGCCGTTTGCCGCGATAAATCAGGTCATCTTTGTACAGGCGGACAAACACTTCTTTTACCGCGTTCGACAGGCCTTCATCCATGGTGAAGCGCTCGCGCTCCCAGTCGACGGAGTCGCCAAGCCGACGCATTTGACGGGTGATGGTGCCGCCGGATTCCGCTTTCCACTGCCAGATTTTGTCAATAAACGCATCGCGGCCATAATCGTGGCGCGTTTTGCCTTCTTCCGCTGCGATTTTACGTTCAACGACCATCTGGGTGGCGATGCCGGCATGATCGGTTCCCGCCTGCCACAGGGTATTTTTTCCCTGCATGCGCTGGTAACGAATCATGGTATCCATGATGGTCTGCTGGAAGGCGTGACCCATATGCAAGCTACCGGTGACGTTCGGCGGCGGGATCATGATGCAGAAACTTTGCTGGCTGCTATCGCTGTTCGGCTTAAAGTAGCCCTGCTTTTCCCAGTGCTCGTAAAGCGGCTGTTCGATATCTTGCGGGTTATATGTCTTTTCCATTTCTACTATGTCGTTTGCGGCTGCTCAGGCGTGGCCGTATTCAAGTGGAAGCCGGCGGTGCGGTAGGCTTTATAGCGTTCACGCGCCTGCTGTTTCAAAGATTCTTCATGAGGAACAAAGTCTATCACTTCATAGAAAGCGGTGGCAAAATCTGCAAACTGCGGCAGCAGGCTGATCAGCAAATCACGCGGCGCATTGCCGCGGCGCTGAGGCCAGGCCAGTTCAACCGGCGCGCCGTAGCGCGGCCCTTCGCCCGCCAGGTTATGAGGAATAAACGCGCTGGCCGGACGCTGCCAGAGCGCCTCATCAAGCCGGTTAGCCTGCTGTTCGGATTCGCAGGCGATAAGCACCCGCTTACCTGCGCGCCAACGTTCGCCGGCCAGCTCGCACACCAGCGCTTCCACGGCGCTCAGACCGTCAGCGCTTTCGCTGGACTCCATCAGATAGAAGGTTGCGTTTTTCATATAGCAGCGGCCAGTTAATGAAGCGGGCGAGTCAGCGCCCGCCCGGTAGATTATGCCATTGTCCGGCTGGAGAGCTATCCGTCACCGCCAACGCTGGCGGCGTTGTCGGGGCGCGACCCCGACGAGCGGAATTACTCTTCGCCGTTTAGCCCGGCGCGGTTTAGCAAAAACTGCGACAGCAGCGCGACCGGACGACCGGTTGCGCCTTTGGCTTTGCCGGAACGCCAGGCGGTGCCTGCGATATCGAGATGCGCCCAGTTATATTTGCGTGCGAAGCGCGCCAGGAAGCAGGCGGCGGTAATCGCGCCGCCGGGACGTCCACCGATATTCGCCATATCGGCAAAGTTGGATTCCAGCTGTTCCTGATACTCATCGGCGATCGGCAGACGCCAGGCGCGATCGCCTGCCTGCTCCGACGCGCTTACCAGCTCATGGGCCAGCGGGTTATGGTTCGACATCAGGCCGCTGATATGGTGGCCAAGCGCGATAACGCAGGCGCCGGTCAGCGTGGCGACATCGATTACCGTTTCCGGCTCAAAGCGTTCAACGTAGGTCAGCACGTCGCACAGTACCAGGCGGCCTTCGGCATCGGTATTAAGCACTTCAACCGTCTGTCCGGACATGGTCGTCAGCACGTCGCCGGGCCGCATGGCGCAGCCGTCAGCCATATTTTCACAGCCAGCCAGCACGCCGATGACGTTCAGCGGCAGATTGAGCTCCGCCACCATGCGCATTACGCCGTAAACAGAAGCCGCACCGCACATGTCGTATTTCATTTCATCCATCGCTTCGGCTGGCTTGAGCGAAATACCGCCGGCGTCAAAAGTCAGGCCCTTACCGACCAGCACCACCGGACGGGCGTCCGGCGCCGGGCTGCCTTTGTATTCGATGACCGACATCAGCGATTCGTTTTGCGAGCCGGCGCCCACCGCCAGGTAGGAGTGCATGCCAAGCTCTTTCATCTGCTGTTCGCCGATAACCCGGGTGGTGATATTTTTATTGAAGCTGTCGGCCAGCTGACGCGCCTGCGAGGCCAGGTAGGCTGCGTTACAGATATTCGGCGGCATGTTGCCCAGATCTTTTGCCGCTTTGATCCCGGCGGCAACGGCCAGGCCGTGCTGAATGGCGCGCTCACCGCTGGTCAGCTCGCGACGCGTCGGAACGTTAAACACCATTTTACGCAGCGGGCGGCGCGGTTCAGTTTTATTGCTTTTCAGCTGGTCAAACGAATAGAGCGTCTCTTTTGCGGTTTCCACCGCCTGACGTACCTTCCAGTAAGTATTACGCCCTTTAACGTGCAGCTCGGTCAGAAAACAGACCGCTTCCATTGAACCGGTATCGTTAAGTGTATTAATTGTTTTCTGCACAACCTGCTTATACTGGCGTTCATCCAGTTCACGCTCCTTACCGCAGCCAATCAGCAGGATGCGTTCGGAAAGAATGTTTGGCACGTGATGAAGCAGCAGCGTCTGACCCACTTTGCCCTCCAGTTCACCACGGCGCAGCAGGGCGCTGATGTAGCCATCGCTGATCTTATCCAGCTGTTCAGCAATCGGTGACAGACGGCGCGGTTCGAAAACGCCAACCACAATACAGGCGCTGCGCTGTTTTTCCGGGCTACCGCTTTTTACACTGAACTCCATGCATTCTCCTGAATCTTAAAGACAACGGCGTTTGCTGCAGATAGAATGGTACGTTTTAGTGCTGCATATTGCCATTGTAATAAACCGCCGTTGATTAAACGGACATCTGGTGGCGCAAAGTGTTAAAATTTTGGCACACATTAACACCACCAGAACGTATGCGTTGTCATACTATTCCAGGACGACAACGGCCATTGATGAGAAAAAATGGCGAATAAGCGATGAAACTAGCGATTTTCCTGCAAAAAGACAAGTTTTCACAGGCGTACTCAGCGTGATCATCATTAGATATTTGATTCGGGAAACTTTTAAAAGCCAGATGGCCATCCTGTTCATCCTGCTACTGATCTTCTTTTGCCAGAAGTTAGTCAGGATACTGGGCGCTGCCGTCGATGGCGATATTCCCACAAACCTGGTTTTGACCCTTATGGGACTGGGTGTACCACAAATGGCGCAGTTAATACTGCCCCTTAGCCTGTTTCTGGCAATTTTAATGACCTTCAGCAGGCTATACACCGAAAGTGAAATCACCGTGATGCACGCCTGCGGGCTGGGCAAATCGGCGCTGGTAAAAGCCGCGTCGGTGCTGATGGTGGTTACGGCGATTATTGCCGCCGTCAACGTCGCCTGGATAGGACCGTGGTCGCAGCGTTATCAGAGCGAAGTGACGCAAAACGCCAAGGCGAATCCTGGCGCTGCAGCGCTGGTCGCCGGTCAGTTCCAGACCACCAATGATGGCAATAGCGTACTGTTTATTGAACGGGTCAAAGGCAACGATTTTGAGCATGTTTTCCTCGCTCAGCTGCAGCCAAAAGGCAACGCCAGGCCCTCGGTGGTGATGGCCGATCGCGGCGTGATGACCCAGCGACCTGACGGTTCGCAGCTGGTTACGCTGGATAAGGGCACGCGCTTTGAAGGCACCGCAATGCTGCGCGACTTCCGCATTACCGACTTCCAGAATTATAAAGCGATCATCGGGCACGAAGCGGTGCCGCTCGATCCGAACGACGCCGAACAGGCCGACTTCAAAACGCTATGGCACTCTGATAAACCGGAGTTTCGCAGCGAGTTTAACTGGCGTCTGACGCTGATATTCTCAGTATTCGTCATGGCGCTGATGGTGGTGCCGCTCAGCGAGGTAAACCCACGTCAGGGGCGCGTGCTGTCGATGCTGCCGGCTATGTTGCTGTATCTGATCTTCTTCCTGCTGCAAAGCTCAATACGCTCAAACTCGGCCAGAGATCACCTGAGCGCATTCCACTGGATGTGGGGAGTAAACCTCATTTATCTGGCGTTGGCGCTGATACTTAACGCCTGGAATACCGTACCGATGCGTCGCATTCGCGCACGCTTTAAACGTAGGGGGAGCGTTTAATGTTTGGCGTACTCGACAGGTATATCGGGAAAACCATTTTTAATACCATCATGGCGACGCTATTTATGCTGGTGTCGCTGTCCGGCATTATCAAATTTGTCGATCAGCTGCGTAAAACCGGCCAGGGCGACTACACTGCGCTCGGTGCGGCGGCGTTTACCCTGCTGAGCGTTCCGAAAGACATCGAAGTCTTCTTCCCCATGGCCGCGCTGCTGGGTGCGCTGCTGGGGTTGGGCACGCTGGCGCAGCGCAGCGAGCTGGTGGTTATGCAAGCCTCGGGCTTTACCCGCCTGCAAATTGCCGGTTCGGTAATGAAAACTGCCATCCCGCTGGTACTGCTGACCATGCTGATTGGCGAATTCGCCGCGCCGCAGGGCGAGCAAATGGCACGTAGTTATCGTGCTCAGCAGCTGCTCGGCGGTTCGCTGGTCTCAACCCAGAACGGGCTGTGGGCGAAGGACGGCAACAGCTTTATCTTCATTCAGCACATTAGTAACAACAGTACCCTCGAAGGGATAAATATCTACAACTTTAACGATAACCGTCGGCTGGAAACGGTGCGTTATGCCGCCTCGGCTAAGTACAATCCCACAACCAAAGAGTGGGACCTGTCGCAGGTCGATGAATCGAATCTGACCAATCCGCAGCAGGTCACCGGCAGTCAGACCCTGAAAGGTGAATGGAAGAGCTCGTTGACGCCAGATAAGTTAGGGGTTGTAGCGCTTGATCCGGACTCGCTATCAATTCGCGGCCTCTATGATTACGCCAAATACCTCAAGCAAAGCGGTCAGGAAGCCGGTCGCTACCAGCTTAATATGTGGAATAAAGTGTTTTCGCCGCTTTCCGTTGCGGTAATGATGCTGATGGCGCTGTCGTTTATCTTTGGTCCGCTGCGCAGCGTGCCGATGGGCGTGCGTGTCGTCACCGGTATCAGCTTTGGCTTCGTTTTCTTCGTGCTGAACAACATCTTCGGCCCGCTGAGCCTGGTATATGGCCTGCCTCCGTTTATCGGTGGTTTGTTGCCAAGCGCGGTGTTTTTGGCTATCAGTTTGTTTATGTTGGTTAAGCGCAAATAAATCTGGCTTCAGTGGGGGCTTTCGCCTGCCGGCGGGGGATTTATTCACCTTTGGTGGGTTGTTTATTTCACCTGCGGTGGACTGTTCCGTTCGCCTGGCAGGCTGCTTTCAACTGCGGTGGATGCTTCGCTCACCGCCGGTGGGTTGTTCCGTTCGCCTGCCAGGCAGGTGGTTTATTTGCCCGCCGCTGCGGGCGACCGGCAAGGGGCCATCAAACGTCATGGCCCCTTGACCCCGGACTTCCGGCAGTTTCTGCGTGGCTGCGCCCTTCCCTCACGCATGTAGCCCGCCGTACGGGCCGTTCGCGATGCGCTCCCGACGCAGCGCTTACTTTCGCCGCATCCCTGCGGCTCACCCTGGCGGGCTTCATGCGTTCGGCGCAGAAAAGCCTGTTGGCGCAGGGTTGCTAAAACGGCATCCGTTTTTAATCGATCACGGCGTTGGGGCTGGTTTGTTGCTGTTCACCTGCGGTGGACTGTTCCGTTCGCCTGGCAGGCTGCTTTCAACTGCGGTGGATGCTTCGCTCACCGCCGGTGGGTTGTTCCGTTCGCCTGCCAGGCAGGTGGCTTATTTGCCCGCCGCTGCGGGCGACCGGCAAGGGGCCATCAAACGTCATGGCCCCTTGACCCCGGACTTCCGGCAGTTTCTGCGTGGCTTCGCCCTTCCCTCACGCATGTAGCCCGCCGTACGGGCCGTTCGCGATGCGTTCCCGACGCAGCGCTTACTTTCGCCGCCTCCCTGCGGCTCACCCTGGCGAGCTTCATGCGTTCGGCGCAGAAAAGCCTGTTGGCGCAGGTTAGTGGGAAACGGCATCCGTTTTGGTCGATAACGGCGTTGAGCACAGATTTGCTGAAATAACATTCGTTTTTTATTAAAAAGCAAAAACCAGGTTGCTGGCGTCCAGTTCGGCGCAGACCTGGTTTATTTACTTAAAGCGATGAATAAGTTTGCGAGGGAGGAGAAGGCCCGGCTGATTTCAGCAGGCTCGCGGCCAGGGATGGCTGCGCGCCAGGCCACACGGACGTGCTTGAGCCGGTGCGGAAAGCTTACGGGCCTTCTGCGACTTGGGCACCGGGCTTGCAGCAATGAGGGTCTGCTGCAAGCCTGTGCGATGGCGTATTTTGCTCGCTGCTGTGGGGCATTTGCGGATTAATGGTTATAGCCAGCGCGGCAGAAAGGTGGAGATTAAAAACAGCAGCAGGCCAATAAAACCGCCGACCAAAGTGCCGTTGATGCGGATGCGCTGTAAATCTTTACCGATGTTTAGCTCGATTTGATGGGCCATATCGCCCGCATCCCAGCTTTTTACCGTATCGCTGATATGGCGGGTGAGAAAAGCGGAGAAGTCCGGCGCGGCGCGCTCGGCGGCGTTTTCCAGGTGCTGATTGAGAGATTGTCGTAGTACCGGGTCGTCGCGCAGCGTTTCACCGAACCACTGCGCGGCTTCGCGTAATCGGGTGTTAACTACCGAGTCCTCACTCGTTAAATCCTGTTTCAGCCAGTCACGCAGCTCGTCCCAGAGCTGACGAATATAATGGTTTAGCGCTTCATCTTCTTTCAGGTAACGCTTAACGTCTTCTGCGCGCGCTGCCATTTCCGGATCGCTGCGTAAGCGCGTAATAAATTTATTCACGCTGCGGTTAAACGCCTCGCGCAGGGCGTGCGTGCGGTCCTGTTCGACGTGGCTCAGCATTGATTCAACGGCATCGGCTGCCAGCACGGCACTTTTTTCTCCCAGCCATTCACTGGGGAGCACTTTTTCTTTCCACGGGTGATCGCGTTTCAGCCATGCGACGACTTCTTTAGCGATAAAATCGTGGGTTGCCGGCTTATTCATCAGGTGGAGCACTTGCTTCAGAGCATCATCCAGCAGAGCCTGGTGGCGGTCGTTGCGCGTCAGACTTTCAAGGATTAGCGCCGCGGACTGGCTGAGATCGACCTTGTCGATCGCCCGATGTACCGCACGGCGGATAAAGTCCTGAATGCGGCTATCGTCCGCCATATCAAGAAACCCGCGCATGACGCGCAGCAGATAGCCGCTCAGTCGCTGGGCATTATCCGGTTCGCTCAGCCAGCGAGCGGCCAGCTGTGCCGGATCGTAACGGCGGATCAGCGACAGCAGCGAATCGGCGTTGAGAAATTTATCCTGAACAAAAGCCGCAAGATTATCGGCAATACGCTCTTTATTATTCGGAACGATCGCAGTATGACGGCCGATAAGCGGCAGCGGAATGTGGTGAAAAAGGGCGCTTACGGCAAACCAGTCGGCAAGCGCGCCCACCATTGCCGCTTCGGACACTGCTTTCAGCGCCCCCAGCCACAGCCGGTCGCCGGGGTAAAAACCTGGATAAATAAGCGTAAAAAGAAAGGCGGCCGCTGCCGCCAGTAGCATCAGGCCGGGCCATAGCTTGGCCCGGCGTAGTTCGCGTTCTTTATTATCCATCATCCGGTATAAAACGTTCCTCAGCGACGACGCCCGCCCATCAGGCTGCCCAGCACGCCGCGTATAATCTGGTTAGCTATCTGGCGCGAAGCGCTTTTCGCCACGCTTTGCACGATACCATCGCGCTTGCCGCCGCGCGGCCCGGTAGTACCGAACAAAATATCTTTCAGACCGCCAAGTATGCCGTCGTCCACTTTTACACTGCTGCCTTTGGCCGGCGGCGCATCGGCTTGTTCGCTGGCATGCTGAACCCCTTTAGCCAGCTTTTCAAAGGCTGATTCGCGGTCAACGACCTCATCATATTTGCCGGAGAGCGGCGAATGATTAATCAAACCATTGCGTTCATCATCGCTGGCAGGCCCCATACGCGAGGCCGGAGCAATAACCATCGCACGCTCAACGATACCCGGACTGCCTTTCGCATCGAGAAAAGAGATCAACGCTTCACCGGTACCCAGTTGCTGAATGGCTTCCTCACTATCGAAAGCTGGGTTAGTGCGCATGGTCTGCGCGGCGGCTTTTACCGCCTTCTGATCTTTAGGCGTAAAAGCCCGCAGCGCGTGCTGAACGCGGTTGCCCAACTGGCCCAGCACGTTATCCGGTATATCCGAGGGATTTTGCGAAACAAAGTAAATGCCGACGCCCTTGGAGCGGATCAGGCGGATAACCTGCTCGACTTTTTCCAGCAGTACCGCCGGCGCATCGTTAAACAGCAGGTGTGCTTCGTCAAAAAAGAACACCATTTTAGGTTTATCAAGATCGCCAGCCTCCGGCAGATGCTCATAAAGTTCGGCCAGCATCCACAGCAGGCTGGTCGCGTACAAGCGAGGCATCTGATACAGCTTTTCCGCCGCCAGAATATTAATAATGCCGCGGCCATCGGCATCGGTACGCATCCAGTCACGGATATCCAGCATCGGTTCGCCGAAAAAGTATTCCGCACCCTGCTGCTCCAGCGTCAACAACCCGCGCTGGATGGCGCCGACCGAAGCCGCATTGATGTTACCGTATTGCGTCTGAAATTCTTTGGCGTTATCGCCGATATATTGGGTCATGGCGCGCAGATCTTTAAAGTCCAGCAGCAGCAGTCCCTGATCGTCGGCGATGCGGAAAATTATCTGTAATACGCCGCTTTGCACCTCGTTAAGGTTCAGCAGCCTCGCCAGCAAAATCGGCCCGAGATCGGATACCGTCGCTCGCACCGGATGACCCTTCTCGCCGAAGATGTCCCAAAGCACGACCGGATTGCCAGCCGGTTGCCAGTCGGTAACGCCGATGCTCTCAAGCCGGGCGCTGAGTTTATCCGACGCGCTCCCCGGCTGCGAAATACCGCTGAGATCGCCTTTGACATCCGCCATAAATACCGGCACGCCGATGCCGGAAAAGCTCTCCGCCAGCTTCTGCAAGGTCACGGTCTTGCCGGTGCCGGTAGCGCCGGTTATCAGACCGTGGCGGTTAGCCATCGCGGGCAGCAGCTCCAGCTGTTTTTCTGTGGTGCGGGCAATCAATAATGCTGAGCTCATAGTACCGATCCTTGATAAAGGTAATGCTTCAAGAATAGCAGGTTAGCGCAGCGAGGAGAGTGTGCATAAGTCTGGTTATTGCGCTAAATAGTCCGGCGCTAAGTGTTACGTTTCAGCGTTGAACGGATAAAATCCGTCATGCGCTTTATTACCTGCTGCTTATTGGTTTCATTAAAAATCTCATGCCGGGCGCCAGGCCAGATTTCAGCGTCAAAAACGCTGCCGCGCAGCTTATCAATGGCAGGCTGCGTTTCGGCCAGCAGCACCAGTTGGTCATCTGAACCATGCATCCATAACAGTGGAAGCGCGCCAACGTTTGCTCCGCCGCTGATACGAACCAGCGCGTCCTTGAAGGCATTGAGCGTAGGACGCTTAAACGGGCCGTGCCATACCAGCGTATCGGCCTGATAAGCGGCGCCGACGGCGGGATCCCGCGACAGCGTGCGGGTATCCAGCGGCGTATCCGGGATGGTCTCCAGCGCCGCGAGATCGGTAATCGCCGTTCTTTCCCCTAACAGCGGCCCGGACAGCACCAGGGCGCTGATGCTGTCAGGATGACGCTGCACGTAACGCGTCGCTATCATGCCGCCCATCGAATGACCGATAACCACCAGCGGTAAATCCGCAAACTGAGAACGCAGGGTAAACACCGCTTTGTGGACGTCATCGACCACGGCATCTACATCCTCAATCAGCGCGCGCTCACCCTGAGACAGGCCGTGCCCGGTATGATCCGGGCCAAAAACATAGCCGCCGCATTCGCCGAGTTTATCTGCCACGTGATGATAGCGGCCGAGGTGTTCACCATAGCCATGCACCAGTAACGCAAGAAAACGCGGCTGCTTCACCGGCCAGCAATAGACGGCCAGCTCGCCTTTGTGCCCCTGAATATAACGGAGTTTGTAATCGATCATGGTTATCCCCTTGTCGTTTTTAAGGATAAGATGATGAACAGGCTAACCCGGTGTCTTTTGATTATTGATGCCGCAACGCGGCTAGCTGGGGGAGACAGCACCAACGCATTGGCATATAGAGAAAAGAAATGCGCGCCGCAGTCAGCGAGGATGCCGCGCCTCGGCGCGGCATGAGGAAAGTCATCAGGAAATAAACTGCTTACCCTGTTTCAGCACCAGATCGCAGGCTTTGGTTTTTACTTTTTTCGCCAGTGATGTCTGGCCAAGACTGTTGAGATTTACCTGCTGATTGTCGCCGGTATTCAGCAAGCCCATCAGCCCCTGCTTATAATCCTGTTTCTGCTCTGCCTGGCTGTCATTCGCCAGACCAAGCTTGCCCAGCAGCTTATCTTTCACTGAGTCTGCATTATTATCGACAATGTTGTTTTGCACGCAGTACTGCAAAATCCCGGCAGCATTGGTCATGCTGTTAGAACTCAGGGACTGGTTACCGCCGTTAAGCAGGCCGGTCAGCGAGGACAGTGAGCCTCCCGTCTGCTGCTGCGAGGAAGAACCGGACGAGCTGTTGCTGCCGCTTTTCAGCGAGTTGGCCGCGTTATTGAGCTGGTCCTGCCAGCTTGCCGCCGAAACCTGACTGGTCAGCAAAACAGAAGAAAGAGAAAAAACCGCCACCAGTCCTGTAGATATTTTCATGCTAATCACCTTAATAACGTCCTTTACACCACCCGGCGGGCGGCCATACGCACTTTCCAACTGGGACTTTAGTCAATCATGCTAAGTTCCGCAAAACTGCGGCAAATGATGTCGTTAGCGCTGCTAATCAGATTACTCTTAGCTGGTAGTTGTCTAAATAGCGGTAATCAGTGTGACCTGCGCGCAAATTTTCAGCACTCAGCGCCACCGCAGAGGGATAGTTGTTGCGCCAGCAGGGGGTAACGGTATAATCCACAACGTTTTCCGTATACCTTCAGTGCCGAAGTGGCGAAATCGGTAGACGCAGTTGATTCAAAATCAACCGTAGAAATACGTGCCGGTTCGAGTCCGGCCTTCGGCACCATTAACACTTCTTTTGACGTTCCTTGAAGTCTGCAATTCTAGAAAAAATCCTTAAAAACAAGCAAGTTAACGTATTTCATGGTCTTTGTTGGTCTCTTGTGGTCTACCCTCTTTTGGGGGCATAATCGGGGGCATGTCAATTCGATCAGGATTTGTGCCCCCAAAATGAAACTCAACGCTCGCCAGATAGAGACCGCAAAGCCGAAAGAGAAAGCCTATAAAATGGCTGATGGAGGTGGCTTGTATCTTGAAGTCTCCCCTAAAGGTTCCAAGTACTGGCGTATGAAATATCGCCGCCCATCTGACAAAAAGGAAGATCGGCTCGCTTTTGGTGTATACCCGACGATCACTTTGGCTGAGGCTCGGGGCAAGCGCGATGCAGCAAAGAAATTGTTGTCTCAGGGCATTGACCCCAAAGCCGAGCAAAAGGGGGCACAAGCTGAAATTGAGGGGGCATATTTATTTGAGACTATCGCAAGGCAATGGCACGCAAGTAACCTAACCTGGAGCGAAGATCATAGCCGTCGCGTTCTGCTGACGCTTGAGCAGTATATTTTCCCCTCGATAGGTCAAATTGACGCCAGAACACTGAGAACCAGCCAGCTTCTCAATCCGATCAAAGCTGTCGATACGGCAGGTAAACATGATGTTGCGCAGCGACTGATGCAGCGCGTAACCGCAATTATGCGTTTCGGTGTGCAGAATGACCTTCTTGAATCAAATCCTGCCAGTGATATGGCTGGAGCGCTTTTAAGCGTTAAGGCGACCCATCATCCAGCGCTACCCCCAAAAAGAATCCCTGAGTTTCTTGAAAGATTATCGCGCTATAAAGGGCGACTAATAACACGGCTTGCCGTTGAATTAACGCTACTCACATTTATTCGTTCAAGTGAGATGCGTTTTGCTCGCTGGAGTGAAATTAACTTTGAACGAAGTGAGTGGACGATACCCGGAATTCGTAAGCCTATTCCCGGCGTAAAACACTCTGAGCGTGGGATGAAGATGAAAACTGAACATATTGTTCCGCTTAGCAAACAGGCATTTGATATTTTTAAACGTTTACATGCCTTGAGCGGCAAAGGCGAGGTTATATTTCCCAGCGATCACGACCCTAAAAAAGTAATGAGTGAAAATACAGTAAATAGCGCCTTGCGTGTAATGGGATATGATACGAAAACAGAAGTATGTGGGCATGGCTTCAGAACTATGGCGCGTGGTGCACTAAGCGAGTCGAAACTATGGAATGATGATGCCATTGAAAGACAACTAAGCCACGTTGAAAGAAAACACGTGAAAGGTTCATATATGCATACTTCTGAGTATATTGAAGAAAGACGATTAATGCTGCAATGGTGGGCTGATTACATTGATGCCAACAAGAATTGCGCTATTACACCATATGATTTTGCGCGCGTTCACGGGAAATAGTTTAAGTAATACCTTAATTTTAAAGTTATGAATAGCTACGGGGGAGATGATGGATAACGTAAATACAGACGATAAATATTTTTATTTTAAACGATTAACTTACCTTATGCCGCATGAAGTTGCATTGGTAATGTACGGGTTTGACTATGATGTTAGCGAGAAGGATTTATCTTCTGAGCAGTTAAAAGATGTCCACAAGTTAAGGTCTGCTATAACAAGAAATATACAGCTATTTGATGAGTATAAAAATGTTAGTGCTAAAAAAAGAATAGAAGCCAATTTAGTATTAACGGCGGCATACATCTTTCAAAGGGAAGATATTGTACCTTTAGAGGTTAAAGAAAGAATAAATGTCGCTGTGCAGCAGATAGTAAAAGATAAAGATTGGGCTAATGTCTTAATCACATTAGGTGGTAATGAGTTGTATGAGGTTGGGAAAAGGCTCAGAAATAACGGCAGAGGGCAATATCGTAAAGAGGATGAAGACAATAATAATTGGAAGTTGATTGCATTGTTAATAGAACTATTGAGTAAATATGGGAAAGCAAGCTATACGGATTTAAGCGTGATCTACAATGACATTATCTCATTATGCCAAGAACGTAACATATCCCTAGAGGGAATAAAACAAGCGACTTTTTATAAGAAAGTAAAAATTGCGAGGGATATTATTAAGTATGGCAAATAAGTTATTTATTAGATTAATTGTTCTGTTCAATGCTTCTGCTTAAGGATAGGGAGCTATAAAGGGTGATAACGGGTGGTAAGGGGCTAATAGAGCTTTATAAGCCTCTATAAATCCCTACAAGCCTCTCAGGAGGTGTGAGTAAAGAGGTTTGTTTTTAAGAGGGTTATTCGATAACCATTTGATTTTTAGGAAGTAGAGCATTTGTTTAGTACTTAGTTTTCGTCGCTTTATCTGAAAATTCAATTCCATTACGTTTCAATAGAATTCAACACTTTTCAATAGAATCACATATCATTTCAATAGATTCCATTATCGCTAGAATCCGTTATTCCCTGCGTTTACAGTCATTGTGTACTTGAGAAGAACACAAGGAATCAGCATGGAATATACGAACAATCAAGATATTTATCAGACCCTTATATCCGCAAAAGAAGTTTTACGTCGTGTGCAACGTAGCAAAGCCTGGCTATATAAGCAGCTTTCTAAGAATGCTTTCCCACGCCCGGTTAAAATTGGAACCCGCGCAATTTCATTTATTGAAAGCGAAGTCGATCACTGGATTAAAGAGCAAATATCTGCATCACGTGGTGGCAGGTATGAACAGCGCTAATGAAAAAGCCCGCCAGCAAGAACTGACGGGCTTGGGAAGTATCTCCCCATATGGTTTTCACTTGAGCCGGAAAACCTTACATGAAGTGCAACTAAACCGAGATCATTATGACATACGCTAAAAATAATAGGAAATACCGTTTGACAACTGCGCCTGATGGATTGCAGAATCCAGACGTTGCCCCTCAATGGGCAACCGGGATTAGCAGCCCGTGTATGTTATCGGCGACGACAGACGCGCCATGCGTCTTTTTTTACGTCGCAACCAACGCCACAGTGCGCCATTTTATGGCGTGGTGTTACGTATCCGGTACAGGTTTGAATCGCTCTTTCCTGCGCCTTTCGTTACACTATGCCGCCTTGTCAATGGTAGCTCAGGCGGGGCAGCTTTCGGGCTGGCCGGTTTCCGATAACGCCGGTACTGCTAACCCCGTCTGGGCTATCGCCATCATGAAGATTAGCAGCTTCGGCGATAGCAATGATTATGTTGTTATCGGAGGTTGCCTTATGGCTACTACCCCAATTCACTCACATCCTCAGTTTGTCTGGCTTTTTCTCGCTGTACGCCGTTCTGACGTGTCGGCTAAACCCCACCGCGAGGAAGTCACTGCCCCTGATTTCATGAGCGCACGACGCACCATAGCGCGTGATTTTGTTGCCTCCTTTGCTGGCCGTCTGCCGGTTCGTGAGGTGGCTCATGTTTAAACTGCTTATCACCCTGATTAATCACGAAGCTGGCGACCGGCGCGAACTGGTTCACAATGGCCGCTATAAAACCCGCGAAGCTGCATGGAATAACGCAAAGAAAATGGCGTATATCCATAAGAATGCCACCGGCACCGTAACACATGAATGTATTGTGAAAATTGCGGAGGCCGGAAATGTATAAACTTTTCATTACCTGCCGTAACGTTATTACGGGCGAAATAAAAAATTATCAGAGCACGCAGAAATATAAATCATCCGCTAAGGCGGTGAAAGCGGCCTGTAAGATGGCTGATGTTATTACCTGCAACGGAAAATATGCTGATGATAATGAATACACAGTAACGGTCGGGAAGGTGAAACATGGCTGATATCTTTCGCGGTAAACTAAAGAGGAATAAATCTTATCAGGTTTCCGGTTATGCGGTGACGCGCAAAGGTCTTACGCGCAGCGCACAGGTGACGGTTGAGGCGCTTAATCGCGATGATGCAATAATCCGGGCTACGGCTCAGTTACGCTGGGAAGGATTAACGCATTTTAAAGCGCTTAGGGTGCTGGAAATAACCACGCCTTTATTCAGCATTCCGCGCTGATAAACCGATAAGCTATTTAAAGATTTTATGACCGTAAATGGTCAGGGGGTTTTATGTCTCAAATTAATTTAAATGTGAATGAAAAACAGACTAACCGTCGCCAACCATATAACCGTGATTATTGCTGGTTGTTTTCTGAGGACAGTAATGATCGCCTCGAAAAAGTAATTGATATTACCGGAATGGTTGAAACACTTCTTGACGCCAAAGCTGAAATGAAGTGTGACAATGTAATTCTTGCAAAGCAAATGGGAAGCCTTTTCTCCATTCTCTACGGGGAGCTTCTTTCAATCAAGGCTGATTTATGCGAGCCGGGCGGGATATTTTCACAAAATGATATTCAGAACGGACTTGAATTAATCCGGGGATGCCGAACCAAAAATATTGAAGATAACGAAGATACAGACGGGAATCTTTAAAACAAAAAGCGCCGTAGTGAGCGGCGCTTAAGGATTTTATATGAACAGAAAAGATTTACGCCCGGAAATCATAAAGCGACTGGTGCATGATTTCAAGTTTAAAGAGCAAAATGGCTATTTGCGCTCGGGTATTTGTCCTGAATGTAACAAGAAAGAACTCTTTACCAGCATGGAAAATCCATGGGTGCTGCGTTGTGGCCGTGAAAATAATTGTGGCGCTGATTTGTCAGTTAAGTCGCTCTACCCTGAATTATTTAATTCATGGTCAGATCGCTATGAGAGCACGCCTGAGCAGCCTTTTGCCGCTGCGGAAGCCTATCTGAGGGAAGCCAGAGGGCTGGATACTTCCCGGTTAAAGGGGTGCTACACGCAGGAAAGCTACCATAAGGGCGGTATGGGAAGTGCAACTGTTCGCTTTGCCCTGTCTGATGGTATCTGGTGGGAGCGGATTATTGACAAGCCAGAACGCTTTGATCGTAAGGCTAACTTCCATGGTAAATATGCCGGTCACTGGTGGGTTCCGCCAGCGCTGGACATGGCTAACGTCCGTTGCCTCTGGCTGACAGAAGGAATTTTTGATGCCATAAGCCTTTATCAGAATGATACTCCTGCTGTTTCCATTATGACTGCTGGTAACTACCCGGAAGCTGCGCTTAAAGCGCTTGCTCAACTATACCAGGGCAAAGAAAAGCCGTTTCTCGTCTGGGCGCTCGATAACGGTAAAGCAGGGGAGTCTGCTATACGCCGACATGTGGCCCGGAGTCGTGAACAAGGCTGGAAAGCCGTTGCCGCACTTCCGGCGCAAGGCAGCAGTAAAGCCGACTGGAACGATCATCACCTGACCGGCAAGTTAACCAAACGCCACCAGAAAGAATATCGCTATTACGGTGATCTACTTCTGGCCGAGAGCGCCAGGGATAAGGCGCTTCGCATGTTTGAACATAATGAACGCCCTGAATTTCACTTTGAATACGGGAACAGCGTGTACTGGTTTAAGCTGGATATTGAGCGCCATATGAGAGCGGTAGAGCGCATTATGGGGGAACGTAATATTCGTGATGAGCGTGAGGCCCGGAGTGTTGCACTCAAGGAGTCTGGCGCAATTAAGGAGATTGCTAACTGCAATCCGACACCGCTGTATTTTATGCGTTCGTCAGTGACTGACGAGTCCTGGTACTATTTCCGTATTGCCTTCCCCGGAAATACGCCCGCAGTGAAAGACTCCTTTACCGCAGCGCAGATTTCTTCGGCCTCTGAATTTAAAAAGCGTCTTCTCCATGTGGCAAAAGGTGCTCTTTATACCGGAACCAGCCAGCAGCTTGACGGCCTGATTAAAAAGGATCTGCCAAGGATTAAAGAGGTAAAAACACAGGATTTTATTGGATATAACAGGGACTGGAAGGCATGGATATTTAATACGCAGGCGATACATAACGGCAAAGTTTATTCGCTGAACAGTGAGGATTACTTTGAGATCAGCGGGATGAATATCAAGACTCTGAGCCGCTCTCCGGTAATCAATATTAACCCGGATGAAAATTCCCTTTCATTCGGCTGGGTTGATGATATCTGGACGGCCTTTGGTGAAAATGGCTATATCGCGCTGGCATTCTGGCTGGGAACATTCTTCGCTGAACAGATACGTGAACAGCAGGCCAGCTTTCCCTTTCTGGAAATTATCGGTGAGCCGGGAACAGGAAAATCAACGCTTATTGATTTTCTCTGGCGGCTCTGTGGCCGGGACAGTTACGAAGGTATTGACCCCTCAAAAGGTTCCGTTGCTGGCATTTATCGCAATTTTGCTCAGGTGGCAAACCTGCCTGTCGTGTTGCTTGAAGGCGATCGCGCTCAGGACACAAAGAAGCTGCGGGGATTTGATTTCGATGAACTGAAACCACTATATAACGGGCGAGGCTTGCGGGTGCTGGGTGTTAAGGCCAATAACAACGAAACCAGAGATCCACCATTCAGGGGGAGTATTGTCATTGCGCAAAACGCCACTGTTAACGCCTCCCCAGCGGTACTGGAGCGCATTATTCATATTTTTACGGATAAACGGCGCCAGTCTTCACTGACCAGAGCGGCGGCTGAGCGCCTTGAGCGCCTGCCAGTTGATCAGGCATCTGGCTTCATGATCCGGGCGGTATGCCGGGAAGGTGAGATACTGTCTGTTGTGCAGGAAGTCTTTGAGGCCGAAAAAATCAGACTGGAACAGCACCCTGATATTCGTCATATCCGTATCGCCAAAAACCATGCCCAGATGATTGGTTGTGTGAGGGCACTGGCCTGCGTTCTGGATATCCCGGCAGGGCGTCTCGATCGCACCTGCGAACAGCTTACCGTGATGGCCGTGGAACGGGTTAAATCTCTGGAAGCCGACATTCCCGTTGTCCGTGAGTTCTGGGATGCCTTTGATTATCTTAATAGCCTGGAGCGTTTTGGCGTCAATCATTTTGGGAAAGATAATCGCGACGAGATCGCCATTAACTTCCCTCACCTGATGCGTGTGGCTGCTATGCAGCGTGTCAATATCCCTCCGGCGAAAGAGATCCAGGATTACCTGAAAAGCGGGCGTATGCGGCCATGTACAGGCCAGAAGACGGTAAGGAGTAAGGTTTCCGAGCTGGCAAATCAGGGGCGTGGCGAAGCTGGCCCGAAAGAGCCTGAGCAGGTGAAATGCTGGATTTTCAAAGTGCCGGGCGCTCAGTAGCAGAGGGACAGTAATATGACCATAAAAAAACGGACTGACGGGCGTTATGAAGTCGATATCTATGCCAGAGGACGCAGCGGTAAGCGCTTTCGCAGGATATTTGACAGGAAACAGGAGGCTGTGCTCTTTGAGCGCTATGTCATAGCGAATGCCGAAAAAAAAGAGTGGCTGGGCGCGAGTGTTGATCGCCGAACCTTAACCGAGTTGTTAGACACCTGGTGGCTGCTGTACGGTCAGACGCAGGAAAACGGCGAAACAGAAAAGCGGCACCTGAATAAGACGATCAGGGCGCTGGGGGATCCGGCTGTTAATCGGTTGAGCAAACGCACGATTGCACAGCACCGTAGCCAGCGGCTTGAAGATGGGATAAGCGCAGCTACGATCAACCGCGATATATACCGGCTTTCCGGCATGTTCAGCACTTTGATCAAAATGGAAGAGTTCAGTAAGGAAAACCCCTGCAAGGGGCTTGAACCACTGAAAGAAACACCCCCAGCCATGACCTATCTAACCAAATCAGAGATCGGCAGATTGCTGGAAACGTTGACCGGCGACGATCGGCGCGTAGCACTGTTGTGCCTCAGTACAGGCGCACGCTGGGGCGAAGGCAGCACGCTACGGGGTGAGCAGGTTAATCACGGGCGCGTGACGTTCCTCAAGACCAAAAACGGGAAACGGAGAATAGTGCCGATATCGGAAGAACTGGAGAGTGAGATCAAGACCAGTGACACCGGGCCGCTGTTCCGGGTTGATTATGAAAACTTCTGCGAACGGCTCAGAGAGGTTAAGCCCGATTTACCACGCGGGCAGGCCACGCATGTGCTCCGGCATACGTTCGCAAGCTGGTTCATGATG
Source organism: Izhakiella australiensis (assembly GCF_002006995.1). Lineage (GTDB taxonomy): Bacteria > Pseudomonadota > Gammaproteobacteria > Enterobacterales > Enterobacteriaceae > Izhakiella > Izhakiella australiensis. The sequence continues at coordinate 6,893 of NZ_MRUL01000010.1, read as the reverse complement.
AACGGGGGCAATATTATCGCCTTACAACAAATTCTTGGCCACGCCAGTATCCAGCAGACAATGGTTTATGCGCATGTAGCGCCTGACTATCTGCAACATGCCGTCTTGCTTAATCCTTTCTCAGGCGGTATCAGCCTCTGAATGACCGGCCGATTGGCCGGTTTACTCCTTTCCTCCGCAGCGTAGAAGTATTGCCCCATTTTCAGGCTGTTCTGTATTTGCCCTCAGCTGGCACTGTCGTTTCTGACTTTCCTGCAGCACGGTTAAAAATGACTGTACTCGATGTATGGCCAGCACCGCCATAAATGGCAATCTTTGCCGGAGTGGGGCTATCACTGGACAACTGGCGAAATGACCAAACATTTAACAGAAAAGAATCCTTTAATTAAAGAATGGTGGATTTTCCAGAATTTGAGGGGGGGGTATCGGAAACGGGTTACAAAAGTTACAAAGTAAAGATAAAGAACTATTATATTGATTTATATATCATTTTATCTAAATCCAAAAAGTTACAACCGGGTTACGATCGGGTTACTCTGTAACCTTATCTCAGGTTACAATTTTAAATCTTAACTGTCTGATTTTATTGGGTGTAACTTTTATGGGACTTTTTGTAACCTCTCAAGGGTTACAAAGTTAATTGATTAAAATCATATGATTAAGTGATTTTTTTTGTGACTGTAACCGTTGTAACCCGCTTCCGTGACTTCCCCTGGTTTTTGAGAAAAAAGCTCTTTTCCTGTTAATGTTTTATTAACAACCACGGATGAAAATTCTTTATGGGTGGTGGCCTCCTGCGTCACTCATAGGTGTTTATTTCAGCCTGTATTACAGCCTCCGCGACGGGTGCAATTTTGTGGCTTTTTAGCCTGATTCCCCCGGTTTCTGGCACTGCACAATAGTGCACAAATTTGCACAATTTTTTTGATGGTGTTTATGCCCTTTCCGCCCGCCGCTGGCGCTGGCTGAGGCCGGATCGCCAGATGCACGAAAAATGAGGTGAATGTCGCGCGCAGGTGACGGGGGAACAGCCCACGCGACGGGGCGCGAGACGGTGAGCCAGTAATATTTTGCCGTCAGAATCAATGTCCGTGTTGTGAGGCTCATTTCAGAACGGGGATCATGCGCGGCAGCACGACTGAGGCTGCGCCTCTCACAGTGGCTTACACGCGCTGAATGAAGATGAAATTATTTTTCCACAGGCTGCCCGCAGGCTGGAGGAACCTCCCCACACGGGGCGTGTGGGCTGGTGAATAATTTTGAATGGATTGCTGCAAAGATTTTTATTACAGGCCGGGTGTTGTTGATATGCCCTGCCTGAATAATAATAACGGCGAGTTCAACTCCCACAGGGGAGCTATCATCATGTTTCGTTGTCCCTTCTGCGGCGCTATGGCCCGCACCCGTACCAGTCGCCGCCTGAGCGATCACACCATACGCCAGTATCATCAGTGCCAGAACCTGGAATGCAGTGAGAGCTTTACCACCCTGAACGCCTTTGAACGCCGGGTCAGTAGTCGTGACGCACCGGCGACGCTTCCGCCTGCGGCGGGAGATTGAAGCGTCAATGAGTGCCGTTCCCCCGTCCGTTACGGGCGGGGTGTTATCCTTCCCTCGCATTACCTGCCAGCACGTCACTTATCAGGGTATCCAGACTCTGATAACGGCCCGCACTGCTGTTTAAGGCCTGCTCCATGCCCTGCCGGGCCAGTCTTATCACACACCCTGAATAGCTGAGCGAATGCTGTTCGCACAGTCTGCGGATTTGTTCGTCCAGTTCGTGGGGGACTCTGACCGCACGCAGTACGGATTTACCGTTTCTCGCCGGGCTGTACATGGTTTTCCTGCCTTTGTCAGTGCTCTGTGTCCGGCATTATCCGGTGATTATTTTGCCCTGTTATACAGTTTCGGGTCTGGCCTGCGGCTGACAACAAAAGCGCCGCGACATCCCTTCTGATTCTGGTGAACCATAAAGACCATACCGGCAGGCAGAGTGCGTGCCGTGGTAACTGTATTACATCAGGAATCAGGACTATGAAAATGACACCCGAACTTACCCGACTGGCAGAGAACGCCGCGACAGTGCGCCTCGAATTTGACGAGGCATATGGCCTGCTGCAAGCGAAACAGGCCACCGTGCAAAACCTGCTGGATACCCGTCAAAAGCTGGAGGAAGAAGCGGGCAGGCAGTCTGACGGATGGGAGCAGAGTCTGCTGGCGTCCGGTGGCGTTGAAAGTGAAGACTCAGACAAAGCCACGCTGCTTGCCAGCCTGGCAAAAGAGAAGCTGGGGCGTATCTCCCCGCTGATTGATGCGGCCCGCGTGGAAGTGCTTAAGCTGCGCTATGACGCGGCTGAAAAGGCCAGACGCTATGATTTTGCCTGGCGTGAACTGAGTACCGCGCTCATTCAGCCGGAGTGTGAAGCCCTGCTGAACAGCCTGCGCGACTCGCTGGTGATTGTGCGCGGTCTGTTTGCGCTTTCCCCGCTCCCCGCTCATGACTTTGATAACCTGCTTGGCTCGCTGGTCAGGGATATCACCCGCGAGAATAACCTCACCCCCGCCCGCGACTATCTGGCTGCGGTGGCAGACGACAGCGAAAATGCGCTTCATCTCTGGCCGGGTTCATTCCCGGAAAACATGCGTAACATCATGCGCCGCTCGCCGTCTGGCGCACAGATGGCGATGGCACGTAATGACCCGGAGAAGATGCGTGCGCTTGCCGATGGCCGCGAGCCGTGCAAGGGCATGGGCTGATAACTGAGAGGATAATGTTATGGACTTTGCAACACGTATCCGGGCGCTCATTCAGCGTAACAGGCAGTTTGCGAGCGGTGCCTCACCGAAGGACAAAATTCTGATGGAGCAGGAAAATAAGAAGCTGGAAGCCGAACTTCACGGACGGCATGACGGCGGGCACTCAGGGCAGCGGTTTTCTGCGGGCGAGGTGGGTAATTCTTCAGATCCTGATATTTTCCTGCCCGGGCCTTCTGGTAACAATGAGGCTCTGCCGCAGCCGGTCATGCTGGCCGGCGAGAGGCCCCGCGCAATGGCGACGGTTGTCACGCGCGTTATTGAAGCTCTGACTAACGAAGAAAGCGGTTCAATCGATCTTACGTCAGGCTTTGTGTCAATCAATCACAGTAATACCAACCCGTCCCCGGTGCAGTCCGGGGCGCTGGCGGCGAACTACAGCGCGGAATTTCTGACCCGGATTAACGTCACCCCCGTGAAAGACGCCGAAGGGGAAAGCGTTATGGTGGGTTCAGGCGGATCGCTGGCCTATGTCAGCAATGGCAGTACGCGCCGGAATCCACAGGCCGGGGCTGCACTGAAACCCCACCGCTACCAGTGCCAGAAGGTCAACTTTGATACCTGCATTTCATATGACGAACTGGATGCGTGGGCGCATCTTGAAAATTACCCGGAACTGGCTAAGGCGGCGGTCGATCAACAGCGCAACCTCGATCGCCTGTTAATCGGTTTTAACGGTACGCACTACGCCTACCTGTCCAGCCCCGAAAAGTATCCGAAGCGTCAGGATTGCGGCGTGGGCTGGCTGGAGAAGTACCGCCAGGAAGCGCCGGAGAGGGTTATCAGCGGGCTTTCAGTTGCAGGACGCAATGAAGACGGGCGGATCATCTCGCACGGCGATTACGGCACCGTTGACGCCCTTGTACTGGATGGCTGGCAGTCGGCCATTAGTCAGCAATACCGTATGGATCTGGTGTCGGTATGCAGCATGAATACCCTTTTCAACAAGGAGTATCCGCTTGTGAATGCCGTGGCACCCAATCAGCCAAACAAGGAAATGCTGGTCAATCAGATCCTGCTGAACAACCCGACGCTGGGCGGACTTCCCGCCGTTCCTGTGCCGCATTTCCCTGACAACGCGGTACTGGTAACGTCCCTGCGAAACCTTTCCCTGTACTTCCTGAAAGGAGGCGGCAGGACGCTGGCGAAGAATGAGCCGGAATTTAATCGCCTGGCGGTTTATGAGTCGTGGAATGAAGCCTATATGGTGGAAAGATACGAGGCCGGTTGCCTGATTGACAGTATTTCATGGGGGAGCTAAAACGCTGGATCTGATAGGGGGCAACAGCCCCCTTTGTTCTGGTATGGATCCCTGACACGGAACCAAACCAATAATCACACCATTATTTGATTGAAAAACAACCAACTTGGTAAGGCTGAAATATCAATGGGGGCACAAAAGGGGGCATATTTAAGTCTTTGTGTTTTTAATTTCATTTAAAACAACTGATTATGTATTATTTTGATTCCGGCCTTCGCACCATCGGAACATCAATAGACGTCAACGGACGTCTTTTTTTATGCCTGAAATCCGCGCTCCACAAGGCTTTACCCGCTTTCCTCCTCAACTAAAGTCAACCTAACTCAACCCACATCAACAAGCTTGTGAGTATACTAATGAGTATATTTGCCGATTCGATATTGCTTGTATACTCACGAGATACCAATGGAAGGAGGACCATTATGGCCCTAACGGATACTAAAGTTCGTTCTGCGAAACCTGAGGAGAAGGAGTATTCACTTGTTGACGGCGACGGCATGTCCCTACTTGTAAAACCCAGCGGTTCAAAGTATTGGCGATTTCGTTTCCGTTTTGGTGGTAAACAACATTTGATGGCGTTCGGCGTTTACCCGGATGTTTCGCTGGCGGATGCCAGGAAGAAAAGGGAAGAGGCCAGAAAGCTGGTAGCTGCTGGTATCGATCCTCGTGAGCATAAACGTGCTGTGAAAGAAGAGCAGGCGAAAGAGATTATTACTTTCGAGAAGGTTGCCAGAGAGTGGCTCGTGACCAACCAAAAATGGTCGGAAGATCATGCTTATCGCGTAAAAAAGAGCCTGGAGGACAATATCTTCCCGGCAATTGGTGCTCGCAATATTGCAGAGCTGGGTACCCGCGATCTGTTAATTCCCATTAAAGCCGTAGAGACATCTGGACGTCTTGAAGTGGCTTCACGCCTTCAACAGCGCACCACGGCTATCATGCGTTATGCAGTGCAAAGCGGGCTGATTGATTACAACCCTGCGCAGGAGATGGCTGGAGCCGTCGCATCTGGCAATCGACAGCATCGCCCAGCGCTGGAGTTAAAGCGCATCCCTGAGTTACTTGCGAAAATAGACAGCTATACAGGCAGGCCGCTAACCCGCTGGGCAACGGAACTCACTCTGCTTATCTTTATTCGTTCCAGTGAGCTACGTTTTGCTCGCTGGTCAGAAATCGATTTTGAAACGTCAATGTGGACCATCCCACCTGAGCGAGAGCCTATTCCTGAAGTGAAGCATTCTCAGCGAGGCTCAAAGATGCGTACACCGCATCTGGTGCCGCTTTCAAAGCAGGCGCTGGCGATCCTGAAGCAGATAAAACAGTTCTGTGGCGAACATGAGCTGATCTTTATTGGCGATCATGATCCGCGTAAGCCAATGAGTGAAAACACCGTAAACAGTGCGCTACGGGTGATGGGATATGATACTAAGGTTGAGGTTTGCGGCTACGGTTTCCGTACAATGGCCTGTAGTTCGTTAATAGAGTCAGGACTATGGTCGAAGGATGCGGTGGAAAGGCAGATGAGCCATATGGAACGCAATTCGATAAGGGCGGCGTATATCCATAAAGCGGAACATCTGGATGAGCGCAAGCTGATGTTGCAGTGGTGGGCTGATTTTCTGGATGCGAACCGGGAGAAAGGGATTACGCCGTTTGACTATGCGAAGATCAACCGGGGTAATGGTGAGTGAAATGTTTATTAGTGTTGTACCTTTGAGTCTAAACTAAACGCGGCTGTATTAGCTCAGACCTGATCTGACAGTTACCGGTTATTTATACAGGTGTCTGTCGGATTAAATCTGGTTCAGATTCTTTTCTGCCCAGACTCGTTTCCCATCAAGTAAAGTGGCCATTGGCGTACGCCCGCAGCACATTTTTCCCTGATGAGTTCGCTCATTATTGTAATGCCACAGCCAGTTGTCCAGATCCGTCTGAAGGCTTTCCAGGTCGCCGTATAACTTTTTGCGGAACGTAACCTGATAAAAATCCTGCAAAATGGTTTTATGGAAGCGCTCGCAGATACCGTTCGTCTGCGGAGACATCGCTTTCGTTTTCGTATGGTCAAATATCGTTGATAGCCAGATACAACTGGTAATCATACTGTTCCACTTTACCACAGTACTCCGTACCCCTGTCTGTCAGTATTCTCAGCATCGGCAGCCCCTGAGACTCGTAGAACGGCAGTACGCGATCATTGAGCAGGTCGGCAGCGGTGATCGGCGTTTTACTCGTATACAGCTTGCAGTGTGCCACTTTCGAATACGTATCCACGAACGTCTGCTGGTAGATACGGCCCACACCTTTCAGATTACCAACATAGAAGGTGTCCTGTGAGCCCAGATACCGGCCTTGCTCCCAAATGGTGGGTTGGCAAGAATAAGATCGGCGGGCTGTAGCCCATTTGCATCATCCGTCAGTGCATCGCCGTATATGACCTTGGCATCGAGGCCATTAAGAAACGTATTCATCAAACATATTCGACGCGTATTTTTTTCAATTTCAACGCCTTGATATTTTGGGGGCGTTTTCGCGTATGCCTGTTCTGTATTTTCGGAATGAATAAACTGGTCCGCTGCAATTAGAAATCCGCCACTTCCAACCGCAGGGTCCTGAATTATCTCACCCAATTTTGGTTTCATGGCTCTGATCCCTTCCCAATATCAGTGCAGGGGTAAATCAGAGATCCTGACTTTTTGATCCCTTCCCAATATCAGTGCAGGGGTAAATCAGAGATCCTGACTTTTTTGGAGACTTCGGATAAATTCCTCCGGAGTCCGGTTATTTAATGATGAATGCGGTCTTTCACGGTTATATTCCT
>NZ_MRUL01000025.1 GCF_002006995.1 Izhakiella australiensis | reverse complement strand
TCGAGGTAACAGGAGAAAGCTACAGAAAGAAAACGTCGAAAGCAGTAACCCAGCAGTCAGTTAAGAAGTAACTGAAAGGCGGCCAGAATAGTTGACGCGTACCGGCCTGAGTAGTTGACGTCTAATATTTCAGCATCAGAATCCTTCCCGTTCCTGCTCTGTGGGTTGTTCCCTGACGTTCATAAAGTCAGCGCTGACACCTTCACCATCAAACCAGCTGTCCCAGGACTCGCCGGCCGGTGTAATGAGCCGGCTTCTGCCAACGGCAATGACTTCGACGTGTTTCACGTCTTCCGGAAAGGATATCGATTTAGGCAACCTCACGGCCTGGGTCCGGTTACTCAAAAAAAGCGTTGTATGCATGGCACTCTCCTTTTCTGGGATATACAAGATGTATATCCATTGTGATTTGTGGTTGCGTATATGTCAATGGGGTATACGTTTCTTTGAGGAGAGAAACTACCGGGGAGGATACATCTGATGATGAGCATCGGGTCGGTAAAATCCGCCGGCAGCGCGGGCAATTATTACACCGACAAGGATAACTACTACGTTATCGGCAGTATGGGCGAGCGCTGGGCCGGAAAAGGGGCTGAAGCGCTGGGGCTGAGTGGCGGGGTGGATCAGAAGGTCTTTACGAAGGTTCTGGAGGGACGCCTGCCGGACGGCAGCGACCTCAACCGGACCCAGGACGGGGCGAACAAACACCGTCCGGGTTACGACTTCATCTTGGCTTTGTTGAATAAATCAGAGTTAAACGACAGGATGCTTCCCGCAGCTACAACTGTTATGCGATCCTGACATGTACTAGCTCAGACCTGATCTGACAGTTACCGGTTATTTGTACAGGTGTCTGTCAGATTAAATCTGGTTCAGATTCTTTTCTGCCCAGACCCGCTTACCATCGAGCGCTTACCATCGAGCAATGTTGCCATCGGCGTACGCCCGCAGCACATTTTACCCTGATGAGTTCGCTCATTATTGTAATGCCACAACCAGTTGTCCAGATCTGCCTGCAGACTTTCAAGGTCTCCATATAACTTCCTGCGGAACGTAACCTGGTAAAAATCCTGCAAAATGGTTTTATGGAAGCGCTCGCAGATGCCGTTAGTCTGCGGAGACATCGCCTTCGTTTTCGTATGGTCGATGTCGTTGATGGCCAGATACAGCTGATAATCATGCTGCTCCACTCTGCCACAGTACTCCGTACCCCTGTCGGTCAGTATTCTCAGCATCGGCAGTCCCTGTGCCTCGTAGAACGGCAGTACACGATCATTGAGCAGGTCGGCGGCGGTGATCGGCGTTTTACTCGTATACAGCTTGCAGTGAGCCATTTTCGAGTATGTATCCACGAACGTCTGCTGGTAGATACGGCCAACACCTTTCAGATTGCCCACGCAGAAGGTGTCCTGCGACCCCAGGTAACCCGGATGTGCCGTCTCGATTTCACCGCAGGCCTCGTCATCGTGAGCCTTCTTCTCCAGTGCTGCGATTTGAGCATCGGTAAGCACGATACCTTCCCTGGCGACCTTTTCCTCAAGCGCCTTCAGGCGTTTACGGAAGTTCTCCAGGTCGTGTCGTTGCCAGATGGAGCGCACGCCACTGCCTGAGATAAACACGCCTTTTTTACGCAGCTCATTACTGGTCCGGTGCTGTCCATGGGCCGGGAACTCGATGGCGTAATCAACGACAGCGCGTTCCGTGGCCTCATCGGCGCGGTTCTTCAGGTTGGGAACCCGACGGTTCTGGTTAACCAGGGCATCGATACCACCTTCTGCAGCCAGTTCCTGATAACGATAAAACGTGTCACGTGAGACGCCCATGATCTTACAGGCTTTTGATACGTTACCGAGTTCCCCGGCGAGATTGAGCAGCCGGCTTTGTGTTTGATGATGGGATTGTTAGTATGAAGCATGAGAGTTACCTCGTGTTTTGTATAAGGATTAGACACCCATATCAAAACCGGTAACTCTCAACCTTTCAAGGTCCAGTGTCAGATCAAGTCGCGACTAATACAGTTAAAGCTACTTATCCAGCGAAATAGATCTATGGTTCTCATCTACTGATGGTTAGTGGGGATCCCTCAGGGGATTACCCTCTACTGTCGGGATATATCCGGTGCGTTCCATTAATCGGTGATGGTTATACCAGTCAACCCATTTCAGCGTGGCCAGCTCAGCATCCTGTCGGGTTTTCCAGCTTTGCCTGTGGATCACCTCCGCTTTATACAACCCGTTGATACTTTCTGCCATCGCATTGTCATATGAGTCGCCCGTGCTACCTGCTGAAGCCAGCAGCTCCGCGTCCTGCAGCCGTTGCGTGTACGCCAGTGACACATATTGCGAACCTTTGTCCCTGTGATGGATGGTGCCGCTCGGGCATCTGGCCCACAGCGCCTGCTCCAGTGCATCCAGCACGAACGACGTTTCCATCGTGGATGAGACCCGCCAGCCCACGATAACACCGGCGAACACATCAATGATGAAGGCCACATATGCGAACCCCTGCCAGGTGCTGACATAGGTAAAATCAGCCACCCAAAGTTTATCGGGCCGTTCAGCCACGAACTGACGGTTCACCCGATCCTGCGGTGTTCCGGCTTTGCTGCTGCGGGGGGACTGACACTTTTGCCGCGTCTCATCCCACGTAGCTGCAGGGCTTTCATCAGGCGCTCAATGGTGCAACGGGCAACACCGACGCCTTCACGTTTTAGCTGTCGCCAGACCTTACGCACGCCGTAAACGCTGTAGTTTTCTTCGTATACACGCTGTATCTCAGGTATCAGCACGGCATCGCGTTTATCCCGACTGCTGCGTCGTTTAGGATACTTCCGGCGTTGCTGATGCCAGTAGTACGTTGACGGAGCAATATCCAGCTCATGACAGACTGGCCCGACTCCGTGTTCACCGCTCAGATTTTCCAGCAGCGGTCGGGCTCCGCCCGGGCAAAATACGCTGAAGCCTGACGCAGAATATCATTGCTGCGGCGCAGCTCCCGGACTTCCCGCTCCAGTTCTTTCAGACGCTGGCGTTCGCTGGCAGTCAGCGCATTCTGCTCATCATCAACGGGCTCCTGCTGACGGATCCAGATACGCAATGTTTCGGGAGTGCAGCCGATCTTAGGGGCAATGGAGCAGATAGCGGCCCATTGTGAGTTGTAGGTATTCTGGTTTTCCAGAACCATACGAATAGCGCGTTGACGAACTGCAGGGGGAAATCGGTTATGTTTTGTCATCCTGGTTACCTCTCTCAAAGAGTGTAGTCTCCAGGATTACCGGGGCGGTTCATACAGCTATCCGCCCGGCTGTGGATGCTTTCGCTTTTTCTGTTGTTGAAGATGAACTCGATGCCGGCTGTTTTAACGCATTAAATCGGCTTTGTTGAATAAATCGGATTTAAGATAAAAGCGCCTCCCGTCACTGACCTGCTCAGGCAATCCGCACACTTTCTGGCATCCCTGCACGCGTCATTTTGTTTAAGACACGGATCATGGCCATAGCCTCACCAGCCTGCGCATCGTAGTCACGCAGCGTCTGCTGCCCACCGAACAGTTGTTTAACCCGGTACATCGCCGTTTCGGCCACCGCCTGATTTCTGTCCGCATACGCCGCCCGGTAACCCGCCCGGGTTCGCGGCGGGATAAGCGCCCTGATTTTTTTCGCCGCAGCTCGTCATGGCAAAGTTTTGTGTCATAAGCGCCATCGGCAGAAGCGACCTTAACTTTCCGGTGGGTCTGACGAATAAGTCCCGGGAATGCCTCTGCGTCAGTCCCATTATTCAGTGACAGGTCAGCGCAGATACCGCATCATCAACCGCTGGATTGATGCCGCCCGTGAGGCCGAAAAGGCCCGTGATGCCGGAGGATGCCGACATGAACCTTAGACATACCGTGTTTACCGTGGCGCTCATGACCCTCAGTCTGGCCACACAGGCTTCCACAATGGACGAGATCAAATCGTTATGGCATCCACAGGGGGCGCGAGCGTCGGGATCTCTGCCAACATCCCCGGAAGACCCTGAAGTTAAGCCACTTCCGGCGAAGCAGCCGGTCTGGTACCGCCTCAGCAACGGCCGCCAGGTCAATCTGGCCGACTGGAAGGTCGTGCTGTTTATGCAGGGGCACTGCCCGTACTGCCACCAGTTTGATCCGGTCCTGAAGTCGCTGTCGGCACGGGTGGGTTTTGGGGTGATGGCCTACACCATCGACGGTCAGGGGGATGCGTCCTATCCCGATGCGCTGCCCGCGCCGCCGGAGGTGATGAAAACCTTTTTCCCTAACCTGCCCGTGGCCACGCCAACCACCTTTCTCGTCAACGTAAACACCCTTGAAGCCCTGCCCCTGCTGCAGGGCGCGACCGACGAACAGGGCTTTATGGCCCGCATGGATACGGTCCTTCAGATGCGCGGAGTGAAATGATGATAAACCTGTTCAGACACCGCAGTCTTCTGGGCTGCATGCTTCTCGTCTGTTCAACAACCGTTAGTGCGGACGTGAACAGCGACATGAACACCTTCTTTAATAAGCTGGGCTTTGACTCCAATACCAGCCAGCCACAGGTCTGGCAGGGGCAGGCCGCTGGCTACGCCACGGGTGGCTCACTATATGCCCGTACGCAGGTGAAAACCGTCCAGCTTATCTCCATGACGCTGCCCGACATCAACGCCGGCTGCGGCGGCATTGATGCCTATCTGGGCTCCTTCAGCTTTATTAACAGCGATCAGCTGCAGCGTTTCGCCAAGCAGATTATGTCCAATGCGGCCGGATACTTCTTCGATCTGGCGCTGCAGACCACGGTACCGGAAATCAAGACCGCAAAAGACTTTCTGCAGAAGATGGCCAGCGATATTAACAGCATGAACCTCAGCTCCTGCCAGGCGGCGCAGGGGATTGTCGGCGGTCTGTTTCCGCGCACCCAGGTCTCCCAGCAGAAGGTCTGCCAGGACATTGCCGGCGAGAGCAACATGTTTGCGGACTGGGCTGCATCCCGCCAGGGCTGTACGGTAGGGGGCAGTATGGATAAGGTCCGTGATAAGGCCAGTGATAAGGATAAAGAGCGCATCACGAAGAATATCAATGTCATCTGGAATGCGCTCGGCAAGAACCGCATGTTTGACGGGAATAAAGAGCTTAAGGAGTTCATCATGACCCTGACCGGAACAATGGTCTTTGATGAGAAGGGTAATATAACCCCGCTTCCGGCCAGAACGACCGATCGCGACCTTATTCGGGCCATGATGGAGGGGGGGACTGCACGGGTGTATCACTGTAATGACAGCGATAAATGTCTGAAGGTGGTTGCCGATGCTAATGTCACGATCAGCCAGAAAAATGCACTGAAAAATCAGATAAAAGACATCCTTTCCAGCATTCAGAATAAAGCCGTTGCCGATCTAAAGTTAACCGAGAAAGAGAAGGGATTTATCACAAGTACTACCATCCCGGTCTTCAAGTACCTGGTTGATCCCCAGATGCTGGGTGTTTCTAACAGCCTCGTTTATCAGCTAACCGATTATATCGGCTACGACATTCTGCTCCAGTACATCCAGGAGCTGGTCCAGCAGGCCCGTGCAATGGTGGCAACGGGAAACTATGACCAGGCCGTTATCGACAGCATCAATAATAACCTTAACGAAGCCACGCGACAGATAGCCTCCTTCCAGGCACAGGTGCAGGTACAGCAGGACGCGCTTCTGGTTGTTGACCGCCAGATGAGCTACATGCGCCAGCAGGTCTCGGCACGCATGCTGCAGCGCTACCAGAACAACTATCACTTCGGGGGGGCGCGCTGATGCAGGAAATCTATGTCATTGCGGGCGGCGACTGGCTGACGCAGACGCTGAATGCCATCGTCACGTTCATGTCGACGGAGAACTGGGTTGTTATTCGGCGTATTGCGACGGCTTTCTCTGTGCTGGTTGTCGCTATTTCGTGGATACGACGGCACAACATCATGGATATGCTGGGCTGGGCGGGCGTTATCGTACTGATGTCGCTACTGGTCAGCGTTCGCACCTCCGTACAAATAATCGATATCAGTAATCAGACAAAGGTCTATAAAGTCGATAACGTGCCCGCCGGGCTGGCTCTGCCTGCATCGCTGACGACCAAAATCGGATATGCCCTTGTTCAGGGGTACGAAATGGTCTTTTCACAGCCCGACAGCATCACCTACAGCAAAACCGGCATGATATTTGGGGCGAATCTGGTTTCACGCAGTACGGACTTTTTATCACAGAACCCAGAGATAACGACGATATTCACGGACTATGTGCAGAACTGCGTGATGGGCGATATTTTCCTGAACGGAAAATATACCATGGAAGAGCTGATGAACAGCGCAGACCCGTATACGCTGATTTTCTCAAAGCCGAGTCCGCTGAGAGGGATATTCAACAACAATAATCAGTTTTTAACCTGTGAAGAAGCCGCTGCGGTAATTAAGCCAAAGCTTGCCCTGGATACTCAGACCGGAGGAAAAACCTGGAGTTACTACGTGCGTCAGCTTTTTGGCGGACGTCCGAATCCTGACATTTTGTTCAGCCAGATGATCGGGGACAGCTATAACTATTTCTATGGGGCCGGTCAGAGCGCCGCGTCGATTGTCCGTCAGAATGTGACGATGAACGCGCTGCGAAACGGTATTATGAGCTACGCCGCCCGCAACGGTGATACCTCAAGCCTGCTGAATATCGCCACTACGTCATCGATGGAGAAGCAGCGGCTGGCGCATGCGACGGTCGGCCAGGTGGCATTACGCTCACTTCCTATGTCTCAGACGTTGATTGTCGGTCTGACCATCGGAATATTCCCCCTGATGGTGCTGGGCGGGATGTTTAACGCCGTCACCCTTAATGTGCTGAAGGGGTACGTGCTGGCTATCATGTGGGTGCAGAGCTGGCCACTGCTTTACGCCATCCTCAACAGCTGCATGACCTTCTATGCGAAGGCCAACGGTTCACCAGTGGTTCTCTCGGAGTTGTCACAGGTGCAGATAAAATACTCAGACCTCGCTACCACGGCAGGCTATCTGTCGATGCTTATCCCGCCACTGGCATGGGGAATGCTGAAGGGACTGGGGGCGGGGTTCTCAAATCTCTACAGCCATCTGGCCTCTTCCGCTATCAGCCCTGCAGCCACTGCTGCCTCTGGTGCTGTTGATGGTAACTACTCTTACGCTAACATGCAGACAGAAAATGTGAGTGGTTTTAACTGGAATACCAATAGCTCAACAGTATTTGGACAAATGAGCCAACAGTTGGCTAACGGAGCCAGTTCGACGCAAATGCGTGATGGTAGTGTAGTGACAGATTCCAGTGGTGCTACGTCACGTATTCCTATGAGTATCAACATGACTCGTCAGATTGCAACCGCACAGCAGGCAATGGCCCGCGAGGCACAAACCCAGTCAGAGAGTGCATTGCATGGATATAACAGTAGTTTGAGTAGCGCATGGAATACGCTTAGTCAGTTTGGCTCAAACCGTGGTAGCAGTAATTCAATGACCAGTGGCGCAGACAGCACTATGAGTGCTCAGGATTCTATGATGGCCAGCAGGATGCGCAGCGCAGTAGAAAGCTATGCGAAAGGGCATAATATTAGTAATGAACAGGCCACTCAAGAGTTAGCGTCAAGGAGCACCAGAGCGTCACTCGGATTGTATGGTGATACACATGCTAAAGGAAGTATGGGGCTGAATGTGCTGGGTACCGGAGGAGGGGTAGGGTTTCAGGCAGGAGTTAAGGCGGGAGTTGATTTTTCCGATGACGATATGCACCAAGCAACAAATAGCTCTCGAGCTAGCCATGATGCTCGACATGATATGGATGCTAAAGCAACCCAGGACTTTAAGGAGGCGAGTGATTACTTTACTAGCCGTAAAGTCAGTGAATCTGGGAGCCATACGGACAATAATGCGGCTTCCCGAGCAGATCAACTTTCGGCATCGTTGAACTCAGCAAAACAGAGCTATGATCAGTACACCACAAGTCAGGCTCGTAGCCATGAATATGCTGAAATGGCGTCTCGTACAGAAAGTATGAGTGGTCAAATGAGCGAGGATCTAAATCAGCAGTTTGCCCAGTATGTCCGTAAACATGCACCTCAAGATGCAGATACATTGCTTACTAATACCAGCTCAGCAGAAATCGCAGGAAAACGTCGGGAACTGGCTTGGGGATTTGTTCAGGAGCAGGTACAACCGAGCGTTGATGCATCATATTCAGCAGCTAAAGGAAATGTTGGCCATGGTATGGGGGCCATTTCTGGTGGCGGTGGAAATAGCGATGTTAGTGCCGATCACCAGTCTCATCAGGCTACTATCGAACAACGTACACAGGACAGCGGAATTCAGAATAATGTAAAAGACCAAGTTGATAATATGCTCACAACATCGAGAGAGAATATAGCCGATACTAAAGGAGGAATACGCGATGAAGAAGGCAGCATAAATCAACAGTATTCTGATCTGCAAAAACATCATAATTCAGAGCAATCTTCGCAAATGAATACGTATAATAAGGAAAAGGAGTCTCAAGAACGAGTGCCGGGGGCTGACAGTCCTGAAGAACTGATGAAGAAGGCAAAAAAATATCAAGATAAACATAAGCAGTAACAGGATGCCAGAGAGGGTGCGATGAGAAATCTGCTTCAGATATTCATGGTAGTGTTGTTTCAGTCTATTGCTTGTTATCTGGCTGGATGGTTAGTTACGGAGGTGGTATTCATTGGTGCAACTGTGCTCTTATGGCAAGGATTGTTCATCTATTTGTTTTATAAAATATCTAAGAATAAAGGCAGTGTTGAACCCTACACATACAACAGGGTAGTTTGGTATGTGATAATGCCTATATGTTCACTGGCTCCTCCTCTTGTTACTTTTTTTGTATTCATTGTGGGTACATTGATGGATTTATATAAGGTTAGCGGGTGTATAAGCATCAAAGAGTGGCTTGAAAAAAACAAGGTAGATGGCGCCCACTCTATAAATAATGACTTTGAATCCGTGGACTTTGATAATGTTAATTATAATCCGGAAAGTAATTATCCAATGGGTTGGAAGCGTTAGATTGAGTTGTAGGATTTCATAGTCAGTTTCATGGTTGTGTATGGATATAATATTTAGTTTTATGGAGATAAACAATGCGAGTGTTCTATGGGATGTTGGGAGTTTTTGTTTTCCTGTCGTGTACCTTGAGTGTAAGGGCTAGCGACGACTACTACACTAACTTAAAAAAAGATGCGAATTCTGGAAACGCATTAGCTCAATATAAGCTAGGTGCAATGTATTTGGTCGTATCTGGTGATTATAAAAAAGCTTTTTATTGGACTAATAAGTCGGCGATTCAGGGTAATTCAGATGCCCAAAATAACCTAGGTCTGCTCTATTATTATGGGCGAGGTGTTGATAAAAATATAAAAAAAGCAGGCTATTGGTGGGGGAAGGCAGCAGATGCAGGGAATGCATCTGCTCAGAATGACTTGGCAATGCTTTATAAAAATGGATTATTGAAAGATGCCCGTTGTGATAAAATAATGGATTTGCTTAACTCCTCAGCTCAAAAAGATTTTGAGTTGGCATATTTGAATATTGGAAACCTGTATTCTACAGGTGAGTGTGTTAATAGGGATATGCACGAGGCGGTGATCTGGTGGGAGAAAGCATCCATTAAAAATAACGGACAGGCTGAGTTTAATTTGGCAGGGGCTTATATGAGAGGTGATGGTGTATTTCCAGATTCTGGAATGGCAGATATCTATTTGAAAAAATCATGCTCACATGGATATGCAGGAGCGTGTGATTTACTTAAAAAATAACATTCATTATTAATAATCTCCCCGCCTTTAGTTAAATGATGTCATCCTAGTGTTTTGTAACGGATGACATTAAATCAATTGCTTTCTGAAATCATGGTCGCTATACATATAGACCAACCTCTATGAGGCTAATATGAGTTTTAATGCTAAGGATATGACCCAGGGCGGTCAGATCGCGAGCATGCGTATCCGTATGTTCAGTCAAATTGCCAATATCATCGTGTACTGTCTCGTCATTCTCTTCGGCATCATTGTCGCGATTACGCTGTCGGTTAAACTGACCTGGCAGACGTTCGTGAACGGCATGGTTTATTACTGGTGTCAGACGCTGGCCCCCATGCGCGATATTTTTAAATCCCAGCCTGTCTATACCATCCGTTATTACGGCCATGAGCTGAAGTACAACGCGCAGCAAATACTGCAGGACAAATATATCCAGTGGTGCGCCGACCAGGTCTGGACGGCCTTTATTCTTGCTGCCATCATCGCGGCCGTGGTGTGCGTTATTACCTTCTTTGTCACCACCTGGATTCTGGGCCATCAGGGTAAGCAGCAGAGTGAGGACGAGATAACGGGAGGGCGCCAGCTGACTGACGACCCGAAAGCGGTGGCGAAAATGCTCAGGCGCGACGGTCTCGCATCCGACATCAAAATCGGTGAGCTGCCGCTTATTAAGGACTCGGAGATCCAGAACTTCTGTCTGCACGGTACCGTCGGGGCCGGTAAATCAGAAGTTATCCGCCGTCTGATGAACTACGCCCGCCAGCGTGGCGATATGGTCATCGTGTATGACCGCTCCTGTGAGTTCGTCAAAAGCTACTATGATCCGGCCACAGATAAAATCCTTAACCCGCTGGATGCGCGCTGCGCTGCATGGGACCTGTGGCGGGAGTGCCTGACGCAGCCTGACTTCGACAACGTTTCCAACACGCTTATTCCTATGGGCACGAAGGAAGACCCCTTCTGGCAGGGGTCGGGACGTACCATCTTTGCCGAAGCCGCATATCTGATGCGCAACGACAAGGACCGCAGCTACAGCAAGCTGGTCGACACGCTGCTTTCCATCAAGATTGAGAAGCTGCGCTCGTACCTGAAAAACTCCCCGGCGGCGAACCTGGTGGAAGAGAAAATCGAGAAAACGGCCATCTCCATCCGCGCCGTGCTGACCAACTACGTCAAGGCTATCCGCTACCTGCAGGGCATCGAAAATAACGGCGAGTCATTCACCATACGCGACTGGATGCGCGGCGTTCGTGAGGATGGTAAAAACGGCTGGCTGTTTATCTCCTCCAATGCTGACACCCACGCTTCCCTCAAGCCGGTTATCTCCATGTGGTTGTCCATCGCCATTCGCGGGCTGCTGGCGATGGGGGAAAACCGTAACCGCCGCGTGTGGATCTTCGCCGACGAGCTGCCTACCCTGCACAAGCTGCCGGACCTGGTTGAGATCCTGCCGGAGGCGCGTAAGTTTGGCGGCTGCTACGTCATTGGCATTCAGTCCTACGCCCAGCTGGAAGATATTTACGGGCAGAAGCCGGCGGAAACGCTGTTCGACGTGCTGAACACCCGTGCCTTCTTCCGCTCGCCGTCGCGCAATATCGCCGAGTTCGCCGCTGGCGAAATCGGTGAAAAAGAAATCCTCAAGGCGTCCGAGCAGTATTCCTACGGTGTGGACCCGGTACGCGACGGTACCTCGGTCGGCAAGGACATGGAGCGCGTCACCCTGGTGAGTTACTCCGACGTCCAGACGTTGCCGGATCTCTCCTGCTACGTCACGCTTCCCGGACCTTATCCTGCCGTGAAAATGGCGCTGAAGTATCAGCAGCGTCCAAAGGTGGCACCGGAATTCATTCCGCGCACCATCGACGGGAAAGCGGAGGAACGCCTGAATGCCGCGCTGGCTGCACGTGAACATGAATCCCGCAGCATCGCCATGCTCTTTGAACCGGATGCCGATGTTGTCGCGCCAGAGGGCGGTGCGGAGAATGCTGGTCAGCCACAGCAGCCACAGCAGCCACAGCAGCCACAGCAGCCACAGCAGCCACAGCAACTGACGCCCGCGCCCCGCGCTGCAGACGCGGCATCCGTAGCAGGTGCGGCAGGCGCCGGCGGTGTGGAGCCTGAGCTGAAGACAAAGGCGGAAGAGGCAGAGCAGCTGCCGCCCGGCATCAGTGAAAGCGGTGAAGTAGTGGATATGGCGGCATGGGAGGCGTGGCAGGCGGAGCAGGACGAACTGTCTCCTCAGGAGAGGCAGCGTCGTGAAGAAGTGAACATCAACGTTCACCGGGCGCCTGAAAAGGATCTTGAGCCGGGAGGATACATCTGATGATGAGCATCGGATCGGTAAAATCCGCCGGCAGCGCGGGCAATTATTACACCGACAAGGACAACTACTACGTTATCGGTAGTATGGGCGAGCGCTGGGCCGGAAAAGGGGCTGAAGCGCTGGGGCTCAGCGGCGGGGTGGACCAGAAGGTCTTTACGAAGGTTCTGGAGGGACGCCTGCCGGACGGCAGCGACCTCAGCCGGACTCAGGACGGGGCGAACAAACACCGTCCGGGCTACGACTTCACCTTCTCTGCGCCCAAAAGTGTCTCCGTGATGGCCATGCTGGGAGGCGACAAGCGTCTTATTGAGGCACACAACCGCGCGGTGGAGACCGCCATTAAGCAGATAGAGGCAATGGCCTCCACGCGGGTTATGACGGAGGGCAGGAGCGTGACGCAGCTGACCGGCAACCTGGTGATGGCGCTGTTTAACCACGATACCAGCCGCGACCAGGAGCCGCAGCTGCACACCCACGCGGTGGTGGCCAATGCCACTCAGCATGGCGATGAGTGGCGAACGCTCAGCAGCGACAAAGTGGGTAAAACCGGGTTTATTGAGAATATCTACGCCAACCAGATTGCCTTTGGCCGCCTGTATCGTGCCGCGCTGAAGGATGACGTCGCGGCGATGGGCTATGAGACTGAGACGGTCGGCAAACACGGCATGTGGGAGCTGAAGGGCGTACCGACGGAGCCGTATTCCAGCCGCAGCAGGACCATCAGCGAGGCGGTCGGGGATGACGCGTCCCTGAAGTCCCGCGACGTGGCGGCGCTCGATACCCGCCAGTCGAAGCAGAAGGTTGACCCCGAACAGCGCATGGCCGAGTGGATGCAGACCCTGAAAGAGACGGGGTTTGACATTAAAGCCTACCGTGAGGCGGCAGACCTGCGGGTTGTGCAGGGGAATATTCCCGCAACGACGCCTGAAGCCATTGATATTAACAGCAGCGTCGGGCAGGCCATCGCGATGCTGAGCGACCGGCGGGCGCGGTTCACGTATTCCGAACTGCTGGC
Source organism: Izhakiella australiensis (assembly GCF_002006995.1). Classification (GTDB taxonomy): domain Bacteria; phylum Pseudomonadota; class Gammaproteobacteria; order Enterobacterales; family Enterobacteriaceae; genus Izhakiella; species Izhakiella australiensis. The sequence continues at coordinate 32,740 of NZ_MRUL01000025.1, read as the reverse complement.
CACCACCCTCGGGCAGCTGCCCGCGCGGTCGGGCATGGTGGAGATGGCGCGTGACGGCATCGATGCGGCGATAAAAAATGAGCAGCTCATCCCGCTGGATAAAGAGAAGGGGCTGTTTACCTCGAACATCCACGTGCTGGATGAGCTGTCGGTGTCGGCGATGACCCGCGATTTACAGCGGACGGGGCAGGCCGACATTTTTCCGGATAAAAGCGTGCCCCGCAGCCGGTCATACAGCGATGCCGTGAGTGTCCTGGCCCAGGACCGTCCGCCGGTGGCGATCATTTCGGGTCAGGGCGGGGCGGCCGGCCAGCGTGAGCGCGTGGCGGAGCTGACGATGATGGCGCGCGAACAGGGGCGTGACGTGCAGATTATCGCCGCCGACAGGCGTTCGCGCAGCGCCCTTATGCAGGATGAGCGCCTCAGCGGCGAGCATATCACCGACAGGCGGGGGCTGACGGAGGGCATGGCCTTTACGCCCGGCAGCACGCTGATTGTGGACCAGGGGGAGAAGCTGACCCTGAAAGAAACGCTCACGCTGCTCGACGGTGCGCTGCGCCATAACGTCCAGCTGCTGATTGCCGACAGCGGCCAGCGCACCGGGACCGGCAGCGCCCTCACCGTCATGAAGGAAGCGGGAGTGAGCACGCTCGCGTGGCAGGGCGGTGAGAAGACGCAGGTCTCGGTTATCAGCGAGCCTGACCGGCGGCAGCGGTATGACCGCCTGGCCGCTGACTTTGCCCGAAGCGTCCGCGCAGGTGAACACAGCGTGGCGCAGGTCACCGGTCCGCGCGAGCAGGCGGTGCTCGCAGGCGTAGTCCGCGAGGCGCTTAAGGCGGAAAAGGTGCTGGGCGAGCGGGAGGTCAGTATCACCACGCTGGAGCCGGTCTGGCTCGACAGCCGCCATCAGCAGGTGCGCGACCACTACCGGGAGGGGATGGTCATGGAGCGCTGGAATGCCGAAGAGCGCAGCCGGGAACGCTTTGTCATTGACCGCGTGACGGGCCGCAACAACAGCCTGACGCTGCGCAACGCCCAGGGTGAGACGCGGGTGACCCGCCTGTCTGAACTCAACAGCAGCTGGTCGCTGTACCGCACCGGCACGCTGCAGGTGGCCGAAGGCGACCGTCTGGCAGTGCTGGGTCAGGCGCAGGGGACGCGGCTCAGGGGAGGCGATACGGTGACCGTTAAGGCGCTCGGGGAGGCGGGGCTCGTCGTCAGCCAGCCGGGGCGTAAGGCGGACGTGGTCCTGCCCGCCGGCGACAGCCCGTTTACCGCCGCGAAGGTGGTTCAAGGCTGGGTGGAGTCGCCGGGCCGCTCGGTGAGCGACAGCGCCACGGTTTTTGCCTCGCTGTCGCAGCGCGAGCTGGATAACACCACGCTGAACAAACTGGCGCTCAGCGGCCGGGCGGTGCGGCTCTATTCCGCGCAGACGGCGCAGAAAACGACGGAGAAGCTGTCGCGTCAGTCTGCCTGGAGCGTCGTGTCCGAACAGATTAAGGATGCGGCGGGGCATGACAGGCTCGATGATGCCCTGGCGCACCAGAAGGCCGGTCTGCACACGCCGGAGCAGCAGGCTATCCATCTGGCCATTCCGGTGCTGGAGGGGAACGGCCTGGCGTTCACGAAGCCGCAACTGATGGCCGCCGCGAAAGAATTTGAGCAGGACAGCCTCAGCCTGCAGGCCATCGAAAAGGAAGCGGACCGTCAGGTGCGCAGCGGCGACCTGCTGTCGGTGCCGGTATCGCCGGGAAACGGCCTGCAGCTGCTGGTCTCACGCCAGTCGTACAACGCTGAAAAAAGCATTATCCGCCACGTCCTTGAGGGAAAGGAGGCCGTCACCCCGCTGATGGATAAGGTTCCGGACGCGCAGCTGGCGGGCCTGACCGACGGGCAGCGGAACGCCACGCGCATGATACTTGAATCCCCCGACCGCTTTACCCTGGTGCAGGGCTACGCCGGGGTGGGTAAAACCACCCAGTTCCGGGCAGTCATGTCGGCCATCGGCACGCTGCCGGAACGGGAGCAGCCGCGCGTTATCGGCGTGGCCCCCACCCACCGGGCGGTGAGCGAGATGCGCGATGCGGGCGTGCCTGAAACGCAGACGCTGGCGGCCTTTATTCACGACACGCAGCAGCAGCTGCGCGGCGGCGAACGACCGGACTTCAGCAACGTGCTGTTTCTCGTGGATGAAAGCTCAATGGTCGGTAACGCCGACATGGCGAAGGCGTACAGCCTGATTGCCGGGGGCGGGGGGCGCGCGGTCTCCAGCGGGGATACCGACCAGCTGCAGTCCATTGCCCCGGGCCAGCCCTTCCGCCTGCTGCAGAAGCGCAGCGCCATTGACGTGGCGGTGATGCAGGAGATCGTCCGCCAGACGCCGGAACTAAAACCTGCCGTCTACAGCCTGATTAGCCGCGATATCGGCAGCGCCCTGACGACCATTGAGAGCGTGGCGCCGGCACAGGTGCCGCGCAGGGCGGATGCCTGGCAGCCGGACAGCTCCGTCATGGAGTTCAGCCGCGAACGGGAGGAGGCCATTGCGAAAGCCGTGGCGGCCGGCGACCTGATGCCCGGCGGGCAGCCCGCGACGCTGCTGGAGGCCATCGTGAAGGACTACACGGGGCGCACGTCAGAGGCGCAGGCGCAGACCATCGTTATCACCGCCCTGAACGCCGACCGCCGCCAGGTGAACGCCATGATTCATGACGCCCGTCAGGGTGCCGGCGAGGTGGGCGAAAAAGAGGTCACGCTGCCGGTTCTCACGCCTGCCAATATCCGCGACGGGGAGCTGCGGCGCATGGCAACGTGGGAGGCATCCCGCGACAGCCTGGTTCTGCTGGACAGCACCTATTACAGCATTGAGGCGCTGGACGGGGAGGCGCACCTGGTGATGCTGAAGGATGCGCAGGGCAACACCCGCAGCCTGTCGCCCGCGCAGGCGGCGACAGAGGGCGTCACGCTCTACCGTCAGGACACCATTACCGTGTCGGAAGGCGACCGGATGCGCTTTTCGAAAAGCGACAACGAGCGGGGCTTCGTGGCCAACAGCGTCTGGTCGGTCAGTGAGATAAAAGGTGACAGCGTCACGCTGTCGGACGGGAAACAGACCCGTACGCTCACGCCGTCAGCCGAGCAGGCAGAGCAGCACATCGACCTGGCCTATGCCGTCACCGTTGAAGGCTCACAGGGTGCGAGCGAGCCCTTCTCCATCTCCCTGCAGGGTACGGACGGCGGACGTAAGCGGATGGTGAGCTTCGAGTCAGCCTACGTGGCGCTGAGCCGCATGAAGCAGCACGCGCAGGTCTATACCGACAACCGGGATAAGTGGGTGGCCGCGATGGAAAAATCGCAGGCGAAAAGTACGGCGCATGACATTCTGGAGCCGCGCGGCGACCGCGCCGTCGCGAATGCCGCCCGCCTGACGGCGACGGCAAAAGCGCTGGGTGAGGTGCCTGCCGGTCGCGCCGCGCTGCGCCAGGCCGGGCTGCAGCCCGAGGGCTCGATGGCGAAATATATCTCGCCGGGGCGTAAATACCCGCAGCCGCACGTGGCGCTCCCGGCCTTCGACCGCAACGGCAGGAAGGCGGGCGTCTGGCTGAGCGCCCTGACGTCCGGAGACGGGCAGCTTAAGGGGCTCGCTGGTGAAGGCCGGGTGATGGGCAGCGGGGACGCGGCGTTTGCGGGTCTGCAGGCCAGCCGTAACGGCGAGTCGCTGCTGGCGCGGGATATGGAAGAGGGCGTGCGGCTCGCGAGGGAGAATCCGCAGAGCGGCGTGGTGGTGCGGCTCGAAGGCGAGGCGCGACCGTGGAACCCCGGCGCCATTACCGGCGGTCGGGTCTGGGCCGACGGCCTGCCCGATGCCACCGGTACGCAGCCCGCAGAAACGGTGCCGCCGGAGGTGCTGGCACAGCAGGCCCGGGAGGCTGAGGTGCAGCGGGAGCTGGATAAGCGTGCCGAAGAGGCGGTCCGCGAGATGGCCCGCAGCGGCGACAGGCCGGCCGGAGGGGCTGACGTCGCCGTCCGGGATGTGGTGCGGGATATGGATCGGATAAAAGAAACGCCGGCATCTCCCCTCACGCTGCCGGATGCGCCGGAAGAACGCCGCCGGGATGAGGCGGTGTCTCAGGTGGTGCGCGAGAGCGTGCAGCGGGACCGCCTGCAGCAGATGGAGCGCGAAACGGTGCGAGACCTTGAGCGTGAAAAGACCCTGGGAGGCGACTGATATGCGCGCTGAAAACCATCCGCTCTTCCCCCTTGTGGTGGTGGCCGACTGCTGGCTGCAGCGTCTGCTTGTGTGGACGCCGGGCCAGACCGACCTTATCAAAACCGTGGCGCTGCTGCTGATGGTGGCCGACCACATCAGCATGCTGTGCGGACTGGATAATGACTGGCTGCGTCTTGCCGGTCGGGGAGCGTTTCCGCTCTTTGGCCTGGTCTGGGCCATGAACCTCGCCCGCCATCCGCAGATTCAGCAGCGCGCCCTGAACCGGCTCTGGATATGGGCCGGGGTGCGCAGGGTGGCTGGATACTGGCCGGGCTGCGCCCGGACCTGGGCAATATTCTGTTTGCCTTTGCGGTCAGCGGACAGGCACTGGCGCTGATGCAGCGGCACGGGCCGCGCACATGGCCGCTCTCCCTGATGCTGGTTCTGGCCTGGCTGCCGTTTTCGGCGGGAAGCTACGGGCTGGCGGGGGTAGTGATGCTGATGCTGGCCTGCGGCGTATGTATGACGGGCCGGCGCACCACGCGCACGGGGCTGGCGCTGTGTCTGGCACTGGCGATACTCGCGCTGAATGCCGCGGACAGCCCCGCCTTTGCCATCGCGGGTCTGGTAATACCCGGCGTTACCCTGACGGTGCTGAGCCGGACCTGTTGCCGCGTGCCGAGGTTCTGGCCGCGCGAATTTTTCCCGCTGTTCTACGCGGTGCACCTTGCCGTCATCGGACTGATGGTGATGTGATATCTGCCGTGTCAGAATAGGGTCAGTCAGGGGAGTATACGTGAAACAGATTTATCCGGAGGCAGGATGACAGAGCAGGGGCGCCCCACGCTGACGCTGCGCCGCAAAGCGGAGCCAGAAGGTCAGCGTGCCGTAAGCAACAGTGAACCGGACGGTGCGGGTCCGGGCCGGGTCACGCGTAAAAAGACCGTGGTGGTGAACACGACGCCTGCCTGGAAGGTCAGGAAGCAGGCGGTGGATGAGAGCGCGAAAAAGGCGCAGGCGGACGAGAAGGCCGCCAGAAAAGCAGAGAAAGCCCGGCAGTGGGCTGAGCGACAGGCCCAGGAGAGGGAGGCCATGCGGGCGGCCAGGCGCAAACCTGCCCCGGAACCGGTGTACCGGAAGGTCATGCCGCTTGCGGACGCGCTCGCGCTCCTGAAGCGTTGCTGGCCAGCCCTGGTGACGGACGGCCAGCCGCAGCTCCTGGCGGTCAACATCCGGGAGGCAATGGTCAATGACATTCGCCGGCGCGGGCTGGAGATTTCCGTGAAGACGCTGAAACGCTGCCTTGCCGCCGTCACCCGCTCGGATGCGTATCTGGGCGCCATGACGGTGGGCGCGTGGCGTAAAAACCTTGCCGGTGAACCGGTCGCAGCGGTGAGTGCGGAGGAGGCGGCGTATGCCGTGGAGCGCAGGGCTCAGGAGCACGCTAAACGACAGCGCAGGGCGGTCAGAAGCGTCGCCACCCGTGCACGGAACGAACTGATAACAACCGAGAAGAGAAAAACACAGGATGAACATGAATAAAACCCTTTCAGTCATGCTTGCCGCAGGCCTTCTGGTCTCCGGCGTGGCGGGGGCAGCAGAGAAACCTGCCGTTGCCTTTACCCCGGAGCAGGAAGCCCGCATTGGTGAAATCGCGAAAGACTACCTGCTGGCTCATCCGGAAGTGCTGGTTGAGGTCAGCCAGAAGCTGCAGGCCCAACAGCAGGAGAAGCAGCAGCAGGCGATGACGGCCGCCGTGGTTCAGAATCAGGCAGCGCTGCTGAACGATAAAGGCACACCATCATATGGTCCTGCTGATGCGAAAGTGACGGTCGTTGAATTCTTTGATTACCAGTGCATCTACTGTGCCCGCCTGGCGCCGGAACTGGAGAAGGTAATAAAAGCTAACCCGGACGTGCGCTTTGTGTTCAAGGAATTCCCGATATTTGGCCAGCGCTGGCCGGCGTCGCTCAGTGCGGCGAAAACCGGGCTTCAGATCTGGAAGCAGAAGGGGGCCGATGCTTACCTTAACTATCACAACGCGATTTACGCTACCGCCCACAACGAGGGTAAGCTGACCGATGCTGATATCAGCGCGGCCGCAAAAGCCGTGAAGTTCGATGCGAAAACAGCCCCAGATGTTCAGGGGACCCTGGATGGCATAAACACACTTGCGCAGCAGCTGGGCTTCAGCGGTACCCCGGCCCTGGTGGTTCTCCCGTCAGCCGGCGCCAGTGCTGATAACGTGACGGTTATTCCGGGATACACCAGCGCGGAGGCCCTGCAGCAGGCCATCAGTCATGCTGCCGGTGATACCAAAAAATAATCAGGCGTCCGCCAACTGATACCGCTAAAAGAGACTGACGCCTTCGCCGTGCTCAGTTGTCCAACCCCGGAGAAGGGTAAAAGCAAGTTTTCCCCGTCTCCGGCGTTTCTGGTTAACACATCCGAACAGTATTTCTGAGGTTATTTAATGCGTAAGTTCACCTTTCGCCAGCTGGCCGTGTCCGGTCTGGTATGTCTTTCGCTGAGCTGTATTCAGCCCGCAGCAGCGGCATCCTCCGTTCAGGTCGGCTTTTCACCTGAAGGCAGCGCGTTGCAGCTGGTCCTTAAGACGATTGAGTCAGCACAGCAGGAAATTCGGCTGATGGGCTACTCATTTACGTCTCCGGAGGTGGTTAGTGCGCTTGTCAGGGCAAAACGTCGTGGTGTGGATGTGAAGATAGTGCTTGATGAAAAGGGCAACCGGAGCAAAGCCAGCCAGGCGGCGATGAACATCGTGGTGAACGCGGGAATTCCGCTGCGCACCAACGGTCGCTACGCCATCATGCATGACAAAGTCATTATTGTTGATAATCATACAGTTGAGGCTGGTAGCTTTAACTACACTCGCTCTGCTGCATCGCGGAATAGCGAGAATGTGCTGGTTATTAATGAGGTGCCGGAAGTGGCACAAACCTACCTTCAGCACTGGCAGTCGCGCTGGGACGGAGGAACGGACTGGCATTCTTCATACTAAGTCGCATCGTCATTTGATCCGCAATCTACATCTATCCTGGTGAACCATGCGCCAACATGGCTCACACCTTCGCGTAAAGTTAAGTCGCTGATTTCAGATATCTGTAGTATTCTCTGCAAACGATCCAAGTTTGATCCTTGAGGAGGCAGAGATGTCGCAGATCGAAAATGCAGTAACTTCCTCATCGAAAGAAAAGCGTTCTTACCGAAAAGGTAAGCCGATGTCGGCGAGTGAAAGACAGCTTGCCGCGATTGCGCGTAAACGTGAAACACATAAAGAAGTGAAGGTTTTTGTTAAAAATCCTCTTAAAGATTGGATGATTACGATCTGTGAAGAGGAAGGGCTCACTCAAGCTCAGTTTATTGAGACCTTACTCGAACGTGAACTTTCTGAACGCGGCGTTCTCGATGTAAAGACTTCACATTCTTGAACGTTTTCTCATTGGATGCTAGATTACTGATCGTTTTAGTGAATTCTTGGTTGGCCACGCCATAAGGTGGCAGGGAACTGGTTCTGATGAGGTGTCTACCCGGGACCAGAAAAGCAAAAACCCCGATAATCTTCACCAGGTTTGGCGACTAAGAGAAGATTAACGGGGCCTACTTAAACTGTATAGAAGCTGTTGCTCTATGCAGGGAGTATAGTTTTATGCTCAGAAAACTGCAATACCCGTTTCTGTGCCATTTACTCCTTCCGTGCAACATAAGTGCGGGAAGGTGTGACTGACGCCCAGACCCTGTTCTCCCATTACCGTCAGGTCAAAAACCCGAACCCGGCATTCACGCCGCGTGAAGGCAAAAAGACACTGCCGTTCTGTCGTAAGCTGATGGCGAAAGCCGAAGGCTTCACGTCCCGTTTTGACTTTTCCATCCATGTGGCGTTCTTACGCTCGCTGGGTAAACGTCACCGGATGCCGCCACTGTTGCGCCGCCGGGCCATCGATGCCCTGCTCCAGGGGCTGTGTTTCCACTATGACCCGCTGGCCAACCGCGTTCAGCGCTCCATCACCAATCTGGCCATCGAGTGCGGTCTCGCCACCGAGTCGAAAAGCGGTAATCTGTCCATCACCCGCGCCACGCGGGCGCTGACGTTTATGGCGGAGCTGGGGCTGATTACCTATCAGACCGAGTATGACCCGCAGATTGGCTGCAATATCCCGACCGATATCACCTTCACGCCGGCACTGTTCTCCGCGCTCGACGTCTCTGACGTGGCCGTTGTGGCCGCGAGGCGCAGCCGTGTGGAATGGGAGAATCAGCAGCGTAAGAAGCAGAACCTGAAGCCGCTGGAGATGGACGAGCTGATAGCGAAGGCCTGGCGGTTTGTGCGCGAACGGTTCCGCAGCTACCAGTCCGAACGTAAACAGCATGGCCTGAAGCGCGCCCGCGCCCGACGTGACGCGGACAGAGCCCGTAAGGACATTGTGACGCTGGTGAAACAGCAGCTGACGCGTGACTACGCCAAAGGGCGTTTCGTCGGCGACAGGGATGCTCTCCAGCGTGAGCTGGAGCGGCGCGTGAAAGAGCGCATGCTGATGTCGCGTGGTAACAACTACACGCGGCTGGCCACCGTCCCCATATAACCCTTCCTGTGTGAAAAATCCGGCTGGCGCCGGAGGGTTTCGCACGTCTGCAGTCCATCGTTGACGGTTTTCTGCACGAAATGACGGCCGTCCTTCCTGACATTCACCCCATTCCGCCATCAGAATGGCCAGAAATTGCATCAGAGTGGCCACATCTCGTCGCCAGATTCAGTTACCCACAAATAACTGCAAGGGACCTTTCCATAAGGTTACAACCGTTATGCTTACAGAGCGCCAGCCGACCTGATTTCAAAGTGCGTGGTTTCCTTTAAAAACCTGCTCTGTACTTCTTTTAAATATCTTTTATTTCATTCATATAAATATATAACCTGTTCGTCGCCTGACCTGTGGACAGGCTCCTGAAAATGCCCGCCCTTGCAGCGGACTCACGTCCGCGCCGGTTCGGCAAATACCTGAGGTAGCTCCCATCGCTACGCGCCGGGCCCCGGCACAGCACATATAGTTACAACATTCAAAATACTCACTCAAAAGCAGGAACAGTGCCTGCCTGAACCCTCACAGCCCCTCCCCACCACTGAAAAGCGAGGCCGCCCCGGGCCGAAGGCCCGGAACAACGTCGCTTTTAATGATGAATGTTGTAACTAGAATTCTGAGTGGCTGTGAGTGGTGTCGCTGAAGGTGTTGAGTACACGCCCGTAAGCGGCCCTAACGGCCCGCTAACGCGGAGATACGCCCCGACTGCGGCTTCCGCCTTGTCGTGACCACTCCGACGCCGCACAAAAGCTTCTGTATCGCTTTTAGCGGGTTTTGGTCTAGCAGGGCGAAGGGATGGATTGGTGGAACCTATCAACACCGTAACCGGCTACGCCGGGCTACGGCGCCATTAACCACTATGCTCTAGTCCACTTCTGAGGGCGCCTCTATGCGCCCCTGGCGCATTCCTAGAATGCCTGCGCGCTGCTCGGCATTCACAATACGAATATAGAAGTTGTGTTTACGGCTATGCCGGGTATCGATACCACAGACCGTCAGTATCCTGTTCATCAGTCGCACCTGCTTCCATGCAGGCAGGTGATTGTGCAAAAGTAGCCGTACCTTTTTATTGTAAACATAAAACCATTTACTTACGCGTATGCGTTATAGATAATGCGTAAGTTAATAATGTTATGTTGGGGTATGGTTATGTTTCGAGCAAATGAAGAAGCTGAAAAACTCAAAGCTGAGGCAATCAATTACTTTCTTATTAAAGAGATCGCACCATGGCGAAAGGATAATATCGACGCTATCTCTGAAACTGACAGGAAACGAGCTGAGGATGCTTTAAGCGTTATTTGCACGAAACTTGGGCCAGTAGTGTCTTCTTATCCTGAATGGCATCCAGTTATAGCGCTTGGCCGTGATAAGTCGATACCCTGTTACAGGGACACGCAGACGACGCCATCATTTCCGCGCCTTGATCATACGCGTTATATGGCTAACGGTATTATTACATGCCCCTATGGGGATACTGATGAGCTAATCGCTGCTGTAAAGCGTTCCTACTGGGATTTAATGCAATATCTGAGCAGTGATGACATGCGTTTTAGTAGCCTTTCCGGATGGTTGCGTATGGCATCGGACTCCATCGAGTTGCGGGCTTCTTATATCACTGACGAACTCATTACCGCGTTTAAAAATAGTGATTTTGACTACGATGGGAGCGATGTTCTTTCTGATGTATCGGGCTTGATCCCTCTGTATGCGAATACAGCAAAACCAGTGCTAATCTGGTGGAGCTGGAATAATCATGCCCTTGAATCTGATGGCACGATACCTCCTGCGGTGGCGGTTCCTTTAATGTTGTCTAGGACGCTGGCGGATCTGTCATATGCCCAGTTGTCAGAGTCATGGGAAAATATGCGTTACCTGCTTCTCGGGTCTCCTCATGGGGCAAGGTCGTCGCTACTTCTGAACCAGCTAACGGTTAAGCAGTTACGCACAATGTTTAATGGATTAATGGATTCCGGGGCTTTTGGGCCAAAAAAAGGATGAAGGACAAGCCGCTTTTTTTGAGTTTCGGGTGTTCAGTACCTCAACAACCAGGAGAATATATGGATTCTTTAACGAAATTTGCTCTGGATATTTTACGTGACCGAAACTTTTCCCGGCTGGATGAGGAGGTCAGGGAAGAAGTGCTGTCCCTGTTTATTGATGATCAGCGTAAACCATCAAAAGAGGGGCGGAGAACGCTGGCACTTAATGCTGGCCTGCTGGCAAAGCAAATGGGAGAGCCACGACTGGAGGTGCTTTCAATGGATGTACTTATGGCCTGTGACAAAGCGGAAGTACGTGAGGTTCTGGCACAAATTACAGACATTCTTCAGGGACAGGCTTAGCATTATTGCCTGAGCGAACGTTTTCCCGTTACTGTATTGCTGTGAAGGGATGGCTGACAGCCCTTATTAATCAAAAGGAAAGGTAATCATGAAAAAATCACTGCTTATTCTGGGCGTTCTGTCGCTTTCCATCAGCGGAATCTCTCAGGCTGCAGGTCAGATGAATGAACAGGCTCTGCGGGAAAAGGCTGCTTTTGCGCTGGGGGTGACCCAGGATCGTGTCACGCTTGAACAATCTGATCGTACTCCTGAACCCAACAGTTATTTTTTTAATGCCCGTTATCAGGGGAAACTGTATCAGTGTTACGTTGGCACCATTCAGCAGCAGATCATGTCTGACGCCGTCTGTCGTCCAACCGATGGTTCAGATTTACCCCGTTAATGCAGGGAAGTCGGATGGCACCATCGCCAGAACAGCAAAAATTGCGACTGCCCCCGAACGTTCAGGTTCGCCGCCGGGGAAACACATACGTTATTTGTTATTGTAACAATGAGGTGGGTGGTGTGGTTGTCACCGAAACCCCATCCGGCGACACGCAGCTGCGCCCGTACGTTAAAGACCCTGTGGAACTGAACAAAGATATTGTGGCGCTGGTTGCTCAACAGATGGCTGATGCGTTGATTGAGCATGCCGGCAGGCAACCTGATGGTACCATTCCCTCACCACCGGCTCCCATTCCCGGCACGAAGCTCCTTGAGAACACCATGTTCCCCTGCTCCCGCTGCGGGCGAATTACTGCCCGGCTGGTTTTTGCCCCGGAGTGCGCGTCTGAGGCTGATATGCTCTCTCTGGGTGAACGTCTCCGGAATGACGTCAGGTATGCCCCCTACCCGGTCTGGCTGATTGGTGCGCCGGACAGTGAGGACGATAGCGTTGCCCGGCATCTGACGCTACAGCTGGCACCGGTCAGGGGCGAGGTATATCGGGAACATCCCGACAAGATGAACAGCCGACTGATGGAACTGGATGATAAACATCATTGCTGAAGGACAGCCCCCGGGCTGGTGATGATATGAGAAATATGGAAAAAACGGGTCACCTGGCATGGTGTGCTCTTATCGCCCTGCTGACAGCCAGGGAAGATGGCCTGGTTGAGTCTGAGTCGCAGGAAAACCTGTTTATCACCCGGTGGTTTGCGCAGGTGAAAAAACAGCGCCGTTTTTCACGTGACGTGGCCACCGATGTTGACTGGATCCTCAACCAGGGCCGTACGCTCGGCGTTCGTGCGCGGCTGCGCCATAAGCTGGATTATCTCTGGCGTAGCTGCACCGGCGAACTGTCTGAGCAGAACGACCTTTTTCGCCTGACCTACGCACTGGAGCTGGCGAAGCAGTACGACTGGGGGTATCACGTCCTCAGCGACAGTGAGTGGAGCGGTCGAAATAAGATTCTGCCATCGGCATCGGTGAACAGTATCTGTCTGCTGAAAAGCGCGCTGGATATCGGTTTTAATGATGACGGGACGCAGGTGCTACCTGTGCCTGCGAGAATTGGCGGGCGCGCCGAGGGGCTTAATGCGCTGCTGAAAAGCTGTGGCTGGGAGGCCGTCAGTAATGACGATCACTGGAAACTGGTGACCATCAGCGCTGGTTGACCAGCAAAGAACGGGTCGCGTGAATGCAACTCTTAAGGGGGCAGCCTGGATATCGATAATTATTTTACGCTAAGGCTGTTTTTTTAAGCTAATCTTGCTCGTCTATCTTGAACATCTTCACAGCGCATAACTTGTTTCTTTGTGTGCACTGTGCGTACCTGATAGAACTACATCTTCTTACTCAAGTAATTACTCCTAACTTCCGACAAGATGTACTATCTTCTTCAGAAAGTCCTTGCGGCAGTAAGAACTACATTACTTGACTTATCTACGTCAGATAATAGAATACTAATAACGGATGGTTACAGGGGTTCAGCAATGAATCGCATCCCGCAGCCGGAAACGGTTCGACCAGTTCGAAGCAAATGCGACCTGCCCTGTTTAGTCTTGATTATCTAATCAAACTAAATGGCTGAGGCCCCCGAAAGGGGGCCGCCACTTTCTCACCTGTTGTTAACTTCCTTCGGTCGTCCACTGTTTCTTGGCTTTTTTGCCGTATCCACAGCAACCTTAAATAAGCTAACTGGCTTTTGCGGGATAGGCTCGCCCGGTGCACCAGGTCCAGTACGAGCAAAAAATGCCGAAAGAACGTGTATACGCATCAAACGGTTCTCTTTGAAGAATGCAACGCAGATCTTGTATGGCTCAAGCTGGTTCGTAGCACTATTCATCATCTGAAGCGTGAAATACTTTTCTTCAGTGGTCTGATAGAGCATCAACGATGGAAGGTTGGGCAGAATGTGTTGCAGTTGCTTTGATGCTTCATACCGTTCAAGACAAACGGAGATCGACTCTCTCGCATCTTGATATTTAAAGGGGATGTTGTAAGGCGTACCGTCTTTAGTGAAGCAGTGCATGCCATAAGTTACGACAAACTTAAAATCTTGCGTCTTACCTTTGTAGGTAATCTCATGTGCATTCAAATGTGACAAAGAGTAACTCTGGCCGTTGTGAGTAAACGGCGCCCATTCCTGCACAGATTCAATATGGTACTTAGCCACTGTCATCCCCAGCTATTTTTTTTGAATTCTACCATAGTTTTTATCCGCTCAAGCTGAAGTGCTAATGCTGCAAGGTGTGGAGCTGTAATCCCACCAGTTACGCTGATTGTAGACAGGACAGGAAGCATCATTTGCTTATGTTTGGATAAATTTCGTCTATCTTGATATATAAGTGTAGCGGCTCGCGTTTGAAAACGCCCATGCTCGCGTTTATCGGCTTTTTTGCTCACATTAACTGCAAATGAAAATCCCCGCGTGCTCACATTAACTGCCACTGTGCTCGCGTTTATCTTTTCATGCTCGCAATCATTTTTCCCGTGCTCACAATAACTGCAAATCAAAATTCACCTCCCGACGCCACCAACCGTCCTTTTTGGGTATACCAAAACGAAACAATTCGGTGAGACGCTTTTCATGTCTCATTAGGGTTGTTTTTAATGTGTCCTCGTGCTAGTTTTTGTCCATCTAGAGGCAAATGAGACATTTCAAGCAAATATGGCCGTTATGTATGGGTACGCCCGCGTTTCAACCAACGATCAGGATCTGGCCCTGCAGACACAAAGCCTGCGTGATGCCGGCTGCGAAATTATTCGCGCAGAAAAAGCCAGCGGCGCCAGCCGAAAGGGACGTTCCGAATTGCAGCTGTTGCTGGACTTCCTGAGACCTGGCGACACCCTTACCGTCACGCGGATCGATCGCCTCGCCCGTAGCATCAAAGACCTCCAGGACATTGTTTTTGCTCTGAATCTGAAAGGCGTTACCCTCAAGGCGACGGAACAACCTGTCGATACGCGTACCGCCGCTGGCAAAGCCTTCCTCGATATGCTGGGTGTTTTTGCCGAATTTGAAACCAATCTGCGCCGTGAACGTCAGTTGGAGGGGATTGCGGCGGCGAAAGCACGCGGTGTCTACCGCGGCCGCAAACCTTCTATCGATCCGGCCGAAGTGCATCGCCTCTATGTGGACGAAAAAATGGGAGCAACCGCCATCGCCCGCAAACTTGGGATTGGCAGGGCATCGGTCTACCGGGCTCTGGATGCTTATGGACAGCCGGCGTAAGGTTATCCCTGCGGATTCGTTGCTGCAATTGCGGCAGCGGCTTGATCGTCTGCCCCCTAAAAGCCCTGAACGGGCCTCTCAGATTGCGTCTGTCGCCGACCTGTACGGCGTTTCTGCCACCTCGGTCTACCGGGCTCTCCGGCGTGACCTGAAACCGCATGCCGCCCACCGCCGCGATTACGGCAAATCTAGGGTGTTGTCCACCTCGGAGCTGGAGCTGTATTGCGAGATTATCGCAGCCCTGAAACTGCGTACCACCAACAAATCCGGTCGTCACCTGTCGACGTCCAGGGCGATACAATTACTTGAAGAACATGGGGTCGAGGTTGGTCAGGGACTGATCAAAGCGCCGCCAGGATTGCTAAGTCGCCAGACAGTGGACCGTTATATTTCCCGGTTTCGCCTCGACCAGTCCCGTTTATTACGGGAACCGCCAGCCGTCAGGTTTCAGGCGGAATACAGCAATGACTGCTGGCAGTTCGATATGTCCCCGTCCGATCTCAAACATATCGAGCGGCCTGAATGGGTTGATCCCGCCAGAGGCGAACCGACGTTAACGATATTCAGCGTCGTGGACGATCGTAGTGGCATCACCTATCAGGAATATCGGTGCGTTTACGGTGAAGACGCCGAATCGGCATTGCGTTTTCTGTTTAATGCCATGGCACCCAAACCCTCAATTCCTGAACCCCATCTCCAGGGACGCCCCAAGATGCTGTATCTCGACAACGGCCCCGTTGCCAAAAGCCGGGTATTCAGTAACGTGATGCGGGAATTGCATATTGACTGGCAGACGCATCTCCCTGCCGGCAAAGACGGCACCCGCACCACGGCTCGTGCCAAGGGCAAGGTTGAGCGCCCATTCCGGACCGTCAAGGAAGCGCATGAAACCCTTTACCACTTCCATAAGCCGGAGACAGAGCACCAGGCCAACGAATGGCTCTGGCGTTACCTGACGCAGTACAACAACCAGCGCCACCGCAGCGAGAAGCACTCCCGCATTGAAGATTGGGTGGCGAATTTACCGCCAGAGGGAGTGCGGGACATGTGTACCTGGGAGCAGTACCGCCGCTTTGCCCGTGAACCGGAGTCTCGTAAAGTAGGAAGTGATGCTCGCGTGACGGTCGACGGCACCGTCTATGAAGTCGAACCGGATATGGCAGGCGAAACCGTTATTCTGCAGTGGGGCCTGTTTGACGACGAGATGTTCGTGGAGTTCGACCATGAAACATGGGGGCCCTATTTTCCCGTTTCGGGACCGGTTCCCCTGCACCGGTATCGGACATTTCGGCGAGGGAAAACGGCCGAGCGGTCGGATCGGATCCATTCCCTGGCCGTCCAGCTGAATGTCCCCATCAGCGCGCTGTCCGGCAGTGATCTTCAACTGGTCAACAATCCCCAATCCGGCGACGATTTAAAGCATCAGCCGTTTGATATCACGGAGTCTGAATACGTCTTTCCGACGGTTATCGCCGCGAAACTGGCCATTGCCGATGACCTGGCAACGCCACTGGCCAAACTCTCGGACGACAACCGGGCATTTATCGATGGCGTTCTGGCGCAAACGCTGATCCGCCGCGAGGTACTTGCCCGGATCAGGGAACACTTCCGCAACCGATTATCAGGAGCAGACCATGCGGGTTGAGGTAATGGAGCATTATGGGCTGACTCAGCCTGTTGCACAGGCCGGATACTATGAAACTGCCCACCACAGGCAACTTATCAAGGATATCAGGGGGGCCATCGATGAAGGTCGTCTGGTTGCCGTCTGCGGCGTGGTAGGCAGCGGCAAAACCGTCACGCTTCGCCGACTGCAGCAACTCCTCAGAGAGGAAAAGAAAGTCATCGTGGCCAGGTCGCTGTCGGTAGAAAAGCAAAACATCAAGCTGGCCACGTTGATTAACGCTCTCTTTTACGATCTGACGCAGGACAAGATGGTCCAGATCCCCAAGCAGGGTGAACGGCGTGAGCGGGAACTGCAGAAACTGGTAAAGAAGGGCAAACGCCCGGTGGCGCTGTTTGTCGATGAAGCGCACGACCTGAACGGTCATACGCTTATCGGGCTCAAGCGGCTGATGGAAACCGTGGAGGATGGTGGGGGACGATTGTCAGTCGTGCTGGCAGGTCACCCCAAGTTGCGTAACGACCTGCGCCGCCCGACCATGGAGGAAATTGGTTACCGTACCGATATCTTTACCCTGGACGGTATCACCGGCAGCCAACGGGAATATATTCACTGGCTGCTCAGTGCCTGCGCGGAGCAGTGCAAACCGGAAGATATCCTGACGACCGACGCTATCGAACTGCTGGCTGAGAAACTGCGCACGCCGTTGCAGATCCAGCTGCATCTGACGCTGGCCATGGAAGCCGGCTATCAGACAGGAGAGAAGCCGATAACAGCATCGCTGATTGAGTCGGTCCTCTCGAGGCAGCTGAACGACCTGGAGCCGACCCTGACGCGTCATGGGTATCGTCTGAAAGAGATGGTGGAACTGTTTGACGCCAAGCCGGCGGAAATCCGGGCTTTTTTCAATAATCAGCTCGACCCGGTGCGATCGTCAGAGTTTCGTGACAGGCTGCTGGCCATCGGGTTGCCAATTTGATGGTTTATAGGCAAGTAAGTTGCCTCTGCCACTGGTGAAGGCAACTTACTTGCTTTCAGGTCTGACCGACCTGAAATCAAACCTTCATCTATTGTCAAAGGAATGGTTAACAATGAATAAATACATGATAACGTTGGGTATTTTAGGTTTGACGGCAACTAATATTACTCTAGCTCAAAATGAGAAAGGACCTTATGCCGTAAATTTTGCCGCCGATAGCGTTACCGTCAGTACCGCGTTGGGTTGGCTTGGTGGTGAATCCAAAGAGTATGTGTATGACGCAGATACCGGCAGAAAGATCAGCGAGCTCAACTGGAAGATTAACAATACACCCATAATTAAAGGTGATATTTCCTGGGATCCGCTTTTTTGGTTGACGCTGAATGCAAGAGGGTGGACCACATTAGCTTCAAGTGGAGCGGGAATGGATGATTATGACTGGATGGATGCGGGGCAAGCGCATTGGACAGATTGGTCTAATAGCCCAAACACCCGCCTTAATCATGCTAATGAATTTGATGTCAATGCCAAAGCCTGGCTGGTAAAACGCCCTGATTATAAAGTAGGTGCGGTAGTTGGTTACCAGCAGACCCGTTTTAGCTGGACCGCTTTTGGTGGCCACTACCAATACGATAATGGCAGTAATATCGGCAATTTTCCTCGCGGAGAACGCGGCATTGGCTACCAGCAAAAATTCAGTATGCCGTACTTAGGTCTGGCTGGCGGCTATCGGTATCGGGATGTTGAATTTAATGCATTGTTGAAGTTCAGCCCGTGGGTTGAAGCCAAAGACAACGATGAACACTATATGCGTGATTTGACCTTCCGTGAAAAGACCAGCGGCTCCAATTATTATTCGGCCTCGGTGGATGTAGGATATTACGTCACCCCTAACGCCAAAGTATTCACCGAGTTTACCTGGAGCCGATACTCTCAGGGTAAAGGGGGTACGCAGATAATTGACCGTGTGAGTGGCGAATCGAGCCATGTGGGCGGCGATGCTGCAGGTATAGAAAATAAAAATTATAGCCTAACAGCGGGTCTGCAGTACCGCTTCTGAGCGTATGGTTAATACTGAGGTATACAAAAAACCATGAGACACCGAAATGTCTCATGGTTTTGTCTTGTTGTGGTATACCCAAAAAGGACGGTTGGTGGCGTCGGGAGGTGAATTTTGATTTGCAGTTATTGTGAGCACGGGAAAAATGATTGCGAGCATGAAAAGATAAACGCGAGCACAGTGGCAGTTAATGTGAGCACGCGGGGATTTTCATTTGCAGTTAATGTGAGCAAAAAAAGCCGATAAACGCGAGCATGGGCGTTTTCAAACGCGAGCCGCTACATATAAGTTGCCAGTTTCGGCTGCCCGTCTGATTTTTTCTTCCATCAACATTCTGAAACTGATGTTATTTTTTAACATGAGAACAAGATCATAACCGCTGACACAGATGACCTTCTTTCCCCTCCCCCATGCATCCAGACCACTTTTTGTAAATCCAGCCCAACTGATAAATACGCCGCGAGCCCATGAAATTTTCTGATCCAGCTTGCCATGAAATGCATGGAGATCAGCGTTTCCTGTTTTAGTGCTATGCCACTTTGCTTCCACAAGATAGGTTTCATTATTTAACAGAAAACTGCCGTCAATCTGTTCGCCCTTCAACCTGAATGCGCCTTTAGGGGAAAGATAGAAAGCGGTAAATAGTTCGTTAAGCCATAATTCAAAGCTGTGACCCCGTTGGTGAGGCGGTTGGTTATGGAGGGTTTCCAGGCCTTTAAGAAAATAATTATTATCGATGCCGGTGGGGACGATCAATGCGGGTGTCTTGCCGGCTGCTGTAAGACTGTCTGCCCCCTGAATTTTGGATATCAATCTACCGTAGACAGCATCATCCTGAGCAGTGATCACGTTGTCAGGCATTGTTTTCCTGTGTTCCCAGAGTCGAGTGACCACTCTAAGAACTGTTTCCCTGTCATCTTGCTTCAAAAGGCAACGCAACCGCTTCATTTTTGAGTCGCCATCTTTCCGATAGATGTCGTTGTCTATATCGATTGACAGCTCAGATTCGAAAAACTCGCGCATTGATTTGTTTGTGAAATTCAGAACATAGCCTGCATTATGTGGGTCTTCAAAAAGCTGGTTTATATTTTTGATATCACTTTCTGTAAATTTCATTCTTTATTACCGTAAATTGTAGCCTGCCCAGTCTGACTGTTTTTACAAACCCGAATAACAGTCATTTTGGAAACGCCTGCAAGACGCGCTGTCTCATTTAATGATTTACCGTTCAATAAACGTAATGTCCTTATAAGTTCATGCTTGGCCATGTCCGGCTGTCTCCCTGCATACTTACCCTCAAGCCTGGCCTTTTCAATGCCCTCTTTCTGGCGCCTTCGACGATCCTCATAGTCTTTGCGTGCTATAGCTGCAAGCATATCGAGCATCATCCCATTTACAGCCCTGAGCATGCTGCGTGTAAAGTTGTCTGAAGCAGCATGGGTAAGCGCTATATGGCTAGTTGGGAGATCTAGACTGATAACCGAAAGTTCTTTTTCAATTATCCGCCGTTTAAGTGTATCCCAGTCGGCATCACTCAGACGTGAAAGACGATCTACCTGCTCAATCAGAATTACATCACCTGATTCCATATCAGACAGCATCCGATTAAGTTCCGGACGGTCGAGCGATGCTCCAGATGCGTTTTCAACATACCAGCCAGCTATGCGTTGTCCATGATGAGCAGCAAACTCCTTCAGTCTGGTTTTTGCTCGAAGTGCATCCTGCTCAATTGTTGACGCGCGAAGATACGCATAAATGTACATTTTATCGCCTGTGGTTGCTTTTAAGTGGTATCATAATTGTGGGTAACATTTAAATGGTATCTTAGCAGGGTTTTAGATTCTAAGTCGCTAGCATCTTTTGGGGATACCCAATTGTTACAACCTGACGCGCCCGGTGGGCTTGTCCAACCCCTCCCCTGTTCAAAAACGAGTTCTGAACAGACTCACGGTTTGCGCTGCTTGTCAACAAAATAAAATACGATCACCTGAAATATTTTGTGGACACTTTTTCCGATAGTGCCGAAATGTCCAATATGGATAGCATTTTTTGTGCATTACAGAAGGGCCGCAACAAGTGGATTAAGATGGCAAACATAATGCTGGGCAGAATTACCTGTACGTCCAGGTAAGGAGGTAATAAAGCGAGGACGTAAAAAAGGCCGCTGGCGCAGCCTCAGTCTGGATAGACGGAATCTTTCCTGGCATTTATGCCGCCAAGCATAACTCGTTCTTTATCCGGCAAATGTACACCTATCATACGAAGAATAAAGCCGCGCCAGCCCTGATTAACCTTCCGGTTATAACCGTAAAGGTCAGCATTCTCCGTTTTAAGCTTTGACCACTCGTAACTGAGCGTCGTGTCATCAAGTTCGGTAATGTGCTTGACCTCATCACCGATACGTACCGTGTTAACTCCGGTTCCCGTCTTCATCATTACCTCGCATGTTGCTGATTAATTCATTCTACCAGGACAGATCGTGCAGCGCCACTGGACAGAATTAGCTGAGTGTCCAACCCATTGCGGCGCAGGGATAAAGCTGTAAACTTTTACTGATGAACAAAGTAGCCCGTTGGGCATAAGACAACACGGAGCAAACGTTGGCTAAGGTAACCAGAATTCAGGCCGGAAGATACGCAGTAGATGATGGGCGTTGCATTATAAAAAATAACTCTGGGTGGCTTATTGTCGATGCTAATGGCGCTCATGATTTTGGACCTGTCCCCACATTAGCGGCAGCTAAGGAATATGTTGAGTCTGGTACTGTTCCGCTAAGGCAGCACAATTTCTCTACATCTCATGGTCGAAGACAAAGTAAAAAAGAGTTTAATGCGTATTTGGCATCTGAAGCTAAAAATGGCAATCCAATGCCAGCCATTCTTTGGGTAATTGTCCTTTGCATCATCTGCGGTATTGTAGTGGCAGTTCGAGGTTATTAATCAGGACCACTGGCATGACCTTTCTGAAAACCCCAATGTGCTAGGCTGACGTGCCCGTCGGGCATATCTAATCCTTCACCTGCTCAGATGCAAGCTATGAACAGGCGCTGTGCGTCAACAAAATCAAATATGATCACCAGAAATACTCAATATGTGATTTCGCATGCGAAAACCATTGCGTATCATTATTGATACTTAATGGTTTTTCTGTATACTGTTTGTGTCGTCCTGAAAGCACGACAATCAACGCAGAGGCAGATAGCTGCTTCTGCATCTGGCGAAACGCCTGACTCATAGGAGTGTGTATGAAATACCGTAATCATCTCATTACATTACTGAAATGCTCTCTCAAGTCGTGCCGCCCCTTCTCAAACATTTCGCATGCGAAATCTTAAGGACAGATCCATGACCCTGAAAATTGGACCCATCGGAAAACTCATCGTTGTATGCAGCCAGAAGGGCGGAATCGTTAAATCGCAGTCATCCAGTGAAATTGCACATGACCTTCGTAGTGCTGGCTTTCGTGTGCTTGAAATTGATATGGACTGGACAACTGGTCTGACGGAGAGGGCTTTCCCCGATGACTTACCTTATGAAATTGAACGTGAACCTTTAAGTAACAGTTTTACTCCTGGCGAGTCGAACACATATCAGCTTTTCTTCCCGGATACAGAGGTTCGACCCATTGAACTTCCCGGCGGGCGCTTCTTTATTGGTGCTACCAGTGAACTAAATGAAATTAACTATCGCAACAGCGATTGCATGTTCGACTTCAGGGACCGTATTGAAGAACTGAAGAAGCAGTTTGATTTTATTATTGCCGATTCAGCACCATCATATTCGAATGTCATGATCGCAGCTCATATGTCAGCTGATTACCTTCTAATCCCTACTCTGCTGGAGAAACAGGCCCGTAATGCAGTAGGTAAACAGCTTGCCTATATGCAGAAAATTAAGCGGAACTATAACCCTTCTCTCCAGTTTATGGGGACGTATGTGACCCAGACGCAGGTGAAAAATTATAAAAAGCCGCTCAAAGAAGGGTATCTGGGGCCTATTGATACACTGAACCTGAATCTCCTCATCGAGATCCTTCAGGGTAAGGGGTACTCCGAAGAATACATTCTCGCTTATATATCATTTGTACCTGCAGCTGCAAAAGAGGCAATCGAGCTTGGTCTATCCTTTGATGAATATGACCCTAAATGTCTTCCTGCAATCCAGTATAAAGAACTTACACAGAAAATTATTAAGCTCGCTGGAGGTAAGTGATGGCTAAGAAACCGTTCATGAAACGTCTCCAGGCGCAGCAGGAAATGAAAAAAAATGCGACTGCTGTACCTGATATCGAACATGTCATTGTAAACAAACAGCCAGATGAGCAGAGCCATGATATAGCTGCGCACCAGATTATGGCGGATATAGCACGCCCGGACATCGAACCTGATGGGCAGATAATCCGTGTAGATATAAATCTTGTATATGCTGAAGAACAAGTGCGACCTGAAGAAGACTTCGATGAAGAAGTTATCGAGGGTATGTCGGACACCTTTGAAACTATAGGGATGCTTACTCCACCTCGTTGCTATCCTCGTGACAGGCGCGGCTACCAGATATGGTTAGGCGAAACGCGTGTTCGTACTGCTCGAAAACGTGGTGATACCCATATTGATATTTATGTTGGTAAACCACCGAGGGAAAGAAAAGAACGCATCATCGGTCAGCTCATTGAAAACCTGCAGCAGTCTGGTTTGAAACCTTTAGCGACTGCAAAATCGTTTTATGAGCTCAAGCATCAGTTCAACATGACAGGTGAGCAGATCGCAAAAACGATGGGCAAACCTACCTCGTTTGTGAGTAAACACCTTCGTCTCATTGATGCACCAGAAAATGTTACTGCCCTTCTTCGGGATAAAGTTACATCCGATGTCGATCTGGCATACACATTGATTCAGGTGAATGAAAACTCCCCCGAAGAAGCCGAGAAGCTCGTCGCAGCTGCGAGGGAGTCAGGTATTTCACGCGCGCAGGTTAAAGCTGTTCTTGATGAAGTAAAGAACAAAGGCAAAGATAAGATTTCGCATGCGAAATCTAAGGCTCAGAACAAAAAACCTGCCAGGCCTGTAGACAGCAATTCAGGTGTAAAACACTGGCAGGTCGTTGTCGACATAGACGGTCAGCAAGGGACTATAATGACTGACCGCGCGCCAGACGCAGAGGGATATGTGTGGGTGAAACTGGAAATTGGTGAAATTTCAGTTGAGGCATCTGAACTCCGTGTTAAAGGGATGCGATCTCAGTAATGAAATCTACTCCATTCACCGAAATGGCCACGGAATTCCGTGGCCAAATTGTCCGCCTCTGGGCGCTTCAGTATCCCGGAACTCAATCCGAAGCTGCTGCCGCACTAACAGAAGCGGCTATCAAACTTGGGTACGTAACAAGAAGCAGGCCTGTACCCGGAGCAGCGTTAGCCACATGGTCCTTGAGCCCGGCAGAAACTCCGTTATGGGCGGCTCAGACGGCATTAACGTTGATGCTCGGCGCCGGCTGGAAGCCAGAAAGTAACCAAGACTGGTGTGGAATGTCGGCGCTTATATTCAGATCTAATCGTACACTTCCACTTGAGCAGCTCGTCGCTTCCTTGCCTGAGAACATAGACAGGCGAACCGCTACCGGATGGCTCGTGGCTGCAATCGAAGAGGACGCCCATTACCGTTATAACAGGAAATCCAGATGACCTTTCAGGAGCTTGATGCTTGTATCGCAGGTTCTGGCCGTCGTTCTATAGCTTCAGCGTTGATAGCTTTTATTCTTGATGCGCTTGATGACGGACAGGACGGAGTTGATCTTGATAACTTCCAGGGCCACACACACTTCGTTCGCAATAATGTAACTACGGTAGCCAGCTATCTGCAGTTGCATGGGATTATTCAGGTACTGTATTACCGTGATGGTGCTGCAGAACGTCAGTATGAGTCCGTTAATAATTACGGGCGGTGGGCGAAGCAGCACTATCGGCCCTCTCAGGCACTCATACAGCTGCACAGGCGTGATTAATTCATAAGATTTCGCATGCGAAATCTTTAAGTGTCCGATCACCTTATGATGGCCATCGGTAGTTCGTTCCACCTGGTCGTATATGCAGGAGAAAGCATTTCTCGTTTCATTTGCCACTCAGGTGCGATGCCTCGTCCCGCAAACCACACTTTCCCCAGACCGGAATGGTTAATACCGTCCACGACTTTCATTAGCTGATTACTGTTGCTTCGGGGCTGAGTATCATCGAACAGATTCAGCTGCGAAACCCCGGTAGGAGTGAAATCATTGAGCATGCAACCTGCTTTTGCATACCGATGGCCATTCACCCAGATCCGATCCAGTGCTTTCACCGCTGCGGCTATGATGTCCCTGGTATCCTGCGTGGGAGTCATCAGCTTTTCACTGGCCACATTCCCGTAATACGGTTCGTTCACAGCGAACGGTGACGTCTTCACAAAAACGGCAATATGCCTGCAGAACTGACGCTCACCGCGCAGCTTTTCAGCTGCACGCTCAGCGTACTGACAAACTGCCTGGCGCATGGCTTCATACGTCGTGACACGCTCCCCAAAGGACCGGCTGCAGACAATCTGCTGTTTTGGCGGCGGCGCTTCTTCAAGCGAAATACAGCTTTCTCCGTTGAGTTCCCGAACGGTTCTCTCCAGCACAACGCTGAAATTTTTCCTGATAAATACAGGATTCGCGCGCGCCAGCTGCAGTGCCGTAGTGATGCCCATCGTATTAAGCGTTTTTGAGATCCTGCGACCTACTCCCCAGATTTCTTCCACCGGCTGTAGTGAGAGCAGTTTCTCCGTTCGCTTTGGATTGCCTGAAGTCAGAGCAAGTACGCCACCAAACTGCCGCCATTCCTTAGACGCCCATTGCGCGCTTTTAGCCAGCGTTTTGGTCGGCCCCATCCCGACGCCGATTGTCAGCCCGGTACCGGAGCGCACTTTCTCGCGCAGCTGCCGGCCGAAGTCCTCAAAATTAATGCAGCGGTCTATGCCGCGAATGTCCAGAAACATCTCGTCGATGCTGTACTGCTCCACGCGCGGCGCCAGCTCCTCAAGATGAGACATAACCCTGTTCGACATAGACGCATTTATGTGGAATGGAAAATCAAGGGCACTGTTGCAAAGATCAGCAACTTGGTAGAATTTGGCAATAAGTCTGGTTACCTGATGACGCCTTAATGCGACTGACCCCGGATAAAGCCGATGCCCGGCCTTAAATCGTTCCGCCGGGCGCAGAGTCCGCTGGCCAGCATCGAACTTATACATATGCTGCGCAAAGGGGCAATACCAGCCCCCCTGCGGGGACGTTCTGCCCCCCGGCAGAGCAGCTTTACTTTTTGATCGTATCAAAAAACAAGCAATCCAGGATTCTGTCAACCCTGCCGTTAATGCGACGGAGCCTTTTCAGCTCCTTCCGGTCTGACGCATCAGCGCCAGGCCGGCGGCATAATATCCGCCAGCACCTCAGGAAACTGCGAGTTGATATGTCCAGTCATCATCCGGGATAACACCTCGCTGCAGGCAAACGCTCTGTCCAGGCCCAGCAGCCGCTTTTCCCAGTCTTTAAACACCTCCGGGGTAAGCAGAGACGCGTCCAGCGAATGCGCTTTATCCATCAGTGCATACGCATAGTTTCTCAGCAGCTGCGGCGAGTCATCATGTGTACCAAAAATGTAACTGGAGGAATATCTGGTAAACACGGCGGCCAGGCAAAGCAGCGTCCGGCTTTTGTCTTTGTCGCCGGCATCCCCTAAACCGTATGTGCGGATGACCTCATCATAGTGCGCGTCGCTCAGGCGACAGCGACCGCTTTCTGCCGCAAACCTGAGTTTGGGGGTGAATATGTCGCTCAGACTACGCTGGGAATCGGTATCGACCAGCTTTGTCGCCGAGGTTCGCTTACCTGTGGCCGTGACAAACGCCTCATGCAGACTCCCCAGGTTCAGTGCCTTAAGTAACAAGCCGAATCGGGCTTTTTTATGCGCGTACTGATAGCTGTCCTGAAATAACGGGAAGTCTCTGGCAAAGAGCTCACCGGGTGCGGGAAACTCGTCCTGCGTCAGGCAATGCTCCGGGCCCCGGTACAAATAAAATTTATCCCACGCGGAGTCCGGCCCCGGCCTCAGCATGTTTTTCAGCGAATTCTGCGACAGTAACATGGTGCTGAACGCCCCGGAGCGTGCACCCTGCCCGGAGGCGACAAGAATATAATTAACCGCATCCTCATCTTCCCAGTCAGGCTTCTGGCTGAAATCGCCAAAAAATGACGTCCCGCAATAGGGTTTTATCTGGTCGTGCTCTAAATATTTTGTATAAAGACTGGCGGCCTTTTCTTTCATCGCCGGGCTGCTGCTTGCCGACATTCCAAGGGCAATAACCTGAATAAACGCCCCGTTGTGGGTGAGCATCATTTCCGGCTTCTGAGCGAACAGATTAAAGGACTGATTGAGCACGCCCTCATTCCCGGGGAGGGGCAGTCTGTTATATTGCTGCAGGTATTTTTCGCAGACCGTATCCATCCATCCGTTAATCTCTGCGTCCTGGTTATAGGGCGATTTTGAGAGAACATCCATCAGCGGGAGAGCCACTGCGGACGTGTCGGCCCGCGCATCCCGCAGCGACCTCACCAGTTCACGGGCCATGTGTAGTTTTAAACCAGCGTGCCGGTCAGCAATGCGGTCCATTCTGGTCAGCCAGCTGCCGTCAGCGGTATTGTTTATATGATTGAGATGTACGTCTAAATTATCGTTATCCCATTGAGGAAAATGCAGCAACGCTCCTTCGCAGGTAAAACTGTCCGGGTCAATGCTGAGCAGCTGCTCCCAGTCCAGGCTGGCCCCGTTCAGGTTGGCCCCGCTCAGGACTGGCTGGTAGCGTTCAGTCCCCCTGGGGAGCCACGACTCGCCGTATCCCCTCAGCTTAGTCCCCGTCAGGTTGGCACCACTCAGGTCTGCATTCCTCAGGTTGACTTCACTCAGGTTGACTCCACTCAGGTTGGCACCACGCAGGTTGGCACCACTCAGGTTGGTTCCACTCAGGTCGGCTCCATGCAGGTCGGCACCACTCAGGTTGGCACCACTCAGGTTGCGATTCTTCTGAAGTACCTCTTTCAGGTCTGTATTCCTCAGGTCTGTATTCATCAGGTTGGTTCCCCACAGCGATGCATTCCTCAGACTGGCACCACTCAGGCTGGCACCACTCAGCTCAGCCCACCTCAGGTCGGTACCCTCCAGGTTAGCGCCTTTCAGGTTGGTTCCCCACAGCTTTGCATTACTCAGGTTGGCACCACTCAGATTGGCACCACTCAGCTTGGCACTACCCAGATCTGCCTCGCGCAGGTCTGCTTTCCTCAGGTCTGTATTCATCAGGTTGGTTCCCCTCAGGTCGGCACCACGCAGATTGACATCACTCAGGTTGGCACCACTCAGGTTGGCATTACCCAGCTCTGCCTTGTGCAGGTCTGCATTCCTCAGACTGGCACCACACAGATTGGCTCCACACAGGTCGGCTCCATGCAGGTCGGCACCACTCAGGTTGGCACCACTCAGGTTGGCACCACTCAGGTTGACACCACTCAGGTTGACACCACTCAGGTCTACCCCGCTCAGATTGATTCCTCTCAGGCTGCTATAACACAGGCTGGTTCCCCTCAGGTCGGCACCACCCAGCTTGACACCATCCAGGTTGGCAGAATTCAGATTGGCCCCCTTCAGGTTGCTTCCTCTCAGATCTGCCCCACTCAGATCTGCACTAATCAGGTCTGCCCTGCTCAGGTCTGCTCCAATCAGGTTAGCACCTCTCAGATTGGCTCCCCTCAGGTGGGCATCTTGAAGATTTATACCTTTAAGATCAGACTCTGCCAGGTCAATACTCGGCAGGCAGGCGCCCTGTAAATTGACCCGTCCGTTAACATCATAAAACTCACCGCGTAACGGTTTATGAAATGGTTTTGACTTCGCTATTTTTTTTCTTAATTCCACAGCCCGATCTGTTAATTCGGCTTTGTCCAAAATTTTTTTACTGTATACAGTGTTGCTAACGCCAGGCTTCCTGACCTCGACACTATAGTTCCCGGGCCGGGGCAGCGAACGGATTTGAATGAGATGCTGTCCGAGCCGGATGTCCTTTATACCGTCGCGTATATCCCCCTGCAGTTTACTGGCCCCGGGCGTCGTCATTACGTTACAGACAGAGGTTATCCGGCCTAAGAGCGTACGAGGGGGAGATAGGGTATCTGCAACGACCGCCATCAGGCGGTCAGCGCTTCTTTGTTCAGGGTTTATTCGCATAAGTCAGTCCGGGGTTAAGGGGGCCTCAGCCAGAAGCGCAGCTGACCACAACTGCAGACTATGCCGATATCAAAAAACGTTTTTCGCATTAATTTAAGGGACTGTTGCAAAAATCTGTAGATGATAAACTCATCCTCACTTTTTGCTGACGGAGCACCATTCAAAGGCCGGCATTTTCAGCGCGACATCATCCTGTGGGCTGTACGCGGGTACCGCCAATAGGTTGTGTCGTATTAAGCTTGGGTCGTGACGCAGACTTAGTGTTGTTGTATCCTTTGCCTTTTGGATGGATGATTGATGGCAAAGATTGATGTGGTTTGTCCCCGCTGTTCTGAAATTCATGGGGTTATCCGAAACGGCCACTCCGGCTCAGGGGCGCAGCTCTATCGTTGTAAACACTGCCTGAAGACCTTCCAGCTCAGCTGTCACTACAACGGTGCTAAACCCGAAATCCATCAGGCCATCGTTGATATGGCGATGAACGGCTCCGGATGCCGTGATACAGCACGGGTTCTGCGGATAAGCCTCAATACCGTTCTGCGTCACCTAAAAAACTTACGCCGCATCAGGTAGCGCAAAACGCAGAGCCTGGCGCAGAGGTGGTTATCTGCTGTGAAGCCGATGAGCAGTGGTCATATGTCCGGTGCAAAGGTAATCAGCGATGGTTGTTTTATGCTTACGCTCGCATCCGAAAGCGAGTCCTTGCCCATGTCCCCGGTCCACGCAATGCTCTGACTTTAAAGCGTCTTCTTGTACTGTTGAGCCGGTTTAAGAACGCTTTCTGCATGACTGACGCCTGGCCGGTATACCGAACACTGCTCACTTCAGCCAGCCATGTTACATGTTATAAGCAAAAAGTATACCCAACGGATAGAGCGTCATAATCTTAATTTGCGAACTCATCTCAAGCGGTTAGCCCGTAAGACTATCTGCTTCTCAAAGTCAGAAGAAGTGCACGATAAGATTATAGGATGGTACCTGACAATTAACCATTACCACTAAGTCTGCGTCACGACCCAGATATCGTAGTATTAACAGCATCGTCAATAAGATGTGATATATTATGGTCAAAATGAATAACCGCGCCAGTTCGGTTATCATGATTGTATAAAGTTGCGATAACACAAGTTTGTGCATTTAACGAATAAAGATAGTTATCATCTTTTTTGCTGTTATAGGAAGATATAACCCCTTCACCTTGCATAGCTCCCCGGAGATAACATGGTGACACTTTCCCGGGGAATGCATCCTGTATGTAATGAACTACACCAATAAATTCATTTTTAAGTGACTGGCTTCCTTTTTCAGGGAGGGAAGATATTGGTTGTTGTATAACGGGAGTGATTGGCATTATATTCTCTCAATTTAATGGATGTACAAACTATGGGTGATGCTTCCAATTAGTAGAACATGTGTTTTTCGATAAAGGCTCCGATGACTTTTTCGTGGAGCTCAGCTGAGCGCGAGAAGCCGCTCGTTTTACGAGCCAGCCGCTTAATGCGGGTGCGGAGCGTCAGGTTATTACGCTCAATACGTTGGGTAAATATTTTACCGGTCAGATGCTTATCTTTCGGTACTTCTCTGGCATAACTTCCCCAGTCATCGCTGGTTATCATTCCGATATTAAAAGGGGTGAGTAGCGCCAACAGCTCACGACAGGTTTCATCCGTCCGTGGCCCGAACGTATAAGCCAGAACACCGCCCGTTTTGGTATTGTATGCATACCAGAGCCAGTGCTGCCGGGCTTTACTGCCGATAAAGGCCCATTGCTCATCAAGCTCGCAGATAAGCGCCACGTCAGCATGAGCAACCGGAGAGGAGGTTATTCGCTTTGGCGAGAGTTTTTTAAAGTGCGAATGACGGTATTCATGCCGATTTTTAGCGTTCTTGCGGTATCGCGAACACCGGCACCGTTGAATGCCATTTCGGTGATCAGCTCTTTGACACCGGGTTTACGGGCTTCATAGAGGTAAGTCAGCAGAAACACGCGGTGGCAGTCACGGCAGCGAAATCTGTCACGGCCTTCAGGGTTCTGCCCATGCCGGTAAACCAGAGCAGACTGACAACGGGGACAATGAACATTAACGCTGGCCATGAGAGAACCTCAAAAGCGAGCATTATACAGCAAGTTCAACCAATTGGAGGCATTACCCATTATTGTAATGCCACAACCAGTTGTCCAGATCTGCCTGCAGACTTTCAAGGTCTCCATATAACTTCCTGCGGAACGTAACCTGGTAAAAATCCTGCAAAATGGTTTTATGGAAGCGCTCGCAGATGCCGTTAGTCTGCGGAGACATCGCCTTCGTTTTCGTATGGTCGATGTCGTTGATGGCCAGATACAGCTGATAATCATGCTGCTCCACTCTGCCACAGTACTCCGTACCCCTGTCGGTCAGTATTCTCAGCATCGGCAGTCCCTGTGCCCCGTAGAACGGCAGTACACGATCATTGAGCAGGTCGGCGTTTTACTCGTATACAGCTTACAGTGCGCCACTTTTCGAGTATGTATCCACGAACGTCTGCTGGCAGATACGGCCAACACCTTTCAGATTGCCCACGCAGAAGGTGTCCTGCGACCCCAGGTAACCCGGATGTGCTGTCTCGATTTCACCGCAGGCCTCGTCATCGTGAGCCTTCTTCTCCAGTGCTGCGATTTGAGCGTCGGTAAGCACGATACCTTCCCTGGCGACCTTTTCCTCAAGCGCCTTCAGGCGTTTACGGAAGTTCTCCAGGTCGTGTCGTTGCCAGATGGAGCGCACGCCACTGCCCGAGATAAACACGCCTTTTTTACGCAGCTCATTACTGGTCCGGTGCTGTCCATGGGCCGGGAACTCGATGGCGTAATCAACGACAGCGCGTTCCGTGGCCTCATCGGCGCGGTTCTTCAGGTTGGGAACCCGACGGTTCTGGTTAACCAGGGCATCGATACCACCTTCTGCAGCCAGTTCCTGATAACGATAAAACGTGCCACGTGAGACGCCCATGATCTTACAGGCTTTTGATACGTTACCGAGTTCCCCGGCGAGATTGAGCAGCCCGGCTTTGTGTTTGATGATGGGATTGTTAGTATGAAGCATGAGAGTTACCTCGTGTTTTGTATAAGGATTAGACACCCATATCAAAACCGGTAACTCTCAACCTTTCAAGGTCCAGTGTCAGATCAAGTCGCGACTAATACAAATTAAGGGACGCAGCCTAGCACCAGTCTTCTGTTCGGATACCCGGAATACGTTCAAACTCGCGAAGGTTATTTGTGACAACTACCAGTCCGCGGCTACGGGCATGTCCGGCAATCATCTGGTCGTAAGGTCCGACAGGCGTTCCCTTGCGGGCAAGTTCGGCCCGGATTTGCCCGCTATGTATCGCTGCCTGCGTGTCATAGTCCAGGACCTCCAGGCGGGATACAAACCCCTCCACCACGGCAAGATTACGTTCCGGTGCCTGGCTTTTTTCAGCACCATAAATCAGCTCCATCAGGGTGACGGAGCTGATACACATTCTGGACGTGTTGAGGTTGAAGCGTTCTCTGACGTGTTCAGGCTTATTTTTGATGGTGAAAATACAGATATTGGTATCAAGCATGAATTTCAGCTATTAGGCGACAATTACCCCGTCCGATTCGCGACAATTACTCTGGCCTGTTTGTAACCTTAGCGTCCCGTTTTTTCCCCACCCGGGAGAGGTTGTGGCGCTGAATATCAGGCAGGTCAGTTTTTACATGACTCAACGTAATAAAGGTCTTACCCAGGAAGCCGCTGCGGCTACTGCGGGCATCTCGGTCCGTTCAGGCCGGCGTATTGAAAAAGGACAGTGGCAACCGTTCGGGGAGCGACACTGGCGGACCCGCCAGGATCCTCTGGAGGATGTCTGGCTGAGCGACATTCTTCCCTTACTTGAATCCCGGCCGCAAATCTCGCCGGCAACGGTTCTTGAGTATCTGCAGGAGAAATATCCGGGCAAATATCCTGATAAGCTGCGCAGGACGTTACAG